>CAVUQG010000008.1:0-260331 GCA_963743555.1 uncultured Solirubrobacterales bacterium
TGCCTACGCGGCACGCTGGGTTGCCAAGAACATCGTCGCCGCGGGCCTGGCCGACCGTACAGAGGTACAGGTCGCCGATGCGATCGGTGTTGCGCATCCGGTGTCGGTCATGGTCGAGACGTTGGGCACCGAGAAGATCGGTCGCGAACAGATCGCCCAGCTCGTGGACGAGCACTTTGATCTGCGTCCTGGAGCTTTCCGCGAGGAGCTCAAGCTGCATCGGCCGATCTACCAGAAGACCGCCGCCTACGGGCATTTCGGACGCGACGATCACGATTTCACCTGGGAGCGGACCGACCGGGCTGAGGCGTTGCGCCGGCTGCGGGCTCTGACGGGTCGAGCCTGTCGGGCCTGCCGGCGGGGCCTTTGATCAGGTCGTGAGGCGGGATTCTGTCGGTTCGCGGCAATTCGCAGGGGTGCCCGCTCTGCGGTCCGGCGTCTCTTCTTTCCCATGTCTGCAATCGCCAAGGTCGAGCCGATGACCACGGCCCGCGCGTTGCGCGGGCCGTTTGACTATCGCCTGCCTGAGGAGTTGCGCGAAGGGGTGGACGTCGGCTCGATGCTCGTCGTGCCTTTTGGGCGCCGAGAGGTGCTGGGCGTGGTCGATGGCGCTGGCCGAGCGCAGCGAGATATCCGAGGAGAGGCTGCTCGCGCCTTTGCGGGCGCTTGAGCTCGGGCGTTCCTGTCGATCTCGTCGCGCTTGCCGAGTGGTTTGCCACGGAGTACTGCTCCACGATCGCGCGTGCGCTCGCACTCGTGTTGCCGCCCGGAGCCGCGCGGCGGCTGAGCGGGCGCAAACGCCGCACCCCGCGCGACCGATCACATGCCTGCTCGGCGCTCCATTGCCGAGGCCGTCTGAAACTCACGGCTGAGCAGCAGCGGTACTCGCGAGCTGCATCTGAGGCTTCGCACGCGTCCGTCGCCGGTCGCGGTTGCTGCACGGGGTAACCGGATCGGGTAAGACCGAGATTTACCTGCGCGCCTGCCGCCACGCTGGAGCAAGGACGTGGGGCGATCGTGATCGTCCCCGAGATCGCCCTCACGCCGCAGATCGTCGGCGCTTCATCGAGCGCTTCGGCGACACCGTCGCGGTGATGCACTCTCGTCTCACGGTCGGGCGAGCGCTATGAGGAGTGGCGGCGACTGCGCTCGGGTGAGGCGCGCGTCTGCGTAGGGCCTCGCTCGGCCGTCTTCGCGCCGATCGAGCGGCTCGGTCTGATCGTGGTCGATGAGGAGCACGATGCTTCCTATAAGCACGAAGGCGACCCTCGCTAGACGCACGTGCCGTCGCCGCCCGCCGCGCAAGCGACTGCAAGGCGCTGCTGCTGCTCGGCAGCGCCACGCCGCGGCCGGAGAGCCACATGACTGCCCCGGCTGCGTCTGCTCGCGACGCGTCGATGGGCGTCCGCTGCCGCCTGTCAGCGTGCTCGACATGCGCGGTCAGCCTCACGGCCTGCATCCCCACACAGCGCAGGCCCTCGCCGATGTGCGCGCGCGCGGGGCAAGGCGATCGTGCTGCTCAACCGCCGCGGCTGGTCGAACTTCCTCACCTGCCGCTCCTGTGGGCGGTCTGGAGTTGCCCGCAGTGCGACGTCGCGCTCGTATTGCATCGCGCGAGGGATGTTGCCTGTCACCACTGCGGTCACCGCGAGCAGGTCCCGAGCGCTGTACGTGGGCTCGGGACGGTCGCTCGTCATGGCGCCGGCACCGAGCGCCTGCAGCACGACCTCGCCGCGACGCTCGACGATGGCGATTTCCCCGTGTTTCGCTGGACGCCGACACGCGGTGCGAGCGGAGCAGCCGCGGCAATGCCAGTGGAGCGGACGACGCGCCGGAGTAGGGGGGTCAGCGATCTGCTGCAGTCGCTTCGAGGCTGCGCCCGCCGGAGTGCTGTCGGACGCAGATGGTCGCCAAGGGCCACGACTTCGCCGACGTCACGCTCGGTGTGGTGCTCGACGCCGACGCGACCTTGCGGTTCCCCGATTTTCGCGCCGAGGAGCGGACATTTGCGCTCATCGCCCAGCTCGCCGGTCGTGTCGGCCGTGGCGGCGAGGGTCAGGTGCTCGTGCAGACCATCGCGCCGCAAGCGCGCTCGATCGTACACGCCGCCGCGACACGACAGCGAAGGTTTCCTCGCCGGCGAGCTCGAACGTCGTCGGGCGCTGCGACTATCCGCCTTACTCGCAGTCTGATCACGGTCGTCTGCCGGCCGAGCACTCCGGCCCGCGCGGCCGCCGGCGGCCGAGAGCGCCTGCTGGCCGATCCCCGATCGGCGCGAGCAGCATGGCGCCGAGATATTGGGCCCCGCGGCTCTATTTCGCCTACGCGGGCGTGAGCGCCAGGTACTGGTCGTCAAGGCCGGCCGAGCGTGCTCGGGGCCGTGCGTCTGCATCGGTGCGGCCGTGCAGCAGGCGGCCGACGCCGGACCCAGCGGGGTCAGCTTCAGCGTCGACGTCGACCCGCAGTAGCAGCGGCTGCAGGCTCGGCGAGCTCTAGAATAATCCACGAGGCTCAACGCCGAAGACATAGCCGAGAGGACCGAGTCGATCGAGCTCGACACCGAGTTGATGGACTCAGAGGTCGAGCGCGAGCGGCGGCTCGACGCGCCGAGCTCGACCCCGAGACGCTGGCGCGCCGCGACGCAGCGCTGCGCCAGGTGCGCAAGTTCGGCGACCCCGTCTTGCGCGCCACCGCGCTGCCGGTCGATCGCTTCGATGATTCGCTGCGGACGAGATCGAGCGCATGGGGAGCTGATGCACGATGCGCTCGGCATCGGGCTCGCTGCCACCCAGATCGGCATGCTGCACCGCGTGCTCGTCTACGCGCCGATACCGACGACCCTCACCGCGCTGGTCAACCCGGTGATTGAGTGGGCAAGCGAGAGCTCGAGATCGCCGAAGAGGGCTGCCTCAGCCTGCCGGCGTGCACATCGAGGTCGAGCGACCCGCACAGGTGCGCGTACGTGCGCGTGACGCGCATGGCAAGGAGGTGGTGATCGAGGCCGAGGGACTGGAGGCACGCGTCATCCAGCACGAGATCGACCATCTCGACGGCGTCCTGATTCTCGACCGGATCCCGCGCGAGTGCGCAAGCAGGCGATGCGCGAAATGCGCGAGGGCAGTCGCGGCCGCGAGCGCGGCGTAGGACGGTCTCGGCGCGACGGCCTGTTGACGGCGCACGGTCTTCCTCGGCACATCGGAGTTTGCCGCCGGCTGTGCTGGCAGGGTCGGGGAGCGCGGGCAGCCGCGCCTCGCCGCCGGCGCTCGTGCTCACGCGCCCTGACCGTCCCGCCGGCCGAGGGCGCGACTCTCCTCGCCGCCGGTCGCCGAGACCGCGCGCGCGCTCGGATTCGAGCTGGCCCAGCCCGAGAGCGTCAACGATTCCGCACGCGCGAGTTGATCGTCGAGCTCGAACCCGATGCGGTGGTCGTGTGCGCGTTCGGTGCGCTCATCAAGGAGCCGCTGCTCTCCGATTACGAGATGCTCAACGTGCACCCCTCGCTGCTTCCGCGCTGGCGTGGCGCTGCGCCGATCGAGCGAGCCATCATGGCCGGCGACGAGAGACCGGCGTATCGATCATGCGCCTCACTGCGGGTCTTGACAGCGGGCCGGTGTGTCTGACGGCGAGTGAGCCGATCTGCGCCCGAGGACACCTACGGTTCGCTTGCCGCGCGGCTCGAGCGAGCTCGGGGGTGAACTGCTGCTCGACGCCCTCGAGCGCTGGATCGTGGCGAGGCGCTGCCGTTCGCCGAGCAGGACGAGGCAGGCGTCACCTATGCCGAGAAGATGGCCCCGCGGACCGACTGCTGGACCCATGCGGCCGGCCATCGAGCTGGAGCGCGTTGTACGGGCTTTGCACCCGCACATCGGCGCGCGTGTCGCGCTGTCCGACGGACAGTCTGCTCGGCGTGCAGCGGGCTGCGCTGGCGAGGTTGCCGGCAGCTGAGGGCGAGGGCGTGGCACGATGGCGATGGCTGGCTGTGCTGGACTGCGTGCAGGGCCGGCTGGAGCTGCTCGAAGTCCAGCCGCCCGGGAAGCGGCCGATGGAAGCTGATGCTTTCCTGCGCGGTCACGGCCTACCACAGCGTGAGCAAGCTCACTCGGGGCGGACGGCAGCCGACGCGGTCGTCCCGGCAGCGGCCGTGACAAGGCCGGCAGCGGCCCAGCGCGGGGCGCTGCGCAAGCGCCACAATCGCGTCCGCACGCGCTGTGCCTATGCCGTGCTGCGTCGTGTATTCGAGCAGGGCGCCTACGCCGATCGCGCACTGCACGCCGAGGCCGCGAGCTCGACGCGCGCGACCGTGCGCTTGCGATGCGCCTGGCCTACGGCGCGATCCAACGATCGGGCACGCTCGACCATGTGATCGAACGTCTCGCGGGTCGCCCTCCGCACGGCTTGACCCTCCCGTTCTGGCGGCCTTGCGGCTCGGCCTGTATGAGCTGCTCTACCTCGACGGTGCGCCCGACCACGCGGTCGTCGCTGACTGCGGTCGAGCTGGCAAAGACCAGGCCGAGGCTCGGGTCACAAGCTCGTCAATGCCGTGCTGCGCCGGGCGATGCGCGAGGGAGCCGCCGCGCTGATCGGCGCCCTGCGCGAGGACACGCCCGAGCAGGCCGCGATCGCGCACTCCCATCCAAGTGGCTCGCGCGTCTCTGGTGGGAGGAGCTCGGGCCGGAGGATGCACGCGCGCTGATGGCCGCCGACAACGAGCCGGGCGAGCTGGCGCTGCGCGTAAACACGCTGCGCGCCGACCCGTCGCGTCGCGGCCGAGATGGGCGTGGCCACGCATACCGACCCCTAGCTGTCCGAGGCGCTCGTGCTCGATGGTCCGCTCGACGCTGCACGGCTCCACTGTGGCGTCGGGCGCGGTCATCGCCCAATCTCGCGCGGCGATGCTCGTCGCACGGACGCTCGATCCTCAGCCAGGCGAGCGCGTGCTCGACTTGTGTGCGGCCCCCGGCGGCAAGAGCACTCATTCGCGGCGCTGATGGGGACAGGGCGAAGTCGTAGCGGT
The DNA here is from genome assembly GCA_963743555.1 of uncultured Solirubrobacterales bacterium. GTDB lineage: Bacteria > Actinomycetota > Thermoleophilia > Solirubrobacterales > Solirubrobacteraceae > Palsa-744. The sequence continues at coordinate 5,015 of CAVUQG010000008.1, forward strand.
CGAGCGCAACCGGCGGGAGCCGCAGAGCTGGGCAGACGGCGGGTCGACTGCACGCCCAAGTATCGCGTCGAGCTGGCCGACGCCGTAGAGCGCGCCCCGAGGGGTCAGTTTACGATCGCGTGCTCGTTGACCCGCCATGCTCGGGTCTGGGCACGCTCCAGGCTCGCGCCGACCTGCGCTGGCGTGTCACCGCCGAGGACATCGAGAAGTTGGTCCAAATCCAGACGGCGATCCTCGACGCCGGTGCCCAGGCGCTCCGTCCGGGCGGCGTGCTGGTCTATTCCACGTGCACGATCTCCCCGCAAGAGAACGAGCAACAGATCGAACGGTTCCTCGATCGGAACTCGCACTTCGCGCTCGATGACCTCAGCCACGAACAACAATCCCATATCCACCCAAGCATGCCCGAGGCTCAGCGACGATGCCCCACCGTGATCCACGGCTGGTTTCTTCATTGCGCGGATGCGGCGAATAGGGGACCCCTCCACGGGTAGGCTCTGACAGGCATGGACGACGCTCAGCCTGCACCGAAGAAAGATCCGGTGGATCTCGGTCCACTGTGCCCGAATTGCAGTGAGCCCTGGTTGCGGCCCACGAACCTCCCGGGCAGATACCGCTGTGTCTACTGTCTGCACCGTTTCGAGCTGTCCTCGGTATGCCCGAACTGCGGTGAGCACTCGACGATCGTGCGCATGTCATCGACCGCGATTCTCAAGTGCAACAACTGTGGCGACAGCATGCTCATGGCAATCTGACGTCGTCAGCTGAGAGGATTTGAGCATGTCAAGTAGAGATCTCCTGCGCGGGGTGCGTGTGGCGCCGTCGATCCTCTCTGCCGATTTCGCGCAACTTGGCGAGCAGGTGGGGGAGGTGCTTGCTGCGGGGGCGCGTGTCATTCATGTCGACGTCATGGACGGACACTTCGTCCCTTCAATCACTCTCGGTCCAATAGTGGTTGGCGCGCTGCGCGAGCAGGTCGAGCAGGTGGGGGCGATGCTCGACGTGCACCTGATGATCGAGCGCCCCGAGCGCATGATTCCCGAGTTCCTAAAAGCCGGCGCTCATTCGATCACCTTTCATGCCGAGGCCACGCCTCACATCGCCTATACGGCAAGCCTCGTCGTGAGGGTGGCGCAAGTGTCGGCGTCGCGATCAACCCGGCGACACCGGTCGGCGCGGTTGCGAGCTGGCGGATGCGATCGATCTGGTGCTGTGCATGACCGTCAACCCGGGTGGGGCGGACAGGAATTCATCGAGCATTCGCTCGACAAGATCGAGCGGCTGCGCCACATTCTAGGTGACGGCGTTGCGCTTGAGGTCGACGGCGGCATCGACGCCGATACAGCGGCCCCGTGTCGCACAGCGGGGGCAAACTTGTTCGTCGCGGGCTCGGCGATCTTTGGCGAGCCTGACCCGGCCGCTGCCTACCGCGGGATCGTCGACGCCCTCGGCGCGCTCTGACCCGTCGCACGAGCGACGGACTTCGCAGCAGGTCGGCCTATTGCGCCACCACCGGCACGCTTTGACGCAGTGGTGCTCCCCGTCTGTAGACGAAGCTCAGCATCAGCGCCAAAAGACTGGTGGCGCCCAGGTATCCGATCTCGGTGCGCAGCAGTTCTTCTGGGACGAGTGGCACCAGCATCCAGGCGACGAACACCACGGCTGCCACGATCCAGCAGGTTGCGGCGGTGCGCGCCTGGTTGCGGGCGAGAGCCGCCTGGTTTAGAGCCCCGGAGGTCAGGTGCATGCCCATGCCGAGTCCGATCAGCGCAAGGCCGACGCGACCGTATTCGAAGCTCTGGCCAAACAGCGTTTTCATCACCGGCGGCCCGATCGCCAGCAAACCGAGTGCCGTAGCCAGCGCAAACGCGGCGATCGCCATCACCGTCACGCGGATCGCCTTGGCGAATGCCTGGTGGCCCTCCGTTGCCTCCAGGCCGGTGAGGTGGGGCAGCAGCGAGGTCTGGATCGCCTGGAAGAGCTGAAGCGGAGCACGCGCGATCAGCAGCACGTTGAACACGATCCCAGCAAGCGCCACGTTGGTCGAGGTGATATCCACCGTCAAGACAGCAGCATTCAGCAGCGTCTGCTCGGAGAGCATCACACCGGAGACAGCAAACGCAAAGCCCGACCCACGCCGTAGCGACAGCTCGTCTGCCGCCACAGCCTCCTCGACGCCCTCAGTCCCAGGCCCCGCCAAGGCCGCATCCAGCTCCTCGAGATCCTCCATTTCCGGCTTCCCGGAAAGCTCGCTGGAGCGCCGCGTGAACGCCACCGGCACGACGACGAGCGAGACGAAGGGCGCCGCCGCGATTCCCAGCACGACCGCGGTTTGGCCGTGGAGGATGCCGAGCGCGACCGCCAGCGCGAAGCACAGGCGCGAGAGCGATTCGATCAGTACAAGGCCGCCGAACAGCCCAAAGTATTCGTGTCCCGCCAGCCAGCCGCGGGCGAAATAGCTGGCGGCATATACAAGCGTGCCGACCACCAGTACCCAGTACAGCGCCGCGTAATGGTCGAAGACATCGTCGATCAGCACTTCGTGCAAAGCCAGCGCCAGGATCAGGAACACCAGCGCGAAGCCGGTCTGGATCGCGATCGGCACGCGCACCGAATGCTGTTCGTGCCCGCGGGCGCGGCGGTCGGCGATCGTCCGCGAGAGCAGCTGTTCGATCGGCCGGTAGATCACCGAGATGATCACGAACATGATCGACCACAACAGGTCCACGCGCTTGGCAGCGACTTCTCCGAGCACATGGCTTGCGATCGAGAAGTAGGCGAACGTCAGGACCCCGGTCGAGGCGATCCCGATCGACAGGATGCGCGCCCCGCTGCCATATGAGCGAGGCGACTTCTGCTGTGCACGCTCCGGCGCGGCTGCAGCCTGCTCGTCTGTCGTGGTGGATCGGCCCGTCATCGCGGCAGCCCCAGGTGCCGCCGGGGGCCGCTCACCCGAGGCGGACAAGCAGCATCGTCCAGGGGAACGGCGAGCGTGCCTCGACGACGTCCCCATAGCGCGAGAGCAGCTGTACGAACGAGCGCTTGGACCAGTGGTTGAGGTGCCCAGGCGTGTTGCCAAGCTGCGACCAGTAGGCGCCGCGAGCCATGTTCAGCATCCGCCACAGTGGCTCGCGCGGCACCGATACGAGCAGCCTGTGCTCGGCACAGCGGGCCATCTCCGAAAGCGTATGCTCGGGGTCGGGCAGATGCTCGAGCACCTCGATCGCGCAGGCAACGTCGAACTCGTTATCGGCGAAGGGCAGGTTCTCGGCTCGCATCACCTTATATTCGAGGTTCGGCGCTTGGCGCTGTTCCCAGCCGGCCTGGATCGAAGGCTCCTCGAGGTCGATCCCCACGACGCGGCTTCCCTGGAGTCGCTGCGCCCACTTGTGTACGAGCACGCCCTCTCCGCAGCCGACATCCAGCAACGAAGAGGGGCTGGCGGCGGCGAACAGTTCGTCGAGCGTGCGCTCGAAGCCCGCCATCATGCGCCGCACTAGCGGGTTGGCCGAGCCGTACTTGTCGTAGGTGTTGCCGGTGACGACGCCGTCTTTCGACACGGTCACGCCACTGCTCATACCTCCACCGTCCTCTCCGATTCGCGCGTGTCTTGTGGGTGATCCTCGCGCGGCGGATCGGTTCCCTCGTCGCTCAACCGTGCCGGATTGGCTTCATAGTGAGAGGGCTCCACACCGAGCTGCAGCTCGATCCTGCGCACCCGCTCGAAGGTCTTCTGCGTCATCACTCGCTGTGCGGCCAGCAGATCGCCGATCACGCCGAGCGCCCACAGCACCACCGCCGCGATGAACAGCACAGCCCCCAGAATCAGCGACTGCACGTGCCCCTTGCCGTTGCCTTCGGCGTAGGCGACAACGAAGCGAATCCACACGCCCAATGCCGCCATACCGATCACCGCTGCCAGGCTCCAGAACACGCGCAAGGGCTCGTACTGCGCGTAGATACGAAAGATCGAGATCGAATTGCGCCGTACATAGGCACCCATCGAGGGAAACAGGCGTGACTCGCGCGTCTTCGGGTTGGTCCTGATTGGGACATGATCGATCGCGACCAGTTGCTTGCCGGCCTGGATGATCGTCTCAAGCGTGTAGGTGAATTTCGAGACAACCAGCATCTGGATGGCCGCCTCGCGGTTGTAGGCCCTGAAGCCCGAGGTGGTGTCTGGGACGGAAGTGGAAGAGGCTTGGCGCACGACCCATGAGCCGAGACGTTGCAAGAGCTTCTTCAACGCCGAGAAGTGCTCGATGTTGCTCACTTCGCGATCGCCCACGACCATGTCGGCATGGCCCTCAAGGATCGGCTCGACCAGCTTGACGATGTCCCTGCCGTAGTACTGGTTATCTGCGTCGGTATTCACCACGACGTCGGCGCCAAGCTTCAAGCAGGCATCCAGCCCAGCCTGGAAGCCGGCGGCGAGCCCCTTGTTGTTCGTGAGGCGCACCACATGGTCCACGCCGTGTGCGCGTGCGACAGCGATCGTCTCGTCGGTCGAGCCGTCATCGACGATTAGCCACTCGACGACGTCGAAGCCGGCGATCTTACGCGGCAGGTCGGCAAGCGTGGCGGGCAGCTGCTCCGCCTCGTTGAAGCAGGGGATCTGGATTATTAGCTTCACCGGCCAAAGCCTATCCCGTCGAGCCGGCGTGCCTGCGGATATGCAACGAAGTTCCCCGCCGGTGCCCTGAAAAGCGTAAGTGAGGACGGTGTGGCCGGGTTGGTGTGGGCGGACGCGCAGATAGGCTCTACAGCCGGATGGCAAGCGCGACGCTGACACGGCCCGGGCCGGGCGAGAAGGGTGGCTCTTTGCAAAGGTTGCGTGCAGTGCCAGTTTCGACGTGGGCCAAGCTCGCGTTTGCTGTGATGTGCCTGCTGGCACTTGTCGGCTACTTCGCCTTCCCCACGTATCCGACCTACGACTCCTTCTACGCGCTGCTGTGGGGGCGTGACCTGCTGCACCTGCATATGCCCGACTTCAGCGTCTATCGCGGGCCGACCGAGCATCCGCTCGCGATCGCCTTCGGAGCGCTCTGTTCGATCGTCGGCCAAAGCGGGGCGCGCCTGGTTGTGCTCGGCTCGATCGTCTCCTTCGTAGCGTTGGTCGCCGGCCTCTATCGGCTCGGCAGGCTCTGCTTCGGCCCGATCGTCGGCGCTTTCGCCGGATTGCTCGTGCTCAGCCGCTTCTTCATCGAGAACCTGGCTGCTCAGGGCTACCTCGACATCAGCTATGTCGCGCTTGTCGTATGGGCAACGGCCTTGGAGGTAGAACGTCCGCGGCGCGGGCCGCTTGTGTTCTTGTTGCTGGCGGCCGCTGGTCTGTTGCGCCCCGATGCGTGGCTCTTGAGCGGCGTCTACTGGCTGTGGTGCGCCTACCCGGCGGACACTTCTACGCGCCTGCGCTATCTCGCTCTGGCTGCGATCGCGCCCGTGCTGTGGATCGGCGTTGACGCGGTCGTCACCGGTGACCCGCTCTACTCGCTTCACTCCACCTCAGGGCTCGCCTCCGAACTGGAACGCACGCAGGGCTTCTCAAGTGTGCTCTCCTCGACCTGGAACTACGCCGTGCGAATTGACAAGCTGCCTGTGGTGCTCGGCAGTGTTGCCGGTGCGTTGATCGCAATCTGGTTGACGCCGCGACGCGTGCTCGTGCCGCTGGTCGTGCTCGCGGTGCTGCTGTTTGTGTTCGTTGCCGAGGGCGCGGTTGGTGCGTCGGTCGTGGACCGCTACATGATCGGCTCCTCGGTTGTGATGCTCGTCTTCTGTGCGGTCGCGGTCGGCGGTTGGTCGATGCTCGAATCAGGGACGACGCTGAGGCGCGTATGGATGGTGGCGGCGGCACTGCTGCTCCTCTACGGTGCCGTGTCTGCCGCAAACACGCTCAGCCTCTCGAGTTTGCGTACCACGCTTGCCGACCACGAGAACTTCCACGAGGGACTTGCCAGCGCTCTTCATAGCCCGGCCGTGGCGGACGAGTTGAAACGCTGTCCCTTGCTGTCGCTGCCGAACAACAAGCTGATCCCCGACACCCGCTGGATCTTGAACAGCACGGGTCAGCGCGACATCGTCGCTCGCTCGGAGGCAAGCGCGGATGCGCTCAAGGGCGCCTATGGACTCGAAGACCGGCTACGCCATGGAAGTGTCGCGGTCTATCCGCTCGGCGAAGCCGTGTTCGTCGATGCGATCGTCGACGTCGGCGACGATCCGCGCAATCAGATACCGCCGGCAAGCTACAAGCGCTTGTACACGAGTCGCTACTACGCCGTGTATGCAAACTGCTGAGCGCAGCACGTATGTCGCCGGCTGAACCAGACAGCACCTCGACGCACGTTCGCAGTCCTGCTGTGCACGACCAGCGCGATCCTCATGACCCCCACGGTCCGCAAAGCAAGCCGGCAGCCGATGGCAACGAACGGCTGTGGGCGTGGTCTGGGCTCGGACTGGTCCTCTGTGTCGCACTCGGCTTGCGCCTATGGGGCATCAAGGAGGGTCTGCCCTACGTCTACAACATCGACGAGGCTGGCCATTTCGTGCCAAAGGCCGTTGCGATGTTTTCCGACGGGCTGAACCCGCGCTACTTCGTTAACCCGCCCGGGCTCACCTATGTCTTGCACTTTGTGCTTGACGCCTGGTTCGGCGGAGCTCGTGGCGTTCACAGCGAATATGTAAGCCATCCCGGTGAAGTATTTCTCGCGGGACGGGTGACGGTCGCGCTGCTGGGGACTGCCTCCGTGTGGATGTTGTATCTGCTTGGGGCCCGCCTGTTCAACCGTCGCGTTGGCCTGCTCGCGGCCGCGATCGAGGCGGTCGCGTTCCTGCCAGTGTCCTATGGGCACTTGGCGCTCAACGACGCGGTCACGCTGCTGCCGCTGACGCTCTCGCTCTTCGGCAGCGCCGGTGTGCTGCGGTATGGGCGTAAGCGCGACTACGCACTCGCCGGGATCGGGCTTGGGCTGGCGTGTGCGAGCAAGTACACGGCCGGCATCGCGGTCGTGCCACTCGTCGTGGCTGCCGCCACCCACTATCTGGACTCGATCGACGCGACGCGCGTCCGCTCTGCCGGTACTCACCCGAACGGCGGCCACGCAACCCTCGAGCGCCCCGGGCTTGCTGTGGTGCTCGGCGTAGTGCTTGCCGGGGCATGCGCGCTTGTCTCGTTCTTGATCGCCAACCCTTACGCGCTGCTCGACTTCAAACTGTTCTACTCCGAACTGGTACACCAATCGAGCCTCTCCGACGAAGCTCAGGGTAAGCTAGGCGCGCCCAAGGAGATCGGGATCTTCTACTACCTATGGTCGTTCTCGTGGGGTCTCGGTTGGCTGCCGGCTCTGGCCGCGCTCGGCGGCACGATCACGATCTGGCGCCGTCACGCGCGCATCGGCTGGTTGCTGGTGCCGGCGGCGATCTTGTTCCTCGGATTCATGGGTGTGCAGGATCGTTACTTCGGCCGCTGGTTGCTGCCCATCTTTCCAATCGCATGCCTGCTCGCCGCCTATTTCGCCTCGCAGCTCGTGCAGCTCATCGTCGAAAAGGCGATATCCCCCCGTGGGGAGGGCAAGCGGATCGTTGCTGATCCAAAGGCGCCAGAGGTAGGGAACGGGGCGCCAGTCTCCTCAGAGAGGCCCCTGGCGAGCGGTATGCCCGTTGTGGGCAAAGTACCGCGCAGCTCCTCTCGTCGGGGGCGTCTCGCGCTATTCGCCGGGGCGCTGATCGCAACCGTGCTGCTTGCTCAAGGTCTCGTCTACAGCATCCACAACGATCTCGTGCTCTCGCGTGCGGATACGCGCAACATCACACGTGCCTGGATGCTCGCACACGTGCCGCGTGGCACGCCGATCGTGGTCGAGCCGGTGGTGCTCGACTCGTGGATCGAAGAAGGCTCGGGCAGTTCGCGCTCAGACCGCTGGCTGAAGTATCAGTCGCTGCAGTCGGTTATCGGGCCGGATGGGAGCCTCGCTCCACAGGCGATTCACGAAGTTAGTCTCGAAGACTATGAGACGACGCTCAGCCCGGCCTTGATCGGCTGGTATGAGAATCTGGGCTATTGCTGGGTGGTTGTCGGCTCCACCGAGTCCGGTCGGGCGCTTGCCGATCCGCGTGCGGCGCCGTTTGCAAGCGCCTATTACCACGCGCTGGCCACTCAGGCGGAAGTTGCCTATCGCGTCTCGCCCTACTCGCCGGGAAGCAGTCCGACGCGATTCGGCTTCGACTGGTCGTTTGACTATTACCCGCTCTCCTATGCGCATCCCGGCCCCGAAATGACCGTGTATCGCCTGCGCGGTGGGCGCTGCGCTCGTAGCCGCTAGAGCGCCAGGCCCTATCCTGAAGGGCAAGCATGGCGATCATTACGGACACCGACCGCGCGCTGCTTGGGCGAGCGATCGAGCTCGCGCGCAACGGCGCCGAGCAGGTCAAGCCCAACCCGCTCGTGGGGGCGGTCCTCGCACGCGATGGTGAGGTGCTGGGCGAGGGCTGGCACGAGCGCTACGGCGGTGCGCATGCCGAGGTCAACGCGATCGAGGCATGCGGGCCGGCGGATCTGACTGGGACAACCCTGTACGTGTCACTCGAGCCGTGCTGCCACGTTGGCAACACGCCGGCTTGTACCGACGCAATCATGCACGCGGGCATCGCGCGCGTCGTCGTGGCTTCCGATGACCCGACCGAGAAGGCATCCGGACGTGGCCTGGGCATCCTTCGTGACGAAGGTGTCGAGGTTGTTGTCGCCGATGGCGAGTTGGCCGCCAGTGCGCGCCTGCTCAACCAGGCATTTCGCAAGCACGCGCGCGTGGGGCGCCCCTGGGTGCTGTTCAAGTCGGCGATGACACTCGACGGCAAGGTCGCCACCAGGGCGGGCGACTCGCAATGGATCAGCGGCGAGGAAAGCAGGCTGCTGGCTCACACTTGGCGGGCTTCCGTGGATGCCGTCGTGGTTGGGATCGGCACCGCGCTCGCCGACGATCCGCAGCTCACCGCGCGACCCGACGGGATCCCGGCAGAGCTCCCTCGTCAGCCGCGACGCGTCGTGTTCGACTCGCTCGCGCGCTTGCCAATCTCCTCGCAACTCGTTGCTGCCGCTGAGCAGGTTCCATTGACTGTCTGTGTCTCGCGCGCCGCCGCCCGCGCCGATACCGACGCGCTGGAAGCCGCCGGGGCGCAGGTGCTCCTCGCCACCGGTCAGAACGAGCCCGCACGCGTGCGCTCGGCACTCGACCAGCTTGGTACGAGCGGGATTGCCTCGGTGCTGTTGGAGGGCGGGCCACATCTTGCGGGGGCGTTTCTCGACGCCGGGGAGATCGACGAGATCAGACTTTTTCTCGCCCCGATTTTGCTCGGCGGCCGGACCGCGCGCGATCCGCTGGAGGGCGAGGGTGTCGAACGCATCTCCGAGGCGTTGCGCGCGCTCAGTTTCGACTGTGACCGTGTCGGCGACGACCTCTTGGTCTCCGCGCGCCTGCGCGAGTGGTGACTGACATGTACGCATGGCGGCGCTGGGCGGCGTCCTACCGATCGGAGATCGATACCCCATTCGGGGCACGCAGCGGGATCTCCGATCGGCCAGCACATGTGCGAAGCACATTTCGTGGGGTGGGCGGGCCATCAATTTCTTGCCCAGCTTGCCCTACGTGCATGTCAGCGGCTCGAACTTTGAAAGGAGCTCGTAGAAAATGTTCACCGGCCTGATCGCAGATCTGGGAAGGGTGAAGCGGATTGAGAGCGACCCCAATGGGGCCACGCTCGAGATCTCGACGGCGCTTGCGGGCGAACTGGCCGAGGGCGATTCCGTTGCGGTCAACGGTGTATGCCTGACAGCTACCGCCATCGACAGTGAGGCCTTCCGTGCACAGGCGATGCAGGAGACGTTGAGGCGCTCATCGCTTCAGCAGTTGCGGCCTGGATCGCGCGTCAACCTTGAGCTTGCGCTGCGCGCCGATGGGCGCCTTGGTGGGCATATCGTGCAGGGCCACGTCGACGTAACCGGCACGATCGCCGGGCTGCGCAAAGAGGGGTTCTCGCGAGTGCTGGAGATCGATGTGGATGACGAGCTGGCGCGTTATCTAGTGGAGAAGGGCTCGGTAGCGCTAGATGGCGTCAGCCTGACGGTGAGCGAGCTTCGCGATGGGGGCTTCTCGGTGTCGCTGATCCCTGAGACGCTCACGCGCACGAACCTGGGGGAAGCGCAGGTCGGGGATCGGGTCAACATAGAGGCGGACATCCTTGCCAAGCATGTCGAGCGACTTTTGAAGACGGAGGCCCACATATGAGCCAGTCCAAGACAACGATCCCGTTCGCGACCATTGAGGAGGCAATCGAGGAAATTAGACAGGGCAAGATGGTCGTCGTCTGCGATGACGAGGATCGCGAGAACGAGGGCGATCTTACGATGGCCGCCCAGTTCGCCACACCGGAGGCGATCAACTTCATGGCCAAGGAGGGGCGCGGGCTGATCTGCCTCTCGCTTACGCCAGAGCGGTGCGACGAGCTCGGGCTCGACTTGATGGCGGCCAAGAACGAGTCGTCGTTCGAAACGCCGTTCACGGTCTCCATCGAGGCTCGTGAAGGCGTCACCACGGGTATTTCGGCACACGATCGTGCGCACACCATCCAGGTCGCGATAGATCCCGAGAGTGCGCCGCGCGATCTCGTCCAGCCCGGCCATCTGTTCCCGCTCAAGAGCCGTGCGGGCGGCGTGCTCGAGCGAGCGGGCCAGACTGAGGCGGCGGTCGATCTGGCCCGGCTCGCTGGCCTCAATCCTGCTGGTGTGATCTGTGAGGTGATGAACGACGACGGCACGATGGCGCGTGTGCCAGATCTGGTCGACTATTGCGCTCGCCATGGGCTGAAGATGATTACCGTCGCGGATTTGATCTCCTATCGCCGGCGCCACGACAAGCTAGTAGAACGAGTTGTGGCCACGCGCCTGCCGACGGCCTTCGGCGACTTCGAGGCGGTCGGCTACCGCTCGCTGGTAGACGACAAGCATCATGTCGCGCTTGTCAAGGGCGACGTTGCTGGTCGCGATGACGTGCTCGTGCGCGTGCACTCCGAGTGCCTGACCGGTGACGTGTTTCATTCGCTGCGCTGTGACTGCGGCGAGCAGCTCACTTCAGCGCTTTCGATGATCGAGCGCGAGGGCGAAGGGGTGCTGCTGTACCTCTCCCAGGAGGGACGCGGCATCGGCTTGCTCAACAAGCTGCGCGCCTATCGCCTGCAGGAGGACGGCCTTGACACAGTCGAAGCCAATGAGCGTCTGGGGCTGCCCGCCGACCTACGCGATTACGGGATCGGGGCGCAGATCCTCGTCGACCTCGGTCTCAGCTCGATTCGCATCCTCACCAACAACCCCAAGAAGATCAAGGGCCTGGAGGGCTACGGCCTGTCGGTCAGCGCGCAGATCCCGATCGAGCATGCGCCCAACGTGCACAACGAGGCCTACCTGCGCACCAAGGCACAGCGCATGGGCCACATCCTGCACCACCAGGGGCTAAACCTCGACGCGGAGCTCCTGCATTCCGAGCGCGAGCAGGATCGCGAGCACCCTAAAGGGCACAGGCGCGGCAAATGAGTTTCGCGATCGTGATCGGGCGCTTCTATGAGGAGTTGGCTGAGCGTCTGCAAAAGGGTGCTCTCGAGGCTTTTCACGAGGCTGGGCGCTCAGATGTGGAGACGTTCGACGTGCCAGGTGCTTTCGAGCTGCCGCTCGCGGCCAGCTATGCGGCGAGAGCCGGGCGCTTCGAGGGGGTCGCGTGTCTTGGTGCTGTGATTCGCGGCGAGACCAATCACTACGATTATGTGTGCGCCGAGACAGCCCGCGGAATTCAGCAGGTCGCGCTTAGCACGGGCGTGCCATGCGCTTTCGGTGTGCTCACGTGCGAGACGATGGAGCAAGCGCTTGCTCGCACGGGCGGTGGCAAGCGCGATCAGGGCCGGCACGCCGCCGAAGCCGTGTTGGAAATGGCCGCGTTGCGCTCCGAGCTTGAGAGCGGCTAGACTGCGCATCCTTATGGCCAAGGTATGTCACAGCTGCGGGAAGGGTCCCGCGTTCGGCAACAGCCGCAGTCACTCGATGGTCGCCACCAAGCGGCGTTTCGATCCCAACCTGCAGAAGGTCAAGATCCTCGTCGGCAAGGCACCCCGTCGCGTATACGTGTGTACGCGCTGCTTGAAGGCCGGCAAGGTCACGAAGGCTCTCTGACGCCGCGGATCGAAGATCTCGGCATGCGCCCGCGGGCGGATCGACCGGTGGCTGTGGTGGTATGACAGGGCTGTGAGCATGGTCTTGAGAGCGTCCGAGGGGGCGCGTCCGATGGAGCAGAGCCGGTGACCGACACGAACCTGATTCGCTTCAGAGCCGCCGTGGCCGGTGCGCTTGCGCATCTGGAGTCTCGCCGTGAGGAGGTCAACGATCTGAACGTGTTCCCGGTCGCCGACGGTGATACGGGCGACAACATGGTGTTGACGCTCAGGGCGGTGCTCGACGAGCTTGATCGCCTGCAGGGAGGTAACTCGGCTAAGACGATCGACGAGATTGGGCGCGAGGAGATCGTCCAGTCGGTCGCGCGCGCGGCGCTGCTGGGAGCTCGCGGTAACTCTGGGGTGATCCTTTCGCAGCTGATCAGGGGAGCCGCCGAGGAGCTCGTCAGCCGCCCCGGCCAGCTGATCGACGCAACCTTGATCGGGGCCGCGCTCGCCAACGCTGCCGACCGCGCTTATGCGTCGGTGCGCGAGCCGGCCGAGGGCACTATCTTGACGGTCGCACGCGAGATGGCCCACGGCATCATGGCCGACCTCGCGCACGGCGAGGACGCGGTGCCACTGGGCCCGGCGACCGAGCCGCGCGAGCAGGATCTGGCGATCGCAAGGACACTCGAACGCGCTGTTGAGGCTGGAACCGACTCGGTCAAGCGTGGACCGGAGATGCTCGCGGCGTTGCGCGACGCCGGCGTCGTGGATGCCGGCGGTCATGCACTGACCGTGATCTTCGCCGGTGTGGTGGCGGCGTTGCGCGACGAGGAGCCACCGGAGCTTGAGCACTTTGCGCCGGCCAAGATCACCCATCCCGAGCACAGCTCCAGTACCTACCGCTATTGCACCAACTTCGCCGTAACGGGCAGCGAGCTAGTGCCGGCCAGCTTTGCCCCAGCGCTTGAGCTGCTGGGCGACTCGGTGCTTGTCGTCGGCGATGCCAATACCTTGAAGGTGCACCTGCATACCGATGAGCCTGAGCGCGCGACCGCGCTGTTCGACGGGGTCGGTGAGGTGTCCCATCTGGACGTGGCCGATATGCGCGCGCAGGTGACCGAGCGTGAGCTGCGCTTGGCAACCGGCTCACATGGCAACGGCGACGCTCACGCGGCAAGCAACGGTGGCGTCTCCAGCTGCGGCGCCGATCCGAAGGCTCCCGCCAAGAAGGCCGGCGCGCGTGTGCGCGTACGTTGCGGCGCTTTGGCGGTCGTCAGTGGGAGCGGGCTTGCGCGCATGTACGGCGAGCTGGGGGTACACACGATTGACGGCGGCCCGACGCTGAATCCCTCCACCTACGAGCTGCTGGCGGGGATCCACGAGGTGCCGGCCGAGGAGGTCGTCGTGCTGCCCGGCAGCGCGAATGTCGTGATGGCCGCCGAGCGCGCCGCCGAACTGTCAGACAAGCAGGTGCTCGTAGTACCTGCCACCAGCCAACAGGCTGGGCTTGCGGTTGCGGTGGCGCTGCAGAGCGACCGTGGAGTGCAGGAGAACGCACAGGCGATGCACGAAGCGCTCGACGCATTGAGGACCGGCGCGGTTGCGCCCGCGGCGCGTGCGGATGCCCAGGGGCGCTTCCAGCAAGGGGACGCGGTGGGCTTCGTCGAGGAGCAGGTGGTCGCCTGGGGGGAACCGCGCGAGACGCTGCTGGCTGTGCTGCAGGCGCTTGCGGCCGGCACGGAGCTGATCAGCGTGCTCGCCGGCGACGGCGCGCCTCTGGAGTTGTCTGAGCTGGAGGGCATCATGGACGATCATGTCGAGCTCGAGCTTCGCCACGGTGGCCAGCCGGCCTATTGGTGGCTGCTCGCCGCCGAGTAAAGAGGGCGACCGGTCCCCGGTCGGCTTCGCGGACGTTCTACCGCTGACACGCGCGCAGATGCTGGCCGCCCCGGTGCGCTGGCCGCGTCCCTCGCGGTTGGCCGAGCCGTTGGACCTCCCGGCCGGCAAGATGACCGACGGGATGGCGGCGCTTGGGATCGAGACGGTCGGCAATCTACTCGAGCACCTGCCGCGCGACCATCGCGAGGCGCGCATGGTCGCGGCGCTGCGTGAGGGCGAGCAGGCGACCGTGGCGGTGCAGGTGCGCTCGATCGCAAGTCGGGCGGTGCGCAAGCGCGGCATGCGCGGGCTTGTCGAGGCCAGCGTGTTCGACGAGAGCGGCTCGATGCGAGCGACCTTCTTCAACCAGCCCTGGCTTGCCAGCCGCTATCCGCCCGGCACGCGTCTGGTGCTGCATGGCAAGGCTGACCGTGGCGGGCGCTTTCGCGTCTCCCATCACGCGATCGGCTCGGAGATCGCTACCGGTGGGACTGGCTCTGTCGCCCACTATCCGGCGACAGAGGGCGTCAGCTCTACCCAGATCCTGGCACTGGTGCGCGAGCGCCGCCAGGATCTCGCCGACATCGTCGAGTCGCTCAGCGCCGGCGTGCGCGTCGCTGAGCGACTGCCCGCACGAGCGACGGCGCTCGGCGCGATGCATTTCCTGGGTGCAGGGGCTCAGGCTGAGCTTGCGCGTGAGCGACTTGCCTTCGAGGAGTTGCTGCTCAGCCAGCTGGTTTTCTTGATCCGCCGCGGCAGGCGGGCGGCGCAAGGACAGGCTCTGACGTTGAACGAGCCGGCGAGCTTGAGCTCTCGCTGGCTTCAACATGGATTGCCGTTCGAGGCGACCGGCGACCAACGCAAGGTGATCGCCACGATCACCGAAGACCTCGAACGCAAGCAACCGATGCAGCGGTTGCTGATGGGGGAGGTTGGCAGTGGCAAGACCGTCGTTGCCCTGCACGCGATGCTGCGTGCGGTGGAGCACGGCGCGCAAGCGGCATTGATGGCACCCACTGAGACACTCGCCCAACAGCACTTCGCCACGGTGCAACGGCTGCTCGGCGGCGAGTCGGTAACCGTCGCGTTGCTCACCGGCTCGACTGCCGCGGCTCGGCGGGCCGACACACTCGGCAAGCTCTCAAGTGGCGAGCTGTCGTTGATCGTAGGCACACACGCTCTGATTGAGCCCTCGGTGCGCTTTCGCGAACTGGCGGTGGCCGTCGTCGATGAGCAGCACCGTTTCGGTGTGCGCCAACGCGCGGCCCTGGAAGGCCAGGAAGGGCATTCCAGGCGCCCACATGTGCTGCACATGACCGCTACGCCGATCCCGAGGACGCTCGCGCTCGCGCGCTACGGCGACCTCGACCGCAGCGTGCTGCGCGAGTTGCCGCGTGAGCGCAAGCCGATCGTCACGAGCGTCGTGACTGGTGGAGATGGGCGCGAGCAGGCCTATCGCGTACTGCACGAACAGCTAAAAGCTGGACGCCAGGCGTATGTGGTTTGCCCGCTTGTCGAGCAGGCGCCGCAGGAGCCCTCCGGAGGGGACCAAGGCACGCCCGCAAACGGCCAAAGCAAGTCCGCACATGGAGGTGGGCAGGCCGAGGCGGTGGGCGATGTTGGCGAGGCCAAGGCAGCGACGGCCGAGTTCGAGCGTCTGCGCGCCGGTGAGCTGGCCGGTTGGAGCCTTGCGCTTCTGCATGGGCAGATGCGCCCGCGCGAGAAGCAGGAGGCGATGGAGGCGTTTGCCTCCGGGCGTGCGCAGGTGTTGGTGGCGACGACTGTGATCGAGGTCGGCGTGGACGTGCCCAACGCGACTGTGATGTTGGTAGAGAACGCCGAGCGCTTCGGTATCTCTCAACTGCACCAGTTGCGCGGACGCGTGGGCCGGGGCGAGCACAGCTCGACCTGCATGCTCGTAGGACCCGCCGGCTCCGCTCGCTTGCGCGCCCTTGCCAAGCACTCCGACGGGTTCAGGCTCGCCGAGATCGACCTGCGGCTGCGCAAGGAGGGAGAGCTGATCGGCACGCGCCAGTCTGGCGTTGGGCAGTTCAAGTTCGCGATCCTGCCCGAGGACACGGACTTGTTGGAGCGGGCCCGCTCCCGGGCCCGCACGATTCTTGCAGAGGATCCTGGCTTGAGCGGGCCACTGCACGGGTTGCTGGGCGCGGAGCTGGAGCGCGTTCGGTGCTGAGGCGCTGTCGCCGATCCCTGCCTGACAGCGAGAGCCGGGCGCTCCATGGCTGATCGGGCATGATGGGTTGCGTATGACCTGTAGAGCCGTGGCGTATACAGGTAGGTCTTCATGCGCGTGATCGCCGGACGCTTGGGCGGCCGTCGGTTGAGCGCGCCGTCCGGGCGCACAACGCGGCCGACCTCCGACCGCGTGCGCGAGGCGCTGTTCTCGATGCTCGGCCCGATCGACGGGGCTAGCGTGCTCGACCTGTTCGCCGGCACCGGGGCGCTCGGCATCGAGGCGCTCTCGAGGGGGGCCGCCGAGGCGCTTTTCATCGAGCGCGACGCTTCAGCCGTGGCGGCGCTAAAGGGCAATCTGGCGCTGCTTGAGCTTACTGAGCCCTACGCGAGGGTAAGGGTGGGCGAGGCGCTCTCGGCACTGCGCAGCGCACGCAGAGCCGGCGAAACGTACGATCTCGTGTTCGTCGATCCTCCTTACAGCCAGCTGCGCGACTCCGAGCGCGAGCTGTCGGTGCTGTTGCCGACCGTGCTCGCTCCCGGCGCGCGTGTGGTGGTAGAGAGCGATCGACGGGCGCCGGCCGAGCTGCCTCTGGCCGTGGCGCAGCGTAAGCGCTACGGCGACACCACGATCACAATCCACTGCACAGAGGACAAGGATGAGCGTTGACAAGTCGATAGCCGTCTGCCCGGGCTCCTATGACCCGATCACCAACGGCCACCTGGACGTGATCCGCCGTACGGTCGACCTGTACGACGAGGTCATCGTCGCGGTCGTCAACCGCTCGGTGCGCAAGGACGCCACGCTGTTCGGGATCGAGGAGCGAATGGCGTTCATCGAAGAGGCGCTCGCGGATGTTCCGAATGTGCGAGCGCAACCGTTCAACACGCTTGTCGTGGACTTCGCCAGGAAGGTTGGAGCGAAGGCGATCGTCAAGGGACTGCGGGCGATCTCGGACTTCGAGTACGAGTTCGAGATGAACCAGCTCAACCGCAGACAGGATCCCGAGATAGAGTCGGTGTATCTGATGGCCTCACCGCAATACAGTTTCCTCTCATCGAGCGGCGTCAAGGAGCTGGCGACGTTCGGCGGACGAATCGACGACCTTGTGCCACTGCGAGTGGCAGCGCGCTTGCAGGAAGAGCTGGCGCGCTGACGAACTTTGGTTGACGTGAGACCCTTCATATCCTTTTCTTATGTCGTGGGGCCATATCGGATGCTCCACGGAGGTGATCGCTGATGGACGTGCTGGTGCTGATCGACAAGCTCGACGACTTGGTGCACAACGCCAAGTCGGTGCCCATGACCGACCAGGTACGGGTCGACAAGGAGGAGATCTACGACATCCTCGACCAGATGCGCGCGACGATCCCCGAGGAGATCAAGCAGGCGCGCTGGATCGTCAAGGAGCGCCAGGAGATGCTTGCCGAGGCCAAGAAGGAGGCCGAGCGGATCGTCAAGGAGGCACGCGAGCGCCAGGAGAAGCTTGTGGGCGAGGAGGAGGTCACCAAGCAGGCCGAGCGTGCTGCCGAGGACATCGTCGAGGACGCAAGAGCGCGCGAGCGCGAGATCAGGCTTGGTGCCGAGGACTACGCGGATGAGATCCTTGGCACGCTCGAGGTCAACCTCTCGAAGTTCATCGCCGCGGTGCAGCGTGGCCGTGAGCGCTTGCAGGGCAAGGACGAACCGGCCGAAGTTTCGTAGTTGCCGGCAGCCTGGCTTGCTCTTCTGTGCTGATTGGAGGGGACCATGCCGCATGCGGCATGGTCAGCAGGGCCGCATGCGGCCCTGCTCGGGGCGCGCATGCGCGCCCCGCACGAAGCCGCACATGTGCGGCTTCGCCGGTCGGTGCATGCACCGACCGGAACTGGGTCATAAAAAGGTGCATGTGCCGAAGCGTCGTCATGGACGACAGGACACGCTCCTTGGTGTCTCCCACTCCGAATGCGCACACGCGGGAGAAGCATTTTTTGGGTAGGGTGCCCGCGTGAGCTCGGCGAATAGATTCAAGCTGGAAGCCGCCAAGGTGCTGCTCGGCACCGGCATCCTCACACCGGTCAGGCCAGATCGTGCCGTGCGCTCGGTGATGGCTCTGCGACGCTGGGGGCCCACGCCCGCGGCGGCGTACACCGGCTCCGCCGCGCGCTTTCCCGAGCGTGAGGCGATCGTCGATGAGCGCGGGACGCTGACCTTCGAGGAGGTGCACCTGCGCACGAACGCGCTTGCGCACGAAATGCGCGCGGCCGGCATCTCCGAGGGAGATTCGGTCGCGATCATGTGCCGCAACCACCGTGGCTTCATCGAGGCGACGCTCGCCTGCTCAAAGCTGGGAGCAAGCGCCCTGTATCTGAACACCGCGTTCGCGGGCCCGCAGATAACCGATGTGATGCGCCGCGAGAACCCGGCGGGGCTCGTATACGACGAAGACTTCGCAAACCTCGTGCACGACGGCGGCGAGGGTCGCATCCGCTTCGTCGGGTGGAGCGAGCCGGGCACCGCTCCGGCGGACCCAACGCTCGAGGATCTGATCAGGAAAGGCAGTACTGCCGATCTCATCCCACCGGCAGAGCCGGGTAGGGTCGTGA
Source organism: uncultured Solirubrobacterales bacterium (assembly GCA_963743555.1). Classification (GTDB taxonomy): domain Bacteria; phylum Actinomycetota; class Thermoleophilia; order Solirubrobacterales; family Solirubrobacteraceae; genus Palsa-744. Next base: position 23,867 of record CAVUQG010000008.1, read on the forward strand.
TCCTCACCTCCGGTACGACCGGTGCGCCGAAGGGGGCGGCCCGCAAACAGCCCGACTCGCCGCTGCCGTTGGCGGCACTGTTCTCGAAGATCCCACTGAAGGCGCGCGAGACGACGATGATCGCCGCGCCGATGTTCCACTCGTGGGGCTTCGGGCACTTCACGCTCGCGCTGCCACTGTCCTCGACGGTAGTGCTGCGCCGGCGCTTCGATCCCGAGGAGACGTTGCGGGCCGTCGCGGAGCACCGGGCGACGGCGCTCGCGGTGGTGCCAGTGATGCTGCAACGCATCCTTGAGCTGCCGATCGAGACGATCGAAAGCTACGACACCCACGCGCTGAAGATCATCGCGCTGAGCGGCTCGGCGCTGCCGGGAGAGCTGGCGATCCGCGCGATGGACACCTTTGGTGACGTGCTCTACAACCTGTACGGCTCCACCGAGGTGGCGTGGGCGACGATCGCCACCCCCGCCGACCTGCGGGCGGCGCCGGGCACGGCCGGCAAGCCTCCGCTTGGGACCGTTGTGAAGCTGCTGGATGAGCAGGGGCACGAGGTACCCAAGGGCCAGAACGGGCGCATATTCGTCGGAAACGAGATGGTCTTCGAGGGCTACACCGGCGGTGGCAACAAGGAGATCATCGCGGGGCTGATGAGCACCGGCGACGTGGGCCGAATGGACGCCGCGGGCCGACTGTTCGTGGACGGTCGCGACGACGAGATGATCGTCTCCGGCGGAGAGAACGTGTTTCCTCGCGAGGTCGAGGATCTGCTCGCCGATCACGACGAGATCGAAGAGGCAGCTGTGATCGGTGTCGAGGACGCCGAGTTCGGACAGCGCCTGAAGGCGTTCGTCGTCGCGCGCGAGGGCTCGGGCCTGGACGAGGAGACCGTCAAGGAGTACGTCAAGCACAATCTGGCGCGCTACAAGGTGCCGCGCGATGTGGTGTTCATGGACGAGTTGCCGCGCAACGCGACTGGCAAGGTTCTCAAGCGCGAGCTGCACGAGATCGCCTGAATTCTCGGGGACTGGCCGTCCCGGCATGCCGCTTCAATGGGGCGAGGATTGAGGTTGAGTGGGCGTCGCGGCAGGTATCGTGGGTGCTCCTGTTTTGGACGATGCCCCCCGCGCGCGCAGGGGGCATCGCGTTTTCGGCAATGGCTTGCACCGCCTCGGCCCACGACTCGGTAGACCTGTTACTAATCTGGAGGGATGCTTGCTGTGACGGACATCCTCGACCTCGGTGGATTGCGCCTGAGCGCCGGCGAGGGGAGAAGCTTCGAGCTGGCGGTGCACGTCGAGCCGCTGACGCTCGGAGGCGAGCCGTACGAGGTGGAGCCGGCGACGCTGCCGGTGAAGCTCGACGTCTCGCGCATGCTCGGCAACGGCTACGCGCTGAGGTTGCGCTTCCTAGCAGCGCTCGTAGGGCCCTGCATGCGCTGTCTGAAGGATGCCGCGCCGCAGATCGATATCGATGCACGCGAGGTCGATCGGCCCGGCGGCGGAGAAGAGCTTTCGAGCCCCTATCTGGAGGATGAGACCCTCGACCTGGCCGGCTGGGCGCGCGACGCGCTCGTGCTGGCTTTGCCAACACAGGTGCTATGTCGCGAGGATTGTGCCGGGCTGTGCGCGGTGTGCGCTGCCGATCTGAACGAAACCGGCCCCGAGCACACGCATGAGCGCCCGCCGGATCCGCGCTGGGCGAAGTTGAACGAGCTAAAGCTCGACTAGTCCCAATACGACTAGTCCCAACGGGAATAGTCCAATGCGGCTATTCGGTCTCGGCCCTGCTAGCCTGTCCCGCCGATGGCCGTCCCCAAGAAAAAGCAATCGCACAGTCGCACCGCGCTGCGTCGCGCCAATCACAAGATCGAGGCGCCCACGGTGAACGAGTGTCCGCGCTGCCACAGCCCACGCAGACCACACCGCGTGTGCCCCGAGTGCGGGACGTATGCAGGTCGTGAGGTGGTGGCGCCCGGTGCGCACAGCCACGATCACGACCACGACCACGAGTAGTCGCCAAGCATGACTGGGTCGCCCAGCCGTGGCGGCCGCGTAGCGGAACCCGGCATGCGCTCGCACACGGTCGTGGCTGTCGATGCGAACGGCGCCGACCTCGGACCGTCCGAGGTTGCTGCCGGCGCGCGGCTCGCGGCAGAGCAGGGCGTGCACGTGCTGCTGTTCGGCCCGGCCGGCGAGCTCGGCGACGTCGGGCCGGGTGTCGAGGTGGTCGATGCGCCAGTGTCGGTCGCAAAGAGCCCCGACCCTGTGCGAGCGGTGCGCTCCACGCCTGAGGCGTCGATCGTGCAGGCAGCAAAGGCCGTGGGCGATGGTCGCGCGGATGCGCTTGTGTGCGCGGGGGGCACCGGAGCGGCGCTCGCCGCCGGCTTGTTCAACATCAAGCGCGCGCCCGGTATCCATCGTCCCTCGCTCGCGCTGCCGATACCCGTCCCAGGCCATGCGGTGACGCTGCTCGATGTCGGCGCGAGCGTGCAGGCGCGCCCGGAGCACCTTGTCCAGTTTGCCTTCATGGGAGCGGCTTTCGCGAGTGCCGTGCTCGGCGTCGAGCGCCCCCGCGTCGGCCTGCTCTCAAACGGCGAGGAGTCAGAGCGCGGCAGCGAGCTGGTTGCACGAGCGGGCAAGGAGCTCGCGCAACGCTCCAGCGACGGGCAGCTGTGTTTCGTCGGCAATGTCGAGGGTGGCGATATCGTCGCTGCGGTGGCCGACGTGATCGTCACCGACGGCTTCACCGGGAACATCGCCCTGAAGTTGATGGAGGGTGTCTCGCAGACGATGTTGCGTGCAGTCAGAGACGCCGCAACGTCCTCGCTGCGGGGCAAGTTGGGTGGAATGCTGCTGCGTCCCTCGCTACGGGGCTTTCGTGACGAAATCGACCCCGAAGGAGAGGGCGGGGCCTATCTTTTGGGTTTGCGTCGTCTCGCTGTTGTCCCGCACGGGCGCTTTGCCAGACACGGCTTCGCGCAGGCGATCCTGCGTGCTGAGCGCGGCGTGCGCGAGGATGTGATTGGCGCTACACGCAGTGCGCTGGAGGAGGCCGGCGCGCTCAGGAGTGCTCCGGTGTCCGGCGATCCGGCTAGCCTGGCAAGCGAATGACCCGCGAGGAAGTGTTCGTCCTGATACAGGCCCATCTGGCCGACGAGCTCGATGTCGAGCCCCACCTGATCAAAGAGACCACCCATTTCAAGGACGATCTGGGCGCGGACTCGCTGGACCTTTACACGCTCGTGCAGGAGCTCGAGGACACATACGGCGTAAAGATCGAGGACGAGCAGGCCGCTGAGATCCTCACTGTCGGTCAGGCGGTCGATTTCGTCGTGGCACACTCAAACGATGGCTAGCGTGCAGAGCAAGGAGGGGGTGGGGCTGTTGCGCTCGCTGCTCGAGGAGTTGCCCGAGGAGCTGGCGCGGCAGGTGTTCACGCATGCTTCATGGACCGAGCGGCGCAGCGACTCCTACACAAGGCTGGCGTTCCTCGGCGACAGCGTGCTTGCGCTGGCGGTGACGGCGCACCTCTATCCGCGCCTTGAAGCGGAGCGCTTCGGTGCGGGCCGGCTCACGAAGATCCGCGCGCAAGCGGTATCTGGCCGTTCCTGTCGTGCCGTGGCCGAACGCCTGCAGGTGGGCGAGCGTTTGCGCGCCGCGGCGCCGGAGAACGGCGAGGGTCGGCTCGTGGGTTTGCTGGAGACAGAGCGTGTGCTGGCCTCGGTGATCGAGGCCGTGATCGGAGCCTGCTACTTGCACACCGGCTACGAGCGCACCGCAGAGGCCGTGGTGGAGGCGTTTGCGCCGGAGATGGAGGATGCGCTGGAGCATCCCCTGGACTTCAAGTCGGCCCTCCAAGAGACACTTGCCAGGAGGGGGGAGACGATCGCCTATGAGGTGACAGACGAGCACGGCCCACCGCACGACCGCACATTCGTTGTCGTCGCGCTGCTCGAGGGTAAGCCACTCGGCGAGGGCCGGGGACGCAGCAAGAAGCACGCCGAGCAGCAGGCGGCGGGTAAGGCGCTAGAGAGCCTCGCCAAGGCATAGATCTCGATGCACCTGAAGTCGCTCACCATGAAGGGCTTCAAGTCCTTCCCCGATCGCACCAAACTGGACTTCGGCCCGGGCGTGAGCGTCGTGGTCGGGCCTAACGGCTCGGGCAAGTCCAACGTCACCGACGCGCTGCTTTGGGCGATGGGCGAGCAGTCGCCGCTCGCGATCAGAGGCCAGTCGATGCAGGATGTGATCTTCGGCGGCGGCCGCGGCGTGCAGGCGCGCAGCGCCGCGGAGGTCGAGATCGTGCTCGACAACTCTGATGAGACGGTCGATCTGCCGCTCTCGGAGATATCGATCGTGCGCCGGCTCGATCGCTCGGGCGACGGCGAGTATCGACTCAACGGCGCCCGCGCCCGCCTCGTCGACGTGATCGAGGTGCTCTCCGACACAGGCCTTGGCAAGGAGACCCATTCGGTCATCTCCCAAGGGCGGGTCGAGGCGATCGTGACCTCAAAGCCCCGCGACCGGCGCCTCTTGATCGAGGAGGCGGCGGGCCTTGGCAAGCACCGCAAGCGCCGTCGCCGCGCGCAGCTGAAGCTGGAGCGCACCCAGGAGAACCTGGACAGAGCGCTCGACGTGGAGCGTGAGGCGCGCACGCGCCTACGCCCGCTCAAGCGCCAAGCGGAGGCGGCCGAGTTGCACGAGCGCTTGGAGCACCAGATGCTTCAGGCTCGCTTCGAGCTGGCCCGCGAGGCGGTCAGGGCCAGGCGAGTGCAGCTCGTCGAAGCCGAGGAAGGCGTGCAGGCGGCGAGGGCAGCACGCGAGCAAATCGAGTCGCGCCTACGCGTGGTCGTCGAGCGACGCGGACACGCAGAGAGTGCGCTGGCCGAGCGCACTGAGCGCCACGACGCGCTCTCCAAGCAGGTCTACGAGGCGCGATCGGCACGCGAGCGCCTACAGATGCGCGGCGAGCAGGCGGCTGCCACCGCCGCGACGCTCGCCCAGCGCGCAAGTCGCATCGAGATCGAGCTCGGTGCACTCGAGCAGGGGCCTGGCACAGGAGGCGGGGAGCACGGCGAGCAGGCCGAGGAGCAGGCAAGTGTCGACCGCGTGCGCGCGCTCGAGGCGGCGCTCGCGGAGATCGACAGCGAACGCGAGAGTGAGCTGGAGCGTGAGATCGAAGGTTTGGAGCGCGAACGCGAACAGGCAGCAGCACGCGTGACCGAGCTTGAGGCGCAGGCTCAGGCCGCGCGCGCAGCGCGCGAGCAGGCCGATGCGCTCGCCGAGCTTGCGCGCGGCGGTTTGCGCAAGCTCGAAGGCGACGCCGAGGCGGCGCGACGCGAGGCGGCGAAGGTCGGCGCGGAACTGGCTGCTGCCAACCAGTTCCTGCGCAGCCATGCCGGCGCCCACGGCGCAAAGGCGGGCGCGCCGCGGGCGCTCAGCGACGCGCTGCAGGTCAAGCCCGGCTACGAGTTGGCACTTGCGGCTGCGCTTGGCGGTCGTCTCGATGCGGCGCTGGTGCGCGACATGGACGGTGCCCGTACGCTGCTCGACGGAGTCGGCCCCGATGGCGGCGCAGCCCTACTCGCTGGAGAGGCGGCGGGTGAGAGCGATGGTTTTGTGGGGCAGGACGCTCCGGCAGGGCAAGACGGTGGGGGCAGGACCGTCGCCGAGGAGGGCGATGACCGCTCGACTGAGCTAGCCGGTAAACCGCCGGTGACTGGCGCACTGCGCCTGACCGACCTGCTGGGCGGCTCGAGGCCGGTGCTGGTGCTCGCGCGCAGGTTGCTTGCCGATGCTTGGGTGGTGGAGCGTCTGGAGGATGTGGCCGATGATTTCCGCGGTGTCGCGAGCACCGCCTCAGGGCGTGTCCTGTTTGCCGGCTGGGGCGAGTTGCGCCAAGTGACCGAGGGCGGAGCCGAGCGCGTGCTCGCGCGTCGCAACGAGCGCGATCGACTGATCGCCGAGAGCGAGCAGGCCGTCGGCAGCGAGCATGCGGCCAGAGCAGCGGTCGAGCAAGCGCTCGAGCAGGCACGCGAGGCCAATCTGTCACGAGACCAGGCCGATGGCGCGCTACGCGACAGCGAGCGCTTGCTGGGAGAAGCGGCCGAGGCTCAGCGCAAAGCGCTCTGGCTGATCGAGCAGCGCAGGGCAGCGCCTGAGCAGGGGCCGCTGGCGGTGCGTCGCGCGGAGTTGCAAGGTGAGCTGGCGGCCGAGCGCAGGCAGGCCGAGCGAAGGCAGGTGGAACGGGCTGAGCGCGCACGGCGGATCGAGCGTCTGCGGGCCCAGCGTGCAGCCGACCTAGAGCTCACGCCGCGCGCTGAGCGCCTCGCGACGGCGCTTGCCGCGCACGGGCGAGGGGATGACAGGGCTCCTGCAGCAGATAGAGGCGCTGCTGAGCGAGGACCGTGCAGCGGGCGAGCAGGTCTCCGCCGAGCTGCGTGCCTGTGCCCAGGAGGAGGCCGAGATTCAAGCCGCTTTGCGTGTCGAGGGCGAGGCTGTGACCGGGGCCGAGGTGGCCGCCCAGCGCTTGCGCGATCAGGCGGCCGAGGCCCAGCAGGAGCTGCGTGAGGTCTGTGAGCGTCTGGAGCTGCCTGTGCCGGGTCCGGGGGGCGCGCAGCCGACTAGGGAGGACGATCTCGACGCGCCAGAGGGCGAGCGCGCGGATGGGTCACAGGAGAGCTCAGAGCCACAGGGCGCCTCAGGGCCGCAGGACACATCAGATAGTCCGTTGCCAGCAAGTACCGGGCAGTCCGCGTCGGAAGAGTCCGAAGCTGCGGTCGAACCTCTCGGCGAGGAGCAGGAACAGGCATTGCGCTCACGCCTGGAGCGTCTGGCGCGTCGTCGTGAGCAGCTCGGTCCCGTGAACCCGCTTGCCCAGGACGAGTACGCCGAGGCAGTCGCTCACGTCGAGGAGCTCGAGGAGCGACGTACCGACCTGGAGACGGCGCTGCGCGAGCTGCGGGCCGTGATCCGCGAAACCGACCGCCAGATCCACGAAACCTTCAATGAGACCTTCAGCGCCGCGGCACGCAACTTCGAGGAGCTCGTCGGCGACGTGTTCCCCGGAGGCAGTGGACGTTTGCGCTTGGTCAAGGATGAGCAGGCTCCACGCGCCCGTGCTCGGCGGTGAGCCGGCGCCGGAAAGCGGCGAGGCGCCCGATGCCGAGGCGGCGGCGGAGATAGAGGCCGACGCCGATGAGCTGCAGGACGCTGAGGAGATGATGGGCGTCGAGATCGAAATCACACCGGCCGGAAAGTCGACCAAGCGGCTGTCGCTGCTCTCCGGCGGTGAGAAGTCGATGACCGCGCTGGCCTTCATGTTCTCGGTTTTCTTGGCGCGACCGTGCCCCTTCTACGTCCTCGACGAGGTCGAGGCCGCGCTCGACGACCTCAACCTCGACCGCTTCCTGACGCTGCTGCGCCGCTACGCCGACCGTGCTCAGTTCATCGTGATCACCCACCAGAAGCGCACGATGGAGGCCGCTGACTGGCTGTATGGCGTCTCGATGGCTGACAACGGCGTATCGAAGGTGCTCTCGCGTAGGCTTCCAAAGGAGGAGCCGGCGGCGCAGGTTGCGGCGGTGGAGGTTCCGCCGCAGGTCGCTCCGGTCGCATAGACGATGTCACGCGACTGGTCTGAGCTGTTCATCACCGACGGGCCGATCCAGGCATCGGTGCAGACCTACCCTGAAGGGCACAAGCAGTCCGAGGAGGGCCGCGAACGTCGCCGAGGGTTGTTCAAGCGCTTGCGCGAAAACCTTTCCAAGACACGGCAAGCGCTTGGGTCGGAGATCCAAGCCACGCTCTTTGCCACGCTCGACGAGCACACGTGGGAACGCCTGGAGGAGGCCTTGATCATGGCCGACGTGGGTGCAAGCACGACCGCCGCGGTAGTCGAGACGCTTGAACGGGAAGCCACCGAAGGTGGGGTTAGTAGCGGCGAGGAGCTGTCGGAGCGGTTGATCGAGCTGTTGGCAGACACCGCGCGCAGCGAACACGACAAGATCGACATCCGGGCCAAGCCGACGGTGATTCTCGCTGTCGGAGTCAACGGCACGGGCAAGACCACGACGATCGGCAAGCTCGCCTGGCATCTGCGCAAGGAGCTGGGAGTGAGCGTTCTGCTGGGCGCCGCGGATACGTTCCGTGCGGCCGCGACCGAGCAGCTGGAAGGTTGGGCTGGGCGCGCAGACTGTGAGATCGTCACGGGACCTGAGGGCTCAGACCCTGGGTCGGTCGCCTTCGAGGCGGTCGCGCAAGCGCGAGCGCGAGGAATCGACGTGGTGATCGTGGATACCGCCGGGCGGCTTCACACCCAGGACGACCTGATGGAGGAGCTGGCGAAGGTCAGGCGCGTGATCGCACGGCAGCTCGATGGCGCGCCGCACGAGACGCTGCTGACCGTGGATGCGACCACCGGTCAGAATGGTTTGCGCCAAGCGCAGATGTTCGCCTCGACGGCCGGTGTCAGCGGCGTCGTGCTGACCAAGCTCGACGGAACCGCCCGTGGTGGGATCGCGCTCGCGATTGCGCGGGAGCTCGGGCTGCCGGTCAAGCTGATCGGGATTGGCGAGCAACTCGAGGACCTACGCCCGTTCGATGCAGAAGATTTCGCTCGCGCTTTGGTGGCGAAGGCATAATCAAGTCATGGACGCTTGGATTCTGTGGTTGGTGCTCGCAGGCATCCTCGGCATCGGGGAGATGCACCAGGGTGGCTTCTACCTGGCGCCGTTCGCCGCCGGGGCGGCGCTTGCGACCGTCGTGAGCTTGTTGGGCGTCGGGTCTCTGCTCGCCGTGATCGTCTTCTTGCTCTCCTCGGGACTCGTGTTCGCGACGCTACGGCCCGTAGCAAGGCGCCACCGCAGACTGCCCCCGTCGATCCGCACAGGTGCGGCGGCGCTGATCGGTCGTAGGGCGATCGTCTTGGAGCGGATCGCAAATGACGAGGGTGTCGGCTGCGTGAAGATCGACGGCGAGGTGTGGACAGCACGCAGCTTTGACGAAGATCAGATATTCGACCCTGGAGAACGCGTCGAAGTCGTCGAAATACGCGGAGCGACGGCGCTTGTGATGCACTGAGGGGCCGCTAGCGCTTCGCGAGGCGTCGTCCTCGGTCACTCATGTGCAAAGCACATTTCGTGGGTGGGTGGGCATGTGGACTCGAGCCTCGCTCGACCATCGACCCCTCAGACGCTTAGCCGACATAGGTAGTCTCTAGAAAGTCGGAATAGAAAGGACGAATCAGCTTTATGGTCGCTCTCATCGTCATAGCCGTCTTGGTCGTGTTCGCGCTGATCGCGGCCGCCCGTACAGTCCGTGTCATTCCTCAGGCGCGGGCAGGCGTGGTGGAGCGGCTCGGTCGCTACAGCCGCACGCTCGAGCCGGGTCTGACGCTCGTCACGCCGTTCGTCGATCGTGTCAAGCCGCTCGTGGACCTGCGTGAGCAGGTCGTCAATTTCTCACCTCAGTCGGTGATCACCGAAGACAACGTCGTCGTTGCGATCGAAACAGTCCTCTACTTCACGATCACCGATCCCCGCTCGGCCACATACGAAGTGGCCAATCCGCTGCAGGCGATCGAGCAGCTGACGGTCACCACGCTACGTAACGTGATCGGTGGGCTGTCGCTCGAGGCGACACTTACCGCCCGCGAGAGCGTCAACACACAGCTTCGGGTGGTGTTGGACGAGGCAACCGGCAAGTGGGGCATACGCATCAACCGCGTGGAGATCAAGTCGGTCGACCCGCCGCAGGACATCAGGGCGGCAATGGAGAAGCAGATGCGCGCCGAGCGTGACCGTCGCGCGGCGATCCTCACCGCCGAAGGCGAGAAGCAGGCACAGATCCTCACCGCTGAGGGCCAACAGCAAGCGGTGGTGCTGCGCGCTGAGGGCGACCGCCAAGCGGCCGTGCTGCGCGCCGAGGGCGAAGCGAAGGCGATCGACACCGTCTTCAAAGCGATCCACGACGGCAAACCCTCACGCGAGCTGCTCAGCTACGAATACCTGCAGATGCTGCCCTCGCTGGCCGAAGGCGACTCCAACAAGGTGTTCGTGATCCCGTCGGAATTCGCGGAGGCATTTGGTGGAATCGGCGAGGCGATCGCGCGCCGCTCTGGACAGCAGCCGCCATCCGCGGGCGCCCCAGAGAGCGATTGAAGCTTTCTGGGTACGACTGCTGCTCGCTGGCCTGCCCGAGCGGATGAGTTCTCACTGCGCTGGCGCATTGGGCTGCCAGAATTGACCGTCTGATGTTCGACTCCCTAGCCGAGAAGCTGCAGGCCACCCTGGGCAACGTGCGCCAGCGTGGCACGCTGACCGAAGCCGACATCGACGGGGCGATGCGTGAGATCCGTCTTGCGCTGCTGGAGGCTGACGTCAACTTCAAGGTCGTGAAGGGCTTCACAAGCGATGTGAAGGAGCGTTGTCTTGGGGCGGACATTGTCGGCAAGCTCAACCCGGGCCAGCAGGTCGTCAAGATCGTCGCCGATGAGCTGACGAGCCTGATGGGAGGAGCTTCGGCAGGCCTGAGTTTCTCGCCACGACCGCCGACCGTGATCCTAATGGCCGGTCTTCAGGGCTCGGGCAAGACGACCGCGACCGCCAAGCTGGCGCGCTACTTGCGCGAGGAGCACTCCTCCTCGGTGGCCTTGGCGGCCTGCGATGTCTATCGCCCGGCGGCGGTGGATCAGCTCGTGAAGGTCGGCGCGCAGGCCGGCGCGACCGTCTACGAGCAGGGGATTGAACGCGATCCGGTTGATATCGCGGCGTGGGCACTCGAGCGTGCGCGCGAAGAGGGTAAGGACGTGCTGATCGTCGACACCAGCGGACGGCTGCACGTCGATGAGGCCCTGATGGCCGAGCTCGTGAAGATCCGTGATGTCGTGAAGCCGCACAACGTGCTGCTCGTAGTCGATGCGATGACCGGCCAGGACGCGGTCAACGTCGCCGAGCAGTTTGCCGCGGCCGTTCAGTTCGATGGTGTGGTCATGAGCAAGCTCGACGGTGACGCTCGCGGTGGCGCTGCCCTATCGGTGAAGGCGGTGACCGGCAAGCCGATCATGTTCGCCTCCACCGGCGAGAAGCTCGACCAGTTCGAGCGCTTCCATCCTGATCGCATGGCTCAGCGCATCCTCGGCATGGGCGATGTGATGAGCCTGATCGAGACCGCAGAGCGTCAGTTCGACGAGACACAGGCGGCTGAGCTTGAGCGCAAGCTCAGGCGCAATGAGTTTGGCCTCGACGACTTCCTCGACCAGCTCAAGACGATCCGTCGTATGGGCCCTTTGACGAACCTGCTCGGCATGATCCCCGGCTTTGCCGGCGCGCAATTGAAAAACCTGAAGGTCGACGAGCGCGAGCTCGACCGCATTCAGGCGATCATCCTCTCGATGACCGCCGAGGAGCGCAGCCGCCCCGAGCTGATCAAGGGCTCGCGCCGTCTGCGCATCGCCCGTGGCTCGGGCACCAATGTGCAGCAGGTCAACCAACTCGTCAAGCAGTTCGGCCAGATGCGCAAGATGATGCGTGGTATGAGCCGCGGCCAGATGCCCGATGTCGGCGCATTGATGAGGCAGGCCCGCTGATAGGGATCTGTGGGGTGTCTGTCGGCCCTCGGCCGTCTCCTTGATCTTCACAGGTCACCCGAACCATCTAAGGTCACCCGAACCGTCTAAGCTCTTTGGCTGGACTGGTAAGCACTCAGAGAGGAAACCGTGTCGGTAAGGCTTAGGCTCACGCGTGTGGGCGCAAGGAAGAACCCCGTGTGGCGAGTAGTCGTCGCCGATCAGCGCTCTCCGCGCGACGGGCGCGTGATCGAGACGATCGGCCACTACAACGCCCAGACTGACCCTTCGACGATCGTGATCGACGAGGAGCGGGCAAAGAGCTGGCTTGCACGTGGCGCGCAACCGTCGAACACGGTCGCAAAGCTGCTGCGCATCCAAGGCATCAGCTAGCAGCCGCATGCTTCGCGGGTGATCGGATGTCCTCCGAGGTCATGAGAGATCTGTTGGAGTACCTGGCCCAAGGCTTGGTCGATCGTCCTGAAGAGGTATCGGTGGAGCAGTTCGAGGAGGACGATGGCACCGTCGTGCTGGAGCTTTGCGTGGCGGATGAGGACTACGGGCAGGTGATCGGCCGTGGCGGGCGCACTGCGCACGCGTTGAGGACGGTCGTGAAGGCCTCAGCGGTCAACGAGAAGCGCCGCGTGCTCGTCGACATCGTCGACTAGGGGCAACGAGGTGAGCGCCGGCGCGGGCGATCCCAAGACGGGCAGCCATGACGCAACGCCGGCCGAGGAGATCGGTGCGTCCGTGGCGGGAGATAACGAGGGGCCAAGGGATCGGGATGGTGGCGCACGCGCCGTTCCTGCCGGTCGCGTCGGTCGTGCTCATGGTCTCGATGGCAGTTTCTACGTCACCGGCGCGCGTCCGCGACTGCTTGCCGTTGGTACGACGGTGAGGCTCGACGATCGCACGTGCACGGTCGTTAGGAGAGCGGGCACAGACGAGCATCCAATCGTGCGCTTGGAGGAGATTCAAGATCGTCCAGCCGCCGAGGTGCTGCGAGGGCGAGAGTTGACAGTCGAGCTTGCCGAGGCCCCTGAGCTGGAGGAGGGGGAGTGGTGGGCCCAGGAGCTGGTGGGCTGTGAGGTCCTCGACGGCGAGCGACGCGTGGGGATGGTCATCGGACTGATGGAGCTTCCTTCATGCGAGGCCTTGGAAGTACGGCTCGTCACGTCTGAGGCCGACGCCCAGAACGAGTTGAGGAGTTCCTCGGTGAGCCAGCTGCTGGTGCCGATGGTAAGCGACGCGATCCGTCACGTCGATCCAAAGCGCAGGCGCATCGACGTGAACATGGCATTCCTGGGGGAGGACTGATGGAGATCGACGTCTTCACGCTCTTTCCGGAATGGTTTGAGTGGTTCGAGGCCCAGCGTCACGTGCGTAACGCACTCGACGCGGGCTCGTGTCTGCGCTACGTGAACTTTCGCGAGCACACGCCCCTGAGCGGTGGTCAGGTCGATGACACTCCCTTTGGTGGGGGCGCCGGGATGGTGTTGCGCGTCGACGTGATGGACGCGGCCATGCAAGCTCATTACGGCGTTGACGCGACTGAGGTGCGCAGGCGCCGGCGGGTGATCGCGCTTGCCCCCGGAGGGAGGCTGCTCGACGAGAGCTACGTGCAGGAGTTGGCGGCCGAGCCGGCGCTGACCTTGCTATGCGGGCGCTACGAGGGCTTTGACGAGCGGATTGTCGAGCATCTGGCGAGCGAGAGCCTGTCGATTGGTCGCTACGTCCTCTCCGGTGGGGAGCCTGCGGCGATGGTCCTCTGCGACTCGATCTTGCGCAAGCTGCCGGGCGCGCTCGGGCACGTCGACTCGGCCGTCGAGGAGTCGTTCAGCGAGGCTTTGAAGGGTGAGCCTGAGTATCCGCACTACACGCGGCCGGCTGAGTATCGCGGCTGGTACGTCCCTGAGATCCTGCTCTCCGGCCACCACGAGCGTATCCGTGAGTGGCGCTTGCAGCAGAGTCGCGCACGGGGAGGGGGAGCGAACGGCGCTCCATAGGGCGGGGTTCGCTACCATTCGCGGGCGCGTCGGGCAGTGCAGCGACTTTCGCTCACTCGACGCCTTCTTTTTGCCATGAGCACCGTTATCGAAAGTATTGAGCGCAAGCAGCTGCGCCGCGTCCCCGACTTCGGGCCGGGCGACCGTGTGCGCGTCCACTTCCAGGTCATCGAGGGCACCCGTCGCCGTATCCAGGTGTTCGAGGGTGTAGTCATCAAGCGCCAAGGCCATGGGGCTCGCGAGACCTTCACTGTGCGCAAGCAGTCCTTTGGCGTGGGTGTAGAGCGTATGTTCCCGGTGCATTCCCCCAAGATCGAGCGCATCGAGGTGGCGGCCCGCGGTGATGTGCGACGGGCCAAGCTCTACTACCTGCGCGATCGCGTCGGCAAGCGTGCTCGCGTGCGCGAGCGTCGCTATACCGGGCCCGAGGAGACTGTTCAACCGGGCCTGCTGCATGAGCCGACGGAGGCGACGGACGCCGAGGGTGCGACTGCGTCAGAGACGGCAGCTGAGAGTCAGATTGCCGAGACGCAGAGGACCGAGGCGGCAGAGACCGAGGCAAAGGCCGCCGTCGACGCCCAGGAGGCCGAGCAGACAACGACTTCGACTGATGCTCAGGACGAGCCGTCCGCTTCCGCTGCGCCAGTGTCCGACTCGGATGAGGGGGCTCCCGAGACGGCCGCGACCGAGGTAGACGACGCAGAGGCGTCAACTGTGGCCACGGGCGAAGCCGACTCCCCCTCCGACGCCGGCGACAGTGGAGCCGGCGAGCCTTCGGCGTGAAGGAAGGACCCACCTCGGTGAAGCGGACTGAGGAAAGGGGCGAGCCGAAGTCCAGAACGAACTCGATCGTCGAGTTGATCGTGATCGTGCTGGTCGCGATCGGTCTGGCGCTTGCAATCCAGGCTTTCGTCGTCAAGCCCTATCGGATCCCCAGCGGTTCGATGGAACCGACCTTGAAAATAGGTCAGCGAGTGCTTGTGAACCGCATAGACATGCACTTCAAAGAACCGCATGTGGGGGAGATCCTGGTGTTCCATCCGCCCAAGGATGCTGAACAGCAGGTTTGCGGGCCGCAACCTCACATGGTCACCCCTGGTGGTGCGGCTTGCGCAACGCCTGAGCCTGAAGAGGCCAGCGTCAACTTCATCAAGCGGGTCGTCGCGGGGCCCGGAGACGAAATCTACATCAAGGAAGGCCACGTCTTTCGCAAGGCGACTGGTACGAGCCAGTTCGTCCGAGAGAAAGACTCCTACATCGACCCGTGTGGTAGCGCCTCCGAGTGCAATTTCCCCAAGCCGATCAAGATAGCCGCCGGTCACTGGTTCATGATGGGGGACAATCGTGGCGAGTCGGACGACAGCAGATTTTGGGGGCCTGTCCCCACAAGCTGGATCATCGGAGGGGCTTTCGCCACCTACTGGCCTCCCGACCGCATCGGCATCCTCTAAGGACTCACGCCCCAAGCGCACAAGCTCTCCCAGGGCTCCCTATTCTCGGCGTGTCGCTCGTCGGCGCGCGCGGAACAAAAGCGGACAACGCCTGTTCGCTTTCGACCGGGCGCTCGGGGTGCGCATGGTCGCCGGTGCGGACGAGGCGGGACGCGGCTGCCTGGCCGGTCCGCTGGTCGCCGCGGCGGTCTTGTTCGACTACGAGCGGCTCACGACCCGTGAGCTGCGTGCTCTGGCGACGCTGAACGACTCCAAGCAGCATAAAGCGGAGGCTCGCGAGGAGCTCTATCCGCTCGTGCTCAATGCTGCCGCTCGCGTTACCGTCGTCTCGCGCTGTGTGCAGGGGATCGACTCGCGAGGTCTGCACAAGACGAATCTGGCGGCCCTGCGCGACGCGATCAGGGGCGTCACGCGCGATGTCCCAGGCGAGGTGATGTGTTTGATCGACGGCTTTGCCGTGCCCGAGTTCGAGCGCCCGCAGCGACCGGTCGTGGGCGGCGATGCCACAAGCGCCGCGATCGCGGCCGCGTCGATCGTGGCGAAGGTCACACGCGATCGCTACATGCATCGCGCCGACGAGTTGCACCCGGGCTGGAACTTCGCCGAGCACGTCGGATACTCAACTCCTGTGCACCGCGAGGCGATTGGTCGCCAGGGCGTTTCCCCGCTACACCGCATGTCGTTTCAGTCGACTGCCTACCGGCAGTTGGCGCTGTGATTCTTAGCTGAGTCAAGGAAGCAAAGCCCTATCGACGGTGTGCATTCCGTTCAAGCTGTGCTCACCAAGCTCCCTCGATGTGATCGAGGCGCAGCAGCCGGTTTGAGCCGGCGACGATCACACCGACTGCATCGAAGCGGATCGTGTGCGCCTTGGGGCGCGCGGCGGTGTTCTCGTACAACCAGGCGCAGGCCAGTCGCTTCAGGCGTGAGCGCTGGCTGAACTTCAACCATGCCAGTGGCTGTTCCTCGGGGCAGAGGCCGCGACGACGGTTGCCGGCCCTGCGCGTCTTGACCTCGGCAAAAACCAGGGTTCGGCCATCGAACGCAATCAGGTCGATCTCGCCGTGACGTGTCCGTACGTTGCGCTCGACGATTACGAAGTCCAGCCGCCGGAAATGGCCGACAGCGAAGTCCTCGCCGAGCGTACCCAATACACGTCGTGGGTCACGAGGCGCAGGTGCATTGGGTGGAGATGGGCTTTCGGGTGCCATGCCTCGACCATACGACTAAAAATGTGACGAAAAACACACATTTGTGCCAATTCACGGTCAAACTGGTGTCGCGCCTGCACAAGAGCTGCCTGGTGGGTAGATATCCTGTCCTGGGCTAACCAAGTCCCAGGTCAACGCATCCGTGAACGACACTTCCGATAACCCCGGTGGCTCAGCCGGCACGCCCGAGGCTTCAGTGGAAGACCGTGATCGGAGTCGTTCAGCCACCGTCTCCGGGGACAGGCGCTATGGAGCAGAGCAGCTCAACCGGCAGACCAGAGGATTCGAGCCGACGGAGCGGTGATCGCTTCGGGATCGACGGCGTCAGCGGCTTTATGGGCATGCGCTGGGACAGTGCCGATACCGTTCGTTTGGAGATCCGCCCGGAGCTGATCAATGCGGGCGGCCTGCTCTCCGGGGTGGTCACGTATGCGCTCGTCGACTACTGCATGGGCTCCACGCTATGGCCACACACGAACGAGAATGAGCACATCGCGACGCTCAACATCTCGATCAACTACATCCAAACCGCGACAGAGGGTGAGATCGTGTGTAAGACCGAGCTCGACCGGCGCAACCGGACGAATGCCGTATTGCGAAGCGACGTGCGCCACGAAGACGGCCGGCTACTCGTAAGCGCGATCGGCAGCTACGCGATCTTCCCCGCGCGCAAGCGCCTGCGCATACCCTGACGCGCCCGCGAAAGGCATGCCGGACATCGCACGCACTCCTCGCGCGCTGAGCATCGCCGGATCGGATTCTGGTGGCGGCGCGGGCATACAGGCCGACCTCAAGGCCTTCGCGCGTTGCGGGGTCCACGGTATGAGCGCGATCACCGCGATTACGGCACAGAACACGCTCGGTGTCGATGCCGTTCACGCCCTCCCCCCAGAGATCGTCCTCGCTCAGATTCGCGCCGTGGTTGCGGACATCGGCGTGGACGCAGTCAAGGTGGGGATGCTCGGCAGCGTCGAGACCGTCCATGCGGTAGCGCTCGCGCTGGACGAGCTGCCCGCCGAGACGCCGGTGGTTGTCGATCCGGTGATGGTCAGTGAGTCCGGCGCCCGGCTGCTGGACCGCGACGCCGAGAGCGCGCTCGTAGCCGAGATCTTGCCGCGCGCCAGCATCGTGACGCCGAACGTTCCCGAGGCCCGTGTGCTGGCAGGCTACGCAGAGCAGCCGCGGCAGGGCGAGGAGATCGAGACGACGTCGGAGGGAGGGGACGGCGAGGCGATCGCGCTTGTGCACGCGATCTCCTCGCTCGGCCCCGGAATCGTCGTGCTCACCGGCGGTCATCGTGCACATGCGATCGACCTGTTTCTAGAGCGGGACGGCAAGGTCGAGCAGATCGTTGAGATTACCGGTGAGCGATATCCGGACGGGGCGGCTCATGGCTCCGGATGTACTCACTCCTCAGTGCTCGCCGCACAGCTGGCGTTGGGATACGCGCCGCTGCAGGCCGCATTCACAGCCCGCGCGCTTGCCGGAGAGGCTGTCGCGGATGGTCTGCGAGACATCGGGGAAGGCCCAGGTCCGGTCGACGTGATCGGTCTTGCTCGTATGCGCTCGTCCTAAGCTGAGTGGGCCTTTGTCATAATCGCAAGGCATGAAGCTGCTACGCGTCAAGCCCGGTCATGGTGAGGTGGTGCTGGCCGAGGGCGATGTCGCGGTGCCCGAGCAGTACAGCGAGCTGCTTGAGATCTTCAGCCGCGAACTCAACGCAGGCATGTGGGCTGCGGTCCCAACCTCGACGCACTCGGGAAGGCGCGAGGCAGAGCTGGTACGCAGCTTCGAGGACGTCCCAGCAAACGCCGAGCGGGTGATCTTCTTTCCCCGTGCCGCCGGAGGCGGTTAATGGCGCTGGCTCTTGGCACCGCGGTACTGATGCTGATGACGTTGCTCTCAGTGCTGGCCTTGCCACATCTGAAGCGCTCGATCCACGTAGCGCGTATAGGCCTATCGGAGCGCACGCGACACAAGCGGCTTGCGCTTGTGGACGAATACGATCCGGGCCGCGAACTGCGCGCCGAGCAACGTGCACGCGCGCTTTTGCGCTCGTGTGTCAACGAGGAAGACTGGGCCATGTACAGCGAGCTCGGCTTTCTGCGCGTATGGGGCACGCTGGAAGCACAACCCTATGCCTACCTCATCTATCCCCACAAGCCGATCCTCGCCTACGTTCCGTCAACAAATCAGATGCTCGGCGAGTACTGCATCGAGTTCCCAGATCGCACACGCCCATTTGGCAACACTCGCTTGCCGGACTCAGACGACGTGCTCGCCAAGTGGATGGCGCTCACGGCCGACGAGCGCGCTCTGATCGAACAGGCCAACATGCACCTGGCAGGACGTCAGATTCGCGTCGCCAAGGCAACGCGCGATCTCATTCGCCTCGCGTGTTGGGAGCGCGAGCGCGCTGAGTCACACAGGCGAGCGCCACGTCGCGCCGGTAGTGTTCCCGCGTTGTGAGCACATCGGAGCCTTTTGACGTAAAGCACCGCTCGCGCGCCCTGATCGAGGGGCCCGAGCGTGCAGCCGCGCGCGCCTATCTGCACGGGATCGGTTACACCGCCGAGGACCTGGCTAAGCCGATCGTTGGCGTCGCCCACTCGTGGATCGAGACGATGCCGTGCAACTTCAACAACCGGGTGCTCGCCGCCAAGGTCAAGGAGGGCGTGCGCGCGGCGGGGGGCACGCCGATGGAGCTGAACACGATCGCGATCTCCGACGGCATTACGATGGGAACGTCGGGCATGCGAGCGTCGCTGGTCTCGCGCGAGCTGATCGCCGACTCGATCGAGCTCGTCGCCTCCGCTCACGCCTTCGATGCGCTGGTTGTCATATCCGGCTGCGACAAGACGATCCCTGGCGCGGTGATGGCGCTCGCGCGTCTAAATATCCCCGGTCTGATGCTCTATGGAGGCTCGATCCGTCCCGGCCACTACAAGGGCGAGGACGTCACGATCCAACAGGTGTTCGAGGCGGTCGGCGCGTTCGCATCCGGCAAGATCACCGAGGAGGAACTGCACGAACTGGAGGAGGCGGCTTCCCCCGGCGCGGGTGCGTGCGGCGGCCAGTTCACTGCCAACACGATGGCGATGGCCTTCGAGGTGCTCGGCATCTCACCGGCCGGCTCCTCGATGGTGCCGGCCGAGGACGGGCGCAAGCTGCAGGTCGCGATCGACTGCGGCGAACTGGTCATGGATGTGTTGCGCAGAGGGCTGCGCCCCAGCCAGGTCATCACCAAGCCGGCGCTCGAGAACGCGATCGCCGCCGGGGCGACAAGCGGCGGCTCCACCAACATCGTCTTGCACCTGCTCGCCGTCGCGCGCGAAATGGGTGTGCCGTTGTCGATCGACGAGTTCGACCCCATCTCCGACGCGACGCCGCTCTTCTGCGACCTGCAGCCCGGCGGCCAGTACGTGGCAACCGACCTGTACGAGGCAGGCGGCGTGCCGCTGGTCATGCGCCGCCTGCAGGAAGCCGGCGTGCTGCGGGGAGACGCGATTACGGTCACGGGGCGCACGATCGGTGAGCATGCCGAGCTCGCGAGCGAAACGCCCGGCCAACAGGTCGTGCGAGCGCTCGGCGATCCGTTGAAGCCCACCGGCGGCTTTGCCATCTTGCACGGCAACGTGGCGCCTGACGGCTGCGTCGTCAAGCTCGCCGGGCACGAGCGCCGCCACCACATCGGCCGAGCGCGTGTGTTCGACGGGGAGGAGGGCGCCATGGCCGCGGTGCTCGCCCATGAGATCTCCGAGGGAGATGTGGTCGTGATTCGCGGCGAGGGCCCAGCGGGCGGTCCAGGTATGCGCGAGATGCTCGCCGTCACCGCCGCGATCGTCGGCGAGGGGCTGGGGGAGAGCGTCGCATTGATCACCGACGGGCGCTTCTCAGGCGCCACACACGGCTTCATGGCCGCTCACATAGCGCCCGAGGCTGTCCGGGGCGGGCCAATCGGCGCGCTGGCCGACGGTGACGAGATAACGATCGACGTCGAAGCACGTCGTATCGACGTCGCTTTGACTGACAAGCAGATCGCTGAGCGTCTGGCGGCCTACGTTCAGCCGCCTCGCGCCGATGAGCACATAGACGTGGCCATCCGCAAGTACGCAAAGCTTGTCGGGTCCGCCGCCGAGGGAGCGGTCACAAGCTGAAGTACGCCGCCATGCCGGGTGCCTGCTCGGCGATGTTGAGGCGCCTACTCGGACGCCGGACGGTTACTCAGCGATGAAGTCGCTAAGCAGCCGGTTGAACGAAGCTGGACGCTCCAGCATCGCCACATGGCCGGTGTCCTCAAAGATCACCTTGCGCGAATTGGGGATCAGCTCCTCAAAGAGGCTTGCATCGGCAACCGGGATCACCTTGTCGTCAGCACCCCACACGATCAGTGTTGGACAAGCGATCTCCGGCAGACGTTCCTTTATCGGATAGTCAATGTTGGCGCGCAGCGCCTGCAGGAATCCGGGCTTGCCCGCTCCGCGTAGCTGCTCGGCCGCGAGTGCCGCCGGCAGCCGGCCGGGATGGCGCGTCACGAAACCCAAGGTCATGTTGCGCAGTCCCCGACGACGTGACACCCAGTCGGATCTGCTCGCCGTCCAGCCGGTGTACAGGGCGATCATCGGCGCCAGCCGGCGCAGGTAGGGCTCGAGCCGTTCGACGTCACGGTGGCGATATGTGCTGATCCCCGCCGCGGACACGAGCACAAGACGCTCCACCCGCTGCGGGTAGGCGATCGCAAGCTCGGTCGAAACGAACCCGCCCATCGAGTTGCCGACAACGGTTGCGGCGCTCACATCAAGCGTCTCCAGCAGTCCGTCAAGCGTTCGCGCATACGCCGAGATCGTGATCTGCCCATTCGGCATCGGCGAATGACCGAAGCCGGGCAGGTCCATCGCGATCACGCGGTGATTCTGAGCGAACACCGGCAATTGCTCAAGCCAGTTCGGCCAAGAGCCCGAGAGCCCATGCACGAACACGATCGCCGGGCCCTCGCCCATATCGATTGTGTTGACCCGGTTCCCGCTGACCGTCACCCAGCGCTGGTGCCCGCGCCAATCGATATCCAGCCACTGCGAGCGTCCCTGCGGGCCATAGGACTGTCGCTCCTCGCTTCCGTTGAGAGTGCCTACGCCGCTCATCTGTGAATAATCTACAGCCCATGCGCATCGCCATCGACGTCGACTCAACCCTGCACCACTATTGGGATGTCCTCTCGGAGATCTCCCGGAGGCGCTTTGGCATCGAGCTGCCCTACGAGGAGCAGTTCACCTGGGGCATCACTCGCTTGCGCCCAGATCAGCTGGAGCTGTGCATCGAGGAGAGTCACAGCGACGAGACGATCCTCGCCGGTCGCGCTTATCCCGGTGCCGTCGAGGCGGTCCGCGAGTGGAGTCGGCAAGGTCACTTCATCCACATCACCAGCCATCGTTCGAGCGCATGCGCGCCGGCTACCGCGCGCTGGCTGGAGCAGCTCGGGCTGCCGTTTGACGATCTGTGCTGCTCCTACGACAAGATCAGCCGCTGCGTGGAGCTGGGCATCGACATCCTGGTCGACGACAGTCCGCTCAATATCAGCGCCGCGATCGAGCATGAGATCGCCGCGGCGACGATCTTGCACCCATGGAACGCCGAGTTGTGCGAGGTCGAGGATGTGCTCGGCGCGCATGACTGGCCTCAGCTTGCACAGCTGCTGGTGCCAGTGCTCTGCGTGCCCAACTCGACGCTCCTCAGCCCCCACTGATCGACTCGCGGGCAGGTATCGCGCGATCCCCGGCAGCGACTTGGATCAGATCTTGGCAGGGCGCTTGCCCGCCACGGCGAATTAGGCGTGGTGATGAGCTCTGCGACGGCTGAGACGGCACCGAGTATCAGCGGACCTTGGTTGCGAGCGCTCGCGCTGCTCGACGAGGATTTGCGCCGTACCAACGCCGCTCCGCGTACCCGGCGCGCCTACGCCGTCGATACTTTGCAGTTCGCTTGCTGGACCCACGCCCAGGAGATCCAACCGCCAGCCGTCGGTCCCCGCGATGTCCGTCGCTATCTGGCGATGCTCACCGAGCGCGAGCTCTCAGCTACCACAACCGCGCGCAAGCTCGCTGCGATCCGTGCCCTGTTTCGCAGTCAGCGCGAGCACGGTCACATCGACCAGAGCCCGGCCGATCTGCTCGCCACCCCGCGTCGTGCCTCTCACTTGCCCCGTGTGATGAAGGCGCCGGAGGTTGCGCGTCTGCTTGATTCCATCCCCGCCGGCGGTCCGCTGGAGCTGCGAGATCGCGCGCTGTTCGAGCTGGCTTATGCGTGTGGCCTGCGCGCCGAGGAGATCGTCACGCTCGATGTCGCGGATGTCGATTATGACGCCGAGCAGCTTGCGGGTCGAGGGCAAGGGTTCCAAGACCCGTTTTGTCCCGGTCGGCGAGCTGGCGCTGAGCGCTGTGCGTGTATATCTGGAGCGCGGTCGGCCGGCGCTCACACGTGCTCCCGGGCGCGCCGGTGCGCGGCAGGCTGTGACGCCTACGCCTACGCCTACGCCTACGCCTACGCCTACGCCTACGCCTACGCCTACGCCTACGCCTACGCCTACGCCTACGCCTACGCCTACGCCTACGCCTACGCCTACGCCTACGCCTACGCCTACGCCTACGCCTACGCCTACGCCTACGCCTACGACGCCCGCGCTCGCGGGCCGAGACACCCGGGCGCTATTTCTCAGCCGCTCCGGACGTCGACTGGGCACAAGCGACGTGCGTCGCCGGTTGCGAGCATGGACGACGCGCGCCGGAATCCCCGGTGGAATCTCGCCTCACGCCCTGCGCCACAGCTTTGCAACCCACCTGCTCGACGGCGGCGCCGACCTGCGCTCGATCCAAGAGCTGCTCGGCCACGCGAGCATCTCGACCACTCAAGTCTACACTCGGGTAGAGTCCGCCAGACTCAGAAGCGCCTATGCGCGCAGTCACCCTAGGGCCTGATCGGCGGGAGAAGACCCTGCAGACAAACGTCAAAGCGATTGAGCTGCGCGAACTGTGGCGACGCTATAAGAATGACAACGACCCTCGCGCTCGCGAGCGGTTGGTCGTTGCCTACTCGCCACTGGTCAAGTACGTAGCCGGGCGCACCGCCGCCGGCCTGCCTCCGCACGTCGAGGAGGCGGACCTGGTCTCCTACGGCCTTGTCGGCCTGATCTCCGCGATCGAGCGCTTCGACACCTCGCGCGAAATCAAGTTCGAGACCTACGCGATCACGCGTATCAAGGGCGCCATCATCGACGAGCTTCGCTCGATCGACTGGGTGCCGCGCAGCGTGCGCGCTCGTGCGCGCGAGATCGAGCGTGCCAACACCAAGCTCGAGCATCGTCTGCAGCGCACCCCCACTGACGAGGAGATGGCCGCCGAGCTGGAACTCACGGTGCCCGAGTTGCACGAGTCGCTACTTGCCATTTCCCACTCTTCGGTGGCGGCCCTGGACGAGCTGTGGAGCGTGTCCGATTCCAGCGGAGACCAGGTCTCGCTGATGGACACGATCGAGGACCCCAATGCGCCGGACCCCTCACGCGCTCTCGACATGGGTGACTTGAAGGACCGCATCGCCGACTCGATCGCCTCGCTGCCCGAGCGCGAGAAGCTCGTGATCGCGCTCTACTACTACGAGAACCTGACCCTACGTGAGATCGGTGAGGTGCTCGGTGTCACCGAGTCACGTATCTCCCAGCTGCACACCAAGGCGGTTCTGCGCCTGCGCGGGCGCATGCAAGAGGCCTCTTTCGACTAACGGTTTGGGGTCGCCGCGGGTGCTCGAACGTCGCGAGAGCAAGCACGTTGTCGCTCACGCGGACGCCTACCTGTGAGCCTGGGCGGGCGGCCCGAGGGCTTGCGAGCGGATGCTGTTGTGCCAGAGCGCGGAGCGCCGTTTCTGCCGTCCGGCTACTCTGGTTGGCTGATGGCTACCAGAGCAATCGTCACCTCGCACCCGATTGTCGCCTGCGACGTATGCGGCAGAAGCCTTTTGCGAGGGGAGACGCCCGATGTGTTTCTCGCCGGCGGCCAACGCCGCACGGTTTGTGAGCTGTGCGTACCTCGGGCTGCGGCTGAGGGCTGGTTGCGAGAGGCAGACAATCATGCTTCGAGCGTCCGTCCGACCCGTGCGCGCCGCGCCGGTTCGCTGTTCGGACGACTACGCCAGTTGCGCGAGCCGGGCCAGGGCTCGTCGCGTCGCGAACGCCCAGGCGCCGCGGCTCTCGACGGGTCCGACACGGGCGCGGAGCTTGCCGAGGAGGATCTTTACGACTTCCTCGACGGCGATGCCGAGCGTGAAGATCTTCGCGAGCAGGAGATCTACATCGGCTCTGTGGGAGCGGCGGAGTCGAGCGAGGGCGCGTGGAGCGCCGAGGACGATTTTCTGCCGCTCGACGGGGCTGATCCGGACGATCCGAGCACCGCGCGTGCTCGTCCAGTCCGGGCAAGCCAGCCTGGCGAACGTGCGTCCACGTCCGGCATCTCCAGTTCTGGTGCCTCAACCGCGGGTGAGTTGAAGGTCGCACGGGCGCTGGAGGTCTTCAACGCCGGTGAGCAACCAAGGCGCGTAGCCGGAGTCGCACGCTCGCTTGGCGTGCCTACGGTGACCGTGCGTCCGCTCGAGGACTCGGGCAGCACGGTCGCGATAGTCGTCGCCTGGGAGCTGTGCTGGTACCGCTATGAGGTCGATCTCGGCGACGAGGCCGCCGGCTCGCAGCTCGTAGCTCAGGGCATGGAGCTGGACGAGCTGCCTGAAGAGGACCGGCTCGCGAACGCCGCCGCGGATGAGCGCGGTGAGCTCTCTGCGCTGATCGCCTGAGCACCTCACCAATAGAGCCGCGAGCCGCGACCGTTTTGAGAGGATTTGGGGTCTGGGCGGCGATGCACTGGGCTGTCGCCCTCAGCGCGCAGTACGATCTAAGGCGATGATCTACTGCGTGGTGCCCAAGCCGCTTGCCGACGAGCTCTATCCGAAGCTTGTCAAGCGCTACGAGAACGACGACAACGTGACGGTCATCATCGATCGCCGCGAGGCTGATCGTCGCGCGCGCGGTTCGCGCCTCTCCGAGGCCGAGCTGAAGCGTCGCGTGATCCGCGATCGTCGCCGCGCCCGCGTGCCGGGCGATCTGCCGCCGCTCGTCGACGGCTCTTAGCTCCAAATGAAGGTAGTCGTGCATGTCGATGGGGGCTCGCGTGGCAACCCCGGGCCCGCAGCGGCCGCAAGCGTCGTCTCGACGCCCGCCGGAAAGGTTCTGGATGAGGCATCCGAGCTGCTGGGAACGGTCACCAACAATGTGGCTGAGTACCGGGCTTTGCTACTCGGCCTGGCGCGCGCGGGTACGCTTGGAGCAAGCGAGGTCGAAGTCGTCAACGACTCTGAGCTGATCGCCAAGCAGGTACAGGGCCTCTACAAGGTCAAGCATGTCGCGATGCGCCCGCTCTACAACGAGGCGATGGCCGCCCTGCGCACATTTGAGGCATGGAAGATCCGCTCGGTGCCGCGCGCCCAGAACGCGCACGCGGACGCGCTCGTCAACGCTGCGCTGGACGAGGCTCGCGCCACTGCTTGATCGACGCCCGTCTGGCGCGCGCATGGTCGGTGGCGCGGCTGATTGTGATCTCGCCTGTCCGCTAAGTCAATGCGATAGGTGAGAGGCGGTGGACCGCGTCGCCTAGACGCTCAGCGCAGCGGCCGTGTGGCCTGGGCGATCGCGATCATCTGCGCGTTCGAGAGGTCCTCAAGCAGCGTGTTCGTCACGAAATAGATGACCCTGCCGACACGCCAGCCGATGTCGTGGATGTGTTCGCCGTCGTCCACAATCAGATAGCTGTGTCCACCGATCTGCTGTACGCGCGCGTGGGCGAACAGCGGGATGTCCACCCAGTCCATGCCCTCCACGTCGTAGTAGCCGCCCAGTGAGTTCTCCTGCCAGACGGCCACATACGCATGGTGGACGTGTTTCTGTGGGTCTTCGAGTGTGTAAGCGTGGACCTCTTGCGGTATCGCCGGTCCGGTCTGGACGGACGGGTAATAGAGCGGGAAAGGCACGCCGGGGGCCGCTGTGAGCGCCATTGCTTGGGCGGAGGAAGAGACCGGGTCGAGATCAAGCTGTGCGTCCGAGGGGCCGTGCGAGCTGTGGTGGTGGGAGTGGTGGGAGGAGGATGAGCCGGCGGGAAACTTGAGCTGTTCGTGGCCGTGCAAGAAGTCATCGACGGTCGCTTTGATCAGCGCGGGAGAGGTTGTCACGTAGCTTTCGCCGCCGATCATCGCGTCGACGTTTTCCGCCTGGAACTTGACCTGGCGCAGCGGCTTCTGCTGGGAGAAGGCGGCGAGTTCGGCGAGTTCGA
This sequence comes from uncultured Solirubrobacterales bacterium, assembly GCA_963743555.1. Lineage (GTDB taxonomy): Bacteria > Actinomycetota > Thermoleophilia > Solirubrobacterales > Solirubrobacteraceae > Palsa-744. Next base: position 50,461 of record CAVUQG010000008.1, read on the forward strand.
TCAGCTGGCCGGCCGAGGAGTGAAACGTGCTTATGACCGCTTTGCCGACGGCTTTGGAGACCTTGTCGATCTCGCTGATGAGCTGGCTCGCCGGCACCTGCTCGCGCAGGTTGCGGATGAAGTCCTGCTGGCGGGCGACGCGCACGAAGTCCGAGTCGTCGTGGCGATAGCGCACATAGCTGAGCGCTTTTTCGTAACAGAGCTTCTGATAGCCGGGTTGCAGGTTGATAGCGGAGTAGTTGGTTTCAATGCTCCCGTTCGGTTCGTTGAAGTAGCGATGATCGACGTTCACGTACACGCAGCCGAGCGTGTCGACGATGTCGATGAAGCCCTTGAAGGTGACGTCGATCACGCCGTTTACCTTGATGTGCAAAAGGTGCTCGATCGTTTCGGTCGCCAACTCCGCGGCGCGGTCACTGCCGCCTTCGAGGCTGCCGATCGTGTAGGCGGCGTTGATCTTGCGCGGGTAGTAGACGTGACCCGAGCGGGTCGTGATCGTCGTGAGCAGGTCGCGTGGCACCGACAGCACTGAGGTCTGTCCGGCTGCGGGGTCCAGACGCACGAGCAGCAGCGTGTCGCTGTGCGCCGCGTTGTTGCGGTCATAGGCGTCCTTGGAACCCACGCGCCTGTCCGAGCCGATGATCAGAAACGTCTGTGGTTCGCCTCTGTAGGAGGCCTGGATCACGCCTTTGGCCACGTGCAGCTGACTGGTGCGCGGGAAAACCTCGTTGGCGATGTGGTTAAGCTTGGTCAACGCGAAAGTGGCCGTCGCCGCACCGCTCAACAGGAGGATCAGCACACCCGCGACGGCAAAGCGTCGCCACATGTGCCCAGCCAGCGAGGGCGGGTGCTCGTCATCGAGAGGTGTCACCGGAGGGACGCTCATGGTCTGCGGGCAGCCACCACCCACCACGGCTGGCCCTCAGCTCAGCCTAGCGAGCGTGTCGGCCGTCGCGCGCCGGGCGGTTTCAACCATCCGTGCCGGCGGTATGCCCCAGATGCTCGACGCAACTGCACTCCAGAGGCCCTGTGCAGCGGCTCTGCGGCGCCGCCCATCCCGATACGCTCGGCTCGTGCTCAAGCCCCGCAACCGTGAGCTGCTTGGTCTGATCCCAGCGGCGCTGCTCGTCACCGCCGGTTTCACGGCGATCTTCATCCAGCAGGAAAACAGCACGCTTGAGGCCTCCACGAATGTCACGCTCAACCGCGTCTCAAGCCTGTCGCTCACTTACGGGCTGCTGTTCCTGGGCCTGTGCCTTGCCGCGCACTTGGTGATCCGCTTCGCGCTGCCTTACGCCGATCCGTATCTGTTCCCGTTGGCGGCTGTGCTCGCGAGCGTCGGCATCGTGATGGTCTACCGCATCAATCCCTCGTTGGCGCGCCAGCAGGCGCAATGGATGGTGCTCGGGCTGGTCCTCTTCGCCGTCACGATCCTGTGGCTGCGGCGTACCGGCATCGGTGTGCTCGAGCGCTATCGCTACACGATCGCGGCGGTCGGGATCCTGATGGCGGTCTTGCCGCGCTTCCCGGTGATTGGCGAGCAGGTCAACGGCTCCTATCTGGACATCCATTTTGGTTCGGTCTCTTTCCAGCCGGCCGAGCTCGCGAAGGTCGCGATCGTGATCTTTCTGGCCAGCTACCTGCGCGACAACCGCCAGATACTGGTGACGGCGGGAAGGCGTGTGCTTGGCCTGACCGTCCCGCCGATGAAGCAGTTCGGGCCGATGCTCGTCGTGTGGGGGGCCGCGATGGGCACGCTGTTGCTCACGGGCGAGCTGGGAACCTCGCTGATGTTCTATGGCGCGTTCCTCGCGCTGCTATACGTCGCAACTGGCCGCTTCTCGTTCCCGCTGATCGGGCTCGTGTTGTTCGGCCTGGGTGCCTGGTTCGTGGTCGGCCACGTCGGACACGTCCATGCGCGCGTGCTGGCATGGGAAGATCCGCTGGAACCGAAGCTGTTCCACAGTGGCGTCAGCTACCAGCTTGGCCAGTCGCTGTTCGCTCAGGCCGACGGCGGTCTGCTCGGCACAGGCTTTGACCAGTCGCTGCTGGTGATCCCGCATACGCGCGAAGCGATCTTGCCGGTGCCGGAAAGCGACATGATCTATGCGGTCATCGTCAACGAGCTCGGGCTCGTCGGTGCCGGAGCGCTGCTGCTCACGTATCTGCTGTTCATCGCGCGGGGGCTGAAGACGGCGATGCTCGCGCGCGACTCGTTCTCCAAGCTGCTGGCGGTCGGGCTGTCGTTCATCATCGCCATGCAAGTGTTCGTGATCGTGGGAGGCGTGACGCGCGTGATCCCGCTCACAGGGGTGACGCTGCCGTTCGTCGCCTACGGCGGCTCCTCGGTGGTCATGAACTTCGTGTTGCTGGCGCTGTTGCTAGTGGTCTCAGACCGGGCGCGCAGGCCGTATTCGTCCTCGCGCTGAGCTGGTGCTCCGGGCCCTTCCGGCTACATTTGAGCCGTGCACGATCAGCTATGACGCCCAGAACAGCAGGTGGACTGGACGGTCGATTCCCCATCGATGTGTATGTGGCTAGCGCATAGCCGAACCCATATATAACCTAAAGGTTATTTTATGGGATGGGCCTAACGGATAGATCCCAAGGCCGTTCCTGGGCACGATTGTGCACTTTTGAGCAGGTTGGCTGCGGCTTTCCGTCGAAAACCTCCACATATCTACACACTCGTGAGCGTTCGGGTGACGTTCGATGAATATTGCCGCCATGCCAACTTCCACGACCGACGTCAGCTCCAGCTTCGTCATCCGAGCGCGCGACATGCGCGGGGCGGGTGGGACTTCGATAGACCGGCGGCGGCGCTACCCAGCCAGTGCGGCCAACTTCTCCTCGCCGGCCGGTCTGCACCCGCGACCGTGGCTTGCGCGCTTGCGCCACGCGCTGCGCGAGGACCTGTTCGTGCTCCACTACCAGCCGATCGTCTCGCTGCAAGGAGGAGCCGTCTCACACTACGAGGCACTGATCCGCCTAGCGGACGATCCCAGCGGTCCGCTTACGCCTCCGTGCAGCTTCCTGCCCGCGGCTGAGCGCTATGGCTTGATTCAGGAGATCGACCGCATGGTGGTCGGCAAGGTGATCGCCCTGATGGGCGGCGAGCTTGCCGAGCGCGATGCCCGCGTGGCCGTCAATCTGTCTGCTCTGTCGATCACAGACCGAGGCATGCTCGCCCACATTGAGCGCCAGCTCGACCGCTATGGTGTCGATCCGGGACGGCTGGTCGTCGAGGTCACCGAGACGGCGGCTATCGGCGACATGCGTCGCGCGCAGAGCTTCTGCGAAGGCGTACACACGCTCGGTAGCTCGGTCGCGCTCGACGACTTCGGCGCGGGCTTCGGCTCCTTTCAATACCTCAAGCAATTGCCGTTCCGCTACCTGAAGATCGACGGCGACTTCATCCGCACGTTGCCTTCCTCGCACAAGGATCAACTTGTCGTGCAGGCGCTCGTCGGTGTCGCTCGTGGCATGGGCAAGCAGACGATCGCCGAGTACGTCGGCGATGAGGCGACGATGCGTTTATTGCGCGAGTACGGCGTCGACTACGCCCAGGGCTTCGAGGTGGGCCGACCTTGCGGGCAGGTCGAGGCGTTCGCCGTTTAGCGTGGCTCTGGCATCTGCGTGCGCAACATCGCGTCCCACAGCCTGTCGGGCAGCAGTTTGCGCTGTAGCACCGTGAGGCGCGCGGAGGGAGTGAGCAGCATGCGCGATGGCGGGCGACGCCGCGAGATCGCCTTCTCGATCGCCTTGGCCACGACATCCGGCCCACCGCCGAGGTGGCGCATCGGGCCCTCATAGACATCCTTGGTCATCGCCGCGAGCTTCGTGTTGAACTTTTTGTAGGGATCGCCGGCCCCGTTTTCGGCTTGCGCACCAGCGCCTGCCTCGCTGACAGTGGCGGCCGCGGTCTTGCCGAACTCGGTCACGATCAAGCCGGGCTCGATCAGCACGACGTCCACGCCGAAACCTCGCACCTCGAAGCGCAGCGCGTCGCTGATCGCCTCGAGCGAATACTTCGTGGCGTGGTAGAGCCCGCCGCCGGGCAATGTCAGCTTGCCGCCCATCGAGCCGACATTCACGATCTTGCCCCAATGCTGGGTGCGCATCGCTCCCAGCACGAGCTGGGTCAGCGCGATCAGGCCGAACACGTTCGTCTCGAACTGGCGGCGCACCGCCTCCAGCGGCACCTGCTCGATCGGCCCGCCCTGCGAGTAGCCGGCGTTGTTGACGAGTACGCCGACAGCGCCGTGCTCTCGCTCGATCGTCTCGACAGCGGCGCGCATCGAAGGCTCGTCGCAGACGTCCAGCTGCAACAGCTTGCAGCCGGCGTCGGTCAGGTGCTCGATCGACTCTAGGCGCCGCGCGCTTGCGTAGACATCCCAGCCGTGGCCGGCCAGCCGCTTTGCGGTTGCCTCGCCGATCCCTGAGGAGCAGCCGGTGATGAGCACGGCCTTGGAAGGCGCATCGGACATTTGCTCAGCATACGGGCTAGGCTCCCGTCTTCGATGCGTGCCGTCACCTTCCAAGCACCCGGCGAAGTGCTCGTCAAGGACGTCCCCGAGCCCGAGCTCTCAGATCCAGGCGATGCGATCGTCCAGATCGAGGCCACCGGCGTGTGCGGGTCGGACCTGCACATCTACCACGGCCGCGTGAAGATCGAGCCAGGATTCACGATCGGGCATGAGTACGTCGGCACGGTGCTGGCCGTCGGCGAGGCAGTACACAGCGTGAAGGTCGGCGACCGCGTGCTCGGCTGCTTTCAGACGGCGTGCGGGCACTGCTATTTCTGCCGCCGCGGCTGGTTTCACAAGTGCGACTCCTCGCGCACTTTCGGCCACGGCGCGGCGCTCGGCTCGCTGCAGGGCACCCAGGCCGAGCGCGCTCTGGTGCCGAGTGCCGAGCTGGTCTTGCGCAAGATCCCAGCGGGCATGAGCGACGAGACCGCTTTGTTTGCTGGTGACGTGATGGGCACCGGCTTTCATGCCATCGCCGACAGCGGCCTGCGCCCGGGCGACGTGGCCGCCGTGCTCGGCCTTGGGCCGGTGGGTCTGTGTGCCGTGCAGGCCGCCCGCGCTTGCGGCGCCGCGCATGTGATCGCGATCGACACGGTCCCAGAGCGTCTGGCGATGGCCGAGAGCTTCGGCGCGCAACCCGTTCACCTGAGCGAGGGGGATCCGCGCGCGGCGGCACGCGAGGCAAGCGAAGGCCGCGGCGTGGACGTGTGCATAGACGCGGTCGGCCACCCACAGGCTTTCGACCTCGCGCTGAAGTTGACGCGCAAGTGCGGCACGGTGCAAGCCGTCGGCGTCTACGCCGAGCGCGCCGAGGTGCACATGGGCCTGCTGTGGATCAAGTCGCTGCACGTCTGTGCCGGCCACGCAAACGTGATCGGTCATGTCGATCGGGTGATGGCGATGATGTCCGCCGGCCTGCTCGACCCGACGCCACTTGTCACCCACCACATGAGCTTGGAGCAGGCTCCGGAGGCGTACGCTCTATATGACCGCCGCGAGGCGCTGAAGATCGTGCTCAAGCCTTAGCGACTCCACCTGGCCCGTTGGATGTTCGCGCCCAATTCTCGCGCGCGCTGTCACAATCGTCTTAGCCACGCAGAGGCACTGACCGCAAGACTTCCCGATGGCCGACAAGGAGCTTCGATGAATACCGTTGCCCAACCAACTCTTCCCGAGGCGCTCAGCGACGCGGCGCGGGACTTCATAGCCAAAGAGCACGGCCTGTTGATCGGCGCGGAGAGCGTGCCGGCTGCCGACGGGCGCACGTTCGCGACGCTCGACCCGGCAAACGGCCGCGAGATCGCCACCGTCGCCCAGGCGGGCGCCGAGGACGTCGCCCGCGCCGTAGCCGCAGCGCGCGAGGCATTCCAGAGCGGCCCGTGGTCCTCGATGGCGCCCTCGGCCCGCGGCGCACTGATGATGGCGCTGGCGGACGCGATCGAAGCGCACGAAGAGGAAATCGCCCAGATCGAGTCGCTCGACAACGGTAAGCCGGTGAAGCTCGCCCAGTACGTGGACGTGCGCGGCACGATCGCCCACCTACGCTACTACGCCGGCTGGCCGACCAAGATCGAGGGCAGCGTGCTGCCGGTGACGGCACCAAACATGCTCTGCTATACCCGCCGCGAAGCGGTCGGCGTGTGCGCGCAGATCGTGCCGTGGAACTTCCCGCTGCTGATGGCGGCCTGGAAGATCGGCCCAGCTCTGGCGGCGGGTTGCACGATCGTGCTCAAGCCGGCCGAGCAGACGCCGCTGAGCGCGCTGCGCCTCGGCGAGCTGGCGCTCCAGGCCGGATTCCCGCCGGGCGTGCTGAACGTGCTCACCGGCGACGGCGAGACCGGCGCTGCGCTCGTCGACCATCCCGACGTCGACAAGATCGCCTTCACGGGCTCGACCGCGGTAGGGCGCGAGATCGGGGCAAAGGCCGGGCGTGCGCTGAAGCGCATGACGCTCGAGCTCGGAGGAAAGAGTCCGAACGTGATCCTCCCCGACGCCGACATCGAGGCGGCCGTCAAGGGCTCCTACCAGGCGATCTACTTCAACTCGGGCCAGGCGTGCAACGCCGGCTCGCGCCTGTATGCCCCGGCTGAGCAATTCGATGAGATCGTCAGCGCCTTGGCCGAGCAGGCCAAGGCGACCCGTCTGGGTGCAGGCCTTGATCCCGCGACCCAGCTCGGCCCGCTCGTCTCCGCCGAGCAGCGCGACCGCGTGATGTCCTACATCGAAGCTGGAAGCGAGCAGGGAGCCGAGCTGCTGGCAGGTGGGGGGCAGGTACTCGCCGACAGCGGCGGCTGGTTCGTCGAGCCGACGCTGTTTGCGACCAGCTCAGACGACTTGAGCATCGCCAAAGAGGAGATCTTCGGACCGGTGCTCGTGGCCTCCCCCTACGACAGCCTCGAGGAGGTGGCACAGCGCGCCAACGCGACCGACTACGGGCTCGCGGCCGGAGTGTGGACGCGCGATGTCGGCAATGCCCACCGGCTGGCTGCTTTGTTGCGCGCGGGCTCGGTGTACATCAACCACTGGGGCGGCGCGGACGCGTGCGCGCCCTTCGGGGGCTTCAAGGCGTCTGGTGTGGGGCGTGAGCACGGGCACGATGGGCTCGACGCCTATCTGGAGACCAAGACGGTGTGGACCGCGCTGGGCTGAGCAGCCGTCTGGAACAGGCGTCGGCGGTTTGAGACGGATTCAAGACTGGCACGAGAGGCATTACCGACGCAGCTCAGAGCGCGCCGTCGGTGTACTACGTGCACTAGAGTCCGAATCATGAGCGGGCATCCTCAGAGGCCCGGGAGCCTTCAGATATCGAGTGCGCTCGTGGACGGCGCTGTCAGGGTCTCCCTACAAGGCGAGCTCGATCTGTCTTGCGCGCGCCAAATGGAAGAGCGTCTCGCCACGATCGACGAGCAGATGCCGGCGCGCGTCGTGGTCGACCTCAGCGGGCTAGCGTTCATCGACTCAAGCGGCCTGCGCATGCTCCTGCTAGCCGACACCCGCGCACGCGAGCACGGCTATGAGTTTGTGCTGCTGGCAGGCCCCGAGCCGGTGCAGCGCGTGTTCGAGATGACCGGCGCGCTCGACATCTTGCGCTTCGAGTCGTGAAGGTCCTTTGAGCTCGATAGCCGAGCCAAGCGCGCTCGTGAGCGAGGAGCGAGCGCACGAGCATACGCGTCACTGGACGACCGCTCTCGCCGGCGTGCTCACGCTTGTGCTGCTAGCTGCCACGCTAGAGATCGTTCTCGACGGCGCGGTCGGCCATTCGCCGCTGATCCCCAAGTCCCCGGACATCGCCTCCTGGCTCGTCGGCGTCGGCGAGCGCCTGGGCTATCGCGTCTTTTTGATCGCGCTGCTGTTCTACAGCGGCGCGTTCGTCGGCATCCTGCTGCTGGCACGCCGCATCTCCTCGCGCTGGGCGATCGCGTTGACGGTCGCCTTGCAGCTGATCGTGTTTGCCGGCCCGGTCCTGATCTCCACAGACGTGTTCAGCTACATCGCCTACGCGCGCATGGGCGTTGTCCACGCCGTCAACCCCTACCTGCACGGGCCGACCTCGATCGCGGCCGATCCGGTCTATCGCTACGTGGGCAAAGACTGGGTCAAGGTGGCGACCGCCTACGGGCCGCTGTACACGCTGCTGTCCTATCCGCTGGCCCCCCTTGGGGTTGTCGGGGCGCTGTGGGGGATGAAGCTGGAGGCGCTGGCGGCGAGCGCCGGCACGCTCGCATTGACGTGGCGCTGTGCGCGCGTGCGCGGGCTCGACCAGAAGTTCGCGTTGATCGTGGTCGGCGTCAACCCGCTGTGGGTCATCTATGGGCTCGGCGGCGCCCACAACGACCTGATCATGACGCTGTTCTTGATGGGCGCAGTGGCTCTCACGTTCGCGAGCGAACAACGCCACGCGGCAGCAAGCGAAGGCGTCGGCGGAGAGGTCGGGCGCACCGCGCAGGGGACGAGCCCGGGCGGCTTGCGCGGCGAAATAGAGCGTGCCTTCCAAGCGGGATCGCGCCGCGAAACTTACGCCGGGGCAGCAGTCGTCGGCGCAACGCTGATCAAGGCCACCGGCATCGTGCTGCTGCCGTTCATGCTGCTCAGCCGTCGTCGGCTCGCGCCGTTGATCGGGGCCGCCGCGTCGGCGGTGATCGGCGCGCTCATCGCCTACGTCGTGTTCGGCATTCACGGCGTGGACATCGTCTCGGCGCTCAATCGCGACGCAGCCTTCGTAGGCACCGATAGCTTCCCGACGGAGATCGCCCACCTGCTCGGCAAGCCCGGGGTATTCCCGATAGATCACGACCTGCTCAAGGCCGGTCTCGTGCTGATCGTGCTGCATCTGATGTGGCGAACGTGGCGCGGCTATGACTGGGTTGCGGCCTCGGCTTGGACGTTGCTTGCGATCGCCGTCACGAGCACCTGGCTGCTTGCCTGGTACACGCTCTGGTCGCTGCCGCTTGCCGCCATCAGCCGCGACCGGCGTGTGCTCTACGCGACGCTTGCCGTACAGGCACTGTTCGTCGTCCACCAGACCGCGCCGCTTTTCGCGCCCGTCTCATGAGCGAGCTATGAGCGATCTTCCCAACAGCGGTATGAGCGAGCCCCCGACAGCGGCCAAGCGCGACGCGTGGGGCCGGCTACCCGAATGGGCTCGTCCGCTCGAGCACGAGCGCCGCGGCCTCGGCAGCCTGCGCCTTGCCGAGACAACGATCCTGATCCTGCTCGGCATCTTTCTGGCGGTGGCGACGGTCAACGACGTGGTGCAGCAGACGCACGTCAACCATCGCCTCAAGGCCGACCTGCTCACCTGGCGCACGGTGACCGGCCACGATTACGTGAACCTGGCCACCGAGCAGGACGTGAAGACCTACAGCACGCGCGACACGGTCTGCGGGAACGTATCGCCGGGCGCACCGGGGGAGCGCGCCCAGGTGTGCCTGATGCTCGCGGGAGCGGTCGTCTCGGGGATGCGCAGCATCAGCGGTGGCTATTACCTCCCGCCATATAAAGCGGACCTGCGCGCCAACCGTTACAAGTGCTTCGGTCTTGCGGCTGAAACGGACCTGTGCGGTCTGAGCTCGCCGCCGGCCGGCTCGCCGCCGTCTCCGCCTTTGCCACTCGGCCGCCCGTGAACCTCGCTCCCCCCAGCCCGGCGCGCCGGTGAGTGGCTCCGCCGCCGATCCTGTCAGCTTCGGTGGCAGGAGCGAGTTCGCGGCGGGCCGCTGCTCAGCGTGACCGCCGGATCGCTGCCCTGGTCCCGTGGTGGCCGCTGCTCGCAGTCCTGCTGCTCGCGGCGGCGCTGCGCCTGAGCACACTTGGCCTGCAGAGCTTCTGGTACGACGAGGCGTTCACCCCGTGCACGTCCTGCGCGCAAGCCTCGGCGCCACCTTGCACAATGTCGTGCACACCGAGAACACGCCGCCGCTCTGGTACGTGCTCGAGTGGGGGTTCTCGCGTGTGCTCGGCACCGGTGTGGTGGCTCTGCGCTTGCTCTCTGCGCTGGCCGGAATCGCCACGGTGGCGGTTGCTTGGGCGATCGGCTCCGAGCTGGCCGGGCGTCGCGTGGCGATCGTCACGGCCACGCTTGTCGCGGTCAACCCGCTGTTCGTGTGGTACTCCCAAGAGGCACGCGCCTACGCCTTGTTCGTGTTCACAGCCTCGCTCGCGCTGCTGTGTTTCCTGCGCGCCATGCGCGCGCCGACGAACCGACGACTCGCGGAGTTCGCGCTCACGGCCTCACTGGCCCTGCTCACCCACTACTTCGCCGTGTTCCTGTTGATGCCAATGGCGTTGTGGTTGCTGTGGCTTGCGATCACGGGTGGGTGGAGCGATGAAAGCGCGATGCCCCCCGCGCGCGCGGGGGGCATCGCCAAATCCGAAGATCATGGTGGCGCCCAACTCACACCACGGGAACGAACTTCAAATCCAAAAAATCTCCCACGCGTCCTTTGCACGCTTGCGCTGCCGGGACTCGTCGGGCTGGCTCTGATCCCGCTGATCCTCTCGCAGGGGGGTCACGGCACGCAGTGGATCGGCGAATGGGCGCTTGCCAGTCGCCTGGAAGCGATCCCGCAGTACTACCTGACGGGCTACAGCGGCTCCTCGCTTGGGCACGGCATCGAGGCGCTGGTGGCGCTCCTGATCCTGGCGGGAGTCCTGTACGGGCTGTGGAGCACGCTCACCCGCCGCGAGGAGCGCGGTGCGCTGATCGCGCTGACGATTACCGCCGCCGGGGTGCTCACGCCCGTCCTGCTGGCGCTGCTGGGCGCGGACTATCTGGCGCCGCGCAATCTTGTTGCGGCGATGGTGCCGTTGAGCGCGCTGCTTGCGATCGTGATCGCCGCCCAGCGAACGGGCCGCATCGGCATGGCACTGGCGGGACTGCTCGCGCTCACCTTCCTGGTGCTCAGCATCGACGTGAATCTCAGCCCGCGCCTGCAGCGCGGCGACTGGTCCGGGGTCGCGGATGTGCTGCGCTTGGCCCAGCCAAAGCATGTGATCACCACGGTCGAGCTGGGCTCGGCGCCGCTGGAGTACTACCTGCCACGCTTGAGCAACCTGGCTGCGGGGCAGAGTGTCAGCGTGACTGAGATAGACGAGACCGGCTACGCTCCGCTGCGTCCCGACGCCGAACGAGCGCCGGCTCGTGGATTCCATCTCACAGAACGGCGTGACATCAACGGTCTAATCGTGTACCGCTTTATATCCAGTGCGCCTGTCACGATTTCCCAAAGAATGCTGCTGCGCGCGGTGATTGCAGAAGAAGGGCGCCCAGAGGCGCTCGTGCCCACAGCATCGTCAGGGAAAACTCTCTAGCGTCCTTCACCATGTCATCGCAGATCGCGCAGACAGTCAGCGAGGCGCAGGTGACATTGGAGCTGGCATGTCGAGCGCCTGCTCTCACTCCAGGACGAGGCCGGATGGTGGCGCGGCGAGCTGCAGACGAACGTGACGATGGATGCGGAGGACATGCTCCTGCGCGAGTTCCTGGGCATCCGCCGTGCCGAGGAGACCGAGCGCTCGGCGGCATGGATTCGCTCACAGCAGCGCGCTGACGGAACATGGGCAAATTCTCATGGTGGACCCGGCGATCTGTCGACGACGATCGAGGCCTACTGGGCGCTGCGCCTGGCCGGGGAGGAGCCAGAGGCCGAGCACATGCGCGCGGCGGCCAAGTTCGTCCGCGCGCAGGGTGGCATCGAGTGCGCCCGCGTCTTCACGCACGTCTGGCTTGCGCTGTTCGGCCTTTGGTCTTGGGATCAGGTGCCGGAGCTGCCGCCGGAGATCGTGCTGCTGCCCTCGTGGGTGCCGCTGAACATCTACGACTTCGCCTGCTGGGCGCGCCAGACGATCGTGGCGCTCTCGCTCGTGATGGCCCATCGTCCGCGACACGAGCTGCCATTCGCGCTGGAGGAGCTGCGCGGCCCCGAGCCGTGGCGAGCGGCCGAGCCGACCAGCGCGCGCGGTCGTTGGCTGACGCGCCTGGATCGCGTGCTGCGCGCCTACGAGCGTCGCCCGCCGCGGTTGTTGCGCCGGATCGCGATGGCACGTGCGGAGCGCTGGATCGTGCGCCGCCAAGAGGCCGACGGCTCCTGGGGCGGCATTCAGCCGCCGTGGGTGTACTCGCTGATCGCGTTGCGCCTGAACGGCTACGCGCTCGAGCACCCGCTGATGCGACGCGGGATCGAAGGCCTCGACCGCTTTATGGTGGAGGAGCAGGGCGACGGTGAGTCTGGCGGCCTCTTACCGGTCGGTGAGTCCGTCGCACCGGCGGGCAGCCGTCGGCTGGAGGCTTGCCAGTCGCCGGTGTGGGATACGGCGTTGAGCGTGGTCGCGCTCAGCGACGCCGGTCTCTCGGGCGAGCATCCGGCGCTGGTACGCGCCGGCGAATGGCTGCTCGGCGAGGAGGTATGCGTGCCCGGCGATTGGCGTGTGCGCCGACCAAGCCTGCGTCCTGGGGGTTGGGCGTTTGAGTTTGCCAACGACAACTATCCCGACGTCGACGACACGGCTGAGGTGGTGTTGGCGTTGCTGCGTTTGCGCGATGCCCCCCGCGCGCGCGGGGGGCATCGCCTTTTTCGGAGCATCGACCTCGCCGCCGAGACACCAGCGGATACCAAGTCGCCCGATCAAAACGACAGACGCCTGCGCGCGGCGATCGAGCGCGCTGTCAGCTGGACCAAGGGCATGCAGAGCCGCGGGGGAGCATGGGGGGCCTTCGACGCCGACAACACGCGATCGCTTGTGCGCGAGCTGCCGTTCCTCGACTTCGGCGAGGTGATCGACGAGCCGAGCGCGGACGTGACCGCGCACGCGGTCGAGATGCTCGCGGCGCTCGGCCGCGCCGGCGACCCCGAGACCGTGGCGGCCGTGCGCTGGCTGATCGAGCGCCAGGAGCCGGGTGGCTCGTGGTTCGGGCGCTGGGGGGTCAACCACCTCTACGGTACCGGCGCTGTGTTGCCGGCGCTGATCGCGGCCGGCGTGGCGCCCTCCGAGCCGTGCATCAGACGGGCGGTTGCCTGGCTCGGCAGCCACCAGAACAGTGACGGGGGGTGGGGCGAGGACCCGCGCTCCTACGATCACGCCGAGTGGGTCGGGCGCGGCGAGAGCACCGCCTCGCAGACAGCCTGGGCGCTGCTTGCCCTATACGCCGCCGGCGAGCGCTCGGACACGGTCGCTCGGGGCGTGCAGTGGCTCGTCGACACCCAGCGCGAGGACGGCGGCTGGGATGAGCCGCAGTACACAGGCACCGGCTTTCCTTGCGACTACTACATCAACTATCACCTCTATCGACTTGTGTTCCCTGTGATGGCACTCGGGCGTTGTCTGTCGGCCGGGCGCGGATGATGCACACCGCACCACTTGAGATGGCACCGGCGCAAGCCCCGAGCGCGCGTGCGGTGATGGAGCAGGCAAGCGCTGAGAATTTCCCAGTAGCGATGCGCGTGCTCTCACGCGAGCACCGACGCCGGCTGCTCGCCGTCTACGGCTTTGCGCGGCTCGCGGACGAGTTGGGCGACGAGCTCACCGGAGATCGTCTGGCGGCGCTCGACTGGTTGGAGGAAGAGCTCGACCGCGCATACGTAGGCAGCGCCCGTCACCCGCTGCTCGTACGTCTGCAGCAGACGCTTGCCGAATGCGCATTGCCGCGCGAGGCATTCGTGCGCTTGATCGACGCCAACCGGCTGGACCAGCGCAGCCGGCGTTATGAGAGCTGGGAGCAGCTGCAGACCTACTGCTCGCTGTCTGCCAACCCAGTCGGCGAGTTGGTCTTGGGTGTGTTCCAGCTGGCAAGCCCCGAGCGGATCGAGCTCTCGGATCGCGTGTGTACCGCCCTGCAGCTGGTGGAGCACATTCAGGATCTGGGCGAGGATGTGCGCCGCGGCCGCTGCTACCTACCGGCGCAGGATTTGGCCCGCTTCGAGTGCTCGCACGAGCAGCTCGCCCAGCTGTGTTCGCAAGGCGATCGTGATTTGGATTTGAAGGGCGTGCCCGCTGTCTGGCCTGCTCCCAGTGGGGGTTTCTCAGGCCAGTCGGTTCGTCTGCGCAAAGCGATCGCCTTCGAGGTGGCCAGGGCGCGGGCACTGCTGGCCGCCGGTCTACCCCTCGTCGCGGGCGTGCGTGGACGGCCAAAGCTCGCGCTGGCCGGCTTCGTCGCCGGTGGCGAGGCGGCACTCGAGGCGATCGAGCGAGGCGACTTCGACGTGCTCGGGGCTGTGACCCGGCCCACCGTCAGTCGGCGCGTACGGCTCATGGCGAGCGTGCTGACGCGCAGTCGTGGCCGCGTAGCCACAGACGCAACGAGTTCGAGCCTGCGGCCGCAATGAACCCGACCGAAGCCTACGAGCACTGTGAGTCGCTGACGCGCAGGGCCGCCGCCAATTTCTACTACGGCATCAGGCTGCTGCCAAGCGAGAAGCGTCGCGCGACGTGCGCGGTCTACGCCTTCGCGCGGAGGATCGACGACATCGGCGACGGACAGATCGATCGGGCTCGAAAGTCAGAGCTGCTGGAGGTGGCCGAGCAGGCGCTGCAAACAGCCTCGACGTCGAGCATCGACCCGGTGATCGTGGCGCTTGCCGACGCCCACGAGCGCTTCTCACTGCCGATTGAGGCGCTTGAGGATCTGATCGCCGGTGTGCGCATGGACGTCGAGGGCGCGAGCTATGAGAGCTTCGAGGATCTGCTTGTCTACTGTCGCCTGGTCGCCGGCTCGATCGGCAGGCTGTGCCTGGCGATCTTCGGTACGCGCACCCCTGAGGGCACAAGCGAGCAAGAGCAGGCGCACCGTCTCGCCGACGACCTTGGCGTCGCCCTGCAGCTGACGAACATCCTGCGCGATCTGCGTGAGGATGCGACGCTCGGGCGCGTGTACATTCCGAGTGAAGACTTGCGGCGCTACCAGGTGAGCGACGACGGGCGTTTCGACGGTGGGGAGGGTCAGCTCGACGCGCTCACACGCTTTCAGGCGCGGCGCGCAGGCGAATGGTTCGACCGTGGCCTGGGGTTGGTGCCGCTGCTGGATCGTCGCAGTGGCGCCTGTGTGCTTGCGATGGCCAACATCTATCGGGGTGTGCTCAGACGCATCGAAGACGATCCCGAGCACTCGCGGACGGTGCGTGTGTCGCTGCCGATCTGGGAGAAGGGTTGGGTGGCGAGCCGCAGTATTCTCACGGCCGCGCTAGGGCGAGCGCCGGTCCGCGATCGGCGTTGGCAGCTTCCTTGAGCGCCTATCCGCGTGTGAGGTACAGCCTTGGGGAGCAGTGGATAGTCGTCGTGAGCGCCTGTTTTCGTTTACAGCTCAGCCGGGACGCGTCTGCAAGCACGTGGCGACTCCGTCGTCTGGATCGCGTGAGGCCGGCTTGAGCGCTCGGCGCGTGATCGTGCTCGGCGGCGGTCTCGCCGGGATCACGGCGGCGCTCGACTGCGCGGAGGCAAGCGCGCAGGTGACGCTGCTTGAGGTGCGCCCACGCCTTGGCGGCGCCGCCTACTCGTTTGAGCGCGAGGGGCTGTTGCTCGACAACGGCCAGCACGTGTTCCTGCGCTGCTGCACGGCCTACCGCGACCTGCTTGCGCGTCTTGGCAGTGAGCAGCGCGTGATGCTGCAACCGCGCCTGGAGATTCCGGTGCTCAGTCCGCATCGGCGCGGAGTGCTGTTGCGCCGCAACGGTCTGCCGGCGCCGCTGCACCTGGCCGGCGCGTTGCTGCGTTACTCCCACTTGACGTTGGCGCAGCGTCTGAGCGCCGCCCGTTCAGCGCTCGCGCTTGGGCGGCTCGATCTGGGTAGCGCCTCCGGGACGCTGGGCGAGTGGCTGGCCGCTCACGGCCAGGACGCCGCGAGCGTGGCCGCTCTGTGGGATCTGATTGCGCTACCGACGCTCAACTTGCCGGCCGCGGAAGGCTCTCTGGCGCTTGGCGCCTTCGTGCTGCAGACGGGCCTGCTGCGCCACAACGACGCGGGCGACATCGGCTTTCACATGCGACCTTTGAGTGAGACGCTCGGCGATCCGGCGATTCGCGTGCTGGCCGATGCCGGAGTTGACGCACGGCTTGGCGTGCGGGTCGAAGCGGTCGAGCGTTTGCGCGTACGTGCCGGTGGCGAGGATTTGGAGGCCGACGCGGTCGTCTGCGCGCTGCCCCACGAGCGCGCGAGTGCCCTGCTCGAGCCGTTGCTCGGCGAAGAGGCAAGCCGCTGGCGTGGCCTGGGCGCCTCGCCGATCGTTAACGTGCACATCGTGTATGACCGGCGGGTGTGCGACCTACAGTTCGCGGCCGGGGTGGGAACACCCGTGCAGTACGTGTTCGATCGCAGCGAGGCCGCGGGGCTCGGTGACGGGCAGTATCTGGCGATATCGCTGTCCGGCGCCGCCGGGGAGATGCAGTGTTCCTCCGAGCAACTGGGCGAGCGCTATGTGGAGGCGATGGGGGAGCTGTTTCCCCGTGCCGGCGCAGCGGTCGTGCACAGCGTGCATGTCAGCCGCGAGCACGCCGCCACCTTCGCCGCGCGTCCCGGCACGGAATCCTTGCGGCCCGGTCCGCGAACGAGTGTGGCCGGTCTCGTCATGGCCGGTGCTTGGACGGACACGGGTTGGCCGGCAACGCTCGAGGGGGCCGTGCTCAGCGGGCACGCAGCCGCGCGGGAGGTGTTCACGTGAGCCGGGAGTCATGAGGCCCGGATGTTTGCATGAGCCGGCAAGTCGCAGGAGAGAGGGGCGTTTGCGTGAGCTCTTTGGGCTGTGGCGCGAAGGAGTGCTTGTATGAGTGACTTGCTTGTGGCTGCTCCGCTGCGCCTGGAGGCGCTTGCGATCAAGGCGGGCGGGAGGAAGCTGCGCATCCAAAAGACGGGGATGGGCCCGGCACACTCGCACGCAGCGGTGCCAACGCTGTGCAGAGACCGGGCCGCTGCGCTGGCGGTGATGGGTGTGTGCGGAGGGCTCGACGATCTTTGCGAGCCGGGCGATGTCGTCGTCGCCGACGAGTTGCTCGACGGTGAGCGCGACGAGCGCAGCGACACCGGCGCCGAGCGTCGCGAGGCAGTGGACGCCGGCCGGCCTGTGCGCCTCGTCTGCCCTTCGGCCGGACCGCTCGCCGAGGCGCTCGGGCGACGCGGCATCGCCGTGCGCAAGGCGACCGTAGTATCCGTGGCACACATTGCTCATGGTGAGAAGCGTGTCGAGTTGCGCGAACGTGGAGGTATCGTCGTGGACATGGAGTCGGCCTGGCTAGCCGCCGGCGCACGGGGACGACCGTTCGCGGTGATCCGCGTCGTGGCTGACACGCCCTCGCGTGAGGTCACGCGTCCTCTGCTGACATTGGCGGGAGCGGCGCGCGCGGCGCTATCGTTGCGTCGAGTAGCGGCGGTGCTCGAAGAGCTGGTGCGCGAGCAGGGAGCGCACACCGTGCTCGGCGGCACCAGACCGGGTCTCAGGGCTCTCTCAGGTGGGCCCGCGGTAGACGAGCGAGGTTCCTAGATGGCGGTTCCGGTTAGGCAGGGCGCGCGAATGGGTTGGTACTTGATGCGTCAGCGCTTGGCCCGGCGCGAGAAGTTTCCGTTGATCGTGGAGCTGGAGCCACTATTCCAGTGCAACCTGGCCTGTGCCGGCTGCGGCAAGATCCAGCAGCCCGAGCACGTGCTGCGCCGGCGCATGTCAGTCGAGCAGGCGGTCGGTGCGATTCAGGAGAGCGGCGCGCCGATGGTCTCGATCGCCGGTGGCGAGCCTTTGATTCACCCTGAGATCCACGTGATCACCTCTGAACTGATCAAGCGCAAGCGCTTCGTGTATCTGTGCACTAATGCGATCCTCCTGGAGCGCAAGCTCGCCGACTTTGAGCCGAACCCGTATTTCGCTTGGGCGATTCACATGGACGGCCTGCAGGAACGCCACGACGCCTCCGTCGAACGCGAGGGCGTGTTCGACAAGGCGGTGTCGGCGATTCGCGCCGCCAAGGCGGCCGGCTTTCGCGTGACCACCAACACGACCTTCTTCACGCACGACTCGCCCAAGACGGTGCGCGACGTGCTCGATTTTCTCAACGACGATCTTGAAGTCGACGAAATGATGATCTCGCCTGCCTATGCGTATGAGAAGGCGCCCGACCAAGAGCACTTCCTCGGCGTGCGCCAGACTCGTGAGCTGTTCAGAGAGGCATTTGCGGGCGGGCGGCGCAAGAAGTGGCGCCTGAATCACAGTCCCCTATTCCTCGACTTCCTCGAAGGCAAAGCTGAATTCGACTGCACTGCCTGGGGGATACCGAGCTATTCGCTGTTTGGCTGGCAGCGTCCGTGTTACCTGATGTCAGACGGCCACGCCGCTACGTACAAAGAGCTGGTCGAAACGACAGACTGGAGCAAGTACGGTCGCGGCAAAGACCCGCGCTGTGAGAACTGCATGGCACATTGCGGGTACGAGCCCACTGCCGTGCTGAAGACAACTCATTCGCTGCGTCAATCGGTTCGGGCCCTGGTCAGCTGAGGCTTTACGCTCTGGACGGTCGGTGTGGCCGGCCTCGACGACACGACTATTGCGGCGTGGTATCTGGCGTCTGGGCGTCCGTTCGGCTGCGGCGTATGTCCTGCCAGGTCATGCCCTCCCTGAGCAGAGCCGGCACACCGAGGCTGAGCGCCGTGAGCAGCTCGATCGCCTGCAGGATGATGCCGTAGGCCAGACCCTGTCCGGCACCGACCCCGTATGCGGCGAGCACGACCAGGCAGGCTGCCTGGAAAACTCCGACGTTCGAGGGGGTTGCAGGCAGCACGGCACTGACGTTGACAGCCAGCAGAATTGCTGCCGCGGTCACTGGCGTGGCCTGTGGGTTCAGACCGAGCGCGAGGATGACCATGTAGCAGGAGCCCCATTGCAGCGCCCAAGCGAGCAGTTGCGCCCCCAGTGCGGGGACTCCGTAGCGGGGCTTTGCGAACGCAACGAGGCCTTGGCGCCCGAGGCGCAGCAACTCAGAGAAGGCGTTCGCCCCGGCGCGGATGCGTGCGCTGCGCGAGCGCTGGGCCACGCGCAACAGGGGAGGGACGCCGAGCACGAACAGCGCCACAAACACCGGCGCTGCGACCACAGCCTCCAAGGCTGACGCGTGGCCGCGCAGCAGCGGCACGCTCGAGAACGTAACGGCGGCGAGGATCCCGAGGGCCACCAGGTTGATGAGCGTCTGGGAGAAGACGGTGCCGGCGACGACCGGAATCGTGCGCGCTGCGGGGCCCTGTAGGCGACGGCTCAGTACGACCACGCGCGTCGGCTCGCCGATCCGGCCTGGGAAGACCGCGGAGGCCATCACGCCGATCATCGTGGCGCGCACGGTTGGCGCCCACCGCAGCAGCTGACCGGGCAGCGCGGCGCGCAGGATGGCGTGCCAGGAGACCGAGCGTGCGAGCAGCGAGAGCATCATCAGCATGAGCGACAGCACGAGCCAGCCGGGGCTCGCCGAGATCAGTGCGTGGCCGACGCGTGGCAAGTTCAGCCGGCTGAGCGCGTAGAGAAGCAGCGCCGCAAGCGCCAGCGCGGCCGCGATCAGCCCGGCACGCTGCGCGCTCTGATGTCGTCTCGGTGGGTCCCCCATTTTGCAAGGGTATGTATCAGAGCCCTGTGCCGGCCGCGCGTGGGTGGCTGAGAACGTGTACAGAAGCGCTAAACGGTGACAGCCACTCGCTCGAGAAGTTGCCGCTGTCGTGCGGCGAGCTCGGTTCGTCGGGACGGCAGAAAGCGTTGGAGTCCGTTGAATCGCCCTAATTGTTTGAGTCAAGGCTCTATTTGACATACGAGTGATCCGAAGAGCCCTTTTATACGCAAGAGAAACAATTGATTATTACCAGCCGATTGCTTCCCGAATTGGCTGGGTAGTATCGAAGTATGGATCGTAAGGGGCGCTTTTCAGGTCGGCTCATTCGGACTCTCAACAAGAAGTCAATAACGGTCAACAAGAAGCCCATGGCGGCCGGATTGGGTGTACCGGAGGACTCATCGAATGCTGCGCTCATAAGTAGTGAGTGAGATTGGGGATGATCAAGGTCATGGCACAAGATCAAGAGGTTGCGATCGCACTATCGCCAGCACAAATCGAGCAGGTGATCCGCTCAGCGGGCCAAACCAGCAACGGGGCTGCCTCGCGTCTGCTGGTGGCAGCGCTTGACAACGCTCATACCGGCGTAAACAGCGATCGACATGCCGGCCGCTCTCTACATGAGGAGACCAAACTGGCCCTCTCGGATGCTTTGGGCGATCCACAGCTCTCGCATTCCCTGCTGCGCGGGTTGGCGATCCTCTCTTGCTACGGGCCGGACCGGCCTTGGCGGGCGATCGTCGATCTAGCCAGAGAGCTGGGCATGTCGCCATCGACCACACACCGCTACGTGAAGACGCTGCGCGCGATCGGGCTGCTCGAACAGGATCCCGTGACACGCGAGTATCGCCCTGTGGCAGCCTGAGCGCTTCCGAGTGCGGCTGGACCGCGCTCTATCGACCCTCGTAAGTCGCATGACCGGGCCCAAGCTCCAAGAACGAGCGCACCGCCCGCTTGAGATCTTCGGTCGCGAACAGGTCGCCCGCGAGCTCGGGCACGCGCCTGTCGGCGCCGTGGGCGCCGCCTTCGTCCAAACACGCCCGCACGATCGCCTTGGTGGCGGCGTGCGCGCGCGTGGGGCCGTCGGCGAGCTTGCGCGCAAACGTACGCGCTGCCTCCTCGAAGCCCTCGTCTGGGAGCACTCGGTTGACTACGTTCCAGCGCTCCAGCGTGGCGGCGTCGTATAGCTCGCCGGTCATCACGAGCTCGCGTGCCCGCGACGGTCCGGCCCGCTCCGCGAGGCGCTGCGTACCACCCATTGCCGGCGTGAGGCCCACGACCGTCTCGACCAGACCGAAACGCGCCGACTCGGCCGCCAGCAGGATGTCGCAGCCGAGTGAAAACTCGAATGCGGCGGTCAGACACAGCGAGTGCGCGGCGAAGACCGTGGGCAGCGGCAGTTGCTCGAGACGATGGACGAGATCGAGCAGGCTCACCCACATCGCGGCGGCGTCCTCTGGGCTGAGGCCGTCGAAGACGTGTACGTCCACGCCGCCGCTGACGACTCGCCCCTGCGCTCTGACGAGCAGGCCACGCGGTGGTGCGGCCGCAAGTCTGTCCACCGTGTCGGAGAGCTCGCCCATCAACTGCCCGTCGAACAGGTTCAGTGGCGGACTGTCGATGCTCACGATTGCCAGTGGGCCGTCGTGGTCGAGTTGGACGAGGCTCATCGGCGCGACTTGGGTGGCTCCATGCTCAGCGAGAGCCTACACGGCCTTGTGGGCGTACGGCTCGATCGGCAGCGCGAGCGCGAGCGACTGACTCCGTTGGGATCAGGTTGGGATCTTGGCTGAGACTGCGTCCAAGATCGCGCTCCAAGATGCGGTCCACATCGAAGCCGGAACCTTATATTGGCCTTGTTCAAATGTTATTGGGCTGTTCAAATGTTTCTGACTCTTCCTCGGTGGGCGAATCGGCAAATGTCTCTAACTTCTCCCAGTAGTCGGCAAAAGTCAAAAGAGCCCGCAAAGCTGCTGATAACTGGTGGGGTTGCAAGCTCCGATGGTGTGCTCGGATAGCAGCCAAGTAGCCGGCCCGTCGGACAGAACCGGTTGCTGGAGTATTGTCCCCGGGCAGGATCCGCCGATCAGCTGGAAAGGTGGGGTGGAGTTGACGCCGAGATCTGAAGAGGGCTCTGTGGGGCGGATCCCAACAGTTATATCGGGGTACCTGTTGTTCTCGCGAGCGATACTGAAACTTAGAGTGCCCATCGTTTTCAGCGTATCTTTAGTCGTTGCTCCTGGTAGCCGTGGTGCCAGCTGCGAGAAGCTTGGAGCACTCTGATGTTGCAAATGGACGAGGTCGTAAAGCACTACCGCGTCGGTGACGGAGAGATCGTGCGCGCAGTGGATGGGGTGAGCCTGTCGGTGGAGGCAGGCGAGACTGGTGGCGCTCTATGGTCCCAGTGGCTCCGGAAAGACGACATTGTTGATGCTGATCGCTGGCCTGTTGATCCCGGACAGCGGTTGTGTGAGAGTCAACGGACGAGATGTCTCCAGACTCTCGGCGCGCGAACGGGCGCACTACCGGCGCTCTGAACTCGGCTTTATCCGCCAGTCGCTCGATTTGATCCCGGGGGTCCGCGCCGACGACAACGCCGCATTGAAGTTGCTGGCCGACACCGGACGGCGCGACGCGCAGCGCCAGGTGGCACCGCTGCTGGAGCGGCTGGGACTCAACGGACGCGCCGTGCAGCGGGCAGAGCAGCTCTCGATGGGAGAGCGTCAGCGGGTCATGATCGCGCGTGCGCTCTCGACGGGTCCAAGTCTCGTGCTTGCCGATGAGCCGACAGGCAGCCTCGACACCGATCGCGGCCGAGAAGTGCTCGCATTGCTCGCGGAGATCTGTCACGAGTGCCAGGTGGGCGTGCTGCTCGTCACGCACGACCCCCGGGCGGCCGCTTTTGCCGATCACGTACATACCTTGCGCGACGGTCGAATCGCACGCTATCAGCCGGACAATAGCCACCTGCCATTCGAGGGCCAGTGAGTCGAGTTGTACGGCATCATTGGTGAGCGCTGAGCACGCTATGAGGCTGTCGACGATCTTTTATCTCTATCGCGTGCGTCTACGCGCTCGGCTGGTCCAGGAGTTGCTGGCGGTGGCTGGCATAGCGGTTGGCGTGGCACTGTTGTTTGCCTCCCAAGTGGCGAATACGAGCCTGTCAGGGTCGGTCACGCGCCTTACAAATGAGCTGGTAGGCACCGCACGACTCCAGATAATGGCGCGCGCTCCACAGGGCTTCGATGAACGATTGGCCTCTGAGGCAGAAGACCTCCCCGGTGTGTCCGTCGCGGCTCCGTTGCTGGAGCGCAGCGTCAACGTTGTCGGACCAAAAGGTAGCGAGACGGTCGATTTGATCGGATTGGATAGGCGGTTTATCCAGTTGAATGGACCTTTGCTCGAACATATCAGTGCCGGGCAACTCTACAGGCAACATGGACTCGCTCTGCCTGCGCCGGTCGCTGAAAAGATCGGAGTTAGATCTCTCCAGTCGCTAACCGTCCAGGTTGGCGCCAGGAACATGCCGGCGATCCTGGCGCTTGAGCTCAATGCCACCGACATCGGCTCAGGAGTGGCAAATCCAGTCGCGATCATGCCGCTCCAAGCCGCTCAGAGATTGACCGGCATGGTGGGGCGAATATCCCGCGTTTTGGTGGAGCCGATGGCGGGTCATGACAGTGAAGCGCGTCAGGGCATGCAGCGAATCGCGACTGGCAAATTGGACGTTCAACCTGCGAATTTCGACGCGACGGTGTTTGGTCAAGCCGAGGGGCCGACTGTCCAATCGACAGAGCTGTTCTCGGCGATCAGTGCGCTCGTCGGGTTTCTATTTGCGTTCAACGCGATGTTGCTGACCGTGCCCCAACGCCGTAGTCTGATCACTGATTTGCGCTTGGACGGCTACACGCCGCTTGAGATTCTCGAGGTTATGTTGTTCGACGTCCTCGCGCTGGGTATCGTCGGCACGCTTGTTGGCATTGCTCTCGGCGATCTTTTGTCGCGAAGCCTGTTGCAGGCACAACCTGGATACCTCTCTCTGGCATTTCCGGTTGGATCTCAGCATGTCGTGAGCTGGCAAAGCGTGACGATTGCGGCATTTGGAGGATTGCTGGCAGCCGTCGTAGGTGTGATCGTGCCGCTTCGAGGAGAGATCTTTGGGTATCGACCGGTTGGAGCTCATGCCAAGAGGGCTCCGGGTCGCATCGGCCGTGCTCTAGCCATAGCCGGCGGGCTCGCGTGTACGGCTCTAACGACCGCTCTTCTGCATAATGGAATCGCGACGGTGGATGAAGCTGTACTGGCATTTGCCAGCCTTACCTTTGCGCTGCTATTGATCTTGCCGAGCACGTTCAGTGGCGCAATAACGTTGATCGACCGGTTGCAGAGGCCGGTGATGGGCGTATCCTCACGGATAGCGGTCATCGAGACTGCTGTCAAGCACGACACGGGCTCGCTCGCTTTCAATCGCGGCAACTGGAGCGATAGCGGTCTTCGGGAGTGTCTCGATCGAGGGCGCACACAGCAATCTCCGTGACGGACTGGTCCGGTCTGCAGCCGATCTCAGCTTGGGGACGGGTCTGTGGGTGTCTCCGTCAGGTGGTGCGACCACGCTTGCAACAACACCATTCGAAGATCGCTATGGTCGGCGGCTGCGGCAGTTGTCAAAGGTGGCCGACGTTGAGCCCTACCGCGGCGGATTTCTCGATGTCGGCACTAGGCGAGTTCTCGTCCTTGCGCCCCCAAAGACCGATCCACGGCTTGTTTCGGCAACCCAACTTGTGACCGGGAACCTGGCTCTCGCAAGGTCTCGGATGCGCGACGGTCGATGGGTCACGGTGTCGCAGGAACTGGCGCACGAACACCATCTGAGCGTGGACGACTCGTTTGTTTTGCCGGCTCCACACCCAATGGTCTTTAGGGTGGCAGCGATAACCACGAATTTTGGGTGGTCGCCAGGAACAATTATAATGAATGCGGAAGATTATGCTCAAGCGTGGCAAAGTCAAGACGTAAGTGCCTACCAGATCTCCCTAAAGCCCGGAATCTCCGTCGATGAAGGACTACGAGAAGTACGCTCGGCTGTCGAGCCAGATACCGCGCTTGTGGTACAAAGCGCTGCTCAACACGAGCAAAATGAGATAGCAGGTCAAAGGCAGGGGCTTGCTCGACTGACTGATATCGCCGTCCTCGTTCTGATTGCGGCGGCATTGGCGATGGCGGCTGCGATGGGCGCCATGCTTTGGCAACGGCGTCCTCGTCTAGCTGGAATGAAGGTAGACGGCTTTGGTCAAGGAGAGCTTTGGGCAGCGCTTCTGTGGGAGAGCGCACTGCTGCTCGGAACCGGCTGTTCTATTGGCGCGATATTCGGTCTATATGGTCAACTCGTACTAAGCCATGCGCTTGTTAGCGTGACAGGCTTCCCTGTGGTGTTCTCTATGGGAATTTCTGTGGCTGTGCTATGTATCGCGATCGTTACGACGATTGCCCTGTTGGTTGTCGCATTGCCTGGATACCTAGCGGTACAGGTGAAACCAGCACTACAAGAATAACCTTAACGCATCCTCCGGAGACTGTGATGTTTGGGGGAGCATTCGACACCAGCTGGGTCTCGGCGAGGCAGGCATTAGCGTTGGCAGTAGCTGTAATGCGCGAGTTGGTGTGGGGGTTGTGGCGAGTCTTACGAGAGGTTGAAAAGTGGGAAGGCTACGCTGCGGCGATTCCGGATGCGACGATCAGGGGCGATGCTCTTGCGGCACTGGAGCACAAGCGTCCAAACACAGATGGCGCGGCGCTTCTTTGGATAATTCCGGCGCAGCGATCTCCAAGGCTCCTGCGCCTCTTGGTGGCTTACGAGATAATGGGGGACTTTCTGGATAGCACGGTGGAGCGAGGTGCCTACGTTGGGGTTATAAATGGGCGCCAGCTTCATCTGGCGCTTGTCGAGGCTGTTGATGTAGACCGGCCAATTTCCGATTATTACCGCCATCACCCATGGCGGGACGATGGCGGATATTTGCCTCGCCTTGTCGAGGCTTGTAGATCGGGCTGTGCAAGACTTCCGTCCTATAAAAGGCTACGCCCGCTGCTGATACGTGCCGCGACCCTGGCGCAGGTTCAAGGCCTAAATCATGAGCCAGACATGATTTTACGCCAGGTTGTATTGGAAGCATGGGCAGCGAGAGAAGCTGGTGCCGACATTGGAGTGGACTGGTACGAGAGCGCGGGAGCAGCCAGTGCTTGGCTGACTGTTCTTGCGCTAATGGCCGTGGCCGCCGAGCCAAGTTCGACGACTCTTCACGCGCAGAACGTATTCTTAGCCTATTTTCCTTGGATAGCGCTAGCGGCGACTCTGCTGGACGGTTATGACGATCTGGTTGAGGATAGGGTCAACAAAACAGATAGCTACCTCGCTCGTTATGGATCGTTTGATGTAGTCGTGCAACGTATAGAGGAACTTCTGAGGCGTGCTATTCACGAGGCCAGTTCGTTGCCCAATGGTGAGCGTCATGCGGTGATTGTCGCGTCCATGATCGCGCTGTACCTGTCCAAGGACAGCGTTCGCACGCTTGAGATGGACTCCACAAGTCGGATGCTGCTTCGCTCAGGTGGGCCGCTGACGGTATTGCTTGGGCCAGTGCTTCGGAGCTGGCGGCTCCTCTACGCGTTGCGGGACACGTGAACTTAAGGGCTACGGGAACTGTGGCTTAGCCTCGGCGAAACGCTCCAGGCCGTCAGCAGGAATTGGCTCCCACGGCGCGGCGTAGGCAACATAGGTGCGCCAGGCAGGTCGTATTCCGGGGTCTTCGTCGAAGGCACCCATGCGTACGCTCACCTGCGTAGGGTCCTCTGGGCTGCGACTGAACAGATGTGAGCCACACACGCTGCAAAAGCGCTTCTCGTGGCCTCCGTCTGGGTGTTGCCAGCCTCTCAGCAGATCCTCTCCTTGTAGGAGTCGCAGCGTGCGACCATCGATTCGCGCTTGCGCCGATGCGGCTGTCCCGGTTCGGCGCTGGCAGCGAGTGCAGTGGCAGTAGCCGGCGCCGTGAGGTGGCGCGCTGAGCTCGAAGCGCACGCCACCGCACAGGCAACCTCCGGTGATCAACGCATCGTTCATGGCCGGCATTGTGGCATCCGTCGTGTGTCGGCGGCCAAGAACCAGAAGGAACCCCCACGATTTGTCGATTTGTGGGGCTTTTTCGAAAGCGGCTGAAGGGACTCGAACCCTCGACCTTCTGCATGGCAAGCAGACGCTCTAGCCAACTGAGCTACAGCCGCGCGGGCGCATAACTATAGACCAGGGGCGCTGTGCAGCGCCGAGCTGGCGGGCACGAGCTCGCTGGTGACGAGCCCTCGCTCTCTGGTCAGCTCGTCGACGATCGGAAACAGGGTTGCGATGCGCTCGGGGGTGTCGATCGTCTCGGTCACCATGGGGACGTGGCGGCGGATCGAGAGTAGACGGTCACCGTGGGGCTCATGGTCTCCGTGGAAGCCCCAGATCCCACGCATTGAGGTGGCACCGGCGGCGTTCGCGGTGCGCAGGCGCCTCACGAGCTCGACGTATATCGACCTACGCTCGTGTACAGCCGCCTCTGAGATCACGACCGTGAGCTTCTGGCGGACATCCATCCCGTACGCGCTGGTCGAAGTCTCATCGTGGGGGCGTTCGAGTAGCAGGCCGTCTCGCTTGCATACGCGCACGCTCTCCAGCGTGTACAACGGCTTGTTGAGCATCTGCTCGAGACGACCGATCGCCACGCTGATCTGGCGCTGATCGCCGATGCTTACCACCATCAGCGGTACGTTCTGGTTGCGAGCAAAGAAACGTGCCCGCTCGCGCGCGCCGGCACGAGTTCCGTCCACCCCGAGCAGCACTGTCGCGCCGGCCACGCCGCTTTCATGAAGGCTGCGGCAGACGGCGATAAAGGCTGGGGACCCGTCTATCCGCTCATGGCGGCCCAGGTATACCGTCAGCTTTGTCGTTTGCGCAGGATCCTGAAGATCTTGTCCCCGGTCTATGGCGGTCCTTGCGAGGAGTGATCGCTCCGCTTCTCCGGAAGAGATCTTTTGCTTGCTCTCACGAGCGTCGCCGTACAGTCGAGCACGCTCGAGCGTCAGCAAGCCTTCGTGGCCGATCGAGCTCACATCTGCGCGCAGTCGCTCGATTTGCTCGCGTACATCGACAGCTACGCAGACGAGCGGAAGATCTTCGGAGAGAGTCAGCAGACGGTCGCTGCGAAGACGGTGCTTAGCTCCGAACCCTTGCACTCCACGCAGCAGAATGCTGCTGCGGATCCCGTGGTGAGCGTGGAAGTCCAGCAGCTTGTCGGCCAGCAATACGCCTTCTACCCGGCTTCGCTCACCGAAGTAGGTGGTGAGCTTCAACCCTTCTTGGCTCAACTCCCACCGTCCGGGACCAGAGGTTGGCCGGCGATATTCGAGCAAGCGCTCACAGCGCCCCGCCAAGCGAGCGGCCGAGCAGGGCTGCGCCAAGCCCCACGAGCACGCTTACGAATACGTTGAGGGCACCCGCAAGCAACTGCCCGTCCTCGCTGAGCCGGTGGGTCTCGAGCATCCATGTCGAGAACGTCGTGTAGGAGCCGATCGTCGCGGATCCGGCGAGCGTCAGCGCTTCACCCGAGAGCGCAAGTCCGGTGAGTAGACCAAGGATGAAGGCACCGCTCGCGTTCACAGCCAACGTGCCCAAGGGAAAGCTCAAAGAGCTACGTGCGGACACCGCCCCATCGAGCAGAAAACGGGCAATTGAGCCGAGGCTTCCCAAGGCTGCCACGCCGATCCATGCGGCCGCACTCATGCGATCGCCCGCACTCGGCGCACGAGCGCGGAGGAGCCGAGGACCGCGAAATATCCGCCCAGCACGCTCGCAAACAGGTAGCCGACTGCGAGCCCATAGCGATGCCGATCGGCCATTTGCAAAAGCTCGATCTGCACGGTAGAAAATGTTGTAAGCGCGCCGCACAGCCCTGTACCCAACAATGGCCGGCGCAGAGTGAGACACGGGCAGGCGCTCCTGCAAGCGCGTGACGAAATAGCCAAGCATCACCGCGCCGGCGATGTTCACCGCGAAGGTTGCCCATGGCCAGCTCCGGCGGCTGCGGGCAGGCCCTGGTCCACGGCGATGCGGATCAGGGCACCGACAGCGCCGCCGAAAGCGATCGCAAACAGCTCGGAGCGGTCGATGCCCGGATCGGAGATGTTCTCGGAAGTGCCCTTGGGTGAGGTTATTGCGTGTCCTTGCTCAATGCCGGCCTGCGGTCGCGGGTGGGAGGCACCTTAAGGGTCCGGTCAGATAGTCCGGTCCACTCGCCTCGTGCCCTAAAAGTTTGATGGGATCGCTCACCCCGTGAGAATTGACGCGCAGGGCACATACCGACCGCCGTCACCTCGCGAGAGCAGCCCGCACAACTCAAGCTCGGTGAGCGCCGCGGCAACCTCGTCAGAGCGTGTTCCGTTTGCCGCAAGCTTTGCCAGTGTGTCTTGTCCGCCGCCCACCAGCTCGAGCACATTTGCAAGCCGCGGTTGGAGATCCAACGCGGCGAGCGACTGGCCGGTGGCTTCGGAGATGCCTACGCCGTAGAGCACGTCCAGCGCATCCTGGGGTCCTCTGACGAGTCGCGCCCCGTTCATGAGCAGCAGGTTGGTGCCCTTGGAGCCGGGCGAGCTGACGCGCCCGGGTACCGCCGCGACGTGTCTTGCGCGTGAGAACGCGACGTTTGCGCAGGCAAGATCCCAAGGTTTGTCTGTTGCCCTCGACGACGATTACGAGTTGGGCAAGCAGCGCCAGCGTGCGAGCGCTCGCGTATGGCCACCAGCGGCGTGTCCGCGAGCTTGCGTGGCTCTCAGCCATCGAACAACCACTCTCCAGGACACGACGGTAAAGCGGGGCATGCCATGCCGGGGTACAGCGCTCGACGCCGGCGCTCATCACGGCCAGCGGCGCGCCGTCGGCTTCGAGCGCTCCGGCAAGGGCGGCGCTTGGGATGCCTTCGGCGAAATTGCTCGCGACGGTGATGCCTGACGCGGCGAGTCCCCGGGCAAGGTCGCGCGCGACCTCCATGCCATAGTCGCTCGCGGTGCGCGTCCCGACGATCGCCACGACCTTCTCTTCGAGTAGGCCTTGTAGGCGCGTGACCCCACCGCGCAACTCGAACGAGTGTGGGCTGAGTGCGTCGTCGCGCAGGCTTCGTGGATACACCGCGTGGTGGCGGCAGAGCGCCTGTGGTTGCTCATTTCGGCGCCCGGCCGCCGGCTGCCACTCGGCGTAGGCGGCGTGCAGTTCGGTCCGACGATGCGGGGCGATTGCGTCGATCAGCTCCAGATCCGGCAGCTCGAGCACGTACCAAAAGCTGGATTGATCGCGACGCTCGATCTGGCGGTCCAGTCGACCGCCTAGCTTTGCCAACAGCCAGGCCCGTCGCGCGCACTCCCGGCAGATGCCGCTCATGCCACTCTACGCCCGGAGAGACCGTCCTCGGGTCGCAGTGCGAGCGCTCGTGAGATCTGCTCGCCGCCGACACGCTCGCGGCCCTGCAAGTCTGCAAACGTACGTGCGACGCGCAGAGCGCGGTGCTGTCCGCGCGCGCTCAGCAGACCGCGTTCCCGGGCGCGAGCCATTATCTGCTCGCCCTGCCCGTCGAGCTTGAGATGTCTGCGCAGCATCGGCGCATCCATCTGCGCGTTGACGAGAACGCCCTCTGCTCGCAGCCTCCTGGCTTGACGCTGGCGGGCTTCGATCACCTGCTCCCCGAGCTCGCGCAGAGCTCAGCGAAGGTTTGTCGGCTAGATGGTCGGCGGCCGTGCGCTCCACGTGCACGAGCAGATCGATGCGGTCGAGCAACGGACCGCTCAAGCGGCGGCGGTGGCGCGCGAGGTCCACTTCGCGACAGGCACAGCGCTCCCGCTCGCCTGCGTATCCACATGGACAGGGATTGGTCGCGGCGATCAGCATGAAGCGCGCCGGGTAGACGGCTGAATGGCGCGCTCTTACGATTGAGACGCGACCCTCCTCCAATGGTTGGCGCAGCGCCTCGAGTGTCGGGCGCGCAAACTCCGAGAGCTCGTCCAAAAAGAGCACGCCGTTGTGGGCGAGCACCGCCTCTCCAACCCATCCGCGCCGCGCGCCGCCGATCAGCCCCGCGGTCGTAATCGTGTGGTGGGGCGCCCGAAAAGGCCGATCGGTAAGCAACTCGTTGCCCGCGAGCTTGCCGGTGGCGCTGTGAATGCGCATCACTTCGATCGCCTCAGAGCGCTCGAGCGGTGGAAGAATCGAGGGAAGACGCCCCGCGAGCATCGTCTTGCCGGTCCCGGGAGAGCCGCTGAGGAGACAGTTGTGAGCTCCGGCCGCCGCTACGACGAGGGCCCGGACTGCCTGGGCCTGGCCGCGAACATCGCTCAGATCGGGGCCGTGTCGAGGTGTGCTCGGTTGCTCACAGCTCTGCTCGGGCAGTCGGTCGCCGGCGCCGCCGCTCAGTACGCGAGCGGCGCTTGAGAGGCGCTCGACAACGCTCACGGGAAGTCCCTCGACGAGCGTCGCCTCGCGTGCGCGTTGGGGGCTCAGGACGAGCATGGCCAAACCGGCCTTCTTTGTCGCCTCGGCGACGGCAAGGGTTCCGTGACAGGCGCGTACCTCCCCGTCGAGCGAGAGCTCGCCAAAGAGTGCGTGCGTGTCGAGCAGCTCACTGGGGATCTGTCCGCTCGCCGCGAGTATTCCGCATGCCAGCGCCAGGTCGAAGCCGGGTCCGATCTTTGGCACGTCGGCGGGGGCGAGGTTCGCGGTGATCCGTCGCGCCGGGAACTGAAAGCCTGAGTTCAGCAGCGCTGCATGAACACGGTCGCGCGCCTCACGCACGGCGGCGTCGGCGAGACCGACGATCGCAAACGCCGGCAGACCCGGCCTGATGTCGATCTCCACGCTTACTGCGCGTGCGTTGAGTCCTTCAAGTGTGAATGTGCGCGCCCGAGCGAGCATCCAATGCCTCCCTTCGCGGTTTTCAGGCGAGGCACATCAAGCTACGTCGCGCTTGGGACGGTACTTGGCGCAGGGCCAAAACGAGACCCGTCTAGGTGTCTAATTCCGCGGTGGGAGCGGCCTTATCGCACAGGCGGATCTGTGCGCCCGGCTATCGCAAAACTGGCGATGCCCCCCGCGCGCGCGGGGGGCATCGCCGTTTCAAAGACACTTCTTGCAGCTAGAGCCCTGCCGGGTGGCGCACGACGTACCCCGCGGTGGAGGTCATCGAAGAGGACCAGCGCGAACCAGATTCCTGCAGGGCGACGGTGTCATAGCGTCGACCGTCGATCGTCATCCAGGCGTGTTCGGCATCAGCGTAGATCGTGATGTAGCGGCCCGGCCCGGGTTCGCCGTAGGACTCGAGTGCGGAGGAGTCCTCGGGCGAGCTGAGCAGCCCGCCGCCGTGTAGGGCGTAGGACACCGAGCCCGAGCAGTCATAGCCGTCGGACTCGAACGAGCCATGTCCACCACCGTAGACGTAGGGCCTGGTTGCGATTTCGTCGGCGGCGGCGATCACGCGCGCAATTACGTCCGAGCCTTCGCCGCCGGTGCTGTTGCTCTGACTACCGCCCCCAGTTGCGCCGGTGCTGCTTGTCGCAGACGGCAAGAGCCTGGGCGAGGGATGCAGAGTCGCATGCTCGTCGAGCCCGAGCGCACGCCAAGTCTCCGGTCCGACGACACCGTCGACCGGCAGGCCGTCACGTGCCTGCAACTGCTTGACAGCGGACTCTGTCTGCGGTCCGAATTGACCGTCCGCCGAGATGTGCAGGGCTTCCTGTAGGCGGGCAACTGGATTGCCACCCTGAGTGGTGGCAGGCGCGAGCGTGCCGGCAGCGGAATCTGCGGGGCCAGTGGCGGGATCGCCTCCGGTAGCGCCACCGGCGATGTGATCGTCGGTGACCTGTGTTGTTCCACGAGCGGGACGGTGGGCTGCGGGAAAGAGCGTTTGCTTGAGCTCGCCGTGCCCGTGCAGGCTCAGCGCACGCCAAGTCTCAGGCCCTACAACGCCATCGGCAACGATGTGGTGCAGCGCTTGGGCGTGCTTGACCGCGGCCTCGGTTTCGGGACCGAACGTTCCGTCGACCTGAACGCCAAGCGTTTCCTGCAGGCGCACGATCGGGTCGACCGTAGGCGTGGATGCCTTGGTCGTCTCGGGCGCTGTCGCGTCGGTGGCCGGTGTCGTGGTTGTGGTTTCTGTGTCTACCAAGTCGGCGCTTGTAGAGAGCGCAGGTGTGTTTTCGTCGAGTACCGCGCTTGTCGCGATCGGGACCGCGTTATCGGCCAAAGCCGCTCCTGTCTTTGGCCCCACGACGCCATCGACTTCCAGTCCGTGGCTGGCCTGGAAGGCGCGCACGGCCGCTTCGGTTTCAGGGCCGAAGACGCCGTCCTCGTGGATACCCAGAGCATGCTGCAACAGCCGAACCTGGCGACCTTCCTCCCCGTTTTCAAGCGTGATGTAGTGGGTTGTCGTGGTTGTAGGCTCGGGTGTGGGCGCAGGCGTGGAGGCGGGCGTGCCGCTCGCATCGGCCAGACCGGCGGCCGGGCCGGCGGCGAGCGCGATCAGCGTGCCCAGCGAGACTCGTCGCGCGCGTGTTGCCGTGGGGACGAATTGGATCTCCGAGGCGCGCCGGCGGGTACGCGAGCGCAGCGTCGAGCGCTCCCACGGCTCGCTGTCGGCGAGATTGCGCGGCGAGGGTAGACGGTTGCGTGCGTCCATCAGGTTTGCCAGGCGCAGGGGGGAGCGAGCGCCACGTTTCTCGGCTCGCTCACGTCGTGCACGCGAACGCGAAAGCGAGTCCTCCCAGGGGTCGGCAACAGCGAGATCACGCGAGAATCCCGGCATGTGAAAAGCGTCCTTTCGTTATCTCAGGGCGCCTACGGGGTTAGCTGTCGGGCTCGCGTACTTACGCTACGCCACAAACTGTGACGATTCGCCCCCGCAGCCTCTCGGCTGCACTGGGTCCCCCGCTCCCAACCCCCGTGGGGACCAGGACTCGGCACGAACGCGAGTCAAAGTATCAGGTCCTCTTGCAAGATGCATCACATAGGAAGGGTTGCAAGGTTTATTGCCGACGAGCCGGTCTTCGGCTTGGTCGCATGGGATGCGTCTGGTTCTCGCTATTCAACAACTGGGAGACCTTCATCGGCCAGTTCATCGCGACTTGCGCCGGTGATCGGCTCCTATGTTGCTACACAGTACGTACGTGTAGTGGGTGCCGCCGCCGTGGGGAACAGACCGCGCGGCGCGTGGATGCAGCCCCTGGGGGCGCGATCGAGTTGGCCGTTGCGCCGAACACACCGCCACGGCCTGGAAATACCAGCTTTGGCCTGTCACGGCACAGGTCGCTCACTGCTACCGTTTTGCTGGTTAGGATGTCGAAGGGCCTGAACGATCATGGTCTTTGGAGGGATGGGTGGCGCAGGATAGGGTGTGTATCGTTGATACCCCAAGAGAGCGTGGGCGATGATGTCGCGCGCCGTCTTGGCCGCTAGACGTCGCCTACCAGCGGTTCTACTCGGAGTGTCTCTGACTGTGTTGGGCGGGCTTTTGGCGTCGGGCTGTGGGATCGCCGCGGTGTCGGGCTCCTCGGGCACGACGCTCACCCTTTACAGCGCACAGCACGAGCAGACAACCGATGCCATGATCGCCGCGTTTACCAAGAAGACCGGGATCAAGGTGCGTGTCGCCAACAACGATGAGGACGTGCTCACAGCGCAGATCACCCAAGAGGGCGATCTCTCGCCTGCCGATGTCTTCTATACGGAGAACTCCAACTGGCTCGAACAGCTCAATGACCAAGGGCTGCTCGTAAAAATCGCTCCCGCCACGCTTGCCAACGTGCCCAAGCGGGACAGCGCGGTCAACGGCAACTGGGTCGGGGTCTCAGCACGCATCAGCGTGCTGATCTACAACACGAGCAAGCTGAAGCCTTCAGAATTGCCGAAGTCTGTGATGGAACTGGGTGACGCCAAGTGGCTTGGCAAGATCGAGATCGCCCCGGACGAGACCGACCTGTGGCCGGTCATAAGCTCGATCAATAGGGCCAAGGGGCACCGCGCCACACTACGCTGGCTGATCAAACTCGAGATCAACGCTGCCGGAAACGACAACGTGCCCGACAACGAGACGATTACCAGAGACGTCAGCCAGGGAGTCAGTGAGCTGGGTCTCATCAACCACTATTACTACTACCGGTTGGTCGCTGAGATCGGCAAGAGTGCGGTAAAAGCGAATATCGCCTACTTCGCTCCTCACGATCCAGGCTACGTGCAGGACATCTCCGGCGTAGGCATTCTGAAGTCATCCAAGCACAAGGCCGATGCCGAGAAGCTGGTGGAATTCATGACCAGTGCGGCCGGCCAGAAGGTGCTTGCCGAAAGCGACAGTTTCGAGTACCCAATCCACCCTGGTGTGGCGGCGAACGCTCAGCTGACCCCGCTCAGTAAGCTTCAGCCGACAGCGTTCACTCCGGCTGAGTTGGGCACTGGACTCGACGCCAAGGAACTACTCGAAGAAGCCGGCCTCATATAGGCGGCGGCCGGGGATGAGCGAGGCACTCACACCGAGCATCCTGGTCGCGCCCGCATCCCAAAAGCTGCGTCGTCGTCGTGTCGGTCGCGGCCGCGCCGGGGTGGTGATCGGACTTTGCATCGCGGCGTTGCTGCTGTCTCCGCTTGCGCTCCTCGCCCTCGATGCACACAGCGCCGGCTGGGGGGAAATCCACCACGTTCTGTTCCGTGCGCGCTCATATTTGCTGTTGCGCCACACGGTCGTATTGACGCTGCTCGTCGCGGCCTTCGCGGCCATGCTTGGCGTGGCCACGGCCTGGTGTACAGAGCGCACTCGGCTGCCGGCACGTCGAGTCTGGACGGTGCTGCTTGTGCTTCCGATCGCGATTCCCGACGATGTTGTGGGCTATGCCTGGCACACCACCTTTCCCGACATGAGCGGGCTGGTTGCGGCCACGCTGGTGATGACGCTTGGGACATACCCACTTGTCTACCTGCCTGTCGCCGCCGCGCTCAGGCGCTCCGATCCCGCGATGCAAGACACTGCGTACAGCCTCGGGGCCGGCAGGTTGCGCACGTTCGTGCGAGTAACCCTGCCGCTGATTCGCACGGCCGTGATGGGTGGCTGCGTACTGGTCGCGCTCACTACGATCTCGGAGTACGGAACGTTTGAGATTGTGCGCTACCAGACTTTTACCACGGAGGTCTTCACCGAGTTTCAGTTCAACAGTCGAGCTGCCAGTGCCCTGTCTGTGCCGCTTGTGTGTCTTGCGCTGCTCGTGCTTGCAGTGGACGGGATCGTGCCCAGTCGAGCCGCTACGAGGATTGCGCCCTCGCGCGCCGCGGTTCGCGCTCGGCTACGGTGGCTGCTGGCGCCGACGCTCGGCGCGCTTACGGCACTTGTTGCGCTTGCGATCGTCTTTCCGATTGGGATCGTCGTCTATTGGATGGCGCAAAGCCAGCACACGACCTTGCCCGCTGCCGCCACGCTTGGGCAGGCCACTTGGAACTCGCTCGTATACAGCGTTCTTGGAGCGAGTGCCGCGGTCGTGCTTGCGCTGCCGGTGGCGCTGATCACCTTCCGGCGCTTCACCCGTCTAAGGCGAATGTTGCAAAGCAGCACCTACATTCCGCTTGCGCTGCCCGGCGTGGTGATCGCGCTCAGCCTGGTTTTCTTCGCGACTCGCTACGCGTACAGCCTCTACCAAACCAGTTTCCTGCTGATCGTCGCCTACGCGATCATGCACTTTCCCCTGGCATTGGTGTGCATCAGGGCGTCGGCCGCCCAAGCGCCGGCGCGACTGGCCGACGTCGGACTCTCGTTGGGTCGCGGACCGTTCGTCGTTTTCCTGCGCGTCACGCTGCCGCAACTGCTGCCCGGCATCCTTGCCGGCTTCTGCTTGGTGTTCCTGTTCGCGGTCACCGAGCTGACAGCCACGCTGTTGCTCGCACCGATCGGCGTGCAGACGCTTGCCACTCAGTTCTGGGCCTATCAGAGCGAGGTCTCCTACGGTGCCGCTGCGCCCTATGCGCTGATGATCATCGTCCTTGCCGCGCTGCCGGCAGTGGTGCTTGCCCTGTGGTTCGATCGCGGTCGCTTCCAGCCCCAGCTGGCGCCACTATGAGCGCGATCGAGCTGCTCGGTGTCTGTAAGAGCTTTGGCGCGACACGGGTACTCAGCGATGTCGAGCTGACGGTGCCCGCCGGGTCGATCACGGCTGTGCTGGGGGCCTCTGGTAGCGGCAAGACCACGATGCTGCGGCTGATCGCAGGCTTTGAGCAGCTGGACAGTGGCACGATCGCGATCGCCGGGCAGCTGCTCGACGACGGGCAGCGCAGCGTGCGTGCTCAGCAGCGTGGCGTCGGCTACGTACCTCAGGACGGCGCTCTCTTCCCTCACCTGACCGTGCTCGGCAACATCGGCTTCGGGCTGGCGCGCAAGGATCGTGAGCGAGCGGTCTGCAGACTGCTCGAGCTTGTCGGGCTGGAGGGCCTAGAGCGCCGCTATCCGCACGAGCTCTCCGGCGGCCAGCAGCAACGGGTGGCGCTCGCTCGAGCGCTTGCGATCGAGCCCAGCGTAGTACTGCTGGACGAGCCGTTCAGCTCGCTCGATGCCTCTCTGCGGGCAGAGCTCGGCCGCGATGTCGCACGTATTCTGCGCGCCGCGGCGACTACGAGCGTGCTCGTGACCCACGACCAAAACGAGGCACTGGCGCTGGCCGATCAAATCGCCGTGCTTGAGGACGGGCGGGTCGTGGCACGCGATGATCCTCGCTCTCTCTACCGCGATCCACCGGATCTGCTCGCGGCTGGCTCGATCGGCGAGGCCAACGTGCTGGTGGGCGAGACACATGGCGCTCGCGCTCGCTGCGCACTTGGTGACATAGCGCTGCGCACGAATGGGCGCCGTCAACCCGACGGGCCCGCTCGCCTGCTGCTGCGTCCCGAGCAGTTGACGCTTCATCTGCAGGCCACGGCTGAGGCGACACGCGCGACGGTGCTCGAGCTTCGCTATCACGGGCACGACGGACTGGCCCACGTCGTGCTCGAGCACCCCGACCGAGAGACCGTGCTTGCGCGTGTCTCGGGCGAGCTCGTGCTCAAGCATGGCCAGGAGGTTTGGGTGCAGGCCAACGGGCCGGCACACGCCTGGGTCAAGTAGCAGGCTGTCTTTTCGTTCCTATCCAAAATCTCGGGAAGACAGCGCCGCATGCGGCGCTGTCCCTGGCCGCACATGTGCGGCCAGGCCGGTCGGTGCATGCACCGACCGGAACAACATTCATACGTGACTCGCCTGCACACGTAACGGCGCTAGACCTCCTACCGTGCCGAGGGGGAACATGTCTGACTGGCCTCCTCGGCATATTCGCGCAGATAGTCGCCGAGTCGCCGGCTTCCGTGTGCGGGCGCGAGTACGTCCGCGGCGCTTATGGCGGCAAGGAACTCGAGCATCTCGCCACGGCGACGGTCGCTCAGTCGGATGAGAGGTAGCACGGCCTTCAAAAGTGGGCCGGGGATTCGCAGCACGCGTGTCCTTTGCCCGATGGCCGCGAAGGCGAGTTCCACCTCTTCGCGCCTTGTGACGATCTCAGGGCCACCGACGTCGATCTCCCGACGATGGTTCTCGATCGCCTCCACACAAGCAAGGGCAAGGTCGGCCTCGTGGATCGGATTGCTGCGTGCCCTGCCATCGGCGAAGCTGATGGCAAGGCCGCGGCGAGCAAAGTCGAGCAGATCGATATACGAGTAAAAGAAGCCGTTGGCGCGCACGACGGTGTGGTCGATTGGGCTCGCTTTCAACTCGTCGACGAACTGCTCGTGCGCGGCGACATAGTCGAGGTCCTGAAGCTGTGGGCCGGCCAGGACTGTGATGTATACGAACTTCCGCACCCCTTGTTCGATCGCCGCCTCAAGCAGAGCCCGGTTGATCTGAGGGTCGACCTGGCGGAAGGAGGACCGATCCGCTGTCCGCTTCAGTGTGCAAGGTTGCCCCGCGGCTGAGAGGACGACGTCGATGCCCTTCATTGCCTCGCGCACGTGCGCTGCGGCGTTGAGCAGGTCGATCACGATTGTGTCCTGCGTGCCTTTGATCAACCCTCGCTTGTCGGGATCGCGTATCAGCGCGCGCACACCGTAGCCACGAGTGCCCAACTCCTGAACAATGTGGCGGCCAAGAAAGCCGCTGGCTCCGGCGACAAGGATCCTGTCCATCTTGGGCTCAGCTCACTTGGGCCGTCGGTATGTGGAGGTCAAACCGAGACTGGGGTGTTCTCGTGCGTGCCGGCAGCTGCTCATTTCTATTGGCAGGCTATTTCAGCGATTGCCTTTTAAACAGGGCCAGATAAGAACGGCGGCTACGGACCAGTTCGCCTCAACGCGGCGAACTATTTTCGCTTGTCCTGTTTTGGCTATGAGATTTCGAGGCGGCCTTTAGTGGAGTTACTGTGACGAGCGCCGCGCTGCCGGGTGATAGTTCAACAGTCACCGTCCCCGAGTGGTCTACGACACTTTCTGCTCGCTGTGGAGCTCGCCAGGAGCCGTTGGCCGCGACGGCGCGTCCGCCAAGCAGCACGCCGCTGATGGCATTGGGGGATGAATCGGTGAGACGCTGGATCTGTGCGGCGCCTGTGCCGGTGCCCACCTCGAGCTGCACGGCCAGTGGACTCGTGCCTTCGGGTTCGTTGTCGCAGAGGACTACCTTCAACGAGTGGCCGGGTCCGGAGAAGCCGGCCGCGACGATATTGGGTGCACCTTCGGCCGAGATGGTTGTGGGCAGTGGGCGATCGCCGACCAACGTGCGCGTCAGCAGCAGCGCATACCACTCGGGCTGGGCGCGCAGCTCTCCTTGGGCGATGGCTGTCGCATCGGGCGCACAAAGGGGGGTGTATCCCACGCAGTTCGTTGGGTTGCCCTGAAGGTTGATACCGGCGGTCCCCGCCGCCATCGCCTGCGTGATGTAGCCGGTCGCCCAGAGTGCGGACGCGAACGTGTCGCTGATGCCGGCCACGCCTCCGCAGGAGACGGTGTTGGCCTCGTCGATGCGCAGCGGTATGTCGCGTAATTCCGACACGGCCATGTAGCTGGCCAACGACAGCGACGCCGCTCCACGACCGACCGCGCTCAGCAGCGTTTCGATCGACGGTGGCGGCGTCTGCGCGCAGCCAAGCGGATAGTGATGGCCTGTCAAGAGAACCGGGCTCTGAGCGAGCGCCTCCTCTTCGCCCCATTCGCTGAAGGCGCCGGATCCGGACACATCGGGGCCGGCGATCGGCACGCCCGGTGTAAGTGCATCGATCGCTTCGCGGTAGGCGCTCGCCTGTTCCTCATAGCCCTGTGCGATCCAAGGGAGTTCACGGAAGCCGTGGCTGCCGTAGGAGTTCGGCTCGTTGCCGATCTCCACAGCGGCGAGGTACGGTCCGAGAGCACGGTGGGCGGCCGCCACCTCGCGTGCGGCGGCGGTCGGTTCGTAGTGGGCCATGCCGACCGTGAGCAGGACTTGCCAGCCGCTGCGCCGGGCAAGCGTCCCCAGCTCGTTCAACTGCACCGGCCCGATTGTGCTCGTCGCCCAAGCCGGCCGCGGCGTCTGCGAATCGGTCCAGGCAACGTTCTCGTCGGCGGTAATACCGCCAAAGCGCAGCATCCCCGGGCCAAGTGAGCGCAGCAGCTCGACCAGGTTGCCGTGATTGGCATACTGAGCGAGCTGGCTTAGTGCAGCCATCTCGAAGGAGAGTCCGAGAAAGCGTTGAGCCACGGGTCGGCCGGGATCGAGTGGGTTGAAAACGACGGTTACCGGGAGTGCGGACTGGGCCGCAACGGCGGTCGAGTTGTGGGCGCGATGGAGCGAACCTGAGGCGCTGGCGCTGGCTGCACTCGCGATTGCAAGCGTACAGGCCACAAGGATCGCGCTTGCCAGGGTAACGGTGGCGAGTAGCAAGACTCTCGCCACGCGGGACACGGATCGCTGGGTATGCGCCGCGCCGCAGTCGGCGCCAGAGATCGACGTTCGTATTGGAGCCATGTCGTGGGTTAACAGACTATGCGTCTCATCGGAGCGAACAGCTCTATGCGTTGAAGCCGGCAACGTCGCACATACGCGAGGCGCGTAAGGCGGGGAAGAGGCGAGCAGTGCCTCTATGCGCCGGCGGCTTGGCGGAGAGTCCGCTGTTCACGGCGCGGGATTACGGCGATCAACGCTTGGAACCGGATTGCGGTGAGCCGTGGCCTCGTGTTTACGGATACGCCATAGGAGCGCTTCGGTATCCTCGGAAGAGAGCGCTCCCCTGAAGCTAGTCAGCTGATTCGGCATTGTCGCGGCGGCAAGCACCGTCGACAGCTAACGCCCATGCCGGGGACCATAACCAGTAGCGTATCTTGCTGGGCCGTCTCTCGGCTGCGATAGAGGCTGCCACGTCCGGATAACCTACATTTAGCTCCTCGCTCCAGGGGACTCCGGCGTGCGCTCGACGAAGAGCTTTGAGCCCAACACCGAGGCACTTCAGTTCTGCCTCGAGCGCGACCCACTTACGCAGAAACTCGCGTCTGGCCAGCGGTGGCGCGAGTGTCTCGAGGCGTGCGCCTTCGGTCTCGCCGAAGATACGCCCAGCCAATGCCACGGCATCGAGCGATTTCGGCGCCAGCTCTATATCGACTCCGACTTCGATCGTTGCCGATACTGCATAGATCGCCATTGAGCCGGAGTGGGAGACATTGAAGTGCAACGGCACTCTCTGTTCGGTCTCCCCGGGCTCGATTCGGACCTTGTGCACACTGCCTGGTGCACCAGAGTCGATTTGGTCTTTGCTGAGTAGGGAGGGCTTGCCGTACTTGCCTCTGTGGAAGCGCAGGGAACGCGGATCAAGCTCGAGGTAGCAGCCCAGCAGTGTCCTGAGGGCGTACCGAGCGCATAGCCAACGGAGCCGGTCCGTGTCGCGTGTCAGCCTGGCTGCGCGGGCAAGCTCGTCATCGCAAAGGACCCCGGTGAGCCTGTTATCGAAGTGCTCTAGGTCCGCCAGCCATACATGTAGGGAGTCCTCTGCCAGGAATGGGCATTGCGGTGCAGGCTTCCACGTCAGCCCAGGCAGACGTTTTAAACCTACCTAACAGAAGACTTCTACTATCTGGTACACTTCCTGCAAGTATTCCCTCAATCTATCAAACTCTAATAGTCGGTATTAGTTCGTTTAGCAGACATGAGGTTAGGACGAGAGCCCAAGTGGATGAGCTACATCTGATCGAGTCGACGTGGGACGACAATGGGGTATTCGCAGGTACTCGTAAGCGGTGGTCGACGCATGTGGGGGTCACGCGAAGGGACGAATACGACATCGTCGTGGAGTCGGGGATCGTCGACCACTGGGTCGAGAACTCGTATGCGATACAGCCTGGTCGCCCTTCTGCGTGGGTCATCACGGACGAGACCGTTTGGAATCTGCACGGTCACCGACTGATGCGCGCTCAAGGCGCTGAGGATGCTCTCAAGGGCGTCTTCCAGCTTTCTCCGGGTGAGTCGTCGAAGTCACTTGACCGCTGGCGAGAAGTTCTCGAGTGGATGCGCGTGAATCGGGTGCGCCGACGTGATGTTCTGGTGGCCTTCGGTGGCTCGATGGTCAGCGACGTCACTGGGTTTGTGGCGGCGACCTATATGCGTGGCGTTCCGTATATCAACGTACCGACGTCTCTCCTTGCACAGGTTGACGGAGGAATGGGTGGCAAGGTGGCGGTAAACACGCCGGCAGCCAAGAACCTAGTTGGCGCTTTCCATCATCCGTGCGCAGTGCTCGCTGACCCCAATCTCCTCACGACTCTGCCGGTCGCCGAGATCGCGAGCGGACTAAGCGAGGCGATCAAGACGGCGATAGTCGCTTCACCTCGGGCGTTTGACTTCATCGCCTCGCGCATCAAGGCGTGCCTGGCTGGCGAAGTCGCTGATCTCGCCGCCGTCGTGAGGATTTGCGCCTCGATCAAGATGCACCTGCTTGATCCCGACCCCTATGAGGTAGACCTCCGGCGGGTACTCAATTTTGGGCATACGGTCGGACACGCTATCGAGACGGCGACCGACTACGTTGGCATCCGCCACGGCGAAGCGGTCGCGATCGGCATGGCCGTAGCCAGTCGGCTTGGCCAGGAGCGTGGCCTGACAAGCAGCACGGTGCGCGAGGAGATCACCGACGCGCTCCTGACTGCCCAACTACCGGCTTGGGGACGACCAGCGACTGCCCAAGCGGTGGTGGAGTGCCTGCAGATGATCAAGGCGATTCGCGATGGTTCACTCCGATTCGTCGTACCGCTCGAGATCGGTCGTATGGCAATTCTCGAGGACGTGTCGGGAGAGGAGATCATGCCGCTCATTGAGCCACCTGGGCCCGCATCAACAGCCAGGCCGCTGTCACACGAACCAGCCACCACAGGTGGTCTGTGACAGCGATTTTACTTAGAACGTGTCTCAAAACCTGCGGTGCTTGCGCATGCGCTCATGGACCAAACTGGTCGTCGCGTGGCGTCGCAGCGCGTACTGGTACGTGCAAGACGTCGCGTGGCGATCCAGCGCAGTGGTCAAGGCCCACCCATCCGCATCTCGGGGTGCCGCAGGTTTTGAGACGCATTCTTAGAGCGCCTGCGTTAGCTCACGAGCGAGTGGACAGCAGAGGGCATCGATCGCCCGCGTCCGATCGAAGCTGCGCATGCAGCGCCAATTGGTTTGAGCGCCGGTCCTTGCCGGCCTACCTACAGCGGGTGGCGTGGAGCTTTCGAAGCCTGACGATGGATGTCTGTCATCGGATTTGCGGGATTTGCGATGGTACGGGCACTCCTATTTGATCTTGATGGGGTTTTGGTCGACTCGGAGGCTTCTGTGGTCGAGCACTGGCGGCAATGGGCAAGCACACGTGGCCTCGACCCCGCTGCCGTGGTCGCGATAGCACACGGACGACCCACCGCGGAGACGATACGCGCTGTCGATCCCACCGTCGACGCTTTACTCGAAGGACGCGTGATGGAGCAGCGTCAAGCCGCCGACACCAGGCTAGTTGTTGCGATGCCGGATGTCGCGCACATACTGTCGCTGCTGGCACCCAGTCGTGTGGCCATCGTAACGTCGGGAGGCCGCTCTCTCGCTCGCGCTCGCCTAGAGGCAGCGCAACTTGTCGAGCCATCCGTGCTGGTGACCGCCGATGACGTGCACCACGGCAAGCCGGCGCCAGATGCCTACCTGCTCGCAGCTAAGAGCCTCGGTCTCAGGCCGGCCGAT
Source organism: uncultured Solirubrobacterales bacterium (assembly GCA_963743555.1). Taxonomy (GTDB): domain Bacteria; phylum Actinomycetota; class Thermoleophilia; order Solirubrobacterales; family Solirubrobacteraceae; genus Palsa-744. The sequence goes on from CAVUQG010000008.1 coordinate 94,340, forward strand.
TGCATGGTGATAGAGGATGCTCCGGTTGGCGTAAACGCTGCTCGCGCGGCCGGTATGCCCGTTATCGCTCTGACCAGTACGCATACCCACGATGAGGTTGCGCACGCCGACGCGGTCGTCGAGAATGTCACTGAGGCGTTGCGGGAGATGCGTAGGCGTTGGGCACTCGATGCTGAGTTGATCCCGCCAGGCGAATGGCTGCACTGCATGTCCCAGGAGAGCTGATGGCGACCTCGACAGTCAGATCTAGCGGGTCGGCATATCCCGTGAGTGCTGAGCTGCATTTTGCGATCGATGGCGGTGGCACTCATACTCGTCTGGCCATACAACAACACAAAGAGCAGACATTGACGGTTCTCGGCAGCATCAATCCAGTCTCGACCGGTGTACGTGAAGCCACGACGAACCTTCAGTCAGTGCTAGATGAGGTTGCGCGACGTGCCGAGGGGCAAGTGGTATCGGGATGTGTGGCCTCCGCGACTGTTTCACAATCGACCATCCACAGCGAGCGGCAGCGACTTGTGAATGCCTCGCTGAGATCTGGACTCGTCGGTCAAATCTTGCTTACCAACGACATCGTCCCACTCGTCTTCGCTCCACCTCTACGCGGCGTGGGGATCGCGGTTATCGTTGGGACCGGTAGCGGCTATGTAGGCAGAGCGCGTGACGGTACCATCGCGCAGGCTGGAGGGTATGAGTACGTAATCTCAGATGAGGGTAGCGCCTTCGCTTTGGGTCTGGCCGGCCTCAAGGCGGCTGCACGCGCGCACGACGGTCGCGGGTCCGCCACGGTTCTGCTGGACCAAGCAGAGCGCGCCTATGGCTATTCCGTGCCTGGGCTTGGAGCATGGCTTGCTCGCCAAAAGAGTCCCAAGCCAGTGATAGCGAGCTTCGCACCGCAAGTCTGCGAAGCGTGGGTGGAAGGCGACAATACGGCAGCGGCGATCGTGAGCGTCGCGATCGAAGATCTCTGTACTGGTGTCGAGGCGGTACGCAAGGAGCTTGCACCGAACCTACTTGACAATGTGCTGATCGCGGGGGGTGTTCCCGATGGCTGCAAGCCATTTCGCGACGCGCTCGTATCTTCTCTGCATGCGCGTGGCGCTCGCCGCTGTTATGTCAAGTCGGATGGGCTTGCGGCTGCCCTCGCGATCGCACGCGATCCGGCGATCGTCCCAGAACCCGACCGTCATCGGCTAATCGAGATGGAGATCGCCCTCGCCGCTCATCTCGAGGGAGCAGACTGATGCGTCTCGGACTCTGCCTGGCTGCCTACGGTGATTGTGAGATGTCCGATGCGCTGAGCGCGGTCGCAGCACACAAAATTGATGCCATCGATCTACCGCTTGATAGTCCTTTCAGGCTTCGCGGTGACGCGGATCGGTTGCGCCATCCGCAGGTACGGCACATCAGGCAACTGCTGAGGCAGGCTGGCGTGGAGGTTCTGTGTATCAGCAATAGCCGTGACTGTCAGTTGATTCTGGGGCCCCACGGTGCCCAAACTGACCCGATTCGGAGCGGAGGCCGCGCCGTCAAGCGCCGACACGGACTGCGCCATGCCCATGAGGCGATCGCGGTCGCCTCCTATCTTGACTGTTGTTTCGTGCGACTTTTCCTTGGCTGCCCGGACTATTCGCGCTGGCTTACTTGGCATGATTCGACCGTTTCGTGGAATGACAATGTCGAGGATCTGCTCGGCGAGCTTGCCGACCTTGCCGAACGAGCACGGCGTGCCGATGTGCGGCTCTGCTTGGAGCCACATCCCAAGCAGGCGGTCTTCGATCTCCAGTCAACCGAGTACCTCCTTGGACGGCTCGGCGATATCGCTCAGAGTGTCGAGATCTGTATGGATCCCGCGAATTTGGCTGCGGTCGGCCACGATCCTCTTCGCTTCATAGAGAATCTCAGTTGCGTACCAGCCATGGTGCACGCCAAGGATGTAGAACTCGCTCGCGCAGACCGTATCGGGCGAGGATGGATCCGATACGGTCCTCAACCGCCGCTGCGTTTGAGCTGCTGGTTGCGGCGAAATCCCGTGGCGTGCTTTGATCACCTTGCTGTGTGACCGCGGCTTTGACGGTCCGATCCTGATCGAGCATGAGGATCTACTAGCCGGACGTGAGGATTCAATCGAGGACGCACGTGCCATGCTGAGCCCGCTCATGTTCTCTCCGTCTGAGGGGAAGCGAGCGTGGTGAGCCGAGTCAAGACCTGCGTGGCTGCGTGCCTTGCCCGAACAATTGCGGGTTGTTCGTGCTAGTTCGCATCCGATACCACGACGCATGAACGACGGCGCCAAGATCGCTCGCCTAAGCTCGCGGCCGTTGCGCATCCTGATTGTTGGCCGAGGCCTGATCGGAGGCGCTCTTGCGCATTACCTGCGCAAACAGGCTGTTTCCGTCCTCTCCGTTGGTCGGAGGGACTCACCCGACCGCGACTCGGTGGCGATCGATCTGGAAACTCCAGAGGGCCTCGATGCCCTTAGCGACCTCATCGGTACATTTGCCCCGGACAGTCTGATACTAGTACACGGCCCTACAGACGTGGCGTGGTGTGAAAATCACCTCGACGCGTCTCTCGGGATGCACCAAGGTGTAGCCGCAGTATCACTCGCGAGCGGTACACGAACAATACTGGTGTCGACGGACAACGTCTTCGACGGTAGCAGCGAAGTGTACGACGAGGGAGCGGAGGTGATGCCCGCAAACGCCTACGGGGCCGTCAAGCGGGCCGCCGAGATGGTCGTCGAAACTCACCGCAGAACACGGTGATACATGTCTCGCTGGTCTACGGCAAAGGGCCCGGACGCGAGACCTTTGCCACCATCTGTCTTGCGACGCTGCGCGCGGGAGGGACTCTCGACGTTCCAAATGACCAGTTCTTTACCCCTGTCTACATCGAGGATGTCGTATATGTGCTCGCGGTCATCGCCAGCAACTCCTTGCGTCCACCACTCCTTCACCTGGGCGGGCCGACCAGGATGTCTCGGTACGATTTTGCCCGGCTTCTCCAGCGACTAAGCGGGCTCGACACGGATCGCGTGGTCGGCCTTCCAAAGGCTCGCACACGCTGGGCATCGCGACCGCACAATTCCTGCTTGTGCTCGACTTTGCTTACACACGCGAGAGGTCTGGAGGACTTCCGCCCTATGCCCCCGAGGCTGGCCTAAGGCTGATGTTGGCGGCGGATGCCCAATGATTGCTCGGACGAAGTGCCTTGGGATCAGCGGCTGGTAGAGCCTACGCTCGATCGTCGGACTCGTCCCATGTCGGGCGAGATCCTCTGCGCCAGAGCCGTGTTCGGGCCGATAGACATCAGACATGTCGCGCTGAGCACTATGTCTTTCGCGGACTGTCATATTGTTGACTGGACAGAATCGTTAGCTTATCTTGACCATATGACGATGAGATTGAGGCAGCTATCGTTGAGAGCGCCTATCAAAATGCGTGCACGTCTGGAACGGCCGTTGGCCCTCGCGGAGTTGTGTCCCGGGGCTTGGCTTGGCGCCGCCAGGCCTTCGCCCTAGCTAAGGATCAGGAGGCAGCATCGACGAGTGCCCGCGAGGAGGTGGACATGCTGCTCTCTAAAGAGGGCTACCTGGCGCGCCATATCGGTCGACCGGACTACACGAATCGAGCGAGCGCTTCTGTCGCTCTTCCGGGAGTCTTCGCAAGGGCCGGCGCACGCCTCCTCAGCGCACTTCCAAGCGCCCCTGTCGTGGCTTTGACAGCCCGCGTGCTCCACCGCTTTCCTACGACATATGGGATGCCTCGCGGGGGAGCAAGGGTCACGGCCGCGGTAGCTGGCTATCGAGAGGCATTCCCCGAGGCCAACGCCGAGGATTTCTTGCGCGCTTGGTCAAATAACCGAGCCAAGGGTCTTGCATTTACCATCGCCTTTCTGGCACGTAAGACCGCCGGTCGATCTGGAGGATTGGCACACAGTGGGTCAGATGGAGGACGCGGCGCCGCGGTCGTTGTGTTTATCCACACCAATATCGACCCAGTCCCGGTAATGGCACTGCTTGATGCATCGCCTCAGAATGACTACCTATGGGCAATGTTTCCGGTGAATCGTGGACCAGAGACCAACCAGCGGTGGAAGGACGACCGCGACGTTCTCCTCTCGCTTGGCTCACTACCGCCACAGCTTGAGGAAATCCTCCTATCGGTCACGTCCCCCAGTTGGCTTCCTACGGCCATCCGTCATCTACGCAATGGCGGACGGGTGCTGATCGCGGCGGACTCGGCCTTCGACGGCGATCGCGAGGCGGAGGTCGCGATCACCGTCGGCGACGCGCGGCTACCGCTCACTCCCGCAATCGAGATGCTGGCGCGTTTGGGACGCGCTGATCTACACCTGTTGCTTCCAGAGCTTAAGCGCGACGGTCCCGTGCCTGTCGAAACTCGCCCTGTCAGCTCGGCGAGCGAACTTGCCGACCTAATCAGCCGGTGGATCGCCGCGCACCCCCTCGACTGGGCCGGCTGGCCGTTCATCGCAGCTCGGCGCAAGATGTCAACGGTTCGCAATGGCACTAGCATCTCTATCTAGATTTGCCAGCCTACCGGCCACGTATGGCGACTTTGTTGTAAACGACGCTCTTACACCGCATCTGCGAGTGGCTGCCGCGCGACGCAGTCTGACTGGATGTTGGATACCTGCCGGTGTGCAGCCGTCGAGCGTGGGCGAGACACTTCGAGCCTCGCGGGTTTTGCGATGATGATGTCGCCTGCTAGGTCAAAGCTCGCGCCCGTCTACGAGGAGCGCCATGAGCAGTTTCGTGAGCTGGTACGTGGAGTACTTGCCAACTACGACGGCAAAGTCGTGGACGAATGGGAGCGCGTGGGACATGTAGATCGAGCGCTTTTCCGAGACTTGGGCGCCGCAGGCTGCTTTGCCCAACGCTGGCAGGAGGGACGCCTGGAGGGACTGGCATACACCGTTGTGCTGGCTGAGGAGATGAGCTTGGTATCAGGTGGTGTCGGACTTGCGGTGAGTCTGCACTCAGAGGTGTTCCTCGGTGCGCTCACGCGGCTTGCAGCAAATGATTTTCAAAACCAGTTGCTTGAGCGAGCGTTGCGAGGTGAGGCGATTGGCTGTCTGGCAGCCACCGAGCCTACGGGGGGATCAGACCTACTTGGACTGCAAACGTCATTGACGCGTTGTCCGGACGGATGGCATTTGAAGGGCGAGAAGCGCTACATCTCAAATGCCGGGGTCGCCAACAACGCGCTCGTGCTCGCGCACGATCCGGACAGACCACGCGCCCTCAACCTACAGCTGGCGGTTGTTCCGCTCGATTTTCCTGGAGTCGAGGTGGTGGGCTTTTTTGACAAGGTAGGCATCAAGTCCTGTGACGCGGCGCATCTTCGCTTCGATGCTGTCCTGCCAGATGACATGTTGCTGGGTGCTCCGGGTGCCGGATTCTTCTATGTTAGTTCGCTGCTTCAACACGAGCGGCTCGCCCTTTCTGCGGGTCTGCTTGCGGTGGCGCGCCTATGCCTGGCAACGACAGTTGCGTTTGCTCGCCAACGCCAGAATGGGGGAGCAGCGCTAATCGAGCGTCAAGCCCTACGACACACCCTCGCTAACGCAATGACGGCGACTTGGGCTGGAGAGGGACTGCTCGCAAGTATCATCAGCTCGGCCCGCGCGGGGCAGAACGTCAGTCACCCGACCGCGGCTCTCAAGCTTTACTGCGCAAATGCGGTTGGGCAGGTGATCGACGACTGTCTACAGATTTTTGGTGGACGCGGCTACACAGCCAACTTCCCGCTTGAGCGCCACTGGCGCGATGCACGGCTAGCACGTATCGGAGGTGGAGCGGATGAGGTTCTACGTGACCTGATTGCCGCTGGGATGGATCGTGCCAATCATGACTTCGACGAGCTGATCGTCCAGCTCGAACAGGATGACGCAGCTATCCAGGACCGGCAACCGGTGGGGGGCGTTTGATGCCCGAGCAGTCGGACGTTGCGGAGGCGATCTTGCGACGGCTCGCACAGCACTTCAACGTCGAGCTTGCCGCCGACACTGTCGACCTTGATCAGAGCCTTTTCTCCGACGCCGGAGTTTCGCTGGGTGGGAACGAGCTTGACTCGCTGGATCTAGTCGAGGCGATCGCGACCCTTGAGGAGAATCTGCGCGTCTCGCTACTCGACCAGGACATCGCGACATTGGACACGATCAATCTGCTTGCGGCATTCGTCGTGAGGAATGCCGAGCCGTCCGTCGTCGTCGCATTCTGTGGGGCCTGGTGATGGACCACGCGATGATGTCACTGGAGGAGCTCGTGCGGCCGTTTGGAGTGCACGACGCCGGAGTTTCTTTTATCGACAATGATTCGCGCTGTCGACTGACCTACGATCAACTGGCCAGACGGGCTGCTGCCGTGGCAGCGGATCTTCACGATAGGGGTGTCAAGCAGGGTGACACAGTCGCGATCTCGCTGACGAACTCGCCGGCAAGCGTCGTGGCCCAGATGGGCGTATGGATGATGGGTGGGAGGATCCTGTCAATTCCGCCGGCCCCGCGTCGCAGCGAAGACGTTTACAGGAGCGCCTTTCGCGGTGTGCTCAAAGCGACAGATTGTCGTCTGCTTATCGCCTCGCCATCAATCGCAGAGATGATCGCCGGCGCGACGCCCGCGATTGCGCCCAACGAGTTCAGTCAGAAGGACGTACGGCTGCCGGCGGACGTCAATGTCACGGAGCGTCCCTTGGTTCAGTTTTCCTCCGGCAGCACATCGAACCCGAAGGGAATTGTGCTGAGCGCTCGTGCGATCGAGAGGCATCTCGTGGCTCTCGCAGACGTATTCGAGCTCGATCGTGAGCGCGACCGAGGGTTGAGCTGGTTGCCGCTCTATCACGACATGGGCTTCATAGCTATGTGGTTGACCGCCCTGCTGTGCAGAGGAGAGCTGACGCTCATGACCCCGCGCTACTTTGCTCACCATCCTGCAAGTTGGTTGGAGCTATGCGCACAGGAGAAAGCAACTGTCACCGCGGCTCCCGATTTTGGGTACCGCCTGGCGACACGCATGCTCGGCCAGCATCCGCTCGAACGTGACCTGGCGAGCCTTCGCGTCTGCCTATCGGGTGCCGAGCAGGTCTCGTGGAAGACACTTACAGATTTTGCCGACGCCTGCGCGCCATACCAGTTGAACTGGGAGGCGTTGATGCCCGCCTATGGTCTGGCTGAGGCCACATTGGCCGTGTCGGTGCCGCCTCTTGATCGCGGTCCAATTCGCGATGCGGCAGGGTTGGTGGCGCTTGGCAATCTGCTGCCCGACGTCGAGGTGCGCGAGTGCCGCCTGAGCGCTGATCATTCGACGCTTGACCTGCGCGGACCATCGATATTCGATGGTTATCTCAATGGCAAGCAGGTGCAGTCGGCGGTGGATGAGGAGGGTTGGTTCTCGACCAATGACGTGGGCTACATATCCGATGGCGAAATTTACATCAGGGGCCGCGCGGATGAGACGGTGATAGTCCGCGGTCGTAATATTTTCGCCGAGGATGTGGAGTCTGTGGCGATGTCAGTGGCTGGCGACCAGGGAGTGAGTGCGGCAGCGTTTCGGTCTCCCGAGGGGGAGGGTCGCTTTGCCCTTGCAATCGAGCTGCTATCGAACAGTCAAGAAGCCACCGAACTCGCTCGCTCAGTTCAAGGCGCTGTGACCCGTGCGCTGGAGGCGAAGGTCTCGCCGATTGTTGTACTCACGCCGCTGAGTATCCCACGGACCACGTCGGGAAAGGTGCGTCGCCCAACGTGCCGTGAGATTCTTACATCCATAGGTTGGCCCGACAGGCAAGTCATCGCCGTCGTCCGATGAGCTTTTCAAGTCAACAGCTCCCAGCAATGCTGTCGCAACTTGTTGTTCGCTTGCAATGTCGCGGAAAGGCCGATCGGCCAACCAAGGGCGACTAGTCGACGTGGCGCTACCGGCATCTCAACCACATCCCCGCAGATGGACGATCCTGGCGGTGCTAATCATCGGCGAGTTCGTGGTCGAGTCTCGATACGACGATCGTCAATGTTGCGCTGCCGGATATGGCGCAGAGACTGTCTGCCAGCACGAGCACTCTGCAGTGGGTTATAGATAGCTATACGCTTATGTTTGGCGCTCTCCTCCTGGTAGGCGGCGCACTCGGAGACCGCCTTGGACGGCGTTTTATCTTCCTATGCGGCCTAGCGTTGTTCGCTGTGGGCTCCATACTTGCGTCGACTGCCTCGCAGGCGGGCTTGCTGATCGTCGCCCGGGGTATCATGGGTCTTGCGGCCGCGCTGATCCTTCCTACCACACTTTCGATACTGGCGCACCTGTTTGACGCCGGCGAGCGTGAGCGCGCCTTCAGCATATGGGTTGCTGCGGCAGGATTGGCGTTTGCGCTCGGTCCCACTGTCGGTGGCGCGCTCGTTCAAGGCTTCGGCTGGCAGGCCATATTCACCATCAACATTCCAATCATTGTGATCGCTGCTGTTGGCGCTCTTGCCTATATTCCCCGCATGCATGATTCACAGTCGGTGGCACCAGATATGCTCGGAGGCGCTCTCTCTGTGGTGGGTCTTGGCATGCTGTTGTATGCGATCATTGAAGCTCCAAAGCACGGCTGGGGCGCCTCCGCCACCCTCATCAGGTTCTGCATCTCGCTTATATCGCTGGCACTCCTTATTCTCTGGGAGTCACGCACAGACCATCCGATGCTCGATCTGCGCATCCTGCGCTCACGCGTGTTCTCCGCTGCGGGGATATCGATAGGGCTCACTTTCCTAGCTATCTCTGGAGCTCTTTTTATCCTCACTCAATATCTCCAGGACGTCCAGGGGCATTCCCCGCTAAGCGCCGGCCTTCGCTTGATACCAGTAGCCGTGGCTGTCGGCGTGTCATCTCCTCTATCGATCCTGCTCGAGCGGCGCATCGGAACCAAGCTAACTGTCGCCATCGGTCTGCTGATCACAGCCTGTGGTCTTGCGATCATGACGAGGATGACTCGCGATCAGGGATACACCTTGGTTTTCGGGGGTCTGGTTCTCGCTGGAACGGGTATGGGGTTGGCCATGACGCCCGCCACCAATGCGATCCTTGGCGCGGTGTCGCAAGTCGCGACGGGTGCTAGTACGGCTATATACAACACGACGATAGTCACCGGTACGGCGCTCGGCGTCGCCATACTTGGGTCGCTGCTAGCTACAAGTTACGTGAACCATCTAACCCCGCAGCTTGGCCAATTTCCGCCCGCCATCGCGAGTTCAGCACAAGCTTCTGTCGGCGTCGCTGTGGCAACAGCAGGCACGATCGGTGAGCCTGGCAGGCAAGAGCTGATTACCGCGGCTAGAGAAGCGTTTACGACCGCCGCTGCACACACGTTCCTAGTTGCGAGTCTGATCGCCGCCGGGGGAGCAATCGTTGCAGCGGTTTTTCTACCGCGCGATCCTCGCGTCGGTCATGGCGGGGAGTCGGAGGAGCAGACGATAGTCCTTGCTGGAGTCGAGAGGATATCGGCGTAGACCTGTTGGCCTGGTGAGGACGGGCGGCCCGCCGAACAAGAGGCGCGACCATGAAGGCGAGACGCGCTGGCCTGACCCGATACGCCGCGTGAACTGGCTCATCGAGGCCGGCGTCGTCCCAGCCGAGAAGCGCGGGCGCCAGGCTTGAGCTTGGTGACCAGCCCGCGACCTTCCGCTGCGACTCCGAGAGAGTCTCAGCTGAGAGTAAACGACTCGCTGCTGATCCGCTTGTGCTTCCCGGTTCCGCTTATCAGCGTGAGTGTGTACTTCCCCGGTTGTAGTCTGCGCACAGGCAGCAGTCGCAGGCTCATGCGCCCATTCGTGGTGCGGGCCGTCCCGGCCGCGTAAACCACGCCGTGACGGGACAATGTCGCCTGGCCTGGCGCACCCGAAGTCGTGAAGCTGACCGTGCCGGATACAAGCTTGGTCGTGCACTTCTGCTTCTTTGCGACCTTCTTGCAGGTCACAAGCTCGACCTCGCCGGCGGGGCCTGCCGGACCCTGAGCGCCAGCAGAACCCGGTGCGCCCCTTTCACCGGTCGCCCCGGTAGCACCGGCTTTGCCTTCCGAGCCGGTTGCTCCTTCTTTACCCGCCGGGCCTTGTGTGCCCGCTCTCAAGAACACAGCGGTGACTTCGGTCGCCTTGGCCCTCTCCACCGTGCAGGTTGTCGCCGATGTTGGCTTGCACCCGATCCAACCGGCGAATTCGTAGCCCGCGCCGGCTTTGGCCACCGTCAAGGTCACTTCACTGCCTTCGAATTCATGCGTGCATTCCCCGGTAGAGCACATGAGTCCTGCGGGCGCAGAGGTGACTTCTCCCTCGCCTGTAACGAAGACAGTGAGCGGGAAACGCGCCGGCGCGCCCTGGTAGATAAAGACCTTTTGGTTGCCCCTGTCGGACACGTAGATCTCGCCGGTCTTTTCGTTCACCGCGATGTTCTCGATTTCGCGGGAGAAGGTCCCCGAGCCGAATTCGCCTCCGGTCCTTACCGGGGTGGGCATCGCGAATCCTTCGACTACCCGTCCGTCGATCGCGACGTAGCCTATGTCGGTCGCGCGGTCGATCCCGTCTGCACCGGCCCCTTCGACTTCAGGAACTTCCGTCACCTTTTCGACGCTCGTCGCCGTATCGGAGTCGCGCCAGATCTCGGCCCTACGTGCGCCTACGAGCGCGCCGTTCGGGTTGCCGTACAAGAAGATGTCACCCCTGGAATCTACGACAACGCTCCGCTCGGATCCCGCTACCGCGAAGTTGGCGATTTCTGTCGTGCCTCCGGGCGAGAACTCGCGGACCATATTGGCGCCGGGATCGCTCACGTAGACATCGCCGTTCGCATCCGTCGCTACGCCTTCGGGTTGGGTGAAGCCGGTCAGCTGGGATTCGTATTTGAATTCGTCGCCGCTCAGCTTGAAACGATCGACCACCCCATTGCCCCTATCGACGACGTAGATAGAGCCGGTGGCAGCGCTGGTGGAGTTGTCGACAGCGACGCCGACCCACTCCATGTCGAATGCAAAGCGTTTGGCAGGCGTTTCCGCCCCAGAGAACGCCGCCGGCGCACCGCCGGCAGGCGAGCCTCCTCTTTCGCCAAACACGTTGACCGCGTCAAAGTCTTCACCGCTTTCGGGAACGAACACGTTTCCGCTGGATTCTTCGACTGCTATGCCCGTCGGCCTTTCGAAGGGACCGAAGCTGTGGAGGTAGGTCGCCGGCGAGGCCATCGCGCTTGCGCTTCCCGAGGCCAACACAGCGAGCGCTGAGCACAACGATGCGAGCAAAGCAAGGACAGGACCACGTGAAATGGCGGCTCTACTGGACATTACAAACTCCCGTGAAGCCCCAACTGGTGAGGCGTAGTAGACGAAGCGCTGCGCATCCGAAAACGTGCTTGCCTCAAAATAGACGATCTAGCGAGCACACGTCAACCTGGAAGTGGAGTTATTAGGGCTTGTTCGTGCTTGCCGTATCCCGGGGGGTCGCGAACGCGTTTAGGGCGGGCTTCCATCTCATTGCCCAGCGTGCTCTGCCTCGCGCGGTGGGGTCCAGTGCTCTGGTGGCGAGGTAGAGAGGCACTTCAGCGCGGCCGTGTCGTTGGGGAAGTGTCCTCGCGCGCGGACGGCGCGTCGGTAGCGGGCGTTGAGCGACTCGATCGCGTTCGTGGAGCAGATCACGCGTCGGATCTCGACGTCGTAATCCAGGAACGGTATGAACTCGCTCCAGGCGTTCTCCCAGAGCTTGCTAATCGCCGGGTACTGCTTGCCCCATTTGCCGTCGAACTCCATGAAGCGCTCTCTTGCGGCAGCCTCTGAGGGTGCTGTGTAGACGGGTCGCAGATCGCGGCTCATCTCGTCCCAGTACTTGCGCGAAGCGAACCGGAATGTGTTGCGGATCAGGTGGATGATGCATGCCTGGACGGTCGCGAATCCCACGTCGTCGTGATCGCCTCTGGCAGACCCTTCAGACCGTCGCAGACAGCGATGCAGACATCCTCCACGCCACGGTTCTTGATCTCGGTGAACACGCTCAACCAGAACTTCGCGCGCCCTCGCCGCCATCACCGGCCCAGAGCCCCAGGATGTCCCGCTCACCGTTGACGCTCACGCCAATCACGACATAGACAGGCTTGTTGGCGACCTGCCCGTCGCGGACCTTGACGACCATCGCGTCAATGAAGATCACAGGGTAAATCTTTTCCAGCGGCCGGTTCAACCACTCCGTGATCTCGCCCGTGACCTTCTCGGTGATCCGGCTGATGGTGTCCTTGGAGACCTTGGCACCATAAACCTCCCCGAAGTGCGCGGCGATCTCCCCAGTCGTCAACCCACGAGCAGTCAGCGACAGGACGATCTCATCAACACCGGTGAGCCTGCGCGCTGGCGCTTCTTGACGATCTGCGGCTCGAACGTCGACTCGGTATCCCGAGGGACCTCGATCTCGACCGGGCCGATCTCCCTCAGCACCGTCTTGGCGCGCGTCCCGTTACGGCTGTTCCCGCTGTTACGGCCTGCCGGGTCGTGCTTCTCATAGCCGAGGTGCTCGCTCATCTCCGCATCAAGCGCGGTCTCAAGCACACTTTTGGTCAGCTGGCCAACAGCCCGTCCGGGCCGACCAGCTCAATGTTCTGCTCCTTCGCCTGCTCCAACAGCTGCTCAGCCAACTGCTTCTGATCAACGATATCTGTAGTCATAGACCCGATCATCTCCTCCTGATCGGTCAGACCGACTATCTCCGTCATGGTCCATCCCTTCAGTCAGACCAAACCAGATCCACCGTTCATCGGACAGACCCCGCAGCAGGACTGATCGCTAGAGAGTGGGGAGGAGACCCGGACGCGGACGCGATCACACATCTTCCACGCCACACGTTCCTGGGGCAGCTCACACATCGCGGCGAGCTGACAAACCCATTCCTCCTGAAGCCCTCGGCGTTTGCGATCGGCGCGTCAGGAATCACTCGCTACGATCGCACGTCTCGATACTCTCGACGGGAAGATTGCAGACCACCTCGCCAGCCGTCGCAGGGACCAACACGGCGACCGGACAGTGAGCAAGAGCCAGCTGCGTCTGCGGTGGTGCGGGACCTCCCTGCCCCCCGCGACAGGAGAGCGTTCGTGACCAGTCAATCGGACACGGCGATCGCGATGCCTGCCGTGGCTACCGAGATAGTCTCTATCAGCATCGGGTGCTCTCAACGATCCAAGTCCACGAACTCCACACGCCTAGCGCTCATAGGAGCTTCAGCCGCCGGCTGCTCGGCACGCTGCGCGAAGCCGGCGTAGTCGATCACGTACCAGGCGCGGGCAGACTGAAGCTCTGGTATCTGACTAAGCGCAGCAACGACGCAGTCGAGATGATCGGAACCCGTGCAGAGCACCGACGCAAGCAAGTCCCAGCCGACCAAGCCGCAGGCCCCCTACGGATGCACACACTCGCTGTCAACGACGTAGGCATCGCATTCGCCAACGCCGCCCGCGACAGAGGCGACGACTGCGGACCGCTGGCATGGCGACACGAGATCGCACACACGATCACCTCTAAGCGCAACCGGCGGCCCGGCGACATCGTGATCGCCGACGCGCTACTGACCTACACCCAACAGTCCCCAGACCGGACGCTCAGTGTGCATCAACGATTCATCGAGCTTGACCGCGCCACGATCCCACTCCAAGCACTCTGCGAGAAGTTCGACCGCTACGCCCGCCTATGCGACTACACACCAGAAGAACCCGGAAGAGACGCGCGCCGGTCCGGATGGCGGGCCTATTACGAGAAGTTCCCGGTCGTGCTCGTGATCTTCGCGCACCGCGGCCGCAAGACCCTACAGCGACGAATGCAAAACACGATCGCCCTCCACCAAGCAGACGCGCGAACACGCGAGCTGGCCCTACTTGTCGGGCTACTTGAGGATCTTCGCGAGCACGGACCATTCGCCCCAATCTTCATCGACCCACAGAACCCCGAGCGCTACGTCGATTGGCTCGGCTAACCACAACCAGAGACACAGCAATGAACCCCATCACACAATCACACGCAGCCTACCGTCTTGACGGGCCGCTCCTACGCCCAGAGGAAGCAGCAGCCCTGCTCGCCGTCAAGCCAAGCTGGATCTACGAGGCGGTACGCACCGGACGACTACCATGCCTACGCATCGGACGACACATCCGCTTCACGCAAAGCATGCTCGAAGACTGGCTAGCCGACCGTTGATTTGCTCGATCGGCATCTCATTAGACCGTAGAGGTAGTCACTACAGCGAAACTGGCACCGCGTAGAGATGCCACCTCGCCGGGTTTAGCCCGGCTCCCAGACGATGAACGTCTCGTTGTCGTAGGCAGCCACGATCACCGCCATCAGCGACCCGACGATCGGACCAGCAATGTCGGAACCGAGGTCAGCGCCATCCACCAGCCTAAGCTCCTCAGCGGACGCCGACGTAACAAACGCATTCGTCGGATAACCAAGTGAACCACGATGTGCCACAAGGATCGCATTCTCTGGCCCGCCCTCAAGCTCCGCCCAATGAATGACCTATTCACCACCGAAGGCCGTTCTCAGCAGCCCGTCCAAGCTGGGTTTCGGGTAACACAAGCACGACTTCCTTGTCCTCTCTGATGCCTCATTCATTGGTTCCGAGCGCTGACCTCGCCACTAGCGACAGACACCCTAGTCTAGTGCCCTATATATGCTTCCGACTTCAGTCAAGAGTTGCCGTACATCCGACCGCGACTCGCCCAGCCGCATTTGAAACTCGAAGTCCGGGATATCAACCCCGTTGGCCACCTCGTTCAACGCGTTATGCACCAGAGAAATCTCCGATAAGCTCAGCCGGATCGTGACGCCCTCGGTATCCACGGCTACCTGTTGCATCGCTTTCTCCTATCGCAGTCGTTCATTGAAATACTCCTCGCCACCGCTAGGCTTGAATACTGTTCCACCATCCGGAGAGGAAGGATCCACGATCACGACCGTATTGGTCTCCTCGTCATAGTACGCCGTTCGCCCGTTCGAAAGCTCCTTTGATTTCGATGCGTTTTCTAGCGCATCCTCGATTATCTGTTCAAACTCCTGGGGCGTCTCTGCGCCAAATTCGCCGGCGTGCTTTCCGAACGCGTGCCCGCCAGCGATCTGACTCGCCGTGCAATCAGTGTTCTCTTGCTCGCGCTCATTCAGCTCTGCTTCGCCTTCGTCGCCGCCTTCTTCGCCTGCGACTGCAGTAACGACCCCTACAGCTGCGCCGATCGCTGCGGCGCCTGATGCGATCCCTGCAGCACCGCATGTGCCGATGTCAACGCCGGGGATCTCGATCGTGGCGCCGCACGCTGCGTCAGCGCCGCCGGCGCCGCCGGCTAGCGGGGTCCATAGAAGCCCGAGTGAGTCGCCGTAGGTCAGCGGGCTGTCGTCCGCGTAGCTGTAGGGCGCACCCGAGATCGCCTCAAGCGGATCGACGCTGAGGAACTGCGCCGTAGCTGGGTCGTACGCGCGTGCTCGGAGGTAGATGAGCCCGGTGTCTGTGCTTGTGTATTGGGCGTCGTATCCGAGTGGTGTAGTCGCGGTGCCGGTGTGTCCGGTTTGGTTGCCGTAGGCGTCGTAGGTGAATGTCGCTTCTGTTTTGCCCGTGGAGCCGGTCAAGAGGCGCGTCGATCCTTGCTGGTCGTGGTGTAGGTAGAGCACGGCGCCGGTCGAGTTGTTGATTTGCTCGATAGGAATCCCGCCTGGACCGTAGATGTAGTCGTTGGTCCCGTCATAGAGGAGCAGCTCTTCGCTGGTGTCCCATGCGAGATAGCTTGTTGTCCCTTTGATTGTTTGTGAGGCGCGTAGGCTGGTGCCGTCGTAGGCGTAGGCGTCTTCGATCTTAGGCGTTGCTCCTTCTTCAGGGCGGTTGACTGAGATTAGGTTTCCGGACTGGTCGTATCCGTATGTGGTCGCGGGGCCTGTGGTGGGTGTTGTTTTGGTTCGCTCGCCTAGTTCGTTGTAGGTGTATTTGAGGCTGGGGCCTGTTTCTAGCTCAGAGGCTTTGTCGTAGACGTATTTGCCGCTACCGATCTTTGTAGGGTTATTCGCGCTGTCGTATTCGTAAGCTGTTGCTCCGCCTTTGGTTAGACGGTTGTTTTCGTCGTAGGTGTAGCCTGGTTTTTCTTCGCCTGGCAAGCTTTTGCTGGTGATGGTTTTGACTTGGCCGACGTTTTCGCGAGCGTAGACGAGCGAGGCAAGCGTTTCTGTGCTCTTCGTCATCTTGACTTCCGTCATTTGGTCCGCCGCGTTGTAAACGTATTTATCGACGTCGCTCGTGGCGGTCGGGAAGGTCGTGGTGATCAGGTCTGAGTCTGCGTCATACCCAAATTTCGTTGTATGTTCGAGCCAGTCCGACACAGATTCGAGTCGCCCAGCTTTATCGTAGGTGCGCGTCACGTTTTTACCGTTTGGATATGTGATCTTTGTTGGCTGGTTGTCGAGATTGTATTCGTATTTGACGATATCGCCGTGACCGTCTTTGCTTACGGTTAGGCGGTCGAGCTGATCGTATTCATATATTGTGGTACCCGTACCATCTGTCATTTTGGTGCGGTCGCCATCGGCGTCATATTCGTATTTGATCGCATGGGTTTTACCGTCGGAATAGCTGGTTTCGGTCAGGCGATTCGCGGGATCGTAAGTGTAGGTGGTAGTGCGTTTCGCGGGATCGGTGAGCGTCTCTAGGTTCCCGGCGTTGTCGTATTCCTTTGTCGTTTTCCGTCCGAGTGGGTCGGTTATTTCGGTGACCTCGCCAAGGATGTTGCGGACATATTTTGTTTCGTGTTTGTTTCCGTCCGTCTGGCTGATGACTTGTCCAGCGCCGTTGTATTCTGTTTCAGTCGTGATCCCGCTTGGTTCTTTGACCTTGACCGGCTCGTTGTCGGCGTTGTAGGTGTAGGTGGTTTTGTGAGTATTACCGTCGGTCAC
Source organism: uncultured Solirubrobacterales bacterium (assembly GCA_963743555.1). GTDB lineage: Bacteria > Actinomycetota > Thermoleophilia > Solirubrobacterales > Solirubrobacteraceae > Palsa-744. The sequence continues at coordinate 111,286 of CAVUQG010000008.1, forward strand.
CGTTTCGACGTTGCCGTCTCCATCGTACGTGTATTTCGTTGTGTGGCCTAGTGGGTCGGTTATGGTCAGTGGCCGGCCTTGACTGTCTAGTTCTATTTTTGTGGTGTATTTCGCTTCTTCGCCGGCTTTGACGTGACCGGGCGGGCTCACTATTGACGTTAGTTGCGAGTCTTCGTTGTAGCCCCAAGTGCGCTTATCGCTTTCTGCATCGATTTCGGCAGTACGATCGCCATACGTGTCATATTCGTATTTCGATACGTGTCCGACCGGGTCGGTCATGCTTTCGACTTCGCCGTGAGAACCATACGTGTATTTGGTGATCTGCGTTTTTCCTTCCGGTGCGGGTCGTTCTATCGCTTCGGCATCACCGTGACCGTTGCGTTTGATCGTCGTCGTCTCGCCCTTCGGTGTGGTCACGGAGGTCACGTCATGGGTTGAGTTGTATTCCCATTTCGTTTCGTGTTCGTTCGGGTCGATCACGCTCGTGAGATCACCCGAACTATCGTAACCATATTTCGTTGTGTGTTTGTCACCGTCGGTGAACGCTGTCTCGTAGCCTGCGGAGTTGTATTCCCAGCTTTCGGTCGTGGCAAGACCTGTGCCGTAGCCACGGGTGATCGATGCGGGCTCACCATTGGGAGCGTACTGCTCCAATGTCACGGCTCCGGTTGCTTCGTTCGTGATCGTGGTCTGTAGCGCCGCGTAAGCGAACTTGAGCGTGTGCGTCATTGGATCGGTCTGTTCTTCGACCTGATGATTAGCGTTGTACTTGTTGGTCGTTTTTCCGCCGCGACCGTCTATCATTTCGGTGATCTGATGCGAGCCGTCGGTTTTGAAGCTCCAGTGCGCCGAGACTTCACCGGGTAGTATGACGGTGGCGAGCGTTTCTTTTTCGTAGGTGTATTTGACTTCGTGGCCCATCGGGTCCTTAGCCGATTCCACGAAGCCTTCAGCATTCTCTTTTAGCGTGAGTTTGCGGCCCGCCGGGTCGGTGACCATTTCGAGCAGGCCGGTCGTTGCGTTGTATGCAAGTTTTGTTTCGTTGCCGTTGCGATCGGTGACCGTTTCAAGTCGCCCGCTAGACCCTTGAAACTTCATCTGTGTCTGGTTGGGCAGCGTGAGTGTATAGCCGGCTTCTGAGGAACCCGAGAGCTTGTCCTGGCTCGAGGTAGGAGCCGTGAAGGAACCGCCGCTTTCTGAGAACGGGATCGTCGCTCCACTGGCAGTCACGAGCAACACGAGATGCACAGTCGGTTCGAGGATCAGATGATCGCTGAAGGAGCTAGTCCAGCCGTATCCAAAGAGGCCCTTGACGCCTGCTGCTGCGGCCTGGGAGTTGTAGCTACGGGTCAGGTCGAGACCGACACCGCGACCGCCGACCTGGAGATCTGTCTGCGAAAGAGTCTCGTTACCCGTCGCGCAATCGATCGGTTTACCGCATTTCGGGCGGTTCTGGTGAAGTTCAAGCGGCGTTTCGCCGGGAGATATTGGGCTAGGGACGGTCGCTCCTTCCAGACCCGGCAGGAGCGAGGACTGCAGGGCGTAGGCGATCTCAAGCTCGTCGGCGAGCGGCGCCACGTGAGGGTTGGATACCGACGTAGCTTCGTGGTGTTCACCAAAATTGTATGAAGTTTCCAAGCTGTATTCGCCGCTCAATTTTTCATAGCCTTTGGGCACATGGGAGCCGAGACCAACGGCGGGGAAACCAACTTCGTCAATCGAGCTTTCGAGCGCTGTGATATTGACATACTCCGCGATTTCCTCGCCATCCCTTTCTTCACTACCTATCCAAGTACCGCAGGTAGGATAAGGACTATCCCCGACACAACCCAAAGGCACGAAACGTTCGCCGAAGGTCTCATAGAGTCCCTGATAATCGATGTATTCATGGGACATCCATTTTTCTTCTATCGGTTCCCACCATTCTTCGTGCAATTTGACCGGCTGCCCAACATAAGCACAGACCCCACCTCCACCGGCGACAGAAATGGATGCACAAGACTGAGGATGCCCGACTACTTTGAATTCGGAGAACCATCCCCAGGAATACTTCTGCGGCTTTCCTCCATATTCACCATGTTCCTTTTCACCCATCAGGCCCGTAGCACTCCATGCTGGCAGCGTGAGCAGCTGTTCCATGCTATGACCGACCGAGACGGCGACTGCATACGGCCCACCCGCAGAAACACTCTTTTCATAGAGCCCGCCAAACAAGGCTTCTCCTCGCGTATGGATGATTCCCTTTTCTTCGATAGTACGCATATAGCCTTCGCCGACTTCGCGTTCACCCGTTGTCGCGTAAGGCTGCCCCGTCCGAAGACGATTGACAAGCCCTGCAGCCGCTTCGACTTCAGCAGGAGAAATACCAGTCAACTTCACTACCACTTATACGAAAGGGAATAAGGTCAAATTCCTCCCCGTGCCATACACGATCGATAGTTTCCTTTTCAGCAGACGAATAAACCCTGATGACATGACCATCGGCATAGAGAGTCCAAGTATGGTCAGGATTTTCGACCAAACCACCACCCGACGGTTCAGACGCAAGAGTACGAGCACCGGCAGTAGCCGCAGGTAGGACCACAGTCAGAACGACCAGGGCGGACCAGAAGAGGAGAAGACGCAAGTATCGAGGACACGACGCCTTCCACGTGCGATCCCGCGACCGACCTACGCAAACCTGCCTGCCCCGTCCACGCTCAATCAACTGCATGCCGTCTCCTCCATCGGGATCTACCTGGTTGGACAATCCGCGCCGAGACTCAACCAAACCCACCGGTACGCCGAGCAACCTATCCCAGAGACCGAGTCAATGTCAATCAACAGGATTACCGAATGTCCGCAACTTGCGACTATTTCGCCACAGCGGGTGCTACGATGGGTGTCCTGGGCGGCGCATCCCGGCCGGCTCTCGCTTGGCCCTCATTGCTCCCGCAGCGCGTCGCGCGAGAGCCGCCTTGAGGGGCGGAGCCCCTTCGACCAAGCTCTATTGCTAGGGATTCGCGTCTAGGCGGTTGCGGGCTTTGTCGCCGAATGGTGTGGGGTATGTTTGCACTTTGTTTGCACCCTTGCCTGGATTGGATCGTCTGAATGCCTGGTGTCTTGCGCGTCGCGCGGATGAATAGCATGTGATCCTATGAAGGATCTCCTATGAAGGATCAACGCATCGATCTGAAGGCCACGGCGCTCGACGCCTATCGCGCGATGGCGGCATTCGATGGTTCGATTGAGCTTGACTCGGCGCTTCGAGAGCTGGTCAAGATTCGTGCTTCGCAGCTCAACGGTTGCGCGTACTGCATCGCCTTGCACACCCGGGACGCGCGCAAGGCGGGGGAAAGCGAGCAACGTCTCTATGCGTTGGTGGCCTGGCGCGAGAGTCCGCTGTTCACGGAGCGCGAGCGCGCGGCATTGGAGCTGACAGACACGATCACCAGGATCTGGGAGAGCGGCGTGCCGGATGCGGTCTACGAGCGCGCGGCATCCGAGTTCTCTGCGGCTGAACTTGCCAACCTGATCTTTGCTATCACGGCTATCAACGCTTGGAACCGGATCGCAGTGACTAGCGGCTTGGTATTTGCGGATACACCGTAAGCTCCGGGTCGGCGCTTACGTCAGAGGTCGGCGGTGCCAGCTTCGGGCATCGTCATCTGGCCGGAGACCGGGTTCATCGGTCTGACGAGATCGATCGCCCTGCGGAGGTCCGGTACGGCGGAAGCGTCTGGGCTGCCGGTCGGACGCTCTTGGCCCACTCGTTTGGCTGCACCAAAACACGGAAGTTGGGGGCGAGCGGCGAGTCTGAGATGCGGAGCAGCTCAAGCTCAACACCAAAGAAGCCAACACCGGAGCGCGTGTTCTCATTGAGGCACTCCAGCGCGGCGAGGTGCTCTTCATTGAGGCGCTCGGCGATCCAGATGACCACATCGGCTTCCGTACCAGCGCAATAGGTCAGTAGCTTCCCCAGGTGGTCGTGGTCCGTCTGGCCGAACTGGTTCTCGACGATCACGACGCGCTCTGTCGCGTCCGCGAGGAGGAGGTCGAGCTAATAGCGACCAACCTGATGCTCTCGGGCCTTGAGTTCTAGCGACAGCCCCAGAGCCTCCCCCAAGAGCTCGACGTTCTCAGCGAGCCAAGGCGTGAACTTGTGTGCCTCGTGCGGCCAGCCTGAGCGAGCCGGAACACGCTCCAATTTTCCAAACGACGGTATTTGTTGACCATTCATGCTGTCCTCGGTGGCTAGCGGTTGAGTCAGTTCCGTGGGCCTCTTATGATGCCGGAGGACGGATCCGCTGACTTCGGTTATGTCGCCGGGGCTAAGAATTTCCCGGTCGGCGTGCGGTCCCCAGGATGTGCGGATCAGGCGGTAGGAGCGCGGAGGGACTGAACGGGAAGCGCTCACACACCTCGATCACGAACCCGGCCTGCTCAATTCCGGCGGCCGTGTCTCGCGCCAGGTGACATCCACCGGCGAGGTGAGGCCAGATGGTTGCGTCGGCGAGGCGTTGAAAGCGAGCCTCCCACTTGGTGTGCCCCACGACATGCTCGTAGAAGCGCAGCTCGCCGCCCGGACGGATGACTCGGAACAACTCGGCGAGGGCACGCTGCTGGTCGGGAACGGTGCAGAGGACGAGCGAGGCAACGCCAGCATCGAAAGTCCCTTCGTCGCTGGGTAGACGATACGCGTCGCCGTCTAGCACCCGGATGTCTACCGATGTTTCTGTTGCCGCCCTGAGTGCCTGTTGGCGGAGGTATGGCTCGGGCTCCACAGCGAGAACTTCGTCAACGGATGCGGGGTAATGCGCGAAGTTCGCGCCGCTGCCTGCGCCAAGCTCGACGACACGCCCGCTTATGTTGGCGAGAAGCTTGCGACGATGCTCGGCGCCGCCGCGACGGTTGCTCGTATCCGCGAACTTTGTGTAGACGCGAGCGAAGATCGGGCGTTGGTAAAGCTCAGGCATCAGCTACCGGCTGGTCCTCGGGCCAAACCTTGACGCAAGGACCGAATCCGGTCCCGCATCTGCGGCAGGCGGAGGGTCCTGAACTTCTCGGGGAGTCGGTCGTCATCGAGCACCGCGTCGAAGGTCTCGATGCCCAGGTCGGCTGCGAGCTTCGAGCATCGGTCTTCTTGAGCGAAGCGAAAGATGCGCTCGTTGAGCTTCAGCACGTCGCGGATGGCCGCTTCGCCGCGTTCGTCGAGCAACAGTTGGCTGAAGGCGCGAGCACAGGGGATTGAGGCTCGGAGCTGGCGCCATGCGAGGTCGGTCTGCTTTTTGGGCAGGACGCTGTTGTGGACGCGGCTCTCCATGCAGCGCTCTGGGTGCATGACCCAGACACGGACCTGTCGATCCTTGCCGACGAGCAAATCCAGCTCGATTGCGGTCTTCTTGATGTCTTCCGAGTTCATTCCGTATGCGCTTTGGAGGAAATCGAGCCGACGTTCATGACCTTCGCTGTCAAGGGACATCGCGACGCCCGCAGGGTGGTCCGGTCCTCCCATTTGGCCAGCCTGGCTCGTCCCCCGAGCATCGTGGCTGCTCGCTGTGCATCGTCCCCATTTCCCAGGAAGTCGATGTCGCCGCTGACAACATGCGCCGGAACCAGTCCGTCGGTCAGGCGACTTTGGAGGTAGGCAGTCCAGATGGCTACCGCTTGCCCCCGATGAGGACGACGCTTCGCTCAGCACAACGTCCTCAAGGAGCACGATGATCCGTTCGGCCTCGGCAAGGCTGAGCGGCAATGGCGCGGCGTCAAGTGTCTCCTGCGGCTCGTCCACGTCCGCTGAGGACCCTTCGTGGCTCAGGAGAGAGAGCGCGCGGAGTCTAGGTTGATCTGGATGCGCTCGGGAGGGAGGGCAAAAATCGCGTTTTCGCGTTGTAGCTGCGCTTCGGTCTTTTCCCCGGACCGCAGTGCCTCGACATCGGCACGGCGAGCCTCCTCCTTCTCATCCCAGAACTGTTGCGCATCGACATATTCGATTGGCACGGTCATAGCTCTGTCGAGGATAACGCCTTCCTCGGAAGTTCTGTAGTCATTTCGCATCATTGCGGACATTCTGAAGGATTGCCAGCGGCTCCCCGGATCGCCGTCGAGCAGGTGGACGTAGGTCGCGAGCGTGAACGCGGTCGAGTGGTGGCCGAGCCAGCGCTGGACCTGAACCGCATTGCGGTCTTCCGCGAACAGGATGGACGCGCAGGTGTGACGGTAGGCGTGGAAGCCGACCCCCGGCACTCATAAGAGCTTCAGTCGCCGACTGCTCGGCTCCCTGCGCGAAGCACCCCACTTATCGTTAGCGACGGCACCAACAGCTACATCTACGGAGTCAATGGCCTCCCCATCGAGCAATCACACCGCAGAAAAAGCACAGTACCTACACCACGACCAAGCCGGCTCCACACAGTTCATCGCAGGCGAAACCGGCACTACAGAAGCCGCCTACTCCTACGCCCCCTACAGCGCGGTCGAAGAACACCCCGGCACGGCCACGACGCCGTTCGGCTACGACGCCCAATACACCAGCAGTGACACGGACTCATATATCTACGGGCGCGAGTCTACGATCCCGCCACGGCGCAGTTCCTTACCGTCGATCCAGAAGAGAAGGCTACACGGGCACCTTATTACTAAGCCGGAGACAATCCCTTGAATTACGCCGATCTAAGCGGTCTCTCGACGAATCGCGCGTGCCAAGAACTTGAAGAAGAACGCCGTCGTAAGGAAACCAAGGAAATAGAAGAACGAATCAAATGGGAAGAGCAACATTGCGGTGTCCTCGAGGCTTCGTATGGTGGGCCGCCCAGTTTTCGGTGCCCCTCAAGTGGAGAAGGAGAAGGCCCCCAGAGCGACGATCCGCCAACCCCAGTCGTACCGGTGCCGCCCCCGGAGGCATGCCTGGGGTCCCAGGCATCAACGTCCCAACGCCACCATTCCCGTGGCTCGGTGGGGTGGATCCTGACGGGGGCATACCAGTACCGGTGCCGTAGACTAGTTCTATATATGCGCCGTGAGCATGCAGGAGATGGTCAGGTCGTAAAGCGGGCGGCTCGTTTGGAGCCGCCCGCTTTACGGTTGCGAAGAGCGAGACATAGAGCACGCGGTTGGGTGCGATGCCGATTCAAAGGATGGGCGCCGTGGTTGGGATACCTGTACCTAGCACTCGCGCTCGCGTACGCGATCGACGAGGCCGTCGTACCGGGGATCGTCGGTCTGGCGCTGGGTGTACCCGTCACGTGGACTTGTGGGCTCTGGGTGGTCCCTCGGAGCGAAGATGCCTACATATTGGCTGTATCGAACACCCTGCGGGACTCGGGGGTTGAAATCGAGAAAGCACAGCGTCGGCACTCTGCCGAGGGCGCCGCGCCGGCGACTGCAGTGCTGGACTCTCTCCCTGCGTCACTGCAGCCCGAGCTGCGCCAACGACTCAACGATGCGCTCCATCGCAAGGTCACAAGTGCCGTGCTAACTCAAGACGCGTTATTTACCCGACTCGTCTCCGCACACAAGCAGCGTGTGGCTTTGAGAGCGACGCTGGCTCAGATCGAGATCAAGGACGATGACGTATCGGAGGTCACCGCGACGGTGAGAACATTCCTCGACGAGAGGAACGCCGCAGACCGCATGTATTTGGATGCGGTACGGCAAGAGCAGATGCGCCTCACTAATATTGTGCCGCCAACGGCACTGCGTGGATTCCACGATATGCTGCTCCAACTCTCTGACCGGTACATCGACGCTGTCGCTGCCTATTACCTGGCGCTCGAGGATGAGCAAATGGACGAGGTACAGCAGACTGCCAAAAGAATGTGTGATCTCTGGCAAGCGCGACAGGACTATAGTCGCACGATGGCAAACAGGTTGCGGGAATCTTTCGGCGGCTCTAATTGATGTAGCTTCAAGCGCGGATCTTTTGGCCACACACCGACTATCGCCGGCGGTAAGCACTCGCTTGCCAAGATTCTTACGACTGGCCTCCTGAAACCAATTGCTTTGCGAGGCGTAAAGTTCGGGATAGAAATGACGAAGGACAAAATCGATAAAGCGGTAGGGATGTAGTGGCGCGACGCATGCAATACGGCAACCTGGACCGTTGATAGTCATATGTACTGCCGGCGAGTCGATCATTCATAGCGACCGCGGCGTGCAATTCGCGCCTGGGTCTTCAGCCAAGGTCTGTGACTCCGGCCTTGGCGCCATCTATGGGCTCCGTCGGCGTTGCAACTAGCGCATGGAGCGCCCTTGGGGTTCTAATCGGCCCACTCGTTTCGCTCAGGGGTGGGGATACAGCCAGACATTACGCCCTTCCGCACGAGCCGAAGTCGGCGAGCGCGTCGAGGAGACCAGAGGTTGCCACGCTACGATCAGCGCGCCAAGCGCCGTCAAGGGGGCAGTTCACCCGTGGGAAGAGCAGGCTAGGGATGTATCGGACAACTCTGCGGCGACACGCCGACGACCGCTGGGGAAATACTGGCATCCGTCTTCGCTGTCCTGTATGCTGAATGTGCAGTGTTTGTAGGACTTTCGTGGATGCCGGAGGAGGGACTCGAACCCCCGACACGCGGATTATGATTCGCTAGTCTCGCCCTCGATTTGGCTCTAGTTAGCGGGTTTTCGCCCTAGATACAGGCTCTATTTCAGCCTGGGCGCGGCCCTCTCTAGAAATCCTAGAGAAATCTGCCTCTCGACTCGAACCTCCTTGGCCGGTTCGAGTCGATGGAGGTCTACAGCAACATGAGCGGCAAATCTCGCCCCACGGGGCATCTACAGGTCCGCCCCGACAAGAGGGGCGGCGGACGGTCTTATTGGGCCTTCTGGTACGACCAGGATGGCGAACGAGGCGGACGCCGGCTCGGCCCGGCGCATGTCCGCGACTCAGGTCGGCTCTCCTCGCGCGGCGCGATCATCTGGCGAGCAGGCAACGGACCCCGCCCGACGCCCGAGCACCTGACGCCGAAGGACGCCGAGGAGCATCTTGACGCGATCCTGCGCGAGCTGGAGGCCGTAGTCGAGCTCCCCGAGCCCGACGAGCAGCAGGCGACGCTCGCGGACGCCCTCTACGGCTCGATCGCTGAGCGCGAACGCGACAAGGGCCTCAAGCGCTCAACGCTCGCCGGCTACAACGCCATGACCGAGCGCATGTACCGCGATCTCGGCGCCGACACTCCGCTCCGCGACTTCGCCGACGGCCGTCTGCGTGCGTACTTCGCTGATTTCAAGTCCTACAAGGTGCGCGGCGAGAAGTCGGCGAAGAAGGCCCGCGCCGAAGGCAAGGAGGTTCGCCGGGTCGAGGTCGCACGCTGGACGGCGCAGCCGCCCGGCAGCCAGGCGGTCGAGGTTGCCACCAAGGCCGAGGCCGTGCAGCTCGCCGACGAAATGCCGGGCACCTGGAAGCACCGGCGCCGCGGCGCCTACCGCGTCGTGCCGCTGAACGCCCAGCGTCCGAAGTGCGTGACGTTCGCAAAGGCGAAGGCCCTCGAAGCCGAGAACTGGATCATCGCTCGTCGCAAGACGAAGGTGTGGATGCTCGTGGCGCCCGCCGCCGCGCAGACTCGCAACGAGTACCGCGATGTCCTCTCGGCCGCTTTCGACTACGCCGTTCGCAAGCGCTGGCTCGACGTGAACCCGCTGGCCGAGGTCAAGCGCGCGAACAAGCGCGAGGAGCGCGAACGCATCTTGCGCCGCGAGGACTTCTACGACACCGACGAGGTTGCCCGCCTCCTCGCACACGCGCCTGGTGTTCTGGAGGAAGCGTTCTGGCTCTGCGGCGGTCACGCCGGCCTACGCCTGCCCGGCGAGGCCCTTGGCATGAAGTGGGGAGCAGTTGACTTCCAGGCCGGCGTGCTTCGGCCCTACGACAATTGGGTGCTGGGCCAGCTCGACACGACCAAGACCGGCGATTCGGAGGCCATCCCCATGACGCCCCGGATGGCTCGCGCTCTGGCGAAGCTCAAGCAGCGCGGCTACGCGACCAGCGATGAGGACTTCGTGTTCGCCTGCGAGCTCGACCCGGAGCGGCCCATGCCAGAGCGCCCGCTACGCGAAGCGTTCAAGCTCGCGCTCCAGACGGCCGGATTGAAGCCGATCAAGATGTATAACCTGCGCCACTCGTTCGGCACGAGCCTAGCCGCCAAGGGCGTAGATGTGAGGACGATTCAGGCGCTCATGCGGCACAAGCGCATGAACACGACCGAACAGTACATGGCCTACGCGCCCCGGCCGGAGCTCGCGAATCAGATCACGCGGGCGCTCGATCCCGACAGCCTGCCCGAGAACGTCATCCCGCTTCGGCCCGCGAACGCCGACGTGACCGCGACGTTCCTTGAGCGGTTGGAGGAGGAGATTCCCGCCAAGTGGCTCCGCGAGGTCCAGCGCATCTACACCGAGACGGAGCATCGAGAATCGGCTTGTTGAGCGATTAGCCCCGGCCACTGGAGACGTTCGGAGCCGGCGACTCGCACGCTGCTCGCCTGCCAAACTGAAGGGGTTGCCTCCTCAGCCCGATCCCCTCCGTCGCTACGCGGTGCATTTCACGCGCAGCCGCAATGGTGCTACGGCGGCACGCAAGGCACTCGCTCGCCCGCAACTGACTCATCTGACCCACATCCAGCTCGTTCAGTGGCTCGACGACATTGACGACACTGGCTACCACACGAGTCTCAGCATCTTGTGGCAGGGGTTCGTGCGACCCACGGATTTGCCGCTTTGCGTCGGCAAGGGGATTGCCGGGCTCAAGGACGCGCACCGCTCCGCCTGCTTCTCAGAGTCTCCGCTTGACGAACTCTCGCGCCTAATCGAAACGCGCAGTCTCTATGGAATCGGCTTTACCCAGGACTTCCTGCGGCTCAACGGTGGGCAGCCGGTCATCTATCTGCGTCACGGAGGAGCCGAAGCCCAGCGGTGGGCTCAGAAGGTCCGAAGCCGCTGCATCCCCACAGTAGACACTAACGACCCGCTATGGCAGGAGACGCCCTTCATAGACGAACTCGGTCCTGACCCCGCCAAGGACACAAGCTGGGAGAACGAGTGGCGCGTTCCGGGCGGGCTCAAGTTTGACCCATCCGATGTCGCGTTCCTGTTCCTGCCCGAGCACCTACACAACAACGCCCGCGCCTTCTTTGCCGAGCATCGCGTCAACAACAGCGGACCAGCCTACCTCGGACGCTACCTAGACCCTCGATGGGACCGCGAGCGTATCGAGGCGGCCTTGAGGGAGCCGATGGGCGCCTGGGATACGTCCGAGCTTGGCGCTACCTCGATAGCCTTCCCGCATCAAAGGCGCCTGGCAACGACAGAGCGAGGAGCGGTCGTCAGCATGGGCGAAGCCCCGATCAAGAGCTACGCCGCCCCGATCTCGCAGACCGCAACAAGCTGAGCCGGTACACGATGGAGCTATCTGAAGACACGAGCGTCGGCGAGGTCGGCGGCGAGGCGGAGCGCGAGCGAACTCGCCTGCTTCGCAAACAGGTCGAGGTCTGGACGGGCCAACTCGTAGACCTCAGCGGACGCAACAACCTCCTCTACTATCGCGACCTCAAGCGTGGAACGCTCGATCTCAGCGATGCGATTCCCGAGCGAGTGGAGGACGTGCTTGCCGGCAAGGTCGTCTCGCTGTCGCGCCTGTTCCCGGACGAGGACGTGCGTGCGGATGCTGCCCGGCGTGCCCGCACGGTGCGGAACAAGGCCGAGGAACACTTCGAGGAGCGCGGTCTCCAGACCCTCTACATCGCTTGCGGTATGGCGACGTGGACCAATCAGCGTGGCGGCGCCACACCGCAGGCGCCCATCCTGCTCTGTCCGGCCCGCCTCGTCCCTAGAGGCGCCTCGCAGGATGAGTTCGACCTATCGCTGGTCGGCGAACTGGAGGTCAACCCAACGCTGCTCCACCTCCTCGCCACCGATTTTGAGTGCAAACTCGATCTCGACACACTCTTGGACCAAGTTGACATCGAGGGCGCGATTGATACGCCCCAAGAGCTGATTGCCGTCAACGCCTGGCTGACCGAGAGAGCCGCCGGCGTTCCGGGTTTCGCCACCTCGCCGCGCATCGTCCTCGGGACGTTCTCCTATGCGAAGCTGCCTATGGTCAACGACCTAGAGACATCGCTCGACGCAATGATCGAGCACGAGTTGATCGCGGCAATAGCGGGAGACAAGGAGGCACAAGCGACATTGCGAGACCGGGAGGCGAAAGTCGATGCCACGGACCCGAACTACATCCCGCTTGCTGATGAGTTCCTTGTTCTCGATGCTGACGCGAGCCAGAACTATGTCATCAACGCCGTGGTTGCAGGTCAAGACTTGATCGTCCGCGGCCCGCCTGGCACGGGAAAGAGTCAGACCATCGCTAACCTGATCGCCACCCTCCTAGCCCGGCACAAGAAGGTTCTTTTTGTTGCCGAGAAGCGTGCCGCAATTGACGCCGTTCTCAAGCGTCTAGAGCAGCGAGGTCTCGACGATCTCGTGCTCGACCTACACGGCGGCACCGGCTCCCGACGCAAACTCGCTCAAGGCTTGGCGAAAACACTCGACGGAAATCGCAGTATTCCGCGTCCCAACCACGAGACCAGCCAGCAACTCGTCGAGAACCGCCGCGAGCGACTGAATGGTTACGCACAAGCGATCCACGCCGTGCGCGACCCGTGGGGGGTAAGCGTCTACGATGCCCGTGCAGCAGTGATGGGAATTGAATCGGCGGCGCACATAACAGTGCGCTTCCGTGGCGAAACTCTCAAGCAACTCGACGCGGAGAGCTACCGCAAAGCACGCGACGATCTGCGCTCTTACATTGCCAAGGGCGGCCTCACGCTAGTCCGCAGCGGGCGGCCGTGGTCGAAGTCGAAGATTCACAGCGGCGACCAGGCAAACGCGGCCTGGGACCTCGTCGGTCGGCTCGCTCAAGAAACCCTGCCAAATGCCTCGCGCACGCTTGGCGCTGCGGCGACGCAGAGCGGGACAGAGCAACCCGAGACCGTGAGCGGTTGGGGCAACCAGATCGCGCTCTGGCAACAGATCGCCGATGAGGGTGAGGTCTTCGACCAAGATATTTACGAGGAACCTCTCGATGAGCTAGTCACCGTACTCATGCCACTGGCCGAGGGCACGGCACGCCGCGCGACTAAGACGATCGCGTCGGGGGACTTTCGCCGCGCGCGAAAAGTCGTCCGCGGCCATCTCCGCAGCGGCAAGAAGCTCTCACCGGCAGAACTCCATAAACACGTCACGGCGGCGAAGGTGATCCGGGACGCTTGGGGGGAACTCGGCCAACAGCCAGGGGCACCCAAGATACCCGACGATCTCGCCGCCGCCGCTGCGCAGTTCGAGCAGTTCCAAACGGAGGTCAATGAGCTCGGGCGCTGGATGGACCGGACGGACCTTCTCGACCAATCCGTCGAGAATCTAACTGACCTGCTCAGTGGCCTCCTCAACGATCAGGGCACACTCACCACCCTGCCCGACCTCTATCAGCTGCGCTCGGCTCTGAGTGAGCGCCATCTCGACGACTTTCTCTCTGAGCTGGATGACCGCCAAGTGGGCGTAGACCTTGCCTTGCAGATGTTCGCATTTGCCTGGCTGATGTCGATTCTTGAGGCTGTCGCTCTTGCCGATCCGCGCGTAGGAGCGTTTAACGGTGAGGAGCACCGCCGCAGCGTCGAGGAGTTCCGCATCGGGGATGCCGAACACATCGAGACGACCGCCGAGCGCGTGCGGCGGCTTTGTGCGGAGGAGGCCGTGCGTGTTCAAGACGAATGTAAGGAGGAAGCGCAGCTCATCCAATACCAGGCGGGCCTCAAGCGTCGCCACCTGCCGATTCGGCAGCTCTTTTCGATCGCGCCGAAGGTCTTGACTGCACTGAAGCCTTGTTGGGCCATGAGCCCCTTGGTGGTCAGCCAACTGCTGCCATCCGACGAGCAATACTTTGATGTCGTCGTCTTTGACGAGGCCAGCCAAATTAGACCAGCCGACGCCGTTCCTGCCATTCTGCGTGGTAAGCGGGTGGTGGTCGCCGGAGACGATCGCCAGCTTCCGCCGACCAGCTTCTTCTCCGCAGCGGACGACACCGCGCAAGACGTGACCGTCGGTGATATGACGGTCGGCGCCGACTTTGAGTCGATCCTTGACGCCCTGGGTGGCTTTCTGCGCGCCAGGACCTTGCAGTGGCACTATCGCAGCCGCGACGAGCGCCTGATCGCCTTCTCCAATGTCTACGTCTACGATCGCCAGTTGACCACGTTCCCCGGCATCAGTGGCGATGAGTGCTTGCGTCATCACCTCGTACCCTTCCAGGCTGGCGAGGTCGGGTCCGAGGACAGTGCGTCCGCCGAGGTTCATCGTGTGGTACGTCTCATCCTTGAGCACGCCGCGGAGCGTCCCGAGGAGAGCTTGGGTGTGATTGCCATGGGCGTCAAGCACGCCGACCGCATCGACGAAGCGCTGCGACGCGAGCTTGCTTCCCAGCCCGATCTTGAGGAGTTCTTTGACGAGAGCCAAGAGGAGAAGTTCTTTGTCAAGAACCTTGAGCGTGTCCAGGGCGACGAGCGGGACGCAATTATCCTCTCGATCGGGTACGGCAAGAACGCCGATGGTCGCTTGCTCTATAGATTTGGCCCGTTGAACCAGCAGGGCGGCGAGCGGCGACTGAACGTGGCCGTCACTCGCGCAAAGAACCGTCTTACCCTCGTTTCGTCGTTCGACGCATCAGATATGGACCCGGAGCGCTCATCCGCTGAGGGCGTAAAGCTGCTGCGTCTCTATTTGCAATATGCGGCGAGTCGCGGTAGCAAGCTCGGAGATGCGGCCTTGGACAAGCCAGCGCTCAACCCTTTCGAGGTCGATGTTCGAGATAGCCTGGAAACTGCTGGCATCAAAGTCGTCGCCCAGTACGGTTGCTCGGGCTACCTCATTGACTATGTTGCCAAGCATCCAGAACAGCCGGGACGGATGGTTTTGGCGATCGAATGTGATGGTGCCAGCTACCATTCGTCGCCCACTGCCCGTGATCGTGACCGCCTGCGTCAAGATCACCTTGAACGTCTTGGGTGGCAGTTCCATCGCATTTGGTCGGGCGACTGGTTTCGAGATAAGCAAGCCGAGATCGAACGGGCTGTTGCCGCCTATGAGAAGGCCGTCGAACGCGCCGACGGTCCACCTCGTGCGTCTGATGGCACGAAGCCACTGAGCACTCCCAACGGTGAGTCCGTAGCCCCTCTCCGCGCTCCACGGCCGCCTGTACCCTACGGACTGAAGATCAACGAGTACAGTCACGCCCAGCTAGGCGCAATCGTCGCGTGGGTTCAGTCCGACACACTGTTGCGCACCGAGGATCAATTGTTGACGGAGGCTATGCGCGAGCTGGGCTTCCAGAAGCGGGGCAAGCGGATAGCCGAGGCACTTATGTCAGCCATCAAGGCACAACGCGCTACGCGGACTGGCGTATGACTCGACGCCTTCTGGAGTGCTTAAGAACGACTTGAGCGAAGCTCGCTCTCCGGTGTAGGACTCAGTAGAAGTGCGGGAGCCGGCTTGCCCGTCCATTTTCGCATCCCTGCGGGGATGCGGCCGGGGCTGCGACCGGCCCCGCATCGGGCGGGGCCACCTGTATCCAAAGGAGGGCGCTATGCCCACGCGCACCCGCTGGCTTGGTCAAGACGGAGACGACCGCATGACGTTCGCGCAGCGTCTTGGATGGGAGGCGATCCCGAGCTGGGGACTCAACGGCTGGGACCTCGGCTCCTGGCCGTATGTCGTGGTCTACCACCGTGGCGAGGCGGAGCTTGCGGTGGATGTGGAAGGCGACATCGACATCGAGGAGTTCCCGACTCGCGAGGATCGGGACCGCAGGACCGATGAGATCGCCTTCTTCTACTGGAAGAACAACGAGAAGGAGTGGGTGAACGGCATCGACTCGCACGAGCAGATGCCACCGAACCTGGGCGGTCCCTTCTCGTGGAGCCGGCTCGACGGCAGCTGCGAGCCACAAGTCGAGTACGAGCACTCGACGTAAACAGAGCGCCGAACGTCCCCCGGTGCGGGAGCCCGCTTGCCCGGCCAGTGTTGCATCCCCTCCGGGGATGCGGCCAGGGCTGCGACAGGCCCCGCACCGGGCGGGACCACCCATCCAAAAGGAGGGCGGCAGTATGTCCGCTGGACTCACAGACTCAGATTCGATGTTCTCCGTGCGCGTGACACCTTGGCACGGGCTCGGTGCCGTACTTGACAGGCCGCCGGCGACCGTCGGCGAGGCGATCGAGGCGTCGGGGCTCGGTTGGGACGTGGCGAAGGAGCCCATCGCGATCGACCGCGGCGAGATGCCGGACGCCGATTGGTGGATTCCGCGTTGCGAGGAGATTCCCAGCTATTACGCGACCGTCCGCCAGGACACCCGTGAAGTGCTGGGGATCGTCGGTGAGCGTTACCGCATCGTGCAGAACCACGAAGCGTTCGCCTTCATCGACCAGCTGCTCGGCAGCTCGATCAACTTCGAGACGGCCGGTAGCCTGCACGGCGGGCGCCGCGTATGGGTTCTCGCCACGCTGCCCGAGCACGTTGAGGTCGGCGGCGACCCGGTGCGGCCCTACGTGCTGCTGATGAACAGTCACGACGGCTCGACGGCGGTCATCGCCGCCACGACCCCGATCCGCGTCGTCTGCCAGAACACGCTCAATTGGGGGCTTCGCAAGGCGCGGCAGAAGTTCTCGATCCGCCACACCGAAGCCGTCACACAGCGCGTCCACGAGGCGCGGCGGGTGCTGGACCTTTCGATCAACTACTACGAGCAGTTCAAGCGCTTCGGGGACGAGCTCGCCTCCGAACGCTGCACCGAGCGCCAGTTGCGCGCGGTCCTCGATGAGCTCTACCCGAACGGGACCGACGACTCGATGAGCAGCCGGGCGCGTGGCTCGCGTCAGCAGACCAAGGACCGCATCGCGGAGCTGTTCCTGCGCGGTGAGACGCAGGGCAACGCGCCGGGCTCCAAGTGGGCGGCGGTGAACGCGATCGTGGAGTACGGCGACTGGATTCGCCCGCTGCGCTCAAGCGCTCAGCGCTTCGCCCGCGCGCTCGATGACGGAGCCGAGAAGACCCGCGCCTTGGAGCTCGTCGCGGCTGCCTGAGACACCACGACCCGGCGGGCACAGGGCTCGCCGGGTCGCTCGTCTTTTATGCTACTTCCGCTATAATCTTGCTATGCGTAGTTCTGATCTACTCGTGACCGGGCGCAGGCGCGCAGGGCTCTCTCAGGACGAGCTCGCCGGGCGCCTGGGGCGCCCGCAGTCAACTATCGCCCGCTGGGAGACCGGCCAGCAGCATCCGCCGCTTGAGAGCATCATCGAAGCGCTGCGGGCCTGCGGCCTTGAGCTCACCGTCGGCATCGCGCGCTACGACGACTCCTACGACGCGCAGATCGCGCGGCAGCTGCGGCTCGACCCCGCAGAGCGTGTAAGGCGCCTGACACCGGCGTGGGCCACAGAGGGCTTTGACCCGATCGGCGCCCTCGCCGAGCTGGCCGGACAGGCACGTTTCGTCGTGATCGGCGATGTCGCCGCTGCCCTGCACGGCTCGCCGGTCATGCTCGGAGCCCGAACGCTGCACGTAGTACCAGCGGAAACCGCGCTGCGCCGCATCGAGCAGACCGCCCGGCGACTCGATGCCCAGCCGAGCGCCGAAGGGACAGCTCAGACGCAGCGCTGGATATTGCCCACCGGCGGGGAACTGCGCGTCACGCCGCTGCCGCCCGGCACGCGCGGCTACCGCGACCTCGCGCGCGACGCCGAGACCATGCAGATCGCCCCGAGCACGTCTGTCAGAGTCGCGTCGCTGCTCGACCTCATCCGCATCGCCGAGGCATCCCCGGATGCCGGCGCCCGCGCTTCGGTCCCGGCGCTATGGGCAACCCTTGAGACACACCAGCGCCAGACGGCGGAAACTACACCGACAAAGACATGGCAGACAGCAACTCCATAGACGAGGGCCGCCAGGCGATCCTTGCGGCCCTTGAGCACCATCAGGTGCGCTACGTCGTGATTGGCGGCGCCGCCGCCCAGGCACGCGGTTGGCCGGAACCAACCGACGACATCGACGTGACACCCGAGCGCTCCGAGGGCAATCTCACACGGCTGGCCGCCGCCGTAGAAGAACTCGACGCCGGCTTTCGCGTAGACCCCGCGCGCTATCCCGAGGGCTTCCGGCCACCCGACGGCATCGACGCGCGCACCTTCCGCAATCAGGTGTCGATCACCTTCACCACACGCCACGGCGACTTCGATGTTGTCCTGATCCCCGACGGCACCAGCGGCTACGAGGAGATCATCGCCACCGCCACCCCGGAGACCGTGCCCGGAACCGGCATCGTCGTGCCAGTCGCATCGGCAGAGACGATCCTGCACTCCAAGGCCACCGCCGGCCGCCCCAAGGACCGCGCCGTCATCGAGTCAATGCGCGACGCGCTCGGACTTGCGGACTGATCCTGCGAGAACGGCTGTTATATTGCTCGTGGGCCGTACACCTGTTCAGGTGAGAATACGGTCCATATTGAGACGAGCCCTTGGGAGACCGGGGCTCGTTATCGTTTGACCGCGACGCGACGTGAAGCCTGACGGTGGAGCGTGCTTGTGACCGCGCGCTCGTGATCGAGCTTCGCGCTGACGCGGATCAGCGCGTGCGCCGCAGTGCGGGGACCTAGCTTGAAGATCGCCGTCAGCTTCCCACGCTTGAGAGCGATCATCTTTGCTGCCGAGGCGACCGTGCGCCCACGCAGCCGGCCCGTGAAACTCACGCGGACCCTTCCCGTCGCCGGTCCGCTCACATGCACCACCAGCTCACGTCCGCGCAGCGCCTCGCTGACGCGGATCGTCGCCTTGGGCGTCGTGCCATGACCGCCACCGGAGTTGCCGGTCGGGACTGTGAGCGTGGTATGCGCCGCGTTGGCAGAGCTGCCGTTGCCCGCGGCGTTGGTCAGCCAAACGGCGAGGCTCCAACTTCCAGGGCCGGGCACCGTGACCGTCGCCGGCCCTCCCGCTGGCGCCGCAGTCGGAGCGCTACACGCGCCCGACCCGTTCACCGGGCAAAACTGATACGTCGCCGCGGCGATCGGTGCCACCTGCCCTGATGGATTAGCCCATGTCACTGTGAATGTTGAGCCGCCGGTCTGCGTAGGCGTAGCCGCGAGTCCAGTCGGCGGCGGCGGCGCACCGTTATCGACCGTGATCTGCTTGGAGGCCACCGCCGACTGATTCCCCGCTGCGTCGGTGGCGACGAGCGTCAGGGTGTGCGTTCCATCCGAAAGCGCAGTCGTCGGCAACGTCAAGGTCTGCGTTCCCGTCGATGGCACGCATGGCCTGGCGAATGTGAAATTGCAAGGCGCGGTGTAGGTCTCGACTGACCGCCCGTCGGCGGCCAGGACGATGCTCGCTACGCCGCCTCCGACATCTTCGGCGGAGACATCAACGCTTTCGATGCCCTTGTGAAACCCACCCGCTTCGCCCGGTCCCCACAGAGCGCCCGACGGGCTGCTGAGGGTTGGTGGAGTGGGGTCAGCGAGTGTCACTTTTGTCCCATACATCGCTGCCCATACCTTGTGTTCCGTTGCGCCAGTGACACATTCCTGTTCAGTGGGTGCCTGGCACACCACGCCGAGTGTCAGCTGGTGTGCTGAAAGGCCGCTGACGACGCCGGGTTCGCCCTCACCAGGAGGTCCACCCACAGAGCACGTCTCGCCGTTCTGTACTGAGTCCAGGCACGTCTCTCCTGGCACGATTGCTCCGTCGGCGCGTAGAGCTGGAGACCAGTAGTTGTCGGGGTCAATCATGTGGCCGATGTAGCGTTCGTAGGTAATCGCCGTGATTGTCGTTCCGGCCTGTGCGGTGAAGGTCCAGCCGGCACTTGTCCCTGGTGGGCCGCCATTAGAAAGCCCGAGCGCGTCGGTGGTGGATAGACCGCCTTCTTGATCTGCCGTGCCGCCAGTGCCTCCTATTCGGTAAGGGCAGTTCGCGTGCTCGGCAAAGTGCGGTGGCAGTGATGTATCAGTCGTCGCCCATGTCCATGAATTGTTGACCGCTTCGGGTGCGTAGTTGCACGCGCTGACTTCGTAGCTGCCTGGCGTTGCGAGCGCGCCTGATGGCGAGAGGCCCACGAAGATCCCAAACAGGAGCGCGAGTAGGACGCTTCGATGCTTCATCGGACGTGCCGCCCCTTCGCCGTCCTGGCAGCCGCCGCCGATGGCAACTTCAGCGTGGTCCACGGGCTTGAGCGCTGCACGTCATACGGGTCCGTGTAGCGCACAGAGACCTCAGCGATGCCAGAGGCCGGCAGAGTGAGGTTGGTGAACGCTCCGTGGAGCGTGCGTAGGACTCTCAGACGCCGGGAATGGGACCGGCGTCCCAGGTAGCGCACATCGGCTTGAGCTTCGGCGGGGCGGCTCGCTAGCACGAGCACGAGCCGTCCTCTTATACGCCTGAGCCGTGCCCGCGGACGTTGGAATGGGGCGGTGAGCGTCATCATGCCGGATGGTGACATGCTTTGCGGAGGTGTCGCTGAGTTTGGGCTTCCGGCGGATTGCGCGTCGCGCTCTGCGGCTTCGCCGGCTGCCACGATTGCTCCAAGGCCCGCGTTACGGAACGCCTGAGCGATGTCCAGCACGCCGTTATGAGCTGCTGTCAGGTCTTGCTCAGCGGCTTCGGGCGACAGTTCGGGCAGATATGACTCCAGGGCATCGAGCGCGGATGCGGTGATGGCCGACGCCTCGCTTGTTCCTTGCCAGTAGTTGCCGTCAGGAGCGCCGCTTACCGGGTCTGCGCCATCGAGCTCGCATCCGGGCGCAATCAGACGCAAACCTTCTCCGCGATTCGAGAATGGGCAGAACGCACCACCTTCGGTGTTACTTGCGCCGACCGACAAGACGCCAGGATAAGCAGCGGGGTATCCAACCGGACCGCCATCGTCATTACCCGCGGCAGCGACGACCGCCACGCCGTAATCGTTGGCTTCTTTAACTGCGTTCCCTACCATTTCGTAGCCTTGGCCTGACGGTGTTTCTGAGTTACCGAGTGAGAGGTTGATAACGCGAATGTTGTACTTGTGACGCAATTGGAGACATTCGGTCATGCCCGAGGCATAAGAGGTAAACGGAAAGGTGGTCTGTCCA
Organism: uncultured Solirubrobacterales bacterium; assembly: GCA_963743555.1. GTDB lineage: Bacteria > Actinomycetota > Thermoleophilia > Solirubrobacterales > Solirubrobacteraceae > Palsa-744. The sequence goes on from CAVUQG010000008.1 coordinate 132,413, forward strand.
GGCTCCAGAATACGGACCGAAACGACCTGGATTGACCGGGGCGCTGTGCCGACCATCCCCCAGCCGTTCGCCGGCGCACCGGCCATCATCGCAAGGATAGTTCCGTGCGTCATGGGAGAGACATCTTCGCCTGAGCCGTGGTCGATCGCCGTTCGATCAACCACGACGCCTTCCGTGTCGGGATTGACGTTCACACCCGTATCAACAAGGCACAGGCCGCCAAGCTGCGCAGGTGGCGGGGCGTAGGGAAGAAACGAGCCGTCATCGGCCACTGCCTGCGTTGTGATCGCCGTCTCTGCACGCGCAGCCGAAGGCATCAGTCCCAAGACCATGAGAATCGCTCCAATGGAGTTAAGCGAACGGCGCAGCGCGCATCGCCCCCGCGGCAGGAGATACCGGCTAACTCGTGGCGACATCGACCACCCGGCTATGTCCGTTGGCGAACGGGAATCCTGCCTGACCGGCGGGCACTTCCGCGCGGAACGGGAAGTGGCCGACGCCACCCTGGAACTGATAGATGACCCGGAAGCGCCCGTGGGCGTTGGTCCGCGGCGTTCGGAAGGGCTCCCACCGGCCTCGATAATGCACGAGCAGGTCCACGATCGCACCTTGCTTGGGGATCGGTCCCTGCACTATGCCGGTCAGTGTGATGGCGCCTTCCGCGCTTGTGCGACGCGGCGTGATATCGAGCTGCACGCCGGCGCTGACGGACTCCTCGACCTTCGCCACCGCCGCGTAGCCGGTGTCTGCGGAAAACGCGCGGTAGGCGACCTCGATCAGCCGCGAAGGCCCCGCCCGCACACCCGCGATGAACGTGCCATCCGAGCGGGTCGTCGCGTGCCCGACGAGCTTGAATGTCGTGGTGCCGGCGATCTCCTCCAAGACATCCAAGGTAGCGTTTCCGATCGGGTGTTCCTGGACACCGAGCAGGCGCCCGGCAAGCCGCAGCGAGCGGTGCGCGAAAGTGCGCGTGATCCGGCTCGCTCCTATGTGAAGCTCCGCCGCCTCGCTTGCAGCCGTCCCGTTCGGAGCACCAAGCCCGACGGCGGAGATAGAGGCCGTCGCACCGCTCGCGCCGGGACCGGGTAGCGCTCCGAGCAAGCTCGCCGATGTCGAAGGGTTATCCACGGTGATAGAGCCGAGCGCGTCGTTCGCCACGTTGCCTGCCGCGTCAGTAATCGAGAGCTCGACTGCATAGGTGCCGTTGGTCAGGGCGGTGGTGTTAAGCGAGAAGCCACTCACCGTCTGCGTGACCGGACAGGCGTTCCATGCGTCGTAGGTACATTCCGAGGCGAAGTTGAATGTGTGAACGCTGGGGGAACCGCCGCTTTGCGGGCTGAATGTCAGGGCCGCGGAGCGCACACCGCTGTCTGCGTCGCTGGCGGTGAAGCTGATCGCCTGTGAGCCGGAGACCGTCGCCTTGACCGTCGCCGCGCTTGCCAACAGTCCAGAGAGACTTGTGACGGTCGGCGGTGTGCTGTCTGTGAGAGTGAGCGTTATGTTTGTCAGCGCGGGCACGCTGATCGAGTTCGCGAAGGCGCAGGTGGGCGAGCTCCTGTCGGTTGTGCAGTTGACGTGTACCTCGAAGTCCCGAGCGCCTTGGGGTAGTGACCAGCTCTCGCCGGCCGTGTAGTTACTCCCGCCGTAGGGCAACTCGACTTCGCCTGGAAGCGCCTGACCCGCGGAAGTGAAGCCCATGAAGGCATCGTCGCCCGTGACCGATGAGCCGATGACCTCGGCGCTGATGGACTGGATACTCACGTCGGGCGCGCTGCCCGGCACATTGAGGGCCAGCCCGACTTGGCTGCCGCTGTGGCCGTTCTCCGTCACCGCGCCTGCCTGTTCGTTGCTGGAAACGTAGTCGCCGATAGCGCCGCCCGTTGAGCAGGTGTTCCACAGGACGGTGCTCGCGTTCGTGTTGTAGCCGAACACCGACCATCCCGGCGATACTGCCTCGGTGCCAGGCGAGCACTGATACATCGGGTAAGTACCCGCGTTTGCCGCGGGCGCGCTCAGCAGCGCGATCGTGCCTGCTGCGAGCGCCACCAATCCTGATCGTAGGGGCAGCGTGGTCGTGTTCGACACGCGGGCGCGCATCGAGCCTCGTCGCAATGAGGAGCGTGCAATCCAGATGTCAGTGAGTCGCAACATTGACCACCTCGCTCAGTCCGCGGGCAAACGAGAAATCCGCCTGGCTGCTGGGCACTTCGGCTCGGAACGGGAAGCGCCCGAGCGCGCCTTGGAATTGATAACTCACAGCGAAGCGTCCGGCTGCGTCTGTCCTTGGGGTGCGAAACGGCTCCCAACGTCCGCGGTAATGTACGAGCAGATCGACCATGACACCTTGCCTCGGGACCGGACCGAGCACTCGGCCGCTGAGGGTGATCGTGCCTTCGGAGCTCGTTCGTCGTGGAGTGATGACGAGCTGTACGCCTGCACGTACTGACTCCTCGATCTTCGCCTCCGCCGAGTACCCGGCGTCTGCGGAGAACGCGCGGTAGGCGACCTCGATCAGCCGCGATGGTCCCGCTGGTACGCGAGCGATGAATGAGCCGTCGTCGCTCGTGCGGGTATGCGCGATGACTTGAGTTCGGCTGCTGCCCGCTACCTCTTGGATCACGTCCAACACCGCTCCGGCGATTGGGTGCCCCTGGGTATTGAGCAGGCGCCCCGTCAGCCGCAGCGCGCGGTGGACAAAGGTCTGAGTGATCCTCTGCCGCACGCCGAGGCGCAGCTGCGCCGTCTCGCTCGCGCTGGCCCCAATCGGGGCACCAACTCCCACCGAGAGTCCCAAGCTCGCGCCGCCCGTGCCAGGACCCGGCAGCGCGCCGAGTGAACTACTGGATGGCTGCTTTGTCGTGATCGTGCCGTCGTAGACGACGCTCGTGTTCCCTGCGGCGTCCTCGATCGTCACCTTCAAGACGTGCTGCCCGTCGGCGAGCGCAGTCGTGTTGATCGCCAGGTCAACCGACTCACTCGTCCGGCACGGCTGGATGTAGTCGAACATCAGTGCGCCGCCGCTGGAGCCCACCGGGACGCACTTGCCTTCGTTGTTGTTCGGCGTGCCGGAGTAGACCGTTTTCCCGTCGATCTGCGCCGTGACGAGATAGACGCCGGGGCCGCCCGGATCGCTCGCGTTGAACGTGAGTTCCTGCGTTCCCTGAGCGTTCGGGTTCAGGAGCGTCCCTCCGAGCCCGCTCGCGGCGGGTGTCGCGCCGTTCGAGAGCGCGATGTCGGCGCTGCTCAGATAGATGCCCGCGTCGAGGCCGCCGCTGGCCGGGCAACTCGTCGCGCCTTCATACGGACCTACACACACAGCGGTTGCGTAGAGGTTCGTTCCGCCCGGATGCGTGATCGGGAAAGTCCCGCTGAGGGTGCCGCCCCCGCCGCAGGCAAGGTTGTATTGGCAGTTCGCCAGCACGTCGGCGGAGTCGTAGGTCGCGTTGGGCGTGCTGAGCCACGCCTGGCCGTGTGGGGAGGTCAACGTCGCCGTCACGCTCCCGCCCGCGATCGTGGAGCCGGCCAGCGCGGTGAAGACCCACTCGGGTCCTTCGTAGGGGTGCTGGGGCGCTTCGCCGCTGGTGACAGCGCCGAGGCTGCCTCCTTGCTCGCAGGTGTTCGTGTCGCCGCTGTACGGCCCGACCGCGCCCGTTGCGCTCGTGCTCCACCCTTCGGTCGGAGCAGGCCGACCGTCAGGCTGCATACACGAGACCAGCGTCCAAGTGCCCGCCCGAGCGCTCGACGCGAAAGCGCCACCCGCTACCAGGATCAACGCGAGACAAATGAGCACCGTGCGCCAGGGCGAGTCTCCATTTCGGTGAGCGATTGTCAGCCGCATGTCAGTTTGTGGTGACATCGACTGACCTGCTTTCGCCATGTAAGAAGGGAAACTCGGTCTGGCCCCCAAAGACCAACGCCCGGAACGGGAACCTGCCGACGCCGCCCTGGAATTGATAAACGACCTGAAAGCGCCCGCGCGAGTCTGTGCGCGGATCGCGGAAGGGCTCCCAACGGCCTCGATAGTGGACAAGCATCTCGACCACTACTCCCTGCGCGGGGACCGGGCCGAACACCCGACCGCTGAGTGTGATCGTGCCTTCCGAGCTCGTGTGCCGCGGGCTGACGTTGAGCCGCACGCCCGCGCCGACTGACTCCTGGACCTTTGCCAGCGCGGCGTAGTTGGGGTCTGTGGAGAACGCGCGGTAGGCGACCTCGATCGTCCGCGTGGGTCCACCCGGCGCCATCGCTGCAAACGTCCCGTCGGAGTGAGTCGTTATGTGCGCGATCACTGTGGGCGTCGGCGAGCCGCTGACCTGTTGCAGCACTTCGAGAGCCGCGCCGCCGATCGGCTGGCCCTGGGCGCTGAGCAGGCGCCCGGTGAGTCGCACCTTGCGATGCGCGTAGCTCCGAGTGATCCTCGCCCGTATCCCAAGATGCAGATGTGCCGTTCTGCTTGCGGCGATCCCATTCGGGACCACTGGCGGAGCCGAGCTTCGCGGTGCCGGTGCCGGGGCCGGGCAGTGCGCCGAGTGATCCGTTCGACGGCTGCTTTGTCGTGATCGTGCCGTCGTAGACGACCGCCGAGTTGCCCGCTGCGTCCTCCACAACGAGCTTCAAGGTGTGCTGACCGTTAGGAAGGGTGCTCGTGTTGATCGGCAGGTCAACCGACTCGCTCGCCGGGCAAGGCTGGCCGTAGTCGAACATCAGCGCCCCGCCGCTGGAGCCCACCGCCACGCACTTGCCACCGTTGTTGTTCGGCGTGCCCGAGTAGACGGCTTTCCCGTCGATCTGAACGGTCACGAGATAGACACCGGGGCCGCCGGGGTCCGTCGCGTTGAAGGTGAGTTCCTGTGTGCCGCTCGCGTTGGGGCTCAGGAGCGTCCCGCTCACGCCGCTGGCGCTCGGCGTCGCTTCGTTGGAGAGCAGGAAGTTCGCCCACCACAGCCGCACGAGCGACCAGGCGCCTTCGCTGCCGCCGCTGTTGCAGGCGTAGCCTTCGTGTCCTCCGCATCCGGCGCTGAGGTAGAGGTTCCCGCCGCGGCCACCGGGAATCCCGAGCACGCCCGCAAAGTCGTAGGTGCCATTCGCACAAGGCGGTAGACCGGAGGCGCACTGGAAGAACACATCCGAGCCGTCGTAGGCGTAGTTCGGTGTGTAGGCGACCGCCGTGCCCGAGGCGTTGTAGCCGCCCCCGTCGGCATAGAGGCTCACGTCAACGGAGCCACCGATCAGCTTTGAGCCGCCGGGCGGGGTGTACTGAAGGGTCTCGGCCGACCCGACGCCTACGGCGGCATCTGTGCTGAGGATCGCGAACATGGGGCTGCCAGGTCCACAGCTCGTGCTGTTGTTCGACCCGTACCCGCCTCCGGCGGCGAAGCTCGACCACCCTTCGCTCGGCGCCGCCGATTGATTCGGGTTCACGCAGGAGACCTCCATCCAGTTCCCCGCGTAGGCGCTGCTCGTGCCCAGCAGTAGTCCGGCGCCGGCGATCAGCGCGAGCGCCCAGGCGAGGAGCAGGGCGCTCTTGGTGTTGTTTGTGTGCTGCTCGTTCATCGTCGCGTCCATCCCTTTTCAGGCCCCTTCTGGTGGGGCTTCTGTGGTCTGTGAACGCGAAGGCCAGAGACCGGCCAACAACTTTTCGCGAGCTCATTCATGGGCTGAACGGACCTCCGCCCTGACTGGCCGTGTGCGCTTCGGGCGTCCGCGCCGATTCGGGCGTGGACGGCGTTGACGTGGGGACGCCGAGGTAGGCGAAGCCTCCCGGTTCACGTTGCCGGCCCGATTGACTGGACCTCGCTCGATGAACGCTTGCGAGGACACGGCCGGGTGCGGTGCGGTGCCCGCGCTGGCGCTGACCGTGCCCGCGCTGCGGCGTGGCTTGGATGGCCGCCTGCCCGACTGCGGACGTGGGCGGAGAAAAGATGGGAGTCGTGAGGGTCTGTCGCGCCGATCTGCTCGGCCGCGAAGCGAGATGGTGAGAGTGAGCCGGTGGCCCGTGTTCGAGCACATGGGTAGCGATCGTTCCGCCGGCGATTACGGCTACGGTCGCCACGCCTGCCGCAACCTTCGCCGCCGCGCCGCCGCTGGCGATGAGCGCCGCCGCGCGTTCGCGCACGCCGCCCGGCCCGGCCGGCGCACCGTCTGGCATGAAGCGGTGCAGCAGCATCTTCGCTCGCGTGAGCCAGCCGAGATGACCGACAAGCGGGCCGGGGAGCAGCGCCGCGGCCTGGCCCTGGAAGCTGCGCCGCAGGCGTCTCGCGTTCGTCTTGTGCTCGGCGCGGCAGTGCGCGCAGCTCTCAAGGTGCGCGAACGCGCGCTCGGCAAGCTGCTCACTTGTGGCCTCGCCGCTCTGGAGGGCATGGATCGTCGCTGAGCGAAAGCCGCACAGTCGCCCGGTGTCATAGAGCAGTTGGAAGCGCTCGCGCTTTCGCTCGCACGCCCGCGAGGCGTTGCGCGCGGTGTTGACCTCGATCCCCTCGATTGACGCGATGGCGCGGTACTGCAACCCCTCCACGAGCCATCCAAAGACGCGCTGCTCGACTTCCGTCAGCTCGGTCAGGAACTCGGAGACGATCAAGCGGTCCTGATGGCCGAGCGCGGCGAGCTCGGGGGCGTTCTGGCCCTCGCGGGCCTCTGCCATCAAGTACATGCCCGGAGCGCTGCGCGCCAGGATTTGCCCGCGTCGGCGTTCGTCGCGGTGCAGGTTGAGCGCTCGGTGCTTCAGCCCCATCCGTAGCGCATTGCGAAGATGCTCCTCTGACTGATACGGGCGGCGCAGCAGCGCGACAGTCGTCTCCTGGTAGATGTCCTCCAGCTGCTCGGTGCTCAGTCCGCGGCACTCGGGAAAGTTGCGCGCAGCCCGGACCTCCTGGGCTTGCCACTCGCCGAGGACTTGCCCGATCCAGTCCGAGTCGTACCCATGTCCGGGTCGCGGGCGCAAAACGTCCGTCAGCGACCGGCGTTCGCTCGGGTGCTCCTTCCCTGATCGCTGAGCTCGAACATCCATAGTCCGATCTCCCCCGGTCAACTCCGAGCTGCACAGGAACGCAGCGACAGGACTGAACGGTTCTGCACACAACAATTTACTCGCAACTTTTGTTGCGCGCGTTGCCGTTCTGCGGGGTCAAACTCATCCAGCATCCGTCTGTGGGCTCGCGGTCTCATCGGTGGGGCACCGCGACGGTCTCGATCACGGCAGCGCAGAGCAGCACGCAGGCGGTCAGCGCCAGCAGCGCGAGACCTTCGGGCACGGTGAGCGCGCGGTGGCGTTGCAGCAGCCAGGCGCTTGCGCCGAGTGCGAGACCGGCCCACTCGATCGGCAACTGCGGGATGTAGGGCAGCAGCGGTGCGCCGTAGGCGCCAAGCGCCGCGCCCACCGGCAGGGTGTTGACGAGGATGCACGCCAGCAGAACGGTGTCCGCGATCTTCCGGCCGAGGCGGTGGTGATGCGCGCCGATGACGCCAAGCAGCAGCGGCCAGGCGGAGATCGGGAGGTTGTGAGCCGCCAGAGCGAGGACGTGACCGAGCTGCGGGGCAGGGTTGGGCTCAAGGCGCAGTCCGAGCAGCCGACGGACGGGCGCCTCAGCTCTCGCGCCGAGTAGCGCGACGAGCGCGGCGGAGCCGAGCGTCGCCGTCCAGATCGCGCCGAAGGCCCACAGCCACGCCGAGCGCAGGCCGACCGGCAGCCGCCAGCGATGCGCCGCTCGGGTCAGCCCTGCGGTAGCCATTGCTCGACGGCGTAGCCGCCGGGGACGCCGGCGAGCTGCGCGATGGTGACGTGGTAGGCAGCGGGCAGCCCTTCGTATTGGGAGTCCCCGCCGGTCTGCTCGCGGGTGACGATCACCCACGAATCCGCGGTGGTGAGGTCGCGGGCGATGCTGACTATCTGGCCGCGGTTGTAGATGTGCCCGCGGGCGATCGTCGTGTCACCTCGACTGCTCGCCGCGGCCTGACTCTCCGACAGACGAGCCGCGCCGACCGACATCGCGGCGAGGGTCCGCTGATGTTCACCGAGCGTGCGGTATGTCCAGTTGACATACAGCTCGGCGAACGCCGCGATGGCCTTGCTCGGCGTCGCCTGGACACCGAGCGGCGCCTGCGTGCTCGCGGACGGTAGCGCCGGCGCCGGTGGCTCGCCGGCGTTCTGCGGCGACGGGCTCACCGGCCCGCTCGTGCTCGTGGTGGGCGCGTCGGGGTTGGTGCATCCCGCCAGCGCGACGCTCGCCATCAGCGCGAGTGGCAGGCTTCTGATGCTGGCGCTCGTCATAGGCCCGGTGGGTGACGGACGGTCCAGGTCGCCCAGATGGGGACGGATGCGGAGACGCGCCAGCGAGGACCGGGCTTGCCCGAGTTCGGGCCGCTGTCGTAGGCGGGCGCTTCAACGGTGTCCAGGCGCAACCCGCCCACGTACATGAAGGCGTGGCCCGCGTTGGCGTAGATCGAGACGTATCGGCCGGGGCCGGGTTCGCCGTAGGACTCAAGTTCGGTCGAGTCCTCGGCGTATGCGCCGAACACCCCGCCGCCGTGCAAGACGTAGGAGACCGCCGAGGAGCAGTCATACGCCGGCTGTAGCTGGCTGAGCGGCGTGCCGTGCGCGCCGCCATACAGGTAGCTCGTGCCGAAAAGGCGGTTGCCTGCCGCCACCATCGCCTTGACCCGCGCCGGCGCTTCTTCGCCCGCAGCGGCCAGGCCGCTCGGCAGAATCTTCGTCTGCGTGCCGGCCGTCAGCGGGAGCGGGATGCTGCCGGCGCCTTCGGCCGCCGCGCACGCGCTCGCCGCCAGACCAGCTCCGCCCGCTTCGCCGGATTCCGGCAGTGCTTCGAGTGTTGCTCCCGCTCCGGTGCGCGGCGTGAGCTGCACCTGCACGGAACTCTTGGAGATCCCGAGCGCACGCGCCGTCTGCCACCACACGTCGAGGCGGTAGGGCTGCCCGTTGCCGATGAACTGGCTGGGGCCTTGTCCGTAGCCGGTGTCGCGCTTTGCCAGGATCGCCTCACGGCCGGCGTGCATGACCCGCAGTTGGGTCAGGTAGGCGAGGTTGCTCAGCGCGTCGGCATCCTGAAAAGTGAACGACCCGCCGTTCGCAGGGTTCGAGCTGAGAACCGAGAGCTCGGCGAAGCTCGCGGGATGCGCCGGCAGGTATGACTCGCCGGGGTTGGGGATCGACCCGTAGTCGCTGGCGGAGTCGCCCGGCCCGCCGTAGGCGGTCGCGCCGACTTCATACCAGCGGCCGGGCCGCAGCACCAGCGGCGCCGCGTACAGGCCCGCGGCGATCGGCCCGCCGCCGGCCGGCGTGTTCACCGCGCCGGGAGCGCCGGCGCCGCGGCAGGCCACTTCCGTTTCATGCGCGAACAGGCCGACGACGGCGGCGGCGACGAGCACGGGCAGCGAGACGAGTAGGAACGCCCCGACCAGCAGGGCGGTCCTGACATTGCGGTTGCGCAGCAGCTCGATCGCGACCTGGACCTGCACTACGCCGCCACCTCCAGTTCACTCGCGGCGGCTGCCTGCCACTCGTCGTTGACCAGCAGCTTCAGCGCGGGCCAACCCTGCTGCTGGGTCTCTCGGAGCGCGTGCCGGCGCACGGGCTCGTCGCGGGCGGGGTCTGAGCTGGCGATCCAATACTCAAGCGGCCCGACGCCGATCTGCAACGTGCCCTCGCCGCGCGTGCCGTTCATCAGGTAGGCGGTGGAGAACGCGCCGCGGACCGTCTTCAGCGTCGATATCGCGTCGATTGCCTCATCGGTCAGCTTCAGCGCGCCCTTGACGTATGTCAGCTCGCGCGTCTCTTGGCGCAGGAACAGCCGCATCGCCGCGTTCGCCAGCAACGCGCGGCCGTACTCGTTGTCGAAGTCCGATAGCTGCTGGCTGATCGCGATGAGCCACAAGGCGTAGTGGCGGCTGCGCCGGACGAACTCGTTGAACCAGCGGCCGGTCGCCGGGCGCTCGATCAGCTTCCAAGCCTCATCGACCACGAGAAAGCTCTTGCCGCCCCAGGCGTGCTTGGGACCGCCGCCGGAGAGATGCAGGGTGCGGGTGCGCGCGATCCTGCTCTTGACGTGCTCGCAGATGACGAACAGCGCCGCCGCGGCCTTCGCGTCGGGGATGCTCCTGGTGTCGAATACGACCAGCGGCGCCCCGGCGGGGATCGTCGTCGGCCGGTCGGCGAGGTAGGCGTAGGGGCCGTCGCCGATGTAGTTGTTCAGCCTCATCGAGAGGTTGCGCAGCGCCTCGGCGATCCCTACCGACCCCTCGCCGCGCTCGGCGTGATACCGGCGCTCTAGCTCCTCCTGCAACAGCAGCTCGCGCGGTTCCTCGCCCGTCAGCGCGCAGCGTGCGTAGACCTCCGCGATTGCCAGGCCGAGCAGGTTCGCCTCAAGGTCCGACAGGCCGTAGGAGTCACGGCCGGCGTGGTGCTCGCCGAGCAGTAGCGCGTGCAGCGCAAGCAGGTAGTCGATCTTCTCCGCGCCTACCCGCGCGGGGTCATCGACATCCCACGAGTTGATCGCGTGCGCATCGCCACCGATCTCAAGCGACGCAGCACCGGGGATCAGGCTGCACAGGAAGTCGAAGTGGCCTGCCCGGTCGATGATGAAGCCACTCGCTCCCTGCGCGAGCGCGCGGATCAAGAGGATGATCGCGGCCATCGTCTTGCCAGCCCCGCTCATGCCGTTCACCAGCAGCAGGTGATTGGGATGCGCCGGGTCGAACGGGTCTAGGCGCTCCAGGGTGCGGCCGGGCAGCGCGTAGCCGAGCGGGATGCCCTCGGGGCTCCCGCAGCTCGTCCCGCACAGTGGGAAGGTGTCCCCGACGTTGCGGCTGACGTACTTGCGTCGCCGTCGCGCCACGTCGCGCCCGAGCGGCAGCGTCGATCGCCACAGAGCGCCTTGCGCGAACAGGCCGTGCCCGATCCGCGCGTCGCAGGCCATCGTGACCTCCCGCCCGGCCGCCTGGCAGAGCTCGTGCAGGGTCTCGGTGTCCGCCTGCGGCCCTGGCTCCAGCAGCGAGCCGTAGATGCTGACGCGGTAGATGCCCGCGCCCGCGCTCGTGGCGAGCTCGTCGTTGAGCTCGGCGGCCTCCTCCTCCTGTACCCGTGCGTCGGGATCGAGCGGGCGCCCACGCTGCTCGACGCCACGGTTTACGCCGTGGATGCGGCGGTAGCGGCGCTTCTGCGCCATCCGCTCGCGGTAGCGCTCCGTCGCCTGGATATGCACGCTGAGGGTGAACGGGCGCGGGGCCTGCATCATGTGAAGCAGCCATCCGAGCCACGTCTGCTCGGGTGCGAGCGAGACGAAGAAGACCTCCTCCGCAGAGCCGCCGATCCTCACATGGCTGCGCTCAGACAGACCCAGCTCGGCGGTGCAGACCGCGCTCGCCAGGGCGCTCGCGCGAGCGCTCGCGTCCTCGGCGTCCTCGCCCGCGATCGGCGAGGCAATGACCTCCGGGCACATGAAGCTCGCGGGCAGCTCGCCCGCTCGCTGCGCGTCGGGATCGAACCTTCCGTGCAGCAGGTCGAGCACTTCCCGGCCGTCGAGCGGCCGGGCCGGGAGCTCCCATCGCTTCAAGGTCTGAGCGGACGCCTTCGGCGTGCCGCAGCGAGTCGCGCATCGCGCGCTCGTGGACGCTCGCCTTCACCCGCAGCCTCCGGCGCGACGCGCCCCCGATAAGCAGCGGGCGGCCCGCCGGCCGCCAGGGGCAGATCACGAGGTAGCGCAGTGTCAGCGGCGCGACATTCAGTGCCGTCGCGCGGATCGACTGCTCCTGGGCGATCCCCAGCCGGCGGATCGCGGTCGCGTGCTCGCCCTCGCCGATGTCCTCGGCTGCGCCCGCGGCCTGCTCGCAGCGGTGGGTCTCCTCCGCAAGAATGTCCTCCAACTCCAGCGGAGTGCCCTGCACGTAGAGCTGGAGGGACTGACGATCGGGCAGCCGCGCGGCGAGCTGACCAAACGCGGCGGAGACGCGCTCGCCCTCGGCTTGATCCATGACGAGCGGGTTGACCGAGCCGACCTCCAGGTAGCGCACGTACTCGCCGTCCTCCCGCACGAGCAACCCGTCCTCGCCGATCACAGCGACATCGAGTAGGTCGGCGGCGCATCGCTCCCGTCTCATTGGCCCCAGCGCTCCTCGGACAGCAGCTCCTCAAGCGCTGGGTCGGCGACTTGGCCGCGAGTCTCGCCGGTGGGCTCCTGCGCTTGCGCGAGAACGAGGATTCCGCGGGCGCCCGAGTACCCGGCTGGCGTCGCCGGCAGAGCGTGTTGGCTGAAGCGCCAGCGACACATATCGCGCAGCAGCGCGCCGAGTTGCAGGCCGCCGCTCTCAGAGACGTAGGTCAGCGCCGCCGGAAGCCCGACGAAGAACACGCAGAGCGTGATCGCCGGCTTGGTCGGCAGGTGCGCGAGATAGACGAGGCCGAGGACCACGCTCGCGCCCGCGATCAGGACGGCCCATTGGCGCAGCGTGAAGCCGACCAACTTCGGCGCCTGATCGAGCGAGCGGAACGTGCGGTGGATCACGACCCGCTCCGTGGTCGCGGTTTACGTTTCGCCGGCCGTTGCGCACGAGCTGGCGGAGGCGAGGGAGTGGGCGCCTTCGGCGCGCGGCTGGGCGGCCGTCTGCCGCCGGCCGCTTCGCGCTGCGCGCTCGTCGTGACCTTGCGTCCAGGGTGCGCGCTTCCAGCCGGGTTCGGCGCCGCCGAGGCGTCGCGCGGACTCGGCGAGCGCCCTACGGGCGTCTGCGTCCGCGGGGACGGCGCTCGCGCCGGCCCCTGGCTTGAGCCGCGACCACGCGCCGATCCGGCGGCAACGCTCGCCGGGGTTTTCCCTGTACTCGTGCCCGCGCCGGCGGCCCTTGGGCCGCGTGCAGCCGCCCGCGCGGCGCCGCCGCGCGGCGTCCGACCAGCCTTGCGGGCGCTCGCCGCCATCGCGGCGCGGGCGTCTCTCGGCGCGCTGGCAATGACCGCGCCCGCGTTGCGCAATCGCTCGCGGACACCGCGCCGGGCGCTCTGCGCCGCGCCGCGCCGAGCGGCCTTCCCAGCAAGCGCGCCTCCAGCTGCGCCAGCCGCCGCGCCGGGCAGGATGCCGCTGCGGCGCGCAGCCCCGGCCAGGCCGCGCCTTGCTGCGCCGAGCGGGCCTCCGGCGGGGGCACCCAGGGCGCCCGCCGCCCGTCCCGCGCTGCGCCCGAGCGAGGGAACGCCCTCGAAGGCGGCGCTGCGCAGCCGCGCGTGCGCGGCCTTCACCCGCTCGGCGCCCGGCATCGTGCTTTGCCCCGACGAGCCGCCGCCACCCCCGGACAAGGCAGACCCGAACAGGTGACGCAGCTCGCCGAGCAGCATCAGCGGCAGCTTCACCGCGATTGCAAACGTGATGAGCCCGGCGAACGCCGCCGCGATGTGGCCCGGCACACCCCCGGCGCCGCCGGTGAAGCTCGTTGCATCCAGGCACAGCGCCCCAGCCGTGGCGAACAGCACGGTCCAGCCGAGCGGGACGAGCGTGATCGCCATGAGCGCGTGCGCCCAGGTGCGCGCCAGATGCGAAAGCTCAGGGATCGCCGACAGCGCGATCAGAGGCGGCCCTGCGACGATCAACAGAGAAAGCAGGACCGTCAAAAGGACTTGCACCGCGAATAGACCCGCGGCGAACAGCACGCCGACGATCACCAGGAACGCACCAAAGACGCCGCCGGCCCCCGCCAGCAGCGCGCCGCCGAACAGCACGCCGATGATCCGCTGAAGGCCGCTCGCGACAACCGGGAACCCGAGGATCGCGTGAGTCAGGGTGTTCGTGATCGCGACCACCTGCTCCACGAACCAGCGATAGGCGACGAGCACGAACGTCACCCATACGCACCGCCCCAACGCGCCGGCCGGGTGCGCCGCGCCGGTCAACCCCACCAGCCAGTAGCGCACGGTCCCGATCGCGAGCGTGACCGGCATCAGCGATGCGCCCAGCCACACCATGTCAGCCTGCAACTGGCCGACATGCGTCCACGTCGCCGGGTCCGGCAGCGCGACGAGATGCTGAATCGTCGCCACGGTCCCATGCGTGAGCCAGCTCGGGACGAGCGCGTGCGCGAGCGCCCCGAAAAACCCCTTGGCGATCCCTTCGATGATGCTGTGCAGCGACGGAAGTTCGATCCCGAGGAAGGCGAGCGGCACGACCTGAGCGCCGTTCGCTGCTGACGCAGCCGGCGCGAGCACAAGGACACCGACGAACGCGGCCGTCGTCGCGGCCGGCAGCCTCCATACCAAGCGGCGATCCATCGCAGGCCCCCGGCTAGGCCACGATCCCGCTGATCGACCCGAGGATCGCGAGCCCCACCAGCGTCTTGATCGCCAGATCGTGCGCCCTCGAATGACCGGCCATGAACATGATCCCGACGACCGCGACCACCAGGCCCATCGCCGTGCCGCCGAGCCACACGATGTTGCCCTTGAGCTTGTCAACCAGCTTCGCGACACCTTCGATTTCGCCGCCCTTGAAAGCGCCGGCAGCGTTTAGGGCGTGAACGTGTCCATCGGGGAGCGCCCCGAGGATCACGACGCCCACCAGCAGCCCGATCAAGGCGCAGATCGCCGCGGCGATCTGCGCCTTCCTCCTGAGACGACGGGCCTGCGCCCGCCTGAGCGTGAGCGCCATCACTGGCCCCACCTCCTTTGTTGTTGATTGCCAAACCTCACGGCGAGAACAGCCCTCCTCTGGCCTGTTCCGCCGCCGGCGCGGGCGGCGGAGTCACGGGAGTCGGCGCGGCGCGCGGTGGAGCGGGAGCGACCGGCGCGCTCGCCTTCTGCGGCACAGCCGGGACATTGCGGACCGGCAGAGTCGAGGCAGGACGCACAACGGCCACGGGCGCTGTGCGCCGGTGGCGCGGTCCGGTCACATGGCCGGTGCGATGGACCGCCGGGCGCCTCAACGGCGACGGGTTCCCCGAGTCGATCGGTCGCGCTGCGCTGTGCTTGACGATCGCGCGGGGCGCGCTCCCGCGATGAGCGCTCGGCGAACGGCCTGCAAGGGCAGCCGCGACGCCGACCACCACCCACGCCGCGAGCATCACGCCGACGATCCCGACCAGCCACGGATGCCCCGCCAACTGGACGCGGAGCCCGCGACGCGGGTAGACCCGCCGCCACGCCGGCCGTCCACGCCCGGCGAACAGGTCATCTACATGCACGACGAACTCCTCCGTGAGCTGGTCGCCGGCCCGCTCGTCGCCAACCTCCTCGCGTGGCTCCTCCTCGCCGGACCACGCAGGCGCACAGGCAGCCTCGGTGTCCGATTCCGCCTCGCTCGCGGTCTCGGCGTCCTGCGCTCGGGCTCCGCTCGAGCGCCCCCCGCCGGGGGCGACCGGCGCTGGAGCTGTGCCAAAGACCTGCGGTGCTCGCGTCGCTCGCCCCGGCTTACGCCGGCGGCGACGCTCCGCGGAAGACGGCGCATCCTCGTCGGGGGCATCGAGCGCGGCCGGCACCGGGGGCGATGCCGGCGCAGGATGCTCGTCGGCCGCTATCTCGGCCACGCCGGGAGCTGCGACGTACAGCGTCACCAGGCCGTTGCGCGCCAAGTCGCTGCCCGCGGTCGGCTCCTGCTCAACGACCTGCCCGACGAGCTCGGGCGCGCAGCCGAAGGACCGATCGAGACCGGGGCGCAGCCCGGCTCGCCGAACAGCCTGGGCGGCGTCGGAGGCGTGCTGCCCCACGTAATCGCCGACCACCTGCCGCCCGGAAGGGCCGCTGCGGCGCGGCTTTGCCGTGCGCTCGCCCGCTTGAGACGCAGCTGCGGTTCTGTCGTTCATCGGGGTTGTTGACCCGCACCCCGCGCCAGCGGCCAACGAATCGCTCATCGCAGCTCCGGCCCTCGCAGGCGTTTCCTGCCCGAGCACTCATGCGGGCGTGGGGCGCGTCCCAGCGAACGCGCCCCATACCGCGAAGCCAGCAGCCGGGCGTATCTGGCGAACCGGGGGTCCTCGAACCATCCGGGCGCGCGGACGATCGCGGGCGGCAGGTCCCGGTAGACGAGGATTGCCCGCCCGCGACCGATCTGGCGCAGCCACGGCGAGGGACCGGCCTTCTGATGGCCGATGCTCAGGGTGTGCCGCGAGAGCCCGGTGGAGGTCGATGCGTTGGCGACCGGCTCCTCGCCAAGCAGCTCGCTCAGATACCCCGTGCTCGTCGGCTCCACCAGGGGCGGCAAAAACACTTGGGCGGTTGACGCCGCGCAGATCGCGTCGCGCGCGGCGCGGCCGTAGCGCTGGTCAATCTGCGCGATCGACTGCCAGATCGTCGCGATGACGATGCCGTGGTCTCCGCATTGGGAGAGCCACGCCGCGAGGTTGCGCAACGGTGCGATGTTCGCCGCCTCGTCCATGAGGATGAACAGGCGCGGGTCAAGCGCGCCGCGCTCGCGCGCCTTGACGATCGCCGCCTCATACATCGCGGCGACGAGCGCGAGGATCACCGGCCGCAACGCTTCCTGGTCGTGGCCGGCAGCCACGACGTAGATCGTGTTCGCGGCTCCGTCCAAGAACCGCTCCGGCGTCAGGTCGCTGCGGGCGCACGCCGCGACCTGCGGGTAGCGGTAGGCGCGCAGCAGGTTCAAGGCGCTCATCACCGTCGTCTCGCGGTTGCGCTCATCGCGGCGGCCGACACCCTCAAGCTGCTCGGCTGCCGCCACGGCACCCGAGCCCTGGAGCACGCTCACCGCGCTCTGGAAATCGCGGGCGTCCAGCCACCGCACGAGCTCGTCCATGCCGTCGCGGGCAAGCGCCGCGGCGTGCAGCAGCGGAGCGAGCATCGCCGCGGCCTCCTTGTCCCAAAACTCGTTCGCGGCGTTCGCCTGGTCGGGGTGCGCCGCGCTCGCCAACGCCTCGCCGGCGCGGATCGCACCAGCCCATGTCCTTGCCGGCACGAGCGGCGTGAAGCCGGCGCTCGCGCGGTCCCCGAACGGGTCATAGACCCACACGCGCCCGAGGCCACGACGGTAGGGCGCGGTCGCGTCGTAGATGTCGCGCTTCGTGCTCAACACGAGCGCCGGCCCGTCGTGGTCGAGCAGCCAAGGAACGACGAAGCCGCTGGACTTCCCGGCGCGCGGCGGCGCCACGACCATCGGCTGCACCTCAAGCTCGGCCGCGAGCGTGCGCGCCGGCACCTTGCCAATCACCCCCAGGTACGGCCGCCCCGAGACGGGGCCGGGCACCCACAGACGACGCACATCGGCGGGGACCGCCCAAGTGCGCTGCCGCACCCAGCCGCGATCGACCGCGCGACGCGCGACGGTCCGCTGCTCCTTGCCGAGCGGCGACCCTGCCCGCCAAGTCCGCATCCTGCGGTGCAGGCCAAGACTCCCACGGATCACGACCACGACGAAGCAGCCGCCGGTGAGCCCATACGCCCACAAGTCAGGCGCCGCCGAGCGCTCCCCGCTCGTCGGGAACGCGCTCGCCGGAGAGCTCCAGCCTCCACGGATCAGCAGGTGCCACATTGCGCGCGCGGCGTCGGCGACCGGCAGGCGCATCGGACCGTTCAGTTCCAGCAGCGAAGCCGTCTGCGTCCAGCACCACGCCAGCGAGCCGCTGAGCGTCAGCGCGAGCAGCGCGATCCCCGCCAGGCAGATCGCGAGCCGTGCGAGCGGGCGGTGCCCTACCGCGTGGACCCTCATCGAGACCCCGCCGCCGACAGCCGGTCAGAGCACCCGAGCGAAGCCGGGCCGAAGGCATCTGTGCGTTCCATTGCCCCCTACTGACCAGCCACGAGGCGAAGCGGCCAACAACTTTGAGCAGCCCGGCACCACGGGTCCTTCGCCGCCCACCACGGCCCTTTGCAAAGTCGTTGGCCGGTTGCCGGCGCTGGGGCTCAGTAACCGAGAAGCCGCGGGCGACCGCTCGCGGACAGAGGCACAGCAGACGCCGACGATGCTCTACAGATCGCAAGAGGCCACGGATGAAGGCAGGCGCCGAGAAGTTGCGCGGCTCCACCTGTTCACGGGTTCCTCGTGGTCGGTGGGCGTCGTTACTTGCCCCATTTTCGACGCCGCCGGACTAGCGCTTCAACCCCCACAAGGGGGGTTCCCCTGCGCCCTGACGGGCTCCGGTTCCGCGCGCCGGTCGGCGTCGTTTTTGGGCGGCGTAACTAGCACCACCACCACAACAGGAGGAAACCGAAATGGCTCAGCGCAACATCAACAAGTTCATCGGCACCGGCCGTCTGACCCGTGACCCCGAGCTGCGCGCCCTGCCGAGCGGCACGAGCGTCTGCGAGATGCGTCTCGCCGTCAACGGCATGGGTCGAAGCGGCGAGGTCGGCTACATCGACGTGAGCGCCTACGGCGCCAACGGCGAGGCGTGCAGCCGCTATCTCAGCAAGGGCTCGAAGGTCGGCGTCGATGGCCGCATCGAGTACGCCGAGTGGGAGACCGACAACGGCAAGCGCCACAGCTACAGCGTGGTCGCCAACACGGTCGAGTTCCTGACTCCCCGCAGCGAGGAGGAGTCCGAGGAGCCCGCCGACGAGCGGGAGCCGGTGGCCGCCTAGCCACCGAGCGAGCCCGGTCCGCGCCCCGCAGGGGGCGCGGACCACCAGGGCTCAAACGGACTTCTGCCCATGAGCAACACACCGTCTCGGCGTCCCACCAGGGACCTGCTCGTCTACCTGCGCACGCTGGCCGAGGAGCCTCGGCTGGAACAGTTCTTGGAGCTGCGCTGGCCCACGCCGCGCGGCTGGATGGACCGGACGTTCTTCGCTGAGGACGCGACGACCGGCGCGGCGCGGCGGATCATCCGCAGGGCGGCCAAGACCGACGTGTACGTGGGCGTCGCGCTGCGCGATCGTCCCACCGACGGCGGCAAGGACGCGATCAGCGGCTCGCGCCTGCTCTACATCGAGTGCGATGACCCCAGCGCGCAGCAGGGCCTCGCGCAGTTCGCCCACCCGCCGACGATGGAGGTCGCCTCGGGCTCGCCCGACCACGTACATCTCTACTGGCGTCTAGCGCAGCGGGCAACAAACGCACAGGTCGAGAGCGCCAACCGGCGGCTCGCGCTCGCGCTCCGCGGCGAGCTCGGCTGCATCGACATCGCGCGCCTGTTGCGACCCCCGGACACCTTCAACTACAAGCACGACCCGCCGCGCCCCGTCAAGCTCCTCGCGTTCAGGCCAACGGCCCGCTACACCCTCGCCGAGCTCACGAGCGGTCTGCCCGCCGATCCGTGCCCTGCGGCCACCGGGCCCGCGCGGCCGAGGCCGCGCAGCTCGGGCCGCACACCGCTCGACCATGCGCTGCTGGCGATCCCCGCCGCCGAGTACGTCCGCGTGCTGGCGAACACGACGCCCAACCGGGCGGGCAAGATTCTCTGCCCGTTCCACGCAGACACCAGCCCGAGCCTCCAGCTCTACCCCGATGGCACCTTCTACTGCTATGGCCGCCACAGCAAGCACCGGGCGTGCCGCAAGGGCGGGACGATCTTCGACTTCGCCGCCGCGATATGGGGGCTCGCCACCCGCGGCAACGACTTCCTTGAGCTCCGCCGCCGTCTCGCGTCCACCTTCGGTCTCGCCTAGACCTCGCCCTCCACAGCCCTCGCACTTCGCCCGTCCGGCGGCGGTCCGGCGCGCGATCGTTACCTTCGGGGCCTCGTTCGAGCGCAAGCAGCTCCTCGCTGTCCGACCGTCTTCTCGTGCTTCGCGATCGGGCACCGCTGCGCGGCCCGGCCTTATGTGCGCCTCCGCATCGCTACGGCGCGGCCGAGGCCCTTCGGCCTGCCGAGCCGATCGTCTCGCTCCGATGCGAGAAGACGATCTACCAGGAGGATCAAATGCCACAACGCTCCAATGAACCCCACGACGGCCACCGCCACGTACCCACCGAACCATGCCCCGGCTACTTCGAGTGCGAGCGCTGCGGATATCGCTGGATCGACGTTGACGTTCTGCGCCACTTCCCGCCACCGCAAGAGATCATCAACTGGCTCCACCACAGCCGAGGTCCGGCCTACCGTCCCACGGAAGCTCACACCATCGAGCACGGCGTCATCGCCGCCGAATACTGACCGCCTACGGTCTCGCCGGCCGCCGCGAGCTCGAAAGTACCGGAGGCAGGACTCGAACCTGCGACCTTTGGATTATGACTCCACTGCTCTAACCAACTGAGCTACTCCGGCGCGATCGACAACGAGTTTAGCCGCGGCCAGGCTTGGACGGTCGGCCCCACGGCGGGCTGACGCAGGCGCGCGCTACCGTAGCGGGCCGTGAGCACGCCACGCACGATCGCGCTCGAAGTCAAGCTCAACGGCCGCCGGGTCGAGAGCGAGACGATTTGCGCTCGGGTTGGCCCCCGCGCTCTGGTGATCGCGACGACGCTGCCCGAACCGAAGCTCGCGTTCGAGCTCACGTCGGCTTTCATGGGGCACAAGGGCGTACCGACCCATGTCGCGCATCTCACGCTCGGGCCTCCTGGCCTGCACCCCATCATGGCGACGGACGATCACGAGCACAAAAACCTCAACCCGAGCGACAAGGTGAGGGAGTGCGTCTACGAGCACGTCGGAGTTGTCCTCGAACACCTAAAGGCGCTGGACTACGACACGGTGATCGACGTGCCCGACGACGCCTTTGGGCAGCTAGAGCGCGTCGAGGACTGAGAGCCGCACTGGCCGAATCGAGGTAGCGCCTGCGGCCAACTGGCGCAGCGCGAGCCGGCCCCTTCCGATTTTCGCACGCTGCGCGTGCGGGGTGGTCGGGGTCGGCTCCCCGCTGGGGGGAGCCCTGTGTGAAAAAGGAGGGCCACATGGCCGCCGGAAGCACTACCCACAACACCAACGGCGCGCACGGCCGCGCCGATCTGCGTCACATTCCACTCGCGCAGATCACCGTGCAGGAGGACTTCAACCCGCGTGGTGAGATCATCGACGCCGAGCTGGACGCGATGGTCGAGACGATGCGCGAGCGAGGCTGCCTTCAGCCGATCCTCGTGCGCTCGACCGACGGTGAGGACTACCTGCTCGTCGCGGGTGAGCGGCGCTACCGCGCAGCCGTCAAGGCGGAGCTCACCGAAATCCCGGCGAAGGTGCTGCCCGTCGGCTCGGGCGACGAGGCCGAGCGGTTGGAGCTGCTGACGGACGCGATGATCGAGAACGAGGTCCGCAGTGAACTGAATCCGCTCCAGCGGGCGCAGGGTTACAAGGCGATGCTCGACTGCGGGCTGAACGTCCGCGGGGTCGCCGAGCGCTTGGGCGGGAAGGCCAAGCGCAGCTCCCGCGAACGGCGGATCAGGGATCACCTGACGATCCTCGCCCTGCCGGACGCTCTGAGCAGGCTCGTCGCTGCGGAGACGATCCCGCTGCTGGCCGTGAAGGCGCTCGCGGAGCTCTGCAAGATCCACGAGGAGCTTGCGCGCAACGCGGTCGCGGCGGTGCTCAACGCCGAGGACGGGGACGAGGCGCCCAGCTGGAGCGAGTTCGCCAACGATGCGCTGTCGCTCGGCGTACTCCACACCGACCCGCTGCCGGCGGGGCTGTTCCAGTCCAACCGCCGCTACCCGATCGAGATGTTCACCCTCGGCGAGAAGGCGGCAAAAAACCTGATTGCCTACGAGAAGGCAACCGGCCGCGAGCTCGAATCGGTGTCGTTCACACCCGAAGTGGTCAATCACGCACGCCGGCTCAAGGCCGTTCACGAGATCGGGCGGTGGTCGCAGCTGATCGTCGGCCAGGATGTCGGGGACGCGCTCGCCGAGGACTGCATCGCTCAGAGCCTCAAGGCGGTCCGCGCGAGGATCAAGGCCGAACGCGACGCCGAGCGGATGCGCAGCGCCGCGCAGCCGCCGTCAGGCGCTCCCGAGGCAGGCTCCGACGGCGAGAGCGCCGGGACGGAGACCGCCGAGGAGCGCGAGGCACGCATCAAGGAGGAAGCCAAGGCCCAGCGCAGGGAGCAGGAGGAGAAGCGCGAGAAGGCGACCAGCTTCAACGAAGCGGTCGGACTGCTCGTGTTCAAGTACCTGCCGAAGATCAAGGTCGATGAGCGGGTGCTGCGCATCCTCGCCTCGGTGAACCTCAGCGGCGAGCTGCGGGGGATCGCGGCACGCGGCGCTCGGCTTGCGTTGCCCGGCTGGATCAGCCAGACCTCGCAGGGCGATGGGAGCACCAAGACGGTCTACCTGGAGGCGCAGGAGGCGCACGAGCGGGCGAACCGCTACCTGGCCGACGCTCAGTCGGCGGGTGACATCGCCGGCCGGGCGCTGACGCTGATCGCGCTCGCATCGTTGGTCGATGAGCAGGCCGTCGCCACGCAGCAGCGCAGCTACTACACGCTGCACTTCAACGGGCCGCTGGCCGCAGCAGCCGAGCGTGACCTGAACGCGATCGTCAGGGAGCGCATCAAGGAGGGCCAGGTTCCGGCACTCGATGACATCCTCACCGAGCGGATCGCACGGGACGAGGAGAACGCCCGCCGCGAGAACGAGATCGCACAGGCCCTCGGCCGGCTCGATGGAGTCAGTGACCGGCTCGACCAGCTGGACGGCGACGAGCTCGACCAGGCAATCGCCGACGCTGACCTCGTGTGGGGTGAGTTCCATCCCAAGACCGGCAGGCTGCGCGACGCCCAGGAGCAGCGCGCGGCCGACACCGACTCCGAGGACGCCAGCCAGTCCGAGGAGGAGCAGGTTCCGGCCACGGCATAGCGGCGTGACCCCGTACCGGCGGCGGTGCCTTGCCTCCCCGATGGTCGCACGCCCAAGGCGTGCAGGGGAGGGGCAAAGGCCCGCCGTCGGAGCGGGCCGCGAATCTCACGGGAGGCATCATGGGCTGGACCGCTGGACAACTTGAAGGTCCGTTCACCGCGCGCGCCGCGATCGAGTTCGACCTTGGCGCGGACTTCGCCGCGCGAGTCCTCGACACCGTTCGCTACGGCAAGGTCGTCTACGCCGCCGTGCGCGCGCACAAAGGCGATGGAGTATTCGGCCTCGTACTGCTCACCGAGCGCGAGAAAGGCATCCTCTACACCAAGCCCGTCAGCGAGGACATGGGTCCTGCCGAGGATGGCTGCCCCGCGCGCATCCTTGACCTGCTGAGCACACCGAGCAACGACCACGCGCGCGAGTGGCGCGAGCGCTGCCGCACCCGCCTGGCAACACCACTTCCGCGCAAGGGTCAGAGCGTCGTGTTCGCCGATCCGCTCACGTTCACCAACGCCGAGGTACACCGCACATTCACCTACGAGGGCGGCTCACGATTTCGCGCAACCAACGGTTGCGTCTGTCACATTCGCAATTGGCGGGAGCTTCACTTCAGCCTGCGTGATTGACGAGTAGACCGCTGGGCCTAGTGAGTCCACTGCCGCTTCTCGGGGTCACGGCCGAGCTCACCCCTTAAGGCCAGCAAACCGGCTCTACGGCGCGTAAAGCCCTGCGCTGCGCGTCGCCTACGGCGATCCCTGCCGGGACAGGGCTTGACCCGCCTCGCCGGCCCGCTCAGGCCGGGGCGTGCTCAACCACGACCCAAAAGGAGAAGCGGTGAATAGGTACTCAAGGCGAAACAGCGGTCTGCTCGTCCCAGCGCATGTGAAGCTCGGAACGCCACGCGCGGTGCATTGCAAGCGCGAGCGCCACCACGTTTACATCGGGCGCCCCTCGAAGTGGGGCAACCCGTTCGCGGTGGGCAAGCACGGCGCGCGCGGCGAGTGCATTGCGCTGTACGAAAATTGGCTGCGCGAAAACGACGCGCTGATGTCCTCGCTCGATGAGCTGCGCGGGTTGGTGCTCGGCTGTTGGTGCGCGCCGCGGCCCTGCCACGGCGATGTGTTGGTGCGGTTGGCGAACGCGAGCGAGTTGGAGCGGCAGCACTGGCTCGCGCTCGTGGCGTGAGCGGAAATCGCTAGGGCGCCGGCCAATGAAGTTTTACCTCGGAACACACGAGACGAGCTGGCTACGACTCGGACTCGGACCGCTCTTTATCTCACACCGACGCCTAGCGCGTCATGCGCGATTGCCGCGCGCGGCGGCCGGCTGGGCGCTCGACTCCGGTGGCTACTCCGAACTGAATCTTCACGGCCGCTGGCTGACGAGCGTCGATCAGTACATCGAGGCGACCCGGCGTTATGCGCAGGAGATCGGCCGGCTTGAGTTCGCCTTCGCGATGGACTGGATGTGTGAGCCCGCCACGCTCACGCGCACGGGTCTCACAGTCAAAGAGCATCAGCGGCGCACCGTCGCCAACTTCGTTGAGCTCCGCCAACGCGCCCCTGACCTTCCCTTTGTGCCGGTCCTCCAAGGTTGGCGATTGACGGACTACGAGCGCTGCGCCGCCCTCTACGCCGCCGAAGGTATCGACCTCGCCCGTGAGCCGCGAGTCGGCGTCGGCTCGATCTGCTCGCGCCAAGGCAGCCGGCAGGTTGAGGACATCCTGTGGGCGCTCGCGATGAGAGGCTTCGCGCTGCACGCCTTCGGCGTGAAGACGCGCGGTCTGGCTGGATGCGCGGAGGCGTTGGCGTCGGCCGACTCGACCGCCTGGTCCCTACAGGCGCGCTACGACGCGCCACTCCCGTCCTGTCAGCACCAGCGTTGCTCCAGCTGCGTTCGGTATGCCGTGCGCTGGCGCGATCGTCTCCTCGCTCAGCTCGACGTTCAGTAACAAACACTACTCCTCTTGGCGCCAGCAGCCGAAATGATCGCACCCCTGCGGGGCGCGGGTCCGGCTGCCACTGGCGCCCGCAGACGAGCGGCTGCCGCGACACGAAAGGCCAGTCTCAAATATGTGCGTTCACACAAACCTAGTTTGTATGCGCTGCGGGCACGTACAGCCCATCCAACGCGACCAGATGCCTTCACGCTGCGAGAACTGCCGTGAATCGTTCAGCGCTCACGGTTACTTTCTCCAAGACAACCTCACAGACGCGGAGGAATTGTCACAGGATGTTTTGGACGCTCGCGCGGCAAGGGTCGGCGGGTGAACCGGAAGGGACCGCCGGGCGATGTCAACAGGCTCCCTTCCAGTCCGGCCGGGATCGAGCGCACCCCTTAAGGCCAGCAAACCGGCTTTCCGGCGCGTAAAGCCCTGCGCTGCGCGTCGCCTGCGGCGATCCCTGACGGGACAGGGCTTGACTCGCCTCGCCGGCCCGCTCAGGCCGGGGCGTGCTCAACCCCGACCAACAGGAGAACAAATGAGCCTATCGACCACCAAAAACCGTCCTACCGATCGGCAGCTTCGCTTTCTGAAATCTCTTGCGGAGCAGACCGGCACGAGTTTCACCTATCCCAAGACGCGCTGGCAGGCAAGCCGTGAAATCGAGCGCCTAGTTGCGCTGAAGGACTCAGGTCGCACCCACTCTCCCGCGATGGTGGAGGCCGACGAGCGCAGTCTCGTCTACGCCACGGCGGTAGGGGCCGATGAGGTATCCGGCTACGGGTCAACCGCCACCTGGAGCAAGGCGCCGGTCGATGATCCCCTCTGCATCTGCGGGCACCGCCTGAGCAAGCACAGCAGCTCAGGCGACACTCGCTGCCTGGCCGTCGAGCATCGAGCGGACCTGATCGGCGCGTTCGATGACGGACGCGATGGCGATATCGCCTGCTGCGAGTGCCTGCGTTTCGATGACGGCACCGAGCCTCGACGGACTGGCGAGCGCACGGGCTTCGCGCGCTACACCGTCAGCAGCGGCGAGCGCGTTATCTACGGGCAGCGCATCAACGGCGGCGTGCGGATCACCGACCGGCCCGCCGCGGGCGATGGACGCTCCTATCTCGTGGAGCGCGAACTGGAGCAGGACGGCTACTCGGCGCTGAAGGCACTCGTCGCCGACTACATCGAGCAGGCACACAGGCTGGACGCGATCCCGATGGCGAGCAGCATCGTCCGGCACGAACTTGAGCTAGGCGCAGATGCCTAGCGCGCTCCAATCCGCGAGCACCGATCGACCCCCGGCCGGAAGTGGGCTGGCCGGGGCCGACGCCCTCTCCATCGTGGCACGCCCGGAGGGCGTGCCGGAGCCGGGCTCCACGGCCCCGCGCCGGGCGGGGCTACTCCTGATCGGAGGATCGTGATGAACGCCACGGCTGCAACGCTGCTGGTCATTGGTGAGGGACGGCGCAACGACGCGCTCACCGAGGAGCTGATTCTCGACGGCTTTCAGCTACGTCGCGCCGAGGACACGGGAGTCGTCAAGACCCGTTGCGCAGATGACACGGACCTCATCATCTTCGGTCCCACGCGAGACCAGGCCACGAGCCTCGGCGTCCTGCGCTCACTGCGAG
This sequence comes from uncultured Solirubrobacterales bacterium, assembly GCA_963743555.1. Taxonomy (GTDB): domain Bacteria; phylum Actinomycetota; class Thermoleophilia; order Solirubrobacterales; family Solirubrobacteraceae; genus Palsa-744. Next base: position 158,641 of record CAVUQG010000008.1, read on the forward strand.
CAGACGAGCTCGGCCCGCGCGTCAACCCCGACATCCGTGTCCTTTGGGTAACAACAAGCGAGGATGTCGCCGAGACGCTGCGCGCTTTCAGCGCCGGCGCCGATGACGTACTCCGAACCCCGTGGGAATACGCAGAGCTGTTGGCTCGCGTCGGATCACTCCTGCGTCGGGGCACGATCGACCGCACCGATTTGATCCAGTTCGGCGCGCTCGAAATCGACACCCAGGCGTGCCGCGCGACCGTCGGCTCAGTTGCGGTTCCACTGCGCCGGATGGAATACGCGCTGCTCGCTCACCTTGCGCGCCACCCTCACCGCGTCTACACCCAAGAGGAGCTGATGCGCGACGTGTGGGGCTATCGCTCCGCCGGCGCCACGCGCACCCTGCACTCGCACGCCTCCCGCTTGCGGCGTGCCCTCGCACGCGCGGGGGCGGAGGGACTGATCCCCAACGTGCGGAGCATCGGCTACCGCCTCGCTCCCGAAGGCCACATCGAGTCAGGCGAAGCAGCCGAGTAGCGGCTGCGGCCGTGTCCTCCCAATCATCGCACGCTGCGCGTGCAGCGAGATCGGGACACGGCCCGCATCCCGGCGGGCCGGCGACCCAAAGGAGAGTGATGAACACCCTCACGGCACCCGACCCCCAGGTCAGCCAACCCAGCCAGCAGCATCGCGCTCGTCTTGGCCGCTACGCCGATCCCGAGAGCGGCGAGGCCCGCGAGCTCGTCACCGTGCGCGGCGCGGGCGGGAGCACGCTCGTCATCGACCGGCTCGCATGGACGCACGCCGACGCACGCCTGATCGCGCACCTGGCCGCCGATGAGCCGCCCGAGAACGCACACGTCCTGTGCGAGATGTACCTCGCCGATGACACGCGCGGTCGCTGCCGCCGAGTCACTTTGCAAGACCTGGAGCTGCGCCCGCCGATCCTTTCGCGACCGGCTCCCAGGGCAGCGCCGCCACCGTCGGACGCGCCGCTTCTGGACGCCAATGGCGACTCCTATCTCATCCGGGCGGTCTCCGACGGCGAGCGGTGCCGGGCGCTGCGCTGGGCGCGCACTCGCCATCACGGCCGCGAGGAGGACTTCGCCGTCCTCACGCTACGCGAGGTCATCGGCGCCCTTGAGGACTACGAGCCGGCGCGCAGCCTCACCATCAACGCCCTCGCTGCTGCGGGTGGGGAGGACCGCCCTTCGGTGTGCGGACTACGCGCCGAGCTTGACCGCTTGGACGAGAGCTCGACGCTGCTGAACCGCGGCCTGCGCGAAGCGGTCCAGCGCAAGGTCGCGCGTGGCGAGATGAGCTACAGCGAGATCGCGCTGCGCTGCGGTCGCGTCAAGCGCGACGGCCGCGGGAACGTCAGCGGAGAGACGAGCTGGCTCGCGCGCCGTATCGGCTTGAAGCCAGAGGGAGGCGAGACCGAGCCGACGCCTTGGATTCACACCAAGACTCTCGCGCTCATCGTCCGCGAGGGCCTTGGCGGCAGCCCCCACGAAATCGAACTCGGCTGATGCGCGCTCACACCAGCCATCGGCATCTATGCTGCGCCACGATGCCCGTCTCGGTGTGCCTGCTGGACAACCGCTCCGAGGGCGCCCGCCCGCCCGGCGAGGCGCCTGACGCCGGACGGATCGGCGAGCAGCTTCCAAGCGAGTGCCACGCGCTCAGCTACGAGACGAGCGCATGAGCGCGCCGGCCGAGCGTCCAACGACCGATGCCGACCTGCGCGTCCTCGTCAAGCTGCTGGCCGAACTGCCGGGTCTCACCCCGGCACGCCTGGAGCTGTCGATCGAGGACGGCATCGTGACGGCGCAGGTCATGGCCGACAAGATCGCCGTGCCCCTCGCTGCCCAAGGCGCCGATGCGCCAGCAGCGCTCCGCGCGCTGGTCGAGGCGGTGGAGCAGGCAGCCCAGCAGAGGCGCCGCCGCCGACGGGCGAAACCGCGGCGATGAAGATGGGCGCCGCCCCGCTCGCCTCGCCGCCCCCAAAGGACCGGCGGCCGTAGACCGGCTCGCCGCTCGCTGACGCTCGCAGGCTCTCGCTCGGCGGCTGGCCCTCGCGCGGGCTCGCGCCCGCCCTCGGCAGCCTCCCGGCTGCGACGCCATCTCCACGCGCCGGCGACCGCCGACGGCGCGGTCCGACAACAGCCTTCAGATACCCACGCGAGCTTCGCTCGCTGTAACCGAGCCTCCCTGCGGTCGGCTCTCTGATCGACCCCGGCGCTGCACGCCTACGGCCTACGGGCCTGCTCGCTGGACTGCTGGCTTCGCCGCAGCCAGCACGGCACGCCGCTTCGCGGCGGCCTTCGCAGACCCTTCGGCCTGCGCTGCTTCGCCTTCGGCTTCGCCGCGCCCGGCGTACAGCACCAAGCCCGAACAGACTAGATGCAGGCCCCAGCGGGGGCTTAGCGTGCGCTGTGCAATTCGTTGGCCGCCTCGGCGTGGTCGTGGTCTGTAGGGGGTGTGATGACCGCAGCCAGCATCGGTGCCGCCAAGGGCGGCGGGTACGCGCGCTACCTGGAGAGCAAGACGATCCGGCCAGAGCGCGGCGACTACTACCTCAGCCCCGAGGGTGAGCCCACGCAGGCCCCCGGCCGGTGGCTCGCCTCGCCGGACACGCTCGCGCGGCTCGGCATCGAGGGCGCCACCGTCGAGGGCCACGAGTTCATCGCGCTCATGGAGGGACGCCACCCACGCACCGGCGAATGGCTGCGAGCCGGAAGGCGCCGGTGGCGGCCGGGGCGGCGGGATCGACCTGACGTTCAGCGCCCCGAAGTCCGTCTCGGCGGTGTGGGCGCTCGGCGACGAGGCGCAGCGCCGCGACATGGAGGCCGCGCACGCCGCGGCCGTCAAGGACGCGATGGAGCACCTGACAGAGACGGTGCCGACCGTGCGTCGTAGTCGCCACAACCAAGTCTTCGAGGAGCACGCCGCTGAGCTGATCGCCGCCGAGTACCGGCACACGACCGCCCGCGGCGTGATGGAGGGCGACGCGCCCGACCCGCAGCTGCACAGCCATGTGGTCGTCACGAGCGCCGTGCGCGATGACGGGCGGATCGTCGCGGTTGCCTCCCGGCCGATCTTCCGCTCCGCCAGGGAGCTCGGCGCGTACTACCGCTCGGCGCTCGCGCATGAGCTCGCGCAGCGCGGCTACGCGATCGAGCGGGGCACCGGCAAGCAGGGGCGCTACTTCGAGATCGCCGGCGTCCCACGCGGCCTGCTCGACGCCTTCTCGGCGCGCAGCCGCGAGGTCGCGCGCGCAGCCGAGCGCTTCCGCGCGAAGTGGGGCCGAGCACCCGAGCGTGGGGAGCTGCGCGCGCTCAAGCTGGAGAACCGCAAGGCCAAGGTGCTCGTCACCCAAGGCGATCTACAACTCGTCTGGAACGAGACCGCAGCGCGCTTCGAGTACACGACCGGCCAGGAGCGGCCGTCGGGCACCGGGCGCCAGTCGCGCCGGAGCGCGCGCTTGAGGATCGCGTCGAGGAGCGCCTGACCGAGCGCGCCGCCACGTTTGAGCCGCGCGAGCTGCGCGCCGTCCTGCTTGAGCAGTCCGTCGGCGAGCTGGCGCCCAGGGATGCGCTCGCGCTCTCCAAGAGCATGATCGCCGAGCGACGCATCCTGCCGCTGGAGGGCGGGTTGATGACGACGCTCGCGGTCCGTGCCCGCGAGCAGGCGATCGAGCGGCGGTTCGGCGAGCTCGCCGGCGACGCCGGGCGCGACGTGGGCGAGCAGGCGCGCTCGACCGCAGGCGATCAGGTCGCGGAGCGGATCGGCGCGCCGACTCTCAGACGAGCAGGCCCACGCCCTTGAGGTCATCACCGGCCCGGAGCGCGGCGCGATCCTCATCGGCCCGGCCGGGACCGGCAAGGGCGTGGTGATCGACGCGGCGGCGCGCGCCGAGCAGATGACCGGCCACCGACGTTCGGGATCGCCGTGTCCGGCTCGACCGCGCAGTGGCTCGGCCAGGACATCCCCAGCGCTCGCCGGGAAGACGCTCACGCTCGACGCGCTCGTGTCCCGTGTGGACCGCGGGCGGTCGCAGGTGGGCGAGCACACGACGATCTACTTCGATGAGGCGGGCATGGCCGACACCGACCGCCTCGACCGCCTCACCGAAGTCGTGGCAGACACCGGCTCCAAGCTCGTCGCGATCGGCGACGCCGCGCAGCTGCCCTCGATCGGCGCCGGCGGCATGTTCGACCGGCTCGCGCAGATCGCGCCGAGCGCCGAACTGTCGAACGTGCGGCGCACCCTTGACCCGGCCGAACAGCGGGCGTGGGCAGACCTGCGCGCCGGGCGCTCGGACCGCGCGATGGCGCACTACTACGCCGAGGGTCGCCTGCACATGGAGAACACCCGCGATGAGGCAGTCGAGCAGGCCGTCCAGAACTGGGCGCGGCTGACCAAGACCCATTCGATCAACGAGGTAGCGCTGATCTCCGACGCCTCCAACAAGGAGATTCACCGCCTGAACGCCCGCGCGCAGCACCACCGCGCAGAGCGCGGCGAACTCGGCGAGCTTGAGGTCCAGGTGCCGGACGTTCACTACGGCGTCCGCGCGGGCGACCGCATAGCGATGATCGACCAGCACCACGAGCCCGGCGTCGAGCGGATCGAGAACGGCGCCCGCGGCGAAGTGCTCGACATCAACGACGCCGGCGAAGTGCTCGTGCAGTTCGACGTGACCGGCCAGTGGCGAACACTCGCGGGCGATGACCTCGCGCGGCTGCGGCTCGGGTACGCGCAGCACATCCACCGCGCGCAGGGCGCGACCGTGACCCGCACGCTCGTCGTCACGGGCGGCTGGCAGACGAGCAAGGAGCCCGCCTACGTCGAGGCGTCACGCGCCCGGCAGGGCACCGACTGGTACGTCTCCCGCGACGACCTCGGCGTCGAAGGCCACGACACCGACCGGATCAAACGGCTCGCTCAGAACATGAGTCGCAGCCACGCGCAAACACCGTCCCTGGCCTACCCCGAGCTGCCCGACCCCGAGTACGGGCCGAGCTTCCAGCGAACGATCGCCCCGAGTCGAAGCCGGCTGCCGGGGATCGTCCGCGCCATCAACCGCATCGTCCAACCACAACCGACACAGGAGAGAACACGATGAGCCTCAAGGTCCAGGTCGTCCTACCCGACCCCGTAGCAACCCAGCTCCAAGAGCTCGCCGGCGCCGCCGGCGAACCACACTCCAGGCTCGCCGCGCAGCTGATCCGCAACGGCGTAGCCCAGGCCGCCAAAGACGGCAAGGTCCGCCCGCTCAGGCAGGCACCCGTCATCGTTGGCGGCAAAGCAGGCGAGCGGGCGCGCTGGCTTGAGCCCTACGGCGGGGACACCGCCTGGCGCGCGGAGATGTGGGGCCAGATCGTCGCGCTGCACGGCCGCTACCCCCATATCCTCGCCTACCTCAAGGACGAGTGGTGGGCCGACGAGGCGCACATCGAGACGCTGTGCGCGCTCGCCGTCTGGCGCTCGGAGCTCGACGACGGCGGCGTTGATCCGCGCGAGGAGCTTGCTTTCCACGCGCAGCTCACCGACTACTCCCAAGCGCTGCGACAAGAGGGCGGCGGCGTCTCGAAGGCGTGGAAGCCGGGTGCGCCCCCGCAGGGATGGGCCGGCTGATAGCGGCCCCGCGAGCCCGACTGTTACAGGGATGTGCCCTTCTGTGCCCGCTTCCTGTCACACACTCGCGGCCCGTTCACGCCGATGTACGGTCGGGCCATGACCTGAAAACCAAGTGGCGCCGGCGGCAGCGCGAACTGCCCCGACGCCGTGACACAAGGAGCAGTAACTCCCCATGCACAAACACCGTACCCCAGAAGGGTTGGAGGAGCACGCCTTCATCGACCGGGCGGTCCTCAACCTCATGCTGGACCTCGACAAGCAGCGCCCGTGGGCAGAAGATGAGATTGCCCGCGCGATCAGCTTCCCCGGCGATGTCCGCGACAGCCTCCGGCGCCTGCGCGCCTCCAGGCTCATCCACCGCTGGAACGACCTCGCCAGCGCGTCGCGTCCCGCCGTGCGCTTCTACGAGATCACCCAGGGCGGCGACCCGGACTCCGCCAACGAGCGCCACGACGACAAAGCCGTCCTCGAAGGTCTGCTCGTGCGCAGCGCAGACGGCGAAGGCCCGCGCTCGGAAGAACAGATTTTCGAGGCGTTCGGTGCGCGCAAGCGCAAGCAGCGGCTCGCGATCACCGACGCGCTGAACCGGCTGGACGAGGCCGGTCTGATCGACCGTCGCGGCGGGCGGGCGATTGCCTCGGAGGTCGCGCGGCGCCTCGATGAACTTATGACGCTTTGACGCGCGGGGGTCAGCTATGCGCGTCACCAAGCTGGCCTTGAGCCAGGCTGCCTCCCCCAGCCTGGCCAGGGCCGGAATACATGAGGTGGATCAGCTCGCCGAGCACACGACCGGCGAGCTGATCCGCCGCCCCGAGTTCAGTAGCGGGGTGGTGCTGTACGAGCTCATCTGCGAGCTTCACCGCCACGGCCTGACGCCGTTCTCTCGCCACGGCGGACACGTCCAGGGCGAGCGCGAGCGGGAAATGTTCCGTCTGCGCGCGGTAGAGGGACTGACCCTCGATCAGATCGGAGAGCGGTTTGGCATCAAGCGCGAGCGCGTGCGCCAGTTGTTTCGCCTGCACTTCGGTCTGGATGGAGTGCCGCCTGCCGCGAAAAGGCGACCGCCGATCAAGCCGCGGCCGTCCACGCTCGGCGAGCGTCGCCGGCTGTATCTGCTCGCCCGCTTGGTGGTGAAGCGTTACTACCGCAAGGCGTTGACATTGGAGAGAGTCGCCAAGGCGCTCGCGTGCTCCTCTCGCCAGCTACAGCGCGCCTACGCGCAGTTCGGCGATCTCACCTTCCACGATGACCTCGTTGGCAGACGCATGGACGCCGCCGCCGAGTTGCTGTCCCTGCCCTCGATCTCGGTGTGCGATGTAGCGCGGCGAGTCGGCTACCGCCAGCCGCCGCACTTCGCTCGCGCGTTCCGACGGCGCTACGGGGTTTCACCCTCGACCTATCGCGCCAGGTTGGCTCAGGCAAGGTGCCTCCAGACGCCGGAGAACATCGCCGCATGAGTCAACCGGGCGCGGCAATCAACCTGAGCAAGACCGAGCCGGGGTGCCACCCACAAGGAGGCAGTGATGTCCTACGCCGACATCAACCGCGTCGTCCTCGTCGGCCGCCTCACACGCGACCCCGAGCTGCGGACCCTGCCCTCCGGCGGCACTGTTTGCGGCCTGCGCATCGCCTGCAACGGCCAGGAGCGCCCCAACTACTTCAACGTCTCCGTTTTCGGAGCGCTCGGAGAGAATGTCAAACGCTTTCTGCACAAGAGCTCCCGCGTTGCCCTCGAAGGCCGCTTAGATTGGCGCGAATGGGAAACCGCCGATGCCAACAGGTGTCAGGCCGTCGGCATCATCGCCGATTCCGTTCAGTTCCTTGACCCGCCCGCGGGCTCAGAGCGAGGCGAGGGTGAGGACGATGACGCGCTTGACGAGAGACATCGAAGGTGAGCACGACGAGCGGCGACCGCCGGCCGATTCTCGTCATTGGGGCCGACGCGGGCCTGGGACGGGAGATAGTTGAACAACTTGCTGCTGACGGTCATCCAGCGCAGCTCGCGCGCACCGCGGAACATGCTCGGGTGCTAGCCGCCGGCCGCCCCCCGCAGCTGGTGGTGCTCGGCGACCTCGACACGCCAAGGGGAAGCCTCGACCTGCTGGAAAGCATCCGCGGGGAGGACCACGATCGCGGCCACGGGCAGACTTGCTTGTGGCCGCGGGGCCTCCCGGTGATCGTCCTCAGCTCGCGTGCCGAGCAGCCCGACCTAGTGCGCGCCTTCGAGGCGGGCGCCGATGACTTCCTGCCCCGCCTCGTCGGGTACTTGGAGCTGCGAGCACGCCTGCGCGCGCTGCTGCGCCGCTCCGTGAGCGAACAGCGAGGAACGCCGATCCAGGTCGGCCCGTTGGCGATCGACACGACCGCCCATGCCGCGAGTCTCCACGGCACACGTCTGGAACTGCGTCGTATGGAGTACGAGCTGCTGCTGCACCTGGCAGGCGACCCACGACGAGTGTTCCGCAAGCACGAGCTACTACGGGCAGTTTGGGGATTCCAGTCACCCGGCCGCACCCGCACGCTCGACAGCCACGCTAGTCGCCTACGCCGCAAGCTCAACGCCGCAGGCGAACATTGGGTCGTCAACGTGCGCGGCGTCGGCTACCGCTTGGTCTGAGACTCGCGCGCAGCTGCTCGGGCGCAGTAGGCCGTCGATCACTACCGATGGCTTGAATAGCTCATCCAACGCCGATAAGTGGCCGATTGGGTCGGGCCACCATCGCTATTGGTAGGTCGCTGCTGACTGCGCACTATGTCCTATCTGTGTTATGACTCTGCCATGCTTGCGGACAAGACATCTCGGAGCCCCGCGCGACGGCCGTGCGTCAGCGTGCTTCCCCGGCCCAGACCCAAATAGGATTCGTACCATGCCGGGCGAGGACGACGAGGCGGGCATGGCATCTTGCCCGGAGTGCGATGCGGCGCTCGCTGACGGAGCGAAGTTCTGCCATGCTTGCGGAACGCCGGTAGTCGAGACTGTCCCAGCTGCCGCCGCACCATTGGTGCCCCACCAAGAGGCCGAGCCTACACCGCCACCACGACCGGCCGCCTCGCCGCCACCACCAGCCGCAACGCCACGGCCGAGCGTTGTCGCAGGCGACGGCGATAAACCACCGGGGAGCACAAAGCAGAAGCGGAAGCGCTGGCCCTGGGTCGTAGCGGGCATCGTCGCGTTGATCGTGATTATCGCTGCTGCGGCGGGAGGTAGCAAGAAGTCGCCCTCGACAAACACCCAGGCCGCAGCCGCGTCTCCGACTACTACGACGCCACCGCCAGAACCGTCAGTGTCGCTGCATCTAAACGCCGGCAGCTACTCAACGACCACTCCCACTACAACGTTGAGTGGCAACGTCACACCTGGAGCTCACGTCACAGTCAATGGCAACCACGCACAGCTTCACGGCGGATTCTGGATCACGACGATCGGCCTCCACCACGGCGAAAACAGCGTAGAAGTACATGCGACGATGACCGGACACAGCTCGGCCGAAGAAACCATCACTGTAACGCGCGAAACTAGCGCCGCCGAACGTGCAGCCGAAGCCGCTGCGCGCGCCGCGAAAGCCGCCGCCGAAGAACAAGAATACAAGGAAAAAGCCACCTCGATCCCCTACAAGGAACTGAACAAGAACGCCGAAGCGTTCAGCGGCAAAATTGTCACGTACACCGGCCAAATCTTCCAGATTCAAGAAAACAACGAAGGCGGCGGGATCATGCTCGTGTCTGTCGATGATGAAGAAGGTTTCTGGACCGACCACATCTATGTGAATTATACCGGCCATGTACACGGCACTGAAGGCAGCATGGTCACCTTCTGGGGCAAGGTCACCGGGAGCAAGAGCTACAAAACGCAGGCAGGAGGGGAAACCTATGTGCCTGAAGTCGAAGCCAAGTATGTAAGCGGCTGAGGCCCAGGATGTCCAGCACCGATCTCACACCGCCACCTTCTACCCCTGGTTGGTACGCTCACCCAATAAGATTGGGACGGTGGACCCCCATCAAACGGCTAGTGTCATGGTTTGGTCTGATACTTGTGCTGGGCCTTATGGCTGGGGCCGCTCCATCCTCGGCACAAGCCGAGTCCATCGAAATCTCTCACGGTGCGAACCCTACCCAGGACATCGCGCTCAGTATCTCTGTCTCGGGTGTCGCCGACGGCCATCACAGACTTTATGTCGTGGTCCATGCGAGCGGCGAAGCCTGCGCGACCTACCCGGACTTTGAGACCGGAACGCACCTGGCGAGCGGGGAAAGCGTCAGCAGTGGATCGTTCAGCAAGGAATACTCGTTTACTCCCCCTCAACCGGGTACTTACACGATCTGCGCGTACCTAGACGAACAGGAATACGATACTCCCGATGTGACGACCACCGGCAGCTTTACCGCTGTCATGCCGACTGCCTCAGTCTCGGTTGAAGTCAGCGGCGAGCTGACCCAGGAAGTGCCTATGAAAGTTAGAGTCTCTGGCACCACTGAGGTTGCCCGAAAACTCTATGTCGTGGTCCATGCGAGCGGCGAAGCCTGCGCGACCTACCCGGACTTCGAGACCGGGACCCACTTGGCGAGCGGGGAAAGCCTCAGTGCTGGCTCATACAGCGAGGAATACTCGTTCACGCCGCCGCAGCCCGGAATCTACACAGTCTGCGGTTATGTGGATGAAGCTGAATACGGGACGCCTGATGCGACTGGCAGCGGGAGCTTCACCGCTGGGATGCCCGCTGGGTCGGTCTCGTTCTCGATCAACCCCACAGCAACCGAAAACGGACCCGTCAACATCAAAGTCTCCGGTAGCACGGAGGTCCAACGCAAACTGTATGTCGTAGTTCATGCGAGCGGCGAAGCCTGCGCGACCTACCCGGACTTCGAGACCGGGACCCACTTGGCTAGCGGCGAATCCTTGGGAGCCGGGGGCTATAGCAAGGAATACTCCTATACACCGAACGCGACGACAACCTACACCGTCTGCGGATATGTGGATGAAGCTGAATACGGCACGCCTGATGCCACCGGCAGCGCGACGTTCACCAATATCACGCCTCAGACCAGAGCAGAAGAATCTGCTTGGAACGCTGAAAAAGCTAAGTATGAAGCGGAAAGAGCGGCCGAAGCCAAGCGCGAACAGGAAGCAGCGGCCAAGAAGAAATACGAAGAAGAAGCTCCCGCACGAGAAGCGGCAGAACAGGCGGCGAACATAGCGCGCTATAACGCTGAAGTCGCAGCAGCAAAGGCAGCCGCACACAGAAGGCCGGTCAAGCACCTCTCGGTAAATGCTGCCGCTCATACAGGACACTCGCGTAACGATCCGGGTTACACGAACTTGGACCTCAACACATCGCCCTACGCACACATCACGATCAAACTCTCTCGCTACGGGCACATCACTCAGCACTTGGAATGGGGCGAAAGCTCAAAGGCAGTCGCTATGGTCATCCCGTGGAGGCTGCAACAGCCCAGGCAGCACCTACTACTACACGGTCACGGCCAAGAGTAACGTTGGGAAGGCGCTCACACGACGAGGGCACTTCAACCCGGTTAGCGTTGGCCGTTGCCATGAATATGAGGCGAAAGAAGCGGAAGCCCGCGCTCGTCACGAACGCGAAGTGATCGCCGGTTACGAACAGGAAGCCCGCGAAGAACGCGAACGCCGCGAACGCTACGAGACGAACTGTCGCAAGCTAGGCGGTCAACCCGTGGAACTCGAAGTCGGGGGCGAATATCGCATCTACTGCCGAGCGCCCGGCGGTGGCACGATCCCGGTCCCGTACTAATGAGGAGTCGAGGCCGCGTATGCCAGACGTTTGTCGTCCTTGTATGCCTGTTGCTCGCGGGTTGTGGATCGTCTTCGAGCACCGGGAACACATCCAGCGCGGCGAGTACCGCCGCAAAGCCCGAAGCTACGGCAGCTATCCCGAAAGTCAAGGCCACCCCAGCGCAGCCTGAAAAGCACGATCCGGCACAGGAAGCGGAAGACAAGCTGAACGCTGAAATAAAAGCGACCAACGCAGAATCGCAGCCTTATGCTGGTTTGGGAGCTAGGAAGGTAGCCTTCAAGGCTGGCAATACTGTGACTGAACACGAACCGCCAGCCGAACCAGCGGAGGGCACGGACGAAGACGCGATCGAAACTACGAACTCAGAGAACCGCGTGACGAAGTACGAGCGTATCTTCCATTTTAGTCCGCCCCCGAGCAACCGCGAACGCCTTAGTTTGGTCGCAGGTATTGACCTGCCCGGATACCCGGCGGTTGTTCGTGAAACATCGACGTGCGAGGTTTGGCGCAGTCCAATCCTCAAGCGCCTAGTCGGTGATGAATACGCACAGGCGACGACCGCGGACGAATCGACTAGCGTGACGATGGAGGCGGTGTCACACCCGACTTGCTAGTCCACCTTCAATACTTCGCCTGCACCTTCTCGTAGCGAGGTCTCGCTGACGCCCGCCTTACGCGCTAGGTACGCCCACAGCGGCAGTACGAAGCTGAATGAGCGCTGCGTGCCACGAGCGGCGATCTTTCACGGTCTCCGCGATCGTCTCGGCAAGCGATGCGCCCGGCCCGAGGAACGCGCCCGCGAAGGGGATCAGCGATACGCCGGTATTCGCGGCCTCTCTCGCGATCTTCTTCGTAACACTTCCCTTTAGCTCCTCGATCGCTGCAAACAGGTCGCGCGTAATTTCTTGGGCCACCCGTGCGTCGAAGTCCTGCGGTTCGTCGCCGTCGGCAAGCGCCCTCCCTTCGATGCTTCGCAGCTTGTCTCGGGCCTCCTGACTGCCGGGGTGCTCACGGAACTCCCCGATCGCCTCCCACGGGAGGCCGGCGACGCCAGGCACAACGATCTCCAGCGCTGCGAGTCCTTGACGGTCGGGCAAGACGCCGTTCAGCCCGGACAAGATTGGTCTAAACAGGCTCGTGACGAACACGGAGGCTTGAAGTCCCACGGCGACAGCCGCGTCCCTGCTCATGGCGTCGATGACGAAGTTGCGATGAACCAGCTCGGCGCGTGTGGCTGGGTTGGCTTGCTCAAGTGAGCCTTTGATCTCTTTCACGAGCGGCACCAAGCCTTCGGCTTGCAGCGTCTCGTCGGGCATATATACCTGCTTGGCCCAGCTCGGTTTCAGCTCCAGCAACTCGTCAATGACGCCTGCGTGCCATTCCGCTGCGTAGCTCGCCACGAGCGGGCCGCTGAAGAACTGAATCTCGTCCATGCCCTCTACGCGGACGTTGACAGCGACGCCCTCGCCCTCTGCGATGACCCGTCGTGCATGACGCCGGTCCTCCTCGGTAATCATGTTGGGCGGCCTGTAGTTGGTCATCGAGCCCTGCTCCGTGATCGACGCCTCGAACATGCCGATCTCGAACGCAATCTCGTCGTACAGGATCGCCGCGTGCTTCGCCCGAGCAACAGGCTCAGGGCTCGTCGGGTCCGCGAACAACTCGACGCTCGAACGCAGCGGAAAATACGCGCGGCTCATCTGCGCAAGGCTACGGCCTTAACGCGGTCCGCTCGTGCTGGTGAGCCCGCAACGTCGCTCGCCTCCACACGGTTGTCCAGGTAGCGGCGCGTCACGGCCTCCAAGGCGGGCACGCGCCCGTTGATCTTCGCCAGCACGAAGCGCACGAAGTAATCGGTGAGCTCGCGGAACGAGGCGAGCCACTGCGCGAGCTCGTCGCCGATCTCGGGGTCGCGCTTGAACGACGCGGCGAGGAGGCCGAAGTACGCGAGCGCGCTCGGATCAATGTTCAGGATTTCGCAGAGCACTGGCGGTTCCTGTTCCGGCTCGCCGTCGCCGAGGTAAGGCGCTGCGTCGATCATCACGAGGTAGCCGACGACGACGCAGACAACCTCGTCGCACGCTTGCGTAAGCTCGTCTAGCGGTGCCTCCGCGGCGACATCGCGGAGTGTGCTGACCTTGGTCGCGCGCTGCAACGCCTTCAACACCGCGACCTGCTCGGCTATCGGCTTCCTGTCCAGCAGGGCCGCGGACTCGGGTGGCATCGTCGCTCTGAACGCCGCGATCAGGCCCTCCACGGCCTCGTCGGACCCAAGGCTGCCACGAGCGAAGATCCTGCTGACGTTCTCCAGGTACTCCCATGTCGCGTCGGGCAGCGGCGAGTCGTCGGACTCGTGAATACTCGCAACCCTCCGCGCCCACTCCAATCGCGGGGTCTTGATTAGGCCCTCCACCCATGCGACCGCCTTGTCCAAGTCCGGCGTTCTCGGATCGCCCTGCTTCGCTTCTCGCAAGACGTTGAAGATCGCGTCCATTGGCGTGAACCACTCCTCTTGCCGCGCGAGGAAGCGATCAAACGCGCCGCGTAGTCTCTCCTCGCGCGGCGTATAGCCGAGAGCGAGGAGACCGAGGGCCGCGCGGTCAACGCTGTGGTAGCGCGCCATCAGCTCCCCGACCGCCCGCACCCGCTCTACGTCCCGCGGCGCGTACAGGGAGACGCGGCGTTTCCCTACCCAATAGCGCCCCGGCTCCGCAAGTAGTCCGTCAGCGTGCCAACGTCGCAGCTTCCGCTCCGACGCGCCCCCAGCCACCGCCAACTCCACGGCTGGCAGACCAGCCGGCGTACTCCCCGCATCGAGGTCGCGTGCAATTCCCTTCTCCGCGCGCAGACGCGAGACCGTCTTGTTGCCGAGCCCGACTCGGCGCGCTATCTCGCGATCGGACAGCCACGGCGAACTCTCCAAGAGTGCCGCCGCCTGCGCGCTCTGCTCGGGCTTCGCGTTCACGCCCCGAATGACACAGCACTGCCCGCGGGAAATCAAGGCCAATCGGGACGCCCGCCGTATCTTCCGCGCCTCAACCACGACGGCCCCGCACACGGGGCGTTAGGAGCGGACAATGACCACCAGTAACGGACGCAACGCGAACGGCGCAACAACCGCGAGCAGCAGGACAAGGAAGGGACCTGTTCGGACCCGCGCGGCGAAGCGAGCCACGAACGGAAACGACAACGCCGCGGCAGCGTCGCCAGCCGCGAAGACGCACGCGCCGAGGACGCTCGCTGTGCCCCCGGTCGTACTCGGCGATGCCTACCTTGCGATCAACCAGCTCGCCGTCTACGGCGCCCCCGTGGACGCGGCTCGGGAGTGCGTGGAGCGGGGCGAGGATTTGGAGGTGTCGGTGCGCAGGATGCTGGACATCGGCGCCGCGCTCGTCCAGCACGGCGGCAATCAGGCAACGCTTGACTCGGTGCGCAGCGAGGTAGACCGGCTCGTTGAGACTGTCTCGTTGACGGTCGCCGAGAACCTTCCGCGCTCCGTGAAGGAGCAGCTAGCCGGATTCCGCGAGGTTCTGGGCGCGTACATGGACGCGGGGCGCGCGGAGAGCGTGCAGCGGCAGTTGGAGAAGATCATGCAGGCCGGCGCGCGCAGTCAACGCCAAGAGGTCACGAAGGCGCTGCTGGACGAGCATGGGCCGTTCGCAGTGTTCAAGGCCGACCTGGACGGTCGCTTGAAGGGGGTCGGCGAACTCTTGCCCCATATCGTCGCGCTGAGGGAGCAGCTGAGCGCCGCCGAGCGCGTGGGCGCCGAGCACGAGCGTGGCTCCGCGAAGGGCGCCGACTACGAGCAGACTGTCGGCCAAACAATCGCGCAGGCCCTCGCGCCGTTCCGCGACACTGTTGAACACGTCGGCACCGAACTTGGATCGGACCGAAACCGCTGTGGCGACTACCTCGCCACCCTCGACCCAGCCACGACCAGCGGCGCGGACGTTCGCGTGGTCGTGGAGTGCAAGGCACGGCCCAGGATCGGCGTGCGCGCCGCGATGACGGAACTTGAGAAGGCGATGGGGAACCGCGAGGCCACCGCTGGCCTCCTCGTGTTGGACAACTCCGACGGCACCGCCCTCGGCGGCTTGGCGCTCCGTGCGTACCCCGGCAACCGCGTTATCGTCCACCTGGACCGCGAGAAACCGGAGCCGCTGGCGCTGGAGATCGCATGCCAGCTCGTGCGCGAGCTCGCGTCGGCCTCGGCGCGGTCACAGGAGCGCAGCGTCGATCTCTCGGCGTTGGAGTCGGACCTCGCGTGCCTCACCGACGCCGTGGAGAAGGCGAAGGCGATTGCAAGCGGCGTCAAGGTCGCGAGACGCGGTATTCAGAACATTGAGGACGCCTACGCACGCCTACGCGGCGACGCGACCGACGCGCTCGCACAGATGGCGAGGCGCCTGCGTGAAGCGCCAGCAGAGGACGTTGCGGGCGAGCTGAACTCGGGCGACTGAGCGTGTTAGGTCATTTGCGCGCCGCTGCGTGCCCCTCCGAACGCTCCGAGCTGTGACAGCCGGGACCATCGCGAGGACCGCCAAGGACGAGCCGGGTGCGAGACTTTCAAGATGCGTTGCTTCTACTGCGCCCGCACCGGGCGCCCGGCCTCCACCGAGCACATTCCGTCGGCGTATCTCGGTAGCCGGTTGACTACACGACGAGTCTGCAAGGGGTGTAACGAACGCGCCAACTTGGAGATTGACGATCACATGGCGAAGTTCCTCATGGTTCAGATGCCGAAGGCCCTTGCTGACGTGCGCAGCATCCGCCGCCAGGGAAAGCAACCGAATGTCGAAGTAGATGCCGTCGTTTCCGCAACCGGCGAGCCCGTGCGGCAACGGTTTACGCCGCAGGGCCGTGAGGCCCGCCGCGCCAACGGCGAGCTCGTTCGCGATGTCGTTGAGGTCCACTACGGGTTTGCCTCCGATCTATGGGTGCAGTTCATCGCCAAGGTCGCGCTCGGCTGCGCAGCACAGCTGTTCTCCGACGACTGGCTAGATGAGCGGGTCGCGATCAGCCTGCGCAGTCTGCTCTGGCACGGGCCTATCGACAACGCGATCTGGCCCGAGGGGATAGCGGGCTGGCCTGATGAACTCGAACCGGCGAACCCCATCCGTCGCGCCCTCGGAGACGACCGACATCTCGTCGGATTGGTCTCTGACAAGGACTCGACGGCCATCGCCATGCTTTTTGGCGGTCAGATCGTGTGCCAGCTTCCACTTCCAGGTGTCAAGGTTCCCGGCTCCGGCTCAGTGTGGGTCCTTGACTGGCATCCCGGCGACCCACCAGCGCGGGAAGACTATGACGACGCTATCGAGCGCATGATGCGACAGCGAGGCTGATTACGCTCGTCGCCGGAAACCGCGTCTACTCGTCGTCTAGGTAGCGCCAGCCACCGCGTTCGCTTCGATCCGACTCTGTAAGTTGATCCAGCTCCAACGAGGGGTACGCTTCTTCGCTCGCGGGGACGACTTCTAGGTCGGAATCCGTGCCGGTAGGAGTCTCGTCGCGGTCTTCGTCGGTCATTTGGATTTGCCTGGTTTGTTTTCCCGCGTGTCGATTTCCGTTGGCAGTGGTTCATACGCAGGTTTGATCGGCTCGGGTTTAGGTTGCGGTTTATTGTCAGCAGCCAGGAGCGAGGCCGGGGCGCGCTGTTCGTAGGGTTCCGTCGGCAGCGGGGGATACGCGGTAGCGCTTGCCATCGCTCTCAACGAGTCGAGGTCATAGAGGTTGAGGCTGCTCGTTATAGACATCGTTAGCGCGTTGTCTTCGTTTTGGTTTCGTGGCCCGTGAGCAAACCGGCTGCGCCGCCTTTGAGCCACCGTCCACAGTAGAAGATGCTGTGGACGGACTCTTGGGTGGGTCGGTCGCGAGCACCGCACCCTGCACCACGAGCCCCACGAAGGCGCAGACGAGGAAGCGAAATGACCACTTCAGCCACTTCGCCTTTGCCTCGTGCAGCGTGTCCATCTTCGTTGCGATGGCGATACGGGAAGCTACGACTTGGCCCATGACTTCGTGCTCGGGTTTATCCAGGAACGCGGTGTCGTTGAGCTTGACGAGCGCTTTCCCGAGGCGTTCATACTTGCGAGGCCACAGGCAGCCTATGGCGCAGATTGCGGCCAGGCCACCGAGGGCGACGGTGGCGACAAGGGCGCCGCGGCCCGCCACCGGCGCGGAGGGACTGAAGACGCCCTCGTCTTTCGCGAGGCCAAGCAGCAGCGTCATCACGACGCCCGTGCTCGCCACGAGCCAACGCGCGGTCCCCTCCTGCGAGTCCTTCCGAGCGTTGCGCTGCCCGATTTCCGTCTCCATGAGGCTATTCGCGTATTCGACGTTCGCCTCCCGTTGGGGGCTTACGGCCTGACCCTTCGCTCGTTGGCGTCGTTGCCCCCCGAACATGGGTTCGAGCCTACTCACAGTCCCGGTCGCCGCCTCGCTCCTGGTGGGCGGCCTACCGGCCGCGCCTCCGGGTAGAGAATCCGGCGCAGGCAGAACGAGTCGTTGCGGACGGTTCGCTACAGGACTCGGCCTCGCGCTACCGACGGGGTTGCTCGGCGAGCCAGGCATCGAGCATGGGGCGCGTGAAACGGATGTGCCGTCCTACGCGATGGCAAGGCAGGCGACCGGCCCGCACTGCCTCATAGACCCAGCTTGTCTTGACGTTGAGATACCAAGCGGCCTGCTCCGGGCGAAGAAGTCGATCCTCGGCCAGAGCAGCCGGCAAGTTGGCTGTTGCTTGTCCGTTCATCCCTATCACTGACCACCAAGGCAGCAGGGCGGCCAACGAGTTTCGTCTTGCGCCGCGTGCCCTGGCGGCGGCACGTCCGCTCGACCCGGCGGGAGCCTGCGATCACCGCTCCAAGAGCCAATTTCGACCCGCCGCGCCCCCGGAGCGGCCCTCTGGAGAAATCCGTAGAGAAATCTGAGCGCCCCGCCGCACCCCCTGGTACACTCAGAAAGGTTCGATTTGCGGGGCTTTTCTTGAGGCCCGAGGCGAGAATCAGACCCCCGGATGGGGGATTATGATTCCGCTGCTCTAACCAACTGAGCTACTCCGGCGGGATCGGGGAGTTTAGCCTCTTGCGTAGGAGCGCCCGGCTCTCGTCGCGGGCGATGTCTTTACTCGTCCAAATCATGCCCGACAAGCCACTGCTAGCCGTCCCAAATATTTCCGAGGGTCGCCGGCAGGCGACAATTGATGCGATTGGCAAGGCGTTTACGGCAGCTGGAACCGCACGCTTGCTTGACGTCCACTCCGATGTCGATCATCACCGCTCGGTGTTCACGCTCGTGGGTGTTCAGGGTTCGTTGTCTGGCGCCCTGCTCGCCGGTGCGCAGGTGGCCGTTGAGCGCATTGACGTTGGAGAGGATCGCGACGTCGGGGAGATTGGCGTTCACCCGCACGTGGGCGCGCTCGACGTCATGCCGCTTGTTTATCTCGATGCTGGCCAAAGGGGCGCCGCGTGCGCGGAGGCGCTTGTCGTGGCCTCCGAGCTTGGCGAGAATCTCGGCGTGCCGGTGTTCTTGTACGGGGAGCTGGCGCAAGGCCGCACGCGTGCCGAGTTGCGGCGCGGTGGCGTGGCCGGCTTGGCGCGGCGCTTGGGTACGGGCGAGCTGCGCCCAGACTTTGGCCCGTCAGCTATGCATCCGACCGCCGGCGCGACGCTCGTCGCGGCCAGGGAGCCGCTGGTGGCGTTCAATCTCGAGCTGGCCGTACCGGCAAGCGTGCAGGACGCGAAGCGCATCGCAAGGCTTATCCGTGAGGGCGGGCCCGAGGGCCTGTCGGGACTGCGAGCGATAGGCGTGCCGCTGCACTACACCAGCAAGGACGCTTGTGTAGAGGATGGGAAGATCGCTGATCTGGGAGGACATGGGAGGTGGGCAGGGCGCGGGGAGTCGGCGGAGCTTGGTGAGTCCAAAAGCCCGATGCCCCCCGCGCGCGCGGGGGGCATGCCCTCTGGGGAGGTGGTCGCCCAGCTCTCGATGAACATCGAGCGCCCGCTCGAGCTGCCGTTGCGAGCGATCGTCGAGGCGGTTCGCCGGCATGCCGAGATCGTGTGCGCTGAGCTGGTGGGCCTCGCTCCGCGCGCGGCGTTCGAAGGCTTTCCCAGTGACGTTGCGTTGCCCGGATTCGATCCCGAAGCGCACCTGATCGAGAACGCACTAGGGTTCTAGGTGTCCCGTCACGCGACGGGATGGCGATTTATCCGCACATAGAGACTACGAGACAGGGCGCGAGATGGCTCAGACGAAGCGCAAGCGGCAGACAAAGCACCGTGGCAATGCCGCCGGCGTGGTCGAGTCGCGCGGGCGCACAGGCCGCAAGCCGACCGAGGCGGAGAAGACCGGAAAGGCAGCGGCACCGAAGCTGACGCGCCAGGAGCGCCTGGAAAAGCCACCGACGTGGTTGGGAGCGTTCTATCGGGCGATGGCGGCGGCTGTGCTGATGCTGCTGATCAGCATCGTGCTTTTGAAAAAGCCAAACGAGGCGATAGCGCTGTTTCCGATTGTGCTGATCGCATACGTACCGATCAGCTACTACACCGACAACTGGCTGTACAAACGCCGCGTGGCGAGCAAGTCCAGACAGGTGGGTAAGGCCGGCTCGAAGTGATCGATGTCCGTGCGTTCACGGTCGGTCCAGTTCAGGAGAACGCCTATCTGGTGCGTGCCAACGCGCAGGCCACTCGTGCGTTGATGATCGACCCGGGCGAAGAGCCACAGCGCCTGCTCGATGCGGCCGTGGCGCTTGGCGTGGAGATCGAGGCGGTCCTGATCACCCATTGCCATTTCGACCACATCGGCGCGGTAGCACCGGTTGCGAGGGCCACGGGGGCGCCGGTGTACTGTCCCGAGATCGAGCTTGGCGTGCTCGCGGACATCATGAAATGGACGATGCCGGGCTTTGGACCGTTCGAGAGCTGGCAGGCCGAGCACACGGTCAAGGGCGGCGAGCGACTGCGGCTCGCGGACATGGACATCGAGGTGCTGTTCACTCCCGGCCACAGCCCGGGCCACGTGACCTACGCGATCGACGGTGCGATGCTCTCGGGCGACGTGCTCTTCCAGGGCTCGGTAGGCCGCGTGGACCTGCCCGGCGGCGATTGGGAGACACTGGAGCGTTCGATCGGAATGGTGATGAGCCGCTTCGAGCGCGACACGGTCGTCTACCCGGGACACATGGGTGTGACGACGCTCGGCCGCGAGTGGGATACCAATCCCTTCCTTGCCGAGTTGCGCGCCGCGGCGATGACACCGCAGCCTTGAGCGGGGAGCAGATCAAAGCGCCGCGCGGTACCTACGACGTGCTTGGCGAGCAGGCGGCGAATAGGACGGCGCTCGAGGCGCGTGCCCGCACGATCCTTGAGGGCGCCGGCTATGAGCGCATCGAGACGCCCACGTTCGAGGCCACCGAGCTGTTTGCTCGCGGGGTTGGCTCCTCGACCGACATCGTCCAGAAGGAGATGTACACGCTGACCGACGGCAGCGGACGCTCGCTGACGCTGCGTCCGGAGGGGACAGCGCCAGTGTGTAGGGCATATGTCGAACACGGCATGCACAAGCTCCCCCAACCCGTGAAGCTCTGGTACCTGTCGAGCTTCTTCCGCTATGAGCGCGCCCAGAAGGGCCGCCAGCGCCAGTTCTGGCAGGTCGGTGCCGAGGCGTTCGGCTCTGAGGATCCAGCACTCGACGCTGAGTCGATCCTGCTGCTCGGCACTTTGCTGGAGGAGCTGGGTGTCAGGGATGTGCGCTTGCGCCTGTCGAGCCTGGGCAGTAGCGACAGTCGTCAGCGCTATCGCGAGCGTCTACAGAGACATCTGCGAGCCAACGAAGCAAATCTGTCTGAGGAGGTGCGCGAGCGCATCGAGCTGAACCCGCTGCGTGCTTTTGACTCCTCGCACGAGGGCACGGTGGCAGTGATGCGCGATGCGCCACGGCTGCTCGACGAGCTCGACGCTGATGACGCCGAGCACTTCACGACCGTACGCGAGCTGCTCGACAGCGCGGGCGTCGCCTACGAGGTCGACGCGACGCTTGTGCGCGGTCTGGACTACTACACACGCACGGTGTTCGAGTTCACGAGCGATGCCCTCGGCGCGCAAAGCGGCGTCGGCGGTGGCGGACGCTACGACGGGCTCGTCCAGCAGTTGGGGGGTCCCGCGACGCCGGGCATGGGCTGGGCGGCCGGCGTCGAGCGGATCCTGCTCGCCGGCAGTCCTCTGGGAGGGGACGCGCATGCTGTCGACCTGTACGTGGGTCTGGCTGATGGGGGAGGGGATGGGTCGTTCCCGCAGGTCAAGGCGGCCGCTTTTGCGATCTTGAGCGAGGCTCGCTCGGCGGGTTTGAATGCGCAGATGGAGATGGCCGGCCGCTCTTTGAAGGGACAGCGTGGCCATGCCAATCGCATCGGCGCGCGCCTGCTTGCGATCGTGGAGCCGCACCAGACGGTCCTGCGCGACATGCAGGACGGGTCCGAGGAGACACTCGAGACCGGCACGATCGTGCACGCTGCTTTGCGTCGCCTGCGCGATCTCACATAGCAATAGCAGTGAAATTGCGCTTGCAGAAGTCCATGGCCGATGTCGCGGTTCAACTCGCGCGGCGATTCTGCCGAAGTGAGAGGCGATGGCTCAGCTTTCGCGTCCCTACCAGATCATTCTCGGCGTCGTCGTCGTGTTCGGCCTCATCTGGGCCGTCGCGCTGCGCAGCCATAGCTCCAACCCGAGCGAACCAACAGCCTCAGCCCCCAAGGCACCGAGCAGCTCCTCTGCCAACGGTAGCTCAGGCGGCAACGCCGCGACGCCCACCAAGGTCTACCACGGCGCCGCGCCAGGCGTCGAAGGTTTGACAAAGGCGATCGCCAAAGCGCACGGCGTCGTAGCCGAGTCGCAGCGCAACGTCCAGGAGCAGGCCGGTCACGCCCAGGCGCTCACCGGCGAAGCGCAGGCGTCTGCGACCACGACGCATACGACAGCTGCCGGCACGACCACGCAAAGCGTGACGGTCACCCACAAGACGAACGCTGCGCCCAGCCTCGCGCACAGGACGGTGACGAACTCTCACAAGACGAGCACTCAAACGCACGGCACCACCACGACCGTAACGCGCACAAGCACCACCACGGTGCATAAGGTGACCCCTGTACACAGAGTCGCGGCGCCCACAGACAAGCCGACGGTTCGCGTGCACAGCACCGTCAAGCACTCCTCCACCAAGCCTGCTCAGCAGGTAGCGGTCGAACATGAGCTGGCCCAAGGCAAGACGGTGATGCTGTTCTTCTGGACCCCGAGCTCCACCGTCGACCAGCAGAACGTCGACCAGGCAAAAACGCTCGTTGCGCGCTCCAAAGGCACGCTCACGCTGCACCTGGCGCTGGCAAACCAGGTCGGCGAGTTCGGCACGATCACCGAAGTCGTCCACGTCTACCAGACGCCGACGATCCTGATCGTCAACAAGCACGGGGTCGTAAGCACACTCACGGGACTCACCGACGTGTTCGCGCTCGAACAGGCAGTGCAAGAAGCGCAAAGCGCCCTCGTCTGAAGCGCCGCGGCAAGCTTTCGCGAGGTCTGCACGTTCAGCGCGAGGCCGTCACGTCTGTCACGTGGTTGTAGCTGAGCCTCTTACACTCGACGGACATGAACGTCGAGATGTTCACCCAGCACCTGCGGTTCCCGCAGCACCAGCATCACACCCCTGTCGATGCCTGTAGCGGCGCGGCCGGTGGCGCGGCCTGCGGCGACTTGATCCGCATATCCGTCGCCGTCGATCGATCCAGCCCGGATGGGCGGATTCTCGACGCGGGCTTTGACGCGAGCGGCTGTGGTGCGGCGATCGCCGCGGGCAGTGCGACTGTTGAGCTGATCAGCGGCTCAGGTTTGTTGGATGCCGCACGCATCGGTGCTCCCGAGATCGCGGCCGAGCTCGGCGGCCTCAGCCCTGCAAAGCAGCATGCGGCAGAGCTGGCCAGCGACGCGCTGCACCGGGCGCTCGGCTTGGCGGCTCGCGAACAGGCCGGGCTCGCGCATTCGGCCACGCGCACGCTGGTGGCGATGAGCGGCGGCGTCGACAGCGCCGTGGCCGCGATGCTCGTCGCCGAGGATGGCGAGCAGGCGGTTGCAGTGACACTGGAGCTGTGGTCAGATCCCGAGAACGACGGCGAGCGCAGCTGCTGCTCAGCCCAGGCCGTGCGCTCCGCGCGCTCACTCGCCCACCAGATGGGAATGGCGCATTTCTCGATCGACCTGCGCGAGGAGTTCCGAGCCGGCGTCGTGGACGGCTGGCTGGCAGACCACGCGGCCGGTCTTACGCCCAACCCGTGCGTGCGTTGCAACGGCAAGGTGCGCCTGGATGCGATGATCGTACTGGCAGACCGGCTCGGCGCACAGAAGCTTGCCACCGGTCACTACGCGCGCACCGAGTCGAGCAGGGACGGCGAGCCTTTGCTGCGGATGGCTGTGGACGAGGGCAAGGACCAGAGCTATGCGCTTGCCGCGCTCGCACCAAGCTCACTGGTGCGCTTGCGCTTCCCACTCGGCTCGCTCACCAAGCCTGAAGTACGCGAACACGCGGCCCAGGCGGGCCTGGAGGTAGCGCGCCGGCCGGACTCTCAGGATCTCTGCTTCCTGGCGGGAACGCGCAGCAGCGACTTCCTCGAGCGCCACGGCGGCATCAAGCGAAGGGCGGGCGCGGTCGTCGACGGCCAGGGACGCAAGCTCGGAGAGCACGGTGGCGTGCACACGCTCACCGTGGGCCAGCGCCACGGTCTGGGCATCGGTGGCAGCCCAATCGAAGGGGTGGGGGGACCGCTGTATGTGATCGCGACCGATGCGCGCTCGAACACGGTCACGGTCGGCCCACGCGAGCAGCTGCGTATCGCCGCTGTGAGTGTGCGCGAAGTCACCTTGCACCGCGACGGCGGCCGGGTGGATGCGGTAAAGGTGCGCTACCGCGGCCGACGCATGCCCTGCAGGGTGCAAGACCAGCCCAATGCCGGTCTGCACGAGCGCGTTGAGCTAGAGATGCTCGACCCGATCGAGCGCACCGCTCCCGGTCAGATCGCATGCCTGTACGAGGGCGATGTGATCGTTGGCTACGGCACGATCGCGCTTTGAGGGATGCGAATCTTGGCGCTTGACTACCGCACGATCGTCCTTTGACAGATGCGAGTCCTGGCGCTTGACTACGGCAGCGCGCGCTGTGGCTGTGCGCTGAGCGACCCGACCGGAACGATCGTCACGCCGATCGCTGTCGTCGCGCGGCCCGCGAGTCGCCGCGGGCTCGCGGAGCTGACACGGCTCGTAGAGGAGCGCGAGGTGGAGCGCGTCGTCGTGGGCCTGCCGCTGTCCTTGCGCGGCGAGGACACACAGCAGACAAGCGAGACGCGCGACTTCGCCGCAACCCTCTCCAGGCGCCTCGGCGAGGCCGTCCCGGTCGAGCTCTACGACGAGCGCTTCACCACGCGCATCGCCGCACACGTCGAGCAGCCCAGTACCAGCGAGGACTCGCGCGCCGCGGCCGTGCTGCTGGAGGATTGGCTCGCTAGATCCCAGTAGGGTCACGCGCTTGGCCAGGGATCGCGGATCGAATATGTCCGAAGAACGCACCGAAGCGGAGCGCGAACGCGCCCGTGAAGAGCGCGAGCGTCGCCGTCTGCAGCGGACAGGAGCGAGCACACCGCCGCTACCGCCGCCGCTCGCCGATCCTGCGCTGAGCGCGACGGCCCCGTCGAGCGAGTCAATCTCCGATGCTGGGAGTCCCACGGTCGAGCATGAGGTTGCCGAGCCGGCATATGTCCCGCCCAGGCAGCCACCTGTGACGCCTGCATCGCTACCCGCTAGGCAGCCACCTGTAACGCCCGCGCCGCTACCCGCTAGGCAGCCACCTGCAATGCCCGCGCCGCTACCCGCCAGTTCGCACCTGCATCGTCCGCATCTGTACCGAAAGCAGGCGCAAGGCTCTCGAGGCCTCGCGGCTCGTACCGGGATCGTGCTGGCGCTGGTCATCGTGCTCGGGGCACTCGGCTTTGGTGCAGTGCGCCTCTCACACCACTCGGCACGCCCAAAAATCCCCCCAATCCCCAAGATCGTGAAGATCGTCATACCGGAGGGATTCACCCGCGCCCAGGTCGCGGTGCTCGCACACCAAGACGGGCTCAGTGGCAGCTATCTGCTGCCGTCCAAGCGCTCCAGCGAAATCGACTTCGCGCATTACGGCGCTCCGGCAAGCACCCCCAACCTCGAAGGGTTTCTGTTTCCCGCCACCTATGAAATGTATGTCGGCGCACCGGCTTCGCAGCTGGTCTCAGAGCAGCTGAGCGCGTTTCAGGAAAACTTCGGCGGCGGTGAGGTCGATCGCGCGCGCGTGCTTGGGATCACCCAGTATCAGCTGCTGATCGTGGCATCGATCATCGAACGCGAGGCGGCGATCCCGCATGACCGCCCGCGGGTCGCGGCGGTCATCTACAACCGCCTGCGCCTGAACATGACGCTGGGGGTCGACTCCACGTTGCGCTATGCATTGCACAACTTCTCGACTCCGCTGAGCGAAGCCGAGTTGCACAGTGACTCCCCTTACAACACCCGTACGCACACGGGCCTGCCGCCGACGCCGATCTCAAACCCCGGGGTCGCCGCGATCCAGGCCGCGGCGCACCCAGCACACCTCTCCTACCTGTACTACGTCGCCGGCGCCGACGGATGCGGCGAGGAGGTCTTCTCCACCAGCTATGCACAGTTTGAAAAGAACGCCGCGGCTTACCGTGAAGCGATTGCCAAAAACGGTGGGCGCGTGCCCACATGCGATAAGAAGAAGGGTTGAGCGGTTCACCGCCTCGCCACAATGAGACGTGCAGCGAGAATAGGTGTGCGCTGATGCCAAAGCTTGGTGTCATCGGTTGGCCGGTAGCCCACAGTCGCTCGCCGGCAATGTTCCGCGCGGCGTTCGAGGCGTGCGCGATGGGAGACTGGAGCTATCAGGCCCTGCCGTTGCCCGAGGCGCTTTTTGAGCAGACCGCCCGCGCGCTGGGTGCAAGCGGCTTCCTCGGAGCAAACGTCACGATCCCTCACAAGCACGCTGCACTTGAGCTAGCCGACCAGGCGAGCGCTCCGGCACGCGCGATCGGGGCGGCCAACACGCTCACTTTCAGCGAGGCCGGCACGATCGAGGCGCACAACACCGATGCGCCGGGCCTGATCGCCGCGCTCGGGCGCTTGACTGGGATGCCCGCCCATCCGAGCGCTCTCGTGTTGGGCGCCGGCGGCAGCGCGCGGGCCGCTGTCTGGGCCCTGCAGGACGCCGGCGCCGCCAGCGTCTCGATATGGAATCGCAACCCCGAGCGAGCGTTGGAATTGGCGCAAGACCTTGGTGCCGACGCGGTCGCAAAGCCGCTTGCAGCCGACCTACTCGTCAACTGCACGTCGGTTGGACTGCAACGGTCGGCCACTGACGCTGAGGCGCTCAACCAACTGGAGATGACCGCCGATCACGTCGGTAGGTATGCCTACGTCATCGATCTGGTCTATGGAGACGGCCCAACGCCACTGCTGGCCGCCGCCCAAGCTCACGGAGCGGTCACAGTTGGAGGACTCGAGGTGCTCGTCGCCCAGGGTGCGCTCAGCTTCGAGCACTGGACCGGCAGGGAAGCGCCACGCCAGGCGATGCGCCGCGGCGCCGGAATCGAGGACGCAACGGGTTAGCCCTCTCTTGGGCCAAGGGCGAGGGCGATGAGCACCCCTCCCAATGGCCTGCGCGACGAGAACGACATCTTCGGCGACGCCGAACCAAGGGTGAGCGTCGAGATCGACCGCGACGAGCTCTCCCGCGACATGCCGGGCGGCGTGGATGGAGGTCCCCTCACCGGTGGGGCGGATAGGACAGGCGTAGAAGACCCGTATGTCTCGAACTACGCATCAGGTGTCGAGCAGACCGATCGCGACGGGCCTGAACCGGTAGCCGGCGTCACCAGCCCCAGCCGCCGCGGCTCCTCCGGCCGTTTTCTGACCGACGTGATCGTCGACATGGGCCTCGCCCAACGCGAGCGCGTGGACAGCGCGATCGAGTCCTCGCGCAACGAAGGCATCACGCCCGAGCGTGTGCTGCTCGCAAGCGGAGCGATCACCTCCGACGGGCTCGCCCGTGCACTGGCCGAGCGCTACGGTCTCGACCACCTCGACCTCGACATCTTCCCGGTTGAGATGGGCGCCGCCAACCTCGTGGTCAACAGCGCCGCCAAGCGCTATCAAGCGGTGCCGGTCGCGTTTGTTGACAAACGCACGCTGCTGCTGGCGATGGCTGACCCCTCCAACGTCTTGGCAGTCGACGACGTCGCGATCATGACCGGCTATGAGGTGCGGGTCGCCGTTGCCTCGCCCGATGCGATCAGTGATTTGATCTCGCGCATGGCGCGCCTGGAGGACGTCGTCTCCGGCGACGCGGCAGCCGCCGAAGAGGCTGAGGAGTCAAGCGCTGACATCGTCAACCTGCGCGAGACCGCAGACGACGCGCCGGTGGTCAAGCTCGTCAACCAGATCGTCGCCCAAGCGGTCGAGCTCGGCGCCTCCGACGTGCACATGGCCCCCGACGGTCACGAGGTGCGAGTGCGCGTACGTGTCGACGGCATCCTGCAAGACATCACGACCGTCCCGCGGCGCATGGCTGCCGGCGTCGTCTCGCGCGTGAAGATCATGGCTGAACTCGACATCTCCGAGCGGCGCCTGCCCCAGGACGGCCGCGTCAGCCTGACCGTTGACTCTCGACACATCGACCTGCGCGTGGTCACGCTGCCGAGCGTGCATGGCGAGTCGATCGTGATGCGCATCCTCGACAAGGACTCGGTCGTGATGAAGCTCGAGAAGCTCGGCATGGCCGACGCCGAGCGCGATCGCTTTGAACGCGCCTTTCATGAAACTCATGGCGCCGTGCTCGTCACCGGCCCGACCGGCTCAGGCAAGTCAACGACACTGTACGCGGCGCTGTTGGCACTGAACACGCCCGAGAAGAACATCATCACCGTCGAGGACCCGGTCGAGTACCAGATCGCCGGGCTCACGCAGGTGCAGGTTTCGAGCAAGGCAGGGCTCACATTCGCGACCGGCCTGCGCGCGATGGTGCGCGCCGACCCCGACATCATCATGGTGGGGGAGATCCGCGACCGCGAGACGGCTCAGATCGCGGTTGAGGCGGCGCTCACAGGGCATCTCGTGCTCTCCACGCTCCACACTAACGACGCCCCGTCGGCGATCTCGCGCCTGACGGAGATGGGTATTGAGCCGTTCCTCGTTGCGTCAGCACTCGATTGCGTGCTGGCCCAGCGCTTGGCGCGCATGCTCTGCTCCAACTGCAAGCAGCGCACGATCGTGCCCGCCGAGGTGCTGCGCGACAACGGCTACAAGGCGCTAGTCGACCTGGAGGCCTACGAGCCGAACGGCTGCCGGCGCTGCGCCGGCACCGGCTATCGCGGCCGTCTCGGCATCTACGAGGTGATGACGCTCTCCTCGGAGATCCGCAACCTCACGCTGGAGCGCCGCTCGGCCGATGAGATTCGTGAGGTGGCGGTTCGCGAGGGGATGCGCCGCCTGCGTGACGACGGCCTGGAGAAGGTACGCCAGGGCCTGACTTCGATCGCGGAGATTGCCCGCGTGATCGGCAGCAGTTGAGATGTTGCCTCTCGCTGCCGATAAGGGGCGCATGAGCACACGTGCGCAGGTTGCAACCGACCGCTTGGACTACAGAAGGACGCGACGATGAGTATTGACTTCGCAGACCTCTTGATGGAGGTCGTGGCGCGCAAAGCCTCTGACCTGCACCTAGCCGCCGGCGCCCCGCCGACTGTGCGCGTGCGCGGACGCCTCGACCGCCTCGAGGGCTACCCCGAGCTATCGGGCACCGACACGCGCGAGATTGTCTATTCGATCCTCTCAGGCGACCAGCGCCAGCGCCTGGAGACCAACTGGCAGCTGGACTTCGCCTACTCGATCCCAGGCCACGCCCGCTTCCGCGTCAACGCTTACTTCCAGCGCGGTGCCGTTGGTGCCGCCTTCCGCCTGATCCCGTTTGGCTTGACCACGATCGACCAGCTCGGACTGCCAGCGATCGCACACGACCTGACGCGCAAGCCACGCGGCTTCGTGCTCGTCACAGGCCCGACCGGTTCGGGCAAGTCCACCTCGCTGGCGGCGATGCTCGACGAGATCAACGCCACGCGCGAGGAGCACATCATGACGATCGAGGACCCGATCGAGTTCCTGCACGGGCACAAGAAGTGCATCGTCAACCAGCGCGAGCTCGGCTCCGACGCGCACTCTTTTGCCGACGCGCTCAAGGCGGCACTGCGCCAGGACCCCGATGTGATCCTGGTCGGCGAGATGCGCGACCTGGAGACGATCTCCACAGCCTTGACCGCGGCTGAGACCGGACACCTGGTGTTCGCCACGCTGCACACCCAGGACACAGCGCAAACTGTTGACCGCATCATCGACGTGTTCCCGCCCGAGCAGCAGGGCCAGGTACGCGTGCAGCTGTCGGTTGCCCTGCAGGGCATCCTCACCCAGCAGCTGCTGCCCACCGCCGACGGCTCCGGCCGCGTGGCCGCATGTGAGGTGCTCGTGCCCAACCCGGCCGTGCGCAACCTGATCCGCGAGGGCAAGACCCACCAGATCTACTCGGTCCTGCAGACCGGCTCTGCCCAGGGCATGCAGACGATGGACGCGGCGCTGGTCTCGCTCGTGCGCACCGGCAAGGTCTCCCAGAAACTGGCCGAAGAACGCTCCTCCGCACCGGAGGAGCTGCGTCGTTTGCTCGGCGCCGGATCGCTGGCGGCGGCATGAGATGAGCACCTATGTCTTCAAGGCGATGGATCTTGCGGGCGTCAAGGCACGCGGGGAGATCGACGCCGACTCCAAGGAAGCTGTCTCCAACCAGCTGAAGTCACGCGGCATGATCGTGCTCGACATCGCCGACAAGCACGCATCGCGCGAGATCGAGCTGAGCTTCATGAAGTCGGTCAAGGCCGCAGAGCTGGCCGTCTTCTCGCGCCAGCTAGCGACGATGATCTCCTCCGGGCTGTCGATTCTGCGTGCGCTGTTCGTGCTAGAGGAACAGACAGAGAACAAGTTTCTGAAGGAAACGGTCATCCAGGTGCGCAAGGACGTCGAGGCAGGCCTCTCGCTTTCAGGCGCGATGGAATCGCATCCGAAGGTCTTCAACCCCCTGTTCGTGGCGATGACCAGAGCCGGGGAGGCCGGCGGTCTGCTCGAAGGCTCGCTGATGCAGGTTGCCGATCAGCTCGAGAAGGAAGCTTCTCTGCGCCGTCAGATTCGCTCGGCGATGATCTATCCGGTGCTCGTCATCACTTTTGCTGTAGCGGTGATGATGGCGCTCGTCGCGTTCCTCGTGCCGGTGTTCGTCGGCGTCTTCAAGCAGTTCGGCGGCAAACTGCCGGCGATCACTCAGGTCTCGGTGGACATGTCCCACGCGGTCCTGGGCTACTGGTGGGCAATGTTCGGCGGTGCCGGCCTGTTGGCATTCGCCTTCATCAAGTGGAAGAAATCCAAGTGG
Organism: uncultured Solirubrobacterales bacterium; assembly: GCA_963743555.1. GTDB lineage: Bacteria > Actinomycetota > Thermoleophilia > Solirubrobacterales > Solirubrobacteraceae > Palsa-744. Next base: position 189,599 of record CAVUQG010000008.1, read on the forward strand.
GGGCGCCCGCAATGGGACCGCTTTCGCCTACGCGTACCGATGAAGATCGGCACGATCGTCCAGCAGGTAGCCGTCGCGCGCTGGTCGCGCACGCTCTCCTCGCTGATGAGCGCCGGCGTGCCGCTGCTGCTGGCGCTTGAGATCGTCGGCAAGACCGGTGGCAACATCGCCGTCGAGGAAGCAATGGACGGCGTGATCGCCTCGGTCAAGCGCGGTGGCACGCTCGCAGAGCCGCTGTCGAAAACCACAATCTTCCCGACAATGGTCACGCACATGGTCGGCGTCGGCGAGGAGACGGGCGCGCTCGACGCGATGCTCGCCAAGGTGGCGGACTTCTACGAGGACCAGGTCGAAGCGTCGGTAAAAGCGCTCACCTCGATCCTCGAGCCGATTATGATCATCGTGATCGGCTCGATCGTCGGCTTCATCGTCATCTCGATGTACATGCCGATGTTTACGGTCTACAACCACATCGAATAGCCCCACGGCACGGATAGCCTGCGCCTGGCGGCGTCCTCAGTCGCTCATGTGCAGAGCACATTTCGCGAGTTGCTTGTGCCCCGCAGGGGTACGTCCTTGCCAGGCTTGACTCTCCGCACCGTGGCGGCTCGTCGATCAGCCTGAGCTGACCTGCAGGCGGCGGTCTTTCACTGAAAGAGAGATCTGGCCGTCGAGTAGCTCCAGCAGCTCGTTGCCCACCAGCTCGGCGCGCCAGCCGCGCAGGGTGCGCACGTCGGCTCGCTCGCCGGCGCGCTGTGCGATCACAATCGCCTGCAGGTCGGCGCGAGCGGCAAGCAGCTCGTAGGCTAGGCCGGCCTCGCGTGCGCGGGCTCTGACAAGCGCCTCGCAGAGCGCGATCAGCGGCACGTCGTCGGGGCGCGGTTGCGGTGGGCGCGGGTCGCTCTCGAGCGGTTCATGGCTTGCCTGTAGGCCGCGCTGCACGGCTTCCAGCAGCTCACCGCCACGCTTGCGCAGGCTGTTCTGCGCGACGCCGCGGATATCTTCCAGCTTGCGCGCAGAGGTCGGCTTGCGCTTGGCAATCTCCACCAAAGCGGCATCTCCGAGCACGCTCTGCACTGGCTTGTCGCGCTCTTGTGCGGTGCGCTCGCGCCACCCCACCAGCTCGCGTGCGACGTTCTGGGAAGGAGCGCTCATACCTCTGACGCGCGGCAGCCTCGCGAAGATCGCGTCGAGGTCGCGCTCGTCGCTGACGTGCTCCAGGAATCCGCACTCCTCGCGCGCCCACTGCAAACGCCCCGTCTTTGCTAGGCGACGCTCCAGCTCGGCGGCGAGCGCGGTCAGGTGCACCACGTCCTCGCGCGCATATGACAACTGCTCGGCCGAGAGCGGGCGCGCGTCCCAACGGGTGAAGCTGGCGCTCTTGGCGAGTCTGACTCCGAGCATCTCGGCCAGGAGAGTGTCATAGGAGGATTGCGCTGGCATGCCCAGGAAGCCGGCCGCAACCTGCGTATCAAAGATGTTGCTCACCTCGCAGTGAAGCGTGCGGCGCAGCAGCGCGATGTCCTGGCGTCCAGCGTGCACCACAACCTCGATCTGCGGATCGGCCAGCACCTCTGCGAGTGGCTGGCCTTGCAGGGGCCCGTCGAGTACCCATGAGGGCACAAGTGGATCGACGATCTCGATGCGCTCGCCTCCCTGACCATCGGGGACGGCGAGCTGAATCAGGCAGAGCAGCGTGCGATAGCGGCCCTCGCCCATGAACTCGGTGTCGAGTGCGATCTGGTTGGCCGCGTGTGCGTGTTGTGCGACCTGCTCCAGCACGCTTGTCGCGCCCGGGTCGTTGGTGCTCGCGGAAGGTACCGTCACTGCCCTATCCTCGCCGATTATCGGCTCTTGCGCTGAGTGGGCGCTCAAGCGGCGTCGTGCTCGGAGACCTGTGCCGCCGGCAGGCGCATGACAAAGCAGGCGCCTGAGGGCTCGGGTGGGGTCTCGGACTCGTCCACGCCGTCTGTCTGGGTGGGCCGGCTGTCCGCAAGCGTCAGCGTGCCGCCCATGCGCGTCACGAGCTCACGCCCGATCGCCAGGCCGAGGCCGAAGCCGCTGCTACCGGCTGAGGTGCTACCGCGCTGGAAGCGCTCGAAGATTCGCTCGCGCTCGGCGGCCGGTACGCCGGGGCCGGCGTCGCGCACGCTCACCTGAGCCCAGGACCCCTCTGTTGCGGCCTGGGCACGCACGCGCGTGCCCAGCGGTGCGATCCCAATCGCGTTGTCGAGCAGGATCCGCACGATCCGCGCCACGGCGCCCGGATCGCACATCGCCCAGCACGGTTGTGGCGGCTGGCGAACCTCGAGCTGAACCTCGTGCTCGGTGGCACGACGCTCGAATTCGGCGGCCACTGCTCGGCACAGCTCGCCAAGCTCAACCGGCTCGGCGCGCAGTGAGATCTCGGCGTCGATGCGGCTGAGGTCGAGTAGGTCGGTGGCGAGGCTTGAGAGCCGGCGCGACTGCTCGCGGGCACGCAGCGTGCGCTCACGCGCATCGGCTAGGTCGAGTCGCTGCGGATCGAGGTCGTCTTCGAGCAACTCCAAAGTGCCGTCGAGTGAGGCGAGCGGCGTGCGCAGCTCGTGCGACGCGGTCGCCACGAAGGCATGGCGTGCCTGTATCTGGCGTCGCAGGCGCGCCTGCATGCTCGCGAACGCGCGCGTCAGATCGCCGATCTCATCGGGACGAGCGTCGAGGCGAATCGGCGCGTCGAGCCCGTGGCGCTCAAGCTCGCCCGCCGCTTCGCGCAGGCGCTCCAAGCGTCGCAATAGCGTCGTGGTGAGCGCGATGCCCAGAAGTAGCGCGATACCCAGTCCGACTGCCGCCGCCTCGAGAAAGGCTTTCTTGACCACTTTCACGGTCGAGATCACATATTCCAGGCGGCGCACGAGTACCACAGCATCGACCGTGCCGCCCTTGCCGATCTGGATCGGCTCGACCGCGACCAGATCGTCGCCGATCAGGGTGTGCACGCCGTGGCCGCTGCGCAGGGCACGACGTGCCTGGGCGTAATAGTCCGGCACGTCGAGGTCTTGGTCGGCGGGCGCATAGATCGTGTCGAGTTTGTCGCCCAGTACCGTCACCTCGGCACCGGAGCGGTGGCGCAGCAGCGACACGGTGATCGCCAGTTCGCCACCATCCGGGCGTCCGGTGGCGGGGTCGACGCCGATCTCTTCGAACTCCGGGCGCGAGGAGGAGATGGCGGCGTAGACACCCGACTCGCCCTCTGAGCGCAGCTTCTGCTCGAGCGGAGAGAGCAGCGCGAGCGCTGCCACCGCAAGTGTCACGGCGCTTGAGAGCAGCAGCGCGGCGAGCATTCTGGGGCGCAGTCCGAGGACGTGCCGGCGCAGGCCGGCGCGCGCTTTGACGTCGCTGCTGGGCCGCTCGGGCGGCTCGCTCACGGCTCCTGAAAGCGGTACCCGGCGCCGCGCACCGTCAAGATCAGCTTCGGCTCCTCGGGCTTCTCCTCGACCTTCTCGCGCAAGTGCCTGATGTGGACATCGATCGCGCGCGGGTCGCGATAGGCCGAGTCGCCCCAGATCGCGCGCAGTAGCTCCTGGCGATTGAACAGGCGGCCCGGTTCGCTCATCAACTGGGCCAGGAGCTCGAACTCTGAGAAGGTGAGCTTGACCTGCTCGCCGCTCACCGTCGCCTCGCGATGGCTGCGGTCGAGCGTAACCGGCCCGATGCTGAGCACCTCGCGGCCCATCGCGCGCGGACCCGAGCGGCGCAGGACGGCGCGGATGCGGCTGCGCAGCTCGGCCAGACCAAAGGGCTTGGTGACGTAATCGTCGGCGCCGGCCTCGAGCCCTTGCACGGCATCGGCCTCGCTGTCGAGCGCGGTGAGCATAATGATCGGCACGATGTTGCGCTGCTCGCGCAGCGTGCGGCAGACGTCGTAGCCGTTAGGACCGGCGCCCAGCGCTACGTCGAGCAGGACCACGTCGAACTGCTCGCCGCCGGCCCGCTCGATCGCCTCGGCGCCGGTTGCGACGGCCTCGACGGTGTGACCCTCCTTGGAGAAGGATCGCGTCAGTGTGTCGCGCAAAGGGGCCTCGTCGTCCACGACGAGGATGTGCATTGAAGCGGTTGCGTCCACGGTGCTTACGCTACTGCCTTGCGCGGACCCCGGAGGCCGGTGGTTTGGGAGTGCGTGCGAAACCGATGCCCCGCACGCGCGCGCGGGGCATCGGACTTGGCAGTTGCCACAACACGCCCCCGCGCAGGCCTGCCCGGTGTGAGATGTCGGCTGCATGGGTGCGTATCCACAGCGCGGCCGGGGCACAGCCGGCAGTCGTCTTCGGCGATGTGCGGGTGCAGACAGAGTCGAGGAACGCGTAGCGCACTTCGCCGCGGTCGATCAACGCCTTCAGCTGGACCACGCTTGTGAAGGGGATGCCGTTGTAGGTGGTGAGCATCAGAACCGGGCGTTGATCCTGCACGATCAACGAAGCGACGCTTGTCGAGGATCCCGCCGCCAGCTCGTAGCGAGCCCCTCCCAGATGGGCAAGCAAGTAGGTGCTGAGCGCGCGCTGCTCGACCGGGTTCAGCGCACCGACATTGCCGGCGTCGCTGCTCTTTGCTTCGACCGCTTTCACGCTTGCCACAAGTGGAACGGCGAGCAGTGCCGTCAGCGGCAGCGCAAGCAGTCGCATACGGCCTTGAAGGGCCGCTACGAGGCCGACACCAATTCCGAACATGGCCGCGACGGCCGGCGTGAAGCTCTCGACGTAGCGCGGGTGCAGGCGCGCCATCGCGCTGAACAAGACGAGCCCGGTGAGCAGCCACACAAACACGCCGATCGCCGTCGCACGCTGCACGCGTCCGGCTTTACCGCGCAGCACGGAGATCATTACGGCGACGCCGAGCAATAGTGCCGCCAATGCCTCCCAACCGAGCCACTTGGCGGGCAATTGGCCGCCGCGGGCAAGTAGGCGTGTTGGGGATGGGGGAGTGATGGGCGTGCCTGTCGATGTAATTTCGCCGCTGCCACGACCGTGGGGCGCGGTGGGCACACCTACTTCGGCGGTTTTGCCGCTCAGCCGTTCGGTGCCGTTGAAGACAAACGCGGCGTTCCAGGCGCTGCCGTTGGTCGAGCCGATCGCATACGGGCGCTCGTGCGCGGGGAACAGCAGTGTCGCGCTCAGCCACAGCAGCGCGACCACGACATAAACGGCCGCGGCCGCGGTGAACTTGGCCACGCGGCGTGCAAATTCTGAGCCTCGGCTGGCCTCGTTTGTGCGCGGCAGGCCCAACCAGGCGAGCGCGAACAGGCCCGGTAGCGCCACGACCGACTCGAGCAGCTTCACGTTGAAGGCCACCCCGAGCAGCACAGCTGTCCCCAGCAGCCACGCCGTCTTGCCGGTCTCGCAGGCGCGCACCACCGCAAACAGCGCCAGCACGAGTAGCAGCATCATGACCGCGTCCATCGTGTCGCTGCGCGCTGTGATCACCTCGACTGGCAGTACTGCGAGTGCAAGTGCCGCCACGAGCCCTGCGATCGCACCGAACGGACGCTTGACGGCGGCGTACAACAGCGGCACGGCGACCGTTCCAGCCAGTGCCTCGGGCAGCTTCAGCGAGGTCGAGCCCCAACCAAACAGCTTCACGCCGGCCACCTGCAGCCACAGGTCGACCGGTGGCTTGTCGATCGAGACACTGCCTCCGGGCTCGTAGGCGCCGAAGAAGAAGTTGTGCCAGGAGACGCCCATGCTGCGTACAGCGGCGTCGTAGAACGGGTCCAGTCGAACAGCACCGAGATCGACCAATCTGAGGGTCGCCGCCAGCGCTGTGATCAAGGCAAGGGCGATCCAGCGCAAAGGGATGGTGGGCGACCGCACGACCGCAACGCTAATCCAGGACGACCCCACGCGCGCAGCCCGCGCGCGCCAGAAGCGCGCGCGGGCAGGTAGTGTGAGGCCCCATGAATGACACAGACGATCCCAAGCAGACTGGGGCCAAGCGCGCGCGTCGTGGTTCCTCCGAGGACGAAGGCGAGCAGGACGAGCCCGAGGCGGCAGCAGCCGAGTCCCAGGAGCCGCGCTCCTGCATGCCCTGTCACGGCAGCGGCAAGGTCGTCTCCAGCCTCGGCGGTGAGGCCAGCGAGGTCACCTGTCCGTGGTGTCGCGGGGGCGGCGAGCGCCTGACCGGGCTAGATGCGCAGGAGTTCCACGAGCAACAGGTCGCCCAATCGGGCAACTGACGGCGATTTCTCCCAAAATATAAGGATCGCTTCAAATGCAATGTGTCCACGTTGGATGCAGCGCTAAAGCGCTCTTTAGTAGCGGTCGATGAAGGCGCTGACAAGCCAGACCGCGGTACAAGGCAAACACTCCCAAAGGGTGTAAGGCAAAGCCGGCGGAAGCTGTGTCGATCGTAATGGTCGGCGAGGCGACGCACCGTCGTTGAGAGACGGTTGGATCGAGGGCTGGCGCCCTAGATAAGAAAGAGGACGCAAAATGCTATATCGACTGCGCCAGCGCTCGAAAGATGAGGGTGGCTTCACGCTCATCGAACTCCTGGTGGTAATCCTGATCATCGGCATCCTGGCCGCGATCGCCATTCCTTCGTTCCTGAACCAGAAGAGCAAGGCAAATGACGCCGCCGCCAAGGAACAGGTGAAGACCGGTCAGACCACGATCGAGACGTACTCGACTGAACACAACGGTAGCTATGCAAGCGCCACCACGGCTGAATTGCAGGCGATTGAGCCTACGCTCAAGGATAAAACAACCGCTACATTCGCGGTTACCTCGGCGTCGGCCACCGGTTACGTCATCGAATCGGTTGCTGCAGGAACGGAAGACAAATTCATCATCACGAACACTGCTGGCGAAATTCTTCGCACGTGCGTCGCGAAGAGTGTGAGCAACAAGGGCGGTTGCCCGACCGGTAGCTGGTAGTTAACAGCAGCCAGGCTTTGTTGCTTGGAAAGGCATAGTTGCAAACGGGGGCGGCCATTCGGTCGCCCCCGTTTGTTGTCTTGCGTTAGGAAGATATGTTGCATCTGCTCATCGAAGCTCAAGCTCTCAGCGCTGAACTGCCGATCATTCAGTAGTCAGGCACGTAGTACGGCAAGCACGGACTGCGAAGACAAAGTCGACGGCTCTCACAGCCGGGTCGCAAATGGGCGACACACGGGCACTGGCATCCATGAACATCAAGCAAGGCTAGGAGTTGCCGGTGAGACACCAACGACATTTGCGGGCAAGGGGGGAGTCGGGCTTCACGCTGATCGAGCTGCTGGTCGTGATCTTGATCATCGGCATCCTGGCTGCGATCGCAATCCCCGCTTTCCTCAATCAGAAGAGCAAGGCCAGCGACGCCTCCGCCAAGGAACTCGTACACGAGTCCCAGGTCGCTGCCGAGACGATCGCGACTGACTACAGCGGCAGCTACAAAGAAGTCACGCAGGCCAAGATCAACGAATACGAAAAATCGATCCCAATCACAGAAGCAGCCGGTAAAAATGGCCTACCTCAAGGTCGCGAAAGAACTTGAAAGCGGCATCGGCTACGAATTGGAAACCGAAGCTCCGGGTACAAAAGACACATTCAAGCTCGTCAACAAAGCGGGTGCTGTCACGCGCACATGTAAAGCCGCGAACGCAAGTAATGCTGGTGGCTGCCCGACCGGGTCCTGGTAGGACCGAGGTCCAGAGCCCACTCGCTCTGAGTCAATCGCGATAGTTTCAAGAGGGCGGTCCAGTATGGGCCGCCCTCTTTGCGTCTTGACTTGGTACTTGAATGCCCTTACCAGCGGCCCGGGTGTCCTTGTCGCGAGTGTCTCGGATCGGCCTTACGCGGGGGCCCACTCGGATGATCGCCAGATATTGGGCGAGCGATTGCAGAAGCGCTCAAGTGCGGCGCGCCGTGAGCCGATCATCCGTCCATGGAGACAGCAACCTTCGCGGGGGTGTTCGGAGCGATGATCGGATCGTTCCTGAACGTCGTCGTATATCGCCTGCCGCGCCGCGAGTCGCTCGTGCGCCCGGCATCGCACTGCACCGCTTGTGGGACGCAGGTCAAGCCCTACGACAACATCCCCGTCGTCTCATGGCTGTTGCTGCGCGGACGCTGTCGTAACTGCTCGTCCCCGATCTCCAAGCGCTACCCGCTCGTCGAGGCACTTGCCGCTCTGTTGTGCGTGGGTGCTGTGCTCGCAGGCGGTAGCTCCGCCACGATCGCTCTCAACGTCGCCTTCATTCTGTTGCTTGTGCCGATCGCGCTGATCGACGCCGAGCACCGCATCATCCCCAACCGCCTGACCGCGCTTGGGGCGTTCCTCGCGCTTGCAATCGGCACTGCGCTCGACCCGAGCGGCGAGCCCGCGCGTCGATAGCCGGCGCCGCCGCGGGCGGCGCGCTACTGATCGCTGCAATGGCCTATCCCGGTGGCATGGGCATGGGCGACGTCAAGCTCGCCGGTGTAATGGGACTGTTCCTCGGCAGCGCAGTCGCTCCGGCGATGCTCGTCGCACTGCTGGCCGGAGTGCTGTTCGGCGCGCTGATTCTTGGACGCCAAGGTGCGCAAGTCGCACGCAAGGCCGCGGTCCCCTTCGGACCGTTCCTGGCCTTCGGCTCGCTCGTGGCGATCTTCGCCGGCGAGCCGCTGGTGAACCTGTACACAACCCACTTCCTGAACTGATGGACGCCATGGAACCTGGACATACCGATAGCGAGGAGCTCAGCCTGCTCAGGCCGACATCAATCGTCGTCGATGCGCCACCGGAGCCGGCGGCCACAGACACCGTCGTGATCGAGCCGGCCAAGCGCAAGCTGCCATCGCTCAACGCTTCGATTTCGATGTCGAGCCTCAAGCCGAGTCGTGGCGGGCGCTCGCGTGGCGCGATGCTCGTCGGCCTGGACATCCAGCCCGGCTACGTGAGTGCCGTTCAGGCGCGCGTCAACGGTTCGATTCAGGTGCAAAAGGCCGCGGGCGCCGCGTTGCCGCCGGAGACGATGCGCGAGGGCGAGGTGCTCGATGGCACCGCGCTCGCCGATACGTTGCGCGAGATGTTCCGTGATTCCAAGCTCGACAAGCGCGTGCGTATCGGCGTCGCCAACCAGCGCACCGTGTTGCGCACGCTCGAGCTGCCGCCGCTGACCGACCGCAAGGAGCTGGCGACGGCGGTGCGCTTCCAAGCCGAGGACCAGGTACCGATGCCGCTCGACAACGCGGTGCTCGACTTCCACGCGCTCGGCGTGATCGACACGCCCGCCGGCCCGCGCCAGCGCGTGATCGTCGTCGCGGCCCAGCGCGACATGGTCGAACGCCTGATCGCTGCCGTTCGCGCCGCGGGGCTGCGTCCCGAGGGCGTCGACCTCTCAGCCTTTGCCTTGATCCGCTCTCTGCACCGCGCCGACGAGGATCACTCAGGTCGCGTCCTGTATCTGAACGTGGGCGGGCTCACGAACATGGCGATCGCCGAGGGTACCGTCTGCCGTTTCACACGTGTGATCGGCGGCGGTCTCGAGTCGATGGCCGCTGACGTCGCCGAGCGCAACAGCATCAAGCTGACAGAGGCGCGCGAGCTGCTGGCGGCGGTCGACCTTGATGCGCCGTCTCAGTCAGCGCCGGGCCTGTATGCCGACAGCGCTTCGCAAGAGCAACAGCCATCCGACCCGGTTGCCGCCGCGCCGCAGAAGCCTGCGATCGACGTACGCCCGGTGCTCTCAAGCGGCGTGCGCGAGATTGCCGGCGAGGTACGCAATTCACTGGACTTCCATCGCTCTCAGGACGGCGGAGGTGAGGTCTCGAGCATCGTGCTCAGCGGCTCGGCGCTACAGATCTCGGGCTTCGCACGGGCCCTGCAGAGCGAGTTGCGCGTTCCCCTGATCCCGCAGACGGTCGGTGTGCTCGACGAGCGCGCTGCCGGTGAGGTCTCCGCCGAGCGGCTTGCCGTGGCGACGGGACTCGCGGTCGAGGAGGCGCCGCGATGAAGGCTGTAAACCTCATCCCCGGCGAGCAGCGCCAAGGCGCCGGTGGGATCTCAGACCTGACAGGACGCTCCGGTGGCGCCGCGCTGATCGTGCTCGGTGTGATCGTCGGACTTGCGGTGATGATCGCGATGTACGGCAGCGCTCACCACAGCATCTCAAGCCAGGACGGCGAAGTCGCTCAGATCAAAGCCGAGACGAGCGTGGTCGAAACTCGCACCGGGCGGCTGACGCCCTACACCAACTTCGTCACGATGGCCGATCAGCGCACCGAGACCGTCGCCCAACTCGTCCAGGCGCGCTTCGATTGGTCCCACGCCCTGCACGAGCTTGGTCGCGTGCTGCCACAAGGCACCTCGCTCAGCGCCCTGCATGGCACAGTCGGAGCCGGTGGAACCACCGCTGGCGCTGCCACAACTACGACAGCCGCTGCCGGCGCGACGCCCGCTTCGAGTACCCCCCCCGGCAGTACTCCAGTCTTCACGCTCACCGGTTGCGCTACCAGCCAGACCGTCGTTGCGCAGGCGCTTCAGCGTCTGCGCCTGATGGACGGCGCCAGCGAAGTGCAGCTGCAGAGCTCGACCAAGGCCGAAACCGGCGGGGCGAGCGGGGCCAGCGGTGGAAGCGGCGCGACTGGCGGCTGCTCTGGCAGCGATCCGAACTTTACAACCCAAGTGACGTTTGTCGGGCTGCCCGCGGCGCCTGCCACGGGTGTGCCCACGGCCGCGGGAGCCGCTGCGGCTTCCGCACACAGCGCCGGCGCTGCCGAGCCGGTCTCGACAGGAGACCCGTCCAAATGACCACGCGTGACCGACTGATGCTGATAGGAATCATCGCGCTTGCCGTGCTGCTCGGTGCGTGGTTCACGACGATTGCGCCCGAGCGCCAACGAGCCGCGAAGATCAGCGCCGAAGTCGAAACGGCCCGCCAGCAGCTGGCAAGCGCCGAATCGGCTGCCGACAGCGCCAAGAACGCGCAGGCGCAGTACTCGAGCGCCTACGCCTCGCTCGTAAGCCTCGGCCAGGCCGTGCCCGCCTCAGCGGAAACCCCCGGGCTCATATACACGCTGGACAGGGCCACACACAGCCGCGACGTCGGCTTCACCTCGATCACAGCCGGCGCCACCGGCTCGACAAGCTCTGCCGCGGCTGCAACGGCGGCCACGCAAAACACGGCCTTTAGTCAGGAGCCGTTCACGTTCGTCTTCAACGGCAGCTTCGTGGACCTCTACAAACTGCTCGACCAGCTCGAAGGCTTCACCGTGCAAACCTCCTCGGGAGCGCTGCACGTCAACGGACGGCTGCTGACGATCGACAGCGTCAGCCTTGCTCCCAGCAGCAACGGCGCAGGTGCTTCGGCTTCCAGTAAATCCAAATCTCCGCGACTGACAGGCACGATCAGTGCCACCGCATACGTGCTGCCCGCGGGTGCGACACCGCTCGGTGGGGCGACTCCGTCCAGTCCTGCGAGCGCGACGACGACGGCCTCTAGTACTTCATCCAGCGGCTCGGCGGTCACGCCCGCCGTCGTGAAGGCAACGCCATGATCGAGTTCCTGCAATCGCTGCGCTCCGACCTGTCTTCGCGGCGTCTGCTGCCATTTGTGGCCTTGGCTGCCGTTGCTTTGATCGCTGCCGTTGCATACACAGTGACCGGTGGCTCGGGCAGCTCGGCTTCCGCGCCCGTGGCGAGCCTGCCAAGCATCTCGGTTACCGGCTCGGCGCCGGCGCTGCCGGTGACGGTTGCGCCGACGAACCCGAACGAGGCCGTCTCAGAGACTCCGGGCGGCGGGCGCTTCCAGAATCATGAACCCACCCGCCCAACGCGCGACCCGTTCATCCCGTTGCCTTCGCCGCCCGCGACGAAAGCCGCCGCGTCCTCAAGCTCCTCAAGCTCCAGCTCTTCCAGCAGCTCAAGCGGTTCAAGCTCCGGCGGGTCGTCTTCCGGTAGCGGCGGATCCACGAGTAAAGGTTCCGGTGGCGGCCAGGAAGCGCCCGCGCCGGCTCCAAAGAAAACAAGCAAGCCGAAGTTCTCCTACGTCGTCTCCGTCTTGTTCGGGCCGGCCTCGACCACACCCGGTCAGCCAGCGACGCTCGCGCCCTACGAGGACATCAAGCCGGGAGATCCATTCCCTTCCAAGCAGAATCCGCGCATATCCTTCGAACGAGTCACGAACAACGGCGCAGGTGCTGTATTCAAGCTCGTTTCCCCGCCGATCCTGCACGGAACCGGCATCTGCCTGCCAAGCACCTCCGAATGCCAGACGATCGACCTCGAACCCGAGCACTCCGAGGAACTGGAATACATCGAAGCAAACGGCCTCCTCGTCGTCTACGAACTGAAGGTCGTGAGCATCGTCAAAGGTAGCGGTGCAAGCGCGGCAAGCTTGAAGCACAAGGACGCCGGCGCCGCGCGCGTGAGGCGCAAGGCCCACAGCAAATAAGCTACGGCGGAGATGACGCTCCGCCTGATCACCGCCGGTGAGTCCCACGGACCCGGTTTGACATGCATCGTCGAGGGCCTGCCCGCCGGTTTGCGCCTGCGCCCGGAGGACCTCAACGAGGACATGGCGCGCCGCCAGCTTGGCCACGGTCGTGGCGGGCGCATGAAGATCGAGAAGGACACGGCGCGCGTCACGGCCGGCATACGTCACGGCGCGACGCTCGGCGGGCCTGTCGCCCTGCAGGTCGAGAACCGCGACTACGCCAACTGGGAAGAGCGCATGTCGCCGTGGCCGGTCGACGCGGAGATCCCGGAGGTTCATCTCCCGCGCCCAGGCCACGCCGATCTTGTCGGCACACAGAAGTACAAGCAGAGCGACGTGCGCAACATCCTCGAGCGCGCCTCGGCCCGCGAGACGGCGGCGCGCGTTGCCGGTGGCGCGCTCTGCAAGGCATTCCTCGCGGCGCTGGGCGTGCAGGTTCGCTCGCACGTGATCCAGATCGCCTCGGTACAGGCGCCCGAGCGCACACAGGCTTTGACGCTCGCCGACTTCGACGAGGTGGACGCATCGCCGGTGCGCTGCCTGGACGCCGAGGCCGGGCGTGCGATGGTCGCCGAGATCAACACGCTGCGCAAGGCCAACGAGTCGCTCGGCGGGGTCTTCGAGGTGCAGTCCTTCGGGGTCCTCCCAGGGCTTGGCTCGCATATCTCCTGGGAGGAGCGCCTTGATGGCCGACTTGCGATGGGCATCCTCTCGATCCAGGCGATGAAGGGAGTCTCGATCGGCGACGGCTTTCATATCGCCGGCGTGCCTGGCTCACAAGCGCATGACGAGATCTTCTACTCGCAGGAGCGCGGCTATTACCGCGATACCAACCGCGCCGGTGGCCTGGAGGGCGGCATGACCAACGGCGAGCCGCTGATCGTGCGCGGCGCAATGAAGCCACTGCCGACGCTGACCAAGCCGTTGCGCTCTGTTGACATCTCGACGCACGAGGTGGCCGAGGCGCTGCGCGAGCGCACCGATTCGTGCACCGTCCCGGCCGCCGGCGTCGTCGGTGAGGCAATGGTCGCGCTTGTGCTTGCCGACGCCTACAAGCGCAAGTTCGGCGGCGACCACATCGACGACACGCGCCAGGCGCTGGATGCATATTGCGAGCGGATCGGATGGCCGTCGCCTTGAGCGCCGCCCGATTGGGCGAGTACCGAGAGCGCCCGCGATGGCGCCTGTAGTCGACATCCCTGGCCGCGCGCTCGTCTTCATCGGCTTCATGGGCGCCGGCAAGACGACTGTCGCCGGCGAAGTCGCGGCGGCGCTGGGCGTGCGGGCGCTCGACAGCGACCGCCTGCTTGAAGAGGAGCTGGGCCATTCTGTGGCCGAGGAGTTCCGCACCCGCGGAGAGTCCTCGTTCAGGGCCGCCGAGGAGCAGCTTGTCTGCCGACTGCTCGAGCAGGCAGGCCCAAGGTCGGTGATCGCGCTCGGCGGTGGCAGCGTCCTTTCAGAGCGCGTGCGTGCGGCGCTCGAGCCGCACTTGACGGTGCTACTCGACATCGACGCGCAGGCCGCCTGGCGTCGTGCCGGCGCCAGCGCGAGCTCTGGGCGAGAGAAGCGACCGCTGGCATCTGATCGGGAGGCCTTCGACAAACTGCACGCAAGTCGCCTGAGTCTCTACGAAGGACTTGCGGACGCGATCTTGCCGGCGCTTACACTGCGCGTGGGCCTGCGGGCCCTATCTGCCCTGAGTGGCCTTTCTCGTGCGCCTGTCGGTACGCGTCTTCTGTGGGCCAGCGCCGACTCCGGCGACTATCCGGTGCTGGTCGGGGGCGGCCTGCTGCGCGCGGAGGTGTGCTCGCAGTCGGGTGTGTGGCCGCTGGAGCGGACCGTCTCGCGACCGTTCTGTGTCTCTGATCAAAACGTCGCCGGCTTGTATGCAGAGCGCCTGGGCGGCGTTCAGGAGCTGATCGAGATCGCCCCAGGCGAGCGCAACAAGACGCTTGCCGGCGCCGAGCTTGTGTGGAGCGCGCTGGTCGCCAGCGGCATGACTCGCGCCGACCACGTAGTTGCGCTTGGTGGGGGAGTGGTGGGCGATCTGGCCGGGTTCTGCGCAGCTACCTATCAACGAGGCGTCCCAGTCGTGCAAGTGCCCACTACGCTCGTAGCGCAGGTCGACTCCGCCTACGGCGGCAAGACCGGCGTCGATCTGCCGCAGGCCAAGAACTACGTCGGCGCCTACCACCATCCGGCGGGAGTGATCGTCGACCCCGAGACGCTCTCGACACTTCCGGCAGCGGAGCTCGCGGCCGGCTATGTCGAGGTGTTGAAGACAGCATTGATCGCCGGCGGCGAGCTATGGCAGCGCGTCGCGGCGGACGAGCCGCTGGACGAGCGCACGATCCTCGCCTGCGCGCGCACGAAGCTGGCTGTCGTCGCTGAAGACGAGCGCGACGCCGGTCGCCGTCAGGTGCTCAACCTCGGGCACACGGTCGGCCATGCCTTGGAGACAGTTACCGGCTACGAGCGCTACCGCCACGGTGAGGCAGTAGGCCTTGGTCTGCTTGCGGCGCTGCGGTTGTCGGGCCAGGAGGAGCTGCGCGCGCAAGTGCGCGAGCTACTGAGTGCGCGCGGGTTGCCGCTGGCGCTGGACGGGGAGGATGTCGAGCAGGTCATCGCGGCAACGATGCGCGACAAGAAGCGCACCGGCGCGCAGGTTCCGTTCGTGCTGCTCGATGAGCCTGGGAATGTACGCACCGGCTGTCAGGTTTCTTCGAGTGAGCTGCACGCCGCCGTGGCGGAGCTTCGCGGGTAGGCTCTGCGTTCAGATGGCGGGTCTGATTCGCATAGAGGTGATGCACGGGGTCAATTTGGACATGCTCGGCAAGCGCGAGCCCGAGCACTACGGCACGCTCACGCTCGACGAGCTGGAGCATCAGATCGAAGGTTTCGCGGGCGAGCTCGGTGTCGAGACACGCTTCTTTCACAGCAACTTCGAGGGTGAGTACGTCGAGCACCTGCACTCGCTGCGCGAGCTGGTGGATGGTGTGGTGCTCAATCCGGGCGCCTGGACACATTACGCCTGGGCGATCCATGACGCGCTCGCCACCGCGGCGCTGCCGGCTGTCGAAGTGCATCTCTCCGACGTGAAGGCACGCGAGCCATGGCGGCAGCTGTCGGTGATCGAGGACCTATGCATAGCCTCGGTGTCGGGCAAGGGAGTCGAGGGCTACTGGCTGGCATTGAAGCGCCTGCGCGACGAGCTTGATGGCAAGGAGCAACAGGACGATGCTCCGGTCGCGCCCGACGAGACGGGTGGAGGCGTGGTATGAGCGAGCTTGCTCGTCTTAGCCGCCTGGCCTCGGCACTGCGCGAGCAGGGCGTCGACCGGTTGCTCGTGAGCGCACCGGTAAACGTGCGCTACCTGTGCGGCTACACCGGCTCGAACGGCATGCTGCTGGTCGATGCGGGAGAGCAGGCCGAGCACCTTTTCTTCACCGACTTCCGCTACGTCACTCAGTCGGCCGAGCAGGTGCCGGGGGAGATCGAGCGCGAGATCGCGCAGGGCGATCTGTTCGAGGCGGCGGCACGTGCGCTGGGGGATGGCGGAGCAAAGGGCGCGCAGACGCTCGGATTCGACGATGCGTCGTTGACCGTCAAGCAGCACGCCCGCCTGCACGAACTGCTGGCACGGGGTTGGGAGCTCGTGCCGTGTTCGGGGATTGTCGAGCGTTTGCGCGAGGTCAAGGACGAGCAGGAGGTCGAACGCATCCGCGCCGCATCGGAGCTCGCCGACCAGGCACTCTCGGAGGTGATCGAAGCCGGGCTTGTGGGACGCACCGAGCGCGAGGTGGCGATCGAACTGGAGCTGCACATGCGTCGTCTGGGAGCGCAGGCGCCGAGCTTCCCCTCGATCGTCGCAAGCAGCGAGCACGGAGCGCTCCCGCACGCCGAGCCGCGCGATGTCGAGATTGCCGCGGGCGTGCTCGTCACGATCGACTGGGGCGCCTACCTCGACGGCTACTGCTCGGATTGCACCCGCACCTATGCCACCGGCAAGCTCTCGGCTGACGCGGTAGAGGCCTACGAACTCGTCCTCAGCGCGCAAGAAGCGGGGTTGCAGGCCATCCGTAGCGGGATCTCAGGACGCGAGGTGGACGAGATCGCACGCACAATCATCGACAACGCAGGCCACGGCGAGCACTTCGGCCACGGTCTCGGTCACGGCGTCGGTATGGAGATACACGAGGCGCCGCGCCTGTCGCGCACCGCGCCTGAGGAGCCTTTGCGCGCCGGCAACATCGTCACCGTCGAGCCAGGCGTCTATGTGCCGGGGAGCCTTGGCGTGCGCATCGAGGACCTAGTGCTGGTTGGCGACGACGGCTGTGAGCGGCTCACGAGCTTGCCGAAGCAGCTCATAACGCTCGACTAGCGTCGGCCGCGGCCTGTAGAGAGCGAGACCGAGCAGTCCCATCAGCGGCAGCGACCACACCAAGAACAGAGCCGCCTGCGCGTCGGCCGAGATGTGCGCCGGCGCCCACTGGAAGGTGAGCCACACAAGCAGTGTGCTCGACAGCGCCAATACCGGCGGTCGGTCGCTAGGTCCGATCGCCTCCCAAGTGAGCAGCGTGAACACACATGGGAGTAGGTAGTACTCGGTGTTCCACGTGTCCAGCACGCAGCGCATCAACAGCACCAGAGTAAGGGCCAGCAAAGCGTCGCGCTCGCTCAGGAGGGCTCCACTGCCGGCGCGCCGGCGACGGCTTAGCCACAGCGAGAGAGTTATGGCCGCGCCGACGAGCAAAATGAGTGGGTGGCTGACCCCGCCCACCCAGCTGGGTGCTATGCGATAGCCGATCTTCGGCGAGCCGAACAGGCCGTGCACCAGAGCCCCGTGATGGCCCAGGAACCACCAGATCTGCCAGGGCTGAAAGATCGAGGACGGCGCGTTTGCGACCGCCTGGGTGCCCGATATGAAGCCACCCGAGGAGACCAGCGCCAGGGGAGCCAGCACCGCCACCGAAGTTGCGCCCGCGATCATCAAGCACAACAGGCGTCGCTTAGCCGGTAGCGCCAACAGCACAGGCCCGATCGCAAGCAGCGCCCACTCCTTGTTGGCGATCGCCAATCCCAGTATTAGAGCGGCGGGAACCATGCGGTTGCGGTTTGCACCCTCTGGGGCACAGGCAAGCAGCACGGCGGCGATGCACATACAGACCCCGAGCAACTCCTCGGGATGGCCGATTTCAAGCGCTTGAAGTGTCAGTGGGCTGGTGACACACAGGCCGAGCACGACAGCTCGGTTGAGCAGTGAGCGTCCTTCGGCACGCATCCGCGCCACCAGCCACACGCCGAGGACGGCCGCAGCGAGCAGACATGGCAGCGCGACCATGCGGTAGACGGCCAGCTCTCCGCCTCCCCAAAGACCTGGGAGCAGCGCAAACGGCGCCCGCTCGACGAAGGATCCGCCGTACGCGGGCGCAAGTCGCAGAAACTCGACCACGTGTCCCTGAGCAAGCGCATCGAAGGCCGGGCGCGCCTCGCTTTCGTAGTCGTTCCAGGCAAAGCCGTACAGGCCAAGCCAGGCCATCGTGGCGCTCGCTGCCGCGGCGAGGAATGCGCACTGGGCGTTCTCGCGCAGCAGCTGCCTCATCTGGCTTCATCGACCGCAAACGCCGGCCGCTTGAGGCTCCGATCGCCGCCTGCGTCTCGGGTTCACGAGACGGGCTTGGGTGGGGTTACGGAGGCCTTGGCTCTACCGGCGCTGGATCTCGCTGGGGGAGGCGCGAGCCTACGCACGTCCGCGCGAGACGGCGACCTTGCGGAACATCTCGGTGACGCCAAACTTCGGCGCCACACGCTCGACAAGGCCGGGCGCCAACTGGCCGAGCGCAAGCATCGGACGGAGCGGAGCGCCGCTCTCGATGATCTCGGCACAGTCATCGCGGATCGCGCGCACAAGCGCGTCGGAGATCTTCTCGGTGGTCGTCTCGCCCAGCATACGGTTTGAGCTGTGCCCGTCCTGCACCATCCGCGCATACATGCCGTCGCCGGCGATGAACCCGGGGCATATGACGGAGAAGCCGACTGGCGCGTCTAGGTACTCGGCGCGCAGTGACTGCGTCAGTCCGATCAGTCCGGCCTTTGTGGCTGCGTAGGGCTCGCTAAAGGCCGGTCCCACCTTGCCCGCGACCGAGGAAATAAACACGACGTGCCCGCGTCCGCGCTCCAGCATCCCGGGTGTGAGGCGATGGGTTAGCAATAGTGGAGCGGTCAGATTCACATTGACCGAAGAAGTGAGTTCCTCGCGCGTGTAGGTAGTGAATGCGCCGACTGACTCGATGCCCGCGTTGTTGACGAGCACGTCGATCGACCCGAGCTGCTCTTCGACCTCGTCGACCAATGGATCGGTGGTGCTTAGATCCGTCAGGTCGGCGGATACGGCAACTGACTTCACACCGAGGGCGTTCAGCTCCGTCGCAACCTTCGCGAGCGCGTCCTCGCGCCGACCGGAGACGGCTACATTCATCCCTTCACGGGCGAGGCGACGGGCGAGGTGTGTGCCGAGCCCCCCGGATGCGCCGGTCACGAGCGCGGTACGGCCTTGCAGGGTCTTCATGGCAAGCTCCCTTGGTCGGTTTCATGCACGACATTAGGCCATGCCACGCGAGTGTGGTCGGTCACACGGGGTCTGTGGTCATGGGTGCACCAGATTCTCGGTAGCGTGGCCCAGATGACCCCTGATGCAACCGTCCTGCCGCTGACGCGCTCGCTGAGCATGGCCTGGAGCGGCGGCAAGGACTCGGCGCTCGCATTGTGGACGTTGCGCGAGCGGGAGGGCCGTGTGCCCGCTTCGTTGATGACGACCGTTACGGCCGAGTACGAGCGCATCTCGATGCACGGCGTGCGGCGCGAGCTGCTTGCTCGCCAAGCGCAACTTGTCGGGGTGCCGTTGGTCGAGGTTGAGATTCCTGTGCGCTGCACAGACGAGGTCTATTACGCACGAATGGCTGAGGCCTTCGCCTCCGAGACCATGTCTGGTGTCGAGGTAGTGGCGTTCGGTGATCTCTTCCTGCAGGATGTTCGCGAGTACCGGGAGAGTCGACTTAGGATGATCGGCAGACGCGCCCATTTTCCCGTTTGGGGGCTCGACACCACGAACTTGGCCCGCCAGTTCATCTCACTCGGCTTCCGAGCGATCCTCGTATGCGTCGACCCGAGAGTGCTGGCTCCCGGCTTCGCGGGCAGGGAGTTTGACGAGAGCCTACTCGATGATCTGCCGCCCGAGGTGGACCCGTGCGGGGAGAACGGCGAGTTTCACACGTTCGTGTACGACGGTCCGGTCTTCGCGGGCGCTGTCGATTGCCGGCGGGGAGAAGTGGTCGAACGTGGCGGGTTTGTGTTCTGCGATCTGGTTACTGCGTAAACGAGATGGCGTCAGCCGACCTGGCGGAGGTTAGGTTAGGAGCCTAGAGTGGGAGTCGCACGGGCTCGAAGGCGAGCACCTCTGCAAGTATGTCGTAATGGCGGTCGACATGGAGCACAGCGGCTTGATGTTGTTGCGCGCAGGCCGCAATCAGGAGATCGGGTATTGGAAGACGGTGGCGACCCCTCTGCCCAAGCTCTCGATGGGCCGTCACAGCTGTTTGGATCGTCTCGGCATCGACGCTCAGGTCGCGAAAGGCGGCGAGATTGTCCTCGATGTCTGAATAGTCACGCTTACTCTGAGCGCTGTAGAGCATCTCAAGCTTCACGATGGCACATACGCAGATCTCTCCGAGTTCGAGTGTCTCTGTGGTCGCTCGCTCCAATGCCGACTTGTCGATAAGAAGTAGCCGCTCTAGCCCCATGCCTGGTCGTCTCTGATCGCACCCCAGTCGACTGTGCGCTTGAGATTGGCAAGCGCTGCACGCTGGCGTTCCCGACGGTCGTTCTCCTCGGCTTCAACTCGATCTAGCTGTAGTGAATCGTGACCTGCCTGAGCCAGTCGCAACAGCAACTCCTTGCGATCACCAACGGTTGGCCACTGACGTTGCGCATCATCGAGCAGGTCGCTTATGGGGCCGGTGTCGGTAATCGTGTAGCGGGGGCGGATCGTTGGCATCCCGCCAGTGTAGCACCAGGTATATGAGGTGTCGCACCGAGAGGTAGACCGTCAACCACATTGTCCTTGAAAATGCTTCCCGAGCCTGCCGTCCTCGGAGCGCCGCAGCATTAGGTCGCACGCCAAGTGCTTGCCGCGGTCTGACGCACTCGGTAGTCGCTATCGTGACCCGGCCGTGCTGAGTTCTGTCGTGAACAACCACATTGAATTTTGGCTCTAGAAGGAGCTGATCGAACATCATCACTACCAACCAATTCAGGTGCGTGATTGAACCACATTACTCGGTTCGTCAGGACGGTGGCACTCGCAGCGCCCGCGTGAAACGGGGGACGCTGACGGCCAGGCGGTCGAGAACGTCGGCGACGCTCATCGGTGGCCGCGTGAGCGCTGCCGCCTGCAGGGCGATGGCCGTGCGCATCGCGTCGGGGTCGATCCGGTAGAGGTCGAGCAGGAACCGCTCGGGGTGGACCGGCTCGATGGAAAGCGGCTCGCACGCGGTTAGTGGGAAGTCCCGCAGGTTGAGGGTCACGAGCATGTCCGTCTGCGCTGTAGCTGCAGCGGCGAGGACGTGGCGGTCCTTCGGATCGTTGGTCATCGCCGGCTCCAGGCGGGCGATCTCCTCGGCCGCGACAGTCGCGGTATCGAAGGCGCTGCGCATCGCGTCGAGCATTGCTGTGGCCTGCAGCGTAGTGGCGACCTTGTTGCCAACCAGGTTGCGGGCGACCTCGTCGAGTATGCGCTCACTCCAGCACGGGTCGTACATGCCGACCTGCGCCGCGCGGAGCAGCGTGTCGCGCAGCGGCAGCGGGTAGAGAACGCTTGCATCGAGTGTCGCGGTGAAGGCCACGGCAGCGGAGGATACGGCTGGGCCGGGACGGCGAGGATGCCGTCCAGCTACCGATATCCGCCGGGGATCTCCTGGGAGATGCGGGCCAGCTCGTCGAGCTTCGCGCCTCGCGTCGCATCACGCTGGGCGCGGTAGGCGAGCAAGTCGGCGGTCTGTACGCGGCGATGGCTTCCAACCTTGTGCGACGGGATGTCGCCGCGGTCGAGCAGCTTGACGAGATGAGGGCGTGAGACGTGAAGTAGGTCAGCTGCCTGCTGGGTGGTCAATTCCTCGCCGTGGCTAACGAGGGCGAGCCGCTCTCCATGCGCCATCCGCCGGACGATCAGCCTGAACGCACGTAGCGCAGCGTCTGGGATCTCCGTCGTGTTGCCTTCGGCGTCAACGAGCTGCGCGGAGCCGTGACGGCCGTAGATCGCCTCGATCTGAAGGTCGAGGCTCTTGAAGGCGTCGCCTTCGTTGGGTGCAACCTGAAGCAGGTCGTCGGTGGTTTGAAGGGCCGTGTCGGTCATAGCGAGCGTGGCAGATGCTTCTAACCTGAGCAGCGTAGCACGTAAACGCAATAAACGCAACAGAGCTTACGATCGAACATGCGTTCCGTCCGCGAGCGGCTCTACATTGGCCTGAATTGAGCAAAAGTCGGAAGGGAGGTGAGCAGCTTGAATCAAGAGAAGAGACCTAAGGCATTGCTAGGCGTGGACCGGCCGCAGGAGATTCGTCCGCAAGGGCAACCCGTCGAAAAGCACGGAGTCTTGGTTGACGTGGTACTGCCCGTAGCACCTGCGACTGCGATTGCAATCGGAGCAGTTGCACAGCAGGTTGGGGGAAAGAAGAAAGATAAGTAGTGGGGATGCTCGGCGGGCTTGTCCAAAGCCTTAGATTCGGATGATCGCTACGGCTGCACACAAGGTAGGTGATCCACTCGCGTTCTTCGAGATTGCGGCAACGATCATCCCGGTATTGCTTCTGGCGCTGATCTTTCAATCGAACGTGATCGAGAAGTTCACCGAGGCCAACTCGTCAGCTAGGCTCGTTTACGCGCCCTTTTATTTTGGACTAGCACTCTTTGGCGAGGCGAGCGCATTTCATGTTCTAATCACTCGGGAACCAACCCGGGAGGCACAGGCGCGGATAGTCGTCTCGCTCATGCTCCTAGGAGTTTGGCTAGTTGGTGCGCAGATGCTTCACGGTTTTACCGCGATGATCGATGACGGCAAGGCACCATCTATGAGAACTCTATGGATCACCATGCTAGGCATCTATGGCGGTCTGGCACTTGTAGTTCTGTGGGCGGTTGAAACGATCTAGGGTTTCACGCCCCGGACCGGTACGTACCTTCGCTCTAGGCGCCAGTTCTTTCGCGACATCTTCTAGCCGGGGTATGGGGCCGAGTATACGTTTCCCAGAGAATCAACAAACTTGCAATGCGTAAAGGGCTCCCCATTCATTCCCATCCTCGTTTGTTCGATTTCGTCGCGGTCCCAGGCAACAAGCACTTGCTCGCCAGGAGCCAACGTCACGCGCGGTGCATATGGTCTGTACTGGCTTTTGTCGTGCCGGCGGGCGTGTTGTGGTGTAGGGGCGAGCATCGGCGATGGGGTCGCGTCGGGTGCTTCGGAGTGGAATGATTTGTCGTGGTGCGGGTGACTGACGTGAGCGAAGCGCAGGCGTCAGGGGCTTGTGGCCTGCCGCGCGGCTTTGCCCTTCGAGGGCTTGTTGGATGCGCGCCCCGGTGTCGCACCCGCACCACCCTTTGGTGCCGTTGTGCGCCAGTCCTCGATGAGGCGCCGGTAGGCGAGCTCTGCCTGGACTGCTTCGGATCGAGATCCACGCGGCCTCGACCAGCATCGAGCGGGCTTGCGGGTCACCGCGCTTTGAGATGTGCCCGTAGCGCGCTGGCTCTGACCCGGACTGGCGAACCTTCGGGTCCAGGCCCAGATAGGCGACGAGCTGGCCGGGGCTCTCTGGAAGCGGGTGATGTCCCCGATCGCCGCGATGACCGCGGCGGCGGTTCCGACGTCGACGCCGGGGATCGTCAGCAGCCGGTGAAACCCGGGGAACGCGAGGGCCTGTTGGGCGATCCGCTGGTCGAGGCCGGTGATCTCGCCGCCCAGGAAATCGATGTGGCGCAAACAGCTCCTCACCGTCTCTGTCTCCTCCTCGGGCAACTGCTGACCTGTCAGCCACACACGTCCCTTCTTCCCGAAGAGGTCGCTCACCGGTGGACGGCCGATCAGACACCTTGCGAGGACCGCGTGCACCTCGTTCTTCACCCGCGTGCGTGCCCGTACCAGTCCCGCCCGGCGAGCGACACGCCGCCGCAAAGCAGACGTCGCCTCGTCCGGCACCCATACCGCTTTGAGCATCCCGGCCGAGAGGAGCTTGGCGAGCATCGCCGCGTCAAAGCGATCGGACTTCACGCGCGCGTGGGAGATCGCACGCGTCTCCGCCGCATTGCACACCACCACCCGTCCCACCGGGCCCTCGCTCAGTAGCCGCGCGATCATCATCGCGCCGCAACTGGCCTCCAATACCACCTGGTCATCACTCTTCAGGCCGGCCGCGAACTCTCGGATCGCCTCCGGTGTGCTCGCGATCCGACCGACCCGCGAGACCCGGCCGCCCTCGGCGACCGCGACCTCGCAGAAATCAAGATGAACATCCAAACCAAAGAACCGCACGAGAAACCATCTCCCTTTCACGAACTGGACATATGAGATGGAAGGCACCGCGGGCAGCGACAACTACGGATTCGGGCTCTCAGCCCAACCGGGTGAGTCGCAGGGGCGGCCATCTAGTCATTGACGGGCTCACAGCCCAGATGCACGGCGGCCTGCCCACAAGCGTCCTTCCCACGAAGCCCCTGTCCCGGTCAAACGACCTTAGGATCGCCACCGGACAGCAGGCCCAAGCCGTATTTCATACCCGTAGCTTGGTCTGACTGAAGGGATGGACCATGACGGAGATAGTCGGTCTGACCGATCAGGAGGAGATGATCGGGTCTATGACTACAGATATCGTTGATCAGAAGCAGTTGGCTGAGCAGCTGTTGGAGCAGGCGAAGGAGCAGAATATTGAGCTGGTCGGCCCGGACGGGCTGTTGGCCAGCTGACCAAAAGTGTGCTTGAGACCGCGCTTGATGCGGAGATGAGCTAGCACCTCGGCTATGAGAAGCACGACCCGGCAGGCCGTAACAGCGGGAACAGCCGTAACGGGACGCGCGCCAAGACGGTGCTGAGGGAGATCGGCCCGGTCGAGATCGAGGTCCCTCGGGATACCGAGTCGACGTTCGAGCCGCAGATCGTCAAGAAGCGCCAGCGCGCAGGCTCACCGGTGTTGATGAGATCGTCCTGTCGCTGACTGCTCGTGGGTTGACGACTGGGGAGATCGCCGCGCACTTCGGGGAGGTTTATGGTGCCAAGGTCTCCAAGGACACGATCAGCCGGATCACCGAGAAGGTCACGGGCGAGATCACGGAGTGGTTGAACCGGCCGCTGGAAAAGATTTACCCTGTGATCTTCATTGACGCGATGGTCGTCAAGGTCCGCGACGGGCAGGTCGCCAACAAGCCTGTCTATGTCGTGATTGGCGTGAGCGTCAACGGTGAGCGGGACATCCTGGGGCTCTGGGCCGGTGATGGCGGCGAGGGCGCGCGAAGTTCTGGTTGAGCGTGTTCACCGAGATCAAGAACCGTGGCGTGGAGGATGTCTGCATCGCTGTCTGCGACGGTCTGAAGGGTCTGCCAGAGGCGATCACGACGACGTGGGAGTTCGCGACCGTCCAGGCATGCATCATCCATCTGATCCGCAACACATTCCGGTTCGCTTCGCGCAAGTACTGGGACGAGATGAGCCGCGATCTGCGACCCGTCTACACAGCACCCTCAGAGGCTGCCGCAAGAGAGCGCTTCATGGAGTTCGACGGCAAATGGGGCAAGCAGTACCCGGCGATTAGCAAGCTCTGGGAGAACGCCTGGAGCGAGTTCATACCGTTCCTGGATTACGACGTCGAGATCCGACGCGTGATCTGCTCCACGAACGCGATCGAGTCGCTCAACGCCCGCTACCGACGCGCCGTCCGCGCGCGAGGGCACTTCCCGAACGACACGGCCGCGCTGAAGTGCCTCTCTACCTCGCCACCAGAGCACTGGACCCCACCGCGCGAGGCAGAGCACGCTGGGCAATGAGATGGAAGCCCGCCCTAAACGCGTTCGCGATAGCGTTCGAAGAAATAAATCAACTAAAAACCACCAAGCAGATCCACCGTTAATCTGACACTCCCCAAAACCCACAAACACAAGAGTCGGAAACAATAGTTGACGTTATACTTGACTTTCGCTCCTAGGTCTGCGAGGGTACGTTTAGACCCGATATCCAGAACTTTGGTTTGAGGGTCGAAGAGTGTGGCCGGTGGGCTGGAGGTCTCCTATGAGGGAAATTATCTGTCTGATCGGTCTGTCTCTACCGGAGGAGCTGAGAGACAGTGGGCGAGGCCGTAGCGAGATGGGCGTACCCGCAAAGAGTGCCGCGAGGTCGCGGTGCAGGAGTGGGCCGATCTGCTGTAGGTCTCAGTGGGAAACACCTCTGGACTTCTTTGTGGTATCCGGTGAGACTGGTGTGCGGGCTGTGGGGTAGAGCTTTTTTGGTTCGTCTCTGCGGCTCGAAGGACAGCAGGATTATAAGGGCCGGGTCCGGTGCTCTCTGACCAATGGACGAGTGGCCGGTCGGCTGTGGCAAGCCTCGGAAGAGGTTTCAACCAAAGCCTCGGATGAGGGAAAGGTAGATCAAATACTATGAGAAAGATTCAAGTATTCTGGATGGTGCTTGTCGCGATGTGCGCGTTCAGCGCGTTCGCCAGCACCCAGGCGTTCGCCGCCTTAACATTCGCATTAGCGCAGTGGTTAGCCGGTGGTAATCTGATCTTAGAAGCATTATTATCAGACGCAGTAGGCAGCCTATTATTCGAAGACTTATTAACCGGCGCGGCTTTCTTATGTAGCGGGTTATTCGAAGGTACAGTTGGACCTGAAAGCGCAGACGAAATTACGATGGTATTTAGTTTATCTGGTGTCTTACCACCAGAATTAGATGAATCTACTGCGATGGAAGGGATTGTATGTACTGAAGGTCTAGTCCTTTGTTCCAAGGCGGAAATATGGCCTCTCAAACTGCCGTGGTTAACTGAAGTTGAGTTAGACGTTGAAACAGGGCTGTTTTATGAGTTAACTACTGGAGCTGAATATAATCTGTTATGCGAAGTGTTGGGAATGGACAAGGTCGAATTATGCGTAGCAGTAGCTGGGACGGCTGGTGAACTGTTAAATGTGACTGGTGGCGTGGAAGCTATGGGCGTAGCCGAACCGGAGTCGACCTGCAGCGGCGAAGCTGAAATGGGCTTAGTGGAAGCCGACTCGGGTAATCTGATTACGCTGACGAATGGAGAAGCGTTGACGGTGTCGGAATGACGTTTGTATTGTGATGTGATTGTGAAGTAGTGGTTTGTGTTGGCCGGACGGGGCCCTGTTTTGGTCTCGTCCGGCCCACTTGTTTGGCGATCTTTGAGGGCGCGTGTGGGGGTTTTGTTCACGTGTTGTGATCGAGGTTCCCTAGGGGGTGTGGTCCTGCCGCAGTCCCGAGAGAGCCTTTGGCACCCTGGCAAGACGACCGCAAAGTGTGAGCGAGGAGCAGTAAGTCATCTGTAATGAGACCGTCAGCGAAAATAACAGTTGCATCGATCGAGCGTCTGGCCTGTCCGGGTCGGTTCGTTGCTGCTGCTGTCGGACTGGCTGTCCTGAGCGTGGCGCTCGTGTGTGTGGTTGGTGCTGCGACGGCGTTTGCTGCCTGCGAAGCGCCGCAGTTCGAGCCTGAACTCTTAGAAGAGCTGGTGTATTCCACGCGTGCGCATATCGAGGCGGCTGTGTTGATCGGCAACACGCTGCCTGCGCCCGAAGTGGAATGGGGTGGGGAATATGCTCGCGCTGAAGGAGGCGGTGGGCCGCCTCCATCGCCGAAAAAACCTGGTGAAGCTCCGTGGACGCTTGCTGGTGGCGGGACGATCGCCAGTGACGAGATCGCGGTCGAACTGGGAGCCAAAGACGGGACCGACGCGACGATACTTCACCATCTTTCGCCTAAAACCATCTATTACGCTCGCTTTCACGTCAAAGTCAAGTGTAGTTCCATCGAAGAATTATTCGCTGAAGACGAGTTCAAGGTCGAAGAAACGAAGGCGGTTTTGGCACCGGAAATCCCCAAGCATTCGACGGGTCCGACTACGTTTCGTGTGGGGGCGACGAGTCCCACGACGGCTGTGGGGGAAGCGCAGGTAGAGAGTAATGGTGCGGAAACGTTATACGAGTTTGAATATGCGCTCTCTGAAAACGGTAAACCCGGGACGTGGGAAGCGTTTAGCTCTGGTGAGGGCTCGGTCGAACATGAAGGTGTCGTGACTGTCGCTGGGGACTTCGCCGATCCTGAAGCGGACCTGGCTGGTCTCAAGCCGGAAACGACCTATTTTGTTCGTCTCAAAGCTAGTAATAAGGAAGGCGTTACTGTACAGGATACGTATGAGGGGCGGGGTGGTGCGGAACTGGAATCGTTTACGACTCCGACGGCTAAGCCGATAGCGTTTGAACCTAGCGTTAGCGCCGTCACCGGTACCTCGGTGAAGCTCATTGGCCCACTTTAACCCGCATGGTTCTGAAACTGAATGGCGTTTTGAATACACGAGCGAACCCGAAAAGTCAGCATCATGGACAACTGGCCCCGGCGGCGTCGTCTCCGAGAAGGAAGCTGAAGCGCTGCCGGAAGGCGTTTATGCCGCCATCGAAGGGACGTTGAGTGGTTTGAGTGCTGGGACTGTCTATTATGTTCGCCTCTTCGCGGAGAATAAGGCGGGTGAAGGCGTGAATGGTGTGGGTGAATCGATCTTAGGTGAGCGCCAGCAGATCAGGAGTTTTGAAACGGCGGGGCCGCCGAGCGCGAGCGCGTCTGCGACGCATGGTATTCATGGTGAATCGTTGCGTCTGCTGGGTACGGTGGGCCCTCACGGCTATGACACTCACTATTATTTCGAGTATGTCGCCCAGGCGCAGTTCGAACGTGGTGGTTTCGGCGAAGCGTTACGTACTCCTGAAATGGATGATGGTGGTGGCGGCGAAGAAGGCGACGGTCATTTCACGTTGAAGTTCGTGGGTGCGGATCTCCCGGGTTTGCAGGCGGGTGAAACCTACCATTACCGTCTTGTTGCTACCAGCAGTTCTCCCGGCAGTCCGGTGATCGACAGTACCGAACAGTCTTTGAGGGTGCCGGTGGTGTCCTCGCCGGGTTCTGAAGAGGTCTGTCCTAATCAGGCGTTGCGGACGGGTCCGTCGGCGAATCTGCCCGACTGTCGTGCTTATGAGATGTTGACGCCTGTCGATAAGGAAGGCTCGCAGGAAATCTTCGCGTATGACGGTCTGAAATCGCCCGCCGATGAGCTTGTTGGTGAAGATGGTGAACATTTGATGCTTGAAGCGCCGGTGGTGTGGGGTTCGACTGCGGGTAGTGGGCAGGCCCCGTATTTCTTCTCGCGTACGCCTGCGGGTTGGCAGGTGACGGCCGGGACTGTCCAGCCGCAGGCCGGCGTGAGTACTTATGCGCCACAGATATTTAGTGGCGATCTGACGCAGTTTGCTTTTGAATCGGGTTTTAACATTTCCGGTGGGAGCGGCCGGTCGAAGAATGTGGAATACAAGGTGGGTGTTCCGGGTGTGTCGTATGTGGATGTTGGGACGGTTCCTCGTAGCATGGTTGGTTATGGTGGGGGTTGGGTGGCAGCCTCGGCGGATTTCTCGAAGCTTATCCTGCAGTCTGAAGACCGGGCGCTGGTGGAACCGCGGAGCACGACTAAGAGCGGCAACGACCTGTATGAATATTCGCAAGGTAAGCTGAGTCAGGTCAACGTGGGTATCGGCACATGCGGCGCCAGCATCCCTAAGGGCGCTAGGGGCAATGAAGGGGCGGGTGGTTCTAGCAGTCCGCACAATCCGCATGCCGTTTCGGCGGATGGTTCGCGTGTGTTCTTTGAAGCTGTGCCGGGGAGCGAATGCTCGGCCTCGGAGCATCTGTATGTGCGTGTGAATGGTGTCGAAACACTCGATCTCGGCGTCTACCGTTTCGCGGGAGCAAACACCGACGGCAGCGAAGTCCTGCTGGAAAAGCCACCGAGCGAGGAAAGCCCTGGCCTCTACCTCTACCAAGACAAAACGGCGAAATTGCTCTCTTCGACTGGGTCGATCGCGGGCACCAACTTCACCGTCTCTGAAGATCTGAAAACGATCTACTTCGAATCTGGCGCGGCCTCTGAAGAGGACATCTACCGTTACGACATCGCGAGCGAAACACTCGGCTTCGTAGTCCAGTCTGATGGTGCCGCCACATTTAAAGAATCGTATTTGAGTCCTGATGGGCGCTATTACTATTTCGCGTCGCGTGGTGTTGCGGGACTGCCGGGTGGTGCGACGGTCCCCGGCGGCGGCGACGAAGAACACCCGATACCGTTGTCGTCGCTTCCGGCGGAGCCGACTGAACAGGTGTATCGTTATGACAGCGTCGAACATGTGGTCGAGTGTGTGTCGTGTGCGTCTGCGTTTGATCCCGAACCGAGGTTGGGTGCTAACTTCGGCGGGGCCAATAACGCGCAGAGGACCGCTACGGATGGGGTGCCAAGACAGACTATGGTGTCGGCTAACGGGGATTTTGCGTTCTTTCAGACGCCGGCGGCGCTCGTCCCGGCTGACGTGGACGGCGAAGTGACACCCGAAGGAGACGCGGGTGCCAACTCGGCTCAACCGGAACATGCTAGTACTGATAATTCGGTGTCTGGTGATGTGTATGAGTGGCGTCGTGATGGTGTTGATGGTTGTGGTGTGTTGCAGGGTTGTCTTGCGTTGATCACGAATGGTCGTGGTGGGTTGTTGAATATTTTGTTGGGTAGCGCCGATAATGGTCGCGATGTTTTTATTTATACGCATTCTCAGTTGGTGGCGCAGGATAACGATACGGCGGGCGATATTTACGACGCGCGTATCGGCGGCGGTATTCCAGAAGGGCCTCCGGTTCCGGTGGAATGCGAAGGCGATGCGTGTTCGACGCCCGCGAGTCCGCCGAACGATGCTACACCGTCTAGTTTTACGTTCTCGGGCAACGGGAATATTGTCCAGGCCGTACCGCTTCGGCCTGCAGTGAAATCCAAGAAGAAGTCCGAGCCAAAAAAGAAGAAGAAGTCGAGCGGGAAAAAAGAAAAAGAAGGGTAGGAAGGCTGGGAACAGTAGGGGTGGGGGGAGGTGGGCTAGTGTTTGGGTTTGGTGTTGTGGGTCGTGTTGTGGGTGGTGTTTTGTTGGTTGTGTGTGTGTTGTTGGGTGTGTTGTTTGGGGGTGTGGCTTGGGGGGCGCCGAGTGTTGAATCGTTTGGGATTGTTCCTGGTAGTTTTCGTGTGGTGCCGTCGTCGGTGCGTGCTGGTGCTCATGCGGATTTGACGGTTACTTTTGATTTTGCGCATAATGCGGCGGGGAAGACTTTAATGATGCTAGGGGTACGGTTACTAATCTTCCGGTTGGTTTTGATGCTAATAGTACGGCTGTGCCGACGTGTACGGATGCTCAATTGGTTAGTGGTACTTTGGGTGTGCCTGCTTGTCCGGTTGCTAGTCAGATTGGGTTGATTAGTTTCGAAGTTGCTAATCCGAATGGTGGGGTTGCGCCGCCGGCGCATATTACTGCTCCTGTTTATAATATGGAAGTCACGAGTTTTGGTGTGACTGCCGAGATTGGTTTCAAGGTTATCGGTGGTTCTGCGCTGGTGTTGCAGGCTAGTGTGCGTCCCGGCGAATATGGCATAACGACTACTTCTTCTGATCTTCAGAAGGTGGAACCTCATAACGTGTCGGTCACGATTTGGGGTTTGCCGGCCGCGCACGAACACGATGCTCAGCGTGGCGAGGAATGCGGCGAGTCCTTTGAAGTACCGCCACTGTGTATCCATCCCCAGGGCGGCGGTGGCCCGCAGGAAGCTGGTATTCCCGTCAAGGCGTTCTTGTCGAACCCGACGGGTTGCGAACCGCATACTGCGAGCATGAAGGCCGACTCGTGGGAGGATCCCGAAACGTGGTTGACGGCAGAAACCGAAGTCGCTGCGATCGTGGAATGCGAACGTGTCCCGTTTGAACCCTCCATCGAAGCGCAGCCGACGACAAAAGCCGCGGAATCGCCTTCTGGTCTGAACGTGTCGCTGCTGGTACCCCAGGCGTGGGATAACCCGTTCTCGCTGTCGACGGCGAACCTCAAGGACGCTAGGGTGACGCTGCCGGTCGGCTTTACGATCAACCCGTCAGCCGGGTCTGGACTGGGCGCGTGCACACCCGTAGAGTATGAACGGGAAACGAGTTCCTCGTTGCCCGGCGAAGGTGGTTGTCCGCCGGAATCGAAGATCGGTTCGATCGAAATCGAAACGCCTGTGTTGGCAGAGAAGATCGACGGTGCGGTATATGTAGCGGAGCCTTTTGATAACCCGTTCGGTTCGCTATTGAGCTTGTATATCGTTGCTAAGGCTCCGGACCGTGGGATCGCGGTCAAGGTGGCGGGCGAAGTCCATCTGGACCCGGTCACGGGCCAGTTGACGACGACGTTCCTGAACAATCCTCAACAGCCGTTTAGTCGTTTCACGTTGAAGTTTCGTCCTGGTGCGACCGCGCCGCTTGTTAGTCCTCCGGTCTGTGGTTCCTATTCTGTGCAGGCCGCGCTGACGCCGTGGTCTGCACCTGAGCAGCCGCGGCTAGTGAGTGCCGGCCCGTTCGAAGTGACCCAGGGTGTCCGCGAAGGCGCGTGTCCCCAGGGTGGTGTGCCACCGTTCAAACCACAGGTGATCTCGGGAACCCAGAACAACGACGGTGGCTCCTACAGCCCGTTCTATCTGCGTTTGATCCGTGAAGACGGCGAACAAGAGATCACGAAATTCACGACGGTGTTGCCGCCGGGCCTGACGGGCAACCTGACCGGGATACCGTTCTGTTCCGATGCCCAGATCGAAGTTGCCCGCCACGCTAGCGGCCAACAGGAGTCTGAACACGCCGGCATGTCCCGCGGCAAGCGAAATAGGACACACGATCGTCGGCGCGGGCGTCGGCACTATCCTTGCGCAAACACCAGGCAAAGTATATTTGGCGGGCCCCTACAACGGCTCAGCCCTCTCGATCGTGTCGATCACCAGTGCGACGGTCGGACCGTTTGACCTCGGGACCGTCGTGATCCGTTTCGCGCTGAAGGTCAACCCGATCACCGCACAGGTCGAAGTCGACTCCAACGGTTCAGACCCGATCCCGCACATCATCGACGGGATCGTGGTGCACGTGCGCGATATCCGCGTCTATATGGACCGTCCCAACTTCACACTGAACCCCACCAACTGCGCCCCGATGTCGATCGTCAACACCATCACCGGCGCGGGCCAAGACTTCACCAACCCCGCCGACCAAGTCCCCGTAACCGTACCAAGCCCCTTCCAGGCCGCCGACTGCTCAAGCCTCGCCTTCAAACCAACCTTCAAAGTCTCAACATCCGGCAAAACAACCCGCAAAAACGGCGCAAGCCTAAACGCGAAGCTGACCTATCCCAAAGCACCGTTGGGTACACAGACGAATATCCGTTCAGTCAAGGTCGACCTGCCAAGACAACTCCCCTCGAGGCTCACCACACTACAGAAGGCCTGCCCCGACAGCACATTCAACACTAACCCCGCCCTCTGCCCACCGGCCTCTAGTGTAGGACAGGCAAAGGCCCTCACCCCGATCCTACCCGTCCCGCTTCAAGGCCCCGCCTACTTCGTCTCCCACGGAGGCGCAAAGTTCCCCGAACTAATCGTCGTACTACAGGGCTACGGCTTCACGATCGACCTACGCGGCGAAACATTCATAAACAAAAAAGGCATCACAAGCTCCACATTCCACACCATCCCCGACCAACCAGTCACAAACTTCGAACTAACACTACCCCAAGGACCAAACTCCGCACTCGCCGCCAACGGCAACCTCTGCTCCATCACACGCACCGTCACGCAACGCAAGCGAGTAGTTACCACGGTCCACGGGCACAAACGGACAATCGTAAAGACAGTTCACAGGAAGGCAGCCGCAACGTTGGCCATGCCGACCGCGTTCACCGCACAGAACGGCGCCACGATCCACACCACCACCCCCATCCAAGTCAACGGTTGCCCAAAACCCGGGTCTGTCCGATGAACGGTGGATCTGGTTTGGTCTGACTGAAGGGATGGACCATGACGGAGATAGTCGGTCTGACCGATCAGGAGGAGATGATCGGGTCTATGACTACAGATATCGTTGATCAGAAGCAGTTGGCTGAGCAGCTGTTGGAGCAGGCGAAGGAGCAGAATATTGAGCTGGTCGGCCCGGACGGGCTGTTGGGCCAGCTGACCAAAAGTGTGCTTGAGACCGCGCTTGATGCGGAGATGAGCTAGCACCTCGGCTATGAGAGGCACGACCCGGCAGGCCGTAACAGCGGGAACAGCCGTAACGGGACGCGCGCCAAGACGGTGCTGAGGGAGATCGGCCCGGTCGAGATCGAGGTCCCTCGGGATACCGAGTCGACGTTCGAGCCGCAGATCGTCAAGAAGCGCCAGCGCGCAGGCTCACGGGTGTTGATGAGATCGTCCTGTCGCTGACTGCTCGTGGGTTGACGACTGGGGAGATCGCCGCGCACTTCGGGGAGGTTTATGGTGCCAAGGTCTCCAAGGACACGATCAGCCGGATCACCGAGAAGGTCACGGGCGAGATCACGGAGTGGTTGAACCGGCCGCTGGAAAAGATTTACCCTGTGATCTTCATTGACGCGATGGTCGTCAAGGTCCGCGACGGGCAGGTCGCCAACAAGCCTGTCTATGTCGTGATTGGCGTGAGCGTCAACGGTGAGCGGGACATCCTGGGGCTCTGGGCCGGTGATGGCGGCGAGGGCGCGCGAAGTTCTGGTTGAGCGTGTTCACCGAGATCAAGAACCGTGGCGTGGAGGATGTCTGCATCGCTGTCTGCGACGGTCTGAAGGGTCTGCCAGAGGCGATCACGACGACGTGGGAGCTCGCGACCGTCCAGGCATGCATCATCCACCTGATCCGCAACACATTCCGGTTCGCTTCGCGCAAGTACTGGGACGAGATGAGCCGCGATCTGCGACCCGTCTACACAGCACCCTCAGAGGCTGCCGCAAGAGAGCGCTTCATGGAGTTCGACGGCAAATGGGGCAAGCAGTACCCGGCGATTAGCAAGCTCTGGGAGAACGCCTGGAGCGAGTTCATACCGTTCCTGGATTACGACGTCGAGATCCGACGCGTGATCTGCTCCACGAACGCGATCGAGTCGCTCAACGCCCGCTACCGACGCGCCGTCCGCGCGCGAGGACACTTCCCCAACGACACGGCCGCGCTGAAGTGCCTCTCTACCTCGCCACCAGAGCACTGGACCCCACCGCGCGAGGCAGAGCACGCTGGGCAATGAGATGGAAGCCCGCCCTAAACGCGTTCGCGATAGCGTTCGAAGAAATAAATCAACTAAAAACCACCAAGCAGATCCACCGTTAATCTGACACTCCCCAGCAGAGACCCAGGCGATATTTCATACCCGTAGTCTGTGTGCTGTGCGCCGGTCGCGGCGAAGCAGAGGCCGAATGTCGCCGTGAAGCGGCGACATTCGTGATTGCGGCGTGAGCCAGCAGTCAGCGAGCAGGCCTGTAGGCCGTAGGCTGTTGTGCCGGAGTCGATTGGAGAGGTGACCGTTGGGGAGGCCCGACATACGGGGGCAGGTGTCCGCGCGTTCGTCACAGCGCGTGTAAAGCCCGTAGTCCTGGACGCCGATGAATCAGGATGGGTAATCGCCGCGCGCGATTTTACGGAGCGATGTTCGCGGGCCTTCTTCTCGGTGGTGCGAGCGGTTGCGGTGCGACCGTGTGGATCAAGACGAGCGGTAGCACGACAATGCCTGGCGCTATCGGGACCGCACGAGCGCGAGCCGCGGCCGCAGACGAGCAGACACAGACGCCAGGCACCTGTCAGGTCCCGCCACCCCAGATCCACATGCCGAACGGCGAATGGACCGCGACGAAGACCATCCTCAGTACCGATGCCATAGACATCTGCAAGGGGGAACGACAGGTACGTCCAATGGATTTCCGGCGACGCTGTGAGGCTGGCCATTGCAAGACCTACCTCTATACGGTCGACTTTATGGAGAAATGGTCGCGGACATCGCGTCCGCTGGTCACGGGCGATACCTGGCGATCTTTCGGCCACAGACAGTCCCCTGCCCACACCGGCCCGGAGAAAACACCGGAACGAATCAGGCCCACGAAACGATCACGCTCTGGTGGTCGCCAAATAAACAGACCCTCCAAGGGCTGGGCCGGGACTATCAAGTGGGCGCCTGCGGTGGTGGTTCGGCCGAAACTTCGCGCTACGAAGTGAAACGGACAAATCCGACTCAGGAGCCGCCAGCGGAAGGCCTTTAGCAGCCTATCTAGGCTGCCGTGTGCGCTCGGCGACGTCGATCGCGGCGGCGAAGTCGGTGACGCCTGCGTCAAGTGCAGCGAGTATGCGCCGGATGGTGCGCCAGTGCGCGCCGCGTTGGCCGCGCTCGAGACGGCCGACGAACGTGGGATCGACGCCCAATCGTTCCGCGAGCTGTTCCTGAGTCATCCCCGCACCCTTGCACAGCGCGCGTAGCGCGTCGCCCAAGATGAGCTGGTCTTGCTCGGCGGTCGGTTCGGGGTTGCGCTTCACGGCGGGAACACTCACGGCGCAGGGTCAAAAGCGCCAGGGTATTTATGGTCCGGTTCTCGTGCTAGCCTCTGCTGCACAAATCAAGTGCCCCCGCGCAGTTGGAGCTGCCGGGGGCGTGGCTCCGAGAGCACGAACTCCCGGCGCGCGGGTCACGCTACCAAGCTAGGCGTGGCTGCCTCGGCCGATCGTCTCTCGGGCCTCCAAACACAAGGAGGAACCGAGATGAGCCTGATGTTCAGAATCTTCGCCGACCTAGTGCGACCGCTGCGTATCGGCCTCCACGGCGAGCTTGGTGGCGCGGCTCAGGAGATCGAACGCGTCAGCGACAGGTACGGTCGCCATCTGCATCCCGAGTGGTATGAGGAGCCGTTGGCCTATTTCGACGCTGTTCGTGCGCTGCTCGATGAGATCGGCTGGGGCGAACCACCCGAGCCAATCGAGATCGACGTCGATCTGGCCAAGTACGAGCGCCCAGTGCTCAGCGCACTGCGCAGTCAGATGTGCGTCCATCGGGACATGGTCGCGGAGGCGGAGTCGGTCGATCGAGAGCGGGCGAAGCAGGGCAAGCCACCGAAGGGTCCCGCCACGATCGCGCGCGCAGAGGCACTTTCAGCGCTGTTCGCACGGCTCTGGTTGGCGCTCGCCGACATTGAAGTCGAAGCGTCGGACCCTGGCCAAGAGGCCGCTGCTATCGATTAGGAGGGCGGTTGCGCCGCCCACAGGAACGTGTTCGCGGAGTGCGGCCGACAAATTCGTTGGCCGTTTGGCCGGTCTCACGGATGCTTCTATGAAGTCAAGGGCACTTGGATGAGTCGTTTGTGGAGGTTGCGTGGGATGTGGCGCTTGAGGGCGCGCATGGCTTCGCGTTTGGTCTTTCCTTCACTGATTCTGCGTTCGAGATAAGCACGGGTTTCGGGGTGGTAGATCGAGCGTGAGAGAGCGATCGTGTGGATCGCACTGTTGGCTTGGCGGTCGCCTCCGCGGTTGAGGCGGTGACGCGTGGTCTTGCCGGAGGACGCTGGGATAGGGGCTGTGCCGTTGATCCTGGCGAACGCGGCCTCTCCCTTGAACCGGGCTGGGTCGCAGACGAGCAGCTTGGCGGCTGAGATCGGTCCGACACCGGGTTCGTCGAGCAGTGTCGGATCGAGCGAGCGCACCATCTCGGCGAGTTCTTCTTCGTAGCGGCGAGCGTCGAGGGTCAGAGCGCGCGAGCGTGCCGCGAGGTCGCGCATGACGCTGAGGATCATGCGCTCTTCGGGATCGGCGCTAGGACGCGCACGGATTGTCTTCAGGCGCTGCTCGAGCTGTCGACCGTTGCCCGCTGGGATGCGCTCCCGCAGCGCGACGGGTGCGGTCGCGTGCAACGCTTGGATCTGGTTCAGTAGTCGTGTGCGCTCGGAGACGATCGAGCGTTGAACGAAGAGCAATGCTGCGAGCGCTCGGCGAACACCGCGCTGGCGTGTCCTTGATGTCCCTTCACCGGCGAGCACACGCTTGGCGGCAGTGAGCGCGTCGATCCGATCGGACTTGCCTTTGCGTCTGTCGCGGCGACGGGGCCGCTCGACCTCCAAGACCATGCAGCCGGCGCGTTGCAGGTGCTTGCATAGCCCGGCGCCCCAACTACCCGCGCCCTCGATCCGAACACGAGCTGTTGACCATCTACTGCCAAACCCTGAGCCCAGCTCTCAAGCTCGCTGTAGCCCGTCGCGCACACATCAATGACGATCTCGGCGAGCAGCGCTCCGAGGTGGTCGAGTGCCACCGCGTAATGGCGGTCCTTGTGGGTGTCTACACCGACTGCGATCATCAAACTTCTCCTCATCTTCTCGTTGACCTGGGTGGATGTGGAGGCCGCCGGACAGAACTGTGTTGAGTGACGTCCAGGCTTCTATGAAGTCACAGCGGCATCCGTGGACGGCAGCGGGAGACGAATCCGTGATAAGGCACAAGCGGCCAGTCATTAACTGAGTCATCCCGCCGCCGCCCACACCCTCACGAGGGCCCCGGACGCCACCACCTTCGGCCGTGATTCAACTACGCCCTACAGGCTCCGCTTCATCACGGCCGAACCCGCCGGGCCACAACAGCCCAACAAGCAGATCGAACCTACACAGTCATTAATAGTGTGGGAAGGACAAAAAGATCACCCGCATTCGACCTTCAACAGGTCGAATGGAGCCCAGCCGCGCGCGCAGCGGCCAAGGCTTCCGTCCTACGCATCATGCGCCGCCGCTACCCCGGCAGGCGCATCGCCGCCCACTGGAACGAGCGTGACGCGGCTTGCGAGGTTCCCGCGCCCCGGCTGAACGTCGATCGAGGCCAGGATGCCGCCTAGCAGTTCGGGCAGTATCAACGGGTCGTCGCTGTTGAGTAGGTCGGCGGCGCTGATCCGCTCCCGCACCTGGACATCCCGCGCGAAGTCCTTGAAGTCGGCCTTCGCCTGCTCAAGCGCCTGCACGCGAGCGTCGAGATGCGCGTGGTAGCGGTCTCCGAGTGCCCGCCTGAGCGTGATGTCAGCCGCGAATGCGTCAAGCTCGCTCTCCGCGTCCAGAACCGCCTGCTCAAGCGCTCGCAGGTCGTCGGAGGTCTCCTCGCCTATCTCGACGTTCAAATCGGCGAGAAAGGACCGCAACTGCTCGCGTACGTATTCCTCCAAAGGCTCCGCGTTCACGAACGCACCACGCGGGCAGCGCTCGCCTGTGCGGCGACTTTGCGTGGCGGCGCAGCGGTACGTGCGGATCATCGGGCCGCCGCGACTTCCAACCAACGCGCTGCCGCAGGTCCCGCAGCGAGCCAAGCCCGAAAGAGGGAAGGTGGCGGCGGCTCGTTTGCGGCGGGGCTCGCGCTGCGCGGCCGTCCACTCCGACAGGGACACGAGTGGGTCCTGCGCCTCCAGGTTGACCACCGAGCCGTTGTGACTCTCGCCGAGATAGCTCCGGTTGGCGAGCATCCGTCGTACCGTCGCCGTCGTCCAAGTGCGTCCCGGCGCGTTGTCAACGAGATAGGCACAGGCGGCGCTCACGTCCTGCGCCGCGGCGATCCGGTACGCCTCAACCACCTGCGGGGCCTGCTCGGGATGCGGGCTCAGCGTTCCGTCCTCCCGGCGCTCGTAGCCATAGGGCGTCGGGCTGATCTTCGCCCCGCGCTCGATCGCATGGCGCTTGGCGGTCTGCCAGCCGGCCACCATGTTGTCGCGCTCAAGCGTGGCCACGGCCAAGAGCACGGTCAGGATGAACGAGCCGAACGGGCCGGTGGGGTCGATGTCCTCCTCGACGAACGCGAGGTGTCCGCCGAGCGCCTGGATGCGCTGCACATCGTCGATCGCGCCCGCGACGTTGCGAGCAAAGCGGTTGAGCCGCCAGCACGCGATGCCTTCGGTCTCGCCGCTCTCGATGCGCTCTATGGCGGCCCGCAGACCGGGCCGATCCTGGGTGCCGCCGGACTCGTCCTCATCGACGTGCCAAGCCGCGATCTCCACGCCCCGGTACTCTGCCCAACGGGCGATAGCCTCTCTCTGCACGGTCGGCGATATGTAGCCGGGTCCCTTGCGGCCCATTCTGCGGCTGACTCGTATGTATCCGTCGAAGCGTGTAGGCGTAGGCATCGGACTCCAGATCAAGGGTAGGCAATGTGGCTCTGACAACCAACCAATTCAAGAACGGCAACCACATAGACGTCGAAGGCACGATCTTCAAGATCGTGGAGTTCCAGCACGTCAAGCCCGGCAAGGGTGGGGCATTCGTGCGCACGAAGCTGCGCCGCGCCTCCGACGGAGCCGCGATCGACCGCACGTTCCGTGCCGGCGAGAAGTTCCGTGCGGTGCGTACCGAGGCGCGCAAGATGCAGTACCTCTACGCCGACGGCACCGATGCTCACTTCATGGACACCGAATCCTTCGAGCAGATCGCGGTGCCTGAGGCCACTTTCGCCGAGGCGCTGCGCTGGACGACACCAAGCAGCGAGGTCGACGTGTTGTTCATCGACGACCAGCCCTCCGACATCCAGCTGCCAAGCGCCGTGGAGCTGAGCGTTACCGAGACCGAGCCTGGGTTGCGCGGGGACACAGCCTCCGGCGGCGGCAACAAGCCTGCGACGCTTGAGACTGGAGCTGTGATCCAGGTGCCGCTGTTCATCGAGGTCGGGCAGAAGATCCGCGTGGACACGCGCTCCGGCGAATACATGTCGCGGTCCTGATGGCAAGGGCTGAGGCGCAGCGAATCCTAGACTCGGGAAAGTAGGGCGCTGTGCGCCGATCCGAGCAGCGTCGGGCGGCGGTGTTCGCGCTCTACCAGCACGATCTCACCGGACGGTCACTGGGAGAGGTGCTTGGTAAGAATGCAACGCTACTCACGCTCGCGCTGGCGCATGCCGCGGCAGACAGGGCCGAGGAGCTCGACGAGGTGATCGATCGTCACGCACACGGCTGGTCGGTGCAGCGCATCCAGCCGCTTGAGCGCAGCATCATGCGCGTCGCGCTGATCGAGATGCTGCATCCGGATGTTGCTCCCGGAGAGACGCCGATTCCGCCCGAGGGGGCGATCGAGGAGGCGATAGAGAGCGCCAAGACCTTCTGTGGCAGCGACGCGCCGGGGTTCGTCAATGGGGTGCTGGGCGCGGTGTTGCGCGAGTTGCGCCAGAATGCGACTCAGCAATGAGCCTGGAGCGAATCGACGATCTAATCGCGCAACTGGAGCGCGCCTCAGAGCAGCTGCGCTCGGGCGAGCTCTCAGCCGACGCCGCCGCCACGATGGTCGAGGACTGCGCCGCGCTTGCCACGCAGGCGAGCAGCGAACTCGAGCGCCAGGCGCGGGCAGAGGTTTCCCAGCCGCGCTCCGGGCCAGGACTCGCTGCTCTGAGACTGGTCCTCCTGCTAGGGCGCTAGTTTTGGACGCCGCCTATCCCGAGCAGCTGCGCGAGGAAGTAGAGCGTTATCTGCAACAGATGCGCTTCTCCGAGGCGGCGCTCACCGCGGGCTTGGAGGAGGCGATGCGCTACTCGCTGCTGGCCGGTGGCAAGCGCATCCGACCGGTGCTCGCGCTCGCCACCGCGCAGGCAGTAGGGCTTGAGCGAGAGGACGCGATGCCGTTGGCGGCGACGCTCGAGCTGATCCATACCTACTCGCTGATCCACGACGACCTGCCGGCGATGGACGACGACGCGCTCAGGCGCGGACGTCCCACCTGCCATGTGGCGTTCGGTGAGGACGTCGCGATCCTCGCCGGCGATGGGCTGTATGCAGAGGCGTTCAAGCATCTGCTCTCCATGCGGCGAAGCCCACCCGAGCGGGTGCTTGAGGCAGCCGCCGAGCTTGCAAGCGCAACAGGAGTCAACGGCATGGTTGGCGGACAGTACGTAGACGTCAGCGCGAGCGCTCCCGCGGGGGCTGAGGGGTTGCGTCGACTGCACGAGCTGAAGACCGGTCGGCTGATCGGCGCATCGGTCGTGTGCGTACTGTCCTTGGCTGACGTGCGCGGACCTGCGACAATTGCGTTCAGGCGCTTTGCTGCGGAGTTGGGTGTGCTATTTCAGATCGTCGATGACATCTTGGACGTGACTGGCACGGATCTCGCGCTTGGCAAGCCTCAGGGCAGCGATGAGAGACACGGCAAGCGAACATACGTGAGCGAGTTCGGTATAGATCGCGCCAGGGAACTGGCGGCAGAGTCGCACCGGACAGCACGCTCGGCGCTCGCTGGGCGGCCGCTCAGCAGACAGCCGGCGCCACTCAGCCGGCCGCGACGAGCAAGCTCGGACAGATCACAGACTTCATCTACACGCGCACATCATGACCATCATCGACGGCATAAACGGCCCCGAAGACCTCAAGGCGCTCTCTGAGGAGGAGCTCGCACAGCTCGCTCAAGAGGTGCGCGAGCACATCATCGACACTGTGGGGGAGATCGGCGGTCACTTCGGCGCCAATCTCGGCACGTGCGAGCTGGCGGTAGCGCTGCACTCGCTGCTTGATTCTCCTTACGACAAGATCCTCTGGGACGTAGGTCATCAGGCCTACCCCCACAAGATTCTCACCGGCCGGCGAGAGCAGCTGCAGACGATCCGTCAGTACGGTGGTCTCGCGCCGTTCTGCTCGATGGAGGAGTCTGAGCACGACATCATGGGCGCCGGCCACGCCTCGACTTCGATCGGCTATGCGGTCGGCATCAAGGAGGCGATGCGCCACCTCGACGACGAGCGCTCCAAGGGCAAGGTCGTGGCTGTGATCGGTGACGGGGCGATGACCGGTGGCGTGGCCTTCGAGGCGATCGGGCAGGCGGGCGGCCTGGGCACGCCGATGGTGGTTGTGCTCAACGACAACGGCATGTCGATAGCCCCGAATGTTGGAGCCCTATCGCGCTACTTCAACCGCGTCCGTCTGAACCCCAAGCTTTGGCATGCGCGCTCAGGCGTCGAGGGCGGACTCACACGACTGCCGGGCAGCATCGGCTCGGCCTTTGAACGTCTTGGGCCGCAGCTGAAGGAGTCGATCAAGGCGTTCTGGGCTCCCGGCCTCTTCTGGGAGGAGCTCGACTGGGCTTATATGGGCGTGATCGACGGCCACGACGTGCGCGCTTTGCGCGAGGCTCTACGCGAGGCTCTGGCCGCCGAACGCCCAGTGGTGGTTCATGTCGCAACCGTCAAGGGCAAGGGCTTCGCGCCCGCCGAGGATGGCGGCCTGGAGGGCATGGAGAAGTGGCATGCCGCCAAGCCGAACTCGATCCTCAACGGCGTGCCGACAGCCCCGCCGCCAAGTCCGCCGCTTTCGTCGTCTGGGGGGACGGTGGCCTCGGCGGCAGCCGGGACGGGGCTGGGCGCCACGCCAGTTCGGCACAGAGCAAATCAGCCCCCCAATACACGCAGGTGTTCGGCGAAGCGCTGGTGAGGGAGTGCCGGCGTGACAAGCGCGTTGTCGGGATCACCGCGGCGATGAACTCGGGGACCGGCCTGAACATCCTGCAGGAGGCGCTGCCCGAGCGTTACTTCGACGTCGGCATCGCCGAGCAGCAGGCGATCCTGTTCGCGGCCGGTCTGGCGCTTCAAGGCGCCAAGCCGGTGGCAGCGATCTACTCCACCTTCTTGCAGCGAGCGTTCGACCAGATCGTGCATGACGTGTGCTTGCAGAATCTGAACGTGGTTTTCGCGATGGACAGGGCAGGCCTCGTCGGTGACGACGGGCCCACCCATCACGGTGTGTTCGACATCGCCTACCTGCGCTGTTTGCCGAACATCGTGCTGATGGCTCCACGCGACGAGGGACTGCTGGTGGACATGCTGCACACAGCGCTCTCCTACGACGACGGGCCGATCGCGCTGCGCTATCCGCGCGGCGAGGGCACGGGCGTGCAACTGCCGGAGGAGCCACGCTCGATCGCGATCGGCACAGGCGAGATCTTGATCGCTCCCCACCCGCATGGCGCCTCAGCTCCTGTGGGAGCTCGTGTTGCACTGATCGGGTACGGCTCGGGCGTGGGCAAGGCGATCGAGGCGGCCCATCTCTTGGCGGAGGATGAGATCGCGGTCACGGTCGTCGACGCGCGCTTTGCCAAGCCGATCGACGCGGGCTTGATGGCGCAGTTGGCAGCCGAGCACGACCTGCTCGTGACCGTCGAGGAGGGCGTGCTTGCCGGCGGCTTCGGCTCGGCGATCTGGGAGACGCTCAACG
The DNA here is from genome assembly GCA_963743555.1 of uncultured Solirubrobacterales bacterium. Taxonomy (GTDB): domain Bacteria; phylum Actinomycetota; class Thermoleophilia; order Solirubrobacterales; family Solirubrobacteraceae; genus Palsa-744. Next base: position 233,399 of record CAVUQG010000008.1, read on the forward strand.
AGGCCGGTACCGCGCCGCCTCGGATCTTGCGGGTGGGCTTGCCGGACCGTTACGTTACGCATGGCAAGCCGGCGCTGTTGCACAAGGAGGTCGGCTTCACCGGAGAGCGCATTGCCGAGCGCATCCGCGCCGCCATCAGCGACCGCCACTCGGCGACCGTCGAGGCCTAAGGCTTAAATGAAACGGCCCGCTGGGGAGGCGGGCCGTTTCGAGGGGAGGAGGGATGCTGCTGTACTTCGGGTCGAGAGGAATAATGCCCCAGGCGAACGCATGTTTGTGTGATGTCGATCACAGAGACCCCGAATTCTTTTCAAAGCTCGAATTTGTGATGTCCGTATCGAACCCATGTGCGCATGAACGACTACCGTCCTTCCGTGGCTAAGCAGCGGCTTGACACCCTCTTGGCCGAGCGCGGCCTGTTCAGCTCACGCACACGTGCCGCGGCGTCGGTGATGGCCGGGGAGGTCACGGTTGGAGCCGATGGCAGGCGGGCCGCCAAGCCGGGAGAGATGGTGCCAGCCGATGCGCAGCTAAGCGTACGCGAGCGGGCGCCCTACGTTTCCCGCGGTGGACTCAAGCTGGCCAACGCGCTCGACGCGCTCCAGACGCCGGTGCAGGGTCGCCGTGCGCTTGACGTCGGCGCATCTACTGGGGGCTTCACGGACTGCCTGCTCAAGCGTAATGCCGCACACGTGGTCGCAATCGACGTCGGCTACGGGGACTTCGACTTCGGCCTGCGCCAAGATCCAAGAGTCACTTTGCTCGAGCGCACGAACGCTCGTTCGATGACTCCCGAGATGCTGTCCTACGCAGCCGAGCTCGCTGTGATCGACGTGTCCTTCATCTCGCTGCGCAAGGTCCTGCCGGCCGTGCTCGGCTGCCTGGCCGAAGACCACGACGTGCTTGCGCTGGTCAAGCCACAGTTCGAGGTTGGACGTGAGCGTGTCGGCAAGGGCGGGGTGGTGCGTTCGATCGAGGATCGTCGCTCGGCTCTGATCGACGTCGGTGCCGCGGCGCTCGAACTGGATGCCTCGGTGCTCGGCTACCGCTCCTCTGGCTTGCCAGGGCCGAAGGGCAATCTCGAGACGTTCATCTGGTTGGCGGAGCCCTCGCGTCCGGGCGGCGCACGAAACCTCGCCGATATCGAGCGGATGGCCAGACAGGTGGAGCCGTGACGCAGCTCGTGGCACGACCGGCGCGTCAGGTGTCGGTCCTGACCCATAGTCGCCCAGCCCAGACGTCGGCTGCGCTCGAGATGCTCGTCGCCGCGGCGACGACGGCCGGCGTGACGCTCCGCTTCGATGTGGAGGAAGCGGCTAAGCACGGGTTCTCAGGCAGCGATGGCGTGTCGCTGGGCGAAACGGACGACGATTCTGTCGACCTGTGCGTGGTGCTCGGCGGCGACGGCACGATCCTACGCGCGCTACGTCGCTATGCAGGCACAGAGGTGCCGGTGTTCGCGATCAACTTCGGCGACATCGGCTTTCTGGCGACGATCGAGCCACAGGATCTGGCCGACGGGGTGCGTCGTGCTTTCGAGGGCGACTACGAGCTCCTGCCGCTGCCGGCGATTGTGCTCGATGCGCCTACGGGTATGGAGCGAGCCTTCAACGACGTGGCGATCCACCGCAAGGTCGGAGAGCGCGTCGCCGAGCTTGCCTATGTCCTCAACGGCGAGGAGCTTGGCAGCGTACGTTGCGACGGCCTGGTCGTCGCAACTCCGGCCGGCTCCACCGGCTACAACCTCGCCAACGGCGGACCGGTGATGGCCTGGGGCGTTGAGGGTTTCATGGTCTCCTTCATCGCGCCGCACTCGCTGACCGCACGTGCGTTGGTTGCCGCACCAAGGGATCGCCTTACGATCCATAACCGTTCGCACGAGGCGCTCGACGTGTCGGTCGACGGGCGACCTGTCTGCGAGATCGCGCCCGGGGGCACGATCGATGCTCGCTTCATGGACGACGCGGGCATTATCGCTCAGCTACCGGGCTCGTCCTTCTATCGCCGGCTGCGAGAGAAGTTCGGCCGCCTGGCGCGCTGAGCGGCGGCCGCGAGGTCTCCTCGGACGGCTGTCGTCGGTTGCTGTTCTCGTGTGCGCCCCTCCTGCGGGGCCTCATGGTCAGGCGACTTGCGTGTGGCGCTTGGGCCGCTCGCCCGTGCGCTGCAGCGAGTCGATGAAGCCGTCGAGTTGCTCGCGTGAGAAGCGTCGCTGCCCGCCCGGCGTGCGGTAGCCGGTGAGGTAGCCGGCGTCGGTCCAGCGTCGGATCGTGGCCAGCGACACACCCAGATAGCGCGCCGCCTGCGAGCTCGTGAACACGAGCTGGTGCTCGTGACCAGGGTTGGGATTCTCGGGCATCTCAGATCTCTTCTCGGTCGGGGTTTCTCGCCGCGAGGCGCCTCTCCGAGCGCCCATGAGCCGGCTCGCGAACGCCTGGATACGTGGAGATACGGCAATCTGGGCGCAAAGGTTGAGCGTACGGAAGCTTTGTGGACCTTTGATCGAGAAAGGCGACCGCTCTGCCGCGCATTTGCTCGTCTGGAAGAGGCCAAATACAAGCGTAAAAAGCCCCGTTTGACGGGAGAAGACCGTCGTCTTGGTGGGGAAATGCCCTCTCCTTGCAAGAGAACCTGCATCCGCTTGTACGAAGTGGACAATTCGTCTAATGCCTATATTATGCTACGCGAACCTACTCAACACTCATCGTGCTTGGCTGAGGATGGAGGCCGTCGCGCGCAGGTGTTGGGCCGCCTGAGCGACGGAAGGAGCTTGTAATGGCGTTCAAGAACTGAGGCAATCACCATGCAGGGTAGTTTTCGATGGGCGGCATAGAGCGCACCTGTGTGGAGCGTTCTATGTCGTCCTGTGCGCTCTAGGCGGTCTTTGGCCGTCGGTCTAGGGCGCTGTGGGTTGTGCCATCGCCCGCGTGCGCCGCTCGAAGGCGAGCTCCGCCTCGAAGTCGGCATCGTCCCCGTGGGCGGACGTGACCGGGCCGTCGCGCTCGAGCATCGCGACGAACGCATCGACGATCTCGGCATCCAGCTGGCGCCCGGCGACACGCCTCAGCTCGGCGATCGCGTCCTGGGGTGTCATCGGCGAGCGGTAGGAGTCGCGCGCAGTGAGCGTGTCATACACGCTGCACACCGCGATGATCCGCGACGCGAGCGGGATCTCGCCACCGATCAGCCCCGCCGGGTAGCCGCTGCCGTCGACGTGCTCGTGGTGGTAGAGGATCGCGTCGGCCACCGGGCCGTAGCCATCGAGACGGCCGACGAGGGTCGCTCCGTCCTGGGGGTGGCGGCGGATCAGGGCCCAGTCATCGTCAGAGAGGATCTCGGCGTGCAGGATGCGGTCGGGGAGCGCGAACTTGCCGATGTCGTGCAGCAGACCGGCCGTGTGCACAAGCTCCTGCTCGGCGTCCGGGCATCCGATCTCTCGGGCCAGCTCACGGGCGTACCTAGCGACCGCCGCGGCGTGGCGGGCGGTCCTGCGGTCCCGCAGCGCGAGCGTCTCCACGAGCGTGGCGAGCATTCCCAGCTGCATCGACGCGAGCCGGACTGTGCGAGCCTCGAGCTGCTCGGCGCGGTCCTCGGAGCGTCGCAGGGCAACCGCGAGGCGGTGGAAGATCACGATCACCGCAACCACGCCGATCAGCATCGGATAGCCCAGGTTGGAGTACGCGACAGCCAAGATTGCCGCGAGCGCCGCGGCGGCGAACTGGCCGGGCAGGACGGGGACCAGGACAGAGCGGACCTGGGCCACACACCGACTTCCCTCCAGTGATCCGCTGATGGACCGCGATCAAGAAGAAGTTTATGAGGTTCGTGACAAGGAATACGCCCAGTACGGCCAAGCCGAAGGTGACGCTGCGTATGGCGTGCGCGGAGTGCGGGCTGTGGACATCGCCGACGAGCGTCCGGCTGAGCAGTCCGCCAAGCACTGGGTAACGACGGCGTAGGTCGTGAGATTGGATAGCCAGTCCGTGACCGAAACGACGCGGCTCAGGCGGTCCGCGAGATCACGCCAGCAGGCCCAGCGCGACGGCGGGGCCGGACCGAGCAGGCACATGGCCAGCACGAGCGCCACGAATGCCCCCGACACGTTCTGGTTGGCGAAGGAGATGGTCTGCCGCTCCCCGACGACGACCAGAACCACCAGTAGTGCCACCAGACTTGCGGGGCTGAAGTCGCTCGGGCGCGCAATGGTTGCCGCTACATACAGCGTGCTGGCCAGCAGGACGCCAAGACTGAGCAGGTAGAGCTGTCTAAGGTGTCTGGTCATGAGCGCGAGAGGAGGCTTGCCCTGTCGTTGCTTAACGGCCAGATTGCCGTCGTCCTTAAGGTGCGGCAGGTCGATCGCGCCCGCGAGGCATACGCGGCGTAGCCCAGCTAGGCTTCGCGGTCCGTAGCAACCCGCTGGAAACCCAGCTGTTCGTCGGGTGGGGAATCGCCCAACGGCAGCGCCAACGTCGCCGAGGCTTGCTCGGCGACGAGTCCAGCAGCGCGCGTTCCCTCGCGCGTGAGGGAATGGTGTGTAGAGAAACGCAGGAATGCAATCGTCACCGCCGAGGTCATCAGTCCCGCAATAAGCAACGCTGTCCGCGGGGAACTCGCCGCCACGGCCAGTCCGCCGAGGGCGAAGCCAATCGCCGGGCACAGTGCATTCACGGAGTTCACTACGCTCATCAAACGGCCCTGGAGCGCAGCAGGTGTGAGCTGTTGCACCCCGCTGATTAGCGACGGCCACTGCACGCCATTGCCTACACCGCCAATCAACGCCGCCAGGCAAGCGATGGCCAATGTAGGTGCCACGGCGAATCCGATATAAGCCAGTCCAACCAGCAGCGTTCCGCCGGCCAGCATCGGCCCCAACGGTCGGCGCACCGAACGGGCGAACACGATCCCCCCAGTACCATGCCGGCTCCCCATGTCGCCACCAGCAGTCCGAAGCCGCTGTCGCCGGCCCGCAACGTCGCCTTCACGAACAGCACCTCCACGGGCTCGACTGAGAAGAACAGGACAAGGGCTACGGCCTCGGTCAGCAGCAGTCCGCGCAGCCCTGGCACTGCGCGCAAGTGCCGCCATGCCGTCCTCAGGCGGTCGCGGATCGTGTTGTCTTTGGTCTCCTCGACGTGTGAACGCACGTTGAGGACCAGCGCCGCACATGCCATGAACGTCACGGCATCTATGAGCAACGCGGTGGAACCGCCGGCCTTGGCGACGACCACGCCGGCAAGTGCCGGCCCGAGTGCGACCGTTGCGGTGAAGGCAACATTGAGCGCCGCGTTGGCCTTGCGCTGCGCTATCTCCACGGCATCGTCCTCGGCCTGTAAGGGCTTGGTGCCGGCGCTGGTGTCGATCTCGTCCACCGCGACACGCGCCGCTGCCGCCCGTAGCAAAGCGTTGGCAGCCATCGCCGCCGTGCCGTCGATCGCAACAAGGATTAGGATACTGGGCAGCCAGAAATGTTGGAGCTGGAGAGCCAGCGCAGCAACGGCCACGGCCTCCAATACGTAAAGCCCGCTCAACTCGCCGCGTCGCTCGGAGATCTCGACTCGCGCGACCAACGCGGGTGTGAGCAGAGCGGGAAATAGGCGGCCCGCGATGAACAAGCCAGCGACAGCCAACGCGCTGTGGGTGTGGTCGTAGACGCCCAAGGCCAGCGCGACGTACCCGAACCAGGTACCCAGTTCGTTGACGGTGTAGGCAAGCAGAATTCTCCGCAGCCGGGGGGACTTGGGCAGCAATGACGCCTCTCGACGCTGGCGATGACGCGCCGCTTGATAGCAACGCGAACCGCATTCTAGGGTGAGCGCCCGACGTCACACGACAAAACCGCGACATCTCGCCCGGCTCGCAGGCGTCTCGCCGGCTAGCCGAGCGCCATGTCAACATCGACAAAAGGCCCAAAAGCTTCGTCGCGTGCTATTTGGAATCGTTCTCGCGCTCCGACTCGCGCATCCGTCGCAGCGAGTGCCCGGCTCATCGCGGCTCGCTGGCCGGCCCCGGCGCTGCGCCGATCGAGCGCAGGCCGCTCAGTGCGGCACTTGCCTCGATTGTCGGCATCGCCGGATCGAGTTCTGTCTCGCCGCTCGCCGCTGTACGTGCCAGCACCGATAGTCCCTTCGCGCTAGCCGCTGATATGGCTGCCCAGGTGAGGGCCAAGCCTATGTCGATCATCGTGCCTCCTTGCCGATGTCGGGCTCCATGCCTGGCCGGGCCTGTCTCTCGCCCAGAGCATGTCGCTCGAAGTGATTGAGATGCTCCTGCATCACACGTGCAATGATCGCGCCCGGATGGTCGCTTGTCTGTAGAGCAGAGGGTGCCGATCTTGTCGTCCAAAAAGGGCAGTCCGTTGTCGTCCTAAAGGTGCCGTTGCCCTCTACCTGCGCCAACCTGAGGGTGCGTCTGTGAACTGGGACAGGCTTGTCGCCTTCATGCTGCCGCCAGTCGAGCCGATACGGTTGCTGATCTATGACGGCTCAATCCGCAGGGCTCGACCGGCCCATCGACGTGATAATCGCGGACGACCACACCGTCGTGCGCGACGGCATCCGGGCGGTGCTCGAGCGCGAGACGGGCGAATTCCGCGTCGTCGCCGAGGCGGCCGACGTGCCCTCGACGATTCGCGCGGTCAGGGAGTTCAAGCCCGACCTGCTGACGCTCGACCTGACGATGCCGGGCGGCTCGAGCCTGGCGGCGCTACCGACCTGCTTCGTCGCCCACCCGACGCTTGCTGTGGCGATCCTGACGATGCGCGAGGACCCCGAGTACGCGCGTCAGGCATTGCGGGCCGGCGCGCGCAGCTATGTGCTCAAGGAGGCCGAGCCGGCCGAGCTCTTGCAAGCCTTCCGTTTGGCCGTCGCGGGCGCAACTACCTGCATCCGAGACTCGGTGCGCTGATGGTCGCCGGCGAAGGCGACTCCCAGGACGGGGTAGCGCTGAGCGAGCGCGAGCGCGAGGTGGTGCGCCTGATCGCCAACGGCTTCACGAACCCGGAGATTGCCGAGCAGCTACACGTGGCCGAGCGCACGGTCAAGACCTACCGTGCACGCGCGATCGAGAAGCTCGGTTTCTCCTCGCGAGCGGAGATAACCGCCTACGCGCGCAAGCTCGGCCTGGTCGAGTAAGAGTCGCACGTGTCGCTGTTCAGGCGGCGCATGCGCCGCCTGGGGAGGCGCGCATGCGCGCCTCCCTCCGAGTCGTGCATGCACGACTCGGCCGGACGGTGCATGCACCGTCCGGGACATCGCCGCATGCGGCGATGTCTTCCCTAAAGGGGGAGGGAGTGTGGGTTCCAAAATGGACAATGCCCCCCGCGCGCACGGGGGGCATCCCCGAAATTTGGATAGGTATGCGACCAGCTCAGACAGAGGCCGGGCGACCGGCCAGCGGCACCGTCAAGCGCATCGTCGCGCCGCCGCCAGGCGCAGGCACGAGCTCGAGCTCGCCGCCGACCAGCTCCGCGCGTTCGCGCATCCCCGAGACGCCGAAACCGCCCTTCAGTTCGTCCTCGGGCGAACGCTGTCTGGCCGCTCCGTCTTGCGGCAGCCCTTCGCCGTCGTCGGTCACCGCCGCGGTCACCTTACCGTCGCGCTCGCTGACGCTGATGACCGCGCTAGTGGCTTTCGCGTGACGACTGACGTTCGTGAGCGCCTCCTGCACAACGCGGTACAGCGTGCTCTCGAGCTCCGCGTCCAGCCGTCGATCGTTGTCGGTCAGTTCGATCTCGGTACGGATCTCCAGGTCGTCCATCGCCTGGGCACGCCGTGCCAGAGCTTCCAGTGCCGGTACCAAGCCGAAATCGTCGAGCGCGGCCGGGCGAAGCTCGGTGATCAGGTGGCGCAGCCCGTCGATCTCCGCACCAAGCCCCTCGAGCACCGTGTCGACTGCCGTGCTCAGCTCTGCCTCGTCGCCGAGATCGCGCGCATTGGCCAACCTCAGACGCAGAGCGCCAAGACCCTGCACGGTTTCGTCGTGGATCTCCCGGGCCCAGCGTGTGCGCTCACGCTCGCGTGCCTCCATGCCGAAGCGCAGCCGCTCGATCTCGACCGAGCGCTCGGCCACGAGCCGTTGTGCGACGCTGGCCGCGAAGGCGTTGAACGCACGCCGGTCGGGGTCGCGGAAGCTGCCGTCCTCGCGGGCGGCGATCACCAGCCCGCCGCCCTGACCCTCCAGACTGAAGGGCTCGACCAGCACCGCCCGAGCTTCCAGCCCGAGTTCGTGCAACCAGGTCGCTTCCTGGCCGCGGGGTCGCTCCAGCGAAAGCGCCTTGCCGGTCATGTAAAGCGCGCCAAGGGCGCTGCCCTCCATCGGCAGCACGCGGACGCGCACCGAGACGCGGCCGCTTGAGGCAGCGACGCGCAGCTCGCCGCGCTCCTCGACCACCATCGCCAGCGTCGAGGCGTCGAGCAGCGCAAGGCCGCGATCGGCCATCAGACGCAGCAACCACAGCTCGGACCCGGAAAGCACGGCGTGGGATTATGGACCTAGGACCGGTCGACCGCCGGTAGATCACCGCTGAGCGTTTCGGTCTGGCCTGTTTGCTGGGCCGACAACGAGTCTGAGCGATCGTGGCGCTGAGCAGCGAGACGCGTTTGCGCAAGCAGCTGATCGGCGCTGAGCCCCTCGCGCCAGGCGGCGACGCCGACGGAGATGCGCAGCGGTTGGCGCTGTCCTTTGACCTCGATCTTAACCGAGTGCAGCCGCCCAAGCGCCCGACGCGCGACGATCTCTCCGCGTCGCTCGTCCGCTCCGGGCAGAAGCACCAACAGCTCGCCGTCCCGCAGCGAGCCGACGCGGTCGAAACGACGCAGCTGGCGTCCAAGCGCCGCACCTAGATAGTCCAGCGCCTGCGCCGGCAGCTCCTGCCCGTGTGCGCTCGCCAACTGCTCGACGTCGAGCAGGCTGACCAGCAGGCAGCTGAGCGCGGTGCGATGACGCCCAGCACGACTGACCTCCTCGTCGAGGCGCGCCGCCAGCTCAGAGGTAGAGAGGCAGTCGCGCGGACCTCTGGGAGGGAGAGTGGAGTTGTGGGAGTCGTTGGCAGCCATGCCGTCGGATGATGTGCTCGCGTGACGGCTGGATAGCCGATTTTCGCGGTGCTTCCAGACTATCGACCGATCCTGCTTGCGAGCTTAGGGACGCTGTAAGGCAGCATTTCACGCGATCCGTCGGTGCTCGCTGGTACACCTGTCCGGTGCTTTACGAGCTGCGAGTAGAAAATCTGCTGTTGATCGAACATGCCGAGCTTGTTCTGGACCCCGGCTTGAACGTGCTCACAGGGGAGACGGGTGCTGGCAAGACTGTGCTCGCACACGCTTTGGATCTATTGATGGGTGGTCCCGCCCACCCCGGCCGCTCACGTGCCAGCATCGTGCGCCCCGGCGCCGAGGAGGCCTACGTCGAGGGCCTCTTCTCGGTCCCCGAGGCAATGCGCGCCGAGATAGTGGAGAGCCTGCCCGACAACGTGCGCCCAAGCGAGGAGCTGGGCGAGCTGGAGCTGGTGCTGGCACGGCGGGTCAGCGCCGACGGGCGCACCCGCGCATTTCTAAACGGTCGCTCTGCCACAGTCGGAGACCTACGTGAGCTGGGAGCGCGCCTGATCGCTTTTTACGGCCAGCACGAGCACCGCAAGCTGATACTTGCAAGCGCGCAGCTGCAAATGCTCGACCAAGTGTGCGGTCCGGCTCACGCCAAGCGCCTGCAAGCATGCGCCGCTGCGTACCGTGAGACGACGAGGCTCGAGTCAGAGCTGGAGCGCTTGGCTGAGCTGGTAAGCGCGCGTGAGCGCGAGCTGGACCTGCTCGAGCACGAGCTGGCCGAGATAGATGAGCTGGATCCAGACGAAGACGAGCACCAGACCCTGCTCGCGCGTCGCGAGCGCCTGCGTCGTCTCGACGCGCTACAGGCAGCCGCTGGCACGGCCGCCGAGACGCTCGCACCGGAGTCCTCGGATGCGCCGGGCGCCGCGCATCTGCTGGCCGGCGCCGTCGCCAAGCTGGAGACTGTCGCCGGTATAGACGCGCAGCTCGACGCGCTCGCCCAACGCGGCGCCGCGGTTGCGATCGAGGCGCAGGACATCGCCGCCGCATTGAGCACCTACCGCGAGCAGATCGCGGGCGAGGACGAATCTCTGGAGGCAGTAGAAGAGCGGCTTGCCTTGCTCGAGCGCGTGGTGCGCAAGCACGGCGGCACAATCGCCGCGGTGCTCGAGCACGCCGAGCAGGCACGCGCGAGGCGTGAGCAACTGCTGGGCGCCGCGGTAGCCCAGCAGCAGACCGTCGAGCTGTTGGCAGTCGAGCGCTCGAAGCTGAGCGACCAGATCGAGGCACTGCGCGCTAGCCGTCGCAAGGCCGCGAGCAGGCTGGCGGGCGCGGTGCGCGAGCAGCTCGGCGCGCTCGCGATGGGCGATGCGACCTTCGAGATCGCGCTGACCCCGACCGAGCCGAAAGCGAACGGGGCCGACGCGGCCGAGTTCACGATCGCGCCGAACCCGGGCGTCGCAGCCGCCCCACTGCGCGAGATCGCCTCCGGCGGCGAGCTCTCGCGCGTGATGCTGGCGCTGGCAAGCGCAAGCAACGAAGGCAGCTCCGTGGCGAGCGGCGGGTCTGGCTCGACGCTAGTGTTCGACGAGGTCGACGCCGGCATCGGCGGCCACACCGCACGCGCCGTGGGCGAGCGTCTGCAGGCACTGGCTAGGAACAGACAGCTCCTGTGCATTACTCATCTGCCGCAAATAGCCTCGCTTGCCGATCGTCACTTCTCTGTCGTCAAGGACACTTCGGGTGAGCCGACGATAACCGCTGTCAGCCAGCTTGACGAGACCGAGGTGGTGAGCGAGCTGACGCGCATGCTCGGGGCAGAGGAGCAGGACAGCGCCGCGCGTAGGCACGCGCAGGAGCTGCGTAAGGCTGCCTGAGACGGTCGACGATCGCGCCTCGCTGCGTCCTCTTCCTATTGCCGCACCTCACTTTCCCATTCCCGAAGTCGCATGCGTAACGGTGTCTGACCGTTACTCTCGGTTCACATGGCCGCGACCCGGCAGCAGCCAGTCACGCCTGCGCCCGCTTTCGGGGCGCTACGTACGCCGCCGCGCGAGATCAGCGGCCCGGTGCGCTTGGGACGCAAGACCAAGCTGCTCGTCGGACATCTGCTCGCAGGCGACATCGCCGTCATCGACCATCTCGACATCGATCGCGTCTCTGCCGAGGAGCTGATCGCGGCCGGTGCGAGCGCGGTGCTGAACTGCCGCGCTTCCACCAGCGGCACCTACCCCAACCTCGGACCGCAGCTGCTTGTCGAAGCGGGAGTGCTGCTTCTCGATCTGCCCGACGACTCGTTGTTTCACTCACTCTCAGACGGCGATCCTGTGACGATCAGGGTTACGCCGCAAGACACGCAGGGCGAGGTTCTATACAAGGGCCGCCGGCTCGTCTCAGGCGTAGTGCTCGATGTGGCGCGCGTGCGCGCCGACACCGAAGAGCGCCGGCGCGAGATCGGCGATGCGCTGGAGCGCTTCGCGCACAACACGATCGAGCACATGCGCGAGGAGCGCGAGCTGCTTGCCGGCAGGATCGACCTGCCTCGCTTTCGCACCGATTTCCGCGACCGCTCCGCTTTGGTCGTGGTGCGCGGCGTCGATCATCAACGCGACCTGCGCGCGCTCAAGCCATTCATCAGGGATACGCGCCCGGTGCTTGTGGCCGTCGACGGCGGTGCCGATGCGCTGCTGGAGGCCGGTCTCACGCCGCACATGATCGTCGGCGACATGGACTCCGCAGGCGAGCCGGCGCTGCTGGCCGCGCGCGACGGCAAGACCGAGCTGGTGGTGCACTCCTATCCAGACGGTCGCGCGCCTGGCAGGCATCGCCTGGAAGAGCTGGGCGTGCCCTTCAAGCTCGTGCCGGCCCCGGGCACCAGTCAGGACGTGGCGATGCTGATCGCCGCGGAGAAGGGCGCGCGCCTGATCGTGACGGTTGGATCGCAGTTCAACCTCGTTGAGTTCCTGGATCGCAACCGTGAAGGCATGTCCTCGACCTTCCTCACGCGCCTGCGCATCGGCGAGATCCTGGTCGACGCGAAGGGCGTGAGTCGCCTGTACAGGCCGATGCCGGGGCTGGCTCCGCTGGTGGTCGTGATCGTCGCCGGGCTGATAGCGCTGATCGCGGTGGTATGGATCACCCCGGCGCTGCGCGACGTCGCCGACTTGCTGTGGCTCAGGTTGCAGCTCCTGTTCGGCTCCGGCTAGAACCCGACAACGCGACATCGGCGCAGGCTGCACCATCTATCCTATCGCGAGCCTGAGAACGGCCCAACCGCCATGTTCGACTTTCGCTACCACGCGCTGTCCCTCGCTGCCGTGCTGTTCGCGCTTGCCGTAGGGATTCTGGTCGGCGTGGCGATCGGCGACTCGAATCTTGTGTCCTCGGCTCAGAACGGGATCGTCAAGAACCTGCGTGCTGAAGTGAGCGGCTCCCAGCAGGACCTCGAACAGGCCAACACTCACCTCTCAGAAGAGGAAACGCTCGCGGCGGATCTTTGGCCGTTCGCGGTTCACGGCTTGTTGGTTGGAAAGAACATCGGCCTGGTCTTTCTTGGCGACTCCTCCGACCAGATCGACTCGCTCGTGCGCAGCGGAATTGCGGAGGCCGGCGGCAACGTCAAGGCTGTGGTGGCGGTTCGTGAGCCGCTGGACGCAGCCGGGATCGCCGCGCAGGCAACCGGCTACCGCTACACAGCGCTGGCCTCAGACCCGTCGCTGACCAAGGAATTCGGTGTACGCATCGGCACGCAGCTCGTCAGCGGTGGGCAGTTGCTGGAACGTGTGCACACGAACCTGCTCACCTCCTACGACGGAGAACTGGGCAAGCTAGAAGGGCTCGTAATCGTTCGCTCCGACCCGGCGAACATGAGCGAACAGGACACAAAGAGCACGAGCGAATTCAACTCCGGGCTGATCGACGGTGCCCTCGCCGCGGGTGTGCCGGTAGTTGGAGTCGAGCTGAGAAGCACAGAACCGTCACAGATCCCTTGGTACAAGGCGGAAAATCTGGCAAGCGTCGATGACTTGGACACGGTCGCCGGACGCGCGGCGCTTGCGCTCGCGCTCTCGGGAGACCACGGCTCCTACGGCGTGAAGTCGACCGCCGACGCGCTGCTTCCGCCGGTGGTCCGCTAAAGGACCACGTCAAAATATCTGCCGGGTTGAGGCCACCGTCTCGCGGCCTCAGACGCCACACGCGATGCTCGACGTACAACCCAGTACGCCTGCGCTCGCGCGCGGCGTCTGTCCACGATCCGGCACCCTCAACCCTCCATCTATTTTGACGTGGTCTGCTCGCTGCATGCGCTTCCATTCGCTGGGCAACTGCGCCGCCGCGCTTGCTTCGCCTTGCTGCATGCGCTGAGCGAGAGCGGGCACGTTAAGCCCAACTACCGCCGGCGCGAGGTCGTCTTCCCCTTCGGCGTGCTGAGCGTCCTCGGCGCGCTGCTCGCGCTGGCGCCGCTGGCGCTGCTGCAACGGCTCGAAGTCGCAGATGTGCTGCACCCCGAGACACTGATCGTCGCTGTCTACGTGCTCGGCGTAGCTTTTCTCGGCCTCGTGGACGACACGCTTGGAGGAGAGCCGCGCGGCTGGCGCGGGCACGGCCGGGCCGTGCTGCGCATGCAGCTCTCAACCGGCGCGCTGAAGGCGGCCGGATCGCTTGGCCTGGCGTTGTACGCAATGAGCTATGCGGGACTCTCGACGGGCCGCTGGCTCCTTGCAAGCGCCGTGCTAGTGCTCGCCACCAACGCCTTCAACCTGCTCGACTTGCGCCCCGGCCGGGCCACGAAGGTGTTCGTGTTGCTCGGGATCGGCCTCACGATCGGGGCGGGCAGCGTGCGCCCGCTGTGGGCTCTGGGCCTGTTCGTCGGCCCGGCGCTCGTCGCCGGGGCATACGACCTGCGTGAGCGCGCGATGATCGGCGACACAGGCGCAAACCTGCTCGGAGCGCTCGCGGGCCTGTGGCTCGTGCTGAGCTTGTCGGCGCTCGGACAGGCGATAGCACTCGCGATCCTTGTATTGGTCACGATCTATGGGGAGCTGCGCTCGATCTCGAGCCTGGTCGAGAGGATTCCGCTGCTGCGCCAACTAGACTCTCTGGGCAGGCCGCAGGGCCTTCCAAGATGACCTCGCCCCACTCTGACCGCCACGCACAGGCTCCGGCCAAGACCCGGTTCATCTTTGTCACCGGTGGCGTCGTCTCCTCGCTTGGCAAGGGCATCGCCGCAGCGTCGATCGGGCGTTTGCTCGTGGCGCGCGGGCTGACCGTCGGCCTACAGAAGTTCGACCCCTACATCAACGTCGATCCGGGCACGATGTCCCCCTACCAGCATGGCGAGGTGTTCGTCACCGAGGATGGCGCCGAGACCGACCTCGATCTCGGCCACTACGAGCGCTTCACCGACTCCAACACGAGCCGCGCTTCCAACGTAACCGCTGGTGGTATCTACGACACCGTGATCCGCCGCGAGCGTCGCGGCGACTACCTTGGCGGCACGGTGCAGGTGGTGCCGCACATCACCGATGAGATCAAGCAGCGCGTCGCACTGATCGCCGAGTCGACCGACGTGGACTTCGTCATCACCGAGATCGGCGGCACCGTCGGCGACATCGAGTCGCTGCCGTTCCTGGAGGCGATCCGCCAGTTTCCAGTAGATGTGGGCCGTCGACGCTGCATGTTCATCCATCTCACGCTCGTGCCCTATATCGGCCATGCGGGCGAGCTGAAGACCAAGCCCACACAGCATTCGGTCAATGAGCTGCGGCGTATCGGTATCGCGCCGGACATGCTCATGTGTCGCTCCGAGGGTCCGCTGTCGATGGACATCCGCAAGAAGATCGCGCTGTTCGCAAGCCTGCCGGCGGACGCGATCGTCTCCGCACGCGACGTCGACAACATCTACAAGGTGCCGCTCGTGTTCCGCGAGCAGGGCGTGGACGACTTCATCCTCGACCACTTCGCCGCCGAGGCCCCCGAGCCGGATCTGTCGAAGTGGCAGGAGCCGATCGAGCGAGCCGAGCAGGCTGAGCGTACGGTTCGCATCGCGCTTGTCGGCAAGTATGTGCAGCTCGAGGACGCATACCTGTCGGTCTGCGAAGCGCTACGGCATGCCGGGGCACTTCAGGGCGCTCGCGTGCGCATCGACTGGATCGATTCTGAGCACCTGGAGGCGCGGGGCGCCGCTGAGGGAGAGGACGCTCATAACGCACATGAGCTGCTCGAACAGGCCGACGGCGTCCTGATCCCCGGAGGATTCGGGGGCCGGGGAATCGAGGGCAAGATCGCTGCTGCCCGCGTAGCGCGCGAGCAACGTATTCCCTATCTGGGGATTTGCCTTGGCATGCAGATCGCGGTCGCGGAGTTCGCCAGGCACGTCGCGGGCATGGAGGGCGCCAACTCGACCGAGTTCGACATCGAGACGCCCTATCCGGTGATCGACTTGCTGCCTGAGCAGAAGGAGGTCGCCGACCTGGGTGGCACTATGCGCCTTGGCGCCGACCCGATCAAGCTGCACGAGGATTCGCGTGTGCGCGAGGCCTACGGCGAGGCGGTCGTCTACGAGCGCCATCGCCACCGTTATGAGGTCAACAACCTGCTGCGCAAGCGTCTGCAGGGAGCCGGCTTGCGCATCTCCGGGACCTCGCCCGACGAGCGCCTGGTCGAGGTCGTCGAGCTGGACGATCATCCGTTCTTCGTGGCCTCGCAATTTCACCCCGAGTTCAAGTCACGGCCCGAGCGCCCGGCCCCGCTGTTTGAAAGCTTCATCGCCGCCGCGTTGCTACAGCCGCAGGAGGGCGCGCAGGACCGCACGCTCGCGGGCCGCTCGTGAGCCCTGTCGGCGCATCGGTCGCGCTCGCTGCGTCGACGCATACGGTGCACGTCCAGGTCAGTTTCCACGCCACTGACGAGCGCCAGGCCCAGACGGTTGCGGCAAAGCTGATCGATAGCGCGCACGAGATCGCCAACATGCCCGAGTGCGAATGTGACGTGGATGTGAGCGTCGAGAGCTCGCCGCTCCAAGGTTCACCGGCCTCAGAGGACGCCAGCGGCGCACCGCCGCGCGGGCGTCCGCCAAAATCGTAGAGGCACTCATGCTGAAGCTGCGCCGAGCCACCGTCCTTCAGGCGGGACCTGCCGACGGTCCCGAGCAGGACCTCACGATCTCACTCGCCGGTGAGCGCCGCGCGGCAATCGCCGATGTCGGCTTGGTCGGCTCAAGCGTTCAAGGCGACGACGTGATCGTCAACGTGCAGGCACGCGACCTCGGCCTCGGCTCGGGCGGCTTTGACATCGTGCACGTCAACCTCACGCGCGGCCTCGCGGGGAAAGGCGTGGACGATGCTCACGTTATGAAGCTCAACTACACGAGCTTGCAGCACGCGGTACAGCCGGTCGAGGATGCCCTGACGGGTGAACCAGATGGCGGGGCACACCCCCCCATAACGGGGGGCAGGCTGGCGAGCACACCCTCTCGGGCGCAGGCACGCAAGCAGGCGAGTTTTTGAGTTTGCCGCTTCAGCGGCCGGTTGCGGTGCTTGCTTTGCACGGTCAGCTCGCCGCGGTGGCATGGGCGTTCGCTCAGGCTAGGCCGGAGGCGCGTTTGGGTTTTGTGCAGACCGTGGGTGGGGCGCTACCTGGCGGGCGCTCGCGCACCGTGCGCACGCTGCGCGAGCGCGGCCTGCTCGCCGGTCACCTCACAGCCGGCGCGGCATACGGGGGTGAGGGTGAGGCGATCAGCACCGCCGGCGCCCTGCACCATGGCCTGCAGACGCTCGGCTGGGACGCTGCGGTGTGCGGCCCCGGTCCCGGGATCGTCGGATCGAGCTCCTCGCTCGGTCATGGCGGCATGAGCGCATTGGACTCTGCTCACACCGCGATCGCGCTCGGCGCTCAGACTTTGCTGGTAGCGCGTATGTCCTCCGCCGACGAGCGACCGCGCCACCGCGGCCTCTCACACCACACGCTGACGGTGCTCGACCTGCTGCTCGAGCCGCTGACGGTGGCGCTGCCGGCGGGAATCCGCTCGCCGGCCGGCGCCGATCTGCGTGCGAGCCTGGGCTCGGTGTTCGGGTCTGCCGAGCGCGTCAAGCCACAACTGGAGCTCGACGTCGACCGGCCCGCGCGCATGGCACGCCACGATTGGCGACGTGCGCCGGTGGACATGCCCGCCTACCTGGCAAGCGGCCTGCCCGCCAGAACAATGGGCCGCGTGCTGCTGGAGGACCCGCTGTTCTTCGGCGCGGCACTCGCCGGCGGGACGGTGCTCGCCGAGTTGTGCGAGAGCGCTGAGGTTCAAGCAGAGCGCAGCGCCGGCTGAAGGCCCGCTTGCACTGAGAGCCGGCTTGCACCATCAAGGAGCACGAAGGCTCTCCTCGAAGCTTTCACGGTGGGCGATTCTCAACTGCTGCTCGCATCGCGCGCGATGCGCATCGAGCAGCTGACGCTCGACTTCCTCGCTTATCTTGAGCTCGAGCGCGGCCTTTCGCGCAACACGCTGCACGCTTACCAGTCAGACCTCGCGCAACTGGGTGTGTTCCTGGCGGCGCGTGGAGTCTCGCCGCTCGATGCCGAGCACGGCGACCTGGCGGCGTTTCTCTCCGAGCTTGCGAGCGGTGGCAAAAGCGGTGGCGAGCAGCGCGCGCCTGTGGCGGCCGCCACGCTGCAGCGCAAGGCTGCCTGCCTGCGCTCGTTCTACCGTCATCTAAGGCGCGAAGGCCTGATCGGACACGACCCAACCGCCGACCTACGCGGACCGCCGAAGACCAAGCGCCTACCGAAGGTGCTCTCGCGCGAGCAGGCCACGTTGCTGCTCGCCCAGCCCAAGGGCTCTGAGCCGCTGGCTCTGCGCGACAGGGGGCTGCTGGAGCTCATGTATGCATGCGGGCTGCGTGTCTCCGAGGCGATCGGGCTCGAGCTCTCCGACGTGGACCTGGAGGAGGGAATGCTGCGTGCGCGTGGCAAGGGCTCCAAGGAGCGGATCGTGCCCGTCGGACGGCGCGCGGTCGGTGCGCTAGAGCTATATCTCGCGCGCGGGCGTCCCGTGCTGGTCGGCATTCAGGTGCAGAGCAGCCTGTTCGTCAACCACCGCGGCTCATCGCTCACACGCCAGGGCCTTTACAAGATCATCCAGAACCATGCGCGCACCGCAGGCTTGGCCGAGCAGATGACGCCGCACACCCTGCGCCATACATTCGCAACGCACCTGCTCGCCGGAGGCTGCGACCTGCGCTCGCTGCAGGAGATGCTCGGTCACGCGGACCTTGCAACCACACAGGTCTATACGCACCTGTCGGCGGAGCGCTTGAAGGACGCCTACTTCGACGCTCACCCGCGTGCGCATATGCTGGCGGGACATGCCCGAGCTTCCAGAGGTCGAGACGATCAGGCGCCAGCTGGCGCCACTGGTGGAGGGACGCACGTTTGAGCGCGTGAAGGTCCTGGACGAGCGCTGGTGCCGGCCGCTGGCTCCGGGAGAAATGACCGATGCGCTTGAAGGCAGAATGGTCCAGGAGCTGGGAAGGCGCGGCAAGTACCTGCTCTGGGGCCTCAGCGAAGAGGTCTACCTGGCTCAGCACCTGCGCATGACGGGGACCGTCTTGTGTGATCCCGATCCCGAGCAGACACACGTACGCGTGCAGGTCGAGCTGGACGACGGGACGGGACTGGCGATCGTCGATCCGCGCCGCTTCGGCACCGGCGAGCTGCTGCTCGGAGATGAAGCGCTTGAGGAGTTCTTTGCGGCACGCCTCGGCCTGGAGCCATTGGACGAGCGCTTCAGTGCAGAGCACCTGCGCACGCTGGCGCGTGGACGCACGGCTCCGATCAAGGCATTTCTGCTCGACCAACGCCGCGTGGCCGGCGTCGGCAATATCTATGCGGACGAGGCTCTGCACCGAGCGGAAATTCATCCGCGGCGGCCCGCGGGCCGCCTTAGCGCAGATCAGTACGAGCGGCTGCGTGAGGCTGTTGTCTGGGCGCTTGAAGCCGGTATCGAGGCGCGAGGAGCGACGATCGACGACTTCCGCCACGTCGACGGCGTCTGGG
This sequence comes from uncultured Solirubrobacterales bacterium, assembly GCA_963743555.1. Taxonomy (GTDB): domain Bacteria; phylum Actinomycetota; class Thermoleophilia; order Solirubrobacterales; family Solirubrobacteraceae; genus Palsa-744. Next base: position 252,487 of record CAVUQG010000008.1, read on the forward strand.
GCTCCTTTCAGGATCGCTTCCAGGTGCACAGGCGCGAGGGCGAGCCGTGCGCGAACTGCGGCACGACGATCGTGAAGATGGTGGTGGCGGGCCGGGGAACCTATGTGTGCGAGACCTGCCAGCCGCGTCCACGCGGTCTGCGAAGAACTTCTCGCTGATTTTTTTGGATTTGATGCGTGCCGCTCGGGGTTGGGCGGCATGGTCCAAAAAACCTGATGCCCCCGCGCGCGCGGGGGGAGCGGCAAATTTCGACTAGGCAGCCAGCAGCTCGTCCAGACGGCCGCTCTCGATGGCGCTGAGCGTCTCGGCGAAGCCCCCGAGCAGCTTGTCGCCTATGAGTACCTGTGGGAAGGTCATCATGCCGGTACGCCCGGCGAGCTCGACACGTCCGGCGGCATCCTTTGAGAGGTTGACTTCCGAGAACTCCAGGCCGCGCGCCTTCAAGAGGCCCTTCACACGCGCGCAGAACGAGCAAGGCTCGGTCGTATAAACGATTATCTGCCTGGTATCACTCATTACTTCATTAAGTGTAGCTGGGCGTCCGGGATCGGCTGGACCAAGGCTCTCCCGCCGCCCCTGATCCTAGACTCGTTGGCAGGATGGCCGGACTCCTGAAGACCGAAGCGGTGGTGTTGCGCTCGATGCGCTACGGCGAGGCTGACCGCATCTTGCACGTCTACACGCCTGAGCGCGGCCGCGTGAGCGCGATCGCAAAGGGGGTGCGTCGCGCGCGTAGTCGTTTCGGCGGGCGCCTAGAGCCGTTCTTTCGCCTGCAGATCGAGCTGCACGAAGGGCGCGGCGAGCTGTTGACGGTCACCGGCGCGCAGACCGTCGACGGCCATGCGAGCCTGCGTGGCGATGCGGGGGCGCTTGATGCAGCTGCGCGCGCCTGCGACGCCGTGGGGCGTCTGTTTGAGACCTCAGAGCCGCACCCGGGCGTGTTCAACCTGCTCTGCCGCAAGCTGTCGCTGCTGGATGAGAAGCCGGATGAGGCGACGCGCGCGAGTGCGCTTGCCTTTCGCCTGAAGCTGCTTGTCGCGGCCGGTATCGCACCGCAACTGGGGGCGTGCGTCTGCTGTGGCGAGCGCGAGCACCTGATTGGCTTCTCCGGGGCCGCAGGAGGGGTTGTGTGCAGCGCCTGTTGGCCGTTTGAGCCTCTCTTTGAGGCTCAAACGGTCGCGGCCTTTCCCTTGAACGAGCCGGCGCACACGTTCATGACCGAGGCGCTCGGACATCCGCTGAGCGAGGCGCCGGTGGGCGAGGAGCGTGTGCTCGGACAGGTCGAGCGTGCTGTGTCGGAGATGCTCGAGCACCATGCCCACATACGGCTCATGCCGGCGACCGCTCGCAGGGCGAAGCGATCGCCGCTTGCACAGGAGCAACCGCAGGCGCTGCCACAATCGGTTGCGTGACAATCGTAAGCGCCACGGAGTCAGTAGCGGCAGCCTTTGCCGAGCGCCGCCGCCAACTCGAGGCTGCTGAGCTCTCGCCGCTTGCTGCCCGCTCCTATCCGGCAGGCCGGGCGCGGGCCGAGGATGACTGTGGGCTGCGCACTCCCTTTCAGCGTGATCGCGACAGGATCGTGCACTGCAAGGCGTTCCGGCGCCTGACGCACAAGACACAGGTGTTCGTGGCGCCGCTCGGCGACCACTACCGCACGCGCTTGACCCATACGCTGGAGGTAACGACGATCTCGCGCACGGTCGCGCGCGCGCTGGCCCTCAACGAGGATCTGGTCGAGGCGATCGGGCTTGGTCATGACCTCGGGCATCCGCCGTTCGGGCACATCGGCGAGGAAGCGCTTGACGAGTGCCTGAAAGAGCGTTTCGGCCGCGAGTTCCGCCACTACGAGCACTCTCTGAGGGTCGTAGACCGGCTGGAGCGCGACGGCATCGGTCTCAACCTGACCGAGCAGGTGCGCGACGGGATCGCCTGTCACTCCAGCCGCGCGCCGCTGCCACAGACGCTCGAGGGCCGGATCGTGCGCGTGATCGACCGCGTGGCCTACATCAACCACGACATCGACGACGCGATGCGCGCCGGGTTGCTGCGCGAGCAGGACCTGCCGGAGCGACCGATCGCTGTGCTCGGCGCGACCGGCTCACAGCGGATCGACGCGCTCGTACACGACATGGTCGAGCATTCGGCGCAGGCTGGCGACATCGTGCAAGGGCCGGTTGCTGGGCCGGCGATGGCGGAGCTGCGCAAGTTCATGTTCGCGCATGTGTATCTCGGCGAAGCGGTACGAGCCGAGCACGCGCGCATCGCGAATGTTGTGCGCAAGCTGTTCGAGCACTACGTGGAGCACCCTGAACTGTTGCCGAGCAACGGTGTCGCCGGCGTATCCGATCCTGTGCCCGGTAGCGCCCCTGATGGCAATACGGACAGTCTCGCGGGTACGCGCGGCGTGCCGCGGGACGATGTTGCCCAGCGTGTCACCGACTATGTGGCGGGTATGACCGACCGCTACTGCATCCGTGAGTACACCGATCTGGAAGTCCCGCGCGTTTTCGCTCGCTGATGTAGACGTGGGCGCCCCAGGCTCGTCGATGGTTGCGGACGGCAGCACACGCGCCGAAGGGCTAGCGTAGGCCGCGATGGCCAGATACACACCAGAATCGCGAGATCGTGTGCGCGACGCGATCGATTTCGTTGAGCTTGTCGGCACCCGCACCGAGCTGCGCCGGGCTGGGCCGCGCAGCTACGAGGGGTTGTGCCCGTTCCACGACGAGCGTACGCCCTCCTTCAGCGTAGAGCCTGTCGAGAAGGTCTACTACTGCTTCGGCTGCCAGGCCTCCGGCGACGTGTTCACGTTCGTCCAAGAGACCGAGGGTGTCGACTTCAAGGGAGCGCTTGAGCTGTTGGCGGACCGGGCCGGGGTCGAGCTGGAGCTGGAGCAGGAGGATCCTCGCGAAGCGCAACGGCGAGTGCGGCGGGAGCGGCTGCTGGAGCTGCTCACGCGCACGTCCTCCTATTACGAGCGCTACCTGTGGGAGTCCACGGAGGCCGCCGGCGCTCGAAGCTATCTCGAGGGCCGCGGCTTGGGCGAGGCGATCCTGAAGGAGTTCCGTGTCGGCTACGCGCCGAGTGCGTGGGATCGCGTTTTGCTCGCTTCGCGCCGCGGGGGCTTCAGCGAGGCGGAGCTGTATGAGACGGGTTTGGCGCAGCGTTCGCAGGAGCGGCGCGGCCTGTACGACCGCTTCCGCTCGCGCATCATGTTCCCGCTCGCCGACATGCGCGGGCGTGTGCTCGGCTTCGGCGCCCGCGCGATGCGCGACGGGCAACGACCGAAGTACCTGAACACCTCCGACAACGACGTCTACCACAAGGGTCGTCACCTCTATGGCGCGGACTTGGCCCGCGCCTCGGCGACGAAGGCCTCGGAGGTCATTTTGTGCGAGGGCTATACCGACGTGATCGCGCTACACCAAGCGGGCTTCAAGAACACTGTGGGCTTGATGGGCACGGCCCTGACCGACGAGCAGGTTGGCGAGCTTGGGCGTCTGGCGCAGACCGTGCTATTGGCGCTCGATGCCGACAGCGCCGGCCAGGAGGCGATGCTCAAGGCCTCGCGGCTGGCGGCGCGGCGCAAGCTGGAGTTGCGCGTGGTGGAGCTGCCGGCGGGCGCCGATCCAGCGGAGCTCGTGCAGCAGGGCGGGGCGGAGGCGATCGCCGCGGCCGTGAAACAGGCGGTGCCGTTCGTGCGCTTCCGCGTCGAGCGGGCGCTGGCAAGCGGCGACGATTCGAGTCCCGAGGGTCGCGATCGCATGATCGCCGAGCTGCGGCCGGTGTTCGAGACGCTGCCACCCAGCGCGATGCGGATGGAGCTGACACGTCTTGTGTCGGGGAGGCTTGGCTTGAGCGAGGGCTTGGCGGAGACGTTGCTTGCCTCCGGCGGCCAGGCTCGGGCTGGGGAGCGGTCGACACCGAATAGTGAGAGCGCCGGTAGGACAGGAGGACGCCGTCACGATGGCATCGACTCCAGCGCCAATCGCGGCAATGAAGGTGAGCGCGGACCGGCAGAAAACGGAGGTTCGCGCGCGAACCGGGTGCTGTCCGCGCGCGCGGACACCGAGCGCGCGTTTCTGGCGTTGTGCATCGCGACGCCCCAATTTGGCGAGGCCGCGCTTGCGGAGGTCGAGCTGGACGGCGTGTTCACCAGCGATCTGATGTGCCGGGCGGCAGCGCACCTGAAGGCGGGACGCCTGGCCGAGCCGCTCAAAGACGTCGACGCCGAGGACCGCGAGCTGGTCGGCTTGCTCGCCGAGCTGACGGTCGAAGCAGGCCGCTGGCCGGTGTCTGCCCGTTCGACCAAGCCACCAATGCTCGAAGTGCAGCAGCTACAGCTGCAGCTCGCGTGGATCGACCGGCGTATCCACACAGCGCGCGCGCAGGGGGTTGGTGAGGTGAGCGACTTGGCGAGGTTGCGCGGAGAGGTCAAGCAGGAGTTCGACCGGGCGCAGGAGCGGGCGTTGGCGGAGAGCAGTCCAGACGGCGGACCTAATGACTACCGGGAGGAACCCTTAGTAAGGTAGCCCGAGCTTCACGATCTGGGGTAGCTCAATTGGCAGAGCATTCGGCTGTTAACCGAAGGGTTGTGGGTTCGAGTCCCACCCCCAGAGCCTTCTGACGCAAGCTGCTCGATGCATACTGCGGCGCGAGCGCCGCAGTCGTGCTCTGACACCCAGGCGGCAAGCTCTTGGGCGCGCCCCCTGATCGAGGTGTCGCCGAGGGCGAGCTCGACCGCATGCCGTAGCGGTCGCGGAGAGATGAAGCGACGTGGAACGCGCACTCCCGCACCTGCCCACACGAGACGCGCGGCGTTCTCGTTCATGTCGCCAGCGACTGGGCAGGCAATAACTGGAACGCCGAGGGAGAGGGCCCGAACAAGCGTGCCGTGGCCCGCATGGCAGACGATCGCATCACAATGGGGGAGGGTGCGGGCATAGGAGACCCAGTCCACGACGGTCGTGTTGTCGGGAACCGGCAGTGGGCGCGAAGGGAGGCGCCGGTTGTAGGTCGCGAGCACACGTACGGGAGCGTCCGCGAGGCCGCGCAAGGCGGCGTGAAGCAGGCGGTGATCGGGGTCCTGAGAGGTGGAGGGCGCAACGAGCACGAGCGGATCGTCGCCTGGCGGCAGCAGGATCTCCTGCGCCGGCGGCTCCCACATCAGCGGACCGACGACATGGACATGGGCAGGCCAGGGACGCTGGTACTCGAGCTGGGGAAAGGTGGCCACAAGGGCCAGTTCCTTGCTGGTACCGCCATGGGGATATGGCAGTGGGGGCAGGCCGACCTGCTCGCGCGTGTGGTTGAGCGCGAGTCGCCCGCTCTCGAGACCCCGATGGACTGGCAGGTGGGCGCGCTCCCAGAAGGCGCGGCCGGCGGCGGTGCGCGGCAGACGAGCCCCGAAAGAGTAGATCGGAAAGCCCGGGCCGGCCTCGGGAAAAACGTGGGGGACGAGTGTGGCGCGCGGGATGTCGAGTAGCTCGGCCGCAAGCGATGGTCCCAGCGTGAGGATGTCGTGAACGACCACATCCGGTTGTAGATCGCGAACCAGTGGCAGCGTGTCGCGGGTGGCATAGACGACCGCCTCGTAGAAATCCAGTGGATGATCTCCGATTGGAAATGCGCTGTACTCCGGGGCCGGGGTGAAGGTGATGCCCTCGGCCTCCACGGGCGCACGCCAGCGCTCCCACGTCTGCAGCGTCACGTCGTGGCCTCGAGCAAGTAGCGCACGCCCGAGCGCGATCATCGGGAACGCATGGCCGGGGTCGCCGAAGGCGCCAAGCAGCAGGCGCAGCCGCCGTGAGGCGGGTTGCGGGGCGTCGTCCCGTGAAACGGCATGGGCGGGTGAGATGGACATGGCGCTACGAATTGTGAATGGCGGACACGGATGTGCCGGCCGTTAGCTTCGCGCTAAGCAGCTAGATCGGCCACGAGGCGCAACTGCTCCAGGCGATCGTCCTTATTGAAAGCGATCGGGGTGAGGCCGAGCGTGCCGACGCCCGCGTCGCGGTATATGGCTAGCCGCTCCTTGACGACATCCTTAGGCCCGCACAGCGAAACCATGTCGATCAGGGCGTCGGGGATCGCTGCCATCGCCTCCTCGCGCTTGCCTTCCAGGTAGAGGTCCTGGATGATTTTCGCCTGCTCCTCGAAGCCGTAGCGGCAAACGAGGTTGTTGTAGAAGTTCTGCTTGCGCGAGCCCATGCCGCCGACATACAGCGCGATGAATGGCCGCATCGCATCGCGCGCGGCGGGAAGGTCGTCGGTCACGAACACGTTGACGGTGGGGGCGATATCGAAGCCGTCGAGCGAGCGCCCGACACGATCGGCGCCTTCCTGCAACAGCGGGCGCAGCTCGGAGACGTGCTCGGGCGAGAACAACGTGGGGATCCAGCCATCGGCGATCTCGCCGGCAAGCGCAGTGTTCTTGGGGCCGATTGCAGCCAGATACACAGGTATGTGCTCCTGAACCGGGGCGATCGTGAGCTTCAAAGCCTTGCCGGGGCCATCGGGCAACGGCAACTCAAGTGTCTCGCCGTGGAACTCGAGTCGTTCTCGCGCGAGCGCCTTGCGTACGACAGCGACGTACTCGCGCGTACGCTGCAATTGCTTGCCGAATCGCTGTCCGTGCCAGCCCTCGGCGACCTGGGGGCCGGAGGAGCCGATGCCGAGGATCATGCGCCCACCGGAGAGCTGGTCGATCGTGGCCGCGGTCATGGCGGTCATCGCGGGCGAGCGGCCCGGCATCTGGAAGATGCCCGAGCCCAGGCGGATCTTCGACGTCTGCCCGGCAAGCCAGGAGAGCACGGTGGCAGCGTCGGAACCGTAGGCCTCGGCGGTCCACACCGAGTCATATCCGAGCTTCTCCGCCTCCTGGACGATTTCCAGTTGATCTTGGGAGCTGAGCCCGAGGCCCCAGTAGCCAATGTGTACGCCTAGCTTCATGTGCGTCCTTTCCTTTAGAGGGCGTCTCCGGGACGCACGAACATCATCTCAGGAACAACGCAGGCGGGAGAGACGCGCAGGAGATAGCGGACGGCCTCGGCGATGTCCTCGGGCCGGATCATGTCCTCCGCTTTGACCTGGCCCTTCACGAAGTCGGTCATCGGTGTGTCCACGAACGCAGGACAGAGGGCTGTGGACTTGATGCCGGAGGAGCCCAACTCCTTGTTCATCGCTTCGGTCCAGCCGACGACCGCGTGCTTGGTGGCGGAGTAGACCGACAGCCACGCCTCTGCGCGCTTTCCTGAGATCGAAGCTGTGTTGACGACAAGCGTGTTGGAGTGCTCGGCCGCCGACTCCTTGAGCATCGAGATGCACTCGCGGTAGAACAGGACGATCGAGCGCACGTTGACGTCGAGCTGCATATCGAGGTGCTTGGTTTGGATGTCTCCAACGGGCGCGCCGATACCGACACCGGCGTTATTGACGAGCACGTCTAGCCGGCCATAGCGCTCTTTGTGAGCTGCCACCACCTTCTGGATCTCGCTCTCCTCCGCCAGCGAGGCCGGCACAGCGTGGACGTCGAACCCGTCGGCGGCAAGGCCATCGACGGCTGCTGAAGCTTCTCTGGGCGCCTGGCGGCCATCGTGACGCCGTAGCCTTCTTCGCCGAGCATTCGCGCGATCGCCAGCCCAATCCCGCTCGATGCTCCCGTGACAATCGCTGCACGCTGCGCCATTTGCCGCTCCCCTCGTTGGTTGACCGATGAATCAAACCATCCCGGGCGCACGAGCGCATACGCGATCAACGTTGGTAGCTTCTGGGAAGTCGCGCAAACGCGACACGGGCCCGTAGCTCAGTTGGTTAGAGCCGCCGACTCATAATCGGTTGGTC
>CAVUQG010000009.1:0-141035 GCA_963743555.1 uncultured Solirubrobacterales bacterium
TCGGCACCGCGCCGAACAGGCTGCGCGCCAGGGCATAGCCGACAAGGACGCCGACCACCGAGGCCATAATCCCCAAGACGAGTGCCTGGGAGCCAAGGACGGCAACGATCTGACGTGACGTGTAGGTCTGTTCGCGTAGTTCCGCGACGTGCCAACGGCGGTCGGGCATCGTCAAGAGCATGGCGTTGAAGGCCAGCAGAAAGCCGACCATCAGCGAGATTGCCGCAAACAGCTCGTTGACTGATTCGTCGGTTTCAGAGCGGTTTCGGCCAGCGCGATTTCGTGATTCGCCGGCTCGACGTTGAGCCGCCCGGCCGCCAAGCGCTTCAGTCCGGCTTCAACCTGCTTGGTCCGGCCCGGATACGTTTTGACGAGCACCTCAGTGACGCGCCCTGGCATACCAGCCACTGCCTGCGCGCTGCTCAGCAGCATCACCACAATCCGGCTCGACGCCAACGAGCCAATCGCGCCCGAGTTGAGCACCGCCCTAACCGGGACGCTATGCGGCTGGCCATTGACCAACAGCCGCGCGTTGCCTTCGGTTCGGACGCCGACGGCTTCCGCCACGCTCGAAGGCAAGCCCACACCGCTTTCCAACAATCGCGCGCCTGCGCCAAGGTCGCTTGTTGCCGCGCCCCGCAGCGCCACGATCAGCGGACTGACCCCGACCAGCTGCGTCAATACATGCCCCTTCGGCCCCTTGACGACGGCGCTCTGACGCAAGATCGGCACCGCCACCTGGACGCCAGGTAGCTCAATCGCCCGCTGCGCGAGCCGCTGATTGAATCCGCTCGGCGAGCGAGCCACGAGGGCAAGAGACGCCGAGCCGTTGACGGCGTTGATCGCTTCACGGGTCGATCCCAAGATGCTGCTGTTTGCCACCAAGACGCCAAACACCAACGACACACCAATGGCAATGCCAGCGCCGGCCATCAGCTCCGAGCCGCGATTATTGTGCCAATGCACCCGATAGAGCGCGTACAGACCAGCCGGCGTCATCCCCAGGATGCGCGGCCGTGTCGGGATGCGCGGGGCGCGCCTCATCCCAACATCGGGACTTGGAGATCCAGGTCGAGGCCGTCCGTGAGCTTGCCGTCACGCAGCGTATGCACACGATTGACAATGGCCGTGGCCTGCGGATCGTGCGTGACCACCACGACCGGGATGCGCTCCTCGACGCATATCTCCCTGAGCAGTTCCAAGACTTCTTGACTGCGGCGCGTATCGAGATTGCCGGTTGGCTCGTCGGCCAGCAACATGCGCGGTTTGTTCGCCAGCGCCCGCGCGATGGCGACGCGCTGGCGTTCGCCCATCGACAATTCCTGCGGCCGGTGCTCCAGACGATCACCGAGCCCGAGCCGCTCTAGCCATGGCCGCACCATATCTTCGGCCTGGCGCAGCGTCGCGTCTGTGGCAAAGAGCTTCATGCAGGCGTTCTCGAGCACCGTCGCGCCGCGTGAGAGATGGAATGACTGAAAGACGATGCCGGCCTTCTCACGCCGGAATTCGGCGCGCTCGTCACCGCCCAGGCTCGTGAGCTCCTGCCCGTCGAACAAGATCGACCCAGCGTCGGGCAGCTTGATCGTCGCCGCCAGCATGAGCAGCGTGGTCTTGCCCGAGCCGCTTGGCCCGTACAGCGCCACGAACTCCCCCGGCTCGACGGTCAGCGAAACACCATCGACCGCGTGAACCGTCTCGCCAACACCTTCATAGCGCTTGACAACGTTCCGCAACTCCAGGGTGTTCACGACGCCCGGCTGGTCTCGCCGCGGGTCGGGAACTCGATGACCTTGCGCCGACTCGTCGGCACGGTCAGCTTGCCATCCGACAACCGCATCATCGGCTTGCAGCCGTTGAGCGGCGCGATTTCTTCGGAGGCGATCAAGAGCGCACAGCCAATCTTCGCCGGCAGCGACCGCAGCAGTTCGTAGAACTCTCTGGCCTGGTCGGGGTTATTGAGCACCGCTGGCTCGTCCATCAGCAGCAGGCGCGGTTTGTGGGCTATCGCGCGCGCCAGCTCCGCGATTGGGCGCTCGCTCATGCCAAGCTCTGTCGTGCGTTGTCGTGCCAGGTGCGAAGCGCCCAACAAGGCAAGCGTCTTTTCGGCCCGATGTTCGGCTTCTCTTCCGGTGGCTGAGCCACCGAACAGCGAGACGGTAATGAACTCCATGACCGTCATCGAGCGACTGGGATGCCAATCGCCACGGGCATAGGCGATGCCGTTCTCGCGGCGTACCACCGCCACTTCATCGCGGCTCATGGTCGCCATCTCCACCTGACCCCATAAGACGCTGCCGTCGTCGGGCGGAATTAGACCGGCGGCCACCTTCAGCAGCGTGGTCTTGCCGCCTCGGCGCGAGGCCATCAGGCCGACGGTCTCGCCGGCCTCAATCTCGAACGAGACGCGATCCAAGACCGCAATCTGCTCGCCCCCGCCAAGGAAGCGCTTGCTGACCTCTCGAAATGCCAGAAGGCTCATCGACTCAGCCGATCGCGCTCCAATTCGAGTTCCCGGCGCGCATCCTCAAGCCATTCCAGCTCGGCGCGCAAACGCCGCTCGACCGAGGAGCGCTGCATATTGATGACCCTCCCCAAGTAGGAAACAGGTAGCGTCTCGGCGTCTTCGGCGTCCTCGATTTCTTCGAGGATTCGCTCTTCGCGTTCGGCGAACCGCTTCAGCAGATCGGGGATGTCATCCTCGGTCGAGAACAGCAGCCGCACGTCCAGGTCAGTCGGGATGACGCCCTGTTTGAGCGGCATCGTGCGCCACTCCCGCCGGGCTTCTTCACCCTTCTCAGTCGGGTAATAGACATCGAGCAGTTCGTCCTTCTGCCCGGCTGGCTCATTCTGCGAGCGGATCAAACCGTCGCGCTCAAGCCGCTCCAGGTAGGAGTAGATGTGTTTGCTGTCGATCCGCCACGACGAGCCCATACGACGCCTCGCACGGCTGGCAACGTCCCAACCGTGGCCCGGTCTCTCGATCACAGCAGCCAGCACAGCAGCAGGCACAGGCGACTTACCGCTGAGCAGAGACTCTTTGCTTGTCTTTCGAGCTGCCATGTCTTGTTCGTATAGAGCGAATATCGACTAACCAACGGTACAGCAGGCCGCCGACCTATGCCTGCCAGATGAACGCCTCGCCGCCGATTTCCGGGCCTTAGCGGCCGGTGCATCGTCAAACGGTATCCCTGAGTCGATAGACGCCGTGAGCAACGCGCTCAAAGTGCGCGCTCGGTCTTTTGATACCCATCCGCAAACACCAGCTCACGGACTCCTTGGACACCGGCTGCCCAAGCTGGCGCTCGACCGCCGAACGAATGTCAGCCCGGCGCATGGGGCAGTCAGCCGCCGACAGCACGTTGACAATCGCCCGTTGGACGACTCCGTTGCCGAGCTTCCGCATAGCTGGCTGCAACTGCGCTTTCATCGTCCTGGGCTTGACTCGACTCTCCGGCAAGTCCAGAATGGATTGAAGCCTTGGGGACGGGTTATAGAGCTGTTCTCCCAAGAGCACTGTTGCATCGCAGTTGGAACCTTCAGCGTGGTTACCGACGTTGTATCCGACTCCGCATCGAGTACCCCTCGTCTCGTTTGTCTCATCTCGATGTATGCTGGCGCCCAACCAGCCATGCCCGATAGATGGAAATGAGCCAATGATCAGGCAAGTAGTCGACCGGGGCGAAATGCGCCAGTACGTGGAGGCGCTGCGGGATCAGTTCGACGCGCCGCAGTTGCAAGACAAGGCGGCACAGGCCGCCGACACTCTCGAAGGTGCGGGCGATCCCGTCGAGAAGCTGCGCGAGGCCCTTCCCCCCGTGACCGAGCAGCTCTCCTCCTCCGGAGCCGACGCCGCCGACGTCGCTCCCTTCATCTCGCGCGATCCGATCCAGAGCCTTTTGCAGAGCACGCTCGAGGACAAGCTGCGCGAACGCGGCGTCCCCGGCGAGGCGCCCAAGCGTCGTGGCTTTCTGGCCTGGCTGGTCCACCTGATCGAGTCGATCCTACATCCCGTGCGCTTCGGGCCTGACGATCCTAACTGGGTGATCGACGTCGCCGCGTCGGTGCTTGACCGCATGGCCAAGGGCAATCATGCGTTCAATCCCTTACCGGCCGAATACGAGATCTCAGACAACGCCCGCGTCGTGATCGTCGGCGACTGGGGCACAGGACTGCCGCGCGCGCAAGAGGTGGCCAAGTTCATGGCGCAGGAGGTCTCTGAGGCACTGGAAGAAGGCCGTGAGGCCCACGTCATCCACCTCGGCGATGTCTACTACTCGGGCTTGAAGGGAGAGGTGCGCCGTCACGTTCTGGCGCCGGGTATGTGGCCTGTGAACAACGAACAGGCCAGCGCAGGCGTCACCTCGTGGTCGCTCAACGGCAACCACGACATGTACAGCGGCGGCTTCGGCTACTTCGAAACCCTGCTTGGAGACGTGCGCTTCTCAAAGCAGCGCTCGCCAGACGGCAAGGCAACAAGCTTCTTCAGGCTGCGCTCGCCGTCCTGGGATTTCGTGGCACTCGACACCTCCTGGGACACCGACGTCCTCTCCAGTGGCTTCGTCGGCGTGCTGCAGGACCCTCAGGCCGACTTCACACAGCATGTGGCCGGCGAATCGGCCCGCAAGCTGATGCTGCTCAGCCATCATCAGCTGCTGTCAGTCTATGACAAGGAGGACCTCGGGCCCACGCTGGAAGAAAAGCTCGCCCCGGTGCTCGACGGCGACCGTGTAGCCGCGTGGCTATGGGGCCATGAGCATCGCTGTATGGCCTTCAAGGAAGCCAAGAAGGTGAAGGTCCCACGCTGCATCGGCCATGGCGGCGTGCCGGTGCTGATGGAGCACAAGCCGGGCGACCCGATCCCCTCGCCAGGAGAGTGGGAGGAACGCGACTTCTCTGAGTACCGCGGCGAACATTGGGGAAGGATGGGATTCGCGGTCCTCGACCTGGCCGGTCCGCAGATCAAGATGCGCTACCGCAACGAACTAGGTTTAACCTCGCGCGAAGAGGCGATCGAATGACACGTCCGCGTCACGATTCGGCCACCTGAGCCTCCGGCTGGGGGTCCCGCGGCCGCACCCCTTACGGCTCGGCCACGTGCGCGCCCGGCTCATCGAGCGCCGGGTCCTGCGGCGGCGCAAGCCACTCCTGGCTTTGACCAAGGCCTACGACGCTCTCCAGCCCTTCCGGGACGACGCTCGGCGGCTTCGCGAAGGACAGGAACCAAGAGTCGATGTGATCGTCGAGGATGCCTTCGGTAGAGGGAAAATAGCCGCAGAACAGCGGACGCGAGGAGATCCCCAGCCGCTTGAGCGCCTGTACGCGCGGGTGTTCGCCAACCTGGAGGCGCGCGGAGCGCGTCAAGGGCAGCTTGAAGCCGGCGCGTCCGCGAAAGGAGATGTTCGACTTCATCAACATGCCGCGGAAGGCGCAGTAGTTGGACGTTGCCAGCGACAGCGGCAAGGCCTCGAAGCGAGGACGATCGACCTCGATGCGCATACACAGCCGGCCGTCGAGGTCGTATTGACTGGAGACCTTGCGCGGAGCGATCACGAAGTCGAGGTTGGCCTGGTGCTTTGGCATCCCCCAAATGCCCTTGCCGCCCTTAACCGAGATTTCACTGGAGACGGGCAGGTCGATCACGTACTGACCGGTGCCGTAGAGCCGCTGGGCGAGCGGTAGCGCCGGCGCCAAGGCAGGTGCGGGACGCTCACCATGGGTGCACGCGATCGCAATCGAGAACTCGATGTAGCGGCCGATGTTGGTGGAGCGATAGTCGACCACCGAGATCACAAGCAGCGCACGATCCCCCCATAGGCGCAACGGATGGACCTCCTCGCCCGGCAACAACTCCGCGGCCGCGCGCACGTCGATCAAAAAGGCCGCCATCAGAGCCGGGCTGCTGTGCGAGGCGACCGGCAGCGCGAAGGGGATCCCGTCCACGAGCGCATGGCGGCCTGACTCACGGCGCAGACGGCCACCAGACTCACCCCGCAGACAGCCCGCGATACTCATGTGCCCCACTCCAACTCGGCGAGGATCGTCGGAAAGACCTCGTGCGCGGCTCTATCGCCCATGAACATGTCGAGGTGGCCGTAGCCGTCGAAGATGTGCAGAGCCGTGCGGGCGGGAGCGTGGTCTGAGTACCAGGCGTGCGAGAGACGCTGGCTCTCAGCCGTGAAGCAGCGATTGACGGCACCCGCGATGAACGCTATGCGAGCGTCGGTCATTGGCGCCTGGGCGGTGAAGTCGCGCGGCAGCTCCGGGTGGTCTTCGACGGTGAGCAGACGACGTGCTCGCACGCAGCGCAGGATCTGGGAGAAGAAGGTGAGCGGCACCGCCGCAAACTCGCCCTTGAGCCATTCGTGGGTGGGCTCGTTGAGGTTCTCGTGGCGCCACAGCGTCGGCTTGCCGGTGCCGTAGGTATAGCTCGACCACTTGCACACACTGTTGTCGCACTCGTGATGGTCGAGCTTGATCCAGGCGTCGACGAGCTTGGGCACGATCCACGGCGCACCGACTCTGCCCCACTGCGGGTCGAGGTAGCCAAGCACCCTTGCCGTCGCGGGGATCATGCTGCGCAACTTCAGGTTCGCAAGCGGCGGAACGACCGGGTGGATCGAGACGGCATTGGAGACGATCGTGCGCACCTGCGGCACGAGCCCCGCCAGCGCGCTCATCATGAAGCTGGTTGAGCCCTGACAGTGGATCACCGCCTTGATTTCATCCGAGCCGGTCTGCGCGCAGACGGTCTGCACAGCATGCGGATGGTCGTAGACGGCGGCCTGGTCGAGCGTCCAGTGATTGTGGGGAATTTCGATCGAGGCCCGCCAGTTCTCTAGCCACACGTCCCAGCCCTCCTCGACAAGCAGATCGACTAGGTTGCGCCCGCTCGGGGCGCGGAAGATGTTGGCGCGCACGCCAGCGCCGTGCACGAGCAGCACAGGGCCCTTCGCCGGCGCTTGCTCGCCGCGCACGTTGATCACGTTGCATGTAAGGCCGTCGCCTGCGGTGAACTCGACCACGCGCTCGGTCTGCTCGCTCATCGAGCGGTCTCGGGCGTGTCGCTGATGCCACGGCGAGGACTCACGCTCTATCCCCTGGCCCGTAAACGCTCCACAGCTCGCTGGCGAACAGCTCGCCGAAGCGCGCGATCGCGTCCACTCGGTGCGCCGGGTCGGTTCGAAACGTTGTCAGCTGACGCGCGAAATCCAGCGGATGGATGTGCAGGATGCCGCTCGCCACCACCCGCGCACTGTCGTCTTGCTCTGGCGCCAAATGGCCCTCGAGCACGCGTGTGAACAGCGTTGTGGTCTCCGACCAGACATCGAGGCCGTGGTCGTGGCGGACCTCCTTGAAGCCGGTCATCGTCAGCGGGTGTTGCTCGCCGTCGGTGAACTGCAGGCGATAGAGCATGCGCCTGAACCCGGGGCTTTCCTCTACGAACAGGTTGAAGACGCCCTCGCTGACAGGCAGCTTGCCGCCGAACGCGTCGGAGTCGATCCAGCCCTCGGCGCGCGCGGTGTGGCGCGGGTCGGCGATGAAGCGGTCGACGTCCTCCGTTTCGATCGTCAGGTGAAACATGAAGGCAGTGCCCGCGTCCTTGCCGGCGCGATAGCCACGGTCGAAATCGGACTCGCCGAAGCTCACGTAGCCCTTCATCTCCTCTGTAAAAGCAAGCGAGGTCATCTCAGCTGGGCCCCTTTCCTTCTTCGATGATCGCGTCGGCAAAGCGGTCGGCGAGCGCCGCGATCGTCAGCGATGGGTTGGCGCCTACCGGCCCGGGCATGACCGAGCCGTCGGCGATGTGCAGCCCGGGATGTCCGAAGACGCGGCCAGACGGGTCGACCACGCCTTCCTGGGGCGAGCGGCCCATGCGACAGCCGCCCAGCGAATGGACTGTGATCACGCGGTTCACGTGCCAGATCGGGTTGTCCAGGAAGTCGGCGCCGAGCTTCTCAGCGACTTCGCGGGAGAGCTTGCGCACGTGATCGAAATAGGGGGCCGAGGGACCGTCCTTGGACCAGTCGAGCTCCAGACGACCGTCCTGGAGTGTCATTTTCCCGCCTGGGATGTCGCGGCCCATGCCGAGCAGCGGCAGCAAGCCCGAAGACAGGTCGCAGTCGCCGAGCAGCGCGGAGGCCAGGTCGCCGACCTCGCTGTGACGCCGGCCGTGGATCAGCGACCACACATAGTGCGCGACCTTCGGCAGCGCTTTGGCGATCGCCTCGGGCTCCTGCAACATCTCAAGCATCCAGCCGCCGAACTGGGGAAAGCCCGCGTCCTCCAGGTAGAAGCCGCGCCCTTCGCCGCCTTCGAGCTCATCCGGCACGCGGATCGCGCTTGTGATGACAGGACCGACGCCCAGGTTCGATCTCCCGCGCCACGCGCTCTCCCTGGGCATTCTCGCGCTTGGCACGCACGGCGAAGCTGAGCAGATCGCCGTTGCCGGAGAAGCCCAGGCCCAGCTGGTCGGAGAGCCCGGGCAGAGCGGCGCGGTTGCGCAACATCAGCCAGCTGGTGCCGAGCGTGCCGGCCGAGAGGATCAGGTGCTTGCAGCTGAGCGCCTGGAGCCCCAGCGCGGAAGTGTCGATAGGCTGGCCATCGGACGACGCCGTGTCGTGGTGGACGTAGTGAACCGTGTAGCCGCCACCTTCGGCCGGCTCGAACGAGCGCACCTCGCAGAGCGTGCGCAGCTCGGCACCCGCTCTCGAAGCATATGTCAGGTAGTTGTAGTCGAGCGTGTTCTTCGCGCCGTAGTTGCAGCCGATGTCGCACTCCCCGCACATCTGACAAGTGGTGCGTGTGCGTCCGTGCAGGTTGGGCTCAGCCTCACGGATCGGCTCGCCTGGGACCGCAGGTGAGCCGTCGTTCGCGAACGTCACGGCAAGCGGCGCCAGTAACCAGTCGAGCCCCAAATCCTTGGCCGCTTCGCGGTAGGCCAGCACCTTGGGGGTCTGGTCATACGGCGATTGGTCGAGCGGAAAGCGCTGCACCCCGATGCGTCGTTCGACCTCGTCGTAGTGAGGGTCCAGGTCGGCTCGGGTCACCGGCCAGTCCTCATAGCCGCCTTTGGCCAGGTCTTCTTTGACGAACCAGCGCTCGTCCTTGCGTAGGAAGACGTTGGCGTAGATCAGCGAGCCCCCACCGAGCCCGCTGGCACAGAGCGCGTCGATACCGCTGAAGGACCAGAAGTCGAACATGCCGTGCAAGCCTTCGCTCGGGTCCCAGAAGTTGCGCTTCATCGCGAGTGGGCTGCGCGGAAAGCTCGTCGGCGGATAGGCCTTGCCGCGCTCGAGCACACACACGCTCCAACCCGCCTCGGCCAGGCGCGCAGCTGTCACCGAGCCGCCGAACCCAGAGCCGACGACGATCGCGTCGAAATGCTCAGGAGCGCCACCCACCGACGGGACCATGTCGGAATAGTACGCGTTAATGGATTTCTACCGAAACCCCGTCGCCCGGCTTCCGCTGGACTGGCTACTCTTCGTCCTGTGACTAAGACAAAGTTCATCACGTTGGCCTGCGCGCTTATGGCGTTGGCGAGCGCAGGCGTCGCGCAGACCAGCATCGCTGCCACAGTCCCAGGCGCCACCACGCAGACGACGCCGACCGACTCGACGACAACCAATACGACCGGCCAGGCCACGCCGAGCCCGGCCACTGGCACACCCTCTACGCCCGCCGGCACACCCCCAGCTACAACTCCGTCCAAGCCGGCCCCGCGCACGCGCCTGACCGGCCTGCCCTCAGGGGCCGATCGCGGATGGGACCGCACAACTTGTGGTGCACCTGTCGGGGGCCCCGGCACCGAACTCGCCCGCGCCACTGCTCAGTCCCGGCGTCGCCGGGACATGGAAGTCGGCCGGCGACTCCGAGACCTTCACACCGAAGTCGACGCTCGAGCCATGCAGTAGCTACACGCTGACCGTGTGGGCCGGCACCGACGCGCTCGGGCATCCCCCACTCGGCGCAGCCCACAGGCAGACGCTGCGCGTCGCCTGCCCGTCGCTGCGCGGGCTCCAGCAGGCGCTTGCTCGCTTGCGCTATGTGCCTTACACGATCGACGCCGCTCACGGCCGCAACAGCGGCGCGCGAGCCGAGAGCCGGGGCAGTGCCGCACACTATGCCTTCGACCCACCCGCAGCGAAGCTGGTGGCAAACGAGTCAGACGCGCCCGGACTTGCCTATGGCTCGCTCGATCCGACCACACGCGGTGCGCTGATTGTCTACCAGTCAGATCATGGGCTGCCCGCCACGGGCACAGCGGACGGCTCGACGTGGGCTTCGCTGCTGGCGGCCGAGACGCTCGGTCACGTCGACCCGACGCCATATACGTTCGTGACCGTCAGCGAGTCCAGTCCCGAGACGCTCGAGGTCCACCGCGGCGGCCGCGTGGCGATCTCAACCCCCGCCAACACCGGCGTAGCCGGTGCAGAAACCGAACGCGGTACCTTTCCGATCTATGCCCGTTACGTGTCTACGACGATGACCGGCACCAACCCGGACGGCTCGCACTACAGCGATCCGGGCGTGCCCTGGGTCAACTACTTCAACGGCGGCGACGCCGTGCACGGCTTCCCGCGCGCGTCATACGGCTTCCCGCAATCAAACGGCTGCGTGGAGTTGCCGATCGGAACAGCGGGTCAGGTCTACCCGCTGCTGGCGATCGGCGATCTCGTAATAGTGAGTTAGCGACCCGCGCCCTGGCGGCGGCGCTGGGTGAGGAGGATCGAGGCACCCATTGCCACCAGAAGCACGCCGCCGATCACGATCCATGTCAGGTTCAGACCGGTGAAGGGCAGCGTTTTGGCCGCTGTAGTCGCGGTCGGTTCGGTGCTCGATTTGGCCGGTTCGCTGGTTTTGGCCGGTTCGGTACCTGACGCCGGCGTTTCTTTGGGAGTGCTCGACGTTTTCGTCGGCGCCGTTTCCTGTTTGGGGGTCGGCGCGGTCGTTGTCGTCGGCGCGGGCGTCGTCTGGCTGTAGCCGGACGTCGGTTCGGCTGCCAGCGCCGTGCCGGGCGCGATCAGCACCAGGACGAGCGGAAGGGCCAGCAGTCCGCGCACCGTGCGACGCCTGCGCGAGCGGCCGATCGATGTCGCATTTGCCTGCTGTGGCCCTTCGCAGGCCATCAAGTCGTTTCGCATGTTGCTATCTCCCGCGTCCGGTGGTTCGCTTGGGCTGCTCTACGAGCCGCCCCTCATTTCCTTTGAGAGCTTTGCCAATCGCTTGGCGATGCTGCGAGCGCCTCAGTCTATCCGAGACCATTTTTGCTCGGGGATCCATTCTCCTGCATCTTTGCCCTCAATCCGGACGGGTCATGCGCCGCTTGAGCGCCTCAGTACCGCCAACGCCCTCGGGCGCCCACGCTCATGCGCCCAGCTTGACTCGCCCTTCGAGCGTTCCGTCCTGCAAATGCGCGCGCAACACCTTCTTGTCGAACTTGCCGACGCTCGTCTTTGGGACCTCGGCGATGAAGGCGAACTCATCCGGCATCCACCACTTCGCGACACGGCCGCTCAGATGCGCCTGCAGGTCCTCAGCGCTCACATCGACGCCCTCACGCACAACCACACAGCACAAAGGCCGCTCGGCCCACTTCTCATCCGGCTTTGCAATCACCGCTGCCTCGATCACGTCGGGGTGGGCCATCACCTCGTTCTCAAGCTCGACTGAGGAGATCCACTCTCCTCCTGACTTGATCACGTCCTTGGAGCGATCGGTGATCTGGATGAAGGCGTGAGAGTCGATCGAAGCAATGTCGCCGGTACGCAGCCAGCCGTCGTGGAAGCGTTGCTCGCCGGAGTCGTCGTTGAAAGTAGCGCGCGGCGATCCACGGCCCGCGTACCTCCAGCTCACCGGTGGACTCGCCGTCCCAGGGCACCTCGGCGCCGTCATCATCGACCAGTCGCGCCTGGACCCATGGCAAGGGCTTGCCCTGCTTGGCGCGCATGTCCCAATAGGCCTCGTCGTGGCCGGCACTCTCATCCGGGCGCGAGTAGGAGGCCACAGGACTCGTCTCGGTCATGCCCCAGGCCTGGAAGACGCCCACGTCGTGGCGCCCCTCGTAGTCCTTCATCAGCTGCCTCGGCACAGCGGAGCCGCCGCAGGCGGCGTTCTTCAGCGAGGAGAGGTCCACGTCGTTGGTGTCGGCGTAGCGGAGCATGTCGGCAAAGATCGTGGGCACACAACCCATGATCGTGGGGCGCTCCGCCTCGATCAGCTTCGCCAGGGGCTCGGCTCCAAGGTTGCGGTCGGGCATGATCAGGTCCGCGCCGGCGAGCGCAGCAGCATGCGGGATGCCCCAGGCATTGGCATGGAACATCGGCACCACCACAAGCGCCCGATCGCGCGTCGAGAGGCCAAGCGCATCGGTCATCAGCGAGGCCGAGGAGTGCAGGGAGATCGAGCGGTGCGAGTAGAGCACGCCCTTGGGGTTGCCTGTCGTGCCGCTCGTGTAGCAGAGCGCGGCGGCCTGGCGCTCGTTGACTTCGGGGTAATCGTAGGTGCCTGGCCCGGCTTCCTCCAACAACTCCTCGTAGCGCAAAGCGTTGGGGAGAGTGCCTACGTCCCCATCACCCATCACCACGTAGTGGCGCACTCCCTCCAAAGTAGGCGCCAGCTCTTGCAGGATCGGCACGACGGAGTCATCGACGAAGATGACTCCGTCCTGCGCGTGGTTGACGATGTAGGTCAGCTGCTCGGCGAACAGGCGGATGTTGAGCGTGTGCAGAACCGCGCCGATGCAGGGGACGGCCATATACAGCTCAAGGTGGCGCTGGTTGTTCCAGGCGAACGTGCCGACGCGGTCGCCCTGCCCCACGCCCAGCCGATCGAGCACAAGCGCCAGACGATCGACGCGCTCGGCCACCTGACCGTAGCTCGCGCGCGTGAGACCGGCATCGGTGAGCGTGACGACCTCCGCATCCGGATGGACCGAGCGCATACGGTGCAGCGGGTGGTGCAGCGTCAGCTGGAAATCGTCCTGCATCAACCCTTCGAGCATCTCCCCTACTCCCTCTTGGTCGCTTCTCTGCGCGGTAGGACATCACTGTAGATCGCGCGCGTGCGTTGCGCGACGTCGCTCCAGTCGAAGCTGAGCACGTGCTCTGTGGCCTCGACGACCAGACGATCGCGCAGCTCGACATCGACGAGCAAGCGCTCGATCATCACGCCCAGGTGCTCTGGATCGCCGCCGTTGAAGCGCAGGCCGACGCGCTCGCCAGCAGGCACCACCTCGCGCAGGCCGCCGGTGTCGGCCACGATGCAAGGACAGCCCGAGGCCATCGCCTCCAGGGCCACGAGTCCGAACGGCTCATACAGCGAGGGCACCACGCACAGGTCGGCGATGCGGTAGAGCGAATGCAGCGCGTCGTCGCCGATCCAGCCGAGGAACACTCCGTGCTCTGAGAGGCCCAGGCGCTCGGCCTGCGCCTTGAGCTCGCCCTCGTGCGTTCCACTGCCCGCCACCAGGAAGCGTACGCCCGCGACTTTCTCGATCACGCCTGGGAGCGCGTCCAGCGCCAGCTGAAAGCCCTTCTCATAGACAAGGCGCCCGACGAGCAGGACGAGCTTCTGCTCGGGCTGGGCGAACTGCAGGCGCAGCGCGTTCAGGTCGTCGACTGGACGCAGGTCGCGTGGGTCGATGCCGTTTGGAATCACGGTGATGCGGCGCTCGTCGATGTCATAGATGTCGGCTACGTGTCCTCGCATGTAGTGCGAGCAGGTGATCACCGAGTCGGCCCGGTGGGCCATCCAGTGCTCGATCGCGTGGATGTCGGACTGCGGCGATTTGTCAACCCAGCCCTGGTGGCGGCCGTGCTCGGTGGCGTGGATCGTCGTCACGTAAGGGATGTCAAGACGTTCGGACAGAGCGACGGAGGCGTGCGCGACCAACCAGTCGTGACCGTGTACGAGGTCGTAGGAATGTTCCTCAGCCAAAGCGCTCCCGGCGGCTAGCATGTCGTCGTTCATCCGTTGCACCCACCCGAGGAAGCGGTCGAGGTCGAGCGGGAAGCGGGGCTCGCTCACGCGATGGACGGTGACTCCGTGCTGCTGTTCGCAGGCCGGGGACTCGTCACGCCCACGTGTGAGCACGTCCACGGCGACTCCCTGGCAGACAAGCTCCTCGGCCAGCTTGCGCACATGACGGGCCAGGCCGCCCTCGATCACCGGGGGATACTCCCAGGAGAGGATCAGGACGCGGTCGGCCACCGCCTAGACCCTAGCTGTAGGCGACGCTCCATGACCTCGACGGCCTCTGGGTTGGAATCGATCAGCACGTAGTGGCGACCAAGCCGAGCGGCGACGGCACCGAGCGTACCGCTACCAGCGAAGAAATCGAGGCACCAGTCGCCCGGGCGACTGCTGGCGAGCACCATGCGCCGTACGATGCCCTCCGGCTTCTGCGTCGGATAGCCGGTCTTCTCGGTGCCGTTGGTCGGAACAATTGTGTGCCACCACACATCAGTAGGCAGCTTGCCGCGCGCGGCCTTCTCGGGCGTGACCAGACCGGGCGCCATGTATGGCTCGCGGTCGACCTCCTCGGCGTCGAAGTAGTAGGCGGCCGGGTCGCGCACGTAGACCAGGATCGTGTCGTGCTTGGACGGCCAGCGTCGGCGCGAGCGCGCGCCATAGTCGTAAGCCCAGATCAGCTCGTTGAGAAAGCACTCGCGACCGAAGATCTCATCCAGCAAGAGCTTGCAGTAGTGAGCCTCACGGTAATCAATGTGGAAGTAGAGCGTGCCCTCCCGCGCCAGCAGCCGGTGTGCCTGCTCCAGGCGCGGAGCCAGGAACGCCAAGTAGTCCTCGAAGCTGTCGCGATAGGAGCTCTCGGCGAGCAGTCGCGTGGAATAGCGTCGTCCCTCGAAGCCGACGCGGTCGCCGGCCTCATCCGAGGCTGTCTGCAGCGTCTTGCGTATCTGCGCTCGTCCCGTATTGAACGGCGGGTCGATGTAGATCAGCTGGAATGAGCCGTCGGCAAAGCGCGGCAAAAGCCCCAGGCAATCGCCGAGCAGGATCTGATCCTCCGAGGGTGGCTTTGGCGAGCCGCTCACGTAGTGCCTCCACGGACAAGCACAATCGCCGCGAGCGTCGCGGCGCCACCGTCGCCAGGCGCAAGATCTGCGCCAGAACGCGAGATCGTCAACGTATGACGTCCCGCGCTCAGGCGTGTGCGAAATGGCGTAAGGACATTGACCACGAGCGAGTTGCCGTCGAGCTGTCCGCCGAGCGTACCGAGCTTGAGACCGTCGATGCGAACAGTCAACGCACGCATGACGTCGCCCTTCAGCCACAGTTCCCACACACCCCCATGGTGAAGAACGAACCGGGCACTCAGCGTTCCCGCGCCACTCATGACGATGCCCTTGCGGGAGAGCCTCCAGCCAGGCGGGCGAGACGTACGCGCAAGAGGCACAGTTACGATCCGGGCAAGACGCGCTCCGCCAGACAGGCGTCCGCTCCAGGCACTCTGAACGCGACCCCACACTTGGTAGTAGACGCCCTGCCATAGCAGTCGATAAGCGGCGGGCGGGCGAGGGACTGTCGGGTCGCGGCGGGTGACGATCAACGGGTAGGACGCAAATGCCGCGGGAGCGATCTTGTTGAGATCGACCGGGTCCCCGTAGCCGCCGGCGGCCACGGCGAGCGCGGGCGGCGGATAGACGAAGTCGGGCCCGCCAACATCCATGTCGCGCAACTCGTACAGGGAGTATTCGTCGAAATCGGTGAAAAGCGTCGGCCCACGTCCGGCAAAGCGCTTGTTGATCCAGGCAAGCTCTTCATAGCGCGCGGTGGGCGCAAGATTCGAGCTGTGGTAGAGCAGCGCGTCTGAGCAAAGCACCCCGCCCACGAGCAGGAAGACAACAAGCGGAGCGGCGATGTGGACGCGCGAGCTGCGCAACGCCGCGACCCCAGCCCAAGCCATCAGCATCACCGCGGGCGAGGTCAACATCAGCGTCTTCGCGTTTGCCCAGGTGCTGGCAAAGCCAACGAGCGCGAGCCAGACGATCACCATCCCAGCGAACCAACCAGCCAGCGCATACCGACGGGAACGAACAAGATTCCCCACTCCCGACACCACAAGGACGAGCACGAGCGCTATCAACACGATCGTGAGCGTGAGCGCTCCGTCGGTTGGCAACAGCTTGTAGCTACCGCCGAGCCACACACCGAAGAGTTGCGACGGACGCAACGGCGAGTGCAGGTTGCCGGAGTTGGATGTGGAGGCGATCGCCCGCGCGACTTTCAACGAGCCCGAGAGATGGACCCACGTCGGCCAGGCCGCAACGAGCAGCACCAGCAAACCGACCGCGGACAGAGCGAGCAAGCCACGTCCGTCTGCGTTAGCCGGGGCTTCACCCACACTCGGCTCCGGCGGACTCCTCTCATCCCAGCGGGACGCTCGACCACCGCGCAACTTGACGAGCGCTACTCCCGCCAGTACCAGCGACGCGGCAAGCGCCCATGCACCGAACGCGAGGCCTAGCGCCGCCACGCCCGCGGCGACCACAAGCGCGAATGGGATCGCCGCGCGCGCGCCACTCCACAGCCAGCGCCGGTGATCCACGACCAGCAGCCCCATGCACAAGATCAATGGGAGCACCGCGATCTCCTTGATCGAGCCAATCAACTCATATGCGTACACGAGCGCCGGCAGCGTAACTGTGAGCGTCGCGAGCGCCGCCCAGCCGCCGCGCAAGCCCACGCGCCGAACCAGCAACCAAGCTGGGCCCGCGGCTGTCGCCAGCATAAAAGCGACGAACGGCTGGAACGTCCAGATCAACGGCAGGCCGAGCAGGAACGAGCTGCCGCCGAGCAGGGTGTCGGCGCCTGAGGGATAGCTCGATCCGTAGTAGCTGTGAACGAAGAGCCCGTAGGAGTTACGCAGGTCCAGGTGCGAGTAGTCCTGGCCGTGGCGAATCAGGAAGTCCGCGCCGAGCATGTGCACGGCGGAGTCGGCGAGCGCCATGTAGGAGGAGAAGGTCGGCCGTCCCGCGAGCAGCACCGGCGCGAGCGCTAGGACATAGGCCAGCGGGCACACGACCAGCTGCCAAAGGGAGCCGCGCCACGTGCGCGTAAGTGTGCGCAGCCGCTGCCGTCCAAGTAGCAGCCCCACAAGCGCGAACGCGACGAGCAGGTAGGGCGTTGCGGGTGCAAGCGGCACTATGTACGTGCTCAGCTGTGAGAGCACGATCAGTGCCGCGGCGCCAACCGCGGGGAACAGCATCGTCGGCAGCAGCCCACCGCTGGCCCGGTCGACCAGCAGCGCCCCGCCGAAGCACAGCAGCGCGAGCACAACCGGGTAGACCAGCGTCGTGAGCACGAACATCGGCGGCGGCCGATGCTACAGAGGGTCTCTGTAGCGTGCCGAGGGCAACGCTCCAGCCCACAGTGGCAACCGGCCCTTGGTCGCCACCGGCTCATGTCCCTAGCGACCCATGTTGCACGCGACTATCGTCTACCGATATCCGATGTTCGCCTCGTCAGCTAGGGGGAGCGGCCCCTGCCATCGCGAGCAGACCGCGCAGGAAGACTTCGATCATGTTTTCGTACAGGCTGTCCTCGAGCTCGGGATCGATGATTCGGTCTATCAAGAAGCCGTCGGCCATGAAGAACGTCATCGCAGCCAGATGCCCGGGATCGAGAGGCGGCTGCACGCCAAACGAGGCGGCCCAGCGTGCGAACACTTCGGCCATACCCGCGCGCAGTTCGCGCTGGCGCCCGGCGAACTGCGCGCGGAAGTCCTCATTGCGAGCGGCGTAGGCAGCAAACTCCTGGTAGAGGCGCGGCCACTCGGGATCGCGATTCAGGTAATGCAGAAACTCGACGGCCGCTTGGCGGGCCTCGTCGGTAGCCTCGCCCGCCCCCGCCATTGTCGCCTCCAGGCGCTCCAGATCTGCGGCGAACTTCTGCTCCAGCACCGTTAGGAACAGCTGCTCCTTGCTAGAGAAATGGACGTAGAAAGCGCCCTTGGTGTAACCGGCGCGCTCGGCGATCAAGTCGATCGAGGCGCCCTGCATCCCCAACTCGCAGATCGAGTGGGAGGCCGAACGCAGCAGCGCCGCGCGGGTCGCCGCGCCACGCTCGGCACGGGTCAGGGGCACCCCACCAGCACCTCGGCGTCGTGGCGTGGGGTCTCGGTGATCGCACGGCGATACACCCGCTCCGATTGCGGTCGCGACGGCGTGAGCGTGCGCCGCGACACCAGCTCACGCAGCACGCATTCCATCTCGAACTGAGCGAATGCGGCGCCCAGGCAGCGCCGCACACCGCCGCCGAAGGGAATCCAGGTGTAAGTGCCAGCTGCACGCCCACCCTCCTGCTCGAGAAAGCGCTCGGGACAGAACTCACCTGGCTGCGGGTAGATGTCGGGGCGCCTGTGCACGAGATGGATCGAAGGCACGATCGCCACTCCCGCCGGCAGCATCCGTCCACCGATCTCCATCGGCTCGGTGAGGCGGCGATTGACGATCGAGATCACAGGGCGCAGACGCAGCGTCTCCTGGATCACCGCCTGCAGGTAGACGCTCTCCCCCGCGCGCACCTCCGCGGTGAGGCGCGTCAGCTTCTCGGGATGGCGGCAGAGCCGCTCGACCGCCCACGCGAGTGCATTGGCCGTCGTCTCGTGACCGGCGACGAGCAGCGTGACGAGCTCGTCGCGCAGCTCCTCATCGCTCATTGGAGTGCCATCCTCGTGCGTGGCCTGCAAGAGCATCGACATGATGTCCTCGCGCTCGTCCAGATCGCCGGCTCCATGGCGGTGGGCGATCTCATCGTAGATCGGGCGATTGACGCGCTCCAGGTCACGACGGAAGGACTTCAGCCGCCCGATGCGCTCAGGTCCAAGTGTCAGCAGCGCCATGCCATTGAGCGGGTTAGTCACGATGTCCAACAATCGGCGAAGCTCGTGGCGCAGAAGCTCCAGCCTGGGTCCCTCCGAGACACCGAACACCGTTCGCAAGATGATCTCGAGGGTGATGGCCTGCATACGCGGGCGCAGCCGATAGGGCTCGCCCACCGGCCAGCGCTCGATCTCCTCCCTCGCTACGGCAGACATCAACTCGCCATAACGCAGCATCCGCCTGCCGTGAAACGCGGGCAGCATCAGCTTGCGCTGACTCAGGTGCGCGCCCTCGTCGAGCAGCAGCACCGAGCTCGGTCCGAGCACCGGCAGCAGAATGCGGTTCGCCTCCCCCGCGTGCAGCAGACGCGGATCGCCGGTGAACACCTGCTTGATCGCCTCCGTATTCGACGTGACGACCCACGTGACCTCGTTGGCGATCTTCAGTGTGAACATGTCGCCGAAGCGCGCTTGGCAGGTGTCGAGCAGCCATTGCGCCTGACGAAACCAGATAATGGTCTGGACGGCGCTCGGGAAGCGCGGACCGGGCGGTAGCCCTGGAGAGGCATTTCGCATACCGATCGGTATGTTAGCGCAGAGCCGCGACGGCATCCTGCAGACGGTCGTCCCCCCAGAAGAGATCCTCACCGACAGCGACCGTAGGCACACCGAAGACACCACGCGCCTGGGCGGCATCGGTGGCGGTGCGCAGCGCCAACTTAATCTCGGGGTCGCGAGTAGCCTCATCGACCGCCTTACGCTCCAAACCAGCCTGCTCGGCGGCCTGCAGCACGTTCTCGTCGATCCCGAGATCGTGGCCGCGCGCGAAGGCGTGGCGAAAGGCCTCAATCGTGAACTCGCGCCCGCGACCGACCCGGAAGGCATAGGTGGCCGCGCGCATCGCGTACAAGTAGTTGGTGGGCCAAGGCTCAGGCCAGCGCACAGTCTCCAGGCCGTACTCGCGCGCGCGTCGCTCCACCTCAGCGATCCCACCTTGGCGACTGTCATCCCCACCAAGCGCCCACGAGGAGCGTCCATTGACCTTGAACAGGCCGCCAAGCGACACGGGCTGCCAGACGGCCGGCTCCGACAGGATGTCGTCGATGCGCTCGGCGACCAGGTAGGCGTACGGCGACCCGAGGTCGAAGTAGAAGGTGATCTCAGGCACGACGGTCCTCTTTCTCTTTCTCAGCGAATATCGACGGTGTGGCCACGAGCGCTAGGCCCGCGGCCACACCTCCATGCTAGATCTCGATTCCTGAGATGAAGCACTCCGGAGAGGTTCCGGCGGTTGCGCCGTACCAGAACTCCAACCATGTGGTAACGCCTGTAGCGGGATTCGTAAGCGTCACCGTCGCCCACGTCTCCTCGCTGCTTTCGACGTTGACGGTTTGCGGAGTAGTCGGAGTCGCCGGTTGAGCGCCAACGCTGACGGCCGGTGCTTCTTGGGTCCCTGACGTAGCGAGCGACTCGAGTGTCTGCGTGTACTCGAGCGCGGCCGGGACCGTCACGTAGATCTCGAAGCCAACGTCACCGGGTTTCGTCCCCGGCAGGCAACTCACACCGAGCTGGAAGGGTCCACTGGGGAGCGCATTGTGCTCTGGATCGTTCACGGTAGGAACACCAAAGTAGGCAAACTTCAATGCCCCCGGTCCCATCGGCCCGATCGGCCCCTGCACGCCTTGCGGGCCTTGAACGCCCTGGGACCCCTGAGGACCGGGAACACCCTGCGCTCCTCGTGGCCCACGCGGCCCTGTCGCTGTTTTTTTCTTGGACTTCTTCTTGGTGATGTGGCCGGAGTGCGTAACCGAGTGCGGAAACAACTGGATCCCCTGGCCGTATGCAACCGTTCCGCCGCCGAACGCCGCGACAATTAGCGCCAAGCCGGTCGAGCAGAGCAAGAGCCGTGCGAACTTAGCAACCTTCATATGAGCCTCCTTCTAAAGGGCACGGCGCCGTTTGCGCCGGGACGGTCTGTTGGCCGACGGGCATCAGGCTAGCGTGGCGACAGAGGCTGTCAGTGATCCCTCGTGTTGAGGGATTTGTGCGGATCATCTCCCAGCTTGAACTGAGGCCGCCAGACGCCGTACGATCTTACGGATGAGCACGGCAAGCTACACGGCGGGCTTGACCCCGGCGCGAACGCAGACGCTGTTCGGCAGGGTGATGGGCTCGTAGCCCTGACCACCGGTTTCGCGACGCTGGGCGTATACGTCGCCCGCGAAATGGGCGGTGCGGGTTGGTTCATCGCATGGCTGATCGCGTTCGGTTGCCTGTTCGGCCTCAACGCCGCAAACGCACGCGGCAACCACCGCCTCGCGCTGGTGCTTCTGTTTGCCTTCGGCCTGCTGCTTGGCGTGGGGGTGTCAAGCACCGTCAACTACTACTCCGCCACCGACCCAACCGCAGTACGTCAGGCACTCGGGGCCACCACATTGTTCGTCGGCGGCCTCGGCGCCGGAGGCTACGCGATCCGGCGCGATCTCTCGTTCCTGTACCGCACGCTGTTCTGGCTGCTGCTCGGGCTGATCCTCGCCGGCATCGTGTTGATCTTCATTCGTATACCGGCGCTCTACACGGTCTACGCACTGCTCGGGCTCGTGATATTCGGCCTGTACACGGTGGTCGACTCAACCGCCTGCGCCGCGCCGGAGGAGACGAAGCGATCCCGCTGGCCGCCGGAATCTTCCTGGACGTGCTGAACATCTTCCTGCTGTTCCTGCGGCTGTTCGCTCGGTCATCTTAGATCGCAATGCTGCGTCGCGCGAGCCTCGTGCCGAATGGCATCACGCCGCGCCCGCCTGCGCTCGGCCTTCTTGAGCGCCGGCAGCTTCTGCGGCTTACAAAGCAAGCATCCAAGCTCGTCGCTGCTTTGGTCGTCTTCGCTTGTGATTGGCCATGACTACAAATCACAACACAAAGCGCCCCCGGCAGGATTCGAACCTGCGACCCTCGGATTAGAAGTCCGACGCTCTATCCAGCTGAGCTACGGGGGCAATGTCTCCGTCTACGGTACGCCACGAGCAGGGCGTAATGCGGGTTGGGAGACCGGCCCGTCCACCTACGCCCCGATAGTCCGACGCTCTCGCCGACGGACTACCTCAGGCCCCGCCGATGCGGGTCCTTAAGCAATCTTCAGGCAAAGTATGCAAAAGTTGCATCCATGACTCCAGCCGACTCAGATCTGACCCGCAAGGAGCGCCGCGAGCAGGCGCGCGCCGACCGCAAGGCCCAAGAGGAAGCGCATGCGGCTCAGAGCGCTCAGCGCAAGCGCCTGATCCAACTTGGCGGGGTCGCGGGCGTTGTCGTCGTGATCATCGCGATCATCCTGATCGCCACGGGCAGCGGCGGCTCCAAAAACGCGCCCGCTCCGAAAAGCGCGGCGGCGAAGACCGCCAGCTTGGAAGTCATCTCGCTGCTGCAGGGCATCCCCCAGAGCACGATCACGCTCGGCAATCCCAACGCACCAGTGACGATCCAGTACTTCGGCGATCTGGAGTGCCCGTTCTGCAAGCAGTTCACGCTCAGCGCACTGCCGACGATCATCAAGAAGTACGTGCGCACCGGCAAGGCCAAGATCGAGTACCACTCGATGGAGACCGCCACGCGCGAAAAAGAAACCTTCCAGACCCAGCAGGTCGCGGCGCTTGCCGCCGGTAAGCAGAACCTGATGTGGCACTTCGTCGAGCTCTTCTACCACGAGCAGGGAGAAGAGGACAGCGGCTATGTCACCGAAAAATACCTGCAGGGGTTGGCTGCCCAGATACCGGGCTTGAACCTCTCGAAGTGGAGCGAAGACCGCAACGATCCCACCTATCCCAGCCAGGTTCTCGCCGACGCGCAGGCAGCTAACCAGAATGGCTTCACGGGGACGCCGTCCTTCATGATCGGCAAGACCGGCGGGACATTGCAGAAACTCGAAAACCCGTCGCTTACCGATGCCAGTTCCTTCGAACCGGTGATCGAAAAACTGTTGAAGGGCTGAGAGTGATCGGGCGATGGAGCAGATCGGCCCCGCCCAGAGATGAGCCAGCGCACCCTCAGAATCGTGCTGATCGTGCTGACGGCGCTCGGGCTGGCGCTCGCTAGCTATCTGACCTACGTCCATTACGCCAACCTGAGACCCGTCTGCACCTCGGGCGGCAGCTGCTTCAAGGTTCAGACTTCGAGCTACTCAAAGCTCGCGGGCGTCCCCGTGGCCTTGATGGGCTTGCTCGGCTACATCGCGATCATGGCCTCGCTGCTCGCGCCGGAAAGCGAGAACACGCGCTTTGCGACGCTCGTGCTGACGATCGGCGGCTTCGGCTTCTCCGCCTATCTGACCTACCGCGAGCTGTTCTCGATCCACGCTGTCTGCGAGGAGTGCGCCACAAGCGCGGGGCTGATGACGATCATGATGCTGCTGGCGACATGGCGCTTCTTGCGAGGCGGCCCCGAGGAGTACGACTCCCAACCGCTCTCCGCCGGCGAAGGGCCTCAAACAGCGGGCGTGAGCGCGAGCTGATAAGTCCGTCTGAGTTCACCAGGCTCGCCAAGCAGCGGGCCTGTAGGCTCGCTGCACGATGGCGTCACCTCGCGCGTCGACACAGGCGCCAATGACAGATACGGATGAGCAGAAGCGTGCGGCGGCCGAGGCTGCCGCCCTACTCGTAAAAGACGGTGATCGTGTCGGTCTGGGCACAGGTTCGACCGTTGCCCACCTGTTGCCTGCCTTGGCGGCGCGCGGACTGAGCTTGCGCTGCGCCGCCACCTCGCCTGCCACCGAACGCGCCGCACGCGAACTCGGACTGGTGGTGGAGGAGCTCGATGCGCTCGGACACCTGGACATCGCGATCGACGGGGCCGATCAGATCGATCCCAGCGGGTGGCTCATCAAGGGCGGCGGCGCCGCGCACACCCACGAGAAGATCGTCGCGGCAGCCAGCACAGCGCTTCGTGGTGATCGCCTCCGCCGAGAAGGCGGTCCCGGAATTGCGCCCACCGGTGCCACTCGAGATCCTGCGCTTCGGCGCCCAGGCGACGCTCGCCCTGATCGGCGACGCGCGGACTACGCGACGTGCCTCCAAGCCCGGAGGGTAATCTGATCGCCGACTACTTCGGCCCGATCGAAGACGCGCGAGCGCTGGCCACACGCTTGGCCGACACCCCTGGGGTCGTGGACCATGGCCTGTTCGCGCCATGGATGGTCAGCGACATCCTGATCGCCGGACCCGAGCGGTGTCGAGCACCGTGAACTCGAGAAAGGCACGCGCAAATGACCGACCCACAACCACAGACCCCTGCGCGACCATCCGTTCGTCGCCGTCGTCACAGGTGCTTCCAGCGGAATCGGCGAAGCCACCGCCCGGCGCCTGGCAAGCGTCCCCAAAGCACAACTGGTGCTCGTGGCGCGCCGCGAGGAGCGTTTGCGAGCGCTCGCCGGCTCGCTCGGCCCGCAGGCAAGCTTTCTGGCGCTGGACCTGCTCGAGGAGGACGCTCCCGAGCGCGTACGAGCGCACATAGGCGAGCACCACGCACGGCTCGACCTGCTCGTCAACAATGCCGGCGCCGCCTGGCGTGCACGCTTCGCCGAGGGCGGCTACGCCAACGTCAAGCGCACGATGGACATCAACTTCGACGCTCAGCTGCGTCTAACTGAGGCACTGCTGCCGCTGCTGCGCGAGAGCACCCCAAGCGCGATCGTAAATGTGGCCAGCACCGCCGGGCGCGTCGCGCGCGCCGGCTCAGGCGCCTACAGCGCTTCGAAGTTCGCGCTCGCCGGCTGGTCTGACTCGCTGTGGGCCGAGGAGCGCCCGCACGGCGTGCACGTCGGGCTCGTGCTGCCCGGCTTCATCTCCACCGAGGGCTTCCCCCAAGCCGAGCTGACCGACCGTGCGCTCACCCGTTGGATCGTCTCGACACCCGAGAAGGCGGCCGAGGCGATCTACCAGGCGGGCGTGGAGCGTCGTCCCGAGCGCTACGTGCCGCGACCGTATGCGCTTGCCGCGGCCCTGCGTATCGTCGCGCCCGGACTGGTGCGCAGGGTGCTCGGCGGTGGCGCGGCGCAGGTGATGACGACCACCACCGGCGCCGACATGGCAGAGCGCGAGGGCTCCTGAATGCCGGGAGGTTGCGTGAAAACACTTACCCCGGTGCGGGGTAACACGGTTACTGCCCGCCGAACCCCCGGATAGCCTCCCGTAACGTGAGCTCCGCCGCCAACCCCCCGGCTTCAGGCCCGCAGGCCCAAGCCTACAGTCCGCCTCCGAGCGCAGCTCACCCCCACCGCTGGCTGGTACGCAGCCTGATCGGCGTGGCAACCGTGCTCGGCATCGTGGCGATCTTCGCGGTCTGGGCCAACAGGCAGCTGCTCGACACCGGCTACTGGACGAGCACGAACACGAAGCTGATCGAGAGCCCACCGATCCGCGAAGCGGTGTCCGGCTACCTGACCGAACAGCTGTACGCCAACGTGGACGTGGCCGGCGAACTCGGCAAAGAGTTGCCCAGCGAACTGAAGCCGCTCGCCGCACCCGCTGCGGGGGCACTGAAAGACGTCGTGCAAAAGGGGATCAACCTGCTGCTCGAACGTCCCGCGTGTTCAGGAACTGTGGAGCAAGGCCAACCAGGTCACACATGCCCAGTTCGTGCGCCTGATCGAGAACAAAGGCAGCGTCGTAAAGCTGCCCGGCGGCGGCGCGGTGGTGCTCGACCTGCGCCCGATGCTCGGCGAAGTGGCCGAAAAGGTGGGGGCTCCCGCAAGCATCTCCGAAAAGATCCCAGCGAACGTCGCGCAACTGAAGATCGTGACCTCCAAACAGCTCGGCACGATGCAGGATGCGGTCAACCTGCTGCGTAGCCTGGCGCTGATCCTGCCGCTGCTGGTCGTGGCGATGTTCGCGCTGGCGGTCTATTTGGCGCGCGGACGACGCCGCCAAACCTTGACCGAGGTCGGTGCGGCGTTCGTCGGTGCGGGCCTGGCGGTTGTCGTGGTGCGCGGCATCGCCGGGTCGAAGGTGGTCGACTCGCTGGCAACCACCGAAGCGGTGAGGCCGGCCGCACAGGCGGCCTGGTCGATCGGGACGAGCGTGCTTGCCGACGTCGCGTGGTCGACCGTGTTCATCGGCGTGGTCGTGGTCCTCGCGGCGATGCTGGCCGGGCCTACGAGGATCGCCACGTCGCTGCGCCACTGATGGCGCCCTACATGCGCGACCGCCCGGATGTCACCTTCGGCGCGCTCGGCCTGCTGTTGCTGCTGCTGTTCGCATGGGGCCCGATCGAGGCTACGAAATCGCTCACGGGGATCCTGATCATCATCGTGCTGGCGGTATTCGGCACAGAGACGCTGCGCCGCCAAACAGCGCTGGAGTTTCCCGACGCGCATCTTGCATCGCACACCCGGGGTGAACCTCACCCGTCATCCGGCGCGCCCGCCGAGCACGCACCATCTAGGGGCGCACCGCCAAAGCCCGCCCCACCTGCTGGCCAATCGCCCCAGCCGAGCCCGGGAGCGACCACTCCCGCTCCCCCAGCCTCCGCGCCTGAGCGCGATCCTGACAAGAACCCAAGGAGCGGGACATGAGCGACGCCGAGACAGTCACGCGACGCGAAGCCGAAGGTAAGGACGCGCGAGCGCACACGCCGCGCTCAAGCCACGCCGAATGGAAAGCAGCAAAGGACCGCGAGGACCCCGTTGCGATCCTTCAGGGCCAGGCCGAGAGTCGCGTGCCCGAGCTGGTGCCGATCCGCTACGGACGTATGCTCGTCTCGCCCTTCACCTTCTACCGGGGCGCGGCGGCGATCATGGCGGCCGACCTCGCCCAGACCCCTACCTCGGGTCTGCGGGCACAGCTGTGCGGAGACGCGCACCTCTCCAACTTCGGCGTCTTCGCCTCACCCGAGCGCGAGATGCTGTTCGACATCAACGACTTCGACGAGACCCTGCCGGGGCCGTGGGAGTGGGACGTCAAGCGGCTGGCCGTGAGCCTGTGCGTCGCCGGGCGCGACCTCAACTTGAGCAAGCAGGAGATCGCCGACGTCATCGTATGGGCAGCTCAGGCCTACAGACTGTCGATGCGCGGCTTTGCCCAGATGAGCAATCTGGACGTGTGGTACTCAAGCCTGAACGCCAAGGACATCATGGGCGTCGTGCGCGCCCAGCAGCTCGTCAAGGGCAAGCGCTTGCAACAGATGGAAAAGCGCCTGGGCAAGGCCCGCGCGAAGAACAGCACGCGCGCCGTCCTCAAGCTCACCGAAGCGGTCGATGGACAGTTGCGCTTCATCAGCGAACCGCCTCTGATCGTGCCGGCACGGGAGCTCTTGGGCCAAGCGGAGAACGACGAGCTGCACAAGCGTTTTGAGGCGATGCTCGCCGACTACCGTTCGAGCCTCAGCGACGAGTACAGCGTGCTGTT
Organism: uncultured Solirubrobacterales bacterium; assembly: GCA_963743555.1. Classification (GTDB taxonomy): domain Bacteria; phylum Actinomycetota; class Thermoleophilia; order Solirubrobacterales; family Solirubrobacteraceae; genus Palsa-744. The sequence continues at coordinate 27,235 of CAVUQG010000009.1, forward strand.
GAGCGACTACACATTCCAGAGCATCGCGCGCAAGGTCGTGGGCGTCGGCAGCGTCGGCACGCGCGCATGGGTGCTGCTGTTCGTGGGACGCGACGAGCAGGACCCGCTCGTGCTGCAGGCCAAGGAAGCCCAGGCATCGGTGCTCGAGCCCTTCGCCGGTGCTTCGCAGTACGCAAACCACGGCCAGCGCGTGGTCGAGGGCCAGCGCCTGATGCAGGCCTCCGGCGACATCCTCCTGGGCTGGCTGCCGGCCACCGGGATCGACGACGTGAAGCGCGACTTCTATGTGCGCCAGCTGTGGGACGGCAAGCTGAGCGTGGAGATCGAGACGATGACCCATCCGATGCTGCGCGCCTACGGTGCCCTGTGCGCTTGGACGCTGGCGCGCGCACACGCACGCACTGGGGACCGCATCGCGATCGCCTCCTACCTCGGCGCCGGCGGCGTCTTCGACCAGGCGATCGTGGACTTCTCAGAGGCCTACGCCGACCAGAACGAACGCGACTACGACGCCCTCGCGCAGGCAGTAAAGTCGGGGCAGGTACAGGCCGAGAGCGCCTGAAGCGAAGGAGAGGAGCAGCGTCGATGAGCGATACGAGCGGGATGATCAAGCGTGTCGACTTCGTGGCCGTGCCCACGCGCGACCTGCCCAAAGCGGTCGAGTTCTACGGCGAGACGCTCGGCCTGGAGCGTTCGGTCTACCTGGAAGAGCGCAATTACGCCGAGTTCGAGACCGGCAACCTGACGATCAGCGTGATCGACGCGGAGAAGATGGGTCTGGAGCACGTGCCCATGCGCAGCGGGATCGCACTGCACGTGGACGACGTGGCAAGCGCCCGTGCGACGCTCGAAGAGCGTGGTGTCAGCTTTCCCCAAGACACCTTCGACACGAGCGTCTGCCACATGGCGATCTTCGACGATCCAGACGGCAACCTCCTGATCCTGCATCACCGCTACGCGCCGTCCCCGCCACGGTCCTGACGCGCCCAGCCGCCTCCACCGCACTCTCCCGCGGGCCAACCCCGCTCATCGCAAACCACGCTGCGCCGAGGAACCCGCCCGGCCACTGACTGAGCCAAACCCGGTGATCCGTCCGGGCGATGGCGCAGGATGCCGGGCTCTGACTGGAGCCTCCGTGACATCCCTGCGCGCCTGGCAGCGCGACGCGCTCGAGCAGCTGCACGGTTGGCAGGACGGTCCCTTCCTGATCTCGGCGGCGCCCGGGGCCGGTAAGACGCGTCCGGCGCTAGAGCTGGCACGCCGGATGCTCTCCGGCGGTGAGGTCGAGCCGTGTGGCTGTGCTGTGCCCGACGACGCCGCTTACACGCCAATGGGCCGCGGCCGGGGCGCAGCTGGGCGTGCAGCTGCAGCCCGATGCCCCTGGTCCGCTGCCGCCGCGCGATTTCCACGGCGTGGCCGTGACCTATGCGCGCGTGGCCTCCGACCCAAAAGGGTGGCGTGCGAAGGTAGCCCCCGACACGCTGGTGATCGTGGACGAGGCCCACCACCTCGGCGAGGAGCTGGCCTGGGGCACCGGCTTTCAGACGGCCTTCGCCGCCGCCCCCCGGTGGCTGCTGCTGTCTGGGACGCCGTTTCGCTCCGACGCGACGCCGATCCCCGGTGTCAGCTACGACGCCGAAGGGGTCGCCGAACCGGACGTGTCCTACACCTACGCCGAGGCGGTGGCCGAGGGCATCTGTCGGCCCGTGGCATTCGTGACCTTCGACGGCACACTCTCCTGGCGCAGCGGCGAGGACGTGATCGAGTCCTCGTTCGAGACGGTGCTCACCGCCCGGGAGGCCAGCCGCCGCTATCGCACCGCGATCTCACGGAGCTGCCCGACGGGCTGCCGCGCATCCTGCGCGAGGCCGACACGAAGCTGAGCGAATTGCGCGCCGAGGGCCATCGCGACGCCGGTGGCCTTGCCGTCGCGGCCGATGCAACGCACGCGCGCAAGATCGCGAAGCTGCTTGGCGACGCAACCGGCAAGGCGCCGGTGGTCGTATTGCACACCGAGGCGCGCGCCGCACAGAAGCTAGCCGCCTTCAGAGAGTCGCGCGAGCCGTGGATCGTGGCGGTCAATATGGTCTCCGAGGGCGTGGACATTCCCCGCTTGCGCGTCGGCGTATACGCCACGGCAGCGAAGACACCGATGATCTTCAGGCAGATCGTTGGACGCTTCGTGCGCACGATTCCCGGCCGCCCGCCGGAGCCCAGCTGGGTCTATCTGCCCGCCGAGCCCGTGCTGCGCGCGCACGCAGCGCAGGTCGAGACCGAGCTACGCCACGCCCTGCGCCAGCGCGAGCAGGACGATGGCTTGGACGAGCCGCGCGAGCGTCGCTCGAGCGAGCCCTCGCCCGCGCTCGAGTTCGTGCCTTTGAGCGCGGAAGTGGCGCCGCAGATGACCCTGTTCGGAGCCGCCCCAGCGGCAGCGAAGGCCAAGACCGTCCCACCCCCGCCCCCCGAGTCGGCGCCGGTGGCCGCGTTCGAGCGCAGGACCCAGCTGCGTGAGGAGCGCCGCCGCCTGGTGGCCGATTGGCCGGGCGGACCCGCAGCAGCCACCGTGAGGTCAACGCTTGGATCAACCGCGAGGTCGGCGTGACCCGGGTGGAGTCGGCCAGCATCGAGCAGTTGCAGCGCTCGATCGACAAGCTCGTGAGCGCGCTGACGCGCCAAGGGCGCCGTGCCGTCTCGGGTTAGAAGGTCTTCAAAATGACCGTACGCGCAACACCCCCTTTGTTTGTGCAGGCGTTTATTGGTACCGAACCTTTATATTGAACGGGTCCCGCCACACGGCGCATCCTCGTCCCTTGGTCGCGCATGTGGTAATAGTTAAGTGAGTGCTTAACCAAACAAGCTGCCCCACTCGACCTCACGTTCCACGCGCTCGCCGATCCGACGCGCCGCGCGATGGTCGATCGCCTGACACTCGGCTCGGCCTCGGTCAGCGAGCTTGCGGAGCCGCTTGCCATGTCGCTGCCGGCCGTCGTCCAGCACCTGCACGTACTGGAGGCAAGCGGCCTGGTCCGCTCTGAAAAGGTCGGGCGCGTGCGCACCTGCCACGTGGAGGCGAAGGCGCTTGGCGGAGCTGAGGATTGGATCGCGCAGCGACGCAAGAGCTGGGAGCAGCGCCTGGACCGGCTCGGTGAATACCTGGCCGAGCACCCCGAACAACCACAAAAAGGGAGCAAGCCATGAATACACAGCAAGAGCGATCTGCTCTCCATGCCACCTTTACGATCGAGCGCACATACGAGGCGAAACCGGCACACGTCTTCAAAGCGTGGGCCGAGCCCGCCGCCAAGGCCAGCTGGTTCGGGCCCAAGAACCTTCCGCACGAGAGTCGCGAGTTCGACTTCGAGGTCGGCGGCCACGAGCGTTTCGCGATCGAGACACCCGATGGCTCGGTCTACCGCTTCGACAGCCGCTACCAGGACATCGTGGAGGACGAGCGGATCGTCTATGCGTATGACATGTATCTGGACGAGGCGCGCATCTCGGTCTCCCTGGCCACGGTCGAGTTCGAGGCGGTCGGCGCCGCGACGAAGTTGCGCTTCACCGAGCAGGGGGTGTTTCTCGACGGTCTCGACACACCCGCCGAGCGTGAACATGGAAGCGCGGTCTTGCTCGATAGCCTGGGCGAGGCACTGCAAAAGGAGAGCTTGTGACTATGCCCACACACGACGAGCAAACAGCACCCACGCAGCCGAGCGCTCGCGCTGGATAGCGCTGTACGTGCTGTGTGTCGGCGTCCTGATGATCGTGCTCGACGTGACCGTCGTCAACGTCGCTTTGCCCTCGATCCAGGAAGAACTGCACTTCTCCACCTCGAGCCTCGCCTGGGTCGTCAACGCCTATCTGATCGCCTTCGGCGGGCTGCTACTGCTGGCCGGGCGCTTCGGCGACCTGCTGGGGCGCAGCCGCATCTTCCTGCTCGGCGTGGGCCTGTTCACGCTCGCCTCGCTGATGTGCGGCCTGGCCTGGACGCAGACGTTGCTGGTCTGTGCACGCTTCGTACAGGGCATCGCCGGCGCGATGACCTCGGCCGTCGTCCTGGGCATGATCGTCACGATGTTCCCCAGCCCCCGTGACCAGGCTAAGGCGATCGGCGTGTACGCCTTCGTCGCCTCCGCCGGAGGGTCTGTCGGGCTGCTGGCCGGCGGTGCGCTCACGCAAGCGCTCGACTGGCACTGGATCTTCTTCGTGAACGTCCCGATCGGGATCGCGACGATCCTCTTCGCCCGACGCCTGCTCGACAAAGACGAGGGGATCGGCTTCGGCGAGGGCGCCGACATTCCTGGCGCGGTGCTGATCACAAGCGCTCTGATGCTCAGCGTCTACACGATCGTCTCGCCCGGCAGCCGAAGACGGCTGGGGCGCCGGGACCACCCTGGCCCTGGGCGCGCTCTCGCTCGCGCTGCTCGCGGGCTTCGTCGCACGCGAGGCGACGGCAAGCAACCCGCTCATGCCACTGCGTATCTTCCGCTCGCGCAACGTCAGCGGCGCCAACCTGATCCAGGTGTTCTCCGTTGCGGGGATGTTCGGCATGTTCTTCATGGGCGCCCTGTACATGCGCAAGGTGCTCGGCTACGACGCGCTAGAGATCGGGCTTGCGTTCCTGCCGGTGACAATCACGATGGGCTCGATGTCGATTCGCTTCTCAGAGCCCCTGATCACACGCTTTGGCGCGCGTGCGCTGTTGCCTCCGGGGTTGGCCATGATCGCGGCGGCACTCGCGCTGCTAGCCATCGCGCCCGTTCACGCGAGCTACGTGACCGGCCTGTTGCCCTCGATGCTGCTGCTCGGCACAGGCGCGGGCGTGTGCTTCCCGGCGTTGATGGGCGTCGCGATGTCCGGTGCCACGCCCAGCGACGCCGGACTGGCCTCTGGCCTTGTCAACACGACCGCCCAGGTCGGCGGCGCGCTTGGGCTTGCCGTGCTGGCCACGCTCTCGACATCGCACACGAACAAGCTGCTCGCCCAGGGACAGTCCCAGGCAGCGGCGCTGACCGGCGGCTATCAGCTTGCGTTCTGGATCGCCACGGGTCTTGTGCTGGTCGGTATCGGCGTGGCCGTGACCGTATTGCGCCCGCAGCCGGCCGAGCGCTGCCCAACACGAGAGCGCTGGTGAGCGTGCCGAGGACGAGCCGGAGCTTTCGGAGGCCGCATAGCGATTGCTATATAGTGGCTTGATCCAAGCGGGATAATGAATCCCGAACAACCGCAGTGTCAGCGCTCGTAGCCTTTGCTCATAGCAATCTCCGCGTTCGCAGCACGCGAAAACACGGAGGAAAAGCAACATGGCTACAGGAACCGTCAAGTGGTTCAGCGACGACAAGGGCTTTGGCTTCATCACGCCCGACGATCAGTCCAAGGACCTGTTCGTCCATCACTCAGGGATCGCCGGCGACGGCTACCGCTCCCTGGCCGAGGGCGCGAAGGTCACCTATGACGCAGAGGCCGGCGACAAGGGACCCAAGGCAGTAAACGTCCAGCTGGCCTAACGGTCATCTGCAGCTGAGCTTGGGCTGGAGCCACGGTTCACACCGGCAGGCTCTCAGCCCAGGCCAGCATCGCTCCGCCCGCCGCGCCGCCGCTCCCGCCCACAGCCGCCGTCCGGCTCTCACCGACGTTCACCCTTCGAGACAGTCCAGGCGCCTCACAAATCCGTGGCAAGCAGATCCATCAACAGCCCGTCGCGCCACTCTTCTGCCCCGCGCGACGCTCGTAGCTGCGCATCACTCCCACCGGCCTGAAGCCGACCTTTTCATATGAGCGGATCGCTGCCTTGTTGTCCTTGCCCGGGTCGATCGTGACGCGGTGATGACCTCGCTCATCGATCAGAAGACGCACGATTCGCCTCACCGCCTCGGTGCCCCAGCCTTGTCCGTGCAGGGCAGGATCTAGGAACAGATCGATCGAGGCGTGCCTGTATTTGGGCGTCTGCTCCTCGTAGAACTGGATCATCCCGGCGACGGCGCCGTCGACTTCGATCGTAAAACGCGTCGACTCGGGCTCGTCGCTCCAAGGGAAGCCGTCGTCGGGCACATCCCACCAGAGAGCCACCTCCGGCGTACTGTGAATGCGCAACAGCTCAGCCTCGTCCCCCTTGGCGAGCGGACGCAGGACCATGCGCGACTCATCGACCATGTGCACTAGTCCACGACACAGTGGGCGAGGAGAATCATGCGTGAGTCAGACAGCGACCAACTCCGGGGCCCCGATTTTGCTTGCCGTATTGGAGAACTCCATCACACCGTCGTCGACCGAGCCGAAGCGCAGGTTGAGAATATCCAGCGGATAATTCTGGTGCAGCTTCCACGGTGCCTTGGAGCCCTGCTTGGGGAACTTGTCGATCGAGCGCAGCACATAACCTGAGGAGAAATCGATGAATGGGCGCTCAGAGACGCGTGGGTCGCGGTTGTGCGGCGTGCATTGACGCAAGCCGGCCTCGTCCATATGGTTGAGCAGGCGACAGACGTACTCGCAGGTGAGATCGCACTTGAGCGTCCACGAAGCGTTCGTGTAGCCCACCGAGAAAGCCATGTTCGGTACACCGCTGAGCATCATGCCCTTGTAGCTCATCGTGTCGGCGAGCGTCACCTCTTGACCGTCCACAGAGAACTGCATACCACCCAACGCGACCAGGTTCAAACCCGTGGCGGTGACGACCACGTCGGCCTCCAGCTCAGCGCCGGAGACGAGCTTTACGCCCGTCTCCGTAAACCTCTCGATGCGATCGGTCACCACCGACGCGCGACCGGCGCTGATCGACTCGAACAGATCGCCGTTTGGCACCAGGCAGAGACGCTGGTCCCAAGGGTTGTAACTGGGGTTGAAGTGAGTATCGATGTCATATCCCGCGGGCAACTGGCGTTCCAGACCCTTGCGCAAGACCGCCTTCATCGCCTGCGGGCGGCGGCGCGAGAGCTGGAAGCTCGCCATCGTCATCAGCACGTTCTTCCAGCGCATGATCGGATAGGAAGCCTTCGCCGGCAAGAAGCGGCGCAATAGCTTTGCGATCGGGTCTTCGGACGGCAAGGAGACGATGTAGGTGGGCGAGCGCTGCAACATCGTGACGTGCGCGGCACTCTCGGCCATCGAAGGCACGAGCGTCACAGCGGTCGCGCCGCTGCCGATCACAACGACGCGCTTACCCGCGTAGTCGATGTCCTCATCCCAATGTTGCGGGTGCACGATCCGCCCAGCGAACTGCTCGCTACCGCGAAACTCGGGCGTATAGCCTTCGTCGTAGCGGTAGTAGCCGCTGCACAGAAAGAGGAAATTGCAGCTGATGCGCACGCTATCCCCCTTGCCGTGGTCAGCCTCGACCGTCCAGCGCGCGTCCTCGCTCGACCACTCGGCGCGCAGCACGCGATGGTTGAAGCGAATCTTCCCGTCGACGCCGTGCTCGGCCGCCGTCTGGCGCACGTAGTCGAGGATCGAGGAGCCGTCGGCGATCGACTTGGCCTGCGTCCACGGCCGGAAGGAGTATCCAAGCGTGTACATGTCCGAGTCAGAGCGGATGCCGGGGTATTTAAAAGATCCCAGGTGCCACCGGTACGCTCGCGGGCCTCGAGGATCGCGTAACTCTTGCCCGGGCAATTGGCTTGCAAGTGACAGGCGGCGCCGATCCCGGAGAGTCCGGCGCCGACGATCAACACGTCTACATGTTCCAGCGAGTTCATAGAAGAAGGCATCCGTCGAGCTTACAGGGCTTGAAATGTGCTGGTCCTTGCAGCACGGGACGAAGACAGGGTCACGCATGGCTTGCATGCTGTTCCTATCGGCGCATGCGCCGATAGGTCGGGACGTGCATGCACGTCCCGCATCGCGCCGCATGCGGCGCGATGTTCCAGACAGTGCATGCACTGTCTGGCCGGCCGCGCATGCGCGGCCGGGACCATGGCGCATGCGCCATGGTCCCGCCACATTTGGATGATTGTCGAGAGCCGACCACTCGATTCTGTGCGCAAGTCCATACGCATAAGGACCGCGCACGGCGACACTAAGAGCCCATCCTGCAGTTTCCCGCGCAAAGGCGAGCAAGTAATGCGAACCCGAACCCCACAGATCGTGGCACTTGGAGGCGGCGGCTTCTCGATGGAGAAGGACAGCACCCTGTTGGACGATTACATCCTCGCCCTGACAAAGGCCCGCCGACCGCGAGTTTGCTTCCTGCCGACCGCCTCTGGTGACGCTGACCACTACGTGGTGCGTTTCTACCGTCGTTTCTCGGCGCTGTGCGAGGCAAGCCATATCTCGATGTTCCGCCGCGACCAGGGTGGGCGCGGGGTCGAGGACGACCTCGCCGCGCACCTACTTGGCCAAGACCTGATCTACGTAGGCGGCGGTAACGTCGTGAGCATGCTCGGGGTGTGGCGCGCGCACGGCCTGGATGAGGTTCTGCGCAAGGCGTGGCAGCGCGGGATCGTGCTGTGCGGCCCCTCGGCAGGTTCGCTGTGCTGGTTTGCCGAGGCGCTTTCCGCCTTTCACGGCCCGCCGCGACGCGTCGGCGGCCTCGGGCTGCTGCCTTACTCCAACTGCGTGCACTACGACGCCGAGCCGGCGCGCCGAGCCGAGTACCACACGCTCGTGGGCGAGGGCATGCGCGCCGGGTACGCCGCCGACGACGGGGTGGCGCTTCACTTCAAGGGGACCAAGCTGGAGCGTGTGGTCAGCTCGCGTGAGCGCGGCGGCGCCTTCCATGTGCGCCGCAGCGGCGGCCGAGTAAGAGAGACGGCGCTCGAGGTCTCCTACCTCGGCGAGCGCGGCGGCCCGACCAAGCGCGGTGGCGCCAAGGCGAGCGAGGCGGCTAAGCAACCGGAGAGGTCTGCGGTCCGGTCCGCCGCCAGGACAGTGGTGCTCGCGTGAACGCCGCTAAGCGGCCCGGCCCAGATCGCGGCCGGTCCGGTCGCATGCGCATGAGTGCCGCCAATCGACCCAACCAGATCGTCGCCGGGACGATCGCACCCGCGTGAGCGCCGCACACGAGGAAGAGCAACGCCTGATCTTCGCTATGGGTGGCGGCGGCTTCACGATGGAGCCCGCCAATCCATTGCTCGACGATTACGTGCTCACGCTCACCCAGGCCAAGGAGCCCCGCGTCCTTTTCCTGCCGACCGCCTCTGGCGACACGACCACCCAGATCAACGCTTTCTACGCGCGCTTCGGCGGGCGTGCGTGCATGCCCACCCATGTATCGCTGTTCCGGCTCGGCGACCTCGAGCGGCCCTTGGCGGAGATCGTGCTCGAACAGGACATTGTCTACGTAGGCGGCGGCTCGATGCGCAACCTGCTGGCGATCTGGAGCGCGCACGAGCTCGACGAGCTGCTGATCCAGGCGTGGAGCGAAGGCACTGTGCTGGCAGGCATCAGCGCCGGGGCGATGTGCTGGTTCGAGGGCGGCGTGACCCGCTCGCGCGGCGTGCCCGAGCCGATGGCCAGCCTGGGACTCTTGGAGGGTTCCTTGACCGTCCACGCCGACGGCGAGCCCGAACGCTTGCCGGTGTGGCTGAAGAGCGTGCGCGAAGGCGCACTGCCGGGAGGCTGGGCGGCCGACGACGGCGTGGGACTGCTGTTTCGCGGACAACGCTTGGAGCAGGTCGTCAGCTCGCGCCCGGGCGCCGGCGCACAGCGCGTGGACGCGATCGCCGGCGAGCTGGTGCGCCACCGCCTGGAGCCGGAGCTGCTGGGCGCGAGCGAGCCGGCGATTCAGCCGCTGCTCGACGACGACGTGCGCGAACTGCGCCAGGTGCAGCGGCTGCGACGCGAGATGACGGGCGAGGCCCAGCGCTTCGACGACGCCTAATCGAAAGCGCACCGCACAGTCGAAAGCATCCCGTGTGGTCACAAGCACACCCTCCAGCCGGAAAGCACACCCTCTGGATGGGCGGGACGTTCCAAAACAAGGTCCCGTTAACACCCCCCTTTCTCAGATCTGCCGTTTCGAAGTTCCGCCCCGCCCGCCGCCCGCGGGTTTTGAGCCACCCGCCGCCAAGAGGCTTCCGGACGTCTCACCTCCACGAGGTTTCCGGGCTCGGCCGTCGAAGTCACAGCAATGGCCGGCGAAGACGCAAGCGCCGCAAAGCCGGCGCCCGCACACGACAAGGGTCTGCCGCCAGTGCTGCTGGCGCTCACGCTCACCACGGGCCTGATCGACGCCGCCAGCTATCTCGGCCTCGGCCACGTGTTCACGGCCAACATGACCGGCAACATCGTGCTACTCGGCTTCGGCCTGGCAAACGCCGGCGGGCTACCGGTCCTCGCCCCTCTGATCTCACTCGGCGCCTTCCTGCTCGGCGCGGCGATCGGTGGGCGGCTTGGCATCGGCATAGCCGAGAAGCACGAGCGTGTCCTGCTCATCGGAGTCGCAAGCGAGGTTGCGCTGCTGGCAGGCGCCGCGGTCGTCGCTTACGCGATACACGTCCGGGTCGGCTCGACCAGCGCCTACGTGATCATCGCGCTGGTCGCGCTGGCCATGGGTGTGCGCAACGCAATCGTGCGCAAGCTGGCGGTACCCGACATGACCACCACCGTCCTCACGATGACCCTGACCGGCCTGGCCGCCGACGCAGCCGCGACACCGGCGAGACTCGGCATGTCACCCCGACGACTGTCAGTTGTCGCGGCGATGCTCGTCGGAGCGACGATCGGGGGGCTGCTGGAGAAGCAAAGTCTCGGCTTGCCGCTGGCCGTAGCGGCCGGCGCGGGCGCGACGAGCTTTGGCGTCTATGTGCTGAGTCGCCACCGTGGAGCAGCCGAACCGTCGATCTAGCCGCGACACCGACTCACGGCCGCTGACCAGCCAACTCCACGCAGAGCCGCTCCAGCAATTCGTGCACCTCCGGAACCTGTTGTGTCGCCGTATCAGCCAACATCGAGCGCAGCTCATCGCGACGAGCGCTCAACAGCTGGTCGGACATCGCGAGACCCGCCGTGGTCAGCCTCGCTCCGCTATCGGACTCGACAACGAGCCCCCGTTCGCGCAACTCCCGTTCGACCGCGAGCACGCGCTCGTCCTCGACCGCCTGCTCCTGGGCCATCTCACGCGTCCCGTCGATTCCATAGCTATCGAATCGAGCAAGCGCCCAGATTGCTCCCGAGCTCAGATCGACACTGGCACGCGCCCCCACCCGCTCGTTGAACGCACGTCTGTCCTCGCGGCTCACGAGCACGCCGAGCGCGCGGTCGATCTCGGCGAGCGAGCTCGGGCTCTTCGGCGCCGCGAGCGCATCGTCCAACCCCTGGCTCGTCGAGGCTGTCGCGCGCAACGGTCGCTCGCGCAAGCGCAAGCTCAACACGAACCCAAGCGCACCCACCCCGGCGGCGACCAGGAACACAGGTCGCAGCGCGTGCACGTAGGCATTCTCATAGGCAAGCCGGGCCGCTGCCGGCAGGCTCGCGACCTGAGCGCCGGTCAGACGCGCACCCCCGGCGACCTGCGCCCCAAGCGCGCCGCTGATCACGTCGTGCAGTCCCCGAGCGCAGACGACTGGAGAAGATCGTGCCGAACACGGCAGCCCCGATAGAGCCGCCGATCCCGCGTGCCAGCGTGACGCCCGAGGTGGCGGCACCGAGCACCGAGTAATCGACGGCGTTCTGTACGGCAAGCACCAAGACTTGCATCACCATCCCTAGGCCGAGGCCAAGCACCAACAGGTACAGATCGGCCGCCACCGAGCTCGTCCCGACATCCAGGCGCGAAAGCAGCAGCAGCCCGACTGTCATGGTCGCCGTGCCGGCGATCGGGAACACTCGGTAGTGACCAGTGCGCGAGATCACCCGCCCGGAGACGACGGAAGTGAGCACCAGCCCGCCCATCAAGGGGATCAGTCGCAGACCGGCTCCCGTGGGGCTCGAGTGGAACACGGTCTGGAAGAACAGCGGCAGGAACGTGACCGAGCCGAACAGCGCGAAGCCCACGATCAGTGACAGCAGGCCGGCGATGCGAAAGACCTCGTCGCGCAGAACGGGAATCGGCAGCACGGGCTCGCGCGCACGACGCTCGACCGTCAGGAACACGCCGAGCAGCAGAACTCCGACAATCGCGACGAGCACCGTCTGTCCCGAGCCCCAGGCCCACGTCGTGCCGCCGAGGCTTGCCACGAGTACGATCGCGCTGAGCGCTGCCGCGAGCACGCCGGCACCGAGGTAGTCGATCGCGGGCCGTGTACGCACGCTCGTGGCCGGCAGCGTCGTGGCGATCACCACCAACGCGACCAGGCCGACCGGCAGATTCACATAGAAGATCCAGCGCCAGGAAAGATGCTCGACGATCACGCCTCCCAACAGCGGCCCCGCGACACTCGCGAAGCCGAAGACCGCTCCGAAGAGCCCCTGGTAGCGCCCACGCTCGCGCGGCGAGACGACATCTCCGACCGTCGCCTGCACGAGCACGATCAAGCCACCGGCGCCAAGCCCCTGTACGGCGCGGAAGGCGATCAGCTCGGTCATCGACTGGGCCAGGCCACACAGTCCCGAGCCCACGAGGAACAGCACAACCGCGCTTTGCAAGACTCGCTTGCGCCCGAACTGGTCACCGAGCTTGCCGTACAGCGGCGTGACCGCCGTCTGCGCAAGCAGGTAGGCGCTCGTCACCCAGGACAGACGCTCCAGCCCGCCGAGATCCCCGACGATCGTCGGTAGCGCCGTCGCGACGATCGTCGAGTCCAGCGCCGCTAGCAGCATCACCAGCATCAGACCGCTGAAGATGACTCCGAGGCGATGTTGCGCCGCGGGGCGAGGAACAGCTGAAGTGGATGCCACCGTGTTCACTTGCAGTGCTCGCTCCCGATTGCCGGCAAAACGCGCAAAGGCATCCTAGCGCCGGAGCAAAAGGACTTATCTCGACAGATACGGGCCTTAGGTCGACAGATACGGTCCTGGAGTCAGGTACGCTGGCCCCCGGATATAGCGCTCGACACATTTTCGATCAAGAATTGCGGCCATCCTGCCGATTACCAGCAGGATGGCCGCAACTACTCGCGCGCGTGGATCGGCGCGCCGCCGCCCAAGCTCCCACCACGGCGTGCTGCCGGTCTACGCCGGCCCGTTCAAGACAGAGCAGGCCGAGCGACTGCTGTGGCGAGCCGGCTTTGGCCCGCGGCCCGGGCAGGCAGAGCAGCTCGCCAAACACGGTATGCGCGGAGCCGTCCTCTCGCTAACACGCCCCACCCGCCGCACCTTGCTCGGTCCGCCACCGCGACTGCAGAATGGAGAAGCGCTGGCTCCCTATGACGTGTGGGGCAACGACGTGCTGTGGTGGCTCGACCGCATGGTCCGCACGAGCGCGCCGCTGATCGAGCGCATGACGTTGACCTGGCACGACTGGTTTGCCACAAGCAACGAGGGCGTGGACTCGCAGCGGCTGATGATCGCCCAGAACCAGACGCAGCGCTCGCTGTGCTTGGGCAGCTTCCCGAGCATGCTCACGGCGATGACGATCGACCCGGCGATGCTCGTATGGCTCTCTGGGGCCGGGAGCACCAAGGAAGCCCCGAACGAGAACTACGCACGCGAGATGCAGGAGCTGTTCACACTTGGGGCCGGCAACGGCTACAACGAGATCGACGTACGCGAGCACGCCCGCGCGCTGACCGGCTGGACGAACAAGTGGAATGAAGCGACCGGCCAGGTCGAAGATTTCCATTTCGACCCGGCCCTGCACGATGACGGTATGAAGGTCATCTATGGCCATCGCGGGCGCTTCGGCTGGCGCGACAGCCTGCGGCTCGTGCTGAACAATCCCGACCACCCCAAGCACTTCGTCGGCAAGCTGTGGTCCTACTTCAGCGAAGAGCCGCTCTCAGGCAAGGACACGCGTGCCGCACAGGCGCTGTATGTCTCTTCAGGCAAGCGCATCCTGCCGGTCGTCGAGGCAATGCTGATGCATCCGCTCGTGCACGCGGGTCCGCGCATGGTCAAGCCGCCGATCGTGCAGATCGCGGGGATGCTACGCGGCATCGGCCGCTACATCGACACCGATACCTGGGTGTGGGAGTCGACGCTCGCGGGACAGACACCTTTTTACCCGCCCAACGTCGGCGGCTGGGAAACCGAACGCTGGCTCAACACCGGCACGTGGCTGGCGCGCTTCAATCTCGCCGCGCAGATGATCGGCCAACAGCGGATCGCCAAGGCACCGGCAGGCAACGCGATAAGTAAGCAGCCGCCGGCCGCCGATCCCAAGGGACTGACCAAACAGGCGATCGCCTTCTGGGGCGATCCGACCCTGAGCAAAGCCTCGCGCGGCGCGCTCGCCTCCTACGCGAAGGCCGCCGCGCTGGACTCCGCCACCGCATCATGGGAGCGCGAGCAGTACCCCACACTCGCGCTCAACGCCCTGCGCGCGCTCGTCGTCGCCACCCCCGACTACCAGACGTGTTGAGAGACACGATGACCGCCATCGCAACTGAGACGAATCGTGTCACCCGACCGTGCCGCCGGGGAGCATCGAGATGAGCCCCTCCCCCATCCGTCCGCAGCAATCCTGCTCTTGCGAGGGCTTCACGCGCGCCGAGATGCTGCGTCGTGGCGCCGCGCAGGCCGGTCATGGCCTGCCGGCTATCGAGCGCGGCATGCCGGTCCCCGCCGGCACAGGACTGTCGCGGCGCGGCTTCTTGCTGGCCTCGGCCGGCCTCGCCCTGTCGGTGTACGGCGCCGGGCGACTGCTCGACCCCGCCGCTTTCGAGGAGGGCATCGCGCGCGCCGCCGAAGCGCCCGATCAGCCGATCCTCGTCAGCGTCTACCTGCAAGGAGGCATCGACGCGATGTCGGTGCTCTACCCGGCTGGCGACCCGCTGTATACGAAGTACCGTCCGATGCTGGCCCTGCCCGAAGACGCGGGGCCGGTCTTCAGCGAGGACCAGCGCCTGCACTGGCACCCACAAGCCGCTCCGCTCGCGCAACTGCACGAAGAGGGCAAGATGAGCGTGTTGCCGGCGGTCGGCTACACCGATCCGGACCAGTCGCACTTCACCAGCCGCCACTATTGGGAGGTCGGCGCCACGCAGGCCGACCTGCTGACCGGCTGGATGGGCCGCTACCTAGACCTCGCCGGCAGCCCCGACAACCCGTTGCAGGGCCTGTGCCTGGACGAGGCGTTGCAGCCGGCGCTCGCCACCGCGCGTATGCCGGTGGCGGCGATCGACACGCCTTCCTCCTACTCCTTCTATGCGCAGGGCGTGTGGGGGGCGCCGCAGGCGATCATGTACGACTACTTCGACACGCTCGGGCGCCTTGGCGCCGGCTCGGGCGACCCAGCCCTGGAACAGTCGGGCAAGGCAGCGCTGATGTCGAGCACGCTGCGCAAGCAGCTGCTCCCCTTCCAGCCAGCCTCTGGCGAAAAGCCCGTGCTACCCAGCGGCTATCCAAGCGCCTCCGACGCGTTCCCGACGCGCATGGCCGGGATCGCGCAGCTGCTCGCCGCGGGCCTGCCCTTGCGCTGCGTGAGCATCTCGACCGAATCGGTGTTCGACACGCACGACAACCAGGTCGCCTCTCTGGATACGGGACTGGGCGAGGCCGCACAGACCCTGTACGCCTTCCAGCGAGACCTGGAAGCACGCGGACTCGCCGACCGCGTGCTGACGCTCGTGTGGTCGGAGTTCGGCCGCCGCCCACAGGAGAACGCCTCCGGCGGCACCGACCATGGCGCGGCCGGCTGCGGTTTCGTAATGGGCACACGCGCGGCCGGCAAGATGATCGGCGAGTGGCCCGGTCTTGCCACGGGCCTCGACTCGCTGGGCAATGTCGTTGCCACCTCCGATTTCCGTGGCCTTTACTGCTCGCTGCTCGAACAGTGGCTGGGACACGAAGCTGGCCCGATCGTCCCCGGGGCAAGCAACTTTGCGCGCATGCAGGTGGTGCAATGAGGCTCACCGCGATACGGCGTCTGTCGACAGGCACGCTCGTCGCCGCCGTAGTTGGCACGTCGGCACTCTCCTGGGCGTCGGCCGGCGCAACAGTCGACAAAAACGTGATGCCCCCCGCGCGCGCAGGGGGCATCGGCCATTTGCAGGTCACCGAGATCGAGTACCGCCTGATCCTCTCGCGCGGCATCGTCAAAGCGGGACCGGTCAACTTGGAGGCGATCGACGCCGGCATGGACCCGCACGACCTGCGCCTGCGCCACAGCGGCAGTGGGCCGGAACTCGGTGCCCCGGAATTGACCTCGGGAAAGCGCTGGGATGGTGTTGTGAACCTCAAGCCCGGCGTCTACCACCTGTGGTGCTCGCTGCCCGAACACGCCAAGCTCGGAATGCACGCCGTGCTCCATGTAGTGCGCTAAGACGAGGTGTACCCGGCGCGCAAGGCGGGCAAGAGGTATCGAGTGTTAGCGCCTATTCGAAGGAAGGAGCAAGAGCATGAAGACTCGCAAGCTTGGAAGCCAGGGACTACAAGTCTCGGAGGAGGGGCTCGGCTGCATGGGCATGTCCGAGTTCTACGGCCGCGCCGATGAGGACGAGGCGATCGCCACGATCCACCGCGCGCTGGAGCTCGGGGTGACGTTCCTGGACACGGCCGACATGTACGGTCCGTTCACCAACGAGAAGCTCCTCAGCCGCGCTATCGCCGGCCGTCGCGAGCAGGTCGTGCTGGCCACCAAGTTCGGGAACGAGCGCAAAGAGGACGGCAGCTGGGTCGGCATCAACGGCAGGCCCGAGTACGTGCGCAGTGCCTGCGAAGCTTCGCTACAGCGCCTGGGTGTCGATCACATCGACCTCTACTACCAGCACCGCGTCGACAAGAGCGTGCCGATCGAGGACACTGTCGGCGCGATGGCGAAGCTCGTAAGCGAGGGCAAGGTCCGCTACCTCGGCCTGTCAGAGGCCTCGCCGCAGACCATCAGGCGCGCCCATGCGGTGCACCCGATCTCGGCGCTGCAGACCGAGTACTCGCTGTGGTCACGCGACCCTGAGGAGGCGATCCTGCCGACGGTGCGCGAGCTCGGGATCGGCTTCGTCGCTTACTCCCCCCTGGGTCGCGGCTTCCTCTCAGGCAAGTACAAGAAACCAGAGGATCTGCCCGAGGACGACTTCCGCCGCCACCATCCTCGCTTCCAGGGCGAGAATTTCCAGAAGAACCTCGAGCTCGTGCAGCGCATCGAGCAGATAGCCGAGGAGAAGCAGGTCACGGCCGGACAGCTGGCGCTCGCGTGGGTACTCAGCCGCAAAGAGGACATCGTGCCGATCCCGGGCACCAAGCGGCGCTCCTATCTGGAAGAGAACGTTGCGGCCGCCGAGATCGAGCTCTCAGATGGAGATCTCGCACGTATCGACGAGGCCGCGCCCCTCGGCGTCACGGCCGGTGATCGCTACGCGAGCATGGCGACGATCGACAGCTGAACAGCGATCGCTCTCGGCCGCGTCAAATTCGACGCGGTACGTAGGGGAAGCCGGCATAGTCCGACGCGGGACAGGCCGCGTCGGACTCGCCGGCCGCTTGACTCAGCGGCTGCTCACAGGCTCAGTGGGCGCCTCGATGCTGGCCGCCTCGATGCCCTCGGTCTTTGCCGTGTCCTTTCCTGGAGTATTTCGAGCCGCCGTGACCACCTTTCCAGCCGCCGTGACCACCTTTCGAGCCGCCGTGACCACCTTTCGAGCCGCCCTGGCCGCCGCTGGGGCCTTTCGACCCCGGACCCGAGCCCTGGCCGCCACCTTGGCCTTTGCCACCCTGGCCCCCTCCGGGGCCTTTCTGGCCACCCTGGCCTGAGCCTGGGGGATTCCACGGCAACAGGTAGGCGCGGTAGGTGTTCACTCCCGTCGGAAACTCAGCGTTGAAGATGAGCTGGCCGGACGGGTTGAACTCCGAGATGTACGGGAGGATTCCCCAGCCGACGAAGAGATTCCCGTCGCCGGTTGTCTGGGCGTTGCCTTGTGAGGCAGCAGAAAGCCCCTCGGGCTGGTTGTCGGAGGCCACGAGTGTGGCTACTTTGCTCCACGGGTTCAACTTCACCGTGATCGCGCGGCTGTAGGGGAGCAATGCCGTACCCGAGGACTCGTTGTCGAAGAACGTGTACTCGTTGTTGCCGATCGGCTCTGGATCGTGCTGCCAGGCGAATATCTCGTTCGCGCTGTCCAGCGTCTGTCCCGGGGCTGCCTGCACCGTGAAGTCGCTGTCCTTGCCTCCCAACTGCCAGATGACGTTTCCGCTGGTCAGGCTCACCTTGTAGGTGGTCCAGGTGTCGCGCGCGTCGATCAGCAGGCTGCCGTCTGTGTCGAGCTTCACCGCGTTGATGTGGAACCAGTCCCACGGCGTGCTTGCCGAGGAGGGCAACGGTTGCTCGCTCTGGCTGTAGGGGACGTGGTCGGCGCTGTTCCATTGGAAGAGCACCTTGCCGGTGGCGATGTCGACCTCCTGGACGACGCCGTTGATGACCGTCTGATCGGCGGGGCCGCCGATCGAGGTCAGGTCAGCGGTGGCCGTCGTATAGGAGAGGATCAGCGCCGTGTTCCACGGGGTGATGAGGAACTCGTGTCCGTCCGCGCTGAGCCCGTTGCCGGCGTTGACGGCGGCGATCTGCTGGTAGCGGTTGTTGTAGATGTAGTCGGTTCCACTGGAGATACCACCGAGACCGGTCCCCTGCCAGAAGGTGAGCACCGGCTGGCCTTGGTAGGTCTGAGTGCGAAAGTCGCTTGCCTCCTGACCTGCGGGAACCGGCTGAAACCAGACGACGTTGCCATGGCTGTCGAGGATCTCCGGGCCGTTGGTATAAGTGCTCGAGTCGCCAAAAGGCGAGACGAAGATGTCGCCCTGGCCGATGTTCGGCTGCGAGCTGAGGATCGTCACTGGCGGCGGCGCTGTCGGCGCGGCCTGTGCGACGCCGACGATCGCGCCGGGCAGGACGCCGAGCAGCATCGTCACAGTGCCGAGCGCGACTTGGCGCGTTCGGCGCCTGCCTTTACGAGTGGTGGGTGAAGCGTGGGTATCGGACATCTGGCCTTCTCCTGTTGGGTTGCTCGATGGGTGGGATGGGATGGGATTCACGAAAGGAGCGCTCAGCACAGACCGAGCGTCCCCATAATCATCATAATCTTTATCAGATTAGTGAGAATTCTACAGCGAGGCCCTCTCTTGCCCTTTCCGCATCGCCCCAAACGACGAAGCAGGCACAGAGTCGCGTCCGGAAAGACCGCATCTGGACCGCTATGGGATTCCCGCAAAGACTGGCGATCTGTCCGCTGGGCCGTTACCATCGCGAGATGGCTCAAGCTGTGGTCTCTGCTCCGGTAGCTCATGCGGAGGGCCCACCCGCAGGCGCGATGGAGCGGCCGGACTTCGATATCGTGCCGCGCGCTGGGCTGGTCGTCGTGGGCGTCGTGCTTGCGCTCCTGATCGCCGCGATCGCCGTCAACGAACTTTGGCCGCTTGCCTTCCTGCACTTCGTCGGCGGGGCGGCCTGGACGATCATCGACCTGTTCCTCGGCTTCGTGCTTGGGCCGATCCTCGGGAAGCTCTCGATTCCCGCGCGCATCGAGCTGACCACGCGGCTGATGCCGAAGATGGTCCTGATCATGCCGACCGTGGTCACGGTCACGCTCGCGGCCGGCTGGCAGCTTGGCAATCACCTCGGAACGGTCCAGAGCAGCTACTACCTGCACGGCTGGCTCGTGGCCAGCTACATCGTGGTCGGCATCATGGCGGTGATCGCGCTTGGGCTACTCGAGCCGGCGAACATCGCGGTGCTCGTCGAGCTGAAGAAGCCGCGCCCCAATCCCCAGGTGATCGAGCGACTGATGAAGCGCTTCATCTACACCGCCGGGGCCACCGGCGCCATGCAGGTCGCCACGCTTGTGATTATGGCCAAGTTGACCGTCGGATGAGCGAGCGCCGCCTTCCACCCGTCACACAAGTGGGAATGCTTTCGCTTGCCTTGATCGTGTCCGGCGGCATCTATCTCGCCGCCCACCTCCCCCATCAGGTCCCGCTCACCCCGGCGATAATCCTGCTGGCTGCCTCAGCGCTGCTGCTCGCCGGCAACCTCGCGGCTTTGGCTCGGGTGCCAGATTTCGCTTGGGGGAGCTTCTTCGAAATAGCCCGCTGGGCGCTGCTTGCCTACATCGTGATCGCCGGGATGATCGAGTACGCGTTCTTGCGCGATCAGGTGAGCGGCGGCGCGCTGGTGGTCCTCAGCTTGTCGTTGGTTGTGTTTGCGGTGCACGTGCCGGTACTGATCGGCTTCACGGTGGCGCGTTATGACACCTCCACTGACTCGTCGCCCGAGGGCGTTCCCGCCTGATCAACACGGGCAGTCTCAAATACCGTTCTCACCCTGGGCTCTAGCCGTCAGCTGAGTACTCTTGCAAAGTCCGGCCACTGAGGACCGAGATCGGCTGCTCTGAAGCGATGTCCGAGCCCTGAAGCGCCTGCTCGTCGCGGCGCTTGATCAGTAGCCACTGCGGCTTGGGACCCGGCCGTGTGCGCTGCAGCGCAAATCCACCGCGAAGCTTCTCGCCGTGCAGGACGAACACCGCGTGACCACGCTCGAGCGCCTCAGGCCAGGCGACCCTGCCTCCCTGCTCGTAGTCGCCACGATCCCACACGATCACCGCTCCGTCGTTCGTAGGGCCCTCGAACGTGTTGTGGTCGATTGCGTGATCGGGCACCTGGACTGCCAAGCGCTTGACAGATGGGTCGAGCGACGGGCCCTTGGGCAGCGCCCACGAGCGCATCACACCCTCGACCTCGAGACGCAGATCGAAGTGATGCGCCG
This sequence comes from uncultured Solirubrobacterales bacterium, assembly GCA_963743555.1. Lineage (GTDB taxonomy): Bacteria > Actinomycetota > Thermoleophilia > Solirubrobacterales > Solirubrobacteraceae > Palsa-744. The sequence continues at coordinate 47,951 of CAVUQG010000009.1, forward strand.
TGGCGGCGTGCTCCTGGACGACGAACACGCCGGCGCTGACGCCGCGGACCGCGAACTGCTCGTGGCCCTCGACTTTGACCTCCTCGACTGTCACGTCTTGGACGTCGGCAGCGGGTGTACCGTCGCGCAGGAAGGCGCCGAGCGCGTCGAGCGCGACGGACTGACCCTCTGCATGAATGACAACGGTGCCATCGTCTGCGTTGCGCACCCAGCCCATCAAGCCCAGTTCGCGAGCCTGAGCTCGGACAGCCGCACGGAAGCCGACGCCCTGGACGGTTCCGGCCACCACCGCGCGAATCGCACGAGAGCCGGACGGTGCATCGGTCACATAGCTCAGGGTATCGATTCGGAGTAGCCTGAAGGCGTGGGCGAGATCTCTCCTGCGCTTTATCGCGCCGGCTCTGGCTAGCCGCTGGTGTTGGTACATGGATTCACCGGCACCTGGCATCACTGGCGTCCCGTGCTGGGCGAGCTCGCCGCTCGCTATGAAGTGATCGCCCCGACGCTCGCCGGGCACTATGGTGGGCCCCCGTTTGACCTCAGCGGCCCGTTGACGTTTGCGTCGAGCGCTGATCATCTCGAAGGTCATCTCGACGAACTTGGAATCGGCAGCGCACATTTCGTAGGCAATTCACTGGGTGGCGCCCTCACGCTTGAGCTCGCCAAGCGGGGTCGAGCCCGGTCAGTCGTCGCACTTGCGCCTGCCGGCGGCTGGAGCGAAGGCGATGGCGAGGCCAAGCGACTCGCGCGCTTCTTTGCCCGCCAGCTGCGCCTCACGCGCCTCAGCTCGCGATACATCGGCACTGTCATGAAGCGTCCTGGGAGCAGACGTCTGGCGATGCGCGACGTGATGCGCCATGGCGAGCTGGTCGCTCCGGCGGACGCCATCGATCTTGCGCTCACCTCGGTGCGCTGCCCGGTGGCCGGCAAGGCGATCCAGGCGGCGCGTGCCGACAAAGGGCTGTCGCTACAGAACCTCGACCGCATCGCCTGTCCCGTGCTGCTCGCATCGCCCGAGTTCGATCGCATCCTGCCGGCTGAGCGTCACGCGCCCCGCTTCAGGCGTGAGATACAGGGTGTCGAGTCGCGCATGCTCGCCGGTTGCGGGCACATGCCGATGTGGGACGACACGCGGCTCGTCGTAGAGACGATCAGCGAGTTCGTGGATCGCCACATCGCACTGGCAAAGAACTCTCTCGGTACCTCGGCGGCTGCGCCCTCGGACCTTGTCGGCGCCTAGCAAAAAGTCCAGGCACGAACTTCTATCCCTAATCACCGAGCGAGAACATCGCTGGCGCAACTTGTTCTGACTCGGCTAGATTGCTATTGACATGAATAAGGCTCACGCTGTCCTCTGCTCATCGGGTTGGTGGGCGCGCACCGTAGAGCGCGAGTTGCTCCCCTGGGGCCTTGACGACTTGGACCTGGGCGATGACGTGCTCGAGATCGGACCAGGATTCGGTGCCACAACGCGCGTGCTTGCTCGACGTGACGGCTCGCTGACTGTCGTCGAGCTCTCAGAGGACTATTGCAAGCGGCTAACGCAAACACTGGGTGACAAGGTCGAGATCGTGCGGGCCGACGCGACCGATATGCCCTTTGCCGACGGGTGTTTCTCGGGGGTGGTGTGCTTCACGATGCTCCACCATGTGCCCTCACGCGAGCTGCAGGACCGACTTCTAGGCGAGGTCTCGCGAGTGCTACGCCCTGGAGGCCTGTTCGCCGGGACCGACAGCCTAGGCACCGGAAGAGCCTTCAAACTGCTGCACATCCACGACACGCTAGTTCCCGTCAGCCCGGACGAGCTGCCGGCGCGCTTGGAGCGTGCCGGCCTGGTCCAGCCGAGCGTCGAGGCTGGAGGCCGCTCGTTTCGCTTTCATGCCCGCAAGCGCCTCGCGGTGTCATGAGCGAGCATTACCAGCGTCCAGGCTGGTTTACGACGAAGGTCTTCAACCGCGTCGTCGCGGCGCTCACGCGGATTGGGATCAGCGTGGTCGGCTCGCGTGTCTTGGAGGTCCGTGGACGGACCAGCGGTGAGCCGCGTCGCACCCCGGTCAACCTGCTGAGCTTTGAAGGTCAGCGCTATCTGGTCGCTCCGCGAGGGAACACACAATGGGTGCGCAACCTGCGTGCCAGCGGCGAGGAGGGACTGCTCGTCGGTCCGGTCGCCCTCCCTCTGCTACTCGCGGACCGGTAGTTGCTGGAGTGCCCAGCGATTGCCGTCGGGGTCCTCGAAGAACACGAATGAGCCCCACGGGAACTCCGTCACCTCGCTCACCTCTACCCCACGTCCCGCGAGCTCAGCCCGGGCCTCGTGAGCGTCGGTGACGGTGATCTGCATCCCCCGCGCAGAGCCGGGCTCGGAGTCGACGATCCCGGTCCCGATCGCGATCGAGCAGGCCGAGCCAGGCGGTGTGAGTTGCACGAAACGGATCTCCTCGCTCACGGCGTGGTCATGTTCGGCGATGAAGCCGACCTTCTCCACGTAGAACGTCTTTGCGCGATCCACATCGGTTACTGGGATCGCCACCAGCTCGAGCTTGAAGTCCATGTCTGCCTGCCTTTCGATCTCGTATCTGTTGGTGTTGGGGCCAAGCTATGGACAATTGCGGTCAGATACCGCATGCCCTGAGAGCATTCCTTGGGTCGTCCTCGATAGTTCACGAGACTGCTGAAGCACTCTCGTTGTGCAGGCGCAGACTGGACATCGAGGAGACCGGTGCGCCATTTCAACGACCGAGCTGATCGAGATCGTCCTCGACCACCGTTGACTCTACGTCAGCCGGACGCCCACCGCGGTCGCCTGGCGCGAAGCGACCTGCCGTTGCGACGAAGCGCATCACCCGAGCTGCGTAATGGCGTGACATCCAGCGACGTGTCAGCTTTTGGACGAGCGGAAGCAGGAGCAGCACGCCGAGAACGTCGGTGACAAATCCGGGGATCAGGAGCAGTATGCCTCCGAGAAATCCGAGTGCCCCATCGATCACGGTATGGGACGTACGACGTTCCGACAGCGCCTGTGAGACGCGCTGAATCGTCAGGCGTCCCTGAACGAACAGCACCCGCGCGCCGAGCACAGACGTCCCCAGCAGCAGTACGACTGCTAGGAGCCAGCCAATCGCACGTCCGACCTCGATGAAGGCGAACACCTCGACGACAGCCACTCCGATCAGGACGAGCACGAACATCTCAACAGCCAGCCTACGCGCCCAGCGTGAAGCGTCGATGTCCCGACCTTGAAGATCGAGCTCAATCGGATGAGAAGGACCGCGACAACGGCGCGTTCGTTTGCAGAACGTTCGAGGGCCAGCACCTTGAGCAACCGGCGACCGAGTAGGACATCTGTCGATCACCACGTCGCGTAGGCACGCACCTTGCCGCCGTGGTCGAAGTACTGCTGATGCCCGATCAGCGCCAGGCCCATATTCGTGCGGGGACGGCACCGGCTCGATGAGGACGAGCATCAAGAAGAAGCACGCAGGAGCCCACTCGCGCGCCGGTCGCGACGAGCAGCAGAGGCGAGCCAAGGAGCACGAGAAGGAGCACGAGAAGCACCACGAGAAGCGCAACAAGCGCTCAAAACACAGCAGGCGTCGACGCAAAGGTCACAAGCCCGCTCACCGTCCTGTCGTGGCGCCGCGCGGAACGATTGGGGTTGCGCTGGCGCTCCCACCGGTCTCACCCCCCGCTCCCTCCTCTGTCCCGCCTGCCACGCTCGGCTCCCCGCCGATAACTCTCAAGCAAGCCAACCGCCTGCTATGGCGCGCCGGCTTTGGGCCAACTCCCGGACAAGCCGAGGCGCTCGTCGGTCAGCCCTTGCAACAGGTGGTCTTCAGCCTCACCCGGCCATCAGGGTCGGCGACGCTCACCGGCCCCGAACCTGTCGATGAAGAGGGCGAACCGCTCGATCCCGACAACGCCTGGGGTCAGGACCACTGCTGGTGGCTCGACCGCATGGTCCGCTCCGATCAGCAGCTCGTCGAGCGGATGACCTTCATCTTCCACGACTGGTTTGCCAATTCCAACGAAAAGGTGAACAACCAGCGGATGATGCTCGAACAGAACGAACTCTTTCGCAACATGGCGCTCGGCAGCTTCCACGACCTGTTTCTGGCCGTCACGTCGAACCCGGCGATGCTCGTGTTCCTCGATGGGATCTACAACGAGAAGAACGAACCGAACGAGAACTACGCCCGCGAGATGATGGAGCTGTTCTCGTTGGGCGCCGACCGCGGCGCGTACAGCGAGGACGACGTGCGCGAAATGGCCCGTGCGCTGACGGGCTGGACGGCTGAATGGTCCTCCGAGGAAGGACTGCACGAATTCGAATTCGACACCGCCCGCCACGACAAACACGAAAAGACCGTGTTCGGGAAGACGGGCAATTGGAACTGGGAAGACGCCGTGCGCCTGTGCATCGAACATCCGCTGCACGCCTCGTTCTTCGTCACCAAGCTATGGGGATATTTCATTCCAAGCCCCCCAGACGAAGCTACGCTCGCGTCGTTGCAAGGGCTGTATGTAGGCTCTAACTACAGCATCCAAGCGGTCGTCGAGGCAATATTGCAGCATCCCGACTTCTATGAAGGACCCGAGTTGCTGACGCCGCCCGTCGTCTACAATGCGGGGTTGCTGCGCTCGATTGGCCGCCCGATCGACACGACTTCGTGGACTTGGCTGTCGGCCAACGCGGGCCAACAGCTGTTTTATCCCCCCAACGTGTCCGGCTGGGATTTCACCCGCTGGCTGGATACCTCGACCGCCAAGGCACGCTGGGAAATGGCCAGCTACGTGACCTCGAAGACCTACCCGAACCCGTGGCCGCCAGAAGGCCAACCGCAATACAGTGCCACCGAGAGCTCAGCGGAAGCGTTGTCGAGCGCGCTTGCCTACTGGGCCAACCCTCCGCTCTCAGGGGAATCGGAGCAATGCATCACCGCCTTTGCCCAATCCTGCCTGAAGGAACCACTCGCCGACTGGGAGCAGAGCCCCTACAGGGCAATGCGCCAGAACGCGCTGCGCATGTTGATTGCCACCGCACCCGATATGCAGGTGAGCTGACTTGTCCATGCAAGCCACTGTCGTGAGGGAGAGCTGACCATGGCCAAGACTGCTCGTGCAACGATTTCACCCGCTCGCAGTTCCTGCGCCGCGGCGTCGCCGCCGCCGGCAAGGGCCTGCCCGGGATCGAGCCGGGGATGCCACTTCCGGCCGGCACGGGCCTTGACCGGCGCACGTTCCTGCTGCGCTCCGCCGGAGCGGCTCTCTCGGTTTATGGCGCCTCGATGCTCGGCCCCCGCCACTTCGAAGAGGGCATTGCCAAGGCCATGGCCGCCGGCGGCACAGAACAGCCGGTGCTCGTGTCGATCTTCATGGAAGGCGGCTGGGACGCTCTGTCGGTGCTCGCGCCGGTGGGGGAAAACAAGTACAGGGAACTACGCCCCACGCTTGGACTTGCGGAAGGATCCGGCAAGGTCTTCAGCGAGGACACGAGCCTGATGTGGCATCCAGCCGCATCGGGTTTGGCCGAACTGCACGAAGAAGGCAAGGTCACGACCTTCCCTGCGATCGGCTACCAACCGGCTGACGAGAGCCACTTCACAAGCCGCCACTATTGGGAGGTGGGTCAGCTCGACGCGCAGGCGCGCTCGGGCTGGATGGGCCGCTACCTGGATCTGGTCGGCGAACCGGAGAATCCTTTGCAGGGGCTTTCACTCGACTACTCGCTGGCTCCGGCGCTCGCCACGGCGAAGATGCCGGTAGCAGCCGTCTCCTCGCCCGCCGATTACACGATGTGGGCCAACGGCCTAGGTGAACCGGTGAGCGGACCGGCGCTGGAAACCTTCGGCGCACTGGGCGCTCTGCCGGCACCCTCGCCCGCTTACGCTCAAGCTCGCGCTGCTTCCTATGACACGGGCCTGGTGCTCGAAAAGATGGCCGGCTTCGTGCAGTCCGAGAAGGAATCAGGCGACAAATCAGCCGTCTCTTATCCAAGCGGAGAATTCGCCGAAAGGTTGGCGGTACTCGCGGCGATGCTGCACACGGGCATGCCCATCAAGTGCGCATCGTTGAATGCCGTCGGCTCCTATGACACGCATTCGGACGAGGCCAATACGCTGAGCACAAACCTCGCGCAGACGGTGAGCGCACTGGTCGCCTTTCAACGCGACCTGGAAGCCCGCAAACTCGACCAGCGTGTGCTGATCCAGTTGTGGTCTGAGTTCGGTCGCCGCCCACAGGAAAACGGCTCGGGCACCGACCACGGCGCGGGCGGCCTGGCATTCCTGATCGGCAGCCGCGCCGCGGGGAAGATGGTAGGTGAATTCCCGGGCCTCAGCAAACTGGACGAAAACGAAAACCTGCTCAATACCTCAGACTTCAGAGCGATGTACTGCTCGCTTTTGGAGCAGTGGTTTCAGACCGAAGCGGGCCTGGTGATCCCTGAAGCAACGTCCTTCGAGCGACCCGTCCTGGTGAAGTGACGATGTCGCGCGCGGCGAGATCCGTGCTCCTGCTGAGCACCCTGTGCCTTATGTGCTGTGGATGCATCGCGATCGCGATCGCCGCACCCGGACGCACCTCGCGCCACCGACCTTCACACACCGCACGGGTATGCCACCGTGCGAGACATCGCCACTGTCAACTGACTCGCGCCGAGAAGAAGTCTCGCCGCAAGCACAAGCCACACACGACCTCAAAGCCCGCCGCTCCGGGCTCAAATGACCCTGGCTCGAGTGCACCCTGGTCGACGGTCCCCCCGTCCGCCATCCCAGGATCCTCACCTACGGGATCCAATCCCGGCCAGTCTCCTGAAGCTCCGGTTGACAAAGACCCGCCGGCCAAATCCCCGGCTGCTCCTGCCCCGGAAGCGACCCCGCGCGTCGAGGTCACCGCTGAAGACACCGAAGCGTTTCGCTTCGTCCTCTCGCGTCCCACCGTACCTGCCGGCAAGGTGATCATCGAATTCGTCAACCACGGCCAGGACGAACACAACCTGAACGCCGTCGAAGAGACCGAAGGCTCGGTAGCCGGCTCGCTTCCGAACACTCCGGCGAATGGGCATCTGAGCTTGACGGTCGATCTCCGTCCCGGCAGCTACACCTTGTTCTGTTCGCTGCCCGGGCATGAGGCGAAGGGCATGAAGGCGAGGCTTGTGGTGGAATGAGCGTTGTGTGCAAAGTCTAGGCTCATGCTGGTGCCCGGCGTTGGTTTCGGTAACGGGTTCCGCTTGTCGACGGCCTAGCGCTGTTTGCAGCCTGAGAGGACGCTTTAGCTGCAGCTACTTTGCAAACTCGTAGCACAGAACTCACAAACCGAGCATTGGGCCCACGAAGACGGACCTGTCGCGGGCGCGGCGGGCCAGATAGACGGCGGAGACGACCGGGCCGAGGACAGAACGCGTCCCGGAATCAGTCGAAAGCGGCCGCCATCCACCCAGGGAGACGCGCTTGAGCAGCTGGGTCGTCAGTCCGAGAAGCGGCACGTGCGAACCCGTCGGAGGCCCACTGGGCCCGCGAGAACGCCAGATCCACCAAGAACTTTGGTCGCGGGTGGACGTCTGTCCGAGTCCGATCCAGCTCAGTCCAAGTCTCGCACGTGCTGGTACTCAGGGATCGGTCTTCGGCGCGGGTTCGTCTCTCGGGCGCATAGATCGAAATAGAGAAACGCCAAGATGAGCGCAAAGACTGACGCGACCACGGTGTCAACGGCAATCCCAAAGATGACCGAACCGACATCTGAAGTATTGCCGAGCGGGATCGCTCCGGCTCCGACGTGCACCGCTACGCCCGCGCCGCCACCGAGTATGAAAAGCGCGAAAATTCGCCAGAAGTTGTGCGATGTCAATTGCCAACTGCGCCGCAAGGCATCCATCCAACCGTCGTGGTCGATCGCAGCCGTTTGCGCCACCACCCCCCAACGTATTATCAGAATGAATCCGGGAACAGCCAGCGCGAGGGTCCCGATCGTGATGCCAATGTTGGCGACTATCTCCGCAGCTTGCGGCAACTGGCAACACACGCAGGCCGCGACGAGCGACCGAGGGTAGCCGTGGCGTCTGCCCTTCCCCAGCAAGAACGACAGCGTGTATGTGCAATGCCGATATCAGCGGACCGACGAGCGAGAAGCTCACGAGGCCGAGCAGTTGTGAGGTCAAAAAGCCTCTATGCATACCGTGCGCGAGAGGACCTGCGCCTGTAACGGCCAATACCAACAGCTCGTATGGAGCGATGACGGCGAGCGCCAACGCCAAGAACAAAAGCGGATAGCGCTGGTACAGAACCAACGTGTCCCCAATGATCCGCCAGATTGAACGTTCCCGACCAAGCGCAAGCGACTCCACGACTGCTGCACTGTAATACTTGTCCACCGGAAACGGGGAGACAGGGGTTGGAGGGCTTTGGTTGAGCGGGATTCGGCTGGGCGTGAGCGGTTTCGTGGGCGGTCGGCGCCCGCCTGGCTACAGCGGGACCGCCTCGGAAAGAATCCGATCGCGCAGACACTACAGGCAGAGATAGCTCGTGCGGCCTGCATCGAGAATCCAGCCGAGTGCGCTCTTGAGATCGTGGCCGTGATCGAGTCGGTGGGGGCTCCCCTTGGGATCCATCCTGTCGTCGTCGGTGGCATGGCGGTGTATTTCTGGACCGCTAGCGAGAAGTTCCTTACCCATGACATAGACGTCGTAATGGAACCCCAGACGTACTTACTAGACGCCTTGGTGAGCTTGGTTCGTGCGTACGGCCAACGGACGGCATTGGACGCTTCCCGACACGGATATCTACCTGGAGGCACCCAGTTCACGCTTGGACGCCAAAGCCGCCGTGATGGAGATCGAACTGACGTCGGGTCGAACCGCGCGGGTGCTCTCGCGCGTCGACATCCTCCTAGACTGCTGGGACGAGTTCCAAGCGACCGGCCACGAAATACCAGCCCAACATGCGATCTTCATGATTGCTGGACTCTCCGAGGAGCAATCGCAAGCGCTGAACAGCCGCGCCCCCGACGAGAAATCACGAAGATCCTTCAGGCTGTCCGCGAGGACTCAATCGGTACCGCGCCTCGGAAGGTCGAGGCATGGATACGCGAGCACTACAACTCATCGACCAAGAGCAGTTGAGCAACGTCCCGGGCTACGTCGCTCCGATAATCGCAAACGAGCGAACTTTCGCCTCTGTTCGCCGCTGCGCACATCCCCTTCGCCCCTTTTCGGGGATTTTGAACCTGATCGGGGAGAACGGTTCAAGTTGGCTTTCCAATGCCGCTTTTGGGCGCGTCGCAAACGTCCTGCAAAACGTCGTACCACGCCCAGACCAGCCCTGCGCGCGATTGCAACCCGGCGTATGCCATCCCTCACGTGTGTATGTTCGTCCGCTACTGCGGCCTGCTCTCACGAGCGGACCCGCTCGCGGACGGCAACGCCAACAACCACGGCAACACCCGGCGCTCCACTCCAGGTTGGCGTCAACTCTCCCCGTCGTCTCCGTCGGCAACCTGTGCCACACTTCTCTCATGAGCACCGCGAGATCACGGGCATCGCGTCCTCGCTCCAACGACGGCCGGCCCTATCCGCCGTATCTGAAGGCCTACGAGACGCTCGACGAGCAGCTGCTCGGCGTACTCGAAGTGCTGCATTCGGCCACCTTCGACGACCTGAGCGGTGCCGTCAGCGACCTGCGGGTGCGAGCCGCCTTGCCGAGATGGCTCGCTTCCGCACAGTGGCGTCACCTCATCACGCGCGGCAAGACACCGGACGGCCTTCGTTCATACGAGCTCGCGTCGACAGCACTCGGGCCAACAGCTAGCCGCCCAAGCTGCTCGCCGAGTTCACCCAGCTTCCGAACCGCGTCGAGCAGCGCGCGGTGCTCCTCCTTGGACTTCATCGCCAGCAACTCGACGACCGCCTCGGGGTCGTAGATGACCGTTTGGGGCCACGGCTTCGCTGCTGAAGTCATCGACGAAATCTACCCGCGGATTGGGATGGCATTGGTTGTCTACACCAACCTCATCTGCGTGAAGCTCACCGTGCGCTCATAGGCGGTCGTCACGCGGTCGAGGGCACGCTCATAGTCTCGATGGCCGTAGAGGCGGCGGACCAGCTCGCCGCCGTCAGTGTGGCCGAGCGCGATTGCCACGTCCTCGGAGGGCACGTCGAGGACGTTGACCATGTACCAGCCGGCAAAGTGGCAGGTAGCGAGATAGAGGCTTCCGCCCCATCCGGCCGCACCCTTGACTGCCTTCCAGGGGTCTGTCTGATGAACGGTGGATCTGGTTTGGTCTGACTGAAGGGATGGACCATGACGGAGATAGTCGGTCTGACCGATCAGGAGGAGATGATCGGGTCTATGACTACAGATATCGTTGATCAGAAGCAGTTGGCTGAGCAGCTGTTGGAGCAGGCGAAGGAGCAGAATATTGAGCTGGTCGGCCCGGACGGGCTGTTGGGCCAGCTGACCAAAAGTGTGCTTGAGACCGCGCTTGATGCGGAGATGAGCGAGCACCTCGGCTATGAGAGGCACGACCCGGCAGGCCGTAACAGCGGGAACAGCCGTAACGGGACGCGCGCCAAGACGGTGCTGAGGGAGATCGGCCCGGTCGAGATCGAGGTCCCTCGGGATACCGAGTCGACGTTCGAGCCGCAGATCGTCAAGAAGCGCCAGCGCGCAGGCTCACCGGTGTTGATGAGATCGTCCTGTCGCTGACTGCTCGTGGGTTGACGACTGGGGAGATCGCCGCGCACTTCGGGGAGGTTTATGGTGCCAAGGTCTCCAAGGACACGATCAGCCGGATCACCGAGAAGGTCACGGGCGAGATGACCGAATGGTTGACCCGGCCGCTCTCGATCGCGTCTATCCCGTGATCTTCATCGATGCGATGGTCGTTAAGGTCCGCAACGGGCAAGTGATGAACAAGCCTGTGTATGTCGTGATCGGCGTGTGAGCGTCAACGGTGAACGGGACATCCTCGGGCTCTGGGCCGGCGACGGCAGCGAGAGGGCGCGAAGTTCTGGCTGAGCGTGTTCACCGAGATCAAGAACCGTGGCGTGGAGGATGTCTGCATCGCTGTCTGCGACGGTCTGAAGGGCCTACCCGAGGCGATCACGACGACCTGGGAGCTCGCGACCATGCAGGCGTGCATCATCCATCTGATCCGCAACACATTCCGGTTTGCCTCGCGCAAGTACTGGGACGAGATGAGCCGCGATCTGCGACCCGTCTACACAGCACCCTCAGAGGCTGCCGCAAGAGAGCGTTTCGCGGAGTTCGACGCGAAGTGGGGCAAACAGTACCCCGCGCCACGTCCAGTGCCACGCCCAGCCAGGCGTAATCCCGCAGACAACAGCCCGACAACCCGCCCACCAATCGACTGACAGCTCCAGAAAAAGTTACATGGCGGACGCCCGCGCGGCGACTCCCCCCACCGGTCCCCGAACTCCCCGCCCGAATAGCGGACCGCTCAGAACCTGTCAGAACCGTGACCGGCCCGCTGATGGGCACTTAGGTCGGCAAGCCGACCTTTGCCGAATTGACATTCGACCAAGACAGAAAGGATGGACAAGGATGCGAACGTTGACTGTGATCCCCCAACGTGGAGGGCAGCACGAACGCTTCAAAGACACACACCCGGGCATCACCGGAGCGGGAAAGGTCAACAACACCAGGAACGAAACACCATCACCGATAAGCCTGCAAAAACACCCGAAGCCACACACCCACCAAAAGCTCAACGGACGCATCGGCAAACACATCCGCCGAGCCTTCACACCCCTAATCGACGCCAAGGCCGCAAGCATCCTCCTTGGCGTCCCCTACACATGGCTACTAGCCCAAGCCCGCGCCGGCAACATCCCCCACCACCGCCTCGGCCACTACGTCAGATTCGACCCCGACGACCTACAAGAGTGGTTGAGGGAAACGCGTAGCGAGGCAGGCGCGGGGCGCGCGCGACGCTAGGCATGGTCCCACTCTCCGCGACGGCGAGGAATCAGAACATGCAACGGAAGCAGCCTAGCTCGCACTCCCGCGATTCTGACACGTTGAAATGACGTGTCAGAATCGTTATGCTCCGTACATGTTGACCGAGCGTCCCCTCCTCTCCAAGCGCGAGGTTCTTCGTGCGCTTGACCCGACCGGTCGCGCCGGCGAGAGCGCGTTTCGCCGCCTCAAGCGAGACGGCTTCATCACCGGCGGGATCGAAGTCAAGCCGCGTCGCGCGGGCCGACTCAGCGGCACGGTGACCGCGTTCTGCGCACTGAACCGCGACGCGGCGACCGCCTACCGCAAGCAGCGCCCCGACCTGGCCCTCCGGATAGCCGCCCGCGCGGCCAAGCTCGAGTCCGGCCCTACAGCGCGGCGTCTGGCCGAGGTGGCAAGGAACGAGACGTCGATCGACACGGGTGAGCTGGATCTCGAAGGCATCTACGCGCGCCTCATACGCGGCGATCGTCGGCCGGCGGACGAGTTCGCGCGCCGTGTCTCAAGCGCCCGCCGTGCGCTTGAGCGGCCGCTGGCCGACATCGGGGTGAGCACGATCCTAGGAACCCTCGTGAGCCTCGACAGCGACACGGCGGAGATCGTGTCGGCTACGGGCGAGCGCTATACATTGCCCGCGTCCGCTCTGCCCTCAGGTGGGCTCAGCGTTGGTAGCCCGATCAAAGTGCGCGTCGAGCTCCTGGGCGAGGGCGCGCTGTGGACAGTCGTGGAGCCCGCTTGGACGGACGCGGCGACCGACGAACTGCACGAGGATCCCTTCGGGGATCTTCGCCCGCGCTGGCCCATCAACCTCGACGGCATGCTGGACAGCGTTGAGGCCGCTCGCCCGCTAGCGCTGATCGGTCCACGGCTAGCCTGGCGCTAACCGGTGGCCCGTCGGCTTCTGCCAGCGCCCACCGTCCGCCTCGCCCAACCGGGGGACGCCCCTGCGATCCGCGCGTTTCGCTGTGGACACCGCCCTTGGTACGTGCAGGACGCGGCCAAGGTGATCCGCCGCGCGGCCTCGATACTTGGCACACCCACTGCGGCGACCCGAAGGACGAAGATCCTGCTCTTCGAGATAGGCCACCGTCTGATCGCAATCTCCGTCGTGCAACAGGCTCACGACCCGCAGACAGCCGACTTTGTGGTGCTAGCAATCCACGAAGAGGCCCAAGGCTCCTGGCTGGAGGAGAAGCCCGCCCGACCACTTGGCGTGGCAGCGCTCGAAGAGACCGTCCACCACGCCGCGCAGGACGGCTATGAGCGCATAATCGCCATCGTCGCCGAGCAGAACGAGAAGTCGATACGACTGATCACCGGCAGCGGATTCTCAGCCGTAGCTCGGCTCGACAGCGACTACACCCTCTACCAAGCCGCCCCGCCCGAACTAGAGCTAATCGAGTAGCGGTCCAGCCACATCGCGCTTTGCGTAAGACCCCTGTTTCCGCGCATCATGGAAGAAACAAGGCGAGTGCACACCTGAGCACACAGCCGCATCCATTCCAAGCACCTCGACATCGGCGGCTCGCCAGCTCCAGACACCCCGAGAAATAGAACATGAATAGAACATAGAACCTGTCATCGAACTGAGCTAACAGCTTAATTTTGGCTCAGATAAAGGAGATTCTCGGTATCGGGGAGACAGATTCTGGACCGCGCGGTTGAGCGGGATTCGACCGGGCGTGGGCGGTTTCATGGGCGGCCAGGGCGAGCGGGATGGCCAACGATACGACCGAGGCTTACAAGACGGTGTACGTCGCCCTTAGAGCACAGCTATTCGTCTAGCCATTCAGCTACCCCTCCGTGGTAGGAGCAGGTGCCGCTCCGGTGTTCGCTGAAGCTGTAGGTCCCGTCCGCACAGCGAGCCGTGGCACCTGTGGGGACGGTCGGCGATTCCTCCGGTTTGCAAACGGTGTTGCCCGAGGAGTTTTCGTAGGTGCCGTCGGTGCATTCCGAGCCGGATTCGCCGGATTCTTCAGACCCCGACGAGCCTTCCGGTGTTGCTTGTTCCGGTTCCGTCGAGGGTGCAGAAGCTTTCGATTCATTTTCGGACTTCGCTGGCTGGTTGTAGACCTTGGCCGCCCAAAGCGGGAATCGGACACGCGCGTCGGACCCACCTGTGCAGACCGTTACGCCATGGGTGGTTCCGCAGCGCACCACGTAGGCATTGCCGGTCGCAGGGCTTGTCGCGGTGACGCTTGCTTCTTCTGAACCATGTGCCGCTTCGTGCGCGAACGCGCGGAAGACATTGTCCGCGAACCCGCAGGTCGTATGCGGACCAGCGCTGATGTTCTGATCGCATGCCGCGAAGTGAACGTGCGCGACGTGATGTGGCGCCGGCCTGGTTGGTTTTGTGACCAATGCCGTTGAGCCGGTGGCGTTGTCAGCCTTGTGACTATTGCTGTGCGAGCTGAGCACGCCGACAAGGGCGATCAGTGCGAACAGGATTACCGCTAGCCGCTTCATTCCCCCATCTATCTCCGGTTCGGGAGGCTAGCAAATCCAACTATTAGGTATCGGACCGATATGTGGAGGCGAACAAGTCCTGGAGCTATGTGGCCTCAGCGACGCGACGAGGCTGGCACGTCAGCCCCACTGATCTGCCAGCGGAATCCGGGACCGAACTCAAGGACGATCCCAGCGGGACTTACCAACTCCCAGTTGGGTGGATCGTCCTCCGCTTCAATGGCTGTAGGCCCCGCGTGGAACGCTGAACCATCCGAAAGCATGCAACGCAGCTCTCCTGTCTCCCCATCAACGGCGACATCATCGATAGAGCGCCCGAGTAGCTGAGCTGGGTCGGATGGCGACCATTCAGCATCTTGCGTGGCCAAACGCCAGATATCGCCGCGCGAGTCACGAACTTCAACATGGAGCACACTCGGATAAGCAATACGCGCGTCGACTATCGACCCACGCATCGAACTCAGCAGGTTCGCGGGTGAGGCATCTAGGGCTACGACGGTTGCCATCGGTCCTTCCAGTGTCCTCTGCTATCCGGTAATGCCTCGCAGCATTTTCTCCACATAATCGCGCTCTCGCGCACCGACGGGCAGGTCGGCGATACGCGTGAATAGGACCTCGATGTCGATGAGACCCGCATCGATTGCTTCCCTCGCATACTCCCAATCGCGCTCGCGGCCAGCCGCGCACTTTGAGAGGACGAGATCGTGAATCTCAAGGCACCAGGCGACGGCCGTGTGTTTGGCGGCGACGCGCCGTGGGATATCGCGTCGAACCAGCCGGGCCTGCCAGCCCAACGGGGCCTTCGCGGTCACCGGACCCACACCGTGAGCGTAATAGCCAAAGCTGCTGTGAAACGGCGAGCCGTCGCCCAAAGAGCCGTCAATCTGGATGGCAGCCTCTGGTGTATGCCTTGGGTAGATGTCGACCTCCATCGAGACGAGCAGCGCGGATGGTGGCGCGGCGATGCTTCCAAGTATCGCCTGGCTTCCGATCACCACGAAGTCCTCCTCGCCGGTGACCTCGGCCGCTGCAGCAAGTACGTGCTCGAACTCCTGCGACTGCACTCAGCCGACCTCAGCAAGAACGCGCCGGCGTTCAGGCTCGGTGAGCGCTCCCGCGAACGGAGAATTCTGGCGCAGGTCGTCTGCATCGGCGCCGGCTGCCGTGATCGCGTCGCGGATGCTCGTCAGGGGCATGGCAAGGACACGATCCCATCTCTCGGCGTAGACGGGGTCGATTCGGCCCTGCTCACGCCAGCGATAAAGGACATACTTGGCGTCGGCGACAGTCTGCTTGCGCAACCTCCCCGCCACGGCCTGGTGATACGCAAGGCCGCGCTGATGCGTGCGGTCATAAGAACCCCGATCATGCGACCAATCCACCGTTAGCCGCTCAGCGGCGTGCTGCCTGCTTCTCAACACAGCGGCAAGCGGATGGCGCACGGTCCCATCTGACTTGCTGGAGCGGACGGCTTCGTAGAGATCGAGCAGCGCCGGGACCGACACCGCTTGACGCCCCGTCGCAGTGAACACCAGCGGCACGTCACCGCTCTCGACCCATCGTTCCAGAGCGGTGTGACTGACGCCGAGTAGCTTCGCGGCGAGTCGTCGCGAGACGGTCTCCCCCAATTCCTGTTCGAGCCCCAGACGAACGGCGAACAGGTCTTCGCTGTCAGGCATGAGACGCCCAACGCGCCGAAGCCGCGTGATGTTTTCAAAAAGCTGTTGCTTGCGGTCCACAATCGCCATATCGCAAAAGGCTAGCAGCCTTATTGCCAAAAATCGAGTAAAGCGGCAACATGGGGCGCCGAGCGCCTCATCGGGCTTACCACAAGCTCGCCTGAGTAAAACTCGCCGTCCGCCCGTAGGCGGCTGTAACGCGGTCGAGGGCGCGCTCGTGATCGCGGTGGCCGTAGAGACGTCGCACCAGCTCGCCGCCATCGGTGTGGCCAAGCGCGATCGCCACGTCCTCGGAGGGCACGTCGAGGACGTTGACCATGTACCAACCCGCGAAGTGGCGGGTAGCCAGGTACAGGCTTCCACCCCATCCAGCCGCAACCTTGACGGCCTTCCAGTGGTAGGCGCGAGCGCTCGCCGTCCAGTGCTCGCCACGGATCGGCGCAAAGCAGAACTCGCTTTCGACCGGCAGAGCCATGATCGCCTCTCGCACAGGATCGGTCAACGGAGCCTCGCGCGTCAGACCGTTCTTCGGCAGCGTGAACGTGCGCGTCTTGGCGCTGAACTGCTCCACCACCAGGATGCGGGAACGATCGAGATCGACATTCGTGCGTCGCAGCGCATCCAGCTCGCCAGGACGAAGGCCGGTGAATGCGGCGACCTGAAGCCATGCGGCAAACGATGGACTGGCCAGCTCGCGCGCGCAGCGAACCAGCTTCCAGACCTGCTCCTCGCTCGGCGGCTGTTCGTGACGACGGCCCGGACCCTTCGAGATCCCAAGCCGCGCAAACGGGTTGTGGCGGACCAGCCGTCCCGCCTTCGCTGACGCCGCGTCGTTGAACATCGCTCGCAACGCCGGGACGGTTCCGTTGTGCTTGCCACCGGCCAGCCACTCGGCCACAACCTCATCACCCACCAGGTCGAGGCGACGCGCGCCGTAGCGCTCGACAAACGCGAAGGTCCGCTCACAGTTGTGGATGTTCGTGGACTCCTTGGGCCGAGCGAACAGCGGGTCGGTTGTCCAGCGCTCCCAGAAGTCGTGGACGGTTACGTCTCTTGCGTGAGCATCCCCCAAGCGTTCGCGTGCTGTCTCCCGTGCCCGCTTCGCCTCAGTCTTCGTCGCGAACGTCCCAGGACCACCAAGGACCCGTGAGACGCTGACGTTATGCCCGAGCGCGGGATCATGCACTTGTGCTCGCCAGCGTCCCGATGGAAGCTTCATGACGCTCATGCCGCTCTCCCCCGCTCCGTGGCCCAGAAGATCGCCGTGGACGGCCTGAAACGGCGGGTACGCCTCCCCCACGTCACCGACGGCATCCCCTCAGCGACCATGCGATCCACGGTCGCGAGACTCACGCCCATGATCTCCGCCAGCTCAGCCCGCGCGACATACCGCTCAGGCCCTACGACCGGATAGCGCCCAGCAACCGTTTGCGACGTCAGGTGTGGGTTTTGTGCTCTCACACGGGTATATGACTGTGTAGGTTCGATCTGCTTGTTGGGCTGTTGTGGCCCGGCGGGTTCGGCCGTGATGAAGCGGAGCCTGTAGGGCGTAGTTGAATCACGGCCGAAGGTGGTGGCGTCCGGGGCCCTCGTGAGGGTGTGGGCGGCGGCGGGATGACTCAGTTAATGACTGGCCGCTTGTGCCTTATCACGGATTCGTCTCCCGCTGCCGTCCACGGATGCCGCTGTGACTTCATAGAAGCCTGGACGTCACTCAACACAGTTCTGTCCGGCGGCCTCCACATCCACCCAGGTCAACGAGAAGATGAGGAGAAGTTTGATGATCGCAGTCGGTGTAGACACCCACAAGGACCGCCATTACGCGGTGGCACTCGACCACCTCGGAGCGCTGCTCGCCGAGATCGTCATTGATGTGTGCGCGACGGGCTACAGCGAGCTTGAGAGCTGGGCTCAGGGTTTGGCAGTAGATGGTCAACAGCTCGTGTTCGGGATCGAGGGCGCGGGTAGTTGGGGCGCCGGGCTATGCAAGCACCTGCAACGCGCCGGCTGCATGGTCTTGGAGGTCGAGCGGCCCCGTCGCCGCGACAGACGCAAAGGCAAGTCCGATCGGATCGACGCGCTCACTGCCGCCAAGCGTGTGCTCGCCGGTGAAGGGACATCAAGGACACGCCAGCGCGGTGTTCGCCGAGCGCTCGCAGCATTGCTCTTCGTTCAACGCTCGATCGTCTCCGAGCGCACACGACTACTGAACCAGATCCAAGCGTTGCACGCGACCGCACCCGTCGCGCTGCGGGAGCGCATCCCAGCGGGCAACGGTCGACAGCTCGAGCAGCGCCTGAAGACAATCCGTGCGCGTCCTAGCGCCGATCCCGAAGAGCGCATGATCCTCAGCGTCATGCGCGACCTCGCGGCACGCTCGCGCGCTCTGACCCTCGACGCTCGCCGCTACGAAGAAGAACTCGCCGAGATGGTGCGCTCGCTCGATCCGACACTGCTCGACGAACCCGGTGTCGGACCGATCTCAGCCGCCAAGCTGCTCGTCTGCGACCCAGCCCGGTTCAAGGGAGAGGCCGCGTTCGCCAGGATCAACGGCACAGCCCCTATCCCAGCGTCCTCCGGCAAGACCACGCGTCACCGCCTCAACCGCGGAGGCGACCGCCAAGCCAACAGTGCGATCCACACGATCACTCTCTCACGCTCGATCTACCACCCCGAAACCCGTGCTTATCTCGAACGCAGAATCAGTGAAGGAAAGACCAAACGCGAAGCCATGCGCGCCCTCAAGCGCCACATCCCACGCAACCTCCACAAACGACTCATCCAAGTGCCCTTGACTTCATAGAAGCATCCGTGAGAAGCCGAAAACGGCCACCGACTTTTCGTGCGAGTGCACGACGTGACTCTCGCCGGCGCTAGCCAACCCAGCCGCACCGGACGAGAGACACCCGTACAGACCATCCGCGCTAACCCTCAGCGAGCCTCGGCATCACCCTGTCCACGAACTCGCGTAGCTCCCGCTCACGTTCAGCAGCAAGATCCCGATCCGCCTTCTTGCTGTTTTTGCCGTCCAGGTCTCGTCTGATGTCCTCCTCGACCACGAGCTGAGCCTTCAGCGCTCTCACCAGCTCCTCTCGATGAGCATCGATGTCGACCTCGACACCCTCCCGGTCCTCCACGCCGGGCACAGACCAGCCCACAGCATCCAGTAGCGCCCGTACAGCGTCGAAGCGCTCAAACAGGCCCGTGAACCACTCCGGATGGGCATGGCGTTCATAGCCGATCGCAGCCTCAGCGATGTCGTCCGCGACTTCGTTCAACGCGATATGGACACCCGACCGCAGATACCAGACGATCTCGGCCGGGACGATCAACATGTTGCTCATCAACGGTTCCTCCTAACTAGTCGGAGGCCCCGGGAACGCTTCTAGCGAGGGAGACGCCCAGCCCGTATCGCTAGGGTGTCTGACGCGCCGGGAGTGAAGGCTTCCGGTGCCACGCCCCCGGCCGTTAGCGCGGCGCGGGGGCACCTTGTTGGTTTCGGCGATGATACCAGAATTAGGCCAAAACGACCCTGGCATCTTGAGTCGTTGACCGCGACCGTTCCCACCGTGCGCCACCCCGCCAACACCACCACCGCCGCAAAAGACCAGCTCGCGCTCGGCCGAGCACTCGCAGCCCTACGCCACAACGCCAACATGACCCAAGAACAAGTCGCCGACCAACTCGGAACCGACGCCACATTCGTCAGCCGCATCGAGCGAGGCAAGCGCGGCATCCGCTGGCCAACACTCACCCGATTCCTACGCGTACTCAACGCCGACCTCCACCAACTCGCCACTGAGATCGACAACCAGGACGGCGTATGACCCTCACGGCCATGCATCGAGCCCTCAACAGCTTCCGAAAAGCCTGCACAGACTAGATGCACACCCCATCAAAAGCTGTGCAATTGCTGTGCTCAGAATGGACTGTTGCGACCGGAAACAGTCCTGGCGAGGGTCGCTATGCGGATCACGAGCCACAATCAGGCCTGCTCATAAAGCCACACATCTCAGTGGGGCCCATGGTGTCGTGTTTCAAAACCAACTTTGGAGCGGATTACATCATCCGTCAGCCCTCCGAAGAACCCGCTTATGCCTAGGGAGCACGCCATCCGGGCGGCGTTGCGACCCTTCGCTATCGCGACGGCAGAAGATCCCAGGGCGCGTGTCATTGAGGAGTTTTGGACGCCCGCTTCCCATGAGCGTGCTGATCTGGCGGTCGTTGGAGACCTCCTTCACGGGTATGAGATCAAGTCAGCTGCGGACACATTGAGACGCCTTCCGCGCCAAGCCGCAGCCTTCGGACGTGTGTTCGACCGGTGCACCGCCGTGATCGCGGCCAAGCATGAGTCTCGCGCCAACGAACTGTTGCCCACCTGGTGGGGTCTGGTGCTTGTCGAGCCTGGCCACAAACTCACTTTTCGAGTGCAACGCTCAGCACAACCAAATCAAGGCGTCGACGCGACGCTTATCGTCCGCCTGCTGTGGCGCGACGAGGCAAGCCAAATCTTGTCTGGCCTTGGTGTCCAACCCGATGTTCGCGGCGGACGCAGCGCAATGTGGACGCAGCTACTTGAGTCACTCCCGGCAAAAGCAGTACGTGAAGAGGTTCGCAAGGCTCTGCGTACTCGCGAGCGTTGGCATAACCAGCGTGGCCAACCCCGGCTTAGCCCAGCGTTTGTGCCTGAGAGCTAGCAATGCGAATGTGGTGAGCAGTCCCGGCCGCGCGCCACATTGTCTGATCTCCAGGGCTTAGCGAACCATCTGCGCAGCGCTTTATGAGATCGTCTCCCCAGCTATAGGAGTCTCCGGCAAAGAACCCACTCTCGACAATTCTCTCGCAGAGCCCAGCATACTGAGCGGCTCCCTCGATACGAACCTCTCCACGCCCTCGGACGACAAAGTGCTGATCATCAATGGAATATCGAAGGTTGGCGCGCATACCTGGTCCGGAATCCTTCGGCGGTCGCGGATGCTGGATGCCGTAGTCGCCGAAGTCCAAGATGTCATGAACCTCGCTCGACAAGGACCTCCACAGTTGCCACTCCCGGC
Organism: uncultured Solirubrobacterales bacterium; assembly: GCA_963743555.1. Classification (GTDB taxonomy): domain Bacteria; phylum Actinomycetota; class Thermoleophilia; order Solirubrobacterales; family Solirubrobacteraceae; genus Palsa-744. The sequence goes on from CAVUQG010000009.1 coordinate 69,119, forward strand.
GCTCGATAAAACCATTCTCGCCCTCCGGAACGCATCCTAGAGTCGCCGGGATCGAGCTTCCTACTAGAACGATACGCCGCCATTTACCCGCCGCGACGTATTGTGTGACCAGTCGGCTTATGCGGTCCGGACTGATCTCCGTGTCAGGAGCAAGATACTCAAGATCAAGCAACAAGTCGACATCCTCAGCCCCCACTTGTAGCGATGCTAGGGTCGCCACTAGCGGGTCAGCAGCAGAGGCGCTACCTATCGGAGCACGCCCAAGCAGGCGGTGGCGCAGTGCAAGCCCCCTCCGGTCGATGATTGACGCGTTAGCAGCCGCGTTGACATGCGCGCTGCGCGAATCACTCCAGACGACTGGCATGAATTGCAACCCGCGGCGCCTGGCTGCATCGTAGGCAATATCTGCCGTCGCGAGTGGACCCCGCGGCGTATCGAGCATTCGCGCCGGATCGGCTCGGATAAAGTCGATGTAGATGGGTTGGGATGTATCGAGCGCTTCAGCCAGGCGCTTGATATGACCCTTGATTGCATTCCGAGTCATGTGAGTCGTCTTACGGCCGACGATCTCGATGACCGGCGTCACGGAGCCCAAAACATCTGGCGCGGTAGCTCGTAGACCGGCGAGCGCACCACGCTCCCCAGCATGGTCTTGGAGCACGGGAACGTAACCACGTTTTGCGGTGGATAGCTCTGCTGCCAGCGGGATCAAGGAGCGTTGTGTCACGGTACGATGACCTATACTATAACCTAATGGGTTATAGAATAATGCTTCAGGGAGACGTCATTCAGATCGCATGGTCAGATCGAAAGCTTGCGAAGCACTGCCGGACGGATACGTCAGGCCAGAAGCACTTTGGCCCCGTCCGCTGGAAGCTACTGCGTCGGCGCCTCGGCACCATAGAAGCCGCCTTGGTCCTCAGTGATATGCATGGCGTCGGTGGGTTCCACGCTCTAAGCGCAGACCTTGAGGGCCATTTCGCCGTAAATCTGGATGGCCCCTATCGACTTATATTCAAACCCGACCACGACCCGGTACCACTTCTAGACGGCGGCGGCATCGACAAGGCCGCAGTGACCCAAATTCTAATCATGGGGATAGTTGACTACCATGGTTAAGTCAGCCCCCTGGGAGCCAGAGTGGTCCGTTACGCCAGGCGAGATCCTCGCTGAAGAGCTTGAGGCCAGAGGAATGTCGCAATCCGAACTCGCGCGGAAGATGGATCGGCCTGTCAAGACAATCAACGAGATCGTTCATGCGAAGGCGGCCGTGACAGCAGACACGGCCCTCCAACTTGAGCTAGTGCTTGGGATCTCGGCATCACTTTGGAGTGGCCTTGAGACTAATTACCGTCGACAGCTAGCACGGAAGAAGGCCTTATCTGCATTCGAGGCCTACAAGACCTGGGCCAAGCAGTTTCCGCTCAGTGATTTGCGCCGACACCACATAATAGATGCGGACACAGAAGGTGGATCGGTTGTAGCTGCACTTCTACGCTTCTTTGGAGTGAGCACAGTCAACGCGTGGGAAAACGAATGGCAGTCTCCACGAGCTGCCTTCCGGCAATCACAGGCTTTCGTCTCGTCGCCCCATGCGACAGCTGCCTGGCTTCGATGGGGCGAACTTATAGCCCAGGACGTTGATACCGATCCGTTTGATTCCGGGGCGCTCCTTAATGTCCTATTGGGCACGCGTGCCCTGACAAGAGAAGAGCCGTTCGCTGACGTCATTAGCGAACTTCGTGATCAACTAGCCGCGTGTGGGGTAGCGCTTATCCTCGTCCCAGAGCTTCAGGGAACGAGAATAAGCGGCGCGGCGAGGTGGCTAGATAGTCACACCGCGCTGCTACAGCTAAGCCTGCGTCATAAATCCGATGACCATTTCTGGTTCAGTATCTTTCATGAGGCGGCACACTTGCTCGAGGACAGCCGGACTGACTTCGTAGACGCAGAGCCGGAAGGGGACAAGGACAGTGATGCGGAGCAACGAGCTGACCTACGAGCACGCCAACTACTTATCGACACTCACCTCTACCTTGAGTTCCTGGAGTCCGGTCACTTTGCCGCCCAGGACGTCCGCAAGTTCGCGGATCAGCTAGGCATCGCTCCAGGAATCGTTGTGGGCCGTCTACAGCGCGATGGACACCTGGCTCACAATCGTCTCAACAACCTAAAGAAAACGCTGTCGTGGTCGTGATGCATCAGAAACTTGGCTCAAACCATGCATTTCGACGTAAGCCTGCCATCCATGCCAGCCTCTACAGCTAGTCGATTGCACGCCCAGCGTGGGCGGTCAGCCCAGCGTCCCGTGGGCGGTTCGTGGGCGGTTGGCACGAAATCGGCGCTCTCCGTGACTCCGGGCTTGGATCAGCCTGGAGCGCTCGCAAGTCCAGCGCCAGAGCCAAAAATTGAGCCCTCAAGACGCCCCCAGCCCCCTCCAGCATCCAACCACAACTAAATCGGGGAGACAGGATTTGAACCTGCGACCGCCCGGCCCCCAGCCGGGTGCGCTACCAGACTGCGCCACTCCCCGTGGTGCCCTTCGATTCTACGGACAAAGCCCACGAGGCACCTGCCCCGCGAGATCAAGCCCTCGCAGGCAGCTTGGCGCGTAGCTTGGGCAGATGCACTCCTAGCAGCCCGCGCAACAGAGCTGTATTGAAGTTGAGGAAGTCGAAGTAGTCGCGCCAAAGCACGATCTGCCCGTCGCGGATGTCGAAGCGTCCACAAACCCAGAGCTGAATGTGGAGCTTGCGGAACGTCAGGAAGTCGGTGCGCTCGGTGAGGACCGATGGTCCGTCCGCGCAGATCGTGTGGATGACGACATCGAAACCGGCTCCATCGTCGTATGCCCTCCCGAACAGACGCCGAACGCGCTCGCGTCCGTGAACGGTGGGCAGACCGACGTTCTCGTAGCGCACATCCACCGCCAGGAGCGCCACCGCCTCGTCGAGATCCCCGCGTCGCAGGAACTCCATGAAGCGCTCGACGACGAGCACAGGAGCAAAATCGACTCCTGGCTGGTCGGCAACGATCCCACCTGGCTTACCTGCCGGCTCGACCATGTTCAACCCCCTCCGATCTCCGCCGCGCGCCGCACCATCTCCTCCTCAGAGATGTCCTCGACATGCGTCGCCACGTTCCAGCGGTGCCCATACGGATCCTCGAACTGCCCGGAACGATCCCCGTAGAACTGATCTTCGACCGCCCGCAACGGCTTGGCTCCAGCTTGGACCGCGCGCTCGAAGGCGCCGTCGGCGTCCTCGAGGTAGACATGGACCGTCACAGGCGTGCCTCCAACCGACTTCGGGCCTTCGATGCTCATTCCTGGGTTCTCGTCGGCAAGCATGATAACGGCCTCGCCAATTTGCAACTCGGCATGGCCAACCTTGCCGTCGGGTCCGCCCAGGCGCATGCGTTCGGTAGCGCCGAATACGTCCTTGTAGAACTCGATCGCCTCGCCCGCACCGTCGACGATTAGATAGGGCATCACCTGCGGGTAGTTGTCCGGTATCGCCTTGGCCATCGCACTGCCTCCTTAGACGGTTTTGCCTGAAGCGGGCGACGGGAATCGAACCCGCCCTAAAAGCTTGGAAGGCTTTTGTGCAACCACAACACTTCGCCCGCAAGAGAGCTCCCGCCATCGTACCGTCACGCGCGCCCACTAAGGTATAGTCGTGCGTCCAAGAGCCTTGGCTTTCCTGCTCGTGCTCACGGTGGCCGACTACATGCTGTGGAACTGGTCGATCGCCGGCGGTCATGACATCGTCTCGCTCGTGGCGGGTCTCACGCTGCTGCCGCTGGGAACCGTCAGCATCGCCCAACTCGCGCTTGGCGCAGCCCGGGTGATAGGCCTACTGCTCGGCCGCCCCTCGCACAGCGCACGAGCTAGGCGAACAGCCCGAGCAGCGGTCGCAGCCGAACACGCACAACAGGCCTCAGCGGTGGAGTCCGATCCACCGTCGAGCAGACTCGCCGCCTAAGGGCGGTCCCCAGTTTGAAGGCAGACCGATGAGCGGCAAGCGACGCTTCCGCCTGCTCCCAGGCTCCACCAGGGCTCAGCTGGCGATGGCAGCCGTCGCGCTGCTCGTGCTTGCAGGGATAGCGCTGGGAGGCTACTTCTACGAGAAACACCGCACCGGCAACATCTATCACCCACAAGCGCCGTTCGTGCCGCAACCAACGCCGACCCTGCCGAAGGCAAAAGGCCAGGACCACTTTGCCTGGCCCCTGTACGGCTACACCAAGAACCACACCCGCTTCTTCCCGGCCTCGCCGACGATGAGGCCCCCGTTCAGGACGGTGTGGACGCGCAGTGGTAGCGCCCTACTCGAGTTCCCGCCGGTGATGTCAGGCAATCGCATCTTCCAGCTCGGCGACGATGCCACGCTCAACGCAATCGACAAGTACACCGGGCAGACCCTCTGGAGCCGGCGCCTGGGAGCCCTCTCGGCCTCCACACCGGCGGTCGCCGGCAATACCGTGTACGCGACCGTACTCTCGCGCTCGTCCGGATCCCAGGCAGGAAGGGTCGTAGCACTGAACACGCTCAACGGCCACTTCCGTTGGACGCGCAATCTGCCTAGCCGTGCGGAGTCCTCCCCCCTACTCGACAAAGGCAAGCTCTTCTTCGGCTCTCAGAACGGCACGGTATACGCGCTCGACGCAAGCAACGGCAACGTCCTGTGGACCTATCACGCGGCCGGTGCGGTAAAGGCCAGCCCGAGCCTCTCCGGAGGGGTGCTCTACTTCGGCGACTACTCAGGCGAGCTGCAGGCGGTGGGCGAGGAGCACGGGCATCTGCTGTGGCGCAGCGGCTCCGGCGGCGCCTTGCTCGGCAGCGGCACCTTCTACTCGACCCCGGCGGTCATGTACGGCAGGGTGTTCCTGGGCAACACCGACGGACGCGTATACGCCTACGACGCCTCCTCGGGCGCGCTCGACTGGGCGGTTCAAACAGGGGCCTACGTGTACGCCTCGCCCGCTGTCACAAACACTCCAGGCCTTGGCCCGACGATCTACCTGGGCTCCTACGACGGCACGTTCTATGCCTTGAACGCCCGCTCGGGCCAAATCGAGTGGCAGTACCACGCGGGCGGCAAGATCTCCGGCTCGGCCACAATCATCGGCAACATCGTGTACTTCGCCGACCTCGGCACGCACCGCACGATCGGCCTAGGCATCTCCACCGGCAAAGTCGTGTTCTCGATGAGCACAGGCTCTTTCGACCCAGTCATCAGCGACAACCACTACCTCTACCTGTCAGGTATCACCGGCCTGTACGCGCTGGCGCCCCTTGACGCGACACCGCAAAGAGCCAAGACGCCGAACGCGACTGGCGCAGGCGTAACGACAACAAGCGCAAAGACAACGGCGACCGATAGAGCGAGCAAGGCGGCCCGAACCGGCGCCGCCGCTGTCCTCATCGACAAGCGCCGGCGAGCCCGAGCCCACCCGCGAGCGAAAAACGCGCCGCGACACGCACGACGCCGGGGGACTTGACGCTCACGTCCGTCCAACCGCCTGGCGCGGGCGCTACGCAGCCGTGACCGGCCACGAACGTCCAGTAGCGCGTGTAGTGCAGCCGCACGAGGGAAGTCCCGGACATGGCAAAGCGCAGCGTGAATGAGTCGTGATCCAGCCCAGTCAGCACGGCCGGCGCTGAGGCTATCGGCGAGGGATCAAGCACCTTGAACACGCGCCAATGCTTACTGGAGAACACTTCGCGCAAGTAAGGAAGGCCTTTGCGGATCAGCGCCGCCTCTTCGTCGCTTGACCCATCCAGGCGCACGTCTGGCAGAGCGACGTAGCTGACAGCCAGATTCTTCAGCCAGGCGCGGTAGGCACCAACGGTGAGCGTGCCGCCGAAGAACAGCGGGTCGTACTTGGTGTCGAGCTGGCGCTCCCAGCCGCGTGCAAGCGGAAAGCGCTGCGCCAGGTATGCCGCCTCCCAGTGCGAGTGCGTAAAGGGCACCTCTACTCGCACGAGCGACCCGCCGTGGGCGTCGAGGAAGCGTTCAAGCGGGACGTAATAAGCGGCGCTTGTCGAGGGGTCGCCGATCACCTCGGCGCTCTCGCGCACCGGCCCCCAGGCAGTCCAGACGACGATCACCCCGACGGCAAGCACGACGCCTGCCAGCGGTCGACCCGGACGGCTGAAGCCATCGCGCCCCAACACGCACAGAGCAAGTGGTCCAGCCAGGGTCACCGCATAGCGAGCGATATTACTGCCCATCGGCGTCGGCGCGATCGAGAGAAAGGTCACGTCCAAATAGATCAGCCCGCCGATCCGCAACAGCCGCTCCTCCCACGGCACGGCATAAAGGAACGCCAAGGTCACCGCGACCGTCGCGATTATCGAGCTTGCCGCAAACGGCTCCCAACCGCCCTCGGGAAACAGGGCCTCCAGCGGCAGGACGACGACGAGCACGGGCAACACCAGCGTCAGTCCGGCAAGCGCACGACGGCTGACGAGCACGTGCGTAGCGCCAGCCAGCGCAAGCAGCAACCCGGCGACAGGGCTCGTCGCGGCACACAGCGCCGTGAGCACGACCGCAAGCCAAGGCCGCTCGCGCACAAGCGCAAGCACAGCCAGCACGGCAAACGTGACGCCAAGCGCGAACGTCACGCGCCCGATCCACAAGTCGCCAGCGGCGGCCAGCGCAAAGCAGGCAGCACCCCAGCGCGCGCGCGGGCCGTACTCGCCAAGTGCTACCCGCTCGAACGCAAAGGTAGAGACGAACACCGCGAGCGCGCCGGCGAGACGAATCCCGAGCAGCAGAGCAAGCCAAGGGAACACCAGGCTGTAGCCGGGAAGATGGTGCCCGGCATACCAGTTGTTGTCCCAAACCGTGAAGCCAAAGCGTTCGAACAGCGTCGCGCGATAAGTCTGCGCGGCGAAATCCGGCGAGCGGGGGGCGAGCAGCAACCAGCTCCCGACGAGCACGATCGCCGTGACCATCGCCGGCGAGATGCGCACATCCGCAAACGACCTACGCAGCGAGGACCCCAACCGGGGCTGCCCTCCGGCAAGTGCTTGGCTATCCACTGAACCCAAGCGGCCCAGTATGGCGAGGTCACCCACCACGCAAGGCGGACAGGGATCGTAGGCGGCCAAGAATGGCCAGAGGGCTTGCTGCCCGAAGCGAATCGAACCGTCGGCTTGCCGACCCAGCGGCGCGAGCCGATAAGTTGGCTGAGGCTCGGCGTGCTACCCCGCCGAGCCTCAGCACGCACGCGAGTCGGATCTCAAAATGGACGAGTCGCGCGCTTGTACCTGTATGAACAGACGAGAGCGTTGGAAGTCGCGTTGCGCATCACAAACGCCGGTAGCCGATAATCAGCGCCGATGACCGCTCCTACATTGCGCGCCCGCCGGGGACTGGCGCTCGCGCTGCTTGCCGTCGCGGCATTCGCATCAGGCTGTGGCACCGTCCACCCACCAGCGCTCAGCGGCGCGGCTCTAGCCGAAGCGCAGACGTTCCCCTACTACAGGCTCTATTGGGCGGGCCTAAGCTTCGCCGGCCACCCGTTGGCCGCCACCGACGGCCTGAAGAGCTACAGCGCCGGGATCGGCGACAGCGTCTATTACGGTGACTGCGTCAGCGGCAAGGGCCTGCTCGGGGGCGGCGGTAGTTGCCTGCTGCCCCTGCAAGTCACGACCGTGATCTACTCGCTGCACTCCAACGCACCGCTTGGCCCGCAGCGCAACATGCTGATCAGGGGCGTACCGGCGACCGTCTACAACGAAGAACGCTCGATCGAGCTCTACAGCGGCCGCGTGGCGATCGACGTCTACTCGGACACGCTCGCACACGCCCTGCTGGCGGCCGGACAGCTACAGCCCCTGAACGCGCCCGGGTCGGCCGGCAAGCTGCCGCCGCCCGTCTACTGTCCAGGACTCTCTGGCCCCGTCTCACCCAAGCTGGCTACCGTCATGAACGCACTCCCAGGCCATCCCTGCCAGAAGGCGCGGGCCGCGCTCACGGCCAGCCGGCGCCTGTCGGAATCGCCTTAGCGTCTGGCTAGTTGCGAACGGGCACATCGGATGCCGCCACCACTGGCTCGCCAATCTCATTGCGCAAGCCGAAAAAGGCGGCTGAGCCGATCAAAGCAGGCAGCCACAGCGAGATCGCCCGATAGGTGACGACCGCCGCCACAACTACCGAGACCGGCCGAACGTGAAACAACACAAGCATTCCGATCAGCCCCCCTTCGACAGCCACAAGACCCGCCGGTATCGGGATCGAGTTCGCCAACTGGCCAACGAGATAGGCCATCGCCACGACCCAGAAGGTCGGCGATTTACCGTAAGCAAGCAAGCACGCGTAAAGCACGAGTGTGTCGAACAGCCAGTAGCCGATCGCGCCAAGCAGACGCCAGTTGTGGCGAGCGATCACTCGCAGCGCGCCACGTACGCCGTCGCTGACCGCGACAAGCGCGACGTGCAACCGTCCGCTGCTCAGTCGCTTGCGCATCGCGAGCCGCCCCGCGAGCCCGGCGATCGCGAGTGTTCCCGCGATCGTCGCAATCGCAAGCCCGGCCGGCAACAGCGTGAGCAGCGGATCTTCTGAGCCAGGCAGCAACCCAAGCCACATCGGAATGCCGATCAATGCAGTCGCACCGACGTTGACTGCGCTGGTCAAGACAAAGATCAACACCGAGCGCCTCGCGATCCGGTCGACCGCCACACCCTTCGTACGCAGCACCCATGCTCCAAGCGCGATCCCGCCGATGCCGCCGGCGGAGACGACCGAGTTGACCCCAAGCTCGGACAGCGCCAATCGACGGCTGAAGCCCCGCTCCATCTTGAAGACGAGCTCGAACAGGATCACATAGCCAGCGCAGGAAAGCAGCTCGAAGCCGATGCCAGCCGCAACCCAGGGAATGTCGGCATCGGTGATCAGCTCGCCGGCCGAGCGCAGCCCCGGCACGGCAAACAGCAGAGCTGCGACCAGCGCGAAGAAGATGGCGAGACTGATCAGACCGTTGCGCAGCCGCCGCGACTGGCTTGACATGTCCCCATCGCCGCGCGCGCGCGTAGCGTCGGTCCCAGAGGGGGAGGAGGAGTCAGCGCGCGAAGGCGAATCCTTACCATCGGCGAGTAACCGCTTCGTGCTCGCTCGGGACTGATCTGCGCGAATCGCCTCGGCAGCGTCCTGATCGACGATTCTTCGCATCCTCTTCGGCCTCATTATTAGCTTTGTACCGCTACCGTCACCATAGCCCTACCGCCCCCGTGTCAATTGCTCTTGGCGTGTGGGAGCGAAACAGACATGACAGAGCCCGCGCGCATATTGGTCGTTGACGACGAGCCCGCAGTCCAGCACGCGCTGTCGCGGGCGCTGACGCTCGAGCGCTACGAGGTCTCGCTCTCCGGCGACGGCGGCGATGCGTTGGAGCGCCTCTCAGGCAACTCTTACGACGCGGTTATCCTCGACGTCTCGATGCCAGTGCTCGACGGCCTGGAAGTGTGCCGCCGCGTGCGCGACAGCGGCGACCGCACGCCCGTGCTGATGCTCACCGCGCGCGAGCAGATCGACGACCGCGTGGCCGGCCTGGATGCCGGCGCGGACGACTACCTGGTCAAGCCTTTTGCCCTGCGCGAGCTGATGGCACGCGTGCGTGCGCTACTCCGGCGAGCAGATGAGATCGACCAGGAGGAGACGCTGCGCTTCGAGGATCTGCGCCTTGACCGTCTGGCCCATGAGGCCTGGCGCGGGGAGCGCTCGCTGAACCTGACCCGCACCGAGTTCCTGCTGCTCGAGCTGTTCCTTCGCCACCCAAAGCAGGTGCTGACGCGTTCGATCATCTTCGAGCACGTCTGGGGCTATGACTTCGGCTCGAGCTCGAACTCGTTGGGCGTCTACATGGGCTACCTGCGCCGCAAGACCGAGTCCGACGGGGAGCCACGGCTGTTGCACACCGTGCGTGGCGTTGGCTACGTCCTAAAGAGCTGATGAGCCCACCAGCAGCGATCTCCAGCCGAGCCCGTCCGCAACCGTGAGCTTCCGCCGGCGCATCACGCTCGTCTCGGCGGCCGCTGTAGCGATCGCGGTGGTGCTCGCCTCTGCGCTCACGTATCTACTCTCTGCCCGCGAGCTCTACGGACAGGTCGACAGCCAGCTACGCGATCGTGCTCAACCGCTGGTGAGCCGCTTCGAACACGGACCGACGCCCTTCGCGCGACGGGGAGGCCGTCACAACGCCTTTCCGGGGATACCGCCGGGACCCGATCAGGTGCGGGGCTACCAGCAGTTGATCGACTCCAAAGGAACGATCCGGTTTGCCTCCTCGCCCAACGTGCACTTGCCGATCGACGCCAAGACGCTTAGCCTCGCCCAGCACGGCGGGAAATCGTTCTTTGAGGACACAAGTGCCGATGGCATCCACCTGCGCGTCCTCAGTGAGGCCATATCTCACGGCTACGCCGCGCAGCTCGCTCAACCTCTGACCGATGTCGACAGCGCACTTGCGCGCCTACGTCTGATTCTTGTGTTGCTCGACATCGGTGGGGTCGCGCTGGCCGCACTGCTCGGACGACTCGTCGCCGGCGCCGCGGTAGCGCCGATCAAGCGCCTGACCCAAGCCACCGAGCACGTCACCCGCACACAGGACCTCTCGAACCGGATCCGGCCCGCCGGGGAAGACGAGATCGGGCGCCTCGCGGAGAGCTTCAATGCGATGCTCGACGCACTGGAGAGCTCGATGAGCGCGCTCGACGCCTCCGTGCACGCCCAGCGCCAGCTCGTCGCCGACGCTTCGCACGAGCTGCGCACACCTGTCACCAGCCTGCGCACGAACATCGAAATCCTCGGGCAGGAGCCGAATATGCCGGTCGAGGAACGCCAGCGCATGCTGGACGACGTGGTCGAGCAGATCGAGGAGTTGACGCTGCTGATGAACGACCTGATCGAGCTCGGTCGAGGCGAGCAGCCACGCAGTGGCAGCGAGGATGTGCGCCTGGATCTGGTCGTAGAGGAGGCGATCGAGCGCACGCGTCGCCATTCGCCGGACACGCCCTTCGATGTCGAGCTGGACCAGGTCGTCCTGACCGGCGAGCCGGGAAGGCTGGCCCGCGCGATCAACAACCTGCTCGACAACGCCGTCAACTACAGCCCATCCGGCAGCCCAGTCGAGATCGCCTTGCATGGCGAGCAACTCACCGTACGCGATCACGGGCCGGGCATCTCAGCCGCCGATCTCCCCCACGTCTTCGATCGCTTCTACCGCGGCGCGGAGGCGCGCGGACGCCCGGGCTCGGGCTTGGGTCTTGCGATCGTGCGCCAGGTCGCCGAACAGCACGGCGGCCGCGTCAGCGCCGAGGCCGCTCCAGGAGGAGGCACGCTGATGCGCTTGCGCCTACCGGGAGCGGGACCGGTGGAGTCGATACCGACGCTCGACGCCGAGTTGCACGCGGCACATTAAGCACATACCGGCCGCACGTCTGCCTGCTCGCGAGGCGTCCTCTTCTGTCCCTGCGCGGCTCGCGCGAAGGCTCGCCCCTCGGCTCGAAAGGCCGCCGGCGTCAAGCCGTAGCGACGGCGAAACGCCTTGGCAAAATGCGGCGCCTGGCGAAAGCCGACCAGCCTGGCGACATCGCGCACCGAGATCGCCGGCTGCTCGATCAGCAGTTGCGCCGCCACTTTGAGTCGGCGTGTGAGCAGATCCTCACGGAAGGTCGTCTCGCCGAATTGCGCATATGCGCGCGTCAACTGGCGCGGTGAGCTCGACAGTGCCCGCGCGACCTCGTCGAGCGTCAGGGGCTGTCGGTAATGACGTGCGATGACGACACGCGCCAGCAGGTACAGGCGGCGGCGGCGCTCGATGGTGGAGGCACGCATACCCCCTTATCCGACACATGTCGCTCAACGGGACGCCAGCGATGAGCGGCAGATGTTGCCCAAACGCACAAACAGGATTCGCGTCTACGCGCGGTGCCTCGAAAGGCGCGCCCATCCAATCCCAAAAAACCCGCGAGCTGATCCCGACGGACAGCTCCCCCGAAACGGGCCGGCTACTCATCGCCGATCTCTAGAACCGCCAGGAACGCCTCCTGCGGCACCTCGACACGGCCGACCTGCTTCATGCGCTTCTTGCCCTCCTTCTGCTTGCCCAGAAGCTTCTTCTTGCGGCTGATGTCGCCGCCATAGCACTTGGCGATCACGTCCTTGCGGAAGGCCTTGACGGTCTCGCGGGCGATGATGTGCGAGCCGATCGCCGCCTGGATCGGCACGTCGTACTGCTGACGCGGAATCCGCTTGCGCAGCTTTTCGGTGAGCGTGCGGCCCATGTCGTAGGCCTTCTCGCGGTGCACCACCATCGAGAGCGCATCGACCGTGTCGCCGGCAAGCAGCACGTCGAGCTTGACGAGGTTGGCCGGCTTCATGTCGCTCAGCTCGTAGTCGAGTGAGGCATAGCCGCGTGTGCGCGACTTCAGCTGGTCGAAGAAGTCGAGCACGATTTCCGCGAGCGGCAGGTCATAACTCATCTGCACGCGCTCGGGTGAGAGGTAGTGCATGCCTGCCGGCTCCCCTCTGCGTTCCTGACACAGCTCCATCACCGCGCCGACGAACTCGCGCGGGGCGATCACCTGCGCCTTGATGAACGGCTCGCGAATCTCGGCGATCGTTCCGGGGTCGGGCATGTCGGAGGGGTTGTGCACCTCCAGCTCCTCACCATTGGTGAGCGTCACGTCGAACTCGACCGAGGGCATCGTCGCAAGCAGCTCCAGGTCATACTCACGCTCCAGGCGCTCGCGCACGATGTCCATGTGCAACAGCCCGAGAAAACCACAGCGAAAGCCGAAGCCAAGCGCGTCGGAGGTCTCAGGCTCCCAGGAGAGCGCGGCGTCGTTGAGCGTCAGCTTCTCCAGCGCATCGCGCAGGTCCGGGTAGCGGTCGGAGTCGATCGGAAACAGACCGCAGAATACCATCGGCTTGACCTCCCTATAGCCTGGCAGCGGCTCGGAGGTGCGCTTCTCACCGTGCACCGTCGTTGTGAGCGTGTCGCCCACACGCAGGTGCGTCACGTCCTTGATGCCCGTGATCAGATAGCCCACCTCACCCGCCGCGAGCTGCTTGACCGGCGTCATCGTCGGCGAGAAGAAGCCGATGTCGTCGATCTCCGCGTGCGTCCCGGCCGCCATCGCCCGGATCGCCTCTCCCTTTCTGAATACCCCATCGACCACTCTGATGTAGGCGATCACGCCCCTGTACTGGTCGAACTCCGAGTCGAAGATCAGCGCGCGCGGGGGCGCATCCGGGTCGCCCGAAGGGGGTGGCACCCGCTTGACCAGCTCGTCGAGCACCTCCGCAACGCCTGCACCCGTCTTGCCGCTGATCTCAAGGATCGCCTCCTCGGGCTCACCGATCAGCTCCGCGACTTCGCCCGCCACGCGCTCCGGCTCGGCGCCTGGCAGGTCGATCTTGTTCAGGCACGGGATCAGCTCCAGCCCAGCCTCCACGGCCAGGTAGGTGTTGGCAACCGTCTGCGCCTCCACGCCTTGGGAGGCATCCACAACCAGCAGCGCTCCCTCACAGGCCGCAAGCGAGCGTGACACCTCGTATGTGAAGTCTACGTGGCCGGGCGTGTCGATCAGATGCAGTTGGTAGGTCTCCCCGTCGGATGCCGTGTAGGCGACCTTCACAGCCTGCGCCTTGATCGTGATCCCACGCTCGCGCTCGAGGTCCATCGAGTCGAGCACCTGCGCGCGCATAGCCCGCTCCTCCACGGCGTGCGTCAGCTCGAGAATGCGGTCCGCCAACGTCGACTTGCCGTGGTCGATGTGGGCGATGATCGAGAAGTTGCGTATGCGGCTCTGGTCCATGGGCCGCTACAGCGTAGATGGCCCTGCGTCTGGGAGGGGATGGGAGACAAGATCCGCTCGTCTCCGCAGGATGCCCGCCTGACCGGTCGCCGCGCCCGTTGGACGAGACCGTGGCGCGATAGCCTTAGAGATTCGGCAGATCGCCCACTCGACCGGAGCCCTCCCACCCTTTCGGGGGACAGGCGGGCTCAAGCCGGGCAACGCGTCCCCTCGGGGACGGCCAGTCCTGGTGGTCGGGAGTGTCATAGCCGCCCAGGCATAAGACACAAGTCCTGGGACGTAGTAGTTCAATGGCGATCTATGACCGGACCAGGGCCGGGAGGGCGAAAGTCTTCTCGGCCCTTCGTTTTCCTGCCGTGACGCCGCACTGCTCGCCCCTTCTTGCCGCGATGCGCCACGACTTGCCCGATGGGTATCAGGCTCGGCCCAGCTGGGCCATGATCAGGCGGTGCACCTGGTGGGCCTCGGGGACGCTCATGACCAGAACAGCACGCGAGTAGACCCACAGTCCCGCCAGCGCCGCGGCCCCAACGCTGACGATCTGCGCCGGCAGTGACACGCCCAGCAGCATGTCCAGCAGGTACCAAACGAGATAGGACACGCCCGCCAGCAAAGCGGAGGCGGTGCAGACGCGCACGGTGATCATCGTCGTGCGCGCTCCGTCGAGACGTCCGTTGAAGCCTGTGCGTACACGCGTGGCCAGCAGCACGGTCATCACGATGTTGGCCACGAGCGTCCCGATCACGAGCCCCGCGATCCCCAACGGCTTGTAGAGGCTGACGCTGACGATGATGTCCACGATGATGTTGATGCCGGCCAGGCGCGTGGGAATCCAAGGTCGCTGCACCGCGAAGAAGGTTCGCGTCAAGAGCAGGTTCAGCCCACCAAAGGGCAGGCTAAAGGCAAACCAGAACAACGCGATCGAGACCAGGTGCGTCGACTGCGCGTCGAATTCTCCGCGCTGGAAGAGCAGTCGCACGATCGGGGTCGCCAGCACCGCCATGAACGCCGCCGCCGGGATCAGCAGCAGGTTGATCTGGCGCATTCCAGAGGCCACGGTGCTGCGCATCGAAGCCGTGTCGCGACGAGATGCCATGCGGCTCATCGTCGGAAACAACACGGTCGCAACCGCGACGCTGAACATGCCCTGCGGCAGCATGTACACGCGAAAGGCGTTTTCGATCGCGCGCGGCGCTTCGGCGGAGACGAGTGTGCCGAAGGCCGAGTTGATCAGCTGGTCAAGGTTGACGATGCCCAGACCAATCGTCACGGGCATCATCAACAGGAACACCCGACTCACGCGCGGGTCGTGCCAGTCGATCGTCATCTGCAAGCGGAAGTCGATCCGCGTCAGCGCCCCCAGCGCCATCAGCATCTGCACGCCCGTGGCAACCAGCACACCGATCGCGAACGCATAGATGCTCGCTTCGCCGTGGAAGTGAGGATGCAACACGACGAGGAACACGATGATGATCACGTTCCAGATCGCCGGCGAGATCGCCTGCAGGGTGAAGCGGTCGTAGGACTGCAAGATGCCGAGCAGCAGGCCCGTGAGGCCGAGTAGCAGCACGACCGGGAATAGCACCTGCGAAAGCCCCACGGTGAGCGCGACGGTCGAGGGAAGGAACTTCGGGCCGGTGAACAGCGGCATGATCGTGCCGGCCGCGAGGATGAAGAAGGCGGTGACCACGCTCAGCGCGATCAGCAGGATCCAGAACAGGGTCGAGGCCAAGCGGAAGGCCTCAACCTTCTTGCCCTTCTGCAACAGGTCGGTGAAGACGGGCACGAACGCGGCCGACAGCGCCGCGTTGGCGAACAACTGCGCGACGAAGTTGGGGACCAGAAAGGCGATCGTGTAAGCCGACGCGGCGGCACTTGTGCCGAAGTAGCTGGCGAACGCGATCTCGCGCAAGAGCCCCACAATTCGCGAGAAGCCGGTCACGATCGAGAACATCGCGGTGTTACGCGCGATGCTGTTGGGAGGCTTGGGCCCCGCCGCTTCCTCTCCTGTCTCAGAGCTCACAGCCACGGGGCGCTATAGTACGGCGCTGCGCGGCGCGCCCAGGCAGTCTGCCCAGGCCGCAGCGTCCTTTCACATGGCCAACATCGCATCCCAAAAGAAGCGCATCCTCCGCTCAGAGCGCGAGCGCCTTGAGAACCGTCAGTACACCTCGGCGATCAAGACATACTTCCGCCGCTTGGAGGCTCTCGCCAAGGAGAGCGACAGCGAAGCCACCGAGGCTGAGCACCGTCGCCTCGTGCGCACGATCGACAAGGCCGTCAAGCGCGGCGCATTGCATCGCAACACTGGCGCTCGCAAGAAGTCCCGTGCGGCCCGTACTGTTGCCAAAAGCGTGTCCTGAACGCACCCCGTTCGGTGGCCTGTTCTCGCTACCGGCTCTTAGCCGACGATCGAGAAGATCGAAGCAGCGCACCGGGTTGGTGTGCTCTCCTTTTCTGTCAACTACTATAGTTACTACATATAATAGTCACTATAGTAGTCGGCAAGAAATAGAACATACATCTCCTCAGCTCGCGATCGCCAATATCGTCCGCAATGCGAGCGTATCCTCCTCCAACGACGAGAGCGGCGTGCGCAACTGGCTCAGCCCTGGCCCGCCGCGTGTATCGAGTTCCAGATCGGCGATCCGGCAGAGCGCAGCACGTAGCCGCTCGGGCTCGGTGCGGGCCACGTCGGCGATGAAGCGATCGGCAGCGCGCGGCGGCATCCGCAATGTGCGCTTGATCGCGGCTGGCGCCTCGCCGGCCGCGATCCGCACCGAGACGCCCTCCGCGTCGCGCAAGCGCTGGGCCATCAGGTAAACGAGCCCTGACAGGCGCTCGCCCTGGGTACGCAGGCGCAGATAGGAGCGCATCGCCTCGGCCGCGTCGCCACCGACGAGCGCGTCGGCGAACGTGAAGGCACGGTAGGCGGTCGAGTGGGCCGACTGCTGCTCGATGTCTTCGGCACTCACCTTGACGGGAGCGCCGTCGCTCTGCTCGGCGGAGAGCTTGAGCTTCTCGAGCTCCCGCAGCAGCCGCTGCTGGCGCTCGCCGACCTGCGCCACAAGCGTCTTGGCAGCGAATGCGTCGAGTGAGAGGCCGAGCCGCGTGGCTTGCTCGCGCACCCAGCCGGCAAGCTCCCAGGGCTTGATCGTCGCCTCGGCCACGATCTGGCCCTTGGCGCCCTTCACCGCCGCGTGCAACGCCGCCGGCGCCTTCGTCTTGCCTTCCTCGCGCGCGAAGAAGGCGATCGTCGTGTCGGGAGGCATCGCGGCCATCGCGGGCACAATGTGCACGGAGACCTCGGCCTCCTTGAAGCGCTCAGTCCCGTCCACCACGATCACGCGCCGACCAATCGCGAAAGTCATCGTCGAGAGCACCAGCCCCACCGTTTCGGGCGTACCCGTATCGCCAGCGAGCACCTCGACGCTGCCGGCGTCACCCTCTGATTCGGCCAGCGCCTTCAAACGCGAGCGCCGCTCGCCGATCGCGCCGTGGTCGTCGCCGTAGATCAGGTAGGCGGGCTTTAGGGCGGGCATCGCCATCGAGTCTAGGCGAGCCTTCCGACGTGGCGAGAAACCGGGTGTGAATGGCGTAATCCCGCGAGATGTTTGATCCCGCGTGCGTCACACTTGCCCGCGCCAGACCGCCAGTAGAGACATCCATCTGTGTCCCCACGCACACTGGGTAATCTCCTGAAGCGGGAAACTGGCCAGGCAGCCAAACGATCACGGGAGACACCCATGCAGACCTTCATGCTCAAGCTCGACCGCTGGCTACGTCGTCGCCGCGGGGTCGTGATCGGTGTGTGGCTGGTTCTCGTGCTGGCCGCCGTGCCTTTTGCCGCCAGACAGAGCGAACGCCTGTCAGGCGGCGGCTACACAATCCCCGGCTCGGATTCCCAGAAGGTCTTGAAGCAGCTGCCGACGGTCGCCCCTGGGGCCCAGCAGGCGCGCCTCGCTGGCGTACTCGCGCCCACCAGCAGCGCCAACGCCGGCGAGATGAGTGCAGCGCTCGCACAGCTGAACGCCGCGACTCGCAGCACCGCCCACGTGAGCATCTCCCCCGCGGTGCGTGTCCAAACGCAGCGCGCTATTGCAGCCGCCGGGACGCACCAGCGCACACTTGTCGTGCCCTTCGACATGACGGTCAACGAAGAAGGCGCGACGAACGTCGCCACTAAGCTACGCGGCGAGCTCAACCTGAACAGTCCCGACAACGGGCCCGTCGCCCTGCACATGGTCGGCCAGTCTGCACTATGGGCCGGGCTTCAGGACCTCTCGAAGAAGGATTTGTCGAAGGCCGAGGCCACTGGCTTCCCGATCGTGGCTTTGATCCTGGTTGCCGTGTTCGGCTCGCTGATCGCCGCGAGCTTGCCGCTTGCGCTTGGGCTGGTGTCGGTGCTGATCACCGGTGCGATCATCTACTTCCTTTCCCTCACGATGGAAATGTCTGTGTTCGTGACGAACATGGCGTCGATGATCGGGATCGGCGTGGCTGTCGACTACTCGCTGTTCGTGCTCGCGCGCTATCGCCAAGAGATTCAGGCGGGCGCCGATCCGGTGAAAGCTCGCGCGACTGCGCTTGCCACTTCCGGCGTAGCGGTCATATTTTCAGGGGCTACGGTCGTGACGGCGCTCGTCGGCCTGTATCTGGTGCGTGCGGCCGCGATCCGCTCGATGGCGCTCGGCGCGATCGTCGTGGTGACCGTGTCGGTGTTGGCCGCTTCGACGTTGCTGCCGAGCATCATCTCGCTGCTTGGCGAGCGCACGCACACGCGCGGTCGCGTGTTCGCGTGGATCTCGGCGCGGTTGCCCAGTCCCAAAGGCTTTTGGGAGAGCTGGACTGCACGCGTAACCCGCCGGCCCGCGCTGACGGCCGCCACCGCGGCGATCGCCATGCTCGCACTGGCCTCGCCCGCTCTGCACCTGAAGACGACCGACGGAGCGCTGCGTCAGTTCCCGAAAGGCAACGAGACGCTGCGCGGCTTCCAGGCGGCCGCCGCGGTCACCGGGCCGGGGGCGTCGAGCCCGTTTGAAGTGATCGCTCCGAAGTCGCAGGCAGCAACGGTTCGGCGCGTGCTCGCCGCAGACCGGGAGGTGTTGAGCGTGGCGCCGACGATCACGTCGAGCAATGGGCAGGAAGTACTGATCCGCGCGACTCCGCGCAACGACGGCGAGTCACCGCAAGGACAGGAAGCCGTAAAGCGCCTGCGCTCGCACCTACCACCGGGCGCGCTACTTGGTGGCGACGCCGCCTACTTGGCCGACTACCACGCGGAAGTGATCGGTTCGATGTGGAAGGTGGCACTGTTCGTGATGTGCGTGACCTTCTTCGTGCTGATGCTGCTGTTGCGCTCGATCGTGCTGCCACTGAAGGCGGTGGTGATGAATCTGCTATCGGTGAGCGCCGCCTACGGCGTCTTGACACTTGTGTTTGGCTCGGTGGAAACGTTGATCCTGCCCCTCGTACTCGCGGTTGTGTTCGGCCTCTCGATGGACTACGAGGTATTTCTGCTCAGCCGCATACGCGAGCGCTATGCCGCGACCGGCGATACGCGCCGAGCGGTCGTCGAAGGGCTGTCTTCGAGCGCGCCCACGATCACGAGCGCTGCCTTGATCATGGTGTGCGTGTTCAGCGTGTTCGCGCTGACAGGCGTACCCTCGATCAAAGAGCTCGGCCTCGGCTGCGCCTTGGCGATCGCGATCGACGCGACGATCGTGCGACTGGTGCTCGTGCCGACGGCGATGGAGCTGTTCGGCGAGTGGAATTGGTGGCTACCCCACGGCGTGGCGCGCATCATGCCCGACACGTCGATCGAGGCGCTCGGCGACCGCGCCGTGAGGCGCTATCCACCGGAGTACCAGAGCACCGCATAGCTCTCAGTCGAGAGCCAGTGCTGTGTCTGGCTCTGTGCCATCGCCTGGATCGTCATCGTCCTCGACAACAGCCGAGGACTCAAGGAAGAACCGCAGATTTGGCTGGTCGATGAGCACAAGGAAGCGATCGAAGAAGCCGCGACGACCAAGAAGCGGCACCGGCATATCCTGACAAAACAGAACGACCGGGAGGAATACTCGTTCGCCGGCAAATTCTACTTTGAGCCCTTCGGTGTAGGCATAGCGCATGGAGAGACGGCCGTCCGCGACAGTCGCCGTTAGCGGAGCGCAGTCGGTACGAACGTCGATCCCCAGCAACTCGGCCCAGTCGGTCGAGAATGTCACGAAGTCGGCGCCACTGTCTATCAGTGCCCGAGCGTTAGCGACAGTGCGACCAGCGTTGTCGAACAGCTTAACGTCGAGCGCCGGTCTGAGGATCGGCCTGCTTTCCTCGGTCCACTCCCCTGTGGGCAGGTACTTGAACTCTTGGACCGTTACTGCCTCGGTCGCGGCGCCGAGGAGACCAACATCAGCCCAGGGTCGGGTTTGGTTGCTCGCGTACCTTGAAGATTGCGGCTGTCTCCCGCTGTCCATTAAGTCGATCAACTAGGCGCCCCAGGTTCTCGTCGTCGTCCACGACTCGATGGTCCTGGACTGCTACCCAGCGCCCAGCATATTCAATTAGGTCGACTCCAAGCGTTTCCTCGGCTCTGACCTGCTCTTGGATACTCAGTGCACGATCTTCAACGCCCACCGCATCATCTCCAGGATCCTAGAAATTGAATCTTTCTGCCAAATGGAAAGTAAATTCGCATATTCAAAACACGTCGCAAGGATGGTTCCTAAACGGCACGATACAACCCCTGCCACGATAACGCTAGGTTGTCGTTTTGTCTATTGGCTTTATGGGTTAGCCCCCCGAAGCTCAGGCGGTGGGTCCACAGGAACGGTTCGCCGCCAACGTCAAGCAGTTGCGTCATGAGCGCAATTGGTCGCAAGAGGATCTCTCGCGCTACTCCGGCCTGCATACGACGGCTATCTCTAAGCTTGAGTGCAGGGAACGTGCAGCAAAATTCGGAACGATCGTACGGCTTGCCGAAGCTTTTCAAGTACCCGCCGGTCGTCTGTTCGACGGCATTCCATAGCTTCTGGACTGTCCACCAACCGCGTAAGCAACCCCGCCTCAGCGCACGACGAGGTTCACAAGCCGCCCCGGCACGACAATCTCCTTGACGATCTCGCGACCCTCGATGTGCGTGAGCACATTAGGCGCAGCCAGACACAATGCCTTCAGCTCCTCGGTGCCAGCGTCACTAGGTGCCTGCACACGGTCACGCAGCTTGCCGTTGACCTGACAGACCAGCTCGTAGGCCTCACGTTCGAGCATCTCGGGGTCGGCCTGTGGCCACGGCTGCTCCCAGACGCGCTCGCCGGTGAGCATGTCGTAGATGTCCGAAGAGAGGTGCGGAGCGAACGGGAACAGCAGCGAAGCCGCAGTGGCGAGGCCGAAGCGCAGCGTGTCCACCTGCAGCGTGTCGCGCATGCGCGAACAGTCGTTGAGCAGCTCCATCACGGCCGCGATCGCGGTGTTAAAGCCGAAGCGGCGCATGTCTTCGGAGACCTTCTCGATCGCCCAGTGCGCCTTGCGCGCCAGCTCCAGGTCATCGCCCTGTGGCGAGCCGTTGCCCGATCCGAACGCATCCAGGGATAGCAGCGGGCCCTTCTCCTCGTTCGGCCGTGTCGGCCGCCAGACGCCACAGTCGTGCCAGGAAGCGGTGCACGCCCTCGACGCCCTCATCTGACCAATCGGCGTCTTGGTCTGGCGGGCCGACGAACAGGATGTAGCAGCGTGCAGTGTCGGCGCCGTAGCGCTCGACGATCGAGGCTGGCGAGACGACGTTGCCCTTGGACTTGCTCATCTTGGCGCCGTCCTTAGTAACCATTCCCTGCGTGAACAGCGCCTTGAAGGGCTCCTGGAAATCGAGCTGACCGAGGTCTGCCAGGGCCTTAGTGAAGAAACGTGCGTACATCAAGTGCAGGATCGCGTGCTCTACGCCGCCGATGTACTGGTCCACCGGCATCCACTGTCGCAGCGCCGCCTGATCCCAGGACGCACTTTCGTTGCTGGCATCGCAGTAACGCAGGAAATACCAACTCGAGTCGACGAACGTGTCCATCGTGTCGGTCTCGCGGCGAGCCGGCCCACCGCACGATGGGCACTCTGTAGCAACCCACTCCTCGGCGCCCGCCAGCGGGGAGCGGCCACGTGGGGCGTAGTCCTCGATGTCTGGCAGGATCACCGGCAGCTGCTCGACGGGGACGGGCTGCATACCGCAGTCCCCGCAATAGACGATCGGGATCGGGCAACCCCAATAGCGCTGGCGCGAGACCAGCCAGTCGCGCAGGCGGTAGTTGACCGAGGCGTGGCCCTTGCCCTCACGGTCGAGCCATCCCACGATCGCGCTCGAGCGCATCGCGGTTGTGCATGCCGTCGAAATCGGGGTGGGAGCTCACCAGCGGACCGTCGCTTGTATAAGGAAGCCCACCCTCCGGCCCACCCTCCGGCCCACCCTCCCGTCTACCTTCCCGCCCGCCCTCCAGCTCCCCCTCCCAGCCGTGCGTATCTCCCCCGTCGTCGTCCGGAACGTCTTCGATTACGCGGCGGATCGGCAGGTCGTAGGCGCGCGCGAACGCGTAATCGCGTTCATCGTGGCCCGGGACTGCCATGATCGCGCCGGTGCCGTACTCCATCAGCACATAGTCGGCAACGTACATCGGGATCGACTCGCCATTGACGGGGTTGATAACACTGCGGCCCAGCGCAACCCCAGTCTTGGTCTTCTCGATCGAGCCGCGTTCCTCGCCGGGCTCGGTGAGCACCTGGTTGATGTAGTCGCGTACTGCCTGCTCTTGCGGGGTACCTTCGACCAAGCGCAGCACATCCGGGTGCTCCGGGGCCATCACGAAGAAGGTGGCACCGAACAGCGTGTCCGGACGCGTCGTGAAGACTGGGTAGTCGATCGGGTGGGCGGGATCCAAATCCTCGCAGCGGAAAGTGACCTCGGCACCCTCAGAGCGCCCGATCCAGTTGCGCTGCATCGTCTTTACGTGCTCGGGCCAATCGATGCCGTCGAGGTCGCCCAGCAAGCGCTCGGCATAGTCGGTGATGCGAAAGAACCATTGCTCGAGCTGCTTGACTTCGACCACCGCGCCGCAACGCTCGCAGCAGCCGTCGACGACCTGCTCGTTTGCCAGCACGGTCTGATCGTTTGGACACCACTTGACGGCGGCGTCGCGCCGGTATGCCAAGCCTGCCTCGAACAGTTGCAAGAAGATCCATTGTGTCCAGCGGTAATAGGAAGGTTCGTGCGTTCCCAGCTCGCGCGACCAGTCGATCGATATGCCCCACGAGCGGAACTGGCGCTGGAAAGATGCGATCGACTCGGCTGTCGAGTCGCGCGGATGGACCCCCGTCTTGATCGCGTGGTTCTCGGCGGGCAGGCCGAAGGCGTCATAGCCCATCGGGTGCAGCACCCGATGGCCGGTACGCCTGTGGAAGTGCGCTATCGCGTCTCCAACAGCGTATTTCTTGAGATGGCCGATGTGCGGCTCGCCGCTCGGATAGGGCAGCATCTCGAGCACATATGAGGTTGCGTCCTCGGTCTCCCCAAGAACAGCTTCGTTTGAGACCTCCCAGGTGTGCTCATCGGCCCACACCTTCTGCCAGCGTGGCTCGATCTCCTGCGGGTGGTAGCGGCTCTCTGCCATTGGACAGCGCAGGTTAGCGGTCGGCCCCGGACGGTTCTCTGAAAACGCCATGCCCCCCGCGCGCGCGGGGGGCATCCACAATCCAAGACACGACACGCGACCCTCGCCCCGGGCACGCCGAACTCGCATCCACATGCGCCTTTTTACGAGGCCATGCCTTCGCCAGGAGCAGGTGAAGGCAGATCGGCCCGGGCTCAGAACTTGTCGTCAGGCGACGTGTTCGGCAAAGCGCGAGTAGGCGCGCACGGTCTCCACGACCTCCGCAGGCGCCTTGTGCGGCGAGCCGGCGTCGAAGGGCGGCTGGGGGTCGTACTCGAGACCGAGTTGGATCGCCTGCGCGAGCTGGTCGCCACCGATGCGGGCGACAAGCTGAAGCGCCATGTCGATGCCGGCGGTGACGCCGGCGGAGGTGGCGATCTTCCCATCGAAGACGACGCGCTCCTCCTCGACGGCGTCAGCCCCGAGCGCGCGTAGCTGCTCGATGGCCTGCCAGTTGCTCGTAGCGCGCTTGCCGTCGAGCAGGCCAGCCGCGGCGAGTACGAGCGAGCCTGTGCACACCGAAGTCGTCCAGGTGGAGCCTTGATGTGCCTCGCGTAGCCACTCGTGGATCGGGCCGTCCTGCATTAGGGCCGCCTGACCTGGTCCGCCGGGGACGAGCACAATGTCCGGGTGTGGACGCTCGTCAATGGTCGCGTCGGCAAGGATCGCCAGTTGCGTCGTATCGGTGCGCTGCGGTGAGGCGTGCTCGGCGACGAACGTGACCTTGGCGCCGGGCAGACGACTGAGCACCTCATACGGGCCTACCGCGTCCAGAGCGGTGAACCTGGGGTAGACGAGTATCGCGATCTCCATCTTTTGCCTGCTCTCTTGTTGGATTGGATTTGGAGGGGCGTGCCTTCAGTAGAAACGCGGTCTGAGCGCTCACGCCGCCACCGTCTCCTCGGAGGGCGATCCGCTCGGGTGAAAGCGGCGGCGGTACTCCGCCGGGCCGACACCGAGCGCGCGCAGGAACGAGCGACGCATCGTCTCCGGGGTGCCGAAGCCACACGTGAGCGCGACGTGGAGACCGGCTGTGCGCTGTCCTCCAGGGCGCGGCGAGCCGCCTCTAGGCGGATGCTCTCTACATAGCGGGCAGGTGTGACACCGGTCTCGGTGCGAAACAGGCGCGCGAAGTGGCGCGGGCTCATGTGAGCACGCTGCGCGAGCGCCTCGACCGACAGCTCGCCCGCCAGGTTCTCGACGATGTGGCGACGGATGTCGCGCAGCGGCTCGCGGACCGGCTCTTGCGCGGCCAGCGTCGCGCTGAACTGCGACTGGTTGCCTGGGCGGCGCAGGAACAGGACAAGCTGACGAGCGATCGCGAGCGCGGCGTCGCGGTCGAGGTCTTCTTCGACCAGCGCAAGCGCCAGGTCCATTCCCGCCGTGACGCCAGCGGATGTCCAGATTGGACCGTCGCGCAGGAAGATCGGCTCGGGATCGACTTGCACCCTCGGGTAGCGCTTCGCAAGCTCTTTGGCAGCTGTCCAATGGGTGGTCGCGCGCCGGCCGTCGAGCAGTCCCGCGGCGGCTAGCAGGAAGGCGCCGGTGCAGACAGAGGCTGTGCGTCGCGCACGCTTGGAAGTGCTTGCGATCCACTCGAGCGTGGCTGGGTCCCTGCTCGCTGCGTGTGAGCCGTAGCCCCCGGCGACGATCAGCGTGTCGAGGCGCCGCGGAGTCTCGGAGAAGCTGCCGTGCGGGACGATCTGGAGCCCGCTGGACGTGCGCAAAGGTGCGCCGTCATGACCGAGGACCAGAACCTCATAGCCACGATCGGAGTCGGCAGTCGCCTCGATCAGCGTCTGCGCGCCGGCAAACACCTCGAGCGGGCCTGTGACATCCAGGCTCTGGACTCCGGGAAGGCAAGGATCGCTATTTGGCGAGGTGTCTGGCGCTTGGGCATCGCTCGATCATGCCCGACCACGCACCTGTCCGCAAGGACGGATTTCCAACCTTTTCTGCCAGGATATCAAGCCTGCAACAAGGCCCAGGACGATGAACTGACTCCGGACCTTGTGTGCCTTGCTCGTCCGGAGCTGAGACTCACGGACTGACGATGGCCGAGGTGCCAAGCACCTGACCCTGGGCCCCAAGCGCCTGCACCGCGAGATAGCGCGGGGCGCTCGGGCTTGTGATCGTAGTCTCGAAGCCGCTGCGCGGAGCGACCGCCAATGGCGAAAGCGCGTGAGGGCCGGTCCCGCCCAATAGAGCCCATTGCGTCACAGCCGTGGCTCCGTTCCAGCTGGCGTAGGCGACAACGCCCCCGTGAGAGCCGGCGCGCACGACGAGCCGCGGCGGCTGCGGTGGGTCGCCGGCCCAAGGGAACTTGAGCACCGTATAGGACTGGTAGAGCGCAGGGAGATGTGCGTCGAACAGCAATTTGCCTTCAGGGGCGAATTCCGAGAAGTACGGTTCCTGACCCCAGCCGACGAACCAATTGCCGTCGGTCTGAGGTTGAAAGTCGCCTTGACTCGGTGCCGATAGTGGCGGCGTGTGAGTGAAGCTCGAGACAAGCGTTGCCGTCATCTTCTGGCGGTTGAGCGAGAGCACGATCACGCGCGATTGCGGGTGCACCTTGGGGGTACCGCCGTTGTCGAAGAAGGAGATCGTGCCATCGGGCTCTTCACGCACGTCGTGCTGGAATGCGGGGGCCGCTCCTGGGCCCATCGCAAAGCTCGATTGCTTGCCGCCCAGACGCCAGGCCACCTGGCCGCCGCTCGCTTGCACCTCGTATGCGGCCCACGTGTTGCGCGAATCCACCAATAGATTCGAGCCATGTTCTGAGACCGCGTTGATGTGAAACCAGTCCCATGGCGAGAGTGGCGTGCCACCACCGCCAATCGGCATGTAGGAGTTGGTGACGGGGACATGGTCGAGTGCGTGCCACTCGAAGCGAACGAGGCCGGTGCGCAGGTCTATCTCCTGGAAGAGCGTGTCCGCTACGGCACCGTTGGCCGGCCCCCCGTAGGCGCTCAGGTTGCAGCGAATCGCGTCGTAGACCGTGAACAGCGCCGTGCCGCGCGGCGAGATCGCAAACGCGTGCAGGTCCGGCTGATAGCCGTTGCCGGCACGCACGATCGCGATGTCCTTATAGGAGCTGTTGGCGATCACGACCCCGGCGTCACGCTGACCTCCAGACACGAGCGGGTCCTGCCACCAAGTGAGCACCGGGTGACCTTCGTATTCCTGCACGCGCAGGTCCGCCGCACGCTCTCCACTCGGTATGGGCTTGAACCACACGAGCTTGCCCGATCCGTCGAGGACCATCGGCCCATACTGGCCCGGGCCTGCATAGGGTGCTAGGAAGATGTCGCCAGGTGCTTGGGAACCTGTGCTCGTGGTCACGTCAACCGTGGGCGGCTGCAGGTCGGGACGCGAGACGAAGTGCTGGAGTTCGCTTGGCTTCGGTGGCGGCGGCGGGGGTGGCGGCGTCTCCAGCGAGCGACTCACGCTGTCCACTTCGGCGACGGTGAAACGCCAGGCGATGGGCGTACTGGAGGTGATGCCGCGCAGGACCGCATGAACCGTGACGACCTCGCCTTGCGCGAAGGGCTTGGTCGGCACGAAGCTCGCCCCGTCGCCTTGGGAATAGGCCAGCAACCGTCCGCTGTGCGCGCCGCTGTGCGAGCCGGAGACCTTGACGTCGGTGATCGTCGGCTGACGGCGGACCAAGAAAGCTGATCTGAGTCAGATAGGAGGCGTCGAGCGTGTCCGGCGCCGGCGTGACCGTGACGGCGCCATCGGCCAGCGCGGCCGACGCATTGAGCGTCGACGGCACGCAGCCAGGCGCTGTCGTGGCGGCGCGGCTCGCGGACGCGACGAAGCCAAGCGCGACCGCGGCGAGGAAGGCAGCCGCGACGCTCGCCTGGACGACTCTGATGCGGAATGGCAAGCGCGAGAGCATACGCGGGACCGAGACGATGGGCGCCGGCAAGAGGCCTTACCATGAGGCGATGGAGTTGGGTGAGACACCACAGCGCGTCCAGGGCATCGTCGACGCCGCCGAGCGCGCGGCGCGCGAGATGCGCGAGCAGGCCGAGGAGCGCGCGGCCGAGAGGATCGCCGAGGCCGACCGCGCAGGCGCCAACCGCGTGGAGGCAGCCGAGGCGGAGGCACAGGAGATCCTTACGCAAGCCAGGGCGCAGGCCGAGCAGACCCGCAACGAGGCGGTTGCCGCTGTCGGAGAGATCCATGCCGAAGCGGGGCACGTGCTGGCGACCGCCCAGTCGGAGGCTGAGCAGGAGCTGGCAAACGCGCGCGAGCGCGCCAACAGCGAGCTGGCAGGCGCACAGCAGGAGGCGGCTCGCCTATTGGAGGACGCTCAGGCGCAGCTCGAGGCGACGTTGGCCGGCGCGAAGGATGAGGCTGAGCGAATGATCGCGAGCGCACGGGAGCAGGTCGAGCAGAGGCTTGCCGAGGGCGAGAAGCAGCTCGCACAGAGACTTGCCGAAGGCGAGAAGCAGCTAGCCGTTCAACGCGCAGCCGCGGAGGAGCAGGTGAGCGAGATACGCGCCCGAGCACGAGCGGACGCGCGCGAGATCGTCGGCGAGGCAAACGAGATCGCACGGGAAGTGCTCGACGACGGCACCGAGGTCTCGCGTAACCTGCACGACCTATCGGTCTCGATGCGCAGCAACGCAGAGCGACTTTTGCGCGACGTGAGGCTGACCCATGGCAGCATGACCGCCCGTCTCGATCAGGTAGCGCCGGGAGCCGTCACCCTCAGGCGGGTCACGCCGCGACCGGCCCCTCCCCCGCTCTAACCGCGCGGTCGTACGACGATCCGGATAGCGATCTGGACGTGCCGGAGTTCATGCCTCGTGGCTGAGGCACGGTCCGGAGAGCCAAGCGTTATACGATTGATCGAAGACTTGGGGCTATAGCTCAGTTGGAAGAGCGTCTGGCTGGCAGCCAGAAGGTCGTCGGTTCGAGCCCGACTAGCTCCATCAGCAGCGCCTATCACGTCACATCGAGATCGTCGAGTCGTGCACTCGACAGCACTACACGCTCACCGCGGAACGGGACTGACTCGGCTTCAAGCAGGCGCCGCTGGCGGGCGCCCTTTGCAAGCGAGCCATCGGCGCGAACGACTCGGTGCCATGGCACCTCGTGCGCATCGGTAAGGCTCAGTACATAGCCCGCCAAGCGCGGCGCGTTGGGCGAGACATCTCCGTAGGTACGGACGAAGCCTGGAGGGATCGCCCGCACCCGGCGCAAAATCGCGGCGCGGCTGTCAGTGCTCGCCTTTCGTGCCACCAACGAATGGTGCCACAGTCCCTGGACTCAGTCGAAAGGCACCTCATATTGCCCTGGCGAGTCATCTCGCGCGGCTGCGTCTAATCCTCAGCGTGGATTCGTCGATATAGGATGGCCCCAATGAAGCCCAACCGCTCCATCCCAAAAGCGACCGTCATCCCCGTCCTGATCTATCCGGATGTACGCGCGGCTGTTGACTGGTTGGGCGCGGCATTCGGCTTCATCGAGCGTGTACAGATCGGCGAAAACCACCGGGCGCAACTGAGCTTTGGCGATGGCGCGGTGATCCTCGGCGATGTGCGCCACGATCGCCGGCCGCCGCCCCCAGGGGAGACTACCCACTCGGTGATGGTGCGTGTGGACGACGCGAACGCACACTGTGAGTACGCCCGCAAGCATGGGGCTCGGATAATCGAGGAGCCGACGGATTTCCCCTACGGCGAGCGGCAGTACACCGCCGAGGACCTCGCCGGCCACCTGTGGACCTTCTCACAGACAATCGCCGACGTCGCGCCGGAGGAGTGGGGCGGCATATCAGTCACGCCTGAAAAATCAGCGACCAACCATTGCTGATGCTCTCCAGCATCGCGCTTCCCGGATCGAGTCGTCATGGACGATGGTCAGCTTGACGCAACTCAGGCTTCTGCATCGGGTTGTCCTCCAGGGTACTCTTGAGATCTGAGAGCGCTTGCACGCGCTCGCGGTCGTAGTTGTTGATCCAGCGCTCGCTGATGGCGTTGATCGGCTCGGCGTTGAGATAGTGCAGCTTCTCCCGACCGTGCCGGACCGGGGTCACCAAGTTGGCGGTTTCCAGAACTGCCAGGTGCTTGCTGACGGCCTGCCTGCTCATGTCAAGCTCGCGGCACAGATCGCCAAGGCTCTGACCGTTGTAGGCGTTTAGGCTGTCCAACAGTCGGCGGCGGCCGGGATCGGCCAGCGCCTTGAATATCTCGTTCATGCCATTCCCACTCACGCTAAACATGCAACCGTTTGGTTGCATAACACTATATGCAACCGTTTGGTTGCATGTCAAGGATTACTTGCACTGCCTGATCCGAGGCATACCGCCAACTAGACCCATACCGCCAACTCCAGCTCAGAGAAGACCCAGCTCAGAACAGGTGCCGCAAGCGCCATCCGAACGAAGGCCCCCCGACCGAGCTCATCGCAAGCGCGCTCGTGCGCGCGACGCCCACGCTGTGGAGGACCACCCTCGCCATCTTCTCGCCTGCCTTCAGCCGGGTCATCGCCGGGCGCGTAGTCACGCGTACGGAGATCCTCTCCCCTCCCCAGCCGATCTCTCGCAAGTCCCCCGCAGTGACGGCCGTGGTCCCACGACCATCCACCGAGCTCGCACTCAGCACGGCCGTACCAGCCCGGAGAGCCGTTCTGAGACGTAGGCTTGCCGCGGCCGAGTCTCCTGAGCTGACGAGCACTGACCAACGCAGCTTGGATCAGCGACCCGCCTCGCTGATTTAGCACGACGCCAAGCACAGTCAAGGCACGCCCATCAGTCAAAACCCTCTTGGCAAAGATCAGGCACCCGCCGGCGGCTCTATCTGAGCCCGTCTTTACCCCCACATAGCCGTCTTCGCCGACGAGCCCGTTGAAGTTGGCGACGCGTCCAACCACCGGCAGCACGACCGAGTGCTCGTCAACGATTTCCGCGAACGCCGGGATGCGCATCACCACGCGCGCGAGCTTCAGCTGGTCGCCAGCCGTGGAGACCGTTTCATCGTTGAAACCGCTCGGATCCGTGTACGTGCTTGAGGCCATACCGAGCGTCCGCGCGGTCGCGTTCATGCGCGCCACGAACGGCGCGATCCCGCCTGCCTCATAGCGAGCCAGCAGCGCCGCGATGTTGTTGGCCGATGGCAACAGCAGCGCCTGCAGCATCTGGCGCTCACTGAGCCGCTCGCCGGCGCGCACATTCAACGTGGACTCGCCAAGCGCCTCGCGCTGCTCCTCTTCGGCAGCATCGGCGGGCGTGATCGTCACCGAGAACCCTTCCTGGCCAGAGGCCAGCGGGTGTTCGCGCAACGTCAAGTAGGCGGTCATCACCTTCGCGACGCTCGCGATCGGCACGGGCGCCGAACCCCCGACGCTGCCGAGGCTGCCCACCCCCTCGACCTCGACCGCCGCCTGTCCTTCCTCAGGCCAGGCTAGTGCGGGCGCGCTTCCAGGGAGACGCACGTAGGCCGGCAGCGTGCGATGGAGGAGCAGCGGCGGCGTGTCCTCCGTCGTGAGCCTGCGCAGCCCCACCAGCAGCAGAAGTACCAACACGAACGCGCCGACCACGGGCCATCGCCGGTGCGCAGGGCCTGCGCTCACAACCCGTCGCTGCACCGTCGTCGCCACAGTTTGAAAACGCTAGCGCACGCAGTGGGGGAATTCGGCAGCTCAGCAGAGCGGATGCGTAAGTGCGCGAAGCCGGCGGGCAGGTCAAGCTACTGTTTGACCGATGCTTCAGCGGCTCGCTATCACCTGGGTGCTCAACACCATCGCCCTGTTCGTGGCGACGTGGCTGCTGTCGGGGCTCAGCTACGGCAACGATTGGTGGGCGTTGCTGATCTCCGGACTCGTGTTCACGCTGGTCAACTTCTTTTTGAAGCCCGTCCTGGCGATCCTCTCGATCCCGTTCATCATCGTCACGCTCGGGATCTTCTATTTCCTGATCAACGTCCTGATGCTGTATCTCACGCATTGGATCGTCCCCCAGTTCACGATCGCAAGCTTCTGGTGGGCAGCGCTGGCGGCGATCATCATCAGTGCCGTGAACTGGGTCCTGCGCAAACTGGTCGAACCTGATCGGGCAGACCTGACGGTGGCTCACAGATAGCCGCTTGCATGCTGGCGATGCCGTCACCCACGGCTGGCAGGCTTTGAATGATGGTCGATGACGAGGAGCTTCTCAGCGTGCCCGACGTCGCGGCGTGGCACAAATGGCTGACCGAACATCACGGGTATTCAACGGGCATCTGGCTACGCCTGGCCAAGAAGGGCACCCAAGAGCCGACGCGCCTCAGCTACACAGAGGCTCTCGACGAGGCGCTGTGCCACGGCTGGATCGACGGGCAGGTACGACGCTTGGACGAGCTGACCTACCGTCAACGCTTCACGCCGCGACGCAACCGTAGTGCTTGGTCCAAGCGCAACGTCGACCATGTCGCACGGTTGACCGACGAAGGCAGGATGAAACCCGCGGGCTTGGTCGCGGTGGAGCGGGCCAAGGCCGACGGGCGCTGGGAGGCTGCCTACGAGGGCCAGGCGACAATGGAGGTACCGGCCGACTTGGCAAGTGCACTCAGAGCCGAACCTCGTGCACAGGCCATGTTCGAGATCCTCTCCAGTCAGAATCGATATGCGGTGCTATTCCGGACCCACAGCGCCAAGCGCGCCGACACGCGAGCACGGCGGATCGAGCAGTTCGTTGCGATGCTGGCGCGAGGCCAGACACCGCATCCACAGAAGCGCCGGCTCCCCGACTGATCGGCAAACCGACTAGCCGTCCAACTGTTGGCTGGGTGCTCCGCCGATCGCGTTCAGCAGCCTGCGCCGGCGCGCTCGCACTCGCCTGAAGCGCACCTGCGAGCGGGCCATACGACGCCCTTCCGGCGGGTAGCGTCGACGCGCCCAGGGCGAGGATGGGGCAGCAAGGCGCACCGTCCCAACGATCGAGGCGAGCGGGATGAACACGCCGATCAGACCGAGCATCGGCTTGCCCTTGAGGATCGCTATCGCCGAGAAGATGAGGTCGATCACTACGACCGCTACAAGTGAGCCAACTGGAGACGCGCTGTCGGAGGCGTCAAATGGCGCGATTCCGAGCACGACGAGCCCGCCGAGCAGCGTTGCGACGATCACCGCGTCGATCGAGGCGCGGCCCTCCTTGGACCAGTAGACATCTTCGAGGTGTATCCACAGCGCAAACTCGTCCAGCGTGAGGCCGGCGCCAATGCCGAACGCGCTGGCAAATATCTCGAGCCACGGGCTCGGCGGAACGAGCACGAAGTTGAGGAATCCCGACACCAGGATCAGCACGATCCCCCACACGAGGTGGTGCAGGTGCAGCCCGCTCTTGGTGGTCACGCTTCCCGGCCACCAGGACACTTTGGGGTCGCGTATGAGGCGCGCGCTCGTGCGAATGAACAGAAACGATGCCAAAAAGCTGCCCAGCAGGATGAAGCCGGCACGCTGCCCACGCTCGTCAAGGAAATGATGCGAGGTCGCGAAGCTGAGGGTCAGT
This sequence comes from uncultured Solirubrobacterales bacterium, assembly GCA_963743555.1. Lineage (GTDB taxonomy): Bacteria > Actinomycetota > Thermoleophilia > Solirubrobacterales > Solirubrobacteraceae > Palsa-744. The sequence continues at coordinate 102,135 of CAVUQG010000009.1, forward strand.
GTCGCCACGACAGGATGGTGACAGTCCTCGTTAATAGGTGCCGCGTCCATGCACGCCCGGGTAGACTAGAGTCCGTGCGCGTTCATCTCTGCGGGGTGCGGGGTTCGACCCCGGCGCCCGGCGCCGAGTTTCTGCGCTACGGCGGACATACATCCTGCGTGGCGATCGCCCACGACAAGGCGCCCTCCCCTACTTTGATTCTCGACGCCGGCACAGGCATACGCTCGGTGACGGGACTGCTCGGCGAGCAGGCGTTCAGTGGCACGATCCTGTTGACGCATTTGCACTGGGATCACGTTCAGGGACTGCCATTCTTCTCCGCCGGCGACCACGACGACGCCCGCGTGCGTCTTGTGCTGCCCGAGCAAGAGGACGGAGCCGACGCGCTGTCGGTGCTGGGGCGCGCGATGTCGCCGCCGCACTTTCCGATGGAACCAGACCAGCTGCGCGGCTCGTGGAACTTCGCGACAATCACTCCAGGCGAGCGAGAGCTCGCCGGCTTCAGCGTGCTGGCCCGTGAGATCCCGCACAAGGGCGGGCGTACGTTCGGCTATCGCATCAGCGACGGCAACTCGACTTTCACTTACATACCCGACCACTGTCCCACCTCTCTCGGCGCTGGACCTGACGGCTGCGGCGATTACCATGCGGCGGCGCTAGAGCTTGCCGCTGAGACGGATGCGCTGCTACACGACTCGCAACTACTGACGCCGGCCGAGCTCGCCGCGGAAGCGCGCTTCGGACATGCCGCCGCCGACTACGCGGTCGAGCTTGGGCGCCGCGCGCGAGCACGAAAGGTCCTGCTCGCGCACCATCGACCTGACCGCACCGACGATGTGCTGGATGAGCTGAAAGAGCGCTTCGCCGAGACTTCCGGTGTTGGCGTAATCGTCGCCGCGCAGGATGCCGTGCTGCAATTGTGAGCATGGCGCGGGCGCGGGACCTTCCACGCGACGGACAAGCCGAACTGGCTTAGCCGATGAGTGCAAGCGACACACCGACAGGCGCACCAGACGCAGTCGTCGTCGGCTCCGGTCCCAACGGTCTTGCGGCCGCCCTCACACTTGCGCGTGCTGGACTCGGCGTGCACGTTTACGAGGGCGCGAACACGCTTGGAGGCGGCTGCCGCACCGAGGAGCTGACGCTTCCCGGCTTTGCTCACGACGTCTGCTCGACGGTTCACCCGCTGCTCGCCGCCTCTCCCTTCTTCACCGAGGCACCGCTTGGCGGGCTCTCGCTGAAGACTCCGGAGATCGCTTTTGCCCACCCGCTCGACGGCGGCCAGGCAGCCGCCGTCTCGGGCTCGGTCGAGCAGACCGCCACAACACTCGGCGCCGACGCACGCTCCTACCGCCGTCTTTTCGCACAGCTCGTCAAGGACATCGACGCGATCGTTCCCTCCGTGTTGGCGCCGCTGCTCTCGCCTCCTGCCCATCCCCTGGCGATGGCCCGCTTCGGGTTGCTTGGACTGTGGCCTACGACGGTGCTCGCTCACCCTTTCAAGACCGACCATGGGCGTGCCCTGCTGGCCGGGTTGGGCGCCCATTCGATGCGACCGCTCGGGGCGCCCGGAACGGGGGCGTTTGCGCTGTTGCTCGGCGTACTTGCGCACGCGGTTGGATGGCCGGTCGTGCGAGGAGGCAGCGCGCGCATCGTCGAGGCAATGGTCGCCGAGCTTCAGAGCCGCGGCGGCCAGCTACACGGTGACCACTGGGTTACAGACCTGCAGGAGCTTCCGCGTGCGCACAGCACGCTGTTGGACCTGACGCCCCGCAGCCTGCTCGAGCTCGCTGGGCCGCGCCTGCCCGAGCGCTACGTCAAAGCCATCCGTCGCTTCAAATACGGGCCAGGCATCTTCAAGATGGACTGGGCGCTCGATGGACCCGTGCCCTGGCAGGCAGAGGTCTGCCGTAGCGCGCCGACGCTGCACATCGGAGGGACGTTCGAGGAAATTGCGCGCAGCGAGAGCGAGGTGGCGGCGGGGCGCCACGCCGAGCATCCCTTCTGCATCGCTGTGCAGCCCTGTGTAGTGGACCCCACGCGCGCGCCCGCGGGGAAGCACACCTTCTACGCCTATTGCCACGTGCCCTCAGGCTCTGAGCGCGACATGAGCGAGCGGATCGAGACGCAGATCGAGCGGTTTGCTCCAGGCTTTCGCGATCTCATCCTCGCGCGGCACAGCGTCAACGCCGTGGAAACCGAGCGCCACAACCCCAACTACGTCGGCGGCGACATCAACTCCGGTGCGGCGACGTTGCGCCAGACCCTGTTCCGTCCCATCCCCAGCTTGCACCCTTACCGCACACCAATTCCTGGCGTCTACCTGTGCTCCTCCTCGACGCCGCCCGGCGGCGGCGTGCACGGCATGTGCGGGCAGGGCGCGGCGCGAGCCGCGCTAGGCGAGCTGGGCTTGTAGATCGAGCTTGGCTTGAACTCCTGCGCCAGGGTGGTGCGTGGCCTCGTGCTCCAGCAGCCACACCTTGCGATCGAGCCCGCCGCCATAACCCGTGAGGCTGCCGTCAGCGCCGATCACGCGGTGGCACGGCACGACGATCGCGACCGGGTTGCGGCCGTTGGCCAGGCCGACCGCGCGCGATGCGTTGGGGTTACCCACCCAGCGCGCCAGCTCGCCGTAGCTGATCGTCTCGCCGTATGGAATCTCACACAAGGCCGCCCATACTCGGCGCTGAAACTCTGTCCCGTGCATCTGAAGCGGCAAGTCGAAATCGGTCAGCTCACCGGCGAAATACGCCTGCAACTGTGCGACGACAGGTGCAAGTCCATCATCGTTTCGTTGCGCCTCGGCTGGGATTTTTTTGAGGTGACGCTGTTCGTGCATTTGGATACCAGTGAGCTTCTCCCCGTCAGAGGTGAGCGTCAGCTCGCCAATCGGGGTGTCCATCGTCGTGATGATGGTCGTGGGCAATCTCGTGCCTGTGAGTGTCATGCTGCCTCCTGTGCCAGCGTCCCTGTGGACGCTGGATCGACGCTTTTGCCGCTCTCTAGCGGCGGCCAATGATTGATCGGATGGGAGCTGGCCGACCAGAGGTACTGCACCGCGTAAGCTCGCCACGGTCGCCAGCGCTCGGCGTGGGCACTCAGAGCGCCGGGGGAAGCCGGCAGACCGAGTGCTTCGGCCGCGCGACGCACACCCAGGTCGGCGACCGGGAAAGCGTCGGGATCACCGAGCGCTCGCATCGCGATCACCTGTGTGGTCCACGGGCCAAAGCCGGGAAGCTCTGAGAGGGTCGCAAGTGCCTCGGCACGATCGCAGCCCTGGTCGAGCGACAGACGCTTGCTTTGCAGCGCCTCAACGAGTGCGGTCAACGTGCGCGTGCGCGTTGCCGGCATCGCCAGCTGCACTTGGCCCAACGCCTCGGGCTCGGGGAAGAGATGCGTGAGCCCGCCCTGCTCGTCGCCGACCGGCTCACCGTGGCGGGCGACGATCCGAGCAGCGTGCGTACGTGCGGCAGCTGTGGAGACCTGTTGTCCCAGAACCGCACGAATCGCAAGCTCGGCTCCGTCGACGCAGCGCGGCACTCGCCGTCCCGGCGCCCTTGCCACGACTGACCCCAGTTGAGGGTCGCCACGGAGAAGCTCGTCGATCGCGACCGGGTCGGCATCGAGGTCGAGCAGCCAGCGGCAACGCGCTATGGCGGTCGTCAGATCGCGTAGATCCGCGAGCCGGGCGCGGCACACGACGTGCTCCGGCGTGGGCGTCAACTCGACTATACCTGGGCCGTGCGGCAGGCGCAGGGTGCGTCGGTAGGCGCCATCGCGTACCTCCTCGACCCCTGGGATCGCCGTGGCTGCAAGGTGACCGAAGAGGTTGTCGGGACACAATGGCTTACGGAATGGAAGTCGCAACAGGATCGCGCCCTGCGCGCCTGCACCAGAGAGCGAGGCCTCCTCAACACGGCCATCCCGACGGGATCTCTCGCCGGCGTCCCGTCGCTTGCTCGCACGATTTCGCAACTCCGTCGGGGCGGTCGCGAACACCGTGCGGATCGTGTCGTTGAACTGGCGCACGCTTGAGAAGCCTGCCGCGAACACGATCTCGACCATGTTCAGCGTGGTTGTCTCGATCAGGACACGCGCGGTCTGCGCACGCTGGGCGCGTGCGATCGCGATCGGCCCTGCGCCCAGCTCGGCGAGCAGCATCCGCTGCAACTGGCGCACGCTGTAGCCAAGCCTCGTTGCGAGACCTGGCACGCCCTCACGATCCACAACCCCGTCGCCAATCAGACGCATTGCCCTGGCCACGACATCCGCGCGTCCGCCCCACTCCGGAGAACCTGGGGCGGCATCGGGACGACAGCGCTTGCAAGCGCGAAAGCCTGCTTGCTGAGCCGCCGCGGCCGACGGGTAGAAGCGCACGTTCTCACGCTTTGGCGTCATCGCCGGACAGCTCGGCCGACAGTAGATGCCGGTCGAGGTTACGGCCGCGATGAACCACCCGTCAAAGCGCGGGTCACGCGATTGAGCGGCCTGGTAGCAACGGTCGAAGTCCTCGATCATGCATCTCAGTCTGACCTACCGACAGGCGGAAGTCTGGCGGTTTTGCGACATGATGGTTTCCGGGCCGAGCTAGTCGCAGGCCCACGGGTGATCGGAATGGCTTCTGGCGCATACCGAGCACCATTCACACGATAGACACCATGCTAGGCGGGATTTCAAAATATTCGTATTCGGGACAGCTCAAGGGCTTGATCCTCACCTACATGCAGGAGCACCTAGCCGAGCACCTTGGTCCCGGCGCTGTCGCGAAGGTTCTACAGCGCTCATCGGGAGTCGTTGGAAATGGGCTCGGCTGGCTCGCCAAGAAGGTACGCCAAGTCACGACAAGCCTCGCCGCTACCAGATCGCGACGTGATCGCGCAACGCCAACCACGAGCCGGCTCCTCGCCCTTTCCAGCCTTTGAGGTGAGGAGCCAGCATCGATGCGTTGGTGTGCTATGTCAAGAGATGTCACCGGCGCAGTAAACATCGGTCGGGGCCCCTTCTACGACTGCGACAGGTTGTCCTGCTGTGAACGTCGTAGAGCTGGTTGGGGGACCACAGCCGAGTTCAAGTGGTGCCGGGACGTTACGAGTTCCACTTACAATGTATTCGCCAGGAGGTATCTGAATATCGAAGAATTCACCTTCACCGATGGTGTCCGTAGCGATAACGATACCTCCCTTATTTTGTACGATGATTGTTCCCGCCAGGGGCGTCGGTGCGTTCGATCCGCAGGTTCCGGCCGGGCCGCCGCTAAGCCACATAATGCCTCCAATGATTTCGGATCTACTGTGACCCGTCGGTAGAGACGGCAATGTTGGCACCGGGCACGCAGGTCCTGTCGGGACGGGACCGCCTCCAGGCGCAGGTGTCGAGGGAAGAGGAGCCGTCGACGGCGGTGTATGGGTAGGGCTAGTAGAGTTAGTCCGTCTCGAATGTGACTGCTTGTTTCGTTTACCTGCGTGACCGGGGACCTTGCAGCGACGTTTACTGCCTCGCTTTGGACGCTTGGTACACCGCAACACACGGTGCTGCTTCTGGTGGTACGTCGGACGCGCCACGGCGATCTGTCCAAGCCCACCGGCAAATCCTAGAACACAGATAGAGATTAGAAGGGTTCTCAGCGTCATCTTGACCTATATTTTAGAGTTCTTTCATCTGTCCTAGTGCGCCTGTATCGATAGCGGGCTGTGTCATGTTGAGTCCGAGCATCGTAATCTTGCCGGTGTCGGCGTCCAAGATGAGCATCAAGATGTTGCCTTCTGGGGCTGTGTCCCCTGGTGGGGTCGAGACATTGCCTGTGAAGTCGCCATGCAGCGTGATTAGATAGCTCTTCTGAGCGTACCAAGCCTTGAGCGCGCCTTCCCAGGGCTTAGATCCGGTTGTGTTGGGCAGTCTGCACCGGGGTTCGCAGCGCTGAGTGCGGCTCCTCGTTCGGCGACGACGGCCTGGATGTCGGTCGGGTAGGAGTCGCCCTCTTCAGCCGCGATTTCCAGAACTATGTTCTTTAGCTGAGTTGTGCTTAGCGTTGCACCGACCTGTGGGGCTATGCCTGTCCAATCGGCCGCTACCACCGGGGGTTGCTCGCTGGCTGGCCTATTGGGTTCAGCGATCCCTTCGCTGAGGTCTGAAAGGCATAGAAGGCTTCCGGTTTAGTGGCGCTCCCACGCGAACCTCCAACCTCGGAGCCGACCTCGACCCACGAGTTCGGGATGTCATGAAACCCGGTCCACATCTCGTTGTCCACGAAGTCACCAGATTTCCAGCCGGGCACGTTTGTACCGTTGTTGATGATTCGAGGGTCGCCCCGTTGACACCAGACGAGTAACCATCTCGCATAGACCAGTTGGCTATGGCGTAACAGTGATGCGAAAGCCGTTCGCACGAAGAGAAAGGACCAGCATAGAAAGCTCCACTAACCGGTGCCAGCCAGCCCATGGCACATATGGCTGAAGCAAGAATTCCGCCCCACATAACACGTGTCATAACCCGCCCTCCGCGACGCATCAAGTTCCCCCATTTGAGATAGTCAGGTGGGTGGAACTATACTGGGACTGGGCTGTCCACGTAGAGTCTTCGCCAAAACGTAACAACGCCTGAGAGGCCAGGTGCGGTCCAGATCGACTTGAAGACTGGAGCCGCCAAGAAGCGGGCTCCCTGATCGCCCTACCTCAGTAGCCAGATTTTGGCAGCCCATCGCTCATAGGGCTCGGTGGAGGAGTCTACGTCGTGTCTCTACGACACGCTAGGGTCCGCTTCTTAGGGTGCGTCGACTGGTCCAACAACAAGCGCTTGCCGCCTTCATGATCGGCGTGGTCCTTCTCGTTGGCCTGTTGGCGATCGTCTTGAGTGGGCATTCCCCACGCCGGACGGGCGTTGACGGTACGCCTGTGCAGCTCGTGATAGGCGTGTTGCCGGCGGGGTCGGTGGGCTGTCAGCCTCATGAGCCGTTGCCGACAGGCACTGGCGCGGTGCGGATTCGCGGTGCACCGGCCGGTCCGGGTACGGTGGCGGTGCGGGTAGGGCTGAGTGAAGCCGGGAACGATTCTGGGGTTGGCTCTACCTCTACGGGAGCTACTGTGGCAGGGGGCATGATCCTCGCGGCGCTCGCACATCGGACTGCGGGCGAAATCACAGCGCCTTTGTGCATCTGGAACACCGGTCAAGCCCCGCTGGCGCTGTCCGGTGCCGCGACAGGACCAGCGGATCAGTTGACGATCGCAACCGCCGGGAAGCCTGCAGGGGCGATGGTCGGTCGGGTTCGTATCGAAGACTTCGAAAGTCCTCATTCAAGCTCGCTCTGGCCGGTCCTTGGCAAGCTCCCTGAACGGGTCGCGACCGCTACCGGCTCGGCGCTTGCACCGTGGTTGGCCTTGATTGGCCTGGTCGGTGCTGTCGTGCTCGTCGGAGCGCTGTTGTGGGTGCCAGGAGGCGAAGATGGCGCATAGAAGAGACGTCTTGCTCGTTTTCACGTTGAGCTTGATGATCGGAGCATGCTGGGCGGGAATCACACCGACGTTTGAGAAGACGGACGAGACTGCTCATTTCGCCTATGTCCAGGCGTTTGCCGAATTTGGGCGTCCGCCGCGTCAGTTCGCCAATACCGGCCTGCTCTCCCCGGAACTGACCTGCTGGTACAACGGTCTGGGAATCATCCACTATCGCTTCTACCTCGAAGAACGCCCACCCTGGTCTTCAGCGGTCCGCAAGTCGCTCGACTATGAGTGCGCAAGCTTGTCTGCTCGCTATGACGGCGCAATGTACATGGCCTTCCAGCCACCCGCGTACTATGCGATGGCAGCAGGCGCCTACAAGCTCGCGAGCGGGTTCGCGCTACCGACGAGGCTGCTGTTCGCGCGGCTCGTCTCCGTTCTACTCGCGGCGCTGGCGGTCGCCTTTACCTACCTGTTCGTGCTTGAGGTCATACCTGGATCGCGATGGCCCGCCCGCGCCGCCGCGCTTTCGCTCGCACTTCAACCTGTGTTCATATTCAACGAGTCAGGTGTGAACCCCGACGCGCTGCTGGTCGCGGTCGCCAGCGCAATCGCACTGTTTGGAGCAAGATCCTGGCGAAAGGGCCTGACGATGCGCCGCGCGCTCACACTCGGCGCGCTAACGGGCCTCGGCCTGTTGAGCAAGACGAACTTCCTTGCCCTGCTGCCAAGCGTCCTGTTGTTGGTCGGAGCGTTGTGGTGGGCAGGAGGCGAGAAAGGAGAGCGACGAGTTCGCGCCAAGCGTCTGCTCGCCGGCGGTGCCCTCGCAGCAGCCATCTTCGGCCTGTACGCACTCGTCAACAGTGCTGTTTGGCATCGTGGTCTCAGGTATCGCGACGAAAGCTACGGCGGCACCGGAGGGAGCCTGCACCGGCTGCTCGAGTTCACATGGCAATTCTTCCTGCCCAGACTCCCAGAGATGCACAATCTCGTCGGAACCCCCGGCATACCATTCATCGAACTCATCGAGAACAGCACCACACGCCTGGGCTGGTGGAACGATTACGGCCTCGCCAACAATTGGACCCCAGTACTCATGACGATCGGCTGCATACTCGCCATAGCCGCCGCCTACTACATAATCCCACGCGCGATACACCGCCCAGCACCACTACTCGTCGCCCTCGGATGCGGACTGCTGTTCCTCGCAGCATTGGTCTGGTCTGGCTACGAGTTCAGCCTCGGAAATGGTGTCGACGTCATCATCCCAAGGCATACCCTGCCACTCATGTCGCTATGGGGCCTACTCGTAGGCTGCGCCGTTGCTGCGCTACCACCACGCTGGCGCCCAACCGCCACAGGTATCCTCGCCACCCTCTTCCTTGCCCACACCATCATCGCAATCACAACCACCACAAACCGCTTCTATCTCTAGGCCCTTTTTCGAGGCCGCCTATCCTAAAGGTGGAAAAGATGACCATCGAATTCCTCTTCTGGGAGGGCTGCCCCTCACACCCCAAGGCGCTTGCCGAACTGCGCGCGGCTATGCGCGAGCTGGGGCTGGACCAGACCGGCATCGAGATGCGCGAGATCTACACCGAGTCCGACGCTGAGCGAGAGCGCTTCGTCGGCTCCCCCACAATCCGCATCAACGGTTTGGACATCCAGCAAGCCGAGGACGAGCCGTACGGACTGACGTGCCGTGTCTACCATCGGCGCGACGGCCGCATAGCGCCGACACCCGACCCAAGTGACGTGCGCGAGGCGCTTGTTGCGGCTCAAGCCAACAGCACCACCAACTCCCCCAACCTGGACCCGACGCCCGACGTGGGTCCCTGCACAAATAAGGACATAGATGCCAGAGATAGGCGACCAAGCCCCAAGCTTCACCCTGCCCGACACCGAGGGAACTATGTACGAGCCTGGTGGCGCGCCCGCCACTGTGGTCGTGTTCACATGCAACCACTGCCCCTACGCGCTTGCTTGGCATGAGCGGATCATTGCTCTTGCTCGTGACTACTCTGAGAGCGGCGTCAAGGTGCTCGCGATCAATCCCAACGACGCCGAGCGCTACCCGCGCGATTCTCTCAAGGCGATGCGAGCCCGTGTGCAGGCCGGTGACTTCGAGGACGTCCCCTACCTGCGTGACGAGTCCCAACAGGTCGCCCACGCCTACGACGCCAAGACGACACCGGACGTCTTCGTGCTCGATACTAAGGGCATCCTGCGCTACCGGGGCGCGCCTGACGCCGACTACGAAGATCCCTCACAGGAAGCGGCCTACCTGCGCGCGGCGCTCGACGCATTGCTCGAAGGCGGCGAGCCAGACCTGGCCCAAACGCCGCCGGTCGGCTGCTCGATCAAGTGGAAGGCCGAAGGCTGACTCAGCGCCGCTGCGCGATCACCCTCGCACCCTTCGAAGGCACGAGCACAACCGCGCGACGGCTCGTACGCTCAGGCCGCTTAGCGGCGGGACGCAAGCGCAACGCACGGGTCAGCTCTTCGAGCACGATTTTCGCCTCGAACTGAGCGAAGGACGCCCCGATGCAACGGCGCACCGAACCGCCGAAGGGAAACCAACCGCCGGCGGGTGGGCGAGTGTCCAGGAAGCGTGTCGGCCTGAACGTCCAAGGGTCTGGATAGACGTCGGCGCGACGATGCACGAGCAGCGTGATCGGCAGCACGTCGGTACCCGTCGGCAATTCATAGCCACCGATCGTGAGCGGCTCACGCAGACGACGAACGATCCCACCAGTCGGTGGGTGCAGACGCAGCGTCTCGGTGACCACCGCGTCGCAGAATGCATTGCCCTCGCTCGCGAGGCGATCCTGGCTATCCGGGTCACGGGCGAGATCGTGAATCGCCCAGGCAAGCAGCGTGGCAGTGGTCTCGTGACCGGCGATCAAGAGCGTCATCAGTTCGTCGCGCAACTCCTCGTCGCTGAGACGCTTTCCCTCCTCGTCGGTGGCCTGAACCAACATCGAGAGGATATCCTCGCGCTCGTCGAGGTCCGGCAGCGCTCGCCTGCGTGAAATCTCCGCGAGGATCTCCCTGTCAACCCGTGCCAGCTGGCGACGAAAGGCGGGTACGCTGTTCAGGCGCTCGGGCCCGACCAGGAAGAAGAACAGCACGCGCCGCATGTCTGTGACCCACGAGATCATGGCTTGCAACGCCTCCCCTAGATCACCCACGCGCTCGCCCTCCTCCACGCCGAACACGCAGCTCATGATCACCGCGAAGGTGAGTGCCTGCATGCGTGGCAACGTCGCCACCGGCTCACCGAGCGGCCACTGTTGGATCTGCGCGCTGATCGCCGCACGGATCGTCTCTTCGTAAGCGCGCATGCGCTCTCCGTGAAACGGCGGCAGCACGATACGACGACGGCGCAAGTGCTCCGCGCCGTCGAGCAGCAGCAGGTTACGCATGCCCAGTACAGGGCTGAGTGACTGGTTGGCCGCGCCGGAGTCGACCTTCTCCGGACCAAGCGACAGCACTTCCTTGACGGCGTCGGGGTGGGCGATCGCGACCCATTGCTGCCCCAGGACCCGCAGCGTGAACACGTCACCGTAGCGACGATGCGCAGCTGCGAAATAGCCGTCGGGGTCGAGCGTGAAGCGCAAAGTGTGCAGCAACACAGAGCCGCGCGTAACCGGTGGTATCTTCGCCGCGGATCCGCCCCGTGTGGGTTGGGTTTCGACCGTGTCCAACTCCAGAGCCTCGGTCATACGAACCGCCTCCATTCTGTGATGGGAATCAATCACTTGTTTCCCGATGGCAACGGCGCCCCTCCTGCACAGGAGATCTTCTCACAAATCTGACTGGCCCAAGAAACCGCCTATGCCGCAGCGTCTGCCAAACGTCGCCTACGCAGCGCGCGCCTGGAGAGCAAGGCGCCCCAGTCGGCGTCGTCCATTTCGCACGGTTCGCTATCGCTCAGGAATTCACGCAGCACGGCGACCAGCGCCTCGGGGTCTTCCAAGTGTGGGAAGTGCGCGGCGCACGGGAGCGTGCGAAAGCGACTGTTGGGAATAACTTCGTGTGCGCTGCGTCCGTGCTCGATCGGGATCGTGTTGTCACGCTCGCCCCACACGATCATCGTCGGCATCGACTCGAGCAGGTACAGGCGATCGGTGGCGCTGACACGCTGGCCGCGCACATCGATCACCGCGCGCAGCGTCTGCAGGAAGGCCTCGCGCGCCTGCGGGCGCTCCAGCGGACGCAAGGCGCGCGCGACCGCCTGCACGTAGGCGCCCTGGCGCACTCCCGCGCGGCGCAAGCGCGTGCCTGCGCCCCATACAGCGCCGAGCAGCCGTGGATGAGCCGCGAGTGACAGCGCGGCAGACATACCTGGCAATGCAGCTGTGCGCAGCATCGGGCTGACCTCGTGTCCGAGGCCGCCACTCGATATGAGCACGAGGCGCTGCACACGCGCCGGGAACTGGTAGAAGAACTGCATTGCAACGCCACCGCCGAGCGAATGACCGACGATCGTCGCCCGCTCGATGCCGAGGGCGGTAAGCAGGTCGCGGATGCTCGCCGCGTGCGCACCCAACGAGTAGTCCCCGCGCGGGGCAGCCGAGTCGCCGTGGCCGATCAGATCGGGAGCGATGACCGTGTACTCGGTTGCCAGATCCAGCGCGACCGCCTGCCAGTGGCTGGATGAGTTGAGCATCCCGTGTACAAGCACCACGGGCGGCCCTTTCCCGGCGATCCGATAGACCGCGCAGCGTCCATGCAACTCAATCTGCCACTCGTCAAACCTTGGCACCTGGCGGTACCTAGACGTTCTCCGCTCGGCGCGCCGGGACCTCGCCCCACAGCTGCTCCAAGCGATAGAACTCGCGCGTCGCCGGCGTGAAGATGTGGACGACCACGTCCAGGTAGTCCATCAGGATCCAGTCGGCGCTGCCAAACCCCTCCACGCGCCGTGGGATCAGATCGTGCTCATGCTTGAGCCCCTCGAGGATGCCGTCGTGGATCGCCTTGGTCTGGCGCTCGGTGCTGCCCGAGCAAATCACAAACCAGTCCGTATAGCCGAGCACCCCGCGCAAGTCGAGCGTCACCATCTCGCCGGCCTTCTTGTCCTCGGCATAGCGGCAGATCTGCTCCAGCAGCTCCTCGGAGGTCATCTTATCCCTCCCGCGTCCCCGCGGGCTGGCGACCGTAGAGCTCATGCTCGGCTATATAGGCCGCCACCTCGTTGCCCACCAGCTCCTCGATCGGCTCGCCGGAGGTCAGATGCTTGCGAACCAGCGAGGAGGAGATGTCGAGTCGCGGCATCTCCACGAACTCGGTGCGTGCCTCCCCGTCCAACGGGGCGAGCGCGTCCAGCACGTCGCGTCGGCTCGTATCCTCACGCTCTGCCACCGCGATGCTCGCCAGCTTCAGGATCTCGCGCGGTTCGCGCCAAGAAGCCAGCGTACAGGCCATGTCGGCACCGACGATCAGGGTCAGCTCTGCGTCGGGATCGCTTGCATTGATACTTCTCAGGGTATCGATTGTGTAGGACGGGCCAGGGCGCTCCAGCTCGAGCGTGCACACTCCCAGGCTTGGATCGTCGCCGATGGCGAGCTGGCACATCCTCCTGCGGTGCTCGGCGCCCGGGTCCCACTTGGCGGGCTTGTGTGGCGGGATCAGCACAGGTGTCAACAGCACTCGCCGCAACCCCAAGCCGCTCGCCGCCGCCCGCGCGAGCGCGAGGTGGCCGACGTGGGGGGATTGAACATGCCACCGAGGATCCCGAGGCGCTCTTTGGTTGCGGATGAGCGATCGATATCGACAGATCCCGGAGAATCCGCCAAGTCACGCGCGGACGTGGCCGGCGCCTTCGACGAGGTACTTGGATGTGCACAGCTCCCTCAGCCCAATCGGGCCGCGCGCATGGAGCTTCTGTGTTGAGTTGCCGATCTCTGCCCCCATCCCAAACTCGCCCCCGTCGGTGAAGCGCGTCGAAGCGTTGACGTACACGCAAGCGGCATCTACGCCGAGTTGGAATTCGCGAGCGCCGGCCGTGTCTTTTGTGAGGATCGCCTCGGAGTGCCCGGAGCCGTGGCGGGCGATGTGCTCGATTGCCTCTCGCGGTCGAGTCGACGACCGCGACCGCCAGCGTCAACGCCAGATACTCGGTGTCCCAGTCCTCCTCGCTCGCCGGTGTCGTGAGCGCCGCGGCCTCGCCGGCATGCTCTGCGACGCGCTCATCGACACGCAACTCCACGCCGGCGTCGCTCAGCGCCGCCAGCGCCCGCGGCAGGAACACAGGGGCGACATCGGCGTGGACGAGCAGCGTCTCAGCGGCGTTGCACACGCCCGGACGTTGCGTCTTGGCGTTCAACACGATCGCAAGCGCATCATCGAGGTCGGCCGATGCGTCCACGTAGACGTGACAGTTGCCCGACGCGGCATAGATGACCGGCACGCTTGCCACCTCCTTCAGAGCCGCCTTCAGACCCTCGCCGCCGCGCGGGATCAGCAGGTCGACACAGCCATCCTGGGTTGCCAACTCAGCCAGCTCGCCACGGCCGCCGCCGGCAACCAGGCCAATGCAGCCCTCGGGCAGTCCCGCGCCGATGGCAGCCTCTGCCGCGATCGAGGACAGGACCGCGTTTGAGTGCTCGGCGCTCGAGGAGCCACGCAGCACGATCGCGTTGCCGGACTTCAGGCACAAGGCCGCGGCGTCGATCGTGACGTTCGGGCGCGCCTCGTAGACAACCGCGATCACGCCCAGCGGGACGCGCACCTTGCGCACATCCAGACCGTTTGGCAGGCGCTGACCGTCGATCACCTCGCCAACCGGGTCGGGCAGCTTGGCGACGGCCTCAACCGCCTGTGCGATCCCCTCGATCCGCTCTGTATCGAGGCTCAGGCGATCGAGCAACGCGGCGCCGATATCGGCCTCGCGCCCGGCCACCAGATCGCGCTCGTTGGCGCCGAGGATCTCCTCGGCGCGCTCACGCAGTGCGGCCGCGATCGCTGCGAGCGCGGCGTTCTTCGTGGCGGTGTCGATGCGGGCCAGAACCCTCGACGCGTCACGTGCGCGCTCGCAGGTGTCCGCCACCGATGAGACAGTGATCGCCATGCAGGTAAGGGTACGACAGTGAGGCGGTGCGGCGGTCTCGCAGTCTCGCAGTCTCGGAGCCCCGGAGTCCCAAAGTCCCGCGGGTGCCGGAATCCGTCAGCGGGAGCGGCCTCTGGGATGATTGTGTCCGTTTTTGCTCAATTCACGATAGTGGCTACCTTATGTAGTCACTATCGTGAATCGCCCAAAAATTGAATAACACACAGCAGACAGGCCCTACGCCAGCACCATGTAATCACGATGCACCGCCTCCTCGCTGGCGCGCGGCAGGATCTCCTGGACGGCCTTTGACTTCAAGCCCATCACCCGCTTGAGCTCCTCGGCCGAGTAGCTGCAGATGCCCTTCGCCAAAACCTGGCCCCCGTCCCGTGGCGTGCCGTCCCCGCGCTCCGCGATCTCCACAGCATCGCCCGCATCGAAGGCGCCGAGCACGTCAACGATCCCGACCGGCAGCAGGCTTGTGCCCTCCTCGCGCAACGCCCTCGCGGCTCCCGTATCGACGATCAGCGTCCCGTGACTGGGCTTGGCGTAGCGCAACCACAGCTTGAAGGAGGAGTGGCGCGCTACGCGCGGAGGGAAATTCGTGCCCTCCATCTGCCCGGTCAGCACTGCGTGCAAAGCGCCCTCTTGCACCCCGTTGCAGATGACCGCTCGAATACCCGCCGCCGTGGCCATGTCGGCGGCGACGACCTTGGAACGCATTCCGCCGGAGCCCAAAGGCGAGGTCGTGTGACCGACCTCGACGCCCTCGAGCGCCTCGAAATCTGTGACCTCGCGGACTAGGCGGGCCTCCGGGTCGTGTCTCGGGTCAGCCGTGTGCAGGCCGTCGATGTCGGTCAGCAGCACGAGCAGATCAGCGCTCGTCAGGATCGCCACCTGCGCCGCCAGGAAGTCGTTGTCGCCAAAGGAGATCTCATCGGTTGCCGTCGTGTCGTTCTCGTTGATGACCGGCACAACCCGCCAGTCGAGCAGCTTGCGCAAGGTTTGGCGCGCGTTGAGGTAGTGAGTGCGGACACTCATATCCATGAACGTCAAGAGCACTTGGGCGGAGACCAGCTTGCGCTCGCGCAGCAACTCGTCATAGGCGCGGTAGAGCTTTCCCTGGCCGACCGCGCTCGCGGCCTGCAGCTCATCGACGCTCCACGGACGCGAAGGCAGGCCCATGATCCGGACCCCGCGTGCGATCGCGCCCGAGGAGACAATCACGACCTCCTTGCCATCGCTGTGCAAAGCGGCAACCTCGTCGCAGATACGCGCGAGCACGTACCCGCGCAACTCGCCTTGATCGTCGGCGACGATGCTCGAACCCAGCTTTATGACCACACGCCTCATCGAGGGCAGCCTAGATGGTGCGGGCGCGAGTCGCGTGTGAGCTGGGTGTTTTTGGGCTGAGTGGGCCGGCGCGACGGGATGTGCGCACGGGTGGAGCTGAATCGCGGCCGAACACCGCGGCGGACGCCGCTATGGCGCCTCGTCCGGGTCGAGCTCGAAGACCACTCCCGCTATCTCAATGTCGTCTCCGGCCTGAAAGCCCTCCGCCTCCAGCGCTCGCAGCACTCCGATCTTGCGCAGGCGTCCCTCCAAGTAGGCCATCGCGTCCTCGTTCTCCACGTCATAGCGCGCCACCAAGCGCTCGATTCCTCGGCCCTTTACGGCAAAAGAGTCGGGGCCGGTGCGCTCGACCACAAAACCGGTGGAGGCCGCCGGGCGGAACACCATGTGCTCGGCGAGCTCAAGCTCACCCCCGCCGGCCGGCTGGGCGCTCACCAGAGCGCCAGCGCTTTGGTCGGCCCGCGCCGCGGAGCCCGTGGCAGACCCGAGGCCAACGCCACGCCCCGCGCCCTGTCCAGCTTGCTCGATGGCCGGCACGAGTCGCAATAGCTCGACAGCCAGCTCTCCCAGCCCGGCACCCGTGGCGCTGGAGGTCGCGATCACCGGCACATCTCCCCCGAGGCGTTCTGACCAACGCGAGACCTCTTCGCTGACACGCTGCGATGGCACGAGGTCGGCCTTGGAGAGGGCAAGCACGCGCGGTAGGCGAGCCAGACGCTCGTCGTGTGAGGCCAGCTCGTGCTCGATCGTGGCGTGATTGGCCAGCGCGTCTGCCTGCTCCTCGCCGCTGAGCTCCGGGGCGAGGTCGAGCACATGCACCAGCAAGCGCGTGCGCTCGACGTGGGCGAGGAAGTCGTGGCCCAAGCCGGCGCCTTCGCTTGCGCCCTCGATCAATCCGGGGATGTCGGCGATCACCAACTGGCGCTCGTCAGCTTCGAGCACTCCGAGCGCCGGCGAGAGCGTCGTGAACGGGTAGCTTGCGATCTTTGGTGTTGCTCTCGTGAGGCGTGCCAGCAGCGAGGACTTGCCGGCGTTCGGCAAACCCACCAGACCGACGTCAGCCAGCAGCTTGAGCTGCAGCTGAAGCCAACCCTCCTCGCCGACCAGGCCGCGCTCGGCAAAGCGCGGGGCTTGGCGCGTGGGCGTGGCAAAGCGCTTGTTGCCCTTGCCACCTGAGCCTCCTTTGGCCACCATCGCACGCTGTCCCGCCGCGAGCAGGTCCCAGCGCCGTCCCGCGACATCGCCTTCTACTCCTTCTACCTGGGTGCCCGGCGGCACCCTTACGAGCAGTGTCTGGCCGTCGGCGCCGTGACGCTGAGAGCCTTCTCCGTGGCCACCGCGACCAGCCCGGTAATGGGGCGTGCGCCGGAAGCTCTGCAGGTCGCGCAGCGAGTCGTCACAGACGAGCACCACATCGCCGCCGCGACCTCCGTCACCGCCATCGGGGCCGCCGCGCGGAACGTGCGCTTCGCGACGGAAGCCGGCTGAGCCGTCGCCCCCGGCACCGGCTCTCACTTCGATTCGTGCACGATCGTCCAGCATCAAAGCCAAGCCTTCTCCGCCCGCGCCGCGGGCGAGCTGCTTCAGCTGTTCTCTGAGAGCACGTTCACAACCCTGCCACGGCGGCCTGTTGTGAACTGCAGCGTACCGGCCGCACGCGCGTAGAGCGTGTCGTCTTTGCCTATGCCAACGCCGACCCCCGGCTTGAAGCGGGTGCCGCGCTGGCGCACGATGATCTCTCCGCCGGTGACGGTCTGACCGGCGAACGTCTTGACGCCAAGGCGCTGGGCGTTGGAGTCGCGGCCGTTGCGGCTGGATCCGAGTCCCTTCTTATGAGCCATCTGCTGTCTCCTTGGGCTTGGTGGCGGCCTCGGCGGCCGTCGACTTGGCTGCCTCAACTTTCGGTTGCCGGCTTAGACGTGGCCTTGGCAGCGGGCTCCTTAGCAGCGGCACCCATCGAGATGTTCGTGACCTCGATCCGCGTCAACTCCTGGCGGTGGCCGGTGCGACGCTTGTAGCCACGCTTGGGCTTGAACTTGAACACGCGCAGCTTCTCGCCACGCTCATGCGCAAGGACCTTCGCGGTGACCTTGACCTTCTTCAGCGAGGCGGCGTCGAATACCGCGTCCTCGGAGCGATACAGGATCGGCTCGAGCGCGACGTTCGCGCCCTCCTCGGCTGGGAGACGCTCCACGAGCAGGGTCTGACCCCGCTCGACGCGGTACTGCTTGCCGCCTGTCTTGACGATCGCGTACATGTGCTCCTACTCCGAGGTTGCCGGGGCCTTGGCGGCCGAACGACGCCGTCCGCCTCTTCGGCCGCGGCGCCGTGGCTTGGATTGTAGGTCATCCTCGCCGCCTGCGTCCCCCGACTCCGGCGCGTCGACCTGCGAGCCGCTTGCCACCGGCTCTTGCTCCGGCTCCTGCGGAGACTCTTGCGCGGATCGCGACGGGGCAGCTTCATCGGCCGAAGCCGCCTGTTCCTGCTCGCCCGTTTGCGACTCACCGGCGCCGGCTCGCGCCACCGACTTCGAGCGCCTGCGCGGCCGTTTGGCCGCGGGACGCGCGGCCGGACGGGGCGCCGGGCGAATCACCTCGCCGGACTCGTCGAGCAACAGCGCGCTGGCCGCAGTGCGACCGACTGTCTCGATCCGCACCATGCGCTTCTCGCCGACGTTGCGCGCGGCACCGGCGATCGAGATGATGTAGCCGTCGAGCTTGGCGACGGCGTCGTCCACGTCGTACATGTGCGGCTCGACGATGTCGACGAGTACCTCGTCGCCCTCGCGGAACGGCAGCGCGCGTTCTTCGACCTCCTCGCGCGTCCCCTGAAAGGTGATCGCGAAGTGATCGAGCACGAGCCCTTCTGAACCCTCGAAGTGAAACGAGCGCTCCGTCTGGGCCTCGAGCGCGTGCAGCACGCGCGAGCCCTGCCCAGTGAACTGGGCGGTGACGCGCGGGTTGATCTGTACGAGGAACGCCTCCGCGTCGGGGTGCTCGACCACAAGGTCGCGCAGTCTGCGCTCAAATTCGATCGCAATCGTCTCCTCTGAGCGGATCACGCCCTCACCCTCACAAGTGGGGCATGGGCGACTCATGATCTCGCGCACTCCCTCGGTCACGTTCTGGCGGGTCATCTCCACTAGCCCCAAGCGCGATATCTCGGCGGTAAACGTCTTCGTGCGGTCCTCGTCGAGCGTTTTGCGCAGTGTCTTCATCACGGCATCGCGGTTGCGCGCGCGCGCCATGTCGATGAAGTCGATCACGATGATCCCGCCGATGTCGCGCAAGCGCAACTGGTTGACAACCTCCTCAGCGGCCTCAAGGTTGGTCTTGGTGATCGTGTCCTCGAGGCTCGCGCCCTTGCCGCGCCCGATGAAGCTGCCCGAGTTCACGTCGATCACTGTCAGCGCCTCGGCATAGTCGATCATCAGGTAGCCGCCGCTGGGAAGATCCACACGCCGCGACAGGACCCCGTCGATCGCCTCGGTGACCTTGTAGGCGTCGAGCAGCGGCTCCGTCTCCTCCCACAACTCGACGCGCTCGACCAGCTCGGGAGCTGTGCGCGCGAAAAACGAGACGAGCCGGCGGTGCTGTTGCTCGTTATCGACGATCGCACGCTCGAAGTGCTCGGAGAAGATGTCACGCACCACCCGTACCGAGAGGTCGGCCTCTTGAAAGACCATCTCCGGCGCTTGAATGTCCTCCACGCGCTTCATCAATACCTCGTGCAACTTGTGCAGGTAGAGCAGCTCCCGCTCGAAGTCCGCCCGCTGTGCACCGTGGGCGGCGGTGCGGATGATGACTCCCCCTTGGCCGATCTCGAGCTTGGCCGTCTGGCGGCGCAGGCGCTCGCGCTCTTTGTCCTCCAGGCGTCGCGATACGCCGACGCCCTCGCCGGTGGGCGCGTACACCATGTAGCGCCCAGCGATGGTGACCTCCATCGACAGACGCGCTCCCTTGGTTTTCAGCGGGTCCTTGACGACCTGCACAACGATCTCCTGACCCGGCTGAAGCAGCTCTGAGATCTTGCGACCGCCGCCGCGCCCGCGCTTGGGCGCCTCGACTCCCGGGAGCACTATCTCGTCGACGTGCAGGAAACCGTTCTTCTCAAGGCCTATGTCGACGAACGCGGCCTCCAAGCCGGGCAGGACATTGTCGACCTTGCCCTTGTAGATGTTGCCTACGATCGAGCGTCCGCCGCGGCGCTCGATGTAGAGCTCAGCTATCCGGTAGCCGGCACCCGGGCGGGCACCTGAGCGCTTTGAGGAGCGCCCGACAGGACGTGATACCCCATTCGGGGCATGTAGGGCGCCGGGCGTTCCGGCTGCCTCCAAGAGCGCGACGCGCGTCTCCGCGCGATCGACGCTGACAAGCACTTGCTTTCTCAATTTGATCCAGTCTTTCGAGATCTGTAATGGATGGGA
The DNA here is from genome assembly GCA_963743555.1 of uncultured Solirubrobacterales bacterium. Lineage (GTDB taxonomy): Bacteria > Actinomycetota > Thermoleophilia > Solirubrobacterales > Solirubrobacteraceae > Palsa-744. The sequence continues at coordinate 122,401 of CAVUQG010000009.1, forward strand.
CGGGCGGGTTTTCGATCCCCTTGGCCCGTGGTATCGCCGAATCCCATGCAAGCGAGCGCCGGACCTTTGTGGTCTCCGGCGCGGCCTTGGCTGGTTGTTTGGGAGTCTCGGCTGACATCTTCTCTAGTAGCGGACAACACGGCCCTTCAGCGCCTGTGCGGCGCGTCCCTGGACGTAGATCGATTGCAGTAGACCCACTGCCAGAAGGGTTGTGATGACCGACGATCCGCCATAGCTCATTAGAGGCAACGTGACGCCGGTGATCGGCATTATCCCAACTGCCATGCCAACGTTCACGAAGACCTGGAACATCAGCATAGCCAGGACTCCGGCGGCGACCAGCGTGCCGAACAGGTCCTTGGACATCGTGAGGATCCGCAACGTGCGCCAGATCAGCAGCGCATATAGCGACAGCACGAGTGCCGCGCCGACGAATCCGTACTGCTCGCCGACCGCCGCAAAGACGAAGTCGGTGTCGTCCTCTGGCACATAGTGACCCTTGATCTGCGTCGAGTTCACACCTCGGCCGGTCTTCTGGCCGGAGCCTATCGCCACCTTCGACTCCTCCTGCTGATAGCCCTGCTTTTGCGGATTGCTCGAGGGGTGCAGGAAGGCCGTCAGGCGTTCGACCTGATAGGTCTTCAGCACATGGACTCCGCCCGCCGGCGCGGCCACGAGCACGAATGCCCCCGAAACGGCGACCAGCGCCACCAGCGCCGTGAGCTGGCGCCAGGAGGTGCCAGCCACGAACAGGAGCATGAAAGCTATCGCCATGTACACCAGGCCAGAGCCGAGATCGGGCTGAACAATGACAAGCATCGCCGGGAAGATGGCCACAAGCAGCACACGTGCGGTCGTATCGAGCTCGCGCAAACGGCGCGAGCGGTCGACGATGGATGCCGAGAGCACAAGCGTCAGAAGCACCTTGCCAATCTCAGATGCTTGAAAGGAGAAAAGCGGAAACGCAATCGCGCGCTGCGCGCCTTCGGCGCTATGGCCGACGGCGAACACTGCGAGGATGCTGAGGATGAGCGCCCCGTATAGGGGATACTTCAGCTGACGCAAGCGCGAATAGTCGATTCGCGAGAGCACAACCATCAAGCCCAGACCGATAACCAGATAGATCGCCTGCCGGTCGACGTAGTATCGGGGATCGCCCGGCACGAATTCACGCGTCGCCCCACCGAGCGTGAGGATCGAGCAGATTCCGAGGCCGATAACGGCGAGCGTCAACAGCGGATCCAGCGGCACAGGCAGTCTCCGAGGGCCTTGGACCGGCACCTCGTCGGGTACCTCGATCGGGCTGATCGCGGGCGGGGTCATGGCGAGGCCTGGCAGGTCATAGGGTCTTGGATGAGCCGGCGACAAACTTCTCGGGCTGGTTGAACCACTTGGAAGCGATCAATCGCGCGATCGGGGCAGCCGTTTCGGCGCCGAAGCCACCCTGTTCCACGGTCACGGCGATCACGATTGGGTGGGTCGGATCGGCGATGTAGCACATGTACCACGACTGGTCTTCCTTGCCGGTGTGCTGGGCAGTGCCGGTCTTTCCGTAGACAGGGTGCTGGGCCTGGTTCCAGCCTTGCCACACTTCAAATGAAGTCCCTCCCTGCTCGCTGGCGGCATCGTGGATGCCTTCCATCACGTCGCTCAAATAGCTGTAATTGAGATGCACATGCCCTGTCGGCTGAGAGCTGAGCTCCTGCACCAGTCCGCCTTTTGCTTCGTCGATCTGCACGCCAAGATGGGGACGCACGACCGTGCCGTAGCCTTCGTGCATGTAGGCGTTGGCGAGCGTCGAGTAGGCGACCGCCATCTGTAGAGGATCGGTCAGCAAGTCGCCCTGACCGACCGCGAGTTGCATGTTGTCGCCGACGCTCCATGGGCGCACTTCGGCGACATAACCGCACGAGGCGACGTGCCTGCGATGCTCACATTCAAGCTCTTCCTTGTCGCGCTGGGCCCGCCACTGACGGTCTGGCACGATGCCTGGAAACTCTTTGGGAAGGTCCACGCCGGTTTCCTGACCCACGCCGAGATGGTGGGCCATTTCTTGAATGATGTTGCCGTGACTGTTGGCGCGTTCTCCGGTTTGGAAGAAGTAAGTGTCGGATGAGACCTTGAGCGCTTCGACGAGGTCGCGAGCACCGTAGTCTGTGTGGCCGGAGTTGCAGAACTGCTCTTTGCCGGCTTCGATACACGAGCCGGCGCCGAACACTTCGCCGGGTGTGATCACTCCCCCTTCGAGCGCGGCCATCGCCGTTATCGGCTTGAACGTCGAACCGGTTGGATAGGCGCCTTCGGTGGCCCTGTTGAACAACGGGCCGCCACCAGCTTCGTTGCCGCCGATCAAAGCTTCGAACTGCGCGTCGGTCATTGGTTTGGCAAACACGTTTGGGTTGAAGCTCGGGTAGGAGCCGGTCGCCAGGATTGCGCCGTTGCGAGGATCCATCGCCACGTATGCCCCGCCGTTGGCGGGCTTACCCGACGCTTTAGCGATCGCGATACCTTCGCGCAATGCCCTTTCACCCTCCTGCTCGAGGCCGAGGTTAAGCGAGAGGCGCAAACTGTGTCCCGCTGTGGGTGGCACGATCCTCAACGGTGTCGGCTCGGCTTCACCGAAAGCGTTGACCTGGACAGGACGTTCACCCGGCTTGCCACGTAGATAGCGGTCATAGAAGTACTCGAGTCCTTCCTGGCCGACCACGGTCCCCTGCTGGACGCCGCGAAACGCGGACAGCTTCAGCTGTTCTTTTCCTATCAGGCCGACATAGCCGAGCACCTGAGCCGCCATTTGCCCATAGGGGTAGTGCCTGATCGCAACCGGTTCCTGACGGACTCCGGGGAAGTCATTGTGGCGCTCGGAGATGAGTGTCAACGCAGCCGGACCGGCATCGGTCTTGATCGTGACAGGTGCGTAAGGAAGCGCCACGATTCCCGCGATCACGCGTTCATCGATCAACCTGGGGCTCAAACCGATTACTGGGGCCAGGCGATCGTAGAGATGACGCAACCCCACCGCGGAAGCCGGCAAACGCGGGATCGGAACGTGGCGAAGATGCGCCTGCCCTTCGAGCATCCTCAGCTCTGCTCGCTGACCGCGGCTCGCGTGCCGTTTGGAGTCGCGCAAGTCCTCCTCGAATGCTTTCAAGCGTTCCTTGGCAACGACATATTCATTGTCTGCCAAGGCAACCGCTTCCTGGTAGATGGCAGCCTCTTTCTTGACCGACACGGGCAACGCGCTTGGCAGGATCTGCACGGCGTTTGTGACGCTGCTCGTCACGATCGGCTGACCTTCGCTGTCGAGAATCTCCCCTCGCGGGGCGGGGATCGGCAGGGCCCGCTGGTCGTTGGCTTGGGCCTGCTGGACGTACTGTTCTCCCGTGAGCACCTGCAAATACCAAAGCCGGAAGAAGATGATCCCGAACATGACCAGCGCGATGCTGCCGAGGATCGCCACGCGCAACGCGAGCGAAGGCGGTACAGGCCCGCGTGGATCGCTTGGCCGCAGCTGCTCGATCGTGCTCACCTGTCACCCCTCCTGCCCTGCGAAAGCGGGCTCAGACCTCCGGTCGTATAGGCGCGGCGGCGGCGACGACGTGGATCCTCCGGTAGTGCGCCCACCAGGCAGCGGCGCACAAGCGCCCACATCGGCAGCGCGACGAACGCGTCGAGCAGGACGCCGACCACGATCTCACGCAACAACTCGAGGCTTACCGGAGCATCCACGCCAAGCAGGAACTCGATGATCGAATAGCCCACCATCGCCGCCGTCGCGGCGACCGCACCAACGAGAAGCGGTGTGAGCGCCGCCTGCGGATCGCGCAACTCGCGCAGGCGACCAGCCCAGTAACCGATGATCGTGAAGGTCAGCGAGGTCACGCCGAGCATCTGCATCAACGCCAAATCGATCAGCAACCCGACGCAGAAGCCCGCAACGGCACCGATCATGGAGCCGCACAGCAAGCCGGTGAAGGCAACCAGCAGAGGCGAGAGATCGATGCTGACGCCAAACACCGGCACCTCGGAGACGACACTGATCTGCAGGAACACGACCACCACTGACAGCAGCGCTACGCGCCAGAGCAGCGTCCCAGGTAGCCAGGCAGTGCCGGCCTCCGTACGGGTGCCAGCCGAGCCGACCGGCCGATTCAAGCCTCCACCGGCCATCGGCGTGCTCATCAGCCACCGCCTTCTGCCTGGGCGACCTGGCTACCCTGGGCTTCTTCTTCAGGACTGAGTTGGCGCGCCGGGGTGAGGTTTGCCGCGAGACCGTTCAGCGAAGCGGCACGCGATCCAGACGAGTAGGTCAGCACTTGTACGTCTTCGAGGCTGTGCAGGTTTGCGAGGGGGGTTATCTCAACCGACTCGAAGCCACTCTGTTCGTTGACCGATGTAACTTGGCCGATCGGTATTCCCTTCGGGTAGAGCGAGTCGCCCTTGCTTGAGATCGTCCCCGACGTAACCACATAATCCCCAGCTACAGGCGCTGTGTTCGAAGGTTGATAGATTTGCATCAGCAGCCGGCCCGGTTCGCCGACCTCAGGCTGTACCACGCCCACCGCTCCGGTGGCGCTGATCTTCGCCGTGACTTCGACGGCGCTGTCGGTGATCAGACTCACCAGCGCCCCGTCGGAAGCCACCTGGGTCACCTTGCCGATCAGCGCTTCGCCCGAGATCACCGGATCGTTGACGCGCACGCCCGACGAGGACCCGTGATCGATCGTGATCCTCTGATACCAGATGTTGGGAGACTGGTAGATGACGCTCGCCGTGACTGGTTTGTAGTCGGCAAGACTCAGCTCGCGGTCGAGATTGAAGAGCTTGAGCAGTTCCCGACGGGAATGTTCGTTTTCCTGGTTGGCCGTGTACTCCTTGCGCAGCATTGCTCGAGCTGCTTGCGCAGTTCGGCATTCTGGCTCTTGGCTTTCAAAGTGCTGTCAAACCAGCCAAACAGGTCGCGAACGGGCTTGACTGCCTTGTTGGCGCCATCCTGAATCGGCGAGACGACGGTCAGGAAGCCGCGCTGCACAGAGTGCAGGCCACCGCTTGGAGCCTCGCCGAAATAGGCGGTCAGCAGTATCAGGGAGAGCACGACGAGCAGTGCGAGCACCGCACGTCTGCGCCGAACCGTCTTCTCATACACGAATTGGGACCTTCCGAAGCGTTCATGGGAAAGAGTACCCGCGTGCCGCGCGGGCAGCGGCAGACACACAGTGGAGCCGACGGGGCCGGTCGAGGCCGTCGAACCGGTCGAGGCGATCGAACCGGTCGAGGCCGTCGAGCAACACACCGCAGACGGCGAGCCGCGGACAGCCGGAGAATTCGCTCATCGACGGCGGCGACTACGTGAGTTGCGGTTCGAACGGTGGATCGCCTCGAACTCCTCGAGCGAGCGTCCCGACCCGACCGCCACGCACGTCAGCGGAGACTCCGCCAGGTGCGCAGGCATCTGTGTCTCCTCACGCAAGCGCTGATCGAGTCCCTGTAGCAACGCACCACCCCCAGCAAGCATGATCCCGCGGTCCATGATGTCCGATGCCAGCTCGGGTGGGGTACGGTCGAGTGTCTCCTTGACCGCCTCGATGATCTGCGAAAGCGGCTCCTCGAGCGCCTGGCGGATCTCCTCGCTGGTGAGCACGACCGTCTTGGGTAGGCCTGCCACCATGTCGCGCCCGCGAATCTCGGCTTGCAGCTCCTCCTCCATCGCGCAGGCGGAGCCGATCTCGAGCTTGAGCTCCTCGGCGGTCTGCTGGCCGATCAGGAGCTTGTACTCCTTCTTGGCGTAGTTGATGATCGCCTCGTCCATCTCATCCCCGCCGACCCTGATGGACTGCGAGACGACGATCCCTCCGAGCGAGATGACCGCTACCTCGGAGGTTCCCCCGCCGATGTCGACGACCATCGAGCCGGTCGGCTCGCCGACCGGCAGGCCGGCTCCGATCGCGGCGGCCATCGGCTCCTCGATCAGGTAGGCGGTACGCGCACCAGCCGACAGGCATGCCTCCTCCACAGCGCGCTTCTCCACGCCCGTCACGCCCGAGGGCACACACACGACGACACGCGGGTGGGCCCAGCGGTTCTGGTGGACCTTCTGGATGAAGTGACGCAACATCTCCTCGGTCACGTCGAAGTCCGCTATCACCCCGTCCTTGAGCGGGCGAATTGCTTGGATCGTGCCAGGGGTGCGGCCCAGCATGCGCTTGGCCTCGATTCCCACCGCGTGCACCTCGCCGGTGCGCGAGTCGATCGCCACCACGCTCGGCTCGGACAGCACGATCCCACGCCCGCGCACATATACGAGCGTGTTGGCGGTTCCCAGGTCGACCGCCATGTCGCGGCCACCGAACCCTGTGAGGTAAGTGAGGATGCTCATCTTTTAAGTAGGGAGCACGCTCGGATTCGGCTTCGCCTGGCCGGTCGGCTGGCATCCCGGCGCTCCGGAGCGTACCCGCGGGGAGTCTAGCGGACCACGTCGCCCAGCTTGCAACCTTGACAGCGTATTTGCAGCGGGAAAGCCGGTCAGGGCCGGTCGCCTGCCGGTACGGGGAAAAGCTCGGGGGCCATGTCCATGAGCTTGGCCACAGGCAAGCCGACGACGTTCTCGTAGTCCCCGCGAATCTCGCACACCAACATTGCTCCAATTCCTTGGATTGCATAGCCGCCAGCGCGCCCGCGCCACTCGCCGCTGGCCACATACCAGTCGATCAACTCCTCGGAGCAGTGCCTAAAGACGACCTCCGTTCGTGCCAGTCCCAGCTGCTCACGATCTCCTCGTAGCAACGCAATACCGCTCACAACTGTATGTGTCTCTGCGCATAGTGCCGCGAGCGTCTCGCGCGCCGCATGTTCGTCCGCCGGCTTGCCGTAGATACGAGTACCGAGCGCCACCAGTGTGTCGACGCCGAGCACCGTCTCCCGCGTACCGCCCGTGTGGGCCGCGCGCGCCTTCAACAGTGCGTTCTCGACGGCCACCTGCTCTGGCTCTCCCTGCTCTATCTCCTCGACACCGCTCGCACGCACAGTGAAGGCCACTCCGAGACGCTCGAGGATTGCCCGGCGCTGCGGCGAGGCTGAGGCGAGCACGAGCGGACCTGCCCCGCTCATGAGCTGCCCGCCGCACACGCGCTCGCCGCTGTGAAGATCCTCATTCGCCGCCTTGGCCGCGGCCTCGTGCCTGCTCAGGCCCAGAGCTCGGGAAAGAACAATGCGGCCTCTCGGGCCGCTGACTCGGCCGAATCCGAGCCATGGACCATATTCTGGCCCATCTCGACGGCGAAGTCGCCACGGATCGAGCCGGGAGCGGCATCGAGCGGATTGGTGGCACCGATCGCCTGCCGAGCAGCCTTGACGGCGTCAAGACCCTCGAGCACCATCGCCACGATCGGCCCGGAGGTGATGAACTGCACCAGCTCGCCGAAGAATGGCTTCTCGGCATGCTCGGCGTAGTGGCGCTCTGCCAGCTCCCGCGTCACGGTCATGTGTCGCAGCGCGACGATGCGCAGGCCCTTGCGCTCGAAGCGAGCGATGATCTCGCCCGTGAGCGAGCGGGCGAAGGCGTCTGGCTTTACGAGGATCAGCGTGCGGTCCATGGGTTCCTTTGGTTCGTAGGAGATAGTCGCGGCCCGGGGCCGGCTGGTCTTGAGAAAAATGTTCGAGGGAGCTCAGGAAGTCGGGCGCGGACGACGTGCGCGCGGACGAGAGCTCGGCTTGACGGTGGCTTCATGCTCTGCGTCCTCGCGCCCGGTCTCGGGGTCCTCAGCGGCAGTGCTCGACTCCGAGGCAAACGAGACCTCGCCGACAAAGGTGGCCGGCTCAGGAGCCCTTACGGCAGCACGCTTGGCCGCGCGCGCACGGGCCGGCGATACCGCCTCCACATCGAGTGCAGCCACCTCCAGTTCGTCCTCGGCGCCGACACGGGTACGAGCTGTAGCTGAGACGCTCGCACGCTCTGAGCGGGCCGCACGTCGCGTTGCCTTGGCCGTCGTGGGTACGTCGGTCTCGCAGTATGGGCAGATCGTCCAGGCACGATCTAGTGGTCGCGAGCAGCTGACGCAGCGCTCCTTCAGCTTGCGCAGACAGCTCGGGCAACGAATGAAGTCACGCTCGATGCGATAGTCGCAGTGCGGGCAGAGGCTGTAGTCGAGCTCGTGCAGCCGCGCTTCGGCCGCCTGCAACTCCAGTTCGCGCTCACGCACGTCCTCCAAGTACTCGGGCGGGCGCAGGATCATGTAGACGATCGTCCCCACGAACGGGAACAGCGACGCGACCGTGGCGCAGCCGACCAGCATCGGATCGGCGATGCGACGGCGGGCGTCCGCGTAGGTCCAGTACAGCAACGAGAAGTACAGGACCACGACGAACAGGATCAACAAGTCGATGACCAGGCTCAAGCTTTTGCTTTCGATTCCGAAGTAGGCGATTGGTGGTGACATCGATGTCCCTATACGGCTCCGCTGAGGGATTTCCCTGCAAGCACGCGTGAAACGTGGCGCTTCGATCCGTGATGGCGCATCGGGCGGCCGAGTTTAGAGGCTAGCGGGCAAAAAATGCGCGATCAAGCTTTCCGAGGGTGTGTTCTTGCAGGTCTCAAGCCTCACAGGAACAGCCGGCCGAAGCCATAGCCGGCAGCAAAGAACACTAGGATCACGAGCGCCACGATCAAGGCGACGGCGCCGATCATCGTCAGTACCGATGGGCCGTCATCGTTCACGGCGACCCCCTTCCCTGCAAGTGCTCTCGTTGCTCGTCGCGCCCTCCAAGCCCTATCGCGCCGGCATCCAGACCGAGCTCGCCCGCGTGGGCGAGCAAATCTCCGACCAGATATACAGATCCAGTCGCCAGAACCGCGGCGCCGCGCTCACGCGCCCAGTCGCGCGCCGCCGCCAACGCCTTGACCGGCTGGGACTCGCACGTGCACTGCTCGAAGCCGAGCTGGCCGGCCAGCGATTGCAGCGTCGCGGGCGAGAGCGCTCTTTGACTCGGGGGCGCGGTGAACCAGGCCTGCTCGCACACCGGCAGCAGCTTGCGGAGCATGGTGGTGGCATCCTTGTCCTCGAGCACACCGAGCACCAGCGCCAGCGGGCGTCCGTCAAGCAGCTCGGGCAAAGACTCCACCAACGCGGTGATCGCGGCTGGATTGTGCGCGCCGTCCACCACCGTGAGCGGATCGTCACCGAGGACTTGCATACGACCCGCAACCAACGTCGAGATCGCGGCGTCTCGCACGGCCTGCTCGCTCAAGAGGAGCCCTGATCGCCGCAGGTAAGACTCCGCTGCCAGCCGCGCAAGCGCGAAGTTCTCACGCTGGAACGAACCGCGCGCGCCCATCTGTAGATCCTCGGGAGCTGTGTCTGCGATCAAGAGCTCAGCGCCACGTTCGGCGGCGACGCGACGTGCAAGCGCGAGCACCTCCGGCTGCAGCTGAGAACCGACCGCCAATACCGACTGCTCGCCAAGGACAGCGAGCTTCTCGGTGGCGATATCGACCAGTGTGGGACCAAGCCAGCGCGTGTGCTCGAGGCCCACATTGGTGAGAGCAGCCAGCTTCGAGTCGATCACGTTCGTCGCGTCATAGCGCCCTCCGAGGCCGGCCTCCACGACTACCACTTGGGCGTCACGTCGCGCGAGCTCCCAGAAGGCAGCTGCGGTCAGCAGCTCGAACTGGGTCACGTGATCATCCTCGGCGAGGGTACGGTTGACCCGCTCAGCCGCCCAAGCAGCGCGCGCGATCGCCGCCGCGAAGGCGTGAGTCTCGACATCACACTCGCCGATCTGAACGCGCTCAGAATAGGACAGGAGGTGCGGCGAGAGGTAGCAGCCGCTACGCAGCCCGTGGCGCTCGAGGATCGCCGCGATCATTCGCGTAGTCGAGCTCTTTCCGTTCGTGCCCACCACATGGATCGAGTCAAAGCTGCGCTCGGGCGATCCGAGCACCGTCATCATGCGGTGCATCCGGTCCAGTCCGAAGCGCATTCCGAACAGCTCAAGTGAGCGCAGATGACGCTCGGCGTGCTCGGGGCTCCAGTCCTGGCTCATAGGACCTCCAGTTCGGCGCGCAAGCGCCCAAGACGCTCACGCTCGCCCTCCACCACGGCTGCCGGTGCCTTCTCCACGAAGCCCGGCCGCTCCAGCTTTCCCTGCACTCGCTCGATCTCTACGAGCAGCTTCTGCTTGGCAGCCTCGCGTCGCCGCTCGGCGGCGCCGAGGTCGAGGCCCTCGCCTGAGAGCACCTCGACTGTGCCCCCGGGGATGGGGAGGGAGGCGATCGTTGTGGGCGCGGCCAAAGGCTCTCCCCCGCCCGCGCCGGAAGCATCCCCATTGGCTGGGCTCGTGTCCACCGCGTCGAGTGCCTGAGACTGCTCGTCCTCAGGGAGAAGCTGCAAACGCGCCAAGCGGGCGAGCAGCGGGCCGGTCAGTTCGTAGCCGTCTGCGCAAAGACGTGCGGTCACAAACTGACCGGCCCGAGCGCCAACCGAGTCCCGCCAACCGCGCACCAGTGTTATCGCCTCGATCGTGCGCGCCAATTCGGTCTCTGCCTGCAGGTCGATCAAATCCTCCCGAGCGCACGGATAGGCACAGCCGGCGAGCAACTCGCCGGTGTCATCGAGGTATCGCCAGAGCTCCTCGGTGACAAACGGGATCAGCGGGTGGGCCATGGCGACCGTCTCGCGCAGCACGTACAGCAATGTCGCGGCGAGCTCCTGCCTACCGTCATTCTCGCTGCCCGGCTCAGCGAGATCGGGCAATCGCTGCTTGACGATCTCCAGATACCAGTCACACAACTCTCCATAGACGAAGTCATAGAGGCCGAGCGCGGCATGAGAGAAGTCGTACTGCTCGATGCGCACGGCGGTATCAGCCAGGACCCGCGTGAGCCGTGAGAGGATCCAGCGATCCTCGACCGCGCGCGGCAACGGCTGCGGCTCGACAGCCTGTGCGCGCTCTGATCCTAGGCTCGCGTCGATACGCATCAGCGCGAAGCGCGCCGCGTTGAACAGCTTGTTGGCCAGCGCTTGCCCTTGCTGGACCTTCTCAGCGGAGTAGCGAACGTCCTGTGTGGAGGACATCGCAAGCAGGCCGAAACGCACCGCGTCGGCGCCGTGACGGTCGATCTCTTGCAATGGGTCGATGCCGGTCCCCAGCGACTTGGACATGCGCCGCCCGTCGGGTGCCTGGATCACCGAGTGGATGTAGACGTCGGAGAACGGCACATCGCCGGTCAGCTCGATGCCCATCATGATCATGCGTGCGACCCACAGGAACAGGATGTCCCTGGCGGTGGAGAGCACGTTCGTCGGATAGAACGCTTTCAGCTCGGGGGTGTTCTGCGGCCAACCGAGCGTTGCAAATGGCCACAGCGCGGAGGAGAACCACGTGTCCAGCACATCCTCCTCTTGGCGGAGATGCCCTCCGCATTCCGCACAGGCATCGGGTGCACTGAGCGCCACATTGACGTGCCCGCACGTCTCGCAGTAGTAGACGGGCAGGCGGTGACCCCACCAGAGCTGGCGTGAGATGCACCACGGACGGATGTTCTCCATCCAGTCCAGGTAGACGCGCCGGTGGTTCTCGGGCACGATCCGCACGCGTGCCTCACGCACGGCGGCGACAGCCGGGCGCGCCAGCTCGTCCATGCTCATGAACCATTGCAGCGAGATCAGCGGCTCGATGCGCTGACCGGAGCGGTGCGAGTAGGGCACCTCGTGCTCGTAGTCCTCACGCGCGACGATCCGACCTTCACGCTCCAGTTCGGCGACGACGGCCTCACGCGCCTCCATGACCGTAAGGCCGGCGAAGCGCTCGCCGGCCTCGGCGGTCATGCGTCCGTCCTCGCCGATCACCGACACCTGATCGAGCTCGTGGCGGCTGCCGATTTCGAAATCGTTGGGATCGTGCGCTGGGGTGACCTTCAGCTGGCCGGTGCCGAAGTCCATCTTCACGTAGTCGTCGGCGATGATCTGCAAATGTCGCCCGACAAGCGGCAGGATCGCGTTGCGCCCGACCAGCGCCCGGTAGCGCTCGTCCTCTGGATGAACCGCCACCGCGGTGTCGCCGAGCATCGTCTCAGGGCGAACGGTGGCGATCGTGACGCTGCCACCCCCCTCAACGTCGTAGCGGATCGAGTAGAGCGTGTCTGTCTCGCGACGCTCTTCGACCTCCAGGTCCGAGATCGCAGAGCGGCTGCCCGGATCCCAGTTGACGATGTAGCGGTCGCGGTAGATCCAGCCCTTCTCGTAGAGGTTGACGAAGACCTGCATAACGGCGCGGGCGTAGCCCTCGTCGAGCGTAAAACGCTCTTCGAAATAGTCACACGAGGCACCAAGCCGCTTGAACTGCTCGACGATCGTGCCGCCGTAGTGCGCTCGCCACTCCCACACGCGCTCCACGAACGCTTCACGCCCCAACTCGTGACGGTTGATGCCCTCGGCAAGCAGCGCCTTCTCGACCTGCGCTTGCGTGGCGATCCCAGCGTGGTCGGTGCCAAAGATCCACTTCGTGCGTCGGGTGGGTGGGGATTTCATCCGGTTGTAACGAATCAGCGTGTCTTGCACCGAGCCGTTGAGCGCGTGCCCCATGTGCAGCGAGCCGGTTACGTTCGGCGGCGGTATCGCGATCGAGTAGTTCTCGCTCGCCTCTCCATCGGGCTCAGGATGAAACAGACCCGAAGCGAGCCAGCGCTCGACGATCTGCGGCTCGACCTGTGAGGGCTCAAACCGGGTGCGATCTTCAAGCTCTTTGATGCGTTCGCTCATTGAGCGTGAGTGTACGCAGCGGAGCTGTTGCTACTGCGCCAGACCGCCAAACAGCGCAAACGGGCGCGCCGGTCCGTTCACTGCTACCCAGGCGTCCCAAGCGGAGCCCTCCACGTCGAGGGTCGAGCCCTGCGGGGCCTCAGAGCGCAAGCGCTCCGCAAGCGCACGAGCGTCGTCCTCGTCCTCGGCGCCGAGCGTGAGATGGCGCCAATGGCGCTGCACAGGGATCCCCTCGGCGGCGAGACGTTCGGCAAACGCATGTGCGTCGTGATGAGTGGGCAGCGTGACACGCACTTCCCATGCCGGGTAGCCGGTTTGCTCTGACTCCCCGGTCTCCAACTCCTCCAGGCGCTCGTGCTCGGCGACGTGCTCGGCGGAAGTGCTGGGCAACGCGAGCGAGACGTCCTCCCAACGCTCCTCCTCAGGGTGCCAACGCCAAGAGCTGACCTGCGCGGCGATGCCCCTCTCGGAGAGGATCGCTTCGACGGCTGTCCGTGCGCTCGCGGCCTCATCTCCGGAGTCGGCATATAGGAAGACGTGTCCATCCTCGTGGCTTACGGCGACGTGCTCTGGACTTGGAAGGCCACCGCTGCCATCGCGCTCGTGCGCCTCCAGGGCATGCAGCAGCTCATGCGCTTGCGCGCGCGGCAACTCTACGCGGATGCGGAAGTCGTCATGCATGGAGGTCACTGATGTGTGCGGGCACGGCGGGGGATGCTAGCGGACGGCGCTGCTGGCGAACAAAGCTTGGTGCTCTGCCATATCGCAGATCCCACTTATAACCCATTGGTTATAATCGCGTTTTCGACAATGTCCCGAGCCGCAACAGTCATCCGCGAGGCGCGCTACGCAGCAGGCCTTACCCAAGCCGCGCTGGCCGAGCGACTCGATGTCAGCCAGGCCGCTATCGCTAAGTTGGAGCGCCAGGGAGCCAACCCGACCGTGGACACACTCGACAATGTCTTGTGGGCCACCGGCCACCGTCTCGAGCTAAGCGCAGCCCCCGCGCACCGGCTTGACGCAGATGAGAGCTCTTCCCTTAACACAGACGAGAGCTCTTCCGACAAGCGCTACTAAGCCGACTCCTCACGCAAGGAGCGCTCGGCGGGCTCCTCCGGCGCAGCTTCGGTGACAAGCGTAGGCGTCGTGCCTTTCTCGACCGTGTCGCGCGTGACGACGCACTTCTTGACGTCGCGACGGGAGGGCAGCTCAAACTGAACCTCGAGCAGGATCTCCTCGATGATCGAGCGCAAGCCACGCGCGCCGGTTTCTCGCTCCAGGCCCTTCTCTGCGACCGCCAGCAAAGAGTCCTCGGCAAACACAAGCTCGATGCCGTCGAAGGAAAAGAAGCGCTGAAACTGCTTGACCAGCGCGTTGCGCGGCTCGGTGAGGATCGAGACGAGATCCTCGCAGGTGAGCTGGTGGACAGCTGACATGACCGGCAGGCGTCCGATGAACTCGGGAATCAGGCCGTACTCGATCAAGTCCTCCGGCAGGCAGTGCTCGAATATTTCGCCGGTGTCGCGCTCGAGTTTGGTTTCGATCGCCGAGGCAAAGCCGATGCCGTTGTGGCCGATGCGTCGCTCGATCACCTTGTCGAGGTGCGCGAACGCGCCTCCGCAGATGAACAAGATGTTGGTGGTGTCGATCGTCAGGAACTCTTGGTGTGGATGCTTACGTCCACCCTGCGGCGGCACCGATGCCTGGGTGCCCTCAAGGATCTTCAACAGCGCCTGCTGGACACCCTCGCCGGAGACGTCGCGCGTGATCGACGGGTTGTCAGCCTTGCGGGCGATCTTGTCGACCTCGTCGATGTAGATGATCCCGGTCTCGGCCTTCTTGACGTCATAGTCGGCCGCCTGGATCAGCTTGAGCAGGATGTTCTCGACGTCCTCGCCGACATAGCCTGCCTCGGTCAGCGCGGTCGCATCGGCGATCGCGAACGGCACATTCAAGATGCGTGCGAGCGTTTGGGCCAACAGCGTCTTGCCACAGCCGGTGGGACCGAGTAGCAGGATGTTGGACTTCTGCAGCTCGATGTCCGAATCCTCGGACTGCATCATCTGCACGCGCTTGTAGTGGTTGTAGACGGCAACCGACAGCGTGCGCTTGGAGGCCTCCTGGCCGACGACATACTCGTCAAGCACGTCGTAGATGGCACGAGGCTTGGGCAGGTTCTCGAGGTCGAACGCTGGCGGCGCCGCCAGCTCCTCGTCGATGATCTCGTTGCAGAGATCGATGCACTCGTCGCAGATGTAGACGCCAGGGCCTGCGATCAGCTTCTTGACTTGCCGCTGAGACTTACCGCAGAAACTGCAAAGGAGCTGCTCATTGGAATCGGTTGGTCTGGCCATGTTGAGTCTCTCCTCCTACAACGCGACCGTCATCTCAGAACTAGTGCTCTGAGATGACGCGGTCGATTATGCCGTACTCCTTGGCCTCCTCGGAGCTCATGAAATAGTCGCGCTCCGTGTCCTTGCTTACTTCGTCGAGCTTCTTGCCCGTGTGTTTGGCGATGATCTCATCCAAGCGTTTGCGCACATCGATGATCTCCTTCGCGTGGATCTCGATGTCGGTCGCCTGCCCCTGGAAGCTCGATGAGACCTGGTGGATCAGAATCTTCGCGTTGGGCAGCGCCATGCGCTTGCCCTTGGCCCCTCCGGCCAACAGCAGTGCCCCCATCGACATCGCGATGCCGACGCAGATCGTCTGTACGTCTGGCTTGATGAACTGCATCGTGTCGTAGATCGCAAGGCCGGCGTACACCGAGCCCCCCGGCGAGTTGATGTAGATCGAGACATCCTTGGTGGGGTCCTCGGACTCCAGATGCAGTAGCTGGGCGACGACTAGGTTGGCGATCTGGTCATCGACCGGTGTGCCAAGAAAAATGATCCGCTCGTTGAGCAGACGGCTGTAGATGTCGAACGCACGCTCGCCTCGCGAGGTCTGCTCAACCACCATTGGTACAAGTGGGCTCATGGTCCTCGCTTCAGTTTCGCTTTACAGGCCGGATTCCTTCTGAACATATCCCGAGCGGGGTGATGACTAGGCTAGCGCTCCGGCGTCCAAAGTCTCGCCGCAGCTGCCTCGCCAGCAGCCCTCGCCCTGCTTCTCCTCGGACTCTGGCGTCCAGAGCTTCTCACGCGCCTGGGCCTGCTCGAGAGGGATTGGGGTGGCCTCGGAGGCGATCAGCTCGACGGCCTGGCGGGCAGCGAGATCCTCGCGGATGTCCTCCAGGCGCCCGGAGTCGCGCAGTTCATCGAGCAGCTTCTGCGGCTCGACTCCCTCGCGCTCGGCGGTCGGAGTCAGGACCTCGAGCAGATCCTCCTCACTCGGCACGATCTTCTCGGCCGCGACGACCGCGGCGATCACCGCCTCGCGGCGAAGCGACTGACCGGCGTCGGGCAGCAACTCGGCGATCATGTCGTCCTCCTCGCGTCCGGTGATCTTCAGATACACCTCGCGGGTGATGCCCCGATGGGAGAGAGAGTGCAGCATGCGATCCCACATCTCGCGGGCCTTTGCTTGAACAAGAGGCTCGGGCGTCTCGACATGAGCTTCGGATGCCGCCACGTCGAGCGCGGCCTCGCGAAACTCGGCGTCGATACGCTTGCTGTCGGCGTCCGCCAGGCGTGTGCGAATGTCCTCGGTGAGCTCCTCAACCGAGTCAAAGCCCATGTCCACAGCGAAATCCTCGTCCACCTCTGGCAGCAGCTTTTGCTTTACCTCCTTGACCGTCACCTCGAAGGAGGCGTCGGCGCCCGCCAGCTGCTCGCTCTGATAATCGGCCGGAAAAGAGACCTCGATCGTCCGCGCCTCCCCCGCCGCAGATCCCTCCAAGCCCTCCTCGAAGCCGGGGATCAAGTTGCCCGAGCCGAGCTCTATGAGCTGATCGCGCCCCTCGCCGCCCTCGAACGGCTCGCCCGCGGTCGAGCCGAGATAGTCGACTACGACGAAATCGCCTGAGGCTGCTGGACGCTCAACGGTCTCCAGTCGCGCCAAGCGATCGCGTAGCCCGTCGATCTCCTGCTGGATCGCTTCGTCCTCGACGACGACCTCGCGGCGACGGAACCTCAAGGCCCTTGTAGTTGCCGAGTTGTGCGGTCGGCAACACACCTATCTCGATCGAGAACTCCAGTGCCGCGCCCTGCCCCGGGAGATCGGCGAGATCCAGCTGCGGATCTCCTACCGGCACGATGCCGGCCGTCTCGATCGCATCCGAATACCAACTGCCCAAGGTGTCGCGGACCGCTTCCTCCAGCACTACCTCGCGTCCCACGCGCTGGATCACCAGCGGCGCCGGGACCTTGCCGCGACGAAAGCCGGGGAGCTTCATTTCGCGCCCCAACTGGCGAGCCTTGCGCGCTAGGCGATCCTCAATCTCACTCGAAGGGACTTCCACCTGCACGCGCACGCGCGACTCTGGCAGCTCGGTGACGGTTGTCTTCAAGGCCGTTGGCATGGCTGCCACGATACCGTGCGAGCCGATGCTGGTTCGCGCTCGTGGCATACGCCGTCTGGAGGCTTGGCTTTGGACAGGCCCTGCCGGACACCTGCTCGGTGGCTCGCTGGACTTCGCGGAAGCACTGGTGGGCTATGTGCGCGCCCGGCGTGGGCATGCGCCCCGCTGACCCATATCGTCGAGCGGGGCGCCTACCTGTGTGATTCGTTACGCGGCCGCGACCACGTGACCGTCGAACTCGAGCGCCTTGCCGCGCGGGACGACGAGCACCGGGCAACCGGCATTCTCGATCAGGTTCTCGCTGGCGGCGCTGAGCGAGACACGACCCTCCTCGGCCTCCGGGCGTGAGCCGACCACGATCAGGCCGGCCTCCCGCTCTGCCGCGACGAGCTCTGCTCCAAACGCCCGGGCAAGTGCCTCGGCGGTCGCCTGGGCGCCACCGTCGCCGGCCACCGCGATACCACGCGTGAGCTGTGAATCGCCGTTCTGTGCGTATCCGGCTGGGGCGATCGCGACGGCGACGGTGCCGCCGTTCAGCAGACGCTGCGCGGAGTTGCCGACCGTGACGCTGCCCTTGGCGGTGTGCGAGTCCGAGCAGAACACGATCATGTCGGCCTCGGTCTGCGTGGCCAGCTTGCTCAGGCCCCCGGGGGTGGAGGGGTCGGTGATGACGTGACGCGGAGCATCGCTGTCGCCGAGCAGCTCTGTGCCCTTGCGCAGCAGCTCTTCGGCCTCATGCTGGGCGAGGATCTCGCGACTGGTCTCCCCCTCAGGCGCGTGGCGTACGTACGCGAGCGACACCGTCGCACCGGCGCTTGCGAACAGTCGGCCGAGCGCAACCGCGTCGTCCTCGTTGTTGGTTCCGTCATAGGAGATGATGATGTTGGCGGACATTTTTTCGACTCTTTCTCTTGTGCCGTTTCGCCCGGCTTCGTTTTGTTGCCTGGCGCCTATTGCCGTCTTGTGGCGATCGTCCTGTGGCACGATCCAAACTGAACTTCCATTACATAGTGCCCATTCCCTGCCATCAGCTCCAGTGAACCTCGTAATCTGAGCTATAAGGACAGCTAATGCTCAACGTTGCTCGATTGCGAGTCCTCGTAGAGGTCGCCAGACGCGGCTCGTTCTCGGGCGCGGCCGAGGCGCTCTCCTACACCCAGTCGGCCGTCTCCCAGCAAGTCGCGACGCTGGAGGCCGAAACCGGCATGACGCTGCTCGAGCGCCACGCGCGCGGCGTGCGCGTGACCGCCGCTGGACAGGCGCTCGTGGAGCACGCCGAAGGCATCCTTGCGCGCCTGGAGGCCGCCGAAGACGAGCTGTCAGCGATTGCGGGCTTGCGGGCCGGGAGACTGCGCATGGCCTCCTTTCCGACCGCGGGCGCGACGCTGATGCCGCTTGCGATCGCCACGTTCCGCTCG
>CAVUQG010000010.1:0-301359 GCA_963743555.1 uncultured Solirubrobacterales bacterium
CTCCTTCTCCACGTAGGCGCCGAGCCACATGTCCGGACCGAACAGGACCTCTGTATCGGGACCCTGCGTCTCGTAGATGTGGCGCACGACGTCGACCGCGTTGGCCGAGGTGCAGCAGTAGTCGGTCAGCGCCTTGACCTCGGCGGTGGTGTTCACATACATGACGACCACGCCCTTTGGATATGAAGCCCTCCACTGCGCCAGCTGCTCGGCGTCGATCGAGGCAGCCAGCGAGCAGCCGGCGTCCAGGTCCGGGATCAGGACCGTCTTCTCCGGGCACAGGATCGAGGCTGTCTCGGCCATGAAGTGCACGCCGCAGAAGACGATCGTCTCGGCGTCGGACGCCGCTGCCTGGCGGGAGAGTCCCAGCGAGTCGCCCACGTAGTCAGCCACGTCCTGCACCTCGGGCACCTGATAGTTGTGCGCAAGGATCGTCGCGTTTCGCTCAGCGGCCAGCGCGCGCACCTCGGCGCTCAGCTCGGCGATCTCAGCCGCGCTCAGCGCGGGCAGCGGTCCCTGGTGGGAATCATCGGCAGCAAAGTGTTCATAGCGGGTCTGCAGGTTCGGGGATCGGCTCGGTGGGGTAGCCACCCACCACCTCGAAGTCTATCCCTCGCCGGCAGGCGCCCCCGGGCGCAGCTCGGCAAGCCGGCGGGCATTGACGGAGTCGGCGCCCGCCATCTCGCCGACCCACCGAATCGCCTCGTCGAGATCGATCGCGCGGGCCTCGACCATCGCTTCGATGTCCACCCAGTCGCGCGGACGGTCGAACATCGCCTTGAATACCGTGAGCCCCGTACAGCTCAGCACCGGGATCGTGCGCCCCTCGAATGGAGACCATGGCGCACGTGCTCCGCAACATGATCGTGGAAGGGCAGGACGCTCAGGAACAGGTCTATGGGGGTGATCCCCCATCGCAACCTGACCTGCCCGTCTCGTTCCGCATGTTCCAGATCCACGCCGCTGAACTCCACCCCCTCGGGCATCGCCGCGAACACATCCCGCGCGCGCTCGGGGCCGTGAAGACGTTGACGTCGACATCCCGCGTGCCGCGGGGTTCGAGCGTGCAATAACCAAGCGCGATCGCGCCCCCGATCGCGTGCGGTATCCGCGCCGCGTCGAGCGCGTCGTGAATCGCAAGCAACTGATCGCCGAGCTCACTCATGAGCGCAGACGGATCAGCGGCGGGTACTCGAGCTCGGGTCGCGGTCGATAGGGCATCGAACCCGCGAGGTCGAGCACCTGGGAAAGGATCGTTCCCGCGTGCTCATGAGCGCGATCCGTGCGCCGCTGGGACGAGCTCGAGCTCCAGACCCGCCGCCCGGGCGATGCGGGCCAGCGCAGCCGCCGAAGGCTGACGACGACCATGCTCATATGCGCTGAGAACCGAGCTTTGCATCCCCGTCCTGCGCGCAAGCTCGGCCTGAGTGAGCCCGCTGATCCCGCGGATCTTCCCGATCAGATCACCAGCTACACGATCATCGCTCACAACATGATTTTAATCGTAGCATATCCGCTAACGATTTTCGTATTTGATAGCTTATCCGCTAATTAGCATGAGCGACAGGTCCAGGGCCGGCGCAGAGTGGGTGAGCGCGCCAATCGATATGAAGTCCACTCCGGTGAGCGCGCGCTCTCGGACGTTCTCGAGCGTCACGTTGCCGCTCGCCTCCAGCTTGGCGCGGCCAGCCACCTGAGCGACCGCGACCCGCAGCCCTCGACGCTCATGTTGTCGAGCAGCAGACGTGGCGCGCCGGCTGCGAGCGCCGCTTCGATCTCGCCGGGATCGCGCACCTCGACCTCCAGCGTGCTCGCAAGCTCCGGTGCCGACTCGCGCACGCGAGCCACCGCCTGGGCGATCCCGCCGGCCGCGGCGATGTGGTTCTCCTTGATCAGGATCGCGTCGAACAGCCCGACTCGGTGGTTGCGTTGCGCCTCCGGCCGCGACCGCCGCCTTCTCGAGCCTCCTCAATCCCGGAGTCGTCTTGCGCGTGTCGAGCACAACCGTTCCGGTCCCCTCGACCTCGCGCACGAAGCGTGCTGCCAGCGTCGCGATCCCGGACAGGCGTCCGAGGAAGTTGAGCGCCGTGCGCTCGCCCGTTAGCAGCGCCCTGGCCGAGCCTTCGATCGAGAGCACCGGCCCGCCCTGCTCTCGCCAGCCGCCCTCTGCGTCAAGCGCTCGAAGCGCACGTCGGGATCGAGCAGCGCGAAGCACGCCTCGGCCACATCCAACCCGAAGATCGTGCCCGGCGCCTTCTGCGTGATCAGCGCTCGCGCGCTTGCATCCGCGCGCGACAGTCGCGCTTGTCGTGACGTCACCAGCGCCGACGTCCTCGGCCAAGGCACGCCCCACCAGCTCGGTCAGCTCGTCTCCGCTCACTGCATCGGACGGGGCCGACTTAGCAGATAGGCACGCACAAATCCATCCAAATCCCCGTCCGAGCACGCGCTGCACGTCGCCCATCTCATGATCGGTGCGATGGTCCTTGGCCATCGAGTAAGGGTGCAGCACGTAGGAGCGGATCTGCGAGCCGAAGTTGACGTCCTGTGCCTCGCCCTTCTCGCGCGCGATCTCTTCCTGGCGTTCGCGCTCCTGCTTCTCCACGAGCTTGGAG
The DNA here is from genome assembly GCA_963743555.1 of uncultured Solirubrobacterales bacterium. Lineage (GTDB taxonomy): Bacteria > Actinomycetota > Thermoleophilia > Solirubrobacterales > Solirubrobacteraceae > Palsa-744. Next base: position 2,616 of record CAVUQG010000010.1, read on the forward strand.
CGCAGCATCGCCATCGCGGTGGCGCGGTTGGAGGTCTGCGAGCGCTCGTTCTGGCACTGCACCACGATCCCGCTAGGGACGATGGGTGATGCGCACGGCCGAGTCGGTCTTGTTGACGTGCTGGCCGCCGGCGCCCGAGGCGCGATAGGTATCCACCTGCAGGTCGTCCTCGTCGATCTCGACCTCGCCACTGTCCTCCACCACCGGCGCCACCTCGACGCCTGCGAAGCTCGTCTGGCGGCGATGGGCGGAGTCGAACGGCGAGAGGCGCACGAGTCGGTGAACGCCCCGCTCGGCGCCGAACAGACCGTAGGCGTTTTCCCCTGAGACCTTGAAGGTGGCCGACTTGATGCCGGCTTCCTCCCCGGGCTCACCTCCAGCAGCTCAGCCTTGAAGCCGCGCCGCTCAGCCCAGCGCATCATCATGCGCAACACCATCTCGGCCCAGTCCTGCGCGTCGGTACCACCCGCGCCCGCATTGACGCTGACGAGCGCGTCGCCCGCGTCATAGGAGCCTGAGAAGAGACGCTGCTCCTCGAGCTCCGCCAAGCGCTGCTCGACCGAGGCGAGGTGCTCTTGGACCTCCTGTTCGAGCTCGGGCTCCTCCTCGGCCATCTCCACCAGACCGTCGAGATCGTCCACGTCGGACTGCAACTCGGTGAATATCTGTAGGCGCCTGTTTGCCTTGGCGTGCTCGGCCGAGACCTTGGCGGCCGCCTCGGCGTCGTCCCAGAAGCCGGGCGCTTGCATCTGCGCTTCGAGCGCCTCGACGCGCTCGCTCAGTTGAGCTGGGTCAAAGATAGTCCGCCAGCAGTGTCGAGCTGCTCGCGGATGGCCGCAAGGCGTTGCGGCGTCGACTCGCTTGGGGGAGCTGTTGCCATCGAAGCGCAACGCTATCAGCAGCGGCCGGGCGCCTCCGACCAGGAAAGAACGGCATGCCGCCGGGACTTCGGTGCGTCACGCGAGAGGCGACGCGCCGGATTGACACCTCGAATATCGAGCTACCCCGGCTGTCGATTTCTGTTGCAAGACGCCAATACTCGTGTACGCTTTCGTCATAGCTGTCATCCGCCATGCTGCCAGCCTCCGCGAGGCTCCCCGACGCTTCATCGTGCACAACACGCACGAGCAGATCCAGCTAGCCGCGGTGCGCGTCGTCGCCGCCAAGGGTTACCACCAAACCAGTATCCGAGATATCTGCGCCGAGGCGAATATCTCCGCGCGCTCCTTTCACGAGCACTTCGCCAGCAAGGAGGAAGCGGTCTTCTCCGGCGTCGAAGCAGGGGTCGATCGCGTGATGGGCTTCTGCCAAGAGGTGTACCGCAATTCACCGACCTGGCCCGACGCGGTTTGGGACGGTATGTACGCGTACGCCGAATGGGCAAAAAACGAGCCCGCATTCGCTCGCACGGGGATCGTCGAGCTGCTCTCGGTCGGGCCCTCAGCCCAGGAGCTAGTGAAGTCGCTGATGGAGGCCTTCATGATCTTCCTGCAGCCCGGCTATGACCTGCTCGATCCGGCGGCGGCCGGTAGCCTCGACCAGGCCGTGACCCAGCGCTTCTTCGAAGTGCTCTACCTGCACATCAGCCAGAACTCCGTCGAGACGGTCTCGACAATCATCCCCGAACTGGCACGCACGCTGCTAACCCCCTTCATCGGCACACAAGCCACCGAGGAGTTCATCGCCAAGCGCGAATCGGAGCGGCCTAAGCTCCGTGACAGCGCTTGAACTTCTTGCCGCTGCCGCACCAGCACGGGTCGTTGCGCCCGACTTCGTGCTCTGAGTCTGTGACGCGCTGCTCTACGACCGGGAGCGCTTCGACCGGTTCGCCTTCGTCCTCGTAGGCTGCAGCGCCGGGGCCCGCGGCGGCGGCCGCGGCGGCGATCGCACCGGCGCCCATGGCACTTGAGCCACCCGAGTAGGACACGCGTCCGGCGCGCGTTGAGTTGCCCGCTGCGGCAAACGCCGGGACCGGCGCTCCCCCTCCGCCGCCATTCTGCCCGTCGACGCTGACCTGCACGTTGAAGATCATGCGTGTGAAGTCCACCCATACGCTGTTCATGAGGTCGCCGAAGAGGGTGAACGCCTCGTTCTTGTAGGCCACCAGCGGATCGATCTGGGCGAAGCCGCGCAGGTGGATGCCCTCACGCAGATAATCCATGTCGTACAGGTGCTCGCGCCAGCGTTCATCGATGATCTGCAGGATCAGGAAGCGCTCGAGCGCACTAATCAGCTCCTTGCCGAGCTCCTGCTCGCGCGTCTCGTATTGCTTGACCGCGGTCTGGGTGATCTCCTCGGTCAGGTAGCCACTGTCGATCGTCTCCGGATCGAGATCGTCCTCGTCGAGCTCGACCGGGAAGAACTGTCCGAGGGTGGTGAGCAGGCCCTCGAGATCCCAGTCCTCCATGTAGTCACTCGGCGTGTACTGCTCGACTGTGCGCTCGATCGTATTGACAACCTGTTCGCGCGCCTCCTCGCCCATCTCCTTACCTTCGAGCACCTCGTCGCGGTAGGCGTAGACGATGCGCCGCTGCTCGTTCATCACGTCGTCGTACTCGAGCACGCGCTTTCTGATCAGGAAGTTCTGTTCCTCGACCTTCTTCTGAGCCTTCTCGATCTGCTTGGAGAGCATGCCCGCCTCGATCGGCTCCTCGTTGCCTTCCTCATCCAGGCCCCCCAGTCGATCGAGGATCTTGTAGATGCGATCGCCCGCGAACAGGCGCACGAGATCATCCTCGGCTGAGAGGAAGAAGCGGCTCTCTCCTGGATCGCCCTGGCGGCCCGCGCGCCCGCGTAGCTGGTTGTCGATGCGCCGCGACTCGTGGCGCTCGGTGCCGCAGATGAACATGCCTCCCGCCGCCATCACGCGTTCACGGTTGACCTGCACCTGCTGCTCTATCTCGGGCAGCAGATCCTTCAGGCGCTGCGCATAGGCAGGGTCCTCAGGATCGATGTTCAGCTTGAGGAGCTGCTGGCCCGCCAAGTGCTCGGCGTTACCTCCGAGCTTGATGTCCACGCCACGACCGGCCATGTTCGTTGCGATCGTGACAGCGCCCGGCTGGCCCGCCTCGGCCACGGTCTCCGCCTCGCGGGCCGCGTGCTCGGGCTTGGCGTTGAGCACGGTGTGGGCGATCCCGCGCTTCTTCAGACGATCGCCGAGCAGCTCTGAGACCTCGACCGAGATCGTGCCGACCAGTACCGGCTGGCCGTTCTCGTGGCGCGCGGCGATCTCTTTGACGACCGCCTCCCACTTGCCCTCCTTGGTCTTGTAGACCTGATCGTTGCGGTCGTCGCGAATCATCGGCATGTTCGTCGGGATCTGGACCACCGGCAGCTCGTAGATCTTCATGAACTCGGTGGCCTCTGTCAGGGCCGTGCCGGTCATGCCGGAGAGCTTGTCGTAGAGGCGGAAGTAGTTCTGGTAGGTGATCGAGGCGAGTGTCTGGTTCTCCTCCTGGACCTTCACGCCCTCCTTGGCCTCGACGGCCTGGTGCAAGCCCTCCGACCAGCGCCTGCCGTCGAGGATGCGGCCGGTGAACTCATCGATGATCTTGACCTCGCCGTCGATCACGGCGTAATCGACGTCGCGTTTGTAAAGCGACTCGGCCCGCAGCGCCTGGATCAGGTGGTTGACCAGATGTCCATTCTCGGCCTTGTAGAGATGGTCGATACCGAGGAAACGCTCGGCCTTGGCGACACCGAGCTCTGTGATGGCAACGGTCTTCTGCTTCTCATCAATCTCGTAGTCGAACTCCGCCACGAACCCCTTCTTGGCACGCGGATCCATTCCTTCAGGCGTCTTACCGGCGATCATGCGCGGCGCCAGACGGGCGAACTTCACGTAGAAGTCTGCTGCCTGTTCGGGTGCGCCGGAGATGATCAGCGGCGTGCGCGCCTCGTCGATCAGGATGTTGTCGACCTCGTCCACGACCGCGAATGGATGGCCGCGCTGCACCTTCTCAGCGAGATCCTTGGCCATGTTGTCGCGCAGGTAGTCGAAGCCGAACTCCGAGTTGGTGCCATAGACCACGTCGCATGCGTAGGCGAGCTGCTTTTCCTCATAAGGCTGCTGGTTTTGCAGTACCCCTACGCTGACATCCAGGGCGTTGTAGATCGGGCTCATCCAGGCGGCGTCGCGGCGGGCGAGGTAGTCGTTGACCGTCACGACGTGCACGCCCTTGCGTTCGATCGTCTCAGAACCGGTGGCTCCCTCGCGCGGGGCGAGCGAGTTGAGCACGACCGCGAGCGTCGCCGTCAGTGTCTTGCCCTCGCCGGTCTTCATCTCGGAGATGCAGCCGTCGTGCAGCGCCATTGCCCCGACCAGCTGTACGTCGAAGTGACGCATTCCCATCGTTCGCTTGCCTGCCTCGCGCACGATCGCAAAGCACTCTGGCAGCAGATCCTCGAGTGACTCCTCATCGCGTGCGCGCTCGCGCAACTCGTTCATGCGCTCGCGCAGCTCGTCGTCGGTCTCGAGCTCCAGCTCGGCCTCGTAGGCGCTGATCAGCGCGACGCGCTTCTCATAGACCTTGAACTTCTTGCCCTCGCCGATGTTCAGCGCACGATCCAAAAGCGACATGCGCTCAGGGTACCGATTACGCCGCCGATCCTCGCCACCGATTGGCGCAGAGCGCCGTTCGTCTCAGACGCGATCGCGCTCTGCGTGCTCGCCGATCGACGGAGAGGACTATTCGACGGCCGGCGAAGGCCGCACCGGCGTCGCCGCGGCCGCGGCCGCGGCATGCGCCTCACGGCGATGACGGCGCTTGTCGCGATGGCGCTTGACTTGGCGCGCCAGCTCGTCGACGACCAGGTTCAACGAATGCAACATCTGCGGCGAGGAGTCACGCGCCCTCAGCGTGACGCCCTTGAGGTAGAGCGTCGCCTCGGCCACGTCGCTATCGGCGACGCGAGGATTTGGCTCCCTGAATATCTCGAACTCCAAACGGGCGAACTCGGAGACCTGGCGGGAAACCTTCTCCAGCCGGCGCTCCAGATGCTCGCGCATGTCGTCGGTGACCGGGACATTGCGGCCCTTGATGTCTATCTGCATCAGGGACTCCCTTCACTCGGAGACGATGTGTATCCATCGTACCCCTGTTGGCCGCTTCTATGTGTCGGTTTGCACGGATGTACGAGCAGGTACAATCCACCCGGTCAAGGGACCGCTCTCGGGGGCCTGCTTGGTGGCCCCGACTATCTGGGCCGCAGACTCTCCAGGATCCCCGCGTGCCCAGCGATCGCGCCGATTAGGATCGTGCCTGAGGCGACCTCGGTTCCGGGAAGCAGGATGCTGTCTCGCAACTGGGCTCCCTCGCCCACATGCGCGCCGTCGCCCAGCACAAGCGGGCCCGTCAGGCGCACGTCCTCGCCCAGCTCGACGTCGCGACCGATCCAGACGGAACCCTCGATCTCGGCACTCCGCGGCACGACGCTCTCCCCCGCGACGATCAAGCCCGGGGCAAGCTCGCGACCATCAACCTGCAGGCGCAGCTCACCACGCAGCGCGTCGAAGGTGCCTTGGCGCAGCTCCGCGAGTGAGCCAACGTCGTTCCAGTACTCGCGCACCTCGTGGATATAGAACGGGATGTCGTTCTCGAGCAAAGTCGGAAACACATCTTGGGCCCAGTCCACAAAGGGGCGATCCGGGAAGTAGTCAAAGATCTCCGGGCTGAAGATGTAGATACCGCAGTTGCCGAGGTCCGAGAGCGCCTCCTCGGGGCTCGGCTTCTCCTGGAAGCCGGTGATGCGCCCGTCGCGGTCGTGCAAGACGACGCCGTACTCGCGCGTGTCTGAGACCTTCTTGACGGCAAGCGTCGCGATCCCGCCGGCCTGGCGGTGACGGGCCGCGAACGCGCTCAGGTCGATGTCGGTGAGCGCGTCGCCTGAGATCACGACAAAAGAGTCGTCACCGAAAAAGTCGGCACAGCCGCGCACTCCCCCGGCGGTTCCGAGCAGCTCCGGCTCGAAGCGGTAGCTCAAGCGCTCGCCGAAGTACTGCTTGATCGACTCGGGGAAGTAGTGCAGGTTGGCGATCACGTCCTCGAAACCGTGATGTTCGAGTAGGTCGAGTATGTGCGCCATCACCGGGCGGTCGAGGACCGGCACCATCGGCTTGGTGATCTCGTTCGTGAGGGGGCGCAGGCGGGTTCCGAGACCCGCGGCGAGGACCATCGCTCTCATTGAGGAGGGCAAGCTATAGGAAACAGCCGCGCCTTACGCGCCGTGTTCCCAGGAGCTTCGATATACGCGCTGATCCTCACGCAACTCGTCGATCTGCACACCGAGCGACTCGAGCTTCAAGCGCGCGACTTCCTCGTCGATTCGGTCGGGTACCGCCAGTACGGCCGCGGACAACGTGCCCGCGCTCTTGACGAGGTACTCGACGCACAAGGCTTGGCCGGCGAAAGACATGTCCATCACCGCCGCCGGGTGTCCCTCACCTGCCGCCAGGTTGACGACACGCCCCTGAGCCAGGAGGTTCAAGCGCCGCCCGTCTGCGAGCATATGCTCCTCCACCAGTGGCAGCGCCTCGCGTCGCCCGCTGACGGCGAGCGCACGTAGGTCTTCCAGCTTGATCTCGACATCGAAGTGCCCGGCGTTGGCGAGCAGGGCCCCATCCTTCATGCGCTCGAAGTGCTCGCCGCGCAATACGTCACGCCCCCCGGTGACAGTCACGAACACGTCTCCGCGCTCGGCAGCCGCCAGCGCTCCCATCACCTCATAGCCCTCCATGCGAGCCTCAAGCGCGCGCAGCGGATCGACCTCGCAGACGACGACCGAGGCACCCGCGCCGCGGGCGCGCAGCGCCACCCCGCGCCCTGTCCAGCCATAGCCGAGAACCACCACGGTGCGCCCGGCGAGCAGCAGGTTGGTCGCGCGCAGGATGCCGTCGATCGTGGACTGGCCGGTGCCGAAGCGATCGTTGAAAGCACGCTCTGTGCGCGACTCGTTGACTGCGAGCACCGGGCAGGCGAGCGTGCCCTGCTCGGCGAGCGCCCTCACCCGCAACAGCCCGGCGGTCGTCTCCTCGGTGCCTCCCAGCATCCCCGCGGCGTGGCTCGGGTTGCGCTCGTGGACCGCGCCGATCAGATCGGCACCGTCGTCGATTGTGACGCTCGGTGCGCTTTGAACGAGCTTCTGCACATGCTCGGCGTACTGCTTGGCGCTCTCGCCGCGCGCGCCAAGCACCGTCGCGCCATGGCGCTCGGTGAGCGCCAGCGCCACGTCGTCTTGGGTGGAGAGCGGATTGGCTGCGCACAATCCCACCTGCGCTCCGCCGGCAATCAGTGCACGCACGAGATTGGCTGTCTCGGCCGTCACATGCAGACAGGCGGCAACGCTCACGCCGGCGAGCGGGCGCTCGCGCTGCAGGCGCTCGCGCACCTGTGCGAGCACGGGCATCTGCGAGTCGGCCCAGTCGATCCGGGCCTGGCCGCTGTCAGCCTCTGAGGCGGAGACGCTCAAGCCGCCCCCGCCTTGCTTTGCCCGCCGTCTTCGAATGCTTGCCGAGCAACGCCTGCGGGCCGCACGTCACATCTCCGTCGCCGACGCCGGCTGTCGGCTCTAGTAGCGGTAGTGATCGGCCTTGTAGGGGCCGCCGACCGGCACGCCGATGTAGGCCGCCTGCTCCTCGCTGAGCTTTGTCAATTTCACGCCGAGCGCATCCAGGTGCAGGCGCGCGACCTTCTCGTCGAGGTGCTTGGGCAGCACGTACACGCGCTTCTCGTACTCGTCGTTCTTCGAGTAAAGCTCGATCTGGGCGATCGTCTGGTTGGTGAACGAGTTGCTCATCACGAAGCTCGGATGGCCGGTGGCGTTGCCGAGGTTCAGGAGGCGCCCCTCGGAGAGCATGATGATCGCGTGACCATCTGAGAACACCCACTCGTCGACCTGCGGCTTGATGTTGATGCGCTGGATCCCCGGAGTCTTGGTGAGGCCGGCGATGTCGATCTCGTTGTCGAAGTGACCGATGTTGCCGACGATCGCCTGATGCTTCATGCGCGCCATGTGGGCGGCGGTGATGATGTCCTTGTTGCCAGTCGTCGTGATGAAGATGTCGCCGCTCTCCACGACCTCCTCAAGCGTGTTGACCTCGTAGCCCTGCATCGCCGCCTGCAGCGCGCAGATCGGGTCGATCTCGGTGATGACCACGCGCGCGCCCTGACCGCGTAGCGATTCGGCACAGCCCTTGCCGACGTCGCCGAAGCCACACACGACGGCGACCTTGCCGCCGATCATCACGTCCGTGGCGCGGTTGATGCCGTCGATCAGCGAGTGGCGGCAACCGTAGAGGTTGTCGAACTTCGACTTGGTCACCGAGTCGTTGACGTTGATCGCGGGGAACAGCAGCTCGCCGCTCTCAACCATCTGGTAGAGGCGGTGCACGCCGGTGGTGGTCTCCTCGGTGACGCCCTTTATGTCCTGGCCGATCTTCGTCCAGCGCTGTGGGTCTTCCTCCAGCGAGCGTGTGAGCAGTGAGAGCACTACCTGGAACTCCTCGGACTCGGATGATTCGGTCCCGCCCACCCCTGGGACCGCTCCGGCAGCCTCGTATTCGGTGCCCTTGTGCACGAACAAAGTCGCGTCGCCGCCGTCGTCGAGAATCATGTTGGGGCCGGACACGCCAGGCGTTCCGTCCTCCCCGGGCCAGCGCAGCGCCCGGTCGGTGCACCACCAGTACTCCTCCAAGCTCTCGCCCTTCCACGCGAACACAGGCACGCCGCGCGGGTCCTCCGGGGTACCGTCCGGGCCGACGGCGATGGCTGCCGCGGCGTGATCCTGGGTGGAGAAGATGTTGCAGCTACACCACCGCACCTGAGCGCCAAGCGAGGTGAGCGTCTCGATCAGGACGGCGGTCTGAATCGTCATGTGCAGTGAGCCTGTGATGCGTGCGCCCGCGAGCGGCTGAGCCTCTGCGTACTCGCGGCGAATCGACATCAGGCCAGGCATCTCGTGCTCGGCCAGCGTGATCTCCTTGCGCCCGAACTCGGCAAGCGAGAGGTCGGCGACCTTGAAGTCGGTGTCAGTCAGCGTTGCGGTGGGGGTCATGCGATCTCCATGGTCGTAGTGTGTGGCTTGGCAGCGACAAGCAGTTGTTGATGCTTTTCTTGCTCGAAGCGCAGCCAGTCGGCGGCGCTGACGTCCTCCGGACGGGAAGGTTCCGCGGCGAGCCACAGGTCGATCGCGTCGCGCAATTGCGGATCACGCTCGAGTCTCAGCGCAAAGCCAACCTCAGCGAGGTCCAGTCCATGCTCCTCCAGCAACTCTCGCAGTGTGCTCAAGCGCTGTAGCTCACCTGGGCCGTACAGCCTGTATCCGGAACCGGAGCGGCCTGGCTCGACCAGCCCGATGCTCTCGATGTAGCGCAGCATTCGCGCCGACCAACCGGTCGTCTCGGCTGCCTCATTGATCGTAAGTGCATCTACAGCAGCAGTCTGCATCAAGCAGACCTTATCACGCTTATGTCAAGGTTGAGACGGCTGTGGGCCACGCCGGGCAATAGATTTGAGGCCCACCCATCCGCAAAATGTGCTGGCCGATTGGAGATCCCATCGATCTCCAATCGGTACGTGAGCGACCGAGGACGCAGCACTGCACCGCGCCCACAGTCGTCTCAACTGGCCAGGTCCGCCTTGAGCTGCTGGATCAGCTTGACCGGACCCGGGTCGACGCCCCGCAAGATCGCCAGATAGATCGAGACCAGATCGCCGAGCAGCACCAACGAGATAACCCGCTCGATCGTCGTCTGACCGCGCGTCTCCAAGCGGAAGCTCGCCGACGCGTTGCCGGCGATCAGCTTCTCGGTCAAGTCCATGCGCTCCTTCACGCGCGGATGGGCGTCGGAGTCGTCGAGGAACACGGCCGAGAAGCGACCGACGTCCAATGCTCCCTCCCAACCCTCGAGCTCGTTGTGATCTAGCTCGGGCAGCTCGTGAGCGAAGGCCGGCTGCTTGGAGTTCTCGTTGATCTGAGTCTTCCAGCGGTAGGCGATCGGGACCGTGAGCCCCGCACCGGCGATCACCGGGGCAGTTCCGAGCAGACCCCGTGCTGTCTGCTTGGCCAAGGAGTCCTCGGGCGCGTCGGGACCCCACTCGGCGACAAGCTGCTCGGTGTGGGAGGCGGCAACATCGATCTCAGAGGTGAGGCGCGGCCCGGCACCGCACAGAGCTGCCACCTCCAGTGCCGCAACGGTCATGTAGGCCACGGCCGCCCTGGGCTGAAAGCCTCCGGGCAGCGGTATCACCGGCACGCCGTCGGCACGCGCCATCTCGCCAAGACGCCCGCCGGTAGTGACCACCACACGCTGGGCGCCAAGCGCCCCCGCCGACTCGTAACAGGCAAGCGTCTCCTCGGTGTTGCCCGAGTAGCTTGCGCACAGCACGGTCGTCTCCGGCGTGGTCCACGGCGGAAGCCCATATGCGCGTGTCACGAAGATCGGACGCGAAGCGTGGTCGCCGAGCGCGGCTCGCGCCAGGGCGCCGCCGATCGCCGAACCTCCCATTCCCGCGACCACCAGACCCGCCGGGGTGTCCCACTCGGCCATGATCGCCGACTCCACCCGCCACAGCGCGTCGCGCAGGTGCTCGGGCAGGGCCAGTATGTCCGCCAGCTGGCTGGAAGCGTCCACGCGGGCGATCGCCTCGCGCGAGAGCACGTCGATGGTCGGGGTGGCAGCGCCGCCGCCTTGGCTCATTTACTCGTCTCCTGTCAAGGGTGTGACCATGAGGCTCGCGCCAGGATACCTGTCGCGGTGGACCCGACACCTCGCGCTTGCTCCGACACACCCCCTTGTCCCGGACATACCCCCTACCTCTACACCGAGCAGCGGGACTCACCGTGCCCAGGAGCCGGCACCGCACGGGCGCTTGGGCAACCTAGAACTTGATGGCGCCGTCGGGCAGCGTCACACCCGGGAAGATACGCGCGCCGCCCGCGATCGTGTTGTCCGCTCCGACGGTGACTCCCTCGCCCAGTACAGCGCCCTCTTGGATGTGGGTACCGTCGCCTATTCGACAGCCGGCGGCGACGATGCAATTGCGCAGCGTGCAGTTCTCGCCGATCTCGCTGCCGGCGAGGATCACCGCGCGCTCGACGGTCGAGCCTGCTCCGATCTTGACGTCGCTGCCGAGCACCACGAGGCTGCCGACGTGAGCCCCCTCCGCAACAGTCGCGCCCGCCTCGATCACGGCCGGTGGAATTGCCCGGCCGAGTATTTGCGCGCCCTCGGCCACCGATAGATAGCTGTCGCCGAGCCGCTCGTGCACAGCAGTGCGAACGTTGCCCTCGAGGATGTCGAACGTGCCCTGCAGGTAGCGCGCGGGCGTTCCGATATCGAGCCAGTAGCTCTGCGAGGGAAAGCCGTACAAGCCCTCGCCTACCAGGCGTGGCCAGACTTCGCGCTCGATCGAGACGTTGCGGTCCGGCGGCACGAGCTCGAGGATCGAGCGCTCGAGCACGTAGGCACCGGCGCTGATCAGGTTCGTGTCGATGCGGTCGGAGCTCGGCTTCTCGACGAACTCTCTCACCGCGTGGTCGTCCTCCAGATGAACCAGCCCATAGGCGCTGGGGTCCTCGACCGGCACGAGCGCGAGCGTTGCCTTTGCGCCGGTGCGCTCGTGCTGAGCGATCTGCTCGGTCAGATCGATGTCGGTGAGTACGTCCCCGTTGAGCATCAGGAAGCGCTCGTCGAGCAGCGACTCGGCGAACTTCAACGCGCCGGCCGTGCCACGCGGGTCGGGCTCCTCGACGAAGCGCAGCCTGATCCCGTAGGCCGAGCCGTCGCCGAGCACGTTGCGCACGCTTGTCGCAAGGAAGCCGCAGGACATGATCACGTCGTCGATCCCGTGCGCGTGCAGCCACTCGAGCATGAATGAGATGAATGGGCGATCGACGAGTGGGACGACGGGCTTTGGCACGGTCGAGGTGAGCGGCCGCAAACGCGTGCCCTCCCCGCCGACCAGGATCACAGCTTGCATCAGCGCCTACCTATTCCCTCGTAAGTGAGGCCCGCGGCACGCACAGCCTCGCCGTCGAGCGCATTGCGACCGTCGATCACGAGATTGCCGCCCATCGACGCCGCGACCTCGCACCAGTCGAGCTCCAGGAACTCGGGCCACTCCGTGACAAGCACAACCGCGTCGGCATCTGTAGCTGCATCCATAGCGGATTCGGCGAAGCGCAGCCCGCTTATCAGGCTGCGCGCCTCGCTCTCCGCGACGGGATCATATGCGCTGACGATCGCGCCGTCGGCGTTGAGTCGCGCCGAGAGCACCAGCGAGGACGCCTCGCGCATGTCGTCGGTGTTCGGCTTGAACGCAAGTCCCAGCAGCGTGATGCGCTTGCCGACGAGGCCGCCAAGATGCTTCTGCAGCTTTGCGATCACGCGGCGCTTCTGTAGCTCGTTGACCTCGATCACAGCCGTCAGCAACTGGAAGTGGTATCCGGAATTGCCGGCCAGTTGCTTGAGCGCGTCGACGTCCTTGGGGAAGCAGCTGCCACCGAAGCCGATGCCGGCCTGCAGGAACTTTGGCCCGATGCGATCGTCCAAGCCCATGCCGCGAGCGACCTCGACCACGTCGGCGCCGGTCTCCTCGCAGACGTTTGCGATCTCGTTGATGAAGGAGATCTTGGTGGCAAGGAACGCGTTGGATGCGAGCTTGACCATCTCGGCACTGGCGATGTCGGTACGCACCAGCGGCGCGCCGAGGGGGGCATAGAGCTCGACGACCGCATCTCCCGCCCAGTCCCCGTTGTCACCGACGACGACGCGATCAGGATGCATGAAGTCCTTGACGGCTGAGCCCTCCTTGAGGAACTCGGGACAGGACACATAGCGCAAGCCGTCCTTGCCACGCTCGCCAAGGACGCGTTGGATCGCGGCGCCAGTGCCACATGGCACCGTCGACTTCATGACCAACGCGTGGCTGTCTGAGCTGGGGATCGCGTTGACCACGGCGTGCACCGCCGAGAGGTCGGCATCGCCCGAGTAGGTTGGCGGCGTGCCCACGGCCACGAACAGCAGGCGGCAGTGCTCGAGCGCTTGGCCAATGTCTGTCGAGAAATGCAGCCTCTCGGAATGCTCGGCCAGCAACAGCTCGAGTCCCGGCTCGTAGATCGGGACCTCCCCACGTCGCAGACGCTCGACCTTGGCGGCGTCGATGTCCACGCACCACACCTCGCTTCCCAAGGCGGCGAAGCCAGCGGCCGTGACAAGTCCCACGTAGCCAGTACCGATCACCCCGATCGGCTCGCGCTCAGCGCTCATGCCTCAGGCCGATACAGCGAGGAACGCCTCGTAGCGCTTGATGTCGCGCAAGGCGCGTGCTTGCTCCTCAGAGCCCTCTTCTGACCGCTCGGCGGACGCGCGAGCGTCCGAGAGCTGTGTCTCGATCGTCGGACGGTCGAGCGCATCGGGGGCGATCGCCTCCTCCACGAGCACGAGCGCGCGGTTCTCGGCGAACTGCAGGTAGCCCTCGGCCTGCGCGAAGCGCACGATCTCAGACTCCGAGCGGTACAACCGCAGCTCGGTCGGCTCCAGGCGAGCCAGCAGCGGCTCGTGGTTGGCGAGAATGCCGATCGAGCCGACGGTCGTGAAGGTGGAGAGCATCTCCACCTCCTCTGAGAAGACCTCGCCCTCGGGGGTGAGCACTTCGACTGGGAACTTTGTGTGCGCCATTATCTATTTCTTGGCCGCCTCGACTACCTCGTCGATCGTGCCCTTCAGGAAGAACGCGCTCTCGGGGACCTCGTCGTGCTTGCCGTCGATGATCTCCTGGAAGCCCCTGATCGTCTCGGCGATCGGCACATAGGCGCCCGGCGTGCCCGTGAACTCTTCGGCGACAAAGAACGGCTGGGAGAGGAAGCGCTCGATCCTTCGCGCGCGCTGCACCGTCAGCTTGTCCTCGTCGGAGAGCTCGTCGATACCGAGGATCGCGATGATGTCCTGCAGCTCCTTGTAGCGCTGCAGGATCTCCTTGACCTGGTTGGCGACACGGAAGTGATCGTCGCCGAGGATGTCGGCCTTGAGGATCGTCGAGGTCGAGTCGAGCGGATCGACCGCGGGGTAGATGCCCTTCTCGGAGATCGCCCGGGAGAGCACCGTGGTGGCGCCCAGGTGGGCGAACACCGACGCCGGCGCCGGGTCGGTGAGATCGTCTGCCGGCACGTAGATCGCCTGCACCGAGGTAACCGAGCCCTCTCGCGTCGAGGTGATGCGCTCCTGCAGCTGGCCCATCTCGGTCTCGAGCGTCGGCTGGTAGCCGACCTGCGAGGGCATGCGTCCGAGCAGCGCCGAGACCTCGGAGCCGGCCTGCACGAAGCGGAAGATGTTGTCGATGAACAACAGCACGTCCTGGCCCTGGTCGCGGAAGTATTCGGCCATCGTCAGACCGGAGAGGGCGACCCTCATACGTGCTCCCGGGGGCTCGTTCATCTGACCGAAGACGAGCATCGTCTTGTCGAGCACGCCCGACTCCTTCATCTCCAGCCACAGGTCGTTGCCCTCGCGCGAGCGCTCGCCCACGCCGCAGAATGCCGACAGCCCGCCGTGCTCCTTGGCGAGGTTGTGGATGAGCTCCTGGATCAGACCGTCTTGCCCACGCCGGCGCCGCCGAACAGCCCCACCTTGCCGCCCTTGGCGTATGGCGCGAGCAAGTCGATCACCTTGATGCCCGTCTCGAACATCTCGGTGGTCGGCGTCAGGTCCTCGGCGCGTGGGGCATCCTGATGGATGCCACGGCGCTGGATGTCCTTGGGCAGATCCTCACCGAGGTCGATCGGTTCGCCCAGCAGGTTGAAGATTCGTCCGAGCGTCGCCTCTCCAACGGGCACCGTGATCGGGCCGCCGGTGTCGATCACCTCGGCGCCGCGCGCCAGGCCGTCGGTCGTGTCCATCGCGACCGCGCGCACGCGGTCGTCGCCGAGGTGCTGCTGGACCTCGCACACGAGCACCTCGCCGCCAGCCTCTGTGCTGACGCCCTCTGCCTCCTCGGCAGCCGCCGCGGCCGAGCGAGCGATCGTGATCGCATGGTTGATCTCGGGCAGGCGATCGGGGAACACGGCCTCGATCACGACGCCCTGGATCTCCTCGATGCGCCCGACGTTGCGCGAGGTGGCTCCGTTGGCTGCTGTGGTCGGCTCTGTGGTGGTGCTGGGTGGCATTAGCTCTCTGATCTCCTGACTATCTGTTCAAGTTCGTTTCGTGGTGGCTGTGCGCGCGTGGATGGATTTCCTAGCTGAGGCCCTCTGCTCCAGCAACGACCTCCATGATCTCCTGGGTGATCTCGGCTTGGCGGGCGCGGTTCATTTGCAATGTGTACTCCGTGATGATTTCGCCGGCGTTCTCCGATGCGCTGCGCATCGCGGTCATCTGGGCGCCGAAGAAACCTGCCGCGGACTCCACGAGCGCCCGGTAGATCGATATCTCGATGTAATCGGGAACCAGGCGCCTGAGGATTTTCTCGGGGTCCGGCTCGTAGTCGACCGGTGTCGGCTTCGGGGGAGCAGACGCCTCTCGCGAGCCCGTCGAAGCATCCTCCTGATCACCGGCGATCTCCTGGTGGGAGAGCGGGAGCAGCCGCTGACGCGTGACGTGCTGCGTGAGCGGCGATACGTATGAGTTGTAGAGCATCTCGACACGATCGACGCGACCGTCCACGTAAGCCTCGATCACGTCGTCGGCGATCGTGCGGGCGTCAGCATAGGAGGGTCGATCGGCAAAACCCGTGTAGCTGCCGCTGAGCTCATACCCGCGGAAGGTGATCGAGGAGACACCGCGACGCCCAGTGGCATACCAGCTGCTGTTCAGTCCCTCGCCGGTCAGCTCGGCGGACAGGCGCACGCCGGCACGGATGATCTGGGAGTTGAAGCCGCCCGCAAGGCCGCGGTCGCCGGTGACGAGCAACAGGCCGACATTGCTTTCAGACTCGTGCTCGCCAACAGCGGCAGGTTCGCGGCCTCCGAGCCGGCCGCCTGCGCGGCCTGGCGCGTCATGCGCCCGATGGCATCAGCATACGGACGCAGCGCGGAGATGCGCTGCTCTGCCCGCCTGAGACGGGCAGCGGCCACCATCTCCATCGCCCGGGTGATCTTCTGGATGTTCTTCACCGAGGCGATCTTGTTCTTGACGTCGCGTTGAGATGCCATGACTGTTGACCGTAGCCGGCGCTAGGCCGCCTGGGGCTCCTGCTCGACGGCGGACTCGTCCTTGCGCAGCGGCGCGTCCTCATCCAGCGGCTGGCCCTCCTCGTCGAGGTCGTAGCCGAAGTCCCGGGCGAAGTCCTCGACCGTGTCGCGCACCTCCTTCTGGGTCTCATCCGACCAGTCGCCGCCGTTGATCTTCGCGCGCAGCTCCGGGTGCTGAGAGTGCAGCCTTTCGGTGACCGCGAGCAGGAACTCCGGCACGCGCTCGACGTTTAGGCGGTCCAGATAGCCGTTGGTCGCGGCGAAGATCTGCACGACCTGATCCTCGACCGCCAGCGGTGCACGCTCGTGCTGGTTGAGCGTCGCCACCAGGCGTTCGCCGCGTGCCAGCGTGCGCTGTGTGTCGGCATCGAGGTCCGAGCCGAACTGCGCGAATGCCTCCAGGTCGCGGTACTGGGAGAGCTCGAGCTTGATTCGTCCGGCGACCTTCTTCATCGGGCCGATCTGTGCGTTACCGCCGACGCGCGAGACCGAGATGCCGACATTGATCGCCGGGCGCACGCCCGAGTTGAACAGCTTCGACTCGAGAAATATCTGCCCATCGGTGATCGAGATCACGTTCGTCGGGATGTAGGCGGAGACGTCGCCGGCCTGCGTCTCGATGATCGGCAGCGCCGTCAAAGAGCCGCCGCCGAGGTCGTCGTTGAGCTTGACCGCGCGCTCCAGCAGACGCGAGTGCAGGTAGAAGACGTCGCCCGGGTATGCCTCGCGTCCCGGCGGGCGGCGCAGCAGCAGCGACATCTGACGGTACGCATAGGCGTGCTTGGTCAGGTCGTCGTACACGCACAGCGCGTGCTTGCCGTTGTAGAGGAAGTGCTCGGCCATCGCGCAGCCGGCATAAGGAGCCATGAACTTGATCGGAGCGGCCTCATCGGCGGGAGCCGCGACGATGATCGTGTTGTCCAGGCGCTCCGTACTCCTCGAGCGTCTGCGCGAGCGCCACGACGGTCGCCATACGCTGACCGATCGCCACGTACACCGACACCACGCCGGTGTCCTTGTTGTTGATGATCGTGTCGATCGCGATCGCGGTCTTGCCGGTCTGGCGATCGCCGATGATGAGCTCGCGCTGACCGCGGCCGATCGGGATCATCGCGTCGATCGCCTTCAGGCCGGTCTGCATCGGCTGCTTGACCGGCTGGCGCTGGACGACGCCGGGCGCCTTGAACTCGGCCGGGCGCCTCTCGCTGGTAGCGACCTCTCCCTTGCCGTCGAGCGGACGACCGAGCGGATCCACGATCCGTCCAAGCAGCGCGTCGCCGACAGGGATCTCAAGCAGCGAGCCGGTGCGCTTGACGGTGTCGCCCTCGGATACCTTCTCCCACTCGCCGAACAGCACGGCGCCGACGTTGTCGGACTCGAGGTTCAGCGCCAGGCCCGTGACGCCGTGAGGAAGCTCGAGCATCTCGAAGGACATGCAGTTCTCCAGGCCGTGCAGGCGCGCGATGCCGTCGGCCACGCTCAGCACGGTGCCGACCTCGGTCAGCTCGGCTGTGCCGCTGTCGAGTCCCTCGATGCGGCTCTTCAGAATGCTTGTGATCTCGTCAGGATTGATCTGCATGTCGTTTTAAGAGGCTCCTTGGGCAACGTGCCTGCGCAGCTGCTCCAGTCGGTTGCGAATAGAGGCATCGAGGATCGAGTTACCGACCCTGATGACGATGCCGCCGAGAATGTCCGGGTCCACGCGCGCGGCCAAAGTGACCTTGCGTCCGGCGCGCTCCCCGATCGTCTTGCCCAGGCTCTCGGTGGTCGCCTCGTCGAGGGCGATCGCGCTCGTGATCTCCACCGGCAGGGTCTTGTTCTCCTCATCCCACAGCCGCTCGTACTCTTGGCGGATGCGGAAGATCACGGGCATACGGTGGTTTTCGATGAGCAGCTTCAGGAAATTGTCCAGGATCTCGTCCGCCCCGTCGAGCAGCGTGGAGAGCGACTGCTGCTTCTCGGCGCTGGAGAAGTAGGGCGAGAAGAAGAACACCGCGAGCTCGCGATGCTCGTCCAGAGCATCCGCGAACTGGCCGACCTGCTCGCGGATCTCATCCAGGCGTCCCTTCTCCAGGGCGACCTGAAACAGCGAGCGTGCATAGACCTGGGCAAGCTCCTCCATCAGGAACGTCCTCCCAGCGTACTCGTCTGCGCTGCGGCCGGCAGGCCGCAGCGAGAAGCCAGGATCGTGGTAGGTAGCGAACGGATGGACATGTCGATCAGTTTTGCGATCCCGAGGAAAGACCCGAGAAGTCGAGCTCGCCCAGTGCCTCCTCGACCAGACGACGCTGGTCGGCGTCATCGAGGCTCTTGCGCGTGACCTTCTCGGCGGCCATGATCGTGAGGTCGGCGACCTCACGGCGGATGTCGTCGAGCGCTCGCTTGGTGGCGGCGTCGATGTCGCGCTCGGCGCGCTTGGCCGCCTCGGCGAGAATCTCCTGACCACGATCGCGGGACTCGTGCTCGTGGGACTCGGCCGTCTGGCGCGCACGCTGGACGATCTCCTCGGACTGGGCGCGAGCCTCCTTGAGGCGCTCGCGGTATTCGGCCAGCAGCTCGTCGGCGTCCTTACGAGTCTGCTCGGCGGCGTCGATGTCGCCTGCGATCGCTTTGGCGCGTTTGTCGAGGGCTTCACCGATGACCGGGTATACCCACTTGCGCAGGATGAAAAGCGAGATGGCGAACACGACGATCGTCCAGATCATGATCCCCACATTTGGGGTGATCAGAAACGAGCCGCTACTGGAGGCGAGTGGGATTGCAGCGAGCATCTCGGCCTACAGGAAGAAGGCGATGAAGCCGCCGACAAGGCCATAGAAGAAGCACGCCTCGGTGAGCGCGAAACCAAGCCACTGATCGCGCTCGATGTCGGCGCGCAGCTCGGGCTGGCGGGTCTTGGCCTGGATCGAGGCGTTGAACACAGCTCCAATGCCCGCTCCGGCGCCTGCGGCGCCGCCACCGGCTCCGACGCCCAGCGCGATCGCGCGACCGGCATCCTGGCTCTGCTTGATGATCGGTTCGACGACACCCAGCAGCGGGTGAATCGCACTCAAGAGGTGTAGAAACTGCATTGCTCGATAGCTCCTTGTTTGTTAGTGACTCTCGACCGCTCCGCCGAGGTAGATGGCGGTCAAGATGGCAAAGATGAAAGCCTGTAGACCGGCGATCAGGACGGCCTCGAACAGGAAGATCGCGATCCCTGCCGGCAGCAGGAACCAGGACACGAGCTGCAGGCCGACGAGCACTCCCAGCTCGCCGCCCATGAACGCGATCAGCATGTGACCGGCGAGCAGGTTCGCCCACAGCCGCACCGTGAGGGATATGAGGCGCAGGAAGTTGGAGAGGATCTCGATCGGGAAGATCAGGAGCACGAGCGCCCCTTTGACGCCGCCGGGCATCAGGCTCTTGAGGTATCCGATTGGACCGTGGAACTTGACTCCCTCGTAGGTGAACATGACGAAGACGCCTAGCGAGAGGATCAGCGGGAACGCGACATTGGTGTCGGCCGCGTAGATCTGAAACGAGGGGATGTTCGCTCCGAACACTTTGAACGTCTCACCCGAGTTGACCGGCAGCGGGATGTAGCCGATCAAGTTGCTCACCAGGATGAATACGAAGATCGTGGCGATCAGCGGGAAATACTTGCGTTCCATGTCCTTGTTGAGGTTTTCCCTCGACATGTTGCGGGTGAAGTCGT
This sequence comes from uncultured Solirubrobacterales bacterium, assembly GCA_963743555.1. Lineage (GTDB taxonomy): Bacteria > Actinomycetota > Thermoleophilia > Solirubrobacterales > Solirubrobacteraceae > Palsa-744. The sequence goes on from CAVUQG010000010.1 coordinate 22,498, forward strand.
AGAACATCTCGACCGCTGCCTGGAGGCGACCGGGGCGCTGCTGTAGGCGTCTTGAGATGTAGAGCATCACCCCGATCGTGATGCCGGCCGTAATCAGCAGATACAGAACACCCTTGTTGAAAGCGACCGGGCCGAGTTTGAACCAGCTTTCGAGCTTGAACTCGTTGGTCGGGGAGAAGACACTGTCGGCAACCTCCGGGGCCTTGTGGGCGGTAACGCCGAACAGGATCACGAACAGCACGATCCCGCCGAGCCACACACCCAGGACCGAGTAGAGGACCTTCCGCCCTTGGGTCATTCCCTGTTTGCCGGAAGCCGGTGCTCCGGCTGGTGCTGTGGCCGCTACCGCGCTCATCGCTGCGCTCCTTGCGGCCGTGCACTGACTACACGCACTGCGAATGCGACGGAGTAGGCGCCGAAGATCATGAGTGCGGCGGTCAGTCCGTCTGAGCGTCCGCCGATGAGAGCAGCGAGCACGATCGCGCCCGCGAGCAGCCAGATGCGCCCGAACCCGTCGAGGAGACTGAGACCGAAACGTGCATTCGATCCCTGCTTGGCGATCCAGCTTTTACCGGCCCGGGCGACCCCGTACTGCAAGAACCACGCTGCCGCGCTCACCACAACACCCACCGCGGGCGCGCCCAGCGCCAGTGTGACGGGCACCGCGATCGCCACCAGGATCAGATCGAGATGGCGCAGCGCAGCGCCTAGGCGGCCAGGGTCGGGGTGCGCGTCGGCACTCCGGGCCGCTGCGCTCGTGCGCACGGGGACGGTGACATCGGTCATTGTCGCTAGTCGGTCGGGCATATTCGATGGTGAGCCGGGGTGGGTGGGGACCCTATACATGCGAGTGCCCGCACGCATTGACGCGGCGGGCCCTGTCGCTCCCCTCAGAGCGTGTCGTCGGTGGCAGGCGCGAGTCTACCTGTTCTGCGACTTAGTAACAACTTTGTGACATGCGCCACGGACCCCAGCCGCACCAAAGCGAGCGCCAGCGCGAACGTCAAGAGGCCTCCGATCAAGTCCAACACATAGTGGTTGCCGGTTGCCAGCACCGCAAACGCCGTTACGCAGGGGTAGACGAGCGCCAGCACCCGTACCCACACACGCGAGGAGATCTTCCACAGCACGAGACTGCACCACGCGGCCCAGGCGATGTGTAGCGAGGGCATCGCGGCAAGCTGATTGGCGTCGGAGGCGAGGCTGCCCGTGTGCCATGAGCCGATCGTGTGCGAGGAGGCGACGACGTCGGTGAAGCCGTCGGCGACAAGCATCCGTGGCGGCGCCACTGGGTAGCGCCAGAACACGATCAGGCCGATCACGTTGATCAGCACCAGTGTGCTGCGCAAGGGGCGGTAGATGTCCGCTCGCTTCCACCACAGCCAGCCGAGCAACCCGAGGGTCACGATGAAGTGGGCGTTGTCGTAGTAGTAGGAGAGGATCGTCGCCAGTGCGTGATGCGCGACAAGCCAGCGATTCAGGGCCAGTTCGGGCGCGATGTGCAGCGACTGCTCGAAGCTCAAGATGTCGCGTGCATGCGCGAGCGCCAGTTTTTCGCGCAACGGTGCGAGGTTCGTGACGATGTCGTACAGCCACGCAAGCCACGCGATCACAAGCAGCTCACCCCACCAGCGCGGGCGCCGGATCGGCTGCTCAGGCGGAACTGCTGGATCAGACAAGCAAACGATGGTATCCGGCGTCGCAGCGTAAATCGTGCTCACGGCAGCACCGTCTCGAGGCCACGCTCGGCGAGCACGTCTAGCACGCGTGGCAGCGCCAGCGCGGTCCGTTGCCATGAGTCATGGGCGCTGTAGTCATCAGCGTCGTGGAGCAGCAGGACCGAGCCTTCGCTCACCCCGTCTGTCACGAGTCTGGCGATCGACTCGGGGGTCGCGCGCTTCTCCCAGTCTCGTCCCCAGTGGGTCCACAGGAGTGTGCGCCAGCCCGCCCGCCGCGCGAGGCGCAGCGCGCTCGCGTTGAGCACCCCATAAGGAGGCCGATACAACGCGGGCGAAACCCCGCTTGCGTCCTCGATGACCGCCCGCGCCCGTCTCAGATCGTCGCGAACCTGCCACGGGGCGAGGCGCAATAGGTTGCGGTGGCGGTGACAGTGCAGGCCGATCGTGTGTCCGGCGGCGAGGATCTCCCCGGGCAGCGAGGGGTTGCGCAGCACCTGCTCGCCCACCAGGAAGAACGTGGCGCTCGCGCCTGCGCTCGCGAGGATCTCGAGAACGGCCGGGGTCCCCTGCGCGTGCGGACCGTCGTCGAAGGTGAGCGCCGCAGCCGCGCTCGTTCGCGGTGCGATCCTCGACCCCCAGCGAGCAGCGCAGCGCGGGCCAGATCGGTGCTGGCGAGCGCGGAAAGCCCACCGGCCACGAGTTGGCGAGCGCTGGTAGCGCGTAACTCGCCATCGCCACAGCCGCCCCCGCGACCCCAATACGGGGAGCGCTGCTGCGATGATCGTTGGGGTAAATGGTCGATCTCATCTTGGGAATCCTGGCGGCCGTGGCCGCGTCGGCGCTCTACAGCCTAGGGGTCGCGCTGCAGGCGATGGACGCCAAGCGCACTCCCCACACCGAGCACCTGCACCCCGCGCTTGCCCTCAATCTGCTGCGCCGCGCGCGCTGGCTGGCGGGAACCGGACTTTCGATGCTTGGCTGGCCGCTACAGGTCGTCGCGCTGTTGCTGGTCTCGCTTGTGATCGTGCAGCCGACGATGGCCGTCGGCTTGCTGGTGCTGCTGTTCTTCGGCGAGCGCATGCTCGGCGAGCGTGCCGGGCGGCGCGAGCACCTCGCGATGGGCGCGATCGTACTCGGCGTCGTCGGTATCGCAGCGTGTGCCCCGGACCGCAGCACCGGGCACCGCAACGACCTGATCGTCACGGTCGTGCTTGTGGGGCTTGGGCTGCTTACCCTGCTCCCATATGCGGTCAACCGCGTGCGTCGACCGGCCGCATCGCTGACGATGGTGGCCGCCGGTCTTGGCTATGCCTGGAGCGGTGTGGCGACGAAGCTGTTCTCCGACGACCTTTCTCGGGGGCGCCTGTGGTTCGCGGTCGCCTGGGGGCTTTCGACGGCAGGGGCCTCGGCGGTGGCGGCGCTCAGCGAGATGAGCGCCCTGCAAATGCGGCCCGCGATCCAAGTCGCGCCCGTGGTCTTCGTGACTCAGACGATCGTGCCGGTGATACTCGCACCGCTCCTGCTCGGGGAAGATTTCAGCTCCACCCCGCTCGGCGGCATACCACTCACGATCTCCTTGGCGGTGCTTGTGTCCGGCGCTGCCGCGCTTGCGCGCTCACCGCTCTTGCTCGCCTTGATGGAAGGCGAGGCAGTCAGCGAGCCCAGCGGCTCCACCGAGAGTCCCTCGGAGCGCAACCGCGAGACGATCCGCTCGACACCAGCAAGCGACGAGGCGGAGCCGTCCACCGACACCACGAGCACATCGCCGGCACGCATGCGTCCATGAGGCATCGGCCCAGGCGCGTTCAAACGTTCCGAGCCGGCAACTGGAATCGCATTGGCGGTCCGAGCCAGCACGAGTTGGCCCACCGTTAGGCCTTTCGGTGGCTGCAGAAAGTAGAAGCGGTGACGCAAGCCGAGAGCGCGCGCCTGCGAGCGCAGCGTCCCGCGTGTGCGCACCCAGCGGAAAGGCGAGCCTGAATGGGGTAGTTCGGGCAGCAGTTCGTCGTGGTGCGTGCGCAGCTGCGCGATTGTGGTGGACGCGTCCGCGCCGTTGTCGGCGAACGACACGCGGATGCCGGCGCCCGCCAGCTCGCTTGCGATCAGCGTCACCTTGCCTGCCGGGGCACGCACTACCAAACCAACCTCCGGCGTCGACGTTTCCACCCGCTTGAGCGCATGCCCTCCCAGGAACAGCGCGGCGAACGCGGTTACCTCGTCGGTGGACATCAACCAGGTGCTCACGATCAAAAGCAGCGCCATCTGCGTGACGAACGCGATCACGCGCAAGCGCCAGAGCGGGATCGGGCGTACGCGGTGGGGCGCGTCGAGCACGAGGTCCACCGCCGCCGGATCGAGCTGTGGCTCAGCCGGCTGCGATTCGCTTGCTCCGGTCTCCTCGAGCCCCTCCACACCATCGGCCAGCTCGGGCGCGGCAACCGTGTTCTGGCCGGCGACCGCCAGCAGGCCTTCACGCAGGTGCTCGCCACGGCCACGCAACGCGTGGTGTTCGGCGAAGCTGGCCTGCACGTGCTCAGACAGCTCGTCCGTGTTGTTGGCGAGCCGCAGCAGGCCGAGATCGGCCATCGCACGCGTGTTCAAGCGCGCGTGGCCCACCGGCAGGCCATAGGAGACGACTGGTGTACCGGTGGCCTTCGCCTCCAGGCACGTCACACCGCCGGTTGAGTGCACGAGCGTGTCGGCGGCCGCCAGGATCTCCGGCATCCGTTCGGTGAAGCCGTAGACGCGAATCCGCTGCTCGTCGGCGAAATCCAACTCTAGACGCTCACGCAACTGTTCGTTGCGCCCAGCCAGGCAGACGATCGCGCTCACGTCGGGGATGCCGGCGATGGCGCGCACCGCGCCCTCGATGTCCCCCACTCCCCAACCGCCTCCTGAGACGACGACCATGCGTCCCTCCCGCGGCAGGTCGAGCGCCTGACGGGACTGCATCTGGGGGCGCTCGTCGAGGAACTCGGAGGAGATCAGCGGGCGTACCAGCTGTGCGCTGCCACGCCCGGCGATGCGCTCAACCGAGCTCATCGACTCGCCGTACATCACCAAGTGGCTGTCGATCCCCGGCTGAGCCCAAAAGAACAGGCCCGTGAGATCGGTGATCGTCGCGACCGTCGGGCAGTGCACCTGCTGCGTGCGTCGCAAGCGCGCGAGCACCACCGTCACCGCCGGGTATGTGGAGACGACGACGTCGGGTTCGTGCTCAGCTATTCGCCTTGCCAGCGGGCGCGAGCCGAACAGGCACAGCAGGCTGCGCGCCAGTACTCGCACCGGGGCGACGGACTCCAGCAGCCAGTAGATCACCGTGTAGGTCCACGGGAAGAAGCGCAGTTGCACGCGATAGCCGTCCTCGACTACCGGCTGCAGCAGCGGACCCATCGCCGCGAGCCCGTCGATCACCGTCACCTCCGCGGGCTCGGGGGCGCTCTCGATCTGCCGGGCGAGCGCGCGTGCGGCCGCGGCGTGGCCCTCGCCGACGTCGGCGGAAAGAATCAGCACGCGCTTGGGCCCGGGGCGCCGGCGCGATGTCGTTGTGCGGTGGCGGCGTGGCATACAGTTCAAGCCTTGCCCGCCCGGCGGACGGAACGGCCTGCTCGCAAGCTTGGTGAAGATGCTCTCAGCGCAAGCGACATGCAAAGCGTAGCGGCCGCGGTGAGCGGTCGCACCTTGACGAACCCGTCCCCGCGCTCCTCAGCGGCATTGTGTGCGCTCGGTGTCACCGGCCTCGTGGGCGTTGTGGCCGGTGCGTTCGGAGTGACGGCCGGCGCCGCTGGCAGTCCCACGCCCTATGTCCCGGCGCGCATCGGGGGCTGGCCGGGCTGGTTGAGCGGGCCGCTGCACGGACTCGGGATTGGCATCGACTCCTCGAGCTTCCAGGTGCTGACGCTTCTGATGTGCGCATGCTACGTTGCCGCGCTGCTTGGCGCCCGCGTCTTGCCCGGCAAGGCGATCGCGCTTGCGATCTTGGCGGCCAACATGCTTTTGCTGCTCGGCCCGCCACTCATCTCCCAAGACGTCTTCGGCTACCTCGAGTTTGCTCGCCTGGGTGTGTTGCACGGACTGGATCCCTACACGCACGTCGCGGCCGAAGCTCCAACCGACGCTGTCTTTCCGTTTATCGGCTGGCCGTTCCAGCATTCCCCCTACGGGCCCCTGTTCACGCTCGGCACCTACCCGCTTGCCTCGCTCGGGCTCAGCGGCGGTCTGTGGGCGCTCAAGCTGCTGGCTGTCGCGAGCAGCCTCGCGGCGGTAGCCCTGACCGCGAGCGCGGCACGCATGATGGGACGCTCGGCCAAAGTGGCGGCCGTGTTCGTCGGCTTGAATCCTGTGCTACTTGGGCTTGCCGTCGGCGGCGCTCACAACGACACGCTCGTGCTGTTGATCTTGGCCGGGGCGCTGGCACTGGCAGCAACCAAAACGGCGATGCCCCCCGCGCGCGCGGGGGGCACGCCCATTTCGACGGCCCCTGCAGACCTTCGCGCAACAGCAGCCCTGCTTGTCGTCGGGATCGGCGTGAAGGCCTCCGCCGGGCTCCTGCTCCCGTTCGTGGTGCTTGCCCCCACGCGATGGCGGGAGCGAGCGCGCGTGGCGGCGAGCGCGCTCGCCGCGCTTCTGCTGCTCGCGGTCGTGGCGGTTGTCGGCTTTGGGACGCATGCCTTCGGCTTCCTTGGTGCGTTGGGTGAGCAGCAGCAGCTGATCGCCACTCACAGCCTGCCGGCCGAGACGGCCCGCTGGGTCGGCCTCAGCGGGCTGCCGGTGTGGTGGCGCGACCTGTTCGTCGCCGGCTTCCTGGTCGTGCTGGTGCTAACGCTTTGGCGAACCGCGCGCGGGAGCGAATGGCGGGCGATGGCCGGTTGGACCACCCTCGCTCTGCTGCTGTCGACCGCTTGGCTACTGCCCTGGTATGCGGTATGGGTGCTGCCGTTGGCCGCGCTCGCCGACAGCCGCCGCCTGCGCGTCGCCACGCTGCTCTTCTGTGCCTACGCGATCTTGATCCATCTGCCGCTTGCCGATCCCCTGCTGAGTCCTTCCAGGCACGTCGCTCGCCACACCGTCCACCCCGGCAGGCGGCCGCTCGCCGAGCGACGCGGCACCCGAGTGATCGTCCTCGACACGGACGGTCGAACGCTCTGCGACGACGACGTCGTACTCGCCTGTCTCCAGGTCGAGCGCCACGCCGCTCTCGATCTCCGCGGGCGAGGCCTCCGGACGCAGTCGACGTAGCCGCAGTGCGTCGAGGCGGCGAAACTTGAGGATCTCAAGCACGTACACGAGGTAGACACTGGCAGCCACGACCAGCAGGGCCAGCCCGACGATCACGATCGTCCAGCCTGGATACAGCCGGCCTTTGTGGTCAGAGTAGGGCACGAATCGCAGCGCCAGCGCGAAGCCGGCGAGCATCAGCGTCCATGCGTACAAGTACGCGATCGTGCGTCTGCTGGAGAAGCCGATGCGCGCCATGCGATGGTGGAAGTGCTCGCTGTCTGCCGCGTAGATCGGGCGCCTGTACTTGAGGCGCTTGAGCACCACGAACGTGGTGTCCAAAAAGGGGACCGTGAGCAGGATCAGAGGCAGCACAAACGACACGACCACAGGCTTCTTGACGGCCGCCTCGACTGCCACCACGCCCATCAACAGTCCCAGTAGGTTGGCTCCGCAATCGCCCATGAAGCTGGAGGCGGGCGGGAAGTTGTGGATCAAAAATCCGAGTGCGGCACCGGCCGTCAGTGCCGCCAGCACGCCCGGCGCGGCGCGGTCGAGATCGAAGGCGATGATCGCGAGTGTTCCCGCGATGATCACGCAGACGCCCGCGGCGAGGCCGTCGACACCGTCTGAGAGGTTGACGATGTTCATCATCACCACGAGGCCGATGACGGTCAGCACCGGGCCCGCGTTGGTTGGGCCCGCGTTTGGGAAATGCAAAGTGCCTGCGAACGGCAGTGTGATCGACTTCACCGCGACGCCGAAGTGCACGACGATCACGGCTGCCCCGATCTGGCCGGCGAGCTTTACCAGCGGGGGCAAATCGAAGCGGTCATCTAGTGCCCCGACGATCGTTATGAGCGCCGCCGCGATCAGCACGCCGTGCCACATCTCGCCGCTCGAGCCGTAGCCCGCCGGCAGGAAGGCGAGCACAGCGATAAGTACTCCCGCGAAGATCGCTAGCCCGCCCAGTAGCGGTGTGGCTCGGTCGGAGAGTCCGCGCTCGCGTGGTTCGTCGACGGCGCCCACCGCCCTGGCCAGGCGCATCGTGAACGGGGTGAGCAGCGCGGTCACGGCCGCTGCGGTCAGGAATGCGTAAAGCGCGTCGAGCTCGTTGAGTTTGGCCATCGGCTCGCGCACAGCATCGCAGGCGCGGGCGTCGGCAGTGCTAGACGGGGGTCGGAGCGTTCAAATGCTCGTAGAGCGGATAGCGCTCCACGATCGCCTGTACGCGCTCGCCGAGCTCGTCTCTGCGCGACTCGAACTCGGGCGTGAGCGCCGTCGCGACTATCTGGCCGATCTCGGCGAAGTCCTCGACCTGCAGGCCGCGCGTGGCCAACGCCGGCGTGCCGATGCGCAGGCCCGAGGCCTCCATCGGCGGACGCGGGTCAAACGGGACGGCGTTGCGGTTGACGGTCACGCCGATCTCGTGCAGGCGGTCCTCAGCCTGGCGTCCGCTCAGCTCAGGCTCGCACGCCCGCAGGTCCACCAACGCAAGGTGCACGTCGGTGCCACCTGTGAGCACGTTGACTCCGTGGCCGGTGCCCAAGAGCTGCTCCGCAAAGACCTTGGCGCCCTCCACCGTGCGCCGCTGGCGCTCGGCGAACAGCTCGCTTGCGGCGATCTTCAGGGCCACCGCCTTGGCCGCGATCACATGCTCGAGCGGGCCACCCTGTTGACCTGGGAACACAGCCGAGTCGATCTTCTTGGCGTACTCCTGCTTGCACAGGATGATCCCCGCACGTGGGCCGCCAAGCGTCTTGTGGGTGGTGGTCGTCACCACATCGGCGCCGTACTCAACGGGATTGGGATGCAGTCCCGCCGCGACAAGACCGGCGAAGTGAGCCATGTCCACCATCAACAGCGCTCCGACCTCGTCGGCGATCTCACGAAAGCGCGCGAAGTCGAGTTGACGCGGATAGGCCGACCAGCCCGCCAGCAACAACTTTGGCTGATGCTCGTGTGCGATGCGCGCCACCTCGTCCATGTCGATCCTGCTCGTCTCGCGGTCGACCTCATACGCAGCGATGTCATACAGCTTGCCGGACACGTTGATTTTCATGCCGTGCGTCAGATGGCCCCCATGAGCGAGCGACAGGCCCATGATCGTGTCGCCGGGCTGCAGCAGAGCGTGGTAGACGGCCGTGTTGGCCTGAGCCCCTGAATGCGGCTGGACGTTTGCGTGCTCAGCCCCGAACAGCGCCTTCGCGCGGTCGATCGCCAGCTGCTCGGAGACGTCTACCCACTCGCAGCCGCCGTAGTAGCGCCTGCCCGGGTAGCCCTCGGCGTACTTATTCGTCAGCACCGAGCCCTGGCATTCCAATACCGCCTGCGGGACGAAGTTCTCCGAGGCGATCATCTCAAGCGTCTGCTGCTGGCGCTCAAGCTCGCCGCGCAGGGCGGCAGCGACCTCGGGGTCCACCTCGGATAGCGGACGGTTGAAGTAGTCGGGGCTGAGATCGGACATGGGCGCGCTCCTAAAGCTTGTGATCGCTATGGGTGCCCAGGCGCGCGGCGTAGATCGCAAGCCGCTTCCCGATGGTCGATTCCACCTCTCGCGCCAGTCGCGGCTGCGCACTACGAGGCTAGCAGGAGCCGCCCCATCAGCGACCGTGTGCGCGACGCCGTCGTCATCGGCGATACCCGCTTGCTATGCCACTCGGTCGAGCGCCGCCGCGACGGTAACAGAGTCGAGGGGCCCCTCCCTCACGATCCGCCAGCGTCCGCTCTGCTCGTATTCGGACAGGTCGATCACAGTGGAGGCAACGCCGGGAAGCGCGCCACCGTCGAGCACGAGATCGACGCCTTCGCGCAGCTCGACGGGCACACTTCGCAAGTCGCGCGGGTCGGCGTCACCTGAGAAGTTGGCGCTCGACTGTGCCGCGGGCAAGGCGACACCAGCCAGCGCGGCAAGCGGGCCCTGAAGCAGCGGCACGCGTAGCCCGAGTAGAGCGCCACCCCCTCCGCCCGGATCGCACGCCAATGGGAACCGCCGATTGGAGTTCTCCAGCAGCAGTGTCACCGATCCCGGGAGCAGCGCGCCGAGCGCGGCGCGTGTGCGCGGACCCAATTCGCTCAGTGACTCCAGCGCCGGCTCACGTGCGAAGAACATGACGGCAGCCGGCTTGAGGACCGGACGCCCCTTGAGCTCATAGATGCGCCGCAAGGCTGTCTCGCTTTCCGGGTTGCAGGCAAGTCCGTAGACGGTATCCGTGGGAATCAGGGCGACACCATCCCCCGCTAGACAATCCTCCAGGCGCATGGCGTCGTCGAGCGCGAGGCTCACGCTTGCCCCCAGCCCAGCGCCTCCCGACGACGACGCTCACGCTCGCCCCTAGCCCAGCGCCTCCCCACGACGACGCTCACGCTCGCTCTCCGACTACGACGCGCTCGATCCCGGCGAGGTCGCGCTCCGCGCGTACCAGCGGAAAGCCCGCGGCGCGCATCAGCTCACTGACGACAGCGGCTTGACCGGCGCCGACCTCCAGCGCGAGCAGGCGCACGGACGAGCGTGCGGCTGCTTGGCCGAGCAAGGGTCGGATCGCATTGAGCCCGTCCTCTCCGGCGAACAAGGCAGAGACCGGCTCGTGGCGAAGGATCTCCGGCGGGAGCATCGTCCTATCCCCGTCTGGCACATACGGCAGATTGGAGAGGATCGCATCGAAGTCGTCGGGCACGCCCTCCAAAAGGTCGGCTGTCAGCCAGTGCACATCGAGACCGAGTAGCTCGCTGTTGGCGCCTGCGAGAGCCAGGGCGTCTGCGCTGAGATCGCTGCCGGTCAGCTGTAGATCCGGGCGCTCGTCCTTCAGTGCGAGCGCAATGGCCCCACTGCCGGTGCCGATGTCGAGCACACGCCGGTCCTCGGGCAAGGAGAGGGCGACTTCGACAAGCAACTCCGTCTCCGGGCGTGGAATCAGCGCCCTGGGATCGGCTGCGAGCTCGAGCCGGCGGAAGTGACGTTTGCCGAGGATGTAGGCGACGGGCTCGCGCAGCACCGAGCGGCGACGCACGTAGTCCTGGAAGGTGCGCACGGCCGGACCGGCGACACTTAGCTCGGCGTCGACGAAGAGACGCTCGCGCGATACGCCCAGCGCATGAGCGAGCAATAGTTCGGCATCCAGGCGCGGCGTTTCACAGCCGGCGGCGCCGATCGCCGTGACGGCGCCGTCGAGCGCGTCGCGGACCGTGGTTCCACGAGCGAGCGGTCCGACGGGCGAGGGAGGCATTTCCGGGGGTCTCTTTTGCGGGAGGTCGTGCTCGCGAGATTAGACGTCCGTCTGGGCCTGCAGGCGACGGCGCTTCTCGTCGGCCTGCAGGGCAGCGGTGATCTCCCCGAGCTCGCCTTCGAGGACCTGGTCGAGGTTGTGCACGGTGAGCTTGATGCGGTGGTCGGTGACGCGACGCTCGCCGTAGTTGTAAGTGCGGATCTTCTCGGCGCGATCGCCGGTACCGACCTGCGAGCGACGGTCGGCGGCCAGCTCTGACTGCTGCTCGGCAAGCGCCCGCTCGTACAGACGAGCCCGCAACACGCGCAAAGCCTTCTCGCGGTTTTGCAGCTGGGACTTCTCGTCCTGCATCGAGACGACGATGCCCGACGGCTTGTGCGTTATTCGTACCGCCGAATCGGTCGTGTTGACCGACTGCCCGCCCGGGCCGGATGAGCGGTAGACGTCGATCTGCAGGTCTCCAGGGTTGACCTCGACATCGACATCCTCTGCTTCCGGCAAGACCGCGACGGTAGACGTGGAGGTGTGGATGCGACCTTGGGACTCGGTCTGGGGTACGCGCTGCACGCGGTGAGTACCACCCTCGAACTTGAAGATCGAATAGGCGTAGGGTGGGTGTGATCCCTTAATCGCAAACGTGTACTTGCCTTCACCTATCTCAAGCGGCTCGGGCTTGAGGCCGACGCGTTCGGCGTAGCGGGTGAGCATCCGGTAGACGTCGCCCGCCCACAGTCCGGCCTCGTCGCCGCCGGCCCCGCCCTGGATTTCGACGATCACGTTCTTCTCGTCGTTTGGGTCGCGCTCGACCATCGCGAAGCGGATCTCCTCTTCGAGCTGCTCGATGCGCTCGCGCGAGGCGCTCAACATCTCGCGCAGCTCGGGATCGTCGCCGTCTTCGGCGATCAGCTCCTCCGCGCCGGCCGCATCGTCGCTTGAATGCCGCCACTGCGCGGCAAGCTCGGCGGCCGGCTCCAGCTGACGGTATGCGCGGCCGACCTCGGCGTAGCGTTCGCGGTCGCCGATCACCGCGGGGTCGGTCATCTGGCCGCCGAGCTCGGCGAAGCGGGCCTCGATCTGCTTGATCAACTCCTCGATCATGCGGCCAGTCTATGTGCCCTGCGGAACTCCACCGAGGCTGAGAATGGCTTTCGAGACGATCGGCACGCCCGGATCCGTTTCTGGAAGGCGATGCACGAGCGTACGGCGGCCAGGTGCCTACGCAACAACCTCCACGCCGACCAGATCGGCGGCGTCCATGCTACCCGGAGTCTCGAGCTCAAGCACTGCCTCCAGCGCAGCAATCGCGACCGCCAACTGGTCGAGGCTGGGCTCCTGCGTGGTGAGCAACTGCAACTTCAAGCCGGGCCACATGATTGCTTTGACCCAACGCCTGTTGCGGTTGCGTCCAGCGAACTTGATGATCTCGAAGGAGATGCCCGCGATGATCGGCACGCCCAGGATGCGCGAGGCGACGAGCAGATACCAGGCGGGCAAGCCGACGGCCCCGAACACGAAGATCGAGACGACCATCACGATCAGCAGGAAGCTTGTGCCGCAGCGCGGGTGCAGCCGCGAGAAACGCTGGGCGTTAGCCGGCGTGAGCGCCAGGCCCGCCTCGAAGCAGGAGATTGTCTTGTGCTCGGCGCCGTGGTACTCGAAGACGCGTCGCAGGTCTTTGATGCGTGAGAGCAAGACCATGTAGCCGAGGAAGATCAGAGTTCGCACGATCCCCTCGACGATCCAAAACAGCGCCGAGGAGCCCAGCTGTCCCTTGATGAGGCTCGTCAGGCCAAGCGGCAACAGGAAGAACAGGCCGATCGCGAACACCATTGCCACCACCACCGTCCCGACCCAGACGCCGGTACCGATTTCCTGTACATCCTCATCTGCCTCGCCCTCGGGCAGCTGGGCATTGGCGGAGATGCCGAGCGCCCTGAAGCCGATCGCGAGCGACCCGCCGAGCGCAACGATGCCGCGCAGGATCGGCAGACGCAACCAGCGATGGCGCACCAGCGCCGAGGTGAGTGGGAAGGTGACGACCTCGATCTCACCGAGCTGCTCCAGCTGCCCCTGCTCCTCCTCGCGGCTGAGCTCTGCCTCCCGTTCGAGCGCCACCTCCAGCGAGTGAGAAACGTCGCGCGCGTTGGAGGTGTGGTCATGCCCTGCCCCTGGGCTCTCGCCATCTGCCCGGCCGCTGCCGGCGAGCGCTTCAGAGCCCTCCTGTGACGGTTTTGAGCCAGCCCGCGAGCTACCGCCTTCCTGCGCTTCGTCCCCAGCGCGTAGCGGCTTGCGTACCGCCACCGCCCAGTGGCGCACGCCACGCATCATCACTCCCTCGAGCACCGCCTGGCCGCCCAGTGGCGCATCTCGCCTCGCTGTCAACTCTCCGTCGGGAAGTTGACCTACGGCACTTCCTGGATCGCCAGAGTTGGGCGACGGACGTAGCACCTGCGCGGTCGCGCCCGCCTGGAGGTTGCTCGCTTGGACCCTCCCACCGGCACCCGGTCGAGAGGACATCGTCTTACTGGGGGCGAGCCTGCGCCTGAGTGCCACCTGTCTGCGCGCTGCGCTGACGTCCCTTGGCGACCCGGCGTTGGAAGCGCTCTACGCGTCCACCTGTGTCCACGAGCTTCTGCCGTCCGGTGTAGAACGGGTGGCAGTTGGAGCACACCTCGACGTGGATGTCATCCTGCGTGGCGCGCGTCGTGAATTCGTTGCCGCACATGCAACGCACGTGCGCCTCAACGTAATTTGGGTGGATCGAAGCCTTCATGCTCCAACCATTCTAGCGACCTCAGGCGCCGGTGGGCGGCGGGGTCTGCGTAACCTGCCCAGACAGGCTCGGCTCGACACAGCGAGGCGTGTGCAGTTCGTCGCGCTTGAGCACATGCCCTCGTTCATCGATCCAGTGGAGGCGCACGGTTACGCGGTAGGCGGCGGGGGCGTCAAGGTTCGTGACCTGCTTGACGTACTTGTAGATCTTCACGCCAGGTTCGGAGGTGCGCCACACGCCGAAGCCGGGAGCCGCAAGATTGTGGAATTCGCTTTCGCCTTGCAGACGCTGCTGCAATTCGATCCGCATCGCCATCTTTTGCGTGGCTGTGGTGGCGGTCATCTGCGCGGTGAAGGTCGCGGAGCGTTCGGCTTGGACCGTGGAGGTGAGGCACTGTTCGATCCCGACCGAGGCCGTGCCGGCGGCGGGGGCCGTTGCCGACGTGTGCAGGCCGGTGTCCGCGAACGTAGCCTGAGCCCAGACGAGCAGCGCCAACGTGCCTGCCAAGGCAAGGGCTACCCGCGCGGCCCGCGCATGTTTGAACGTCATCCCTCTCATTCAAAAGCCTCTAACACCGGCGAGCCCACGTTGTTTCGCCTAAGCCCTTTGCAGAGTGCTCTTTCGTAGCGGCGTCGCTGACGCTCAGGTGATCTGATAGAGGGGACCGTCGCCCCCCTCTGGGACGGTGAGGCGCCCGCCCTTGGCTGTGATCGCGCCGCACTGCACACAGTTGGTGTAGTTGACGATCACATCTACAGAGCCGGATTCCTCCCCACCCTCCCCGTCATCGGGGATCTCGTACACCCCGGCCGGACACATCCAGCGCCAAGTTTCGGCGACCTCGCGTGGCACGTGTTTTTGCACGCGGATGTGGTTGGGTGCGTCGTCGCGAGTGGCATTGCCTGTGATGAACACCGAGGAGAGCTTGTCGAAGGTGTACTTGCCGTCGGGCTTGGGGTAGCGCTCCTTGGTGTCGCCGACGAACATTGGCTCGGCGTCATCGCGGTGCCACTCCTGCCGACCGGGCGGGACCTTGCCTTTCGACATGATCGACGGACCCGCGAGCAGGCTTCCGACGAGGAAACCCTTCTGGAATGCCTGCCGCGTGTTGCGCACCTCCCACAGCTCTTTGGCGATCGAAGAGTTCTCGACCGCCCCCTCATAGTCGGACAGATCGCTGCTGCCGCGTTTGAGCGCCGCGTAAATCGACTCGGCCGCCAGCATCCCCGACTTGATGCAGTGGTGAACGCCCTTCAGCGCTGCGGTGTCCACCATTCCGCCGGCGTCGCCGACGAGCACCGCGCCGGGCATCGACAGCTTCGGCATCGACCAGTAGCCGCCGCCCGGAAGCGCCTTGGCGCCCCACGCAATTCGCTCGCCGCCCTCGAGGATGCCCTTGACAAGCGGATGCGTCTTGAACGTCTGCAACAGATCATGGGCGGAGGTCGTCGCGTCACGATAGTTGAGGTCGACCACGAATCCGATCGAGACGAGGTGCTCGCCTGTCTTCTCGTCCTTCATTGGGTAGATCCAGGTGCCCCCGAGCTGTCCATACTTGGCGGCAACTTTCAGCGGCCACGGTTGCACAAACGTGTGGATCACCCGGTCGAGCGGCTTTGAGACTTTCCACACCTCCTTCACGCCGAGCTCCCAGACCTGCGGCTCGCGGCCCTCAGCCAGGTCAAACTCTCTGATTGCGGCGCCGGTCAGGTGGCCCCAGCAACCCTCGGCGAGCACCACGGCTTTCGCCTTGATGTCCGTCCCGGGCTCGAAGTTGCCGAGCGGCTCGCCGTCCTTGCCGCGACCCTTGTCGCCCGAGCGCACGCCGACAACTTTGCCGTCCTCGACAATCAACTGGGTAGCAGAGGTCTCCGTAAGAACATAGGCGCCACTCTCTTCGACCTGCCTCTGCTGGAAGCGGGCGAGAGCGGAGACCGAGACCACCTCGTTGCCGTGATTCTTGAAGTTCGGCACCGCCGGAATCGGCACCGAGAGCTTGGATTTCGGGCCGGTGAGCATGTACACCGACTCCTTCGTCACCTCGCCGAAGGCGAATCCCTCTTGGCGCCACTGCTCGCGTGTCATCTCCGGGAACAGCTCTTCAAGCGGACCGGGTCGCATGACCGCGCCGGAGAGGTTGTGTCCTCCACATGTCTTTGCCTTCTCGACGATCGCCACCGGCACTTCGCCGAGGCGCTCCATCGTCTCTGGATCGTCTCCGAGTAGCTGCAACAGGCGGTTGGCGCAGGCAAGGCCGGCAGTGCCGCCGCCGACGATCGCCACACCGACCTCGATCAGCTCATCTTCGGGGTCGAGGCCGCGCTTGATGAACTCCTTTTGGGGATCGACCGGCGGCGGGAAGGCCGCGGGAACGGCCTTCCCATTGCTCGAGCCGTTATGAGATGACATCGCCGGATTCTCCTTTTCGCTCATGCATCCGCCCGCAACCCGTGCCTAACTTGCTTTCTTGGCCTTCACGGCCTCGGTCAGCTTGGGCAGGATCTTGTTCAGATCACCCACGATCCCGAGGTCTGAGAATTCGAAGATCGGCGCATTTGAGTCCTTGTTGATGGCGACGATGTTCTCCGAGGACTGCATACCGACCTTGTGCTGGATTGCACCGGAGATACCGGCCGCGAGGTACAGCTTTGGCGAGACCGTCTTACCGGTCTGACCGATCTGGGCCGCGTAGGGGTACCAGCCGGCGTCCACGACCGCACGGGTAGCGGCCACCGCCGCGTTGTTTCCGAACGCCGCCGCCAGGTCCTCGGCGAGCTGGAAGCCCTCGGCCTTTCCGAGACCACGACCTCCGGCGACGAGGATCGAAGCACCCTCGATGTCGACGTCGGCGCCGCGCTGTTCGCCGCGCGTGACCATCGTGGCCTGCTTGGCGTGCGGGCTCAGCTCGAAGCTGAGCTGCTCTACAGGGGCAGCACCCGCACCCGTCTCTTTGATCTCAAACGCGTTGAGGCGTCCGATCACGATGCCGACATCGGAGCGGTATTTGATCTCAGAGATCGCGGAGTCGCCGAGAATCGGACGCTCGGCGATCAGCTCGCCACCCTCGGCGCGTACCGCGGTGACCTCCATCGCCACGCCGGCTCCGAGTCGTGCGGCTAGGCCGGCGCCGATCTCAAAGCCGAGCAGGCCGCCGCCGAACAGCGCGTATTTGTAGTCTCCGCCCGAGATCGCCGCGCCCATCGCGTCGACGACCGGCTGTGCGAGCCCTTCGGGACCCTCGGCTATCAGCACCTTCTTGGCGCCGTAGTTGCCGAGCGACGCAGCCAGATCCTGCGGGACGCCTTCGCCCACGAGAATCGCGTGCGCCTCGCCACCCAGTTCGGCGGCGAGCTTGGCGCCCTCGGAGACTGCTCCTAGTGAGTTCTTGTTGATCGCCCCTTCGTAGTGAAGGGCGTAGACCAGAATGTTTGCCATGTCTAGATCAAGTTCCTTTCTGGTCTATATGAGCTTGCGCTCGTCGAGCCAGGACACGATCTTTTCGACCGTCTCGGCGGTGTCTTCGTCCTCGATGATCTCGCCCGCGGCCTTGGCCGGAGGAGCCTTCGCAGCAACCCATTGGGCGGCGGAATTATCGCCACCGACCTTCGAGGCGTCAACGCCGACATCGGCGGCGGTGACCGTGTCGAGCGGCTTCTTCTTGGCCCCCATGATCGCCTTCAGCGAGGGGTAGCGCGGCTCGTTGATGGCATCACCGACGGAGATCACGGCGGGCAGTGTGATCTGCACCGTGTCATAGCCGTACTCGGCCTGACGCTCGCAGCGCAGGGAGTCGGCGGCGACGTCCATCTTGATGACCTGGGTGAGCGAGGGCATGCCGAGATGCTCGGCCACGACCGCGCCGATCGTATAGCACTCGCCGTCGTCTGACTGCTGGCCGAGCAGCACAAGATCTGGTTTCTCGCGGTCGAGCGTCTGGGCCAGGGCATAGCCGGTGGCGGCCACGTCCGAGCCGGCAACCGCCGGGTCTGAGAGGTGCACCGAGCGGTCGGCGCCAAGCGAGACCGCCTTGTGCAGCGCGCGTACGGCGCTCTCCGGGCCCATGGTCACGGCTACGATCTCCTCCACGGGGGCTACGCCGCCCTCGCGAACCTGCATCGCAGCCTCGATGGCGTGCGTGTCATACGGGTTGAGGTTCTTCTCCCCGCTGCGGTCCATGCGCCCCGTCGAGCTATTGATGCGCTTCTCGACGGCGGCGTCCGGGACCTCCTTCACCAGGACGCATATCTTCATTCAGCTACTCCTTAGGGGGTGTCGATGGGGCAATCCTACCTCAGTTGACTGACGAGTCAATCAGGTGGCGTGGGCAGGCGAGACTCGCCACGGCAAGATGCGCACATGCGCGCGCACTAATACTTTTTGTGCGATTGACGATAGTGGCTACTATTTGTAGCTACGATAGTAGTTAGCAGAAAAAGACAATACAACCACACGCTCAGCCAGCCTGACGGGCTGTAGTGGCCTCGCGGATGAAATCGACGATTGCCTGCGTGGGCGCTCCAGGAGTGAAGACCTCGGCCACGCCGAGACTCTTCAGCTCGGGTATGTCTTCGGCGGGGATGGTGCCGCCGACGGTGACGACCACGTCATCGATGTCCTGCTCGTGCAGCAACTGCACCACGCGCGGCACAAGCGTCATATGTGCGCCCGAGAGGATCGACAGGCCAACCGCGTCGGCATCCTCTTGGATCACCGTCTCGACGATCTGCTCGGGAGTCTGGTGCAGGCCTGTGTAGATGACCTCCATGCCGGCGTCGCGCAATGCGCGCGCGATGATCTTCGCGCCGCGGTCGTGGCCGTCGAGGCCGGGCTTGGCCACGACGACGCGGATCTTGGGGTGGGTGGGACTCAATCTGTCCGTACCGGCCATCTCAGACCTTGATGATGAAGGCGTCGCCCTGACCGCCGCCGGAGCAGATCGCGGCACAGCCGAGACCGCCACCGCGACGGCGCAACTCGTAGAGGAGGCTGCCGATGATGCGCGCGCCCGAGGCGCCGATCGGGTGTCCGAGCGCCACGGCGCCGCCGTTGACGTTGACCTTGTCCTCGTCGATGCCGAGCACTCGGATCGAGTTGAGCGTGACCGAGGCGAATGCCTCGTTGATCTCCCACACGTCGATGTCCTCGGCTTTCAGGCCGGCCTTATCCAGCGCCTTCTTGGCGGCCGAGGCCGGCGTGCGTGCGAGGTAGGCGAACTCGTCGGCGGACTGGGCATGGGCGACGACCTCCGCAAGCGCTTGCTTGCCGTTGGCTGAGGCCCATTCCTCTGAGGCGACGACGAGTGCGCCACCGCCGTCGTTGACGCCGGGGGAGTTGCCGGCCGTGTGTGTGCCCTCCTTGCCGACGAGGCCGGGCAGCGCGGCGAGCTTCTCCAATGACGTGTCGCGGCGCGGGCCCTCGTCGATCTCGACGACCGTGTCGCCCTTGCGGCCTTTGATGGTGACCGAGACGATCTCCTCGGGCAGACGGCCCTCGTCGGTGGCCTTCACGGCCAGCTGGTGCGAGCGCAGCGCCCAACGGTCGAGGTCGGCTCGCGTCAGCTCGAGCTCGTCGCCGACCTCCGTGGCCTCGACGAACATCTGCTTGCCGGAGAACGGGTTGGTGAGGCCGTCGTGGACCATCGCATCGAGCGCCTTGACGTCGCCCATGCGGAAGCCGAAGCGTGCGCCCGGCAAGAGGTAGGGGCCTGGGACATCGACTCCATGCCGCCGGCAACGCCAACCTGCACATCGCCCGCGCGGATCGCCTGGTCGAGGATCACGGTGGCGCGCACGCCTGAGGCGCAGACCTTGTTGACGGTCTCCGAGGAGACCTCCTTGGGGATGCCAGCCTTGATCTGGGCTTGGCGCGAGGGGATCTGGCCTTGGCCGGCCTGCAGTACCTGGCCCATGACGACATGCTCGACCTGGGCGGGCTCGACGCCCGAGCGCTCGAGTGCGGCCTCGATCGCGATCGCGCCGAGCTCGGTGGCGTCGAGCGTTGACAGGCCTCCTCCCATCTTGCCGATGGGCGTGCGCGCGGCACCGAGGATCACAGTCTTGGGCATCGAGGCGATTCTCCTAATTTAGATTTGTCCCAGCCGACCCGGCCAACTTGCGGCCTGGGCATGGCAATCCTACCGGGCCGCTGGCGCCGCGTACGTGACGATGGGCACATCTCTTGCACACACAGGGGCTATCGCACGCAGACCGTCGCGCCTGAGTTTGCTCCCAAATCGCGATGCCCCCGCGCGCGCAGGGGGGCATCGCCTTTCGGGAGCACCCAACCGCCAACCTCTGCGAGCTCACTTGAGGTCAGCCCGGTATCGTGCTCGGATCGTGAACGTGTCGTGGACCACAGATCCAGCCCGCCAGACGGCTGCCGACACAGTGGCGATCGGCCTCTTCGAGGGCGAGGGCGCGCCCTGCCGGCGCACCCGAGCAGGTCGGTGAACTGCTCTCGAGCGGCGAGGCGCGTGCCTCTTTCAAGTCGCTCGGGTTGACGCACGCCGAAGGCAAGCGCTGGCTGACCGTGGGGCTTGGCACACGCGAGGATTTCACGGCCGAGCGGGCTCGCGTAGCGGCGGCCGTTGCTCGCGAGCGCGCGCGAGAGCTGTCGACGAAGGTGCTCTGCTGGCAGGCGCCTGCCACTCAGCCGGACATCGTCGCTGCAGCTTGTGGAGGGGACAGGGCTGGCCGACTACAGCTTCGACAGTCACAAGTCTTCGCCAAAAGGACGTCCAAACTGGCACCCCCCATGAAGGGGGGCAGGCAGGCAAGGAAGGCTCCGACGCGAAGCCAAAGCACCTCGACGGTTTGATCGTGGCGGGCGACGGCGATCTGGCAGCCGGTCGTCAGCAACGCACAGATCGTGTCCGAGGCCGTCAGCGAAGCGCGCGACCTGCAGAATCGGCCGGCCAACGACCTGACCCCGACCGCCTTGGCCGAGCACGCACGCAAGCTCGGCGAGGAGATCGAGCACCTGTCTGTCGAAGCGGAGGGACGCGACGGCCTGCTGAGCCGCAAGATGGGCGCGTTCGCTGCAGTCGCGCAGGGCTCCGATCAGGAGCCGGCACTGATCACGATGCGCTACGAGCCGCCCGGGGCCTCCGGTCCGCTGCTGGGCTTTGTGGGCAAGGCCGTTACATTCGACAGCGGCGGCATCTCCCTGAAGCCCGGGGCAAAGATGGCCGAGATGAAGTTCGACATGTCCGGTGGGGCGGCGGTGATCTCGGCGATGGCCGCGGTCGCTCGGATCGGCCTTCCGGTGCGAATCGTTGCCGTGGTGGGCGCGACCGAGAACCTGCCGAGTGGGCGCTCTGTCAAGCCAGGGGACATCGTCACTGCCTCCAACGGCAGGACGATCGAGGTCAACAACACCGACGCCGAGGGCCGGCTCGTACTGGCCGACTGCCTTTGCCACGCAATCGCATCGGGCGCCGAGCAGGTCGTGGACCTGGCGACGCTGACCGGCGCGGTGATCATCGCGCTCGGCTCGACCTATGCCGGGCTGATCTCGAATGACGATGCCTTTGCCGCCCAGGTGTCCGATGCCGGCAATCGAACCGGCGAGATCGTGTGGCGGCTGCCGCTGCACGAGGAGTACGACGATCTGGTCAAGGGTAAATACGGCGATCTAGACAACGCTCCCGAAGGGCGCAAGGCTGGGACGATCACAGGCGCGACGTTCCTGTCGAACTTCGTTGGGGATACGCCGTGGGTGCACCTGGACATCGCCGGGTCGGCCTGGGATCTGGGGCGCGCCTACGCACCAAAAGGCGCCGCCGGCTATGGCGTGCGCCTGTTGGTCCAGTTGGCTCGGTCCTACCGCGCGTAGGCACCCAGACGACTGGTCACAGCGGCCCAGGCCTCCCCACGAGGGTCGATGTGGGCACGATGGCTGCCGGCGTCACCTTCGATTTCGACCAACTCGACCGTGCCACCAATCGCGCGCTCCGCACTCTCGTATTTGCGACTCAGCTCCACGGACACCGTCTCATCCGCGGTGCCGTGCACGAGCAGCACTGGCATACCAAGCGGCACGTGGGCCATCGGATCAGCTATGGCGTAGCGCTCGGGAAACTCCTCGGGCCCACCCCCCATCAAGCTCTTGACGGCGCCCTCCGGCATCTTGTGATAGCCGTCCGCCAGGTCGCATACCCCGGCTTGCGAGATCACGCGGCGCAAGCGAATCGGCGATGGTGTGCCCGGCGCTCCCGCAGGGAGCTTCGCGCGGCCTGCCGCCCACAGTGCCAGGTGCCCACCGGCGGAGTGGCCGAGGACGCTGACACGCTCTAGATCGACTGGGGCGTCAAGCGTCGTGAGATAGTCGATCGCGGCGGCGACGTCCTCGAAGGTCTCGGGCCAACCGCCGCCGTCGCCGACGCGGCGGTACTCGATGTTCCACACGGCCCAGCCGCGCCGCATGAGATCGCCCGCCAAGCCACGCATGACGATCTTGCCGTAGCGCACCTGCCAGGAGCCACCGTGGATCAGAACCATCACCGGGTGCGGGCCCGGCCGCCTGGGCAGATAGAGATCCGCGCGTTGCGAACGATGCGGACCGTAGCGATGCCGCTGGCGGGGCGCGAGGACATCAAGGATTAGGCGCGCGCGAGCCACGGACTGGCAATCCTAGAGCGAGAACCCGCGTTTAGCCCGCTCTCTGTGAGAATGCCCGCGATGGACTTCGACCTGTCGCCCGACCACGAGCTGATCCGCCGCACGGTGCGCGAGTTCGCCGAAGGCGAGGTGGCGCCGGTGGCCGAGGAGCTGGATCGCACGAAGTCCTTTCCGTATGAGATCGTCGCCAAGCTCGGCGAACTCGGACTGATGGGTATTCCGTTTCCCGAGGAGTACGGCGGCAGTGGCGGCGACACGCTCGCCTATGTGCTTGCGGTCGAGGAGCTGACCAGAGTGGACTCCTCGGTGGCGATCACATTGTGCGCACATACCTCGCTTGGGACACAGCCCATCTATCTGTTTGGCTCGGAGGAGCAGAAGCGCGAGTGGCTGCCCCAACTGTGCTCGGGGTCGAAGCTCGGCGCGTTCGGCTTGACCGAGCCTGAGGCAGGCTCGGACGCGGGCAACACTCGCACGCGCGCGCGCGCTGCAGGACGGCGAATGGGTGATCGACGGGGCAAAGCAGTTCATAACCAATGCGGGCACCGATATTTCGGGTGTCGTGTGCATAACCGCCGTCACCGGCGAGACCCCGGCGACGCGGGAGCCGCCAAGGAGATCTCGAACATCATCGTCGCGAACGGGACGCCCGGCTACGAGCAGGGCGAGCCATATCGCAAGATGGGTTGGAACGCCTCAGATACCCGGCCGCTCACGTTCAGCGAATGCCGGGTGCCCGAGCAGAACCTACTCGGACCGAAGGGCCAGGGCTTCAAGCAGTTCCTGCACATCCTCGACATCGGTCGCATCGGCGTGGCGGCGATGGGTGTGGGGCTCGCCCAAGGATCGCTCGACGAGGCGCTCGCTTACGCCAAAGAGCGCAAGGCGTTTGGCAAGTCGATCTCCAAGTTCCAGGCGATCCAGGCCAAGCTCGCAGACATGTCGAGTGGAGATCGAGGCGGCGCGATTGCTCGTGTACAAGGCCGCGAAGGAGAAGGATGCGGGTCGCAACTTCACTCTGACGGCCGCCCAGGCGAAGCTGAAGACTGGACGGCTGGCCGTGCGCTGTAGCGAGGAGGCCGTGCAGATCCACGGTGGGTACGGCTATATCGAGGAGTACCCGGTTTGCCGCTTCTACCGCGACGCGAAGATCCTCACGATCGGCGAGGGCACCGACGAGGTGCAGCAGATGGTGATCGCCCGCGCGCTCGGGGCCTAGGGCAGGCGGTGGTCCAACTTGCGCTCGGCGCGCCGCACGAGTCGCCGGCGAGCGCGCAGCTCGCGCCGCGCTTGTGCGCGGCGCCTTGCTAGTCCGATCAGGGGGGGTATCGGGCTCAGATCTCCGTGCAGTAGCGAGCCCACGATCCAGGGCGCGGCACTCGGCATCGGGAACGAAGTCGTATGGACGGCGCTCCCCGGCCATCATCTCCGCGAAGTTGCCTTGCAGCTTGGGCGAGCGACCGAGCCGTCCGGTCGCAAGCCTTTGCAGGGCATTGACGGGCTCGGCGCGCCCCATTTCGCGGCTCCAGTAGAACATCTCGACCCGCTCGACGTCGCGACGGCGCCACCAGACTTGAGTGGCCTCCGGCCCTCCCTCGAGTATCGCCTGCGCCAGCCCGTGGGCGTCGCGCAGGGCCTCGGATATCCCCAGCCCGATGACGAACTCCTTGTGGTGCCCAGCGTCACCGATCAACGCCCATCCCGGGCCGGCGGACGCACGAAAGAAGTAGCGGGGCTTGAGGACGCCACGAACCTCTCCCAAGGGCCGATCGTCACCGAGATAGGGAGCGACCAGGCTGTAGGCCCTGATGTTCGCCAGGTAGGAGGCGGTATGGTCGCTTCGCCACGTCTTGGCGCGGTCGAGCGTGGGCACCGTCGCGATCAGCAGCTGGTTGTTGTCGGTTGGGAACACGATCCGAGCCTCGGTGCCTTCAAACGTATTCTGCAACTCGTGGGCGTTCCAATCGGGCGGGCGCTGCCAATAGGCCCAGTAGACCGAGCGAGGACCATCGTAGGCAAGGTACTCCTGCGCGCCCACGAGCTTGGCGATCGTGGAGCTTCTGCCATCTGCGCCGACGACAAGCTCGGCGCGCAGAGCTGCTCTGTCGCCTCGCCACCCACCCGCGCCACCACACCTTCCACCCTGCCGCTCTCGTCGCGCAGTAGATCGATCACCTTGGACTCCGGACGTAGCTCGGCACCGGCCTTGACGGCTGCCTGCTGCAGAAAGCCGTCCAGCGTCTCGCGTCTCAAGCAGTGCGCCTCTCCTCCATCCCTGTAAGGCAGACGTGCTTCGTTGCCGTCATAGGAGAGACGAACTGCACGCAGCGTGGGCGAGGCCGCTCGCACAGCATCGCCCACGCCGAGCAGGTCGAGCTCGGCCATCCCGGGCGGCTGAATCAGGTGAGTGGAGGTGTGCTGGTCGCTTGGCAGCTTCGCGGCGTCCAACAGCGCAACCGAGCGCCCGGCGGCAGCGAGCCGCTGGGCGAGCGCGGCGCCGGCGCAGCGAGCGCCGACAATCACTACGTCAAACCTGCGCGCTTGCGCCTTTCGTGCCGACGTCAGCCATCGATGGGGCGCTCGCGCACGTGGACGTCGTGCTCCGCGAGCGAGAGACGGACCGCATCGAGTGTGACGAGTTGGTCGATGCAGAGCAGCCCGCGCATGCCGATCGAGGGTCGTGCGAGCGCGTTTGCGAAGATGAGCGTCGCCGCGGCGGTCATGCGGTAGTAACCGTTGCCCTCGATCGTGCTCGCTGCCAGGCGGCAGCCGTCGCCATCCAGAACCGCGACCCACTCGCAGATCGGCTCGTCGCTGAACTCATCCGGGACCTTGCCGACACCGGCGGTGAACATCGCCTCGGGCAGCAGCGAGATGAGCCGGAGGCGATTCAGCGCCACAAGCAAGCCCTGAAGCGGACGCGGCTGCATACAGAGGTAGTGGTAGAGCGGCGCCGCTCCTATCGACTCGCGCAGAATGCCCTCGCCCTCGCTACCGACTTGCAAACAGCGGCGAGCACCGACCGGCTCGGGAAAAGGGATGATAGCGCTCGAGTGATGGCGCGAACCGGTCAACAGACGGTGGCCAAATACCGCTCCAGCGCGCCCGCTCGAACCGGAAGCGGAGACCATCAGCGAGTACTCGGCTGCGCGCGCTTGAGGATGCTGCTCGAGCAGCGCCGAAATCGTCAGATATCCGACGCCGCCGAGGCCCGTGTCGGCGATGAGCAGCCCGCGCGGCTGGGGCTCGGCGACGAGCAGCTCCACCCGCTCGGAGGCAGAGAGCTCGATCAGGTCGATCAGGATCCCCCCTTCGCGCAGGACGGTGCGCTCCGGCACCAAAGCCGGATGATGGGCGGTATTTACGATGAGATCCGCCTCTTTGCAAGCGCGGCTCAAGGCGGGCGCGTCATCGAGGTCGAGCAGGAGAAAATCGCCGGCGCTCTCGGGACGGCGACCCGCCCGTAGGACCTCCCAGCCCGAGTTGGACAGCTGCCGCGCGACGGCAGAGCCGATCATTCCCTGTGCGCCAATGACGAGAGCTTTATGTGACATGGGTCCAGCATGGCGATGCGAGTATCGATCTACAATCCGCGGGATCACCCAATCTGACTACCCAAAGAAGGCCATGCGACCTCTGCTCGGCCGTGAGGTTGAGCTGGGCGCCGTCAATCGTCTGCTCGACGTGGCGGGGCACGGAGAGAGCGCGGCTGTGGTGCTCTCCGGTGAGCCCGGCATTGGCAAGACAGCTTTGCTCGCCGAGGCACTGAGAATGGGGCACAAGCGCGGCTATTGCATCCTCAGCGGACGGGCCGTGGAGATCGAGCGGGATCTGCCGTTTGCGCTGTTTGCCGACGCGCTCGAAGAGGAGTTGGGCTCGCTGAGGCACAACCACGAAGACGCGTTTGGCGAGGCCGACTGGGCGCTCTTGAGCAGTGTCTTCGGTTCACTCTACGGAAGTTCCGCCACGTCCACCGGAGCTCTGGAATTCGAACCGGATGAGCGGCATCGCCTCTTGAGCGCGATCCACAAGCTGCTCGCGCTTCTCAGCCGCGAGCGACCGCTGGTGCTGGCGCTCGACGACCTGCATTGGGCAGACCCTGCCTCGATCGACCTGCTGTGCCGGCTGCTGCACCGCGGCGTTGGCGGCTCCTCGCTGCTGCTGCTCGCACTGGCGGCCCGCCCAGACCGAGCGGCGATTGCTGAGAGCCTTCGAGGAGGCCGAGCGTCACGGCCAGGCCCAGCGAATCGAACCGGAGCCCCTATCGATCGCAGAGGCCGAGCAGCTCTTCGGCACCGAGATCGAGCCGCGGTTGCGCGAGGCGATCTACCGCGAAAGCGGTGGCAACCCGTTCTATCTCGAGCAGCTGCTCGGGACGGCCCTGTCGCGGCATCGCGCCGTCCGGGAAGCCGGCCGGCTCTGGCCAGATGGGAGTTCCGGTGGCCGTGAACGCTGCAATCCGCAGCGAGATCGACCGTCTCACGGCGCCGGCTAGATCGCTTCTGACGGGCGCGGCGTTGCTGGGCGAGCCATTCGAGCCCGGCCTGGCGGCCGAGACAGCCGGCATCGAGGAGGCGGCCGTGCCGGACGCGCTCGATGAGCTGCTGGATGCCGATCTGATCCGCTCTGCTGACACCCTGCAGCGCTTTGGGTTTCGCCATCCGATCGTGCGCCATGCGGTCTACGAGTCGGCCGGAGCGGGATGGCGGTTGAACGCCCACGCCCGCGCTGCTGCGATGCTCGAAGCCCGTAAGGCCTCCGCGTCGGAGCGAGCACCGCATCTGGAGCGCTCGGCTCGCGTCGGCGAGCAGGCAGCGGCAGACGTTCTTGCCCAAGCCGGCCTGGAAGCGATGCTGATAGCGCCGGCGAGTGCGGCGCATTGGTTCGACGCGGCACTGCGCTTGACTCCCGAGCGCGAGGACAACCTTGAGTTTCGCCTCGGTCTCCTGTCCCGGCGCGCAGCCACATTGGGAAGCGCAGGACGGATCGAGCAGAGTCGCGAAGCGCTCGATGAGCTCCTTGTGCTCGCATCCACGCCGAGTAAGTTGCGCCACGAGGCAACGATCCTCGCCGCGATCCTCGACGAGATGCTCGGCAACCACCAGGCCGGCCGCGAGTTGCTTCAGCGGGAGCTGTCAGGACTCGTTGACCAACAGAGCCCCGAGGCCGCAGATCTCATGCGGGAGGTTTCCTTCACCTGCTTCATTGACGCCGATTGGGAGGCGACGGCGCACTGGGCGATGCAGTCGCTGGCTACTGAATGCGAGGGGATGACGAAGGTCGGAGCGCTTGCTTCGCTTGGGCTGGCAGAGTTCGGTCTCGGCAAGCTCGAGCAGGTACAGCGATCGGTCTCGGAGGCTGCGGACCTCTTCGACAGTCTGAACGATGCGGAGATCGGCCGCCGGCCATCCGGGAATGGCGATCTGGCTCGGCTGGGCGGAGGTGTGCACCGAGCGCTTCGATGATGCCATCCGCCATCCCGAGCGGTCGATCGTGATCTCGCGCTCCATCGGACAGCGTCACACGAGCGTTGGAATGCTCGCAGTCCAGGGTCAGGCGCTAGCGTTGAGTGGGGACGGACGCGCCCTCGAGCAGGTGGCCGAAGCAGCGATCGAAGCAGCGCTGCTGTCTTCGAGCGACCTGTTCTCTAGCTGGGCGATGGCGTTGCGATGCCACACATGCCTGTGGAAGGGCGACCTGCATGAAGCGGTGCGCTTCGGCGAGCGCGGCATCGCAGCCGCAGGCGCCGCGAGTAGTCCCCAGGCAGGCATCGCGCGGGTCCTGCTCGCCTCCGCCCTGCTCGAGATTGGAGAGCCCAAACGCTCCCGTGAACTTTTGATCTCCGCGGACGGCCAGCCAAAGTTGCCGCCGTTTCCCCTGCACGAAGCGCTTTGCTACGAATTGCTCGCCCGAGCGGAGATCGCACTGGAACGCTTGGATCGCGCCGAGGATTTCGTCGTGTGTGCCGAGCGAGCAGCTCGACGAGTCGGGCTACAGCTACCGCTGGCGCAAGCGCGGCGAGGCCGCACGCTGATGCTTCTTGCACACGGAGAGTCAGAAGCGGCGGTCGCCGAAGCCGAAGCTTCATGTAGGGCGGCCGAGGGGGCACGAGCTCCGGTCGAAGCCGGCCGCAGCCGCATACTCGCGGGCGTGGCACTTGCGAATACGGGCGATCGAAAGGCGGCGATCTCGACACTAGAGTCAGCGCGCGCGCAGCTACTCAATTGCGATGCGTTGCGCCACGGTGAAGAGGCGGCACACGAGACTGCGTAAGCTCGGTTATGCGGTCACAAGCGCAACGGGAGGACGACGATCGAACCGCAGCGAGCTTGGCCTCAGCCAGAGGGAGTCTGAAGTCATGGAGGGGATATCGGCTGGGAGGACCAACCGCGAGATCGCCGATGCGCTGTTCCTCAGCGTCCGAACGGTCGATAGACATGTCTCGCGGATCTTCAACAAGCTCGATGTGAATTCGCGCGCAGCGGCTTCCAGTGTCTTTGAGCGAGCTCGCGCCGCTCGGTATGCCGAGCTTCCGCGAACCGGATAGCCGGCTCGCGAGAGCGCCACGACCCACCTCTGACCGGCGCCCCTCGAAAACTACATCTAACGTGACTCAAGCACTATCAGCGGGATCTGCCGCTCGGTCCGTCGCCGATAGTCTTCATAGCCGCCGTAGACTTTGACCGCCAGCTTCCACAGGCGGTCGTACTCCTCTGGGGTGGCGACGCGCGCGTGCACGAGCATACGTTTTGAGCCGATCTGGATTGTCGTATCGGGATTGGCCTTGAGGTTGTAGAACCAAGCCGGATTCTTCGGATAGCCGCCCTTGGAGGCGATCAGGATCACGTTCTCGCCGTCGCGCGCGAACACGAGCGGCGTGTAGCGGTGCTTGCCGCTCTTGGCGCCGACGTGATCGAGCAGCAACATCTCCGGGGCGCCGGGGACACGGTGACCGATCCGCCCGCCTGTGGCACGGTAGACCTTCGCGTGCCCACCCATCAGGCGAATCAAGGTCGGCCAGGTACGGTCGGCCAGGTTGAGATAGTCGAAGGCCATCGCGTCGCACTGTACAGACAAGCCCTCTGCCACACCATCCGGCTTGACGACCTTGGAACGCGATCGATCGGCGAGCGCCGGACCGCGGAAAGGCCTATACGGGGGTGGCCAGCTGCCCGAGCGCGACCTGTGGCCACGGAGCTCCCGGACGACCCAGGTAGAAGCCCTGCACGAGCGGGACACCCAACTCGATCAGCGCGGTCAACTCCGAGGGCGTCTCGATGCCCTCGGCGACGAGCAGACTGCCGACATGGGTGGCGTAGCCGACAAGCGCGCCTACCAGCGCCTGGCGGTCGTCGTCCTCGTCGATGCCCGTGATCAGCGAACGGTCGAGCTTGAGATAGCTGGGGTGAACGGTCGTGATCTGGCGTAGGCCTGAATAGCCCGCGCCCATATCGTCGACGGCCAGCTTGGCGCCGCGGGCCAGCAGCGGTCGCATCGCCTGCTGGAGCTGGGATTCGCTCTGGACGAGGGCCTCCTCGGTGACCTCGATGATCAGGCCCGAGAGGTCGGCCGGCTGCTCCAGCAGCTCAAGTGTGCGCCGGGCGAGTAGCACCGGAGCGGACAGGTTCACCGAGAGCAACGTGCCGGGCGGGCGTGAAGCGAACAGCTCAAGTGCTGCACCCAGGCATGCCCGCTCGAGCAGGTCGCGCTTGCCGAACTCCTCGGCCACCGCGAGCCAGTGCAAAGGGCTGTCGGTGCTGCGCCGCCCGAAGCGGGCCAACGCCTCATACGCGTGGATCGCTCCGCTTCTAGGATCGACGATCGGCTGTACCGCCATCGATAGGCCCCTGCCTTCGATCAGGCGGTCGAGCGTGCCGCGAGCACTGCGCTCACCGGTGCCGCTGAGCGAACCGCCCGTATAGGCGGAGATCTGGCCTGTGAGCCCGCTGCGCTTTGCGACGCGCAGGGCGATGTCGGCGGCGCGCAGCAGCGCTTCGCCGCTGTCTCCGTCGGCTGGTGTTTGCGAGATGCCGACGCATGCCGAGATTGGCCTTGGGTCGTCCTCGGAGCGTTGCGGGAGCATCTCGAGCAAAGCCCGTGCGAGCGCGACAGGGTCGGCTGTGCGCGAGATCACGGCGAACTCGTCGCCGCCGAGGCGCCCGACTGGCCGCTCGGCTCCGGCGGCGGCAAGCAGCCGCTCGCCTACGGCCGCCAGCAGGGCATCGCCGGCCGCGTGGCCATGCGTCTTGTTGACGATCCCGAAGCGCTCGAGGTCCAGCAGCAGCAGCGAGACCGGCGCTGATCGCTGCGAGGCCTCGACAGTCTGCTCCAGCACCGCGCGGAAGGCAGTGTAGGAGAGCAGCCCCGTCAAGTCGTCGTGATCGGCGTCGTAGCGAGCCTGCTGCAGCAGATGGTTGAGCTCGCGCGTGAGGCGTCCGCTCGTCAGCAGCAGGCCGATCGTGGCGCCAAACAGTGCTGCGTATTCGAGGCTGAGATGGCCGGTGCGCAGGATCGGCAGAGCGAGCGCGCCCAGCACCACCGTGCGGCCGATCCAATGGACACGTCCCCCGCGTGCGAGGACCCCGCTTGCGACCGCGGCCAGCCAGATGATGCTGACCACGCTGACTTGCTCAGTCTGCACACCGATGATCAGGATGCCGGCCACACCCGAGATCGACTCCTCGGTTCGCATCCACGACAGGCGCGGCGCCGAGAGCTGGACGACCGCGGTCACGACGATCACCGCGAAGCCCGCCATCCCGGCCGTCGGATGGGCCAGCAGGTCACTGTCGGCGAGGACCAGCGCCACTCCCATCAGACCGAGTCCCGCGCGAGTCCACGCAGCTGTCTTGCGTGCCCTCAGGACGTGAGCGTCGGTGTCGTAGTTCGGCGGCATGTCGTCAAGGACTTCCTTGTCCGAGCGTGGCGGCCCACCCGGGGCTCGCACACGTCTTCGACAAATTCATTCGATCCCTTTAGCTGGGACGTCCCGACAATCGACCTGAAAGGCTGGTCTGACGAAACGGTGACTTCACAGGCGGCGATGCACAGGACGCGCGCGCCAAGTTGCATGGCGAGCCAAGCGCGTAGCATTTCTTGTGATGTCGCGGGCAATCACACATGACGAGGAGCCCACGGGAGAGCAGAAACCGGATCCGCTCACGGCGCCCGCAGAGGCCGTGCCCACGCGCGCCGGCAAAGGGGTGCTGACGCTTGGCGATTGCGCCCGAGCATTTTGGAGCCAACCCTCTCCTCCCTATCTCCTCGGGGCCGTCCTGATCGCACTTGCGGCGCGACTTGTGCAAGGAGGGTGGAGCTGGCGCGACCTGGTCATGGTTGCCGGGCTGATCGCGGTGACACCCTTCGTTGAGTGGGCGATCCACGTCTACATGCTGCACTCGCCACCCTTCAACCTGTTTGGACGGCGTGTGGAGATGCTCACGGCGCGCGAGCATCGAGCCCATCACGAAGCGCCCGGGGTGCTCGACGGCGTGCTGTTGCCGGTTTACGGCGTGCTTGTGTTTCTGCCGATGATCGTGCTCGTGAACTGGGGTATGTCTTTCCCGATCGCGCTCGTGCTCGGAGGACCTCGACTTGCTTACGCGACGACCGGGGTCCTCACCAGCTTCACGATCCTCGCGCTGTACGAGTGGAGCCATTTCCTGATCCACACTCCCTACCGACCCAAAAGGCGCTATTTCAAGGCGATCTGGCGCAACCACCGCCTGCACCACTTCAAGAACGAGCGCTACTGGTTCGGCGTGACCTCGACCATCGGTGACCGTGTGATCGGCACACTTCCCGACCAGCGCACCATCTCCCGCTCACCCACAGCCCGCTCACTCCATAACGGGGATTGACAGCCAACTCCCGTGCTAACTGCCGCTAGCCGGCAGGCTTTGTTTTCTCCCAGGAACCTGCCGCGGTTATGCCGCGTAGGGAACGATCGTCTTGTCGCTGCAACCGACCAGACGGTAGTGACGATTCGTAGAGAGCTTGCGCATCACGAGGATCTTGCGCCCTGGGCCGTTGCAATAGACGACTCCGTGACCGTAGACCAACAGCAGATGGTCTACGCCCGCTCCGGTCCATATGTAGTTTGTGCCGTGGCTTGCGTAGATCCAGTCGTTGCCCGCTCCGCCGTATAGGCGGTCGACCTGGGCCGTGTCGTTGCCTTCGGCATGCGAGTCTCCCCAGATCACGTCGCCGGCCCCTCCGGCGTGGATCGTGTCGTTGCCGTCGCCGCCGAGCAGCTCGTTATGGCCGATGTTCGCGGGCACCAGATCTGTCTGTTCGTACTTCGCGGCGCACGCAGCGGGCAAGCCCGACGGCAGGGCTACCGTCGAGCTGAGGAGGGCCATCGGGGACATGAATCTGGACAGTGGAGCCTCGAGCGAGGACTTCTTGGGTCGCGACGGGCCTTCGGGTGAGGTGCCTTCCGAGGATTCGGTTTCCGACGGCGCGCTTTCCGATGGGGTCGCATTGGAGCGTGCGGCTTCCTGCCTGCATTCTGTCTCCAACTGGGGCAACGTCGTAAAGCGCGGGCCATCGCTGATGCCCGGGTAGCCGCAATCGTGGTAGAGGCCTCCGGTATTTTCGCCGTCGCACGAATAACTTGGATCGGTGCCGTCAAACGGGTCGTATCCAGGCCTACCGTCCAGCGGCCTGTTTTTGTTGTTCGAGTTTTGCAGCAGCATTCCCGTGATCGTCGGCCAGCCGAGATGACTGGCCTCTGCGGTGCGTGCTCGTCTGCTCGTCTGTCCCGCGGCCGAGCGAGCGAAAACCCCGGCGCCGAGCGTCAGCGTCGCGGCCAGCAGGCACGCGCGAAGCGCAATGTGGCTGTTTGGGTGGGCCCAGGTCATCGGCACAGCGTAGTCAGCCCCGGTGGCGCTCGAGCAAAGCTGT
The DNA here is from genome assembly GCA_963743555.1 of uncultured Solirubrobacterales bacterium. GTDB lineage: Bacteria > Actinomycetota > Thermoleophilia > Solirubrobacterales > Solirubrobacteraceae > Palsa-744. The sequence goes on from CAVUQG010000010.1 coordinate 55,916, forward strand.
GGCGGCGCTGGCCGGGTCGAGCCGTCGCTCGACCACCTCGTCCAGCAAACGCTTGAACTCCGCGTCCTCGCGCAGCTCCTCCTCCAGGCGCCGGCGCATGCGGCTGTTGCGATCGCCAAGACCTCATTGCGCAGGTTGCGCCCGCGGCGCTCCTGCAGCGTGCCCTCGCCGAGGATGTATGCGCGATGCTCGTCGAGACGCTCGATCAGCTCGCCAACTCCCTTGCCGTGGGCGGCCTCGGTCTTGACGATCGGCACGCGCCACCGGCGGCGCGACTCATTCTGAATCCCCGAGATTGGCCAGCGACAGGACACCGCGAATCTCGCGCACCATCGTGTCGGTCAAAGGATGGTCGGCCTTGTTGATAACGATGATGTCCGGGATCTCCATCACACCGGCCTTCAACGCTTGGATCGAATCGCCGGAGCCCGGCATCAGCACGAGCACGATCGTGTCGGCATGGTCGATGATGTCGATCTCGGCTTGACCGACTCCAACCGTCTCCACGAACACGTCCTCGCGGCCCGCCGCGTCCAGCAGCAAGGCCGCCTGCAAAGCCGCCTCCGAGAGGCCACCCAGTGCGCCTCTGTTGGCCATCGAGCGGATGAAGACGCCCTGGTCCAGGAAATGCTCGGTTAGACGAATGCGATCGCCCAACAAGGCACCTTGCGTAAACGGCGAGGAAGGGTCGATCGAGAGCACGCCAACTGAGCGGCCCGCTTCTCGCCTTGCCTTGGTTAGCGCGCCGATCAGCGTCGACTTGCCGACGCCCGGTGGGCCGGTGAAACCATAGACAGCGGCCTTGCCGGTGTGCGGGTAGACCTCGCGCACGAGCTCCCAGCCCTCGGGGCGGTCGTCCTCGACAAGCGTGATCGCGCGTGCGAGCGCACGGCGGTCGCCGTCGAGCAGACGTTGAGCAAGCGTTGGGGTCACGCGGCGAAGTATCTCGGAAAGGCACCTGGAGCCACTCATCGCCTTACGTCCGGGTCTCAGGCCACACGTCGACGGCGGACCCGGACCTACGTACTCCACTGCGCCGGCGTCCCCGATACGACGGCTAGCTCTAGGATGCGCGCTCGTGACACGGGCCACACAAGCACTACGCAACTGGCGCTGGCTACGCGCGCACAACCTGATCAACCGCCATTACGTGCTGTTGATGGCTCGGCTTGCCCTTCTGAAGCTGCGCTATGGCAAGCGGCTGCAGACCGACGGGCCCTGCTTTATCTGCCCGGGTGTGAAGCTCGAGATCGGCAAGCATGCAGTTCTTCGCATCGGACGCTGGTCTTGGATCGGGCACGACTCGAAGATCCGTGTGCACGAGGGCGAAGTCTCAATCGGGTCCAAGACCGTTATGGGCCAGGAGTGCACGATCTCCGCTTACCAGCACGTCTCGATCGGGCGCGAGTGCATCATCGCCGACAGGGTGATGCTGATCGACTTCGATCACGGCGTGGTCGAAGTGGAGCGCCCGATCCGTCTGCAGGGCATCTACAAGCGCGATGTGCGCGTCGGCAGCAATGTTTGGATGGGTTATGGGTCGTGCGTGTTGAGAGGAGTGAGCGTCGGGCACAACAGCGTGGTGGGCACGAATGCCGTGGTGACGAAGGACGTGCCTGAGAACGCGGTCGTCGGCGGCGTGCCGGCGCGGGTGCTGCGTATGCGCGAGGCGCCGCAACAGTTGCGTTGGGAGTAAGAGCAGCGTTGCCAAGGGCATGGCTAGCTTCGTTTGTGCAGTGGGTGAGGCGTCCAACCCCTCAGCACAGGGGCACCCGGATGCTGGGCGGTGAGATCGAACAGCTTGCCGATCCCCTCACTTGGTGGAAGCTGCCGGTAGCTGAGGAGATTGCTTTCGAGCGCTGCCGGGTGACCCGGGAGTGCGGCGTCGATCACACGCTCGACAATCGGCAGGAACGTCTTTGGGTCAACCAACACGACGAGCCTCGTGCGGATGGCGATCTTTTTGCCATTGGCCTCGTAGCCGGCAGGAGCGCTTTCGAGCTTCCACAGCGATCGGTCTTCGCGACGCTCGCGGCCCACAAGCTTCATCAGGCCTTCGCGGTAAAGCCGGCGATAGAGCGCAATCCCTTCAACTCCATCGAGCGTGCCCTCCACAAATGCCACCCTGGGATTCAAGCCACGATAAGCCGTTACCCGAGGGACCGTGCTGACTTCGAGGCGCCCTCGATACCACGTTTCGTGGCGCCCCGGCGCGGACGCCGATTCACTGACGTGCGTGTCGCTTTTTCCGTCGTGGGCTTCGGTGAATGTTGCGCGCTCCCGTCGCAGTGCCATGCTGATGTCGTCCCATTCACGTTGATACAGGATGCTTCCGGCCTGGATCCCGCGCTCGATACGCGTGACGAAGATCGCTTCGACGATCCCGGAGCGGGGTGAGATGGCCGCGTAAGCCGCGGCCGCCACATTCACTCCCGGACCGGAAGAGCCCGAGCTGAGCACGACGCCGACCACGCTCGCAGCGACGCAGATGGGAACGGCGACAAGCGCGCGGCGACGCATCCGTGAGCCCTTGCCCATCGGCGAGTGCGCATCGCGCTGCTCGCCGAGATCGGCATCGGAGCGTCGTCTTCGATCAGACGACGCAACCGCTCGGGCGACTCGACTACCGGCGGGTCGAGCACGGGGTTGGCATGCGCTAGGCGGGTCATCGCGTCAACGCTCATGAGGATGCCTCCATCGATAGTGACGAGCAGGTCGTTGGATCGGAGCGCTCGCGAGAGAGCGCCTGGGTCAGGCGCCGCCGCGCGCGCAACAGGCGCACGCGCGCGGTCGCCGGCTTGATACCGAGCACCGTCGCAGCCTCAGCCGGTGAGAGGCCGTCCCACGCGATTAGCAGCAGCAGTTCGCGATCGGCGTCATTCAAGAGCGCGAGAGCGGCGGCGAGTGCGGGATCGCCTACGCCCGCAAGCGCGCCCTCGCCCGGGTAACGGCTCGCTGAAGCCAGCTCGCCGGCGAGATCTCCGACAATATCCGCGGACGTCTGTGTAGCGAAGTCCGTAAGCGCCGCCCCGACGAACTCCGGCGCGTCGACCATACCCCCGCCGGCCTGACCGGCGAGGCGTTCGTGCAGCGCCCCGCGCCTACGCTCGCCGCGCCGTTGTGTACTCAGCACGCGCCTGGCAACGCCAAGCAGCCAGGGCAGCGGATCGACCGGGACCTCCTCGAAGCGCCGCCAGCAGACGACGAACACCTCAGCGACAACGTCGTCAGCCGTCGAGGCCGCAGACCGGCGCAGCACATATGCCTTGACCGCCGGGGCATGCTTCGCGTAAAGCAACTCGAATCGCAATCGCCTCTCCACAACCACTATGTGGCCGGATGCCGTCGAAGCGTTACATCTCGGCTCAGTCAGGTCACGGCGCAAGCAACGCGAGCGGATCGGCATACGCCGCGAGGTTGCGCAGAGCACCTGGCTCAGCGTCGGATCCGGCCGCAAGCGTTCGCTCAAACTCGACGCGATGATTGGCAAAGCGCTCCTGCGCATATGGAACCGCCAGCCCGCGAGACACCATGAACGTCCAGTCCGAGGCCTGCAATGCAAGCAGCTCACGCAAAGCGGCGCCACCCGCATCGCGTCCGGCGGCTAGCGTCCGCAACTCCGCCGCGCGGGTCGCGAAGGCCATGTCTGACACGGCCGGCCCCGACCAAGTCGAGAGGTCGCCGTCGGTTCCCCAAGTGCTCGCATCCCACTCCGGTGCGTCGAGCGGCGCTGGCTGTGCCATCGCCGTGGCTTCATCGAGACGCACGAGCTTCAATCCTTCTCTCGCACACTCCTCCACGACGGCTCGCAGCCACGCGACTCCCTCATACCACCAGTGCCCGAGCAGCTCTGTGTCCAGCGCGCAGACGACCAACCCGCCGCCGGGCAGTGCATCACCGTTGGCACCCGTCTCATTGGCCGCCCTGAGCCGCTCGATCGTCGCGGCGACGAACTCCTTGGCGTGTGTGCACGCGAGAGCCGTCGCCAACTCGTGGTCGTAGATACCGCCGTCATTGGCCCAAGGTTGGTGGTGGTGGACGGTGTGATGGTGATAGTCGCGATAGCTGCCGTGCGCCGGATAGCCCCCGTCGCTCCACACGCGTGCGATCGTGACGCGATCGATCGGGACGAGCACGATGCCGGATTCGCCGACGAGCGGACGCAGGTGCTCGCGAGCACCGAGGCCGTGGCGGTTGCTCAACTCCACGCACGTCGCTCGCACACCGGCTTCCTCGAGCAACGGCTCCAGATACGGAGCATGGGCGCACTCGGGTAGCCAAAAGCCTCCGTGCCAGTCGCCAAAACGCGCACGATGAGAGTCCACGCCGGTCTGCACCTGTGCGCGCACACCTGCATCTGTTGCCAGCAGCGGCAGCACCGCGTGCGTGGCCGACGAGGTCCATTGCGCGTGGCGCCCGAGCGCGCCGAGCAGGTCTCCTCCGCGTTCGCGAAAGCGTCCTAGAACGCGCTCGTACTCGCCCCACGAGCGCTCCAACTCGCGCGCCAGCTCGTCAAAGCCGTTCTCGCGCAGGCCGGCGATATCTTCGGCGTGCGTGCGTCGACGAACCTCGTCTACGAAGACCTCGAAGCGCTCACCTACGCCCGCTGCTTCCAACTGGTCGCACAGCACCGGTGTCAACGACAGCGTCAGCGGCGCGCCCTCGTCGAGCAGGTCGAGCAGCGGCAGGTAGCTGCCGGAGATCGCCTCCCATAGCCACTCCTCACCAAAGGGCCAGGTGCCAAAGCCCTCCACGTAGGGCATGTGCGTATGCAGGACGATCGCCAGCTCGCCCTTGGGGCGGGATTGGCTCACGACCTGACGGCCGTGGCCGGTATGAGGGCGTTGCCTCTCACGGCCGGCAAACGGCGATGAAGTCGAGCGCCTCATCCAGATCGCTCTCGGCAGCGGAGCGCAGCGCGAAGTCGCTTGCGGCTATCGCGGGCGTGAACCAGTCATAGAAAGGCTTGGTCAAGCGCAGGCGTGGGTGGACCGCATCCCAGCCGAGCTTCAGCGCCAGCGCATGCATTCGCAGCTTGCGCGCGTGGAAGAGGCCAAACATCTCGACTTTGGCAAACGTCCCCTCGCACAGCTCCTGGAACTCGCGTGAGCGGTACTCGTGCACGTGCCACGGATTGTCCGAGCGCTCCGCGCCCTTGGGTGCCAGTGTCAGGACATTGGGCGTTGAGACGAACACAACGCCCGTCTCACCTACGAGCGAGCGGAAGTGCTCAAGGACAGCCGTCGGGTCCTGCAGGTGCTCGATCGTCTGCAGGAACACGACCGCGTCAGCCGGCTCGGGGAACGTCTCGACGAGATCGCGTGCAAAGCGCAGGTTGGCGCGCTGGTAGCGCAGGCGCGCGTGCTCGTGCGCCTCGGGGTTGGCGTCGACCCCGACCACCAACGCGGCACTACCGGCGAGCACGTCTGAGCCATAGCCCTCGCCGCAAGCCATGTCGATCGCGCGCAATCCGGCCACTCGTGTGGCGATCCATTCGTAAACCGCCAGATGGCGCCTGAACCAATAGTTCTCCTCCGGCACGTCCGGCAGCGTGCGCTCGCCGGTGAGCGCGAGCGGCGGCACGCCCTTGGGCTGGTTGCCCTGCAGGAAGAGAGGTGCAGGGGGCGCACCCTCTGGGGCACAAGCGGAAGGGCCGGACACGGGGCGCGAGTATATGTGCCCCGCGTATGTCCCGGCAGTGCGCATCGTCTGTGCCCGTGCCTTATTGTGCCCCGCCGTGACACCCCTTACCGACGCGGAGGAGATTCGCGACGTCAACACCCGCTACCACGACGTGGCGGCCGGCCACTACGACGCCAAGTGGGGCATAGACTTCGGCGACGTCGGCCAGGCTCAGGTCGCCTCCAAGGTGCGCAAGGCGCTCGGCGGCGAGCCCACTCGCTTCGAGCGCTCCTTGGAGATCGGCTCGGGCACCGGCTACTTCACGCTCAACCTGATGCTCGCCGAACTGATCGGCAAAGCAACCTGCACCGACATCTCTCCCGGAATGCTGGCGGCGCTGAGCGCCAACGCCAAGCGGCTCGACCTCGAGGTGACGACAGTGCCTACAGACGCCGAGCGCCTGCCGTTCGCGGACGCGAGTTTCGACCTGGTGATCGGTCACGCGATCCTGCACCACATCCCCGATCTCGCCCAAGCCTTCCGCGAGTTCGCACGCGTACTCGCCCCCGGTGGCACCGTGCTGTTCGCGGGCGAGCCCTCGCGCTACGGCGACCGCCTGGCGAAAGTTCCCAAGCGCGCTGCCGGCACCGTCGCGCCCCTATGGCGCCGGGCTATCGGCGCGCGCCCCGCGCCACCAGCGGACGGAGGCGCACCGGAGGCGTCGCTTGAGGGCTTCGTCGACGTACACGCCTTCTCTCCGGGCGAGCTCTCAGGCTTTGCCAGCCAAGCCGGCTTCACCGACATCCGCGTGACCGGCGAGGAGTTGCTGGCCAACTGGTTCGGCTGGACCAACCGTACGCTGGAGGCCACCGCCCACCCCGAAGACGTGCCTTGGGGGTGGCGCAACTACGCGTATCGCGGCTATCTGACACTGCAGGGCGTGGATCGTAAGTTGCTGGAGTCACGGCTGCCCGCTGCGATGTTCTACAACCTGATCGTCACGGCCAGAAAGCCCTAGCTGCCTGCGAGGGGTCGTCCGTGGTGCGCCCATCCGACCCACCCGATTCGCTGCCGCTGTTTCGCGGTAGCCGCCCACTCAAGCGCTGGCGTTATGTAGGGGTGTTCGGCGAGCAGTTCATGATCTGCGCCGCCTCGGTCCAGGTCGGGCCGGCGCGCCAAACATTCTGGGCGGTGTTCGAGCGCGCGAGCGGCGTGACTACCGAGCGCACTCGCATGATCCCGCGTCCTGGTGCGCTTGACTTGACTGCTGGGCGCCTGCGAATCCACGACGACGCCGTCCTGCTCGACCTCGCACTCCAGGAAGATGACGGTGTCGAGGCAAAGTGCCCCAACGGCAACGCATACGTGTGGACGCGCAAGCAAGCCGGCGTACGCGCTCATGGCCAACTGGTTCTCGGCGCCCGTCCGCCGATCGCGATCGACGCGCTTGCTGTGATCGACGACACTGCCGGCTACCACGCGCGCGTGACCGAGTGGTGGTGGGCCGCCGGTGTCGGCAACGGCCCGGATGGCACCCCGCTTGCATTCAACCTCGTACAGGGCGTCAACGATCCGTCATCCGGCAGCGAGCGTGCAGTTTGGGTTGCCGGCGTCCCCCACGAGGCGCCGGCAGTGCGCTTTTCGCCCGATCTGTGCTCGATCTCTTCAGAGGACGGCTCGGAGCTGCGCTTTGTTCCCGAGGCCGAGCGCAGCCGCCGCGACAACCTGCTGCTACTGCAGAGCGATTACCGCGCTCCGTTCGGAGCATTCAGCGGCAAGCTGCCGGGCGGCATAGAGCTCACGCATGCCGTGGGGGTAGTCGAGCACCACTGCGCGCGCTGGTAGCGGAAGATGCACAAGCAGTGCCGGCAGACCTGTACTTGACGGCGACGCACGGCATTCAGGCAGGCAGCGTGCCCGGCTCGACCTCCAAGCCCCCACACACCGTCTCAACAACCATCTGCTTGGCGCGCTCCAGATCCTCGTCGCTCTGCGGCAGCAGCCCAAAGATCCAGCCGGTCAGGACCTGCTCGATCGCGCCGTAGAAAGTCATCGCGGCGAACTCGGCGTCGATGTCGGCCTTGAAGATGCCTTCTTGCTGGGCCTTGGTAACGATCTCGCCGATCATGCGGTAGGCCTCGCGGATCTGGCCCAAGTGCGTCTGACCGAAGGAGTTTGCCGCGCGCGTGACCTCGACGATGATGACCTTCATCAGGTCGGGGTCGTGACGGTAGCTGTCGATGATGAACGAGGCGATCGCACCGAGCTTCTCGCGTACCGGCACCGGCTTGCGGTCGACCTCGCGGATCATCTCGAGCATCACGCCCCAACGCTCCAGAAAGAGTGTGTTGAGCACTTCCTCCTTGGAGGGGAAGTAGTGGTAAAGCAGGCCGTAGGCCACGCCGGCCTCGTCGGCGATGTCTGACACGCGGCAGGCGTGAAAGCCCTGGCGCGCGAACACGCGCACGGCCGCGTCGAGGATCGCGCGGCGACGGTCGGGGACGGCCTTGGCTCTCGTGGAGCTCACCCCTCACCCCCGGTAGGGGTCCGGGCGGGAATGAGATCCGGAGGAGGGGAGGAGGAGGAGGAGGAGGAGGAGGAGAGATTTGTGGAGGGGTCGTGTAGCCCTCGCCCCGGCCGGAAGACGAAGCGTGTGTCTGTGCCGAGGAGCGGTGATAGAGCTTGGGGCGGCGATGAGAGAGCAGCGGCACGCGCCTGCGAACATCGTCTTGGTGCTCGAAGTCGAGCTCCGCGACGATATACCCGGGCTTCTCGCCGTCGGCACGAGCGAGCACGGTTCCCCAAGGATCTACGATCAGCGAACTCCCGCCTGAATGGTGACCCCCAGGGTGCTTGCCGACCTGATTGGCTGCCACGACGAAAACCTGGTTCTCGATCGCCCTGGCCCGTATCAGCGGCTCCCAGTGATCGCGCGTGGTCGGCTGCGTGAATGCTGCCGGCAGCACGACGATTCGCGCACCACGCAGCGCCAGCACTCCGAACAGCTCGGGGAAGCGCAGGTCGTAGCAGATCGACATGCCGAGCTTTGTGCCGTCCTCCAATACACCGACGACGACCTCCTCACCCGGCTCGTCCGTGTCGGACTCGCAGTAACGCTTGCCCTCGATCTCCACGTCGAACATATGCAGCTTGCGATAAACCGCCTTAATCTCACCGTCAGGGCCGACGTGCACGGAGGCGTTGGAGAGCTTCTCGCGCCCCTCGACGCGCTCGGCGATCGAGCCGGCGACAAGATCGAGCTTCAGCTCTGCTGCCGTCGCACGCGCCCAAGCGATCGCGCTTCCGTCGAGCGACTGTGCGCCTGCACGCAAGTCCTCTGGGGTGCCCATGACCGTCCACTTCTCGGGCAACACGATCAGCGTCGCGCCAGCGGCCGCCGCGGCGCGCACCTGCTCGTCCGCGGCCGCGATGTTCGCCTCGACATCCGCACCGGAATTCAGTTGAACGGCGGCAGCCTTCATATGCCCTCTGAGCTCCCCGGCGTCCCGGTACGTGGATAGATTGACTGGTCAGTCAATAAGCGAAGAATAGCGCTGCGTCGACTTGTGTCCACGCTCCGCCGGAACGCGAAGAACCTTAGGCGTCACCGCCCGCGCTCGCGCTGCGAAGCCAGCTCGGCCAACAACAGCTTCGAGTGGATCGCGCCGATCAGCTCGCGCAGCGGCTCTGCCCCCGCCGCGATCATCTCCACGGCCCGCTCCACCTCCACCTCACCGACAAGCCGATCGAGTAGTGCGCGCACCTCCTCTTCCACGAGCGGGCCGAGCGCCTCCCGGTAGCGCAGCGTGTCGTACACGGTGAAGCCGAGCGCCTCCTCGTAGCCGCCGGCGCGGAAGCGCGAGATCGCCTCGATGATCTTCACGTCGTCTGCGTCATAGCCGCCGCGGCCCGGCGTGAGCACTCCGATCTCCTTGAGGCGCTGCAGCACATTGGCGGGGATCTCGTAGCGCTCGCGGATCTCCTTGGCGGACACACGGCCATGCTCGGCGCCTGCGAGCGCGCGCTCGAGGATGCTGTCCTCCAACTCCAGCAGCGCGCTCACACGCTCGGGGTTCTCCTCCAGCACCTCCTTGATCACCCGCAAGGGCATGAAGCGCTCTTCCTGCAGGCGCTTGATCAGTTGGATGCGCTCGACCAGCTCCGGGTGGGTAGTAGGCCATGTTGCGGCTCGTGCGACGAATGTCCTCGCCGTCGCCGAGCAAGCCCTCGCGGATGTAGTGGCGGATCGTGGGGGCGCTCACACCCGAGCGCTCCGCCAACTCACTCATCTTTAGCGAGGCCTCTGAGGCCGCCATCAGGAAGTCCTGGCGGCTGAGTCTTGCCGAGGACCCGCGCTCATGCGAGGAAGGCGCCGTTGCCTGCGCCATCGCTCTGGCCGGCGACGGCGCCTTGCTCCAGCAACTCTGCCACCTGCTCCTCGCTATAGCCGGCGGCGCGCAGCACCTGCTCGGTGTGTTCGCCGAGCCCCGGACCGGGCAGGCGGTTGTGCTCGCCCGGGGTGCGGTCGAGCTTGACGGGAATGCCCGAACTGACGCACACCGTCCTCTACGCCGGGCTGATCGAGCGTGACGACCATCTCGCGCTCTTGCACCAGCTCGGAGTCGAGCGCCTCGTCCAGATCGAGCACAGGCTCCAAGCAGCAGTCGTGCTCGGTGGCGAACTGCGTCCATTCGGCACGCGTGCGGCCCTTGAAGATCTCCACGACCTGCTCATGCGCGTCTGAGCCGGGGCGCTCGAACTGCTTCTCGATCAACTCCTCCCGCCCGACGCCTCGACACCACGCCTGCCAGAACTTGGGCTCCAGGGCGCCAAGCGAGACCCAGCCGTCGGCACACTCATACGGGCGATAACAGATCACCGAGCCTGCGAGCAGCTGCTCGCCGCGCTTGGGGACTACGCCGTCGGCGAAATATTGGCCGGCGACCATCGCCAGCCAAGAGAGCGCGCCGTCGGCCATCGAGCACGTCCACGAACTGACCCTCTCCCGAGCCCGGTTGGGCGGCACGGCCGTCGCGGCCCGGTGCGCCGTCGCGCTCGCGTAGCGCGGCCAGGATGCCGAAGGCGGCCATCAGCGCACCGCCGCCGAGGTCGGCGATCTGACCCGCCGCTTGCATAGGATGCCCGCCCACCCCATCGCTTTCGCCTGTGAGGCCGAGCAGCCCGATCAGGCCGAGGTAGTTCATGTCGTGGCCGGAGGCGTCGCGCTTGGGACCGGTCTGGCCGTAGCCGCTGATCGCGCAATACACAAGCCCCGGGTTCTCCTCGCGCATCCGCTCGTAGCCAACACCGAGGCGATCGAGCACACCGGGCCTGAAGGACTCCAGCACGACGTCGTATTCGCGCACCAGCCGCAACAGCACCTCGCGCCCAGCCTCGCTCTTGAGGTCGATGCGGATCGAGCGCTTGTTGCGGTTCAGCGACAGGAACATCGCCGACTTGGCGCTGTCCTCTGCCCCCTCGTAATACGGGGGAGCCCAGCGGATGTAGTCGCCGGCGCCCGTGTCCTCGACCTTCAGCACCTCGGCGCCGAAGTCGGCCAGCAGCAGCGAGCAGAAGCCTCCTGGCAGCAGCCGCGAGAGATCGAGAACACGGATGCCTTCGAGCGGCAGGCCCATCACGGGCGATTCCGAGCAGCCCGCGCGCCTCGGCGACCGTGGCCGGGCGACGGCCCACGTCTTCGGTCATCTTGCGTGCCTGGGCAATCAGGTCGCCGTTGGAGCGGGCCATCTCGCCGCTGGGCAGGTACAGGTTGTCCTCGACGCCCGCGCGGATCGAGCCGCCGAGCGTGAGCGCCGTTGCGATCAGCATCCACTGGTCGCGGCTGATGCCGATCACACCCCAGTGGTGTTTGACGTGACCGCCGCCAGGGACGTCGCCGATGTTGTCGACCATCGCCGCCAGGTTGCGCGGGGTGGGCGGGATGCCGCCGACCACCCCCATCACGCAGTCCACGTGCAGCGGGGTCTTCAAAACGCCCATGTCAACGAGCGGCGTCAGCGAGCCGACATGCCCGAGGTCGAAGCACTCGTGCTCGGGCTTGATACCGAGCTCGTTCATCGCCGTGAGCAGCTCGACGATCTCCTCGAACGGATTCTGGAAGACCATCTTGAAGACGAAGTCTTTGCGCGTGCGCGAGTACTTGGCGTAGTTCATCGAGCCCATGTTCAGCGCCGCCACTTCTGGGCGACAGGCGCGCAGGTACTCGACGCGCTTGGCCACGGGCACGCCGACAGTGCCGGTGGAGTAGTTGACGATCACGTCGTCCACCGCGCCGCGAATCGCCTCGGTGATCGCCTGAAGTCCTCGATCTCATAGCTCGGCGTGCCGTCAGGTTTACGCGCGTGGATGTGGATCATCGAGGCGCCCTCATCCACAGCCCGCTTGGCCTCGGCGCCGTACTCCTCGGGCGTGTAGGGGATCGCGGGGCACTGCTCGCGGTTGGCGATCACGCCTGAGATCGAGCAGGTGATGACGACGGGATTCGCTCAAGGCTCTCGGTGTCATACGGGTACGACTCCAGACTTCTTGTAGGGACGCTCGATCTTCTTGCCCTCGGCCATCTCCAATCCGCGGCAGATCGTGGCGCGGGTCTCGCGCGGGTCGATCACGTCATCGACCAGGTCGTTGCCGGCGGCGATGTACACGTCGAACATCTTTTTGAAGTTCTCGACCAGCTCGGCCTTCTTTGCCACCGGGTCCTCGGCCGCGTCAACCGCCTTGCGGAATGCGATCTCAACGACCCCCTCCGCGCCCATAACGCTGATCTCGGCGCTCGGCCAGGCGACGATCAGGTCGGGCTCGTACGCGCGACCGCACATCACGTAGTAGCCGGCGCCGTAAGCCTTGCGCGTGATCACCGTGATCTTTGGGACGGTGGCATTAGCAACGGCGTAGAGCATCTTCGCGCCGTGGCGGATGATGCCTTCGGCCTCGACCTTCGTGCCCACCATGAAGCCCGGGACGTCCTGGATGAACACCAAGGGGATCCCGAACGCGTTGCAGAGGTTGACGAAGCGGGCTGCCTTGTCAGCGGAGTTGTTGTCGAGGATCCCGCCGAGCTGCTTGGGCTGGTTGGCGACGATCCCGGCCGGCCTGCCGCCGAAGCGGGCGAAGCAGGTGATGATCGTCTTGGCCCACTGGCCCTTCATGTCGAAGATCTCGCCGTCATCGACGATGTGCTTGATGACCTCGTACATGTCATACGGCTTGCGGTTGGATTCGGGCAGCACGTCGAGCAGCTCGTCGTCGCCGCGCTCGATCGGGTCGGATTTGCCCCGCCCACCCGCATCGGCACCGGCGACTCGCAGTTCTGAGGCATGAACGACAGGTATTGCTTGATCCGTTCGATGCACTCCTCGTCGCTCGCGACCTCCATGTCGCCCACGCCCGACTTGCGACAGTGCACGCGCGAGCCGCCCAGTTCCTCCTGGGTGACATCCTCGCCCACAGCGGCGCGCACCAGGTGCGGGCCGGCCAAGGCCATCGAGCCGCGGCCTTTGACCATCGGCACGAAATCGGCCAAGCCCGGAATGTATGCGGTGCCCAGCGGCGCACGGCCCCAACAGCGCCGCGACCTGCGGGATGACGCCGCTCATGATCACCTCCTCGCGAAACAGGTGGCCTGAGCCGGCGAACATCGCGCCGGCGGCCTCCTGGACGCGCGCGCCGGCGGAGTCGAGCAACCACACGAACGGGATGCGCTTGGTCAAGGCCAGCTCGCGCAGGCGCGTGACCTTGAACTCCCCGGTCATCCCCATCGAGCCGGCCATCACCGTGAAGTCGTAGGCACACACAGCGGTGAGGCGGCCATCCACCTTGCCGTAGCCGGTGATCACTCCGTCGGCGGGCGCCTCGACGCCGTCCATCGCGCGCTGGGAAGTGTGGGGCTTGCCGTGGATTCCCAGCTCCACAAACGTGCCCTCGTCCACCAGTAGCGCAATCCGCTCGCGCGCGGTCAGAGCGCCCTTCTCGTGCTGCTTGTCGATCTTCTCCTGACCGCCGCCGAGACGAATTTGTTCGCGGCGGGCGTGCAGGTCCTCCACTAGCGGGCGCAAGAGCGAAGTGGTCTGCTCGGTGCTCATTGGCTCCACCGGGCGATGGCCCCCGCGCGCGCAGGGGGCATCGGCCTTTCCAAGTAAACCTTCATCGTCCCTTCCACTGTGGCTCGCGCTTCTCGAAGAACGCTGTCACACCCTCCACGATGTCCTCGGTGGAGATCGCCAGCGTCAACTGCGCACGCAGATAGTCCAAAGCATCGTCCAGCGGCATGTCAAGCTGGCGGCGCATCGCTTCCTTGCCCAAGCGCATGATCAGTGGCGACTTCGATGCGAGCTTCTTGGCCCATTCCTCTACCGCGGCGTCGAACTCGCCGGCCGCGACAACCTTGTTGACCAGTCCCGCCGCAAGCGCGTCCTGAGCCGACCAGCGCTCACCGAGCAACAGCAGCTCGTTGGCCTTCTTGCGCCCGATGTTGCGGTAGATCAGCGCCATGATCATGAACGGGAACGCACCGACGTTGATCTCGGGCGTGCCGAACGTGGCGTCCTCGGAGGCCACGATCAGGTCGCAGGCGAGCGCGATCCCCAAGGCCCCGGCGAGCACATGCCCGCGCGCGGCGCACAGGGTGGGCTTGCCGAGCCCGACGATCAGCTTGAACAGCGAGACGAAGCGGTCGGAGCCGAAGTGCTTGTGCACGAGTGCCACATCAGCTGCGAAGCCGCCCAGGTTGGCTCCCGATGAGAAGACCGTCTCGTGCGAGGAGGCGAGCACGACCACGCGCACGGCATCGTCGTCGCGGGCCCGCTCGAAACCGGCGATCAAGCCATCGAGTACCTCACCCGACAACGCGTTGCGTGTTGACGGCTCGTTGAGCGTGATCCTCGCCACGCCGTCTGCAACCTCATAGAGAACTTGTCGCTGCTCACGGGCGCATCGTATCCAGTTCATGCCTCAGCGCGAAGTGCGACGTCGTACTGTTTACTTTGACTGACCACACCCACTTGAAGGAGAATCGGATGGCAACTGCCGAGAGCGTCCTGAAGCCCGACCACCAGTCGAAGCGCAAGCACTTCATCTTCACCGACGAGCACGAACAGCTGCGCGAGTCGATCCGTAGCTTCGTGAGCAAGGAGCTGGCGCCGCACGCGGAGGAATGGGAGGAGACGACGTTCCCCGACTCGGTGTTTCACCGCATGGGCGAGCTCGATCTGCTCGGCCTCGACAAGCCCGAGGCCTACGGCGGCCAGGGCGGCGACTACTTCACGAGCCTCGTGCTCGGCGAGGAGATGACCGGCGCCAACTCCGGCGGGCTGGCGATGGGCGTTGCCGTGCACACCGACATGGCGATGCCGCCGATCCTCGCCTTCGGCACCGAGGAGCAGAAGCAGGAATGGGTCGTGCCCGCGATCAAAGGCGAGAAGATCCTGTGCATCGGCATCACCGAGCCCGACGCCGGCTCAGACGTGGCCGGGATCAAGACACGGGCCGTCAAGGATGGCGATGAGTACGTCATCAACGGCTCGAAGACCTACATAACCAATGGGCACCGCGCCGACGTGATCGTGCTCGTGACGAAGACCGACCCCGACGCGGGTACGGTGGCTTCACGTTGTTCCTCGTGCCGATGGACGCGCCCGGGGTGATCCGCGAGAAGAAGCTCGAGAAGCTCGGGATGCACGCATCCGACACCGCCCTGCTGGCCTTCCAGGACGTGCGCGTGCCCGCGACTGCTGTGCTCGGCGAGGTGGGCAAGGGCTTCTACCACATCATGTGGGAGCTTCAGGGTGAGCGCCTGATCGGTGCCGCCGGCTCAGTTGCCGGCGCGCAGAAATGCTTCAATCGCACGCTCGACTACGCCAAAGAGCGCAAGGCCTTCGGCCGCGAAATCGGCAAATTCCAGGTGATCCGCCACAAGTTCGCCGAGATGGCCACGAAGATCGAGAGCGCACGCCAGATGGTGTACGTGACGGCGTGGCGCTTTGCCAACGGCGAGTACCCCGTCAGGGAGATCTCGATGGCCAAGCTGCACGCTTCGCGCATCGCCGTGGAAGTCGCCGACGAGTGCATCCAGATCCACGGCGGCGCGGGCTATATGAAGGAGTACGGCGTCGAGCGGGCGTGGCGCGATTCGCGTTTGAACCGCATCGGCGCGGGGACCGACGAGATCATGCTGGATGTCATCGGCCGCTCATACGGTCTTTGATCCAGCCACCGTTCAACGAGGAGCACGAGGAGCTGCGGGCCTCAGTCCGCGGTTTCCTCGAGCGCGAATTCGCTCCCCATTCGCAGCAGTGGGAGGCTGAGCGTTGGTTTCCCGACGAGGTATTCGGAAAGCTCGCCGCTCAGGGTCTGCTCGGTCTGAAGTATCCGACCGAGCTGGGCGGGCAGGGCGGCGATTACCTGCACGAGGCGGTGCTCGTGGAGGAGCTCTCGCGCATAGGTTCTGGCGGCACCGCCGCCGGGATCGGCGCACACATCAACATCGCCACGCCCCCGATCTGGAAGTTCGGCACCGACGAGCACAAGCAGCAGTACCTCGTGCCCGCGATCAAGGGCGAGAAGATCGGCGCGCTGGCGATTACCGAGCCCGACGCCGGCTCGGACGTGGCCGCACTGCGCACGAAGGCGGAGCGTGTCGACGGCGGCTGGGTAGTGAACGGCGAGAAGACCTACATCACCAACGGCGTGCGCGCGCACTTCATGGTCACTGCGGTGAAGACCACACAGGAAGGTGGCCACCACGGTATCTCGTTCCTGATCATCGACCGCGGCGAGGGCGTCAGTGCCTCCAAGCTCGAGAAGCTCGGCTGGCACGCCTCGGACACCGCCACGATCTCCTTCGAGAACGTATTCGTGCCCGAGCAGAACCTGCTTGGCGAGCTGCACGAGGGCTTCAAGTTGATCATGGCCAACTTCCAATGGGAGCGTCTGGCGATGGCGCTCGGTACCGTCGGCGCGATGCAGCTTGCCTACGAGCGCACGGCCGAGTACGCGCGCGAGCGCAGCACCTTCGGCAAGCCCCTCTCAAAGCACCAGGTCATCAAGCACAAGCTCGCCGACCTCGCCACCAGCGCCTACACCGCACGCTGCGTCACCTACGACGCGCTGCGCCGCTTCGTCGCCGGCGAGGAACCGATCAAGGAGGTGACGATGGCAAAGCTGATGACGCAAAGCGCCTCCTTCGAGCTGATGGACGAGTGCCTGCAGATCCACGGAGGCATGGGCTACATGGGCGAGCACTGGGCCCAGCGCGCCGCCCGCGACGCCCGCCTCGGGCCGATCGGCGGCGGCAGCGACGAGATCATGCGCGAGATCTTGGGGCGTCTACTGGGGCTTTGATCCCGCAGCATTCGGGCGGACCCAGCGCACCACCCGAATAAGCCCTGTCGCCGCTGGCTCAGTCCTGCCGCGGGGCCATCGACTCCAGCGTCTCGCCGCCGTCGCGCGCGATCGGCGGTCCGTTGCCGGCCTTCTGCTCGGCGAAGTGCTTGCTGAGCATCGTCTCTTGACCCTGGTAATTGGAGCCGATGTCCTGCCCGTAGAGCACGTCCGGCTCGGCGACCATGCGCTCGAACGCCAACTTGCACACCGGCTGGCGATGCTCGACCATGAATGGCACGTCTCGTGCGCGCACCTCCAGCGCAGCGCGGGAGCCGTGGTTACGTTCGCCCAGGGAGTAGCCGAAGCCGGGGTCGAAGAAGCCCGCGTAATGGGTACGCAGCTCTCCCGCCGTCGGGTCGTAAGCGAGCATCTCGGCGGCATATGACGGTGGGATGCTGACTCCCTCGGCCGACAGCAGCAGATAGAAGACCTCGGGCTCGAGCACGATCCGCCCGCCGCGCTCCGGGTGCACCGGCTCCCAGTAATCCTGCCATTTGAGCTTGCCGATCTGCTCAAGGTCGACGGGCAGGCTGTTGCGCTTGGCTCGGTAGCCGACGATGTTCTCCGGGCTGCCCTGAATGTTGAGGCTCAAGAACAGGCCGTCGGCCAGCGACAGCTCCGAGGCGCGCAGCGCGTGACTGTCCATGTACAGCAGCGGGAACTCTTCGTGCACGGTCACCAGATCCCGATCGCTCAGCCGCGCGTCGCCGTGGCTCAAGCGGACCTGGTTGAGCGATAGGCCTTGCTTAACGCGAATCGCGAACGAGCGCGGGACGACCTCCAGGTAGAGCTTGCCGTGATAGCCGGCCGCGATTTCGTCGAAGCGATGACTGCGGTCGGTGATCACGCGCGTGAACACGTCCAGCCGCCCGGTCGAGCTCTTGGGGTTCGTCTTGGCGCGGATCTCCTGCGGCAGTCGCAGCTCCTCGATCAGCGGCACGAGGTAGGGCCGGTCGCGCTCGAGCGTCGCCCCGTCACGCAGGTCGATCTTGTCGAAGGCGAGGTCCTCGATCTTCTCCTCGACCGTCGGAGCCCGAGTCGGGTAGGAAGCTACAACGCAACGCCCAGGCGAATTCGCCAAGACGCAGGTCCATGCTCGCGGGCTGGATCGACTCTAGCGGCACGCGCCAGTCCCCGGCCGTGATCAGTCCCTGCGTGACCGCCTCGCGCAAACGCTGAGCGGGTAGCACACCACTCACCTCGGCAACCTCGGTTTCGAGGTCTGTCGGCTGAATTGCCGGATCGCTTGCCATATGAGGCTGAGTCTATGCGGTGGCTGCGACGAACCGGCCAGGCAGAGGCCGCCTTCCTTGGTACGTCCCCAGTAACGAGCGAGATGTGTCCAACTCCGAGCGAACGGTCGGATGAAGCGATATGGCTCGACTGCAACACTTGTCCTGCAAGCCCGTCACGTCTAGCGCACGACCAGCCGTCCATGCAGGTGACGGGTGACGGGTGACGGGTGACAGGTGGTATAGTGACGCTCCCATGAAGAAGACCAGCATCTACCTGGACCCCGACGTAGACCGAGCACTCGGCCGCCGCGCCGTAGCCGAGGGCACGACCAAGGCCGCCCTGATCCGCGCGGCGCTCGCCGAGGCGGCGACGGTCGGGCGCATCCGCAAGCCGCGGGCAGTCGGCGTGTTCTAGGGCCCCGGAGACCTGTCCACCAACGTGGACAAGTACTTGGCGGAGGGATTCGGCGAAGATTGATCGTCCTCGACACCTCGATCGTGCTGGCCTTGATGGACCGGCGCGATGTCAACCACGAGCGCGCTCGGGTGTGGATGGAGGGTGTGCGGGACGAATTGTGCACAACGCCTTTGGTGCTCGCCGAGCTCGACTATCTAGTCCCCAAGCGAGGCGGCTCCACGGCCGCACAGGCGCTGCGCGATGACTTTCAGGACGGCGCCTACCTGGTCGAATGGTGGCGCTCGGCGCTGCGCGAGACGATCGCGACCGCGAGCCTGTACGAGTCGATCGACCTGGGCCTGACCGACGCTTCCCTAATCGCCCTCGCGGCACACTTGGAAACCACCCGCGTTGCCACGCTCGACGAACGCCATTTCCGGGCCGTGCGGCCGCTGAGTAACGACGCCACCAGCTTCACGCTGTTGCCCGCCGACACTGACTGACACAAGCCTTTACCCAGACTGGCACGAAGGTCGCTGACGCGAACTTCGTGCCTGCTCGCGGCGACTAGCGCTGGCACATACTGAGACGAGTTTTGCTCCGACTGCCCTGAGCATTAGTCCAGCGACCGCGACCGCCATTAAGACGCGGCGGCTCTCCTGCCGATGCATGAAGCGTGAATCGCTGTCTTACCCTGCTTCTTAGCCGTCGCGATAACCGCGCTGATGCTGCTCTTGCCCACGACCGCGGGCGCATCGACGCACACGCTCGAAGAAGGGCAGCGTGCACGTCCGCCACATCACGATCCACCATGCGCCGCGCAGAGGCTCCAAACATGGGCGCAAGCACAAGCGCAAACACCATACGCACAAGCGTGCCGTGCACCACACGCACAAGTAGCGCTCCGCAACCGCGGCCGACGAATGCCCGAACGCCAACCTAACGCCCTCCGCGAACAACGTCGAAAGCGTTGTCGCGGCCACGCTGTGTCTCGTCAACGACGAACGCGTCCGCTTCGGCGAGTCGGCGTTGATCGAAGATCCGCGCCTTACAGGGGCCGCGGTCGGGCACTCACGCGACATGGACGCGAACGACTACTTCTCGCACACTAGTCCCAGTGGCCAGACGCTGCTGATGCGCATCCAGGCGAGCGGCTTCATCCCCAACGCCAACGTCGGCTATACGCTCGGCGAGAACATCGCCTGGGGCACGCTGTGGTTGGGCACACCGCGCGCGATCGTCAAGGCCTGGATGGAATCTCCAGGGCACCGCGCCAACATTCTCAATGGCTCCTACCGCTACACCGGTATCGGTGTCGACCCTGACCTGCCGAGCTCGATGTCCAATGGACAGGCCGGCGGGATGTACACCCAGGACTTCGGGACGATCATCTCCTGAGCCTGCCCGAGCGGGCCATGCCTCTCCTGACAGGCGAGACGATTGTTGGGGGAGCATGGGGCTGGCCGGGCGGATAACCTCCTGACCCCCTCCAACACCTCCGGTGTTGAAGCCCCCGGGAGGGGCGAAGATATGGGGGTGTCCACTACAAGGAGAATCGAAGCTATGGGAGTTCTCGACGGTAAGTCCGCGATCGTGACCGGCTCGGCGCGCGGCATCGGGCGCGCGACGGCTGAGTTGCTGGCAGCGCAGGGCGCGCAGGTCCTGATCAACGACCTTGACGGCGATGTCGCCGAGCAGGCATCCAAAGAGATCACGGGCGAGACGGCTGTCTTCTCCGGCGATTTGACGAAGGGCGATGCGCCCGAGAAGCTCGTGCAGAGCGCGATCGACGCGTTCGGCAAGATCGACATCATCGTCAACAACGCCGGCTACACGATCGACGCACCGATCCACAAGATGTCAGACGAGCAGTTCCAGGCGATGCTCGACATCCACCTGGTGGTGCCGTTCAAGGTGATCCGCGCCGCCGCGCCGCACCTGCGCGAGCCGGCCAAGAAGGAGCGCGAGGAAGGCAATGAGGTGTTCCGCAAGATCGTCAACATCTCCTCGATCTCGGGCACGATGGGCAACGCCGGGCAGGCCAACTACTCCTCCGCAAAGGCTGGTGTGACGGGTCTGACCAAGACGCTCGCGAAGGAGTGGGGGCAGTTCAAGGTGAACGTCAACGCCGTCGCCTTCGGCTTCATCGACACGCGTCTCACGGCCGCCAAGGTCGAGGACAACACGATGGAGATCGGCGGCGAGAAGGTCCAGCTGGGGATCCCTGAGCAGATGCGCGGAATGGCCTCGATGCTGATCCCGCTCGGACGTCCCGGCACGGCCGAGGAGGCCGCCGGCGGCGTCTTCTTCCTGTGCTCGCCCTGGTCCAACTACGTGCACGGCCAGATCCTCAACGTCACCGGTGGGCAGTTCGTCGGGATGACCTCCTAGGACCCGCTGGGAGCGAGGCTTGCGCCTGGGCTCCGGTAGTCCGCAAGAAGCTATGCCCCCCGCGCGCGCGGGGGGCATCACGCTTTTTGCACCATCTACACCCCTTCCGCGCAGGGACCGCCTGCCGCGACCGGACGGCCTCAGGCTGTCGCGGCGCCCTTGGTCTTCATCGCGGCACGACGCTGTTCGCGCGCCCGGCGCAACATGCCCTTGCGGCCGTGCTCCTCAAGGCCGTTGTACAAAGCCTTGATCTCTGTCAGTACCTCTTCGGCGACAGCCTGCTGCTGCTCACGCGTGGCGTTCTCAACCGGCTCCCAGCGCATCGCGTCGCCGTATTGCACGGTCACCTTTGGAAATTGCAGACGCTTCCAGTTGCGGATCTTGCTGGAGCCGTGGATCGCGATCGGCACGATCGGCGCGCCTGTTTCCAGGGCTATGCGTCCGATGCCTGCCTTGGCGTGCTCGGCCAGTTTGCCGTCGCGCGAGCGGCCCCCCTCGCAGTACATCGTGATCGCTCCCTCGCGCTTCAGGATCGCTTTGGCGGTGACGAACATCTCTTCGTCGCGCGCTCCTCGTCGTACCGGGAAGACGCCGCCGTGGGTGTAGACGAACTGCATCGGGCCTTTGAACAGCTGCGACTTTGCCATGAAGCGCACCTTGCGGCGGATATAGCAGCCCATCAGGAAGTGGTCCATGAAGCTGAAGTGGTTGGGCGCGAGGATCACCGCCCCTGAGCCCGGCACCTTCTCGGTTGAGATCGGGCGTGCGCGGAAGAACGTGTAGGCGTACAGCGAGGTCAGCAGACGCGTCGCCTCGTAGGCCCAGTCCGGTTCGCGTGTGCGGGCGCGCTCGTGGAAGCGGTCGAAGTACTCCTTGGGACGCGGGTCGGTGTAGACCTGTTCGCGCATCGGTGCCAGCTCGCTCATCTAATTGCTCTACATCGCCGGCGGAACAAAGTTACGCAGCCGGCTGTCGCTCTCTGGGGCTATCGCTCTCTGTCCTAGTGACAGTGCCGCATGCGGCACTGTCACGGATGGTGCATGCACCATCCGGCCGAGTCGTGCATGCACGACTCGGAGAAGCCGCACATGTGCGGCTTCTCGGCCGGCGCATGCGCCGGCCGAACAGCAATCATCGACTAGTGCGCACAAGCGCATCGGCCCATCCCGCAAGCAGCGTCTCGCGCTCGTCCCCGCCCATGCGCGGCTCATAGCGCGCGCCCTGCCGCCAACCCTCGCGCACGTCAGAAACCGTCCACGCGCCAATGCCTACACCCGCCAGGTAGGCGGCACCCAGCGCGGTCGTCTCGGCGATCTCGGGCACGAGCACCGGCACGCCGAGCACGTCGGCCTGGAACTGCATCAGCCACGCGTTGGCTGTCGCGCCGCCGTCAGCGCGCAACTCGCGCAGCGGCTCGCCCGACGCCTGCTCCATCGCCCGCAACGCATCGACCGTCTGGTAGGCGATCGCCTCCAGCGTCGCGCGGCCGAGATGTGCTCGACCCGTGCCACGAGTAAGCCCGACGATCGTGCCACGCGCGTCGGGTCCCAGTGCGGCGAGCCGAGCCCCGTCAGCGCCGGTACGAAATACACGCCGTCGTTGCCGTCGAGCGAGGCGGCAAGTGCCTCTGTGTCGCTCGCCTGCTCGATCACGCCGAGCCCGTCGCGCAGCCACTGCACGGCGGCGCCCGTCACGAAGATCGATGCCTCCAGCGCATACGTCGATCGCGCCACCGATGCCCCAGGCGACCGTGCTCAGCAGACCGGGCGGCGGACGGGGTGCTGTGAAGCCTGTGTTGAGCAGCGCGAACGAGCCGGTGCCGTACGTGTTCTTGCCCATGCCCGGGTCCACGCACGCCTGGCCGAACAGGGCGGCCTGCTGGTCGCCGGCGACGCCTGCGCACCGGCACCGCGTGGCCGTGCAACGCCTCGGGGCGTGTCGTCCCGAGACGTGCCTGTGCTCGGGGCGCACCCGCGGAAGCGCTCGCTCGGGGGATGTTCAGCAGCGCCAGCAGCTCCGGGTCCCAGCGCCGGCGCGATGTCGTAGAGCATCGTGCGCGAGGCGTTCGACTGGTCTGTCGCGTGCTCGCCGCGTGAGCTTGAAGATGAGCCACGCATCGATCGTGCCGAACACCGCGCGCCGCTCGCGCTCGCTCGCGCAGCCCCTCGACATTGCGCAGCAGCCACTCGATCTTCGTGCCCGAGAAGTACGGGTCGAGCACGAGACCCGTGCGCGCGCGCACGAGCTCCTCGTGACCGGCTGCGCATAGCTCCTCGCAGCGCTCTGCCGTGCGGCGGTCTTGCCACACGATCGCCCTGTGCAACGGCTCGCCCGTTGACGGGTCCCATGCGCAGACGGTCTCGCGCTGGTTTGTGATGCCCACCGCCATCA
Source organism: uncultured Solirubrobacterales bacterium (assembly GCA_963743555.1). Taxonomy (GTDB): domain Bacteria; phylum Actinomycetota; class Thermoleophilia; order Solirubrobacterales; family Solirubrobacteraceae; genus Palsa-744. The sequence goes on from CAVUQG010000010.1 coordinate 79,352, forward strand.
GCTCCCCGGAGCGGACTTCGGCATCGGCGAGCGCCTCGCCCGCGACCGCCTGCGTTACCTCCCATATCTCCTTGGCGTCGTGCTCCACCCATCCCGGCCGCGGGAAATGCTGGGTGAGCTCGCGGTAGGCACGCCCGATCGGCTCGGCCTCGCTCGTCGAATACGATGCAGGTCGTGCCCGTCGTGCCCTGGTCGATGGCGAGGATCATCGCTGGCGCGACCCTATCTCTTGGAGATATAGACGCGTACGAAGTCGAGCAACTGACGACCGCGATGGAGAAACCCGCCGAGTGTCCTACCAGTGGCGCGGTGGGACAAGTCCAAATCGATCTCCCCCACGCGTGCGCCCGCGCGCGCGGCGTCGATCGTCATGCCGATCTCCATGCCGAAACCGTTGGCAAACGGCAGCACTTCAGTCAGCGTCTGGGCTCTCAGCGCTCGCTGTCCCGATATGGGCGCTCGGAGTTCCAGGCCACAGCGCCGGCGAATTGCCCAGTGGGCAAACCCGATCGCCAGCCCAAAGCCGCCGCCGACGCGCTTGGAGAAAGCGCCACCGCGAGATCCACCTCACCCTCGCGCACAGCCTCCACCAGCGGTACCAGCCGTGCCGCCGACTCGCCCAGGTCTCCGTCGCACAGCACGGCGACGGTATCGCGCTCGACGGCGATGCCCCCCGCGCGCGCGGGGCATCGCCACTATTGGAGTTGCTGGGCCTCCTGCGATCGGTCTCCTCCAGTGCCTGGCGCGCCGCGAGCGTGACCGCTCCGCCCTTGCCGATCACCCGCTCGCTACGCACGACCGTGGCGCCCGCGGCTTCTGCAGCGGCGCCCGTTCCGTCGGAAGACCCGTCATCGGCGACCCACAGCGAGGCGCCCGGAAACGCTTCGGCGAGCGCGGCAAGCGTTGCCGCGATGCGGTCGGCCTCGTTGTAGGCGGCAACTATTACGAAGTCATCCGAGGTCATGATCGATTGGCCACGGCGGGTATTGTCCCCGCTGTTATCGACATCGGCATTCTCGGAGGTTCAGCGTGGCTGAGGTAGAGGCTCACATCACCGGCACGGTTTGGAAGATCGAGTGCGCCGTGGGCGACGAGATCAAGGAGGGCGACACTGTCGCGATCCTTGAGTCGATGAAGATGGAGATGCCGGTCGAGGCCGAAGACGCGGGCAAGGTCGCGGAGATCCTCTGCGAGGAGGGCCAGGCCGTCAACGAGGGCGACACGCTGGTCGTGCTGGAGTAGCTCGGCGCTCTGAGCCGAGCCCAGAAGCTCATCATGCAACCACTTGTACTCCACCAGCCGACCGCTGAGATCCTATTCTGGGCGAGCATCGGCCTGTGGATCGCGATCGAATTCGTGGTCGGAATACGCGCCGAGGCGGACGGCCGGACCAGCCGCGAATGGACCCAACCCTTGCTGATGGTGACGATCCTGTTGAGCATCGTTCTCGCCACAGTATTCGCTGGGCACCGACTCGCTCCCATATCGAGCGCGGCCTGGTGGCCGGTGGTGGCCGGACTAACACTGCTGTGGGCCGGAGAGGCGTTCCGACTATGGTCGGTTCACACCCTCGGTCGTTTCTTCAAGATGGCGGTGGTGGTGCAGAGCGATCACCGTGTGATCGAAAAGGGTCCCTACCGTTGGTTACGTCATCCCAGCTACAGCGGGGCGCTCCTGACCTTGATCGGGATTGGCCTTGCGCTTGATGACTGGACGAGCGTCGCCGTCATGTTCTTCTGTCCGCTGGCCGCCTTTCTGATCCGAATTCGCAGCGAGGAGCGCTTGCTCATGCAAGAGCTTGGCGAGGAATACGCTGACTATTCGCGGCGCACCTCGCGACTCGTGCCGTGGCTGTTTTGACGAACGCCTGAGCACGCCTCAGATCCAAGCGTCCGCCGCGCTTGATCCAGTTCGTCCGGGAGGTTTCTAATCGAGCTCCAGATGCGGCAGCATGCGTCCCAGGGGCTCGGGCAGCCACCAGTTGCGCGCGCCGAGCAAGCGCATCAAGGCGGGGACGAGCACCAGCCTGATCAACGTCGCGTCGATCGCGATCGCCGCCGCCAGGGCGAAGCCGAACTGCTTGAGTTCGAGCACATTGGCGGTCAGAAAGCTCCCGAATACCGCCACCATGATCGCAGCGGCGGCGGTGATCGGACGCGCCGTATGCTCAACTCCAGCTATGACCGCGAGGCGGTTGTCGCCCGTCTGACGCCAAGTCTCCTGCATGCGCCGGATCAGGAAGACCTCATAGTCCATCGACAAGCCAAACAGCAGCACGAACATGCAGAGCGGCAGGAAGCTCTGAATGAATCCGGGGCTTGTGAAGTCGAGCAGGCGTTCACCATGACCGTGCTGGAAGATCAGCACCACCAGACCGAGCGTGGCTCCGGTCGCGAGCAGGTTCATCGCGACCGCCTTCAGTGGCAGCACGACACTGCGGAATACGATCAGCAGGAACACGATCGCCATCCCGAGAGTTATCGCAATCACCAACGGCAGCTTATGACTCGTCTCAGCCGAGACGTCGACCGCTGGGCGACCGCTCCGCCGACGAGCACAGAGACGCCCTCACGGGCGCGAACCGTGGGCGCCAGATTGCCACGAATATGCCGTACGAGCGCGTAGGCGCCGGGCGTGTCGACCGGCTCCGCCGGCACGACCGTGAGCAGCGCGCTGCTTCCGTATGAGCGAATCGTCAGCGCCGCCACTTGCCGGTCGTGGCGCAGATCCTTTGCCAACATCCTTGCGCCGGCCAGCCCGGCGCTCTCTTGGCGTGGGACTGGCGCGCGTGCTCTGTGGCGTGACCCGCGGGCACGATTGGGTGCGCGAGGAGCGGGTTGAAGGTCATCCACGACAACCTCGATCGGGCCTATCATGCCGGGCCGAAACGAGCGTGCGAGCACCTCTGCCCCCATCCCGGAGGGGGTTCCCTTGAGCGCGGGAAGGCCAATGTCGATGCCGTATCGCAGACCGAGCACCGGCAGCATCGCGACAAGCATGAGCAGTGAGACCCCTACCGCTATGAGCACCGGGCGGCGCATCATAGCTTCCGCCCATCTGGCCCAGCCGCCGCGCGTATGCTCGTTTGCTCCCACCCGGACATCGGACGGCTGCAGGCGTGCCGGGAGCGACCCGGCGTTGATCCTTGGACCTATTTGCGCGAGCATGGCCGGAAGCAACGTGAGCGCGGCGGCGAGCGTGCAGATCACGCTCGCGACCGTCCCGATCACGAACTCTCGAAAGATCGGGGCATGCAGGACGAGTAGCGAGGTCAGCGAGAGCGCCACTATCACTCCCGAGTACATGATCGTGCGTCCGGATGTCGCGATCGCCACGCCGACAGCGTCGGCTATACGTCCGCGTTCGCGGCGTGGATTCTGAGGCGATCGGGCAAGCTCCTCGCGGAAGCGACTCACTATGAACAGGGAATAGTCGATCCCGATTCCCACGCCGATCATCGTCACGATTGTCAGCAGGAACACGTCGAACTGAAGCACTGCGAGCAATACGGCGATCAAGCCGAACGTCAGCGCCAGCCCTGCGCCCGCGAGCACGAGTGGGATGACCGCCGCCGCGAGCGCGCCGAGGGCGACTACGAGGACGATCAGCGCCACCGGCACGCCGATCGCCTCCGCCCGCTCGCCGTCGGCGGTCTCGACCTGCGCCAGATCCTTCGCCAGCGGTGAGAAGCCCGTCAGCCACGCTCGCGTTCCACGGCTGCTGGCACGAGCCACGGCGTCCTGCAGCTGTTCACAGCGGGAAAATCGCTGGCGCGCGTTCCCACCGAGGGCGACCAGCGCCAACGCCGCATGCCGCCCGGCCGATACCTGCGAGATTGGACCACGGGGTCCATAGGGACCCACGACCCTCTCCACGCCCTTGCTCGATCCCGCTACGCGCAGCACACGGGCAACGACCGCGCGAAAAGCAGGCGTGCCAATGAGATGGTCCTTCGAATAGAACACGATCACGTCCTGCTCGCTGCCCGCGCCGTGAAAGCGAGGCTGGCCGAGCAGCTGTTCGACCTGCGAGGACTGACTGTTATCGACGCTGTAGTCGGGCGCGCTGAGCGCCCTCTTCATGCCCGGATAGGAGCCCGCACAGACAACCAGGACGACCCCCCATATCAACAGCACCACTGCTCGGTGGCGCGCCATCGCGACTCCCCACCTGTGCCATCCTGAATTACCGCTTGGCGGCATTAGCCCGGCAGCGCGGCTACCCTGTGCGCCGGTGTCCACTAGCCCAGCAACCCGCGTCTTGGCCGATGGCAAGCTGCTTCTTGACGAGCCCACCAAGGGCGTCACGCGTTTGACCATCTCAAACCCGGCGAAGCGCAACGCGCTTGACCACCCGATCCTCGACGCGATCAGCGCGACGCTTGCCGAGCTGGCGTCGCCGGACTCGGGTGTGCGTTGCGTGATCGTCACCGGAGCGCACGGAATGTTCTCGGCGGGTTATGAGATCGGCGCCATCAACGACGGCAGCTTCCAGGAAGAGGCTGAGCGCCTCGTGGCACATCCCGTTCACCGAGGCGATCGAGGCGCTGGAGACGTTCCCCTTTCCCACGCTGGCGATGTTGCCCGGCCACACGATCGGAGGAGGCTTGGAGCTCGCGCTCGCGTGCGACCTGCGCGTGGCCGCAGTGCAGGATCAAGCTCGGAATGCCCCCGGCCAAGCTTGGGCTCGTCTACTCGCACACAGGTCTGCGGCGCTTCATCGACACGATTGGCGCGGCTCGTACTCGTGAGCTGTTTCTGCTTGGGAGCTATGTGAATGCTGACGTCGCCCTCGGATGGGGGCTCGTCAACCGTGTCATCGACCTCGATAAAATCGAGAGCGTGGTGCTCGATATGGCGTCCGAGCTCGCCGCGAACGCACCCCTCTCCCAGCTTGGCAACAAGCGAGTAATCGCCGCGCTGTTGCGTAGCGAGGGCGCCCTCCCCCGGGACGTCGAAGCTGAGCTGATCGAGCTTCGACGCGCTTCGTTTGCCTCGCATGATTTGCGCGAGGGTATGAGCGCATTCGCGGAGAAACGCGCGCCGCGCTGGCGCGGCGAGTAGACATCCGCTTTTCACGTGAGTCCTCGGAAGAGGCTCAGGCGCTGCTCACCGATCGAGGCCCGCAGAGCGTGGTCCTCCACGCCGAGCCCCTCCTTCTCGGCAAGGCATAGAACCCCGACCTTGCCAACGTGCTTGTTAAGCTGCACCGTACGCGCGGCCTGCCCGATATCCGACAGGGAAAAGACCTTGGAAAGCGCCGGAATGACCCGTCCCATGGCGATCAGGCGATTAACTTCGCAAGCCTCCTGCCAATTCGCGGCGTGACTGCCAATCACCCGCTTCAACCTCATCCACAGACGGCGATTGTCGTATTCGTGCAGATAGCCGGTGCTGGAACCGCAGGTGATGACGGTGCCCCCGCGTCGCACCAGATATACCGAGGCGCCAAAGGTCTCGCGCCCGACATGCTCAAAGACGATATGCGGGTCTTCGCCGAAGTGGCGGCGAATCTCGGCGCCAACGCGCTTGCCCATCTCCACTTCGCCGAGTCCGTCTAGACCCAGCTCGTCGCGGCGCAAGATCAGATCGCACCCGAGCCGCTCGAGCAAGGCCGCCTTCTCGGCCGAGCCGACAACCCCGATCGCGATCCCTCCCCCGTTGCGAATCAGCTGAATGGCGTAGGCGCCAAGACCGCCGCTTGCCCCCCACACGAGCACAAGGTCCCCCTGCTTGAGCTGGGCGCCCCGTGGGCTTACCAGCATGCGATATGCGGTCATGGCACACAGCGTGTTGCAGGCGGCCTCCTCCCAGGTCAGGTGCCGTGGCTTGGGCACCAGTTGGTTGGCCTTCACGACCGCGAATTGAGCCAGACCCCCGAAGTTGGTCTCAAAGCCCCAGGCACGCTGGTCGGAGGCGAGCATCCCATCTACCTGGGAGGCGGGGTCCTGATAGTCGATCGCGCAGGGATAGACAACCACGCGGTCTCCCTCAGACCAGCCGCGCACCGCCTCGCCGAGCTTGACGAGCACCCCGCAGGCGTCGGAACCCACCACGTGGTAGGGCAGGTCATGGCGAGCATCCCAGCCACCTTTGCGGCCGAGAGCCTCCAGGAAGCGGAAGGTGGGAACCGGCTCGAACGTCGCCGACCAGACCGTGTTGTAGTTCACGGCGCTCGCCATCACGGCAAGCAGCACCTCATCGGGCGCCACATTGGGCATCGGCACCTCGCCCACACGGATCGAGCGCCGTACATCCTTCTCCGTGGCCCCCTTGAATATGCCCTCGTCCTCGCGAGCAAGATGGGCGGCCAGATAGGTTGATGGCAGCTTGCCCGCGAAAGTGTCCTCGGCATATCCGATGCTTGCGAGACTGCTTGCCGGCGTGGCACTCATCTCAGAGAATCTCCTCAACATCCAGGGCTTCGGCCGTGCTGCCCGCAAGCCAATCGTGAATAGCTTCCGCCGTCGAGCCGGCGTGCTCTTCCATCATCGTGAAATGCCCACCGGGCACATCGAGTGAGTCGTCATACAGATCCCACGAGGATCCCCAGCTGTCTTCTTTCGCCTGCGCGGGCATCGGCTCACTGGCTCGAAGCAGCAGCGTCGGGGTCCGCAGCTCACTCGGCTGCCAGCTCCCCATGAGACGCATATAGGCACCCATCGCCGTCAACCGGTCGTCTCCCATGAAGCCGTGGATGTCGTTCTCCAAGGCTTCACCCAGAACCGTTCGCAATACGCCCGCGAACCTCAGGTCCGCCACGTCATAGGTGTCCATCAGGACGAGACCCGCGGCGGATTCTCCCTGCTCCTCAAGCCGGCTTGCCATCGCGTGTGCCAGCCAGCCTCCGGAGGAATACCCCACGAGCGCGAATGGCGCATCGCTTGCCCGCTTGCGAATCGCGCCGATCAGGGCGCGGACGGCGGCGTCGAGGGTTACCGGCAGGCGCTCGCCCGGCGTGAACCCGGGTACCGAGAGAACCGCTACATCGCGACCGCCCGATAGCTCTTTGGCAAACCGTACATACTGATGCGCACCCGAGGCGGCCATCAGGCTCGGCAGGCAGATGAGCTCGGTGCGCGCCTGACCCTCGCCAAGCTTCACCAGCCGACTATCCGCGTCCGAGGAGGACGTGTCCCCAAATGCTGGACGAAACTTCGAGACCGCCATGAGGACACCTATGAACTCCTCAAGGGCATCTTGGCGCCATGCCTCCCGCAGCATCGCGCCGAGTGTGCTCGAACCGCCAGGCGCATCCACCTGCCCTCCGCCGGGCATAGTTCGCGCCGGCCACTCAGACAAACCGGCCTCCTCGCCGTTTGCTTTCACGATGGCGGCGCCAACTCCATTCGGCGTAACCGCGCCGAGCTCGTCCTCGCCGCCATGTTGGGCGATCTGAGCGGAGATCTCGCCGAGCAGATAGTCACCCAGAGCGGCCGAGGTGGGATAGTCAAAGACGAGCGTGGCAGGAAGATTTACGCCGCTCATCAGAACCATCCGGTTGCGCAGCTCCGACAGCGGCGAGCGAGTCGAAACCGAGCTCGTTGAACGAGATATCGTGACCTACCTCCTCGGGGGAGGAGTGACCGAGCGCCGCGGCCACCTCGGCCCGCATCAGCTCGAGCGTCACAGTCCGGCGCTCGAGCTCGGGAACGCCTGATAGGCGTCGCACAAGCTGTCCCCTCAAGTTCTCCGCTCCGCGCCGTGGTGGAGTTTTCACCAAGCTGCGCAATAGCGGTGGCAGGAGTCCGCTCCGCGCCTGTTGCCTGAATACTGAGAGGTCTATCTGAGCCACGATCACGAGTGCCCGCTCGGCCGCATAAGTAAGATCGAACAGGCGAAGACCTTCTTGCGCGGACAGCGCCTGCATGCCGCCCCGCCGGATTCGCGTGTCATCGCTCGCGCTCAGCTCGCCGAGCATGCCCTCGGCCACGGCCCAGCCTCCCCATGCCAGCGAGACGCTCGGCAGGCCTTGCTGGCGACGCGCGGCCGCCAGCGTGTCGAGAAACACATTCGCGGCAGCGTAGTTGGCCTGCCCTGGAGTGCCGATAGAGCCGGTGATCGAGGAGAACAAGATGAACGCCGAGAGATCGAGCTCACTTGTCAGCTCGTGCAGGTGCCATGCCCCATCGGCCTTTGGCGCCAGTACGTGATCCAGGCGCTCAGGCGTCAAGGAGGCGATGACACCATCATCGAGCACACCGGCGGCGTGGATGACGGCGCTGAGGGGAGAGCCGGCATCGACACTCGCCAGCAACTGGTTTACCTGCTCGCGATCGGACACGTCACAGGCGCGGATCTCGACCTGCGCTCCGAGCTCGCCAAGCTCGGCTTCAAGGCGCTCGGCCCCCGGCGCCCGCCGCCCTCGCCTACTGGCCAGGAGCAGACTGCGCACTCCGTGCTCGCTCACCAGATGCTTTGCGAGCAGCGCCCCGAGCGCGCCGGTTCCGCCAGTGATGAGAACGGTTCCCGCGGTCCCTGAGACCGTAAAGCCGATACCGACTTTCTCCGGGTCGGCAGGCGAGCGCTCGGCCCGCGCGAGCGCGGTGGCGCCGGCCGTCAACCGTGCACCAAGCACCTCGCCACCTCGCAGCGCGAGCTGTGACTCATCGCTGCCGTCGACGGCAGCCATTGTCTCGCGAGCGCTCGCGCTGGAGTCGACATCCACAAGCAAGAACCGGCCGGGATGCTCTGACTGGGCCGAGCGCATAAAACCCCATAGGGCGCCACCCGCCAAGTCCGGCACGCCCTCGCCGTTTCGGGCCGATACCGCATCGCTGGGCAGGCTCCCCTCCTCGCTTCGGGTCGACACCGCACCACGAGTCATGGCCACAAGCCGTGATCGATCGAGCTGTTTGTGACTGAGGAATTCCTCCACCAGCGAGAGCGCCGCCTCCAGCAGACGGCGCGTCGAGACGGTTGGCGGTTGATCTGGGTCCTCGAGCATGTCCGATCCAAGCGCCACGAGCACCGCCGCGGGCGCCGGAGCTCCGCCGTCGATCGCGCCTGCGAGTTCCCGTACGCTCTCATAGGCCAAAGCGGTGAGATCACCGTCGGCGTCATCGACTCCGGCCTCGTCGACCCGGGCATCGTCGCCCCCGGCATCGTCGACTCCACCGACACAACCGACGCCGAGGCCGACGTCTCCGATCAAAGCCCAGCGCTCGGCAAGCTTCGGGATAGTCGAGGCTGGGTTGAGCCGGATCGGAGCCCAGCCCAGAGCAAAGATTGAATCGTGGTGAAGGGCGGCTTGCATTCTTGTGAATTGCTCATCCGGTACGTCGCGCATGACGAGCGAGTCGACCTTCGCGACCAGCCCGCCCAGCTCGTCAGCCACTGTCATCGAGACACCGTCTGAGGTAGTGCGCCTAACCCGTACCCGCAACGAGGAGATGCCGTCGGTCTCTACAGATACACCGGTCCATGCGAACGGGAGGCTGATGCGCTCGGGCCGCGGAATCTCGCCGTCGAGCATGAACGCCACCCCCGATTGAATCGTGGCGTCCAGCAGGGCGGGATGGAGCTTGAAGAGGCGCGCGCGCTCTTGTTCCTGCTCGGGCAATCGCAGCTCGGTGAAAACCTCCTCGCCGCGTCGCCATGCTGCCCGCACGCCAAAGAACGAGGGTCCGTATTCCAACCCGAGACCCGCGAAAAAGTCATATATGCCATCAACCGCCACCGGCTCAGCACCAGGCGGAGGCCACTCACCGGCCGCGAAGGACGCCTCCAGGTCGGGATTCGGACCACCACCTTGGGAGGCCCGTGGCGCCAGCGTTCCGCGCGCGTGACGGAGCCAAGTCTGCTCGTCCCATCGCCCGTCATCCGGGTCTTTCTCAGGACGCGTGGAGATACTCAACGACCTGCGGCCAAGCTCATCAGGGGCGCCCAGTGATACCTGCAGCTGCATTGCCACGTTGTCTGGGACCACGAGGGGCATTTCGTGGACCAGATCCTCAAGGACATCGCAGTCGACGTGAGCGCCCGCGCAGAGCGCCATCTCCACATAGGTGGTGCCGGGCACCAACACCATCCCGGAGAGGACATGGTCAGCCAGCCAAGGCTGGCTCTCAGTCGAGATACGGCCGGTGAAGCGCAGGCCCTCATCGTCGGCCAGGGCCACCGCCGCGCTCAAAAGCGGATGCTTGACCGGGAGCTGACCGGCGGCCTGCGGGTCGGAAGCTCCCGTAAGCGAGGAATCAAGCCAGTAGCGTCGCCGCTGGAAAGCGTATGTGGGCAGCGCCACAACGCGCGTGTCTGGACGAGCGCACAGCTTTTTCCAATCGAGCCTGACTCCATTGGCCCACAAGCCCGCGAGTGCCCGCAGCAATGTCTCTGGCTCTGGGCGTGCGCCACGCAACGCCGAGAAGGCGCTCACGCGGTCGCCTGCAAGGCTCTCCCGAGCCACCGCGCTGAGCACGCCATCGGGTCCTAGCTCCAGCAGACACGCCGCGCCGCGAGCGGCGACAGACTCAAGCCCGTCGTAGAACCTGACCGGCTCGCGCACTTGACGAACCCAATAGGACGCATCGCAGATCTCCGCGCCGATGACGTCGCCCGTCAGATTCGACACGATTGGGATTTTGGGAGGGGCGAACCTCAGGCTTTCCGCCACCTGCGCGTACTCCTTGAGCATTGGCTCCATCAGGGGCGAGTGAAACGCATGACTGACCCGTAGGCGCTTTGTCTTGCGTCCACGCGAACGCCATAGATCCTCGATCTCCGCGATAGCTGCCTCCTCGCCGGAGAGCACCACCGCGTGCGGCCCATTTACGGCGGCAAGTGAGACTTGCCCCTCAAGGCCGGCAAGACTCTCGCCGGCCTCCTGCTCAGAAGCTTGCACAGAGACCATCGCTCCACCACGCGGGAGGGCTCCCATCAGACGTCCGCGCGCGGCCACCAGCGCGCACGCGTCCGCGAGCTCGAGTACGCCCGAGACGTGTGCGGCTGTGAGCTCGCCGATCGAATGCCCGAGCAAATAGTCGGGGCGCAGCCCGAGATCCTCAACTAGCCTGAAGAGAGCCAGCTCGAGCGCGAACAGTCCGGCCTGAGCGAACATCGTCTCGTCCAGCAATTCCGCGACGCCATTTTGTGTGTCGGCCTCGGCGCTACCCCCGCCAAACATCACCTCGCGCAAAGAGCGTCCCAAGGACTTCTCTAGATAGGAGCAGGCTTCGTCAAGCGCATCTTTGAACACCGCGGAGCAGGCGTACAACTCATGCCCCATTCCCACTCTTTGGGCACCCTGGCCGGCGAACAAGAAAGCGAGCTTGGCCCCGGCGTTGGGCGCTCCGCCCACGATCAAGCTCGGGGCATCCTCGCCGCGGGAGAGGGAGCTGAGCCCCTCGATCATCCCCTCCTTGGAGCCACCGATGACCACAGCCCGACGTCCCATCTCTGAGCGTCCAGCGGCCAAGGAGAATCCGATGTCCGCGAGCGCCGGGGTCGGATCTTTCTCCAAGTATTCATACAACCTGTGGCCCTGCTCTTGCAATGCCGATTCGGTCCTGCCTGACACGACCCATGCCAGCACATCGGTGTCCAGCGGCGACTTTGCCGGAGAGTCTTTTGTGACTATCGGCGCTGACTGCCGATTAACCTCCGGTCTCGGCGCCTCCTCCAAAATGACATGGGCATTGGTGCCACTCACTCCAAATGAGGAAATCCCCGCGCGCCGCGGCTGCTCCCCCTTGATCCATGGCCTTGCCTCGGTCAGTAGCGATACCGAGCCGGCCGACCATTTCACATTCTCGCTGGGACGATCGACATGCAGAGTCTTTGGCAGCACTTCATGCACGAGTGCCATCGCCATCTTGATGATGCCTGCGACTCCAGAGGCAGCTTGGGAGTGTCCTATGTTCGACTTCAGCGAGCCCAGCCATAGAGGACTCTCGCTTGGGCGATCACGACCGTATGTGGCAAGCAGCGCCTGCGCCTCAATCGGGTCACCCAGCGTGGTTCCAGTCCCGTGTCCCTCCACCGCGTCGACCTCGTGCGCCATGAGCCCCGCGTTCGCGAGCGCACGGCGAATCACCCTCTGTTGAGAAGGTCCGTTGGGAGCGGCCAGCCCGTTGCTTGCGCCGTCCTGATTAACCGCGCTGCCGCGTACGACGGCAAGCACGCGGTGACCGAGGCGACGAGCATCGGAAAGGCGCTCGAGCAACACCATGCCGACGCCCTCGCTCCAATTGGTTCCGTCGGCGGCCTGGGCGAATGACTTACAGCGCCCGTCAGCGGCAAGACCTTGCTGGCGCGCGAATTCAACAAACAGGTTTGGCATCGACATGACGCATACCCCACCGGCGAGCGCCAGCGAACACTCACTCGATCGCAATGAACCGCACGCCAGATGCAGCGCAACCAGTGAGGAGGAGCAAGCCGTATCGACGGTGACCGCCGGGCCCTCGAGACCGAGGGCATAGGAGATTCGTCCTGAGAGAACGCTGGTCAGCACGCCTGTGCCGAGATAGCCCTCAACGCTCTCGGGGGGAGCATTCAGCAAGTCAAGGGCATAGCCATCCGAACTCGCTCCAGCGAACACGCCGGTATCGCTGCCTGCGAACGAGGCGGGATCCATCCCGGCAGCCTCGATCACCTCCCACGACGTTTCGAGCAGGAGACGTTGCTGGGGGCTCATGGCAAGCGCCTCTTTGGGGCTGATCGAGAAGAAGTCGGCGTCGAATCGCGCCACCTCCTCCAGAAAGCCGGCTTCGCGCACATACGTTGAACCGGCCCGCTGTCGATCGGGGTCATACAGCCGATCGACGTCCCAGCCTCGATCCCTAGGAAACTCCGAGAGAGCGTCCCGGCCTGTGCTCACCATCTCCCAAAGCTGTGCGGGCGAGCTGACGCGTCCCGGGTACCTGCAGCTCATGCCGATGATCGCCACCGGCTCGGCGTTCGCCCGTTCTGCCTCACGCAGGCGCGCGCGTGTGTCGTGCAAGTCGACCGTGACACGCTCCAGGTATTCGCGTAGCCTCTTCTCGCCGCTCATGCGAAGCGTCCCCGGCATATTGACGAGCTGAGGCGCGCATGCACGGATCGCACGACTCGCGCTTTCATGGTGCTCCCAACTGCTGGTCGATGAAGCCGAAGAGCTCCTCGTCGGAGACCTCCTGCAGCTGCGCGGCGATCTCCGCGCCGCCTTGACCGCTCTGACCGTCTTCCTCGGAGAGCTCATCGCCGCCGTCGAGACTCGCGAGCAGCATTTGCAGGCGCACTGTCGCGCCACGCCGCTCGACCGGATCGCGCAGCGAAACGAGTGTTCGCTCAAGCCGGTTTAGCTCGGCCTCCACCGAGGTGTCCTGCCAGTCTGCCTCCCCGGCGAGCTCGGCCAGCACGTGATCGGCTACCGCGAGCGGAGTGGGATAGTCAAATACGAGCGTCGCGGGAAGCTCGAGCCCAGTGACGCCATCTAGCCGGTTGCGCAGCTCGATCGCAAGCAACGAGTCAAAGCCGAGATCCTTGAACGGGCGATTTGGATCGATCCACTCTCCCGGCCCGTGGCCGAGCACTCGTGCGACCTCCACCGTGACAAGCTCCAGTGCCGCCTCGCGGCGCTCCTCAGCTGGTATCTCCAGCAGTCGTTGCCGCACTCGCTCTCCAGCAGCCCGGGCACTCGCCCCGCCGCGCCCGCTCAATGCCGTCTGTACCTCGGGGAGATCTTCGACCAGTGGACGAGGTCCGCCAGACGCGAAGAGCGGCGCATAGGTCTCCCAGCGGATGTCGGCGAGAACCGTGTTTGCCTCGCCTCGCGGCAACGAGTCACGCAATGCCGCGATGGCCCGCTCAGGGTCCATCGGCTCAAGTCCGCGGCGGCGTAGGGCATCCCCCAAATCGATCTCAGCCGAGCTTGCCATCCCGGCCCCCGACCATGGCCCCCACGCGATCGAGCTTGCGGGTAGCCCGAAACCGTGGCGGCTTATCGCAAGCGCGTCGAGATAGGCATTGGCCGCCGCGTAGGCTGCCTGCTCGCCAGACCCAAGCGTTCCCGATATTGAGGAGAACAGTACAAAGGCGCTCAGATCCAGATCGCGTGTGAGAACGTCGAGGTTGCTCGCGCCGAGCGCCTTCGCCGCGAGCGCTTCCTGCAGATCCTCATTGCGCAGGCTGTCCAGCGCCCCGTGTATGCCGACACCGGCGGCGTGGATGACGGCTCCCAACGGGGTGTCCTCCGGGAGTGAGCCGATCAGGCGGGAGAGTTGCTCGCGATCGGCGACATCACACGCCGCGAGCGTCACTTCTGACCCAAGCTCACGCAATTGCTTGGCAAGCGCGTCCGCGCCAGGCGCATCCGGTCCGCCGCGGCTTACGAGCAGCAGGTGCTGAGCCCCTTGACCCGCAAGCCAGCGCGCGACATGGGCGCCCAGCCCGCCCGTGCCACCGGTAATCAGCGTCGTGCCCGCGGGAGATACCCACTCTGTGTCCACGCTCGCGTCGCCGGCGGGTCGAGCCAGCCGCCGTACGTATACGCCCGAGACGCGCAGGGCAAGCTGGTCCTCCGCGCCGCTGCCTTCAAGCACGCCGCTCAACAATCCCAAGGTACGTTCGTCCAAGCTCTCGGGCAGGTCGATCAGACCTCCTGAGCGGGTCGGCTTCTCCAGGCCAACTACCCTCCCCAGACCCCACACGTGAGCCTGCGAAGGATGCTCAAGCCGCTCAGCCGCGCTGATCGCGACAGCCGAGCGAGTGATCAGCCAAAGTGGCGCTTGCCAGGCAAGGTCCTCGAGTGCCTGGACTAGCGCCAGCGTGCCCGCTAGGCCCGCCGGAGTCGCCTCATGCGCGGCCAGGGCGTTCTCATCGAGCGCCAGCAACGAGACCACGCCGGCCAGCTCGCCGGGTGAGGCGTCAAGAGCCTCATCCATGTGTCGACGCAGATGCTCCCGGGTGGCCTGTGTCGCCTCCAGGGAAATCGGCACGACTTCCTCACCGCTTGCGCAGAGCTTGTCCAGCAATGCCGCGGTCCATTGGCCGTGCTCGGGGACGGCGGGAACGATCACGAGCCACTTGCCTGAAAGGGTGCGTCCAGCGGGCGCAGCGATCGACTTCCACTCCACCCGATAGCGCCAGTCATCGGTACCCGAGCGCTTGAGCTCTTCTGCTGTCGTCCGGCCAGGCATACCGGTGGATCCCTCCATCCAGTAGCGCCGCCGCTGGAACGCGTAGGTGGGTAGTGCGAGCTTGGACGGGACGCTGCCGAGCGCCGCGAACCAGTCCACGCGCGCCCCATGCGCCCATAGCTCAGCCAAGGCACTCAGCAGTGTAAGTGGCTCGGAGCGTCCCGATCTCAGCGCGGCGGCCGCGATGGTGGCACGCACCCCCGACTCGCGCACCCCCGACTTGTCGTCAAGCGCGCTCGCGCATTCCCGGGTCATAGCGCTGAGCACGCCATCGGGCCCAAGCTCAAGAAAGTGGCTCACGCCGCGACTGTCGAGCGTGTGCGATGCCATCGGCAAAGCGGACAGTCTCACGTACGTGACGGACCCAGTACTCGGGTGAGCACAGATCCTCCTCAGCCACCAGCCCTGTCAGATTGGAAATCAGCGGGATGCGCGGAGGACTAAAGGACACCTCGCTCGCGATGCCGGCGAGATCATCGAGCATCGGGTCCATCAGCGGAGAGTGAAAAGCGTGGCTGACCTCCAGCCGCTTGAACTTGCGCCCGCTCTGCGTGGCCGCCGCCGCCAGCTCGCCGACGGCAGCCTCCTCGCCTGAGAGCACGACCGAGCTGGGCCCGTTCAGGGCGGCCACGGCCACGCGCTCCTCAAAGCCGACAAGCAGCTGCTCGGCCTCCTCGATGGAGGCCTCGATCGCGATCATCGCGCCGTCTCGCGGCAGGGCGCTCATCAGGCGTGCGCGTGCCGCGACCAGCCGGCAGGCGTCGTGCAGCGAAAATACTCCGGCTACGCAGGCGGCCGCCAGCTCCCCGATCGAATGCCCGATCAGATAGTCAGGTTCGACGCCCCAGCTTCCCAGCAGCTTGAACAAGGCAACCTCGAGCGCGAACAGACCCGCCTGCGCGTACATCGTGTCCTTGAGCGATTCCGCCTCGGAGGAGCCCTCCTCGGCGAATACGATCTCCAGCAGCGAGCAGCCGAGCTCCGCGTCCAGCAGCGCGCATATCTCATCGAGCGCAGCCTTGAAACTTGGATACGTCGCATACAGCTCGCGACCCATTCCCGCTCGCTGAGCCCCCTGGCCTGTGAACAGGAATGCCAGCAGTCCATCGCCGCCTTGCGCGGAGCCCTCGAAAACACTCGGCCGCGCCTCACCGGCGGCCAGGGCGGCCAATGCGTCGAGCACGTCGGTGCGCTCTCCTCCGAGCACGACCGCGCGATCCTCAAAGACCGGACGACGAGTGAGTGCAAGCGCGACATCGTCAATATGGATGAGCGGCTCACCGGTCAGGAAGTCATGCAGCCGATTGGCCTGCTCGCGCAGCGCGTTCTCTCCACGTCCGGAGAGCACCAGCGGCACGATCTCAGGCCCCGACACGCCACCGACGGCCCCGGCGTCCTCCTCGCCTGCCAGCTTGTCCTGAGGCATCTCGCCTCGCTCAAGCTGCCCGGCAGGTTCAGCATCCGCCTGCTCAGAGGCATCCGCTTCTTCGATGATCAGGTGGGCGTTGGTACCGCTGACACCGAACGATGAGACCGCGGCCCGGCGCGGCTCGCCCTCACGCGGCCAGTCGGCGGCTTCGCTCAAGAGCGCCACGTTGCCCTGCGACCAGTCCACTTGGCTTGAGGGCCGATCGACGTGCAGGGTCTTCGGCAAGACTCCGTGGCTCATCGCCAGCACCATCTTGATGACCCCTCCCACCCCCGCGGCGGCCTGGGTGTGGCCGAGGTTCGACTTGAGCGAGCCAATCCACAGCGGCCGCTCCGCGGGGCGATCGCGGCCGTATGTGGCGAGCAGCGCCTGAGCCTCTATCGGGTCGCCGAGAGTGGTGCCCGTTCCGTGCGCCTCGACCGCGTCGATCTGCGCTGTCGAGAGCTCGGCATTGGCAAGCGCTTGGCGGATTACCCGCTGCTGAGCCGGTCCGTTGGGAGCCGCCAGCCCGTTACTCGCCCCGTCCTGGTTGACAGCGCTGCCGCGCACCACCGCCAGCACTCGGTGGCCGAGCCGGCGGGCATCGGAGATCCGCTCAAGCGCTACCAGTCCAATGCCCTCCGACACATTTGTCCCATCCGCCCCGTCGGCAAAAGACTTGCAGCGTGCGTCCGGCGCGAGCCCGTGCTGACGGCTGAAAACCACGAATGGGATCGGCGTGCACAGGGCGGTAACTCCGCCGGCCAGCGCCAGCGAGCACTCTCCGGAGCGCAGTGCGGCACAGGCCATGTGGATCGCCACAAGCGAAGACGAGCAGGCCGTGTCAACAGTTACGGCGGGACCCTCCAGGCCAAGCGCATAGGCCACCCGGCCCGACAGCACGCTTGCTGAGGTGCCTGTGAGCAAATAGCCCTCCGAGCCGTCGAATGCCCCCAGCATGTGCGTTGCATAGTCCTGGGCCGTGGACCCGGCGTAAACGCCAGTCTGGCTGCCACGCAGCCCATCGGGAGAGATGCCCGCGCCTTCCAGCGTCTCCCACGCCACTTCAAGCAGCATGCGCTGTTGTGGGTCCATCATCACCGCCTCGCGCCGGCTGATCCCAAAGAACTCAGCGTCGAAGTCCGCAATACCGTGCATGAACCCACCTTCGCGCACGTAGCTCTTCCCAGGTCTATCAGGGTCGGGGTCATACAGCTCATCGACAGGCCAACCGCGATCGCTGGGAAAGGCCGAAATCACATCCGCGCCCGCGGCTAGCATCTCCCAGAGCTTGTGCGGTGAGTCCACTCCACCGGGGAAACGGCAGCTCATACCGACAATCGCGACCGGCTCCTCAACTTGCCGGCCGGCCGATAACAGAGCGGGCGCTCGCGACTTGACCTCGGCAAGCTCGCCTAGAACCAAATCGGCCAAGGCCATAGGGGTGGGGTGGTCGAATACGAGCGTCGAAGGTAGAGGTAGGCCCGTCACCTTGCTCAACCTGTTGCGCAGCTCGACCGCCAACAGCGAATCGAATCCCAGCTCGTTGAAGGCCCGGCTGGCGTCGATCGCCGCTGAGGAGGCGTGTCCGAGCACTGTTGCCACCTCGGCGCGAACAAGCTCGAGCACCGCACGTCGGCGCTCTGTCTCGCTCAAGCCGATTAGGCGCTCACGTAGCAAACGGTTCGAGGCGCCCGTCGCCCGGCGCGCCGGCAGGCGTATAAGCTCGCCCAGGAGCGCCGGCAGCTCTCCGTGTATCGCCTGTGCTCTGAGCGTCGCCATGTCGAGACGCACCGGAACCATCAGCGCCTCGCCCGTGGCAAGAGCGGCATCGAACAGCTCAAGGCCCTCCGCTGAGGAGAACGCCTCCACCCCGGCCCGTCGCACCCGCAGTAGATCGGTCTCACTCAGAGTGCCTGTCATCTCGCTCACCTGTGCCCAGGCGCCCCATGCCATCGATACGCCCGGCAATCCCCGAGTCTGGCGATGGGCGGCCAGCGCGTCCAAGAACACATTGGCCGCCGCGTAGTTGGCTTGGCCCGGCGTCCCAAGCGTGCCCGCGGCCGAGGAGAAGAGAGCAAACGCCTGCAGCTCCAGATGCTCGGTCAGCTCGTGTAGATGCCAGGCGGCATCGAGCTTCGGGGCGAGCACGCGGTCGATGCGCTCGTCTGTGAGACCGCCGAGCACGCCATCATCGAGCACCGCCGCACAGTGGATCACCATGCTTAGCGGTCGCTCCGCTGGAACCGCGGCGAGCGCAGCCTCAAGTTGCTCGCGCTGGGACACGTCACAGCTCACGATCGCGACCTCGGCCCCGAGCGCCGTCAGCTCCGCCTGAAGCCCCTCCGCGCCGGTGGCCTGGCTGCCACGCCTGCTGAGAAGCAGGAGGCTGCGCACGCCGTGCTCGGCCACGAGATGTCGCGCGACGAGCGCACCAAGCTCACCTGTGCCGCCGGTGATCAGCGCCGTCCCAGGCGGCCCGATCTGAGCCGACGGTATCCTCAGCACAATCTTGCCGACATGCTTGGCCTGGCTCATAAACCTGAATGCTTCCGGCGCCCGGCGCACATCCCAGGTCCTGATCGGCAGCGGCTCAAGCACGCCACGCTCGAAGAGCTTGAGGATCTCGCGCAGCATCTGCTGTATGCGCTCAGGTCCGGCTTCCGGCAAGTCAAAGGCGCGGTAGATAACACCGGGATATGCTTTGGCCATCCGCTCGGGATCGCGGATGTCGGTCTTGCCCATCTCCAGGAAGCGTCCACCGTGGGGCAACAGCTCACAACCGGCGTCTACGTAGTCCCCTGCCAGCGAGTTGAGCACGACGTCTAGACCCTCACCGTCAGTGGCCCGCAGGAAGCGCTCCTTGAAGTCGAGTGAGCGCGAGGAGGCGATATGGGCATCCTCGATCCCCATGCCTCTCAGCACATCCCACTTGCCGGGGCTCGCTGTAACCCAAACCTCGGCACCGAGGTACCGCGCCAGCTGCACCGCTGCCATTCCCACACCGCCAGCCGCGGCGTGCACCAGCACTCGCTCGCCTTCTTGCAACCCGGCAAGGTCGATAAGGCCATACCAGGCGGTCATAAAGGCCCCGGAGAGCGAGGCGGCCTGGGTGAAAGACCAGCCTGTGGGGATCGGCACAACCAGGCGGTGATCGGCGACTACGACCGTGCCAAAGGAGCCCAGCAGCAGTCCCATCACACGATCGCCGGGCTTGAATCCTTCAACCTCGGCTCCGACCTCCAGCACCACACCGGCGCCCTCGCTACCGATCAGATCCTCCTCGGCGCGCAATGGGATCATGCCGAGAGCGACAACCACGTCGCGGAAGTTAAGTCCTGCTGCCCGTACCGCGATGCGAACCTCGCCCGGGCGCAGCGGCGCCGTCGCCTCGGGCACCTCAACCATGCGCAGATCCTCAAGCGTGCCCTCATCACCGACCTGTAGGCGCCACTGCGAGACACCCGGTGGAGGTGCCAGCACTGAGCCGGAGTCCGCGCGGGCGAGCCGAGCGACGAGCGCTACGTCATCTCGTATCGCCAACTGGGGCTCGTCCGTTGCGAGCGCACGCGCCAACACGGCGCTGGGTGGCTGGTCGCTGTCGAGATCGACGAGCACGAAGCGACCGGGCTCCTCCGCTTGGGCCGATCGGATCAAGCCCCATACCGGAGAGAGCGCCAGATTTAGCTCCTCACCCGCGCGCGCCGCCACGGCGCCTCGCGTGAGCAGCACCAGCCGCGAACGCGCGAAGCGCTCATCGGCAAGCCACGCACGCGCCAGCGCCAGCACCTCGTGAGCAGCCGCGTGGGTCGCACCGAGCATCCCTGCGGGTCCACCGCCGCTCGCTCCAGACGCGCCCTTGGATGCCTCCGCGCTTGCCGTCGTCTGTGTGCTCTCGACGGGATCGTCGTGAGCGCACAAGCTCACAAACGCGACCTCTGGCACGGCCGCGCCCTCCTCGACCGCTTGACCCAGCGCGGCCAGGTTGGCGTACGTGCCGGCGCTTGAGCCGAAGTCCTCACCGGTGAGCGCACGCGCCAGCTCGTCCGCACCCGTGCCGAATGCCGTCCAAACTCCCGTGGAAGTTTGCGAGGCGTCAGGAGCCACAATCCAGTCCAAGCGCAGTAGCGAGTCGCGAGCGCGAGCACGGCGAGCCGTGCCTAGCTGGGCCGCCGAAGCGGGGCGCATCCGCAACGAGCGCACCGCGAGGACCGGCGCGCCCAGCTCGTCGGCGGCCACGAGCGAGACCGCGTCCTGTCCGGCTGGTGAGACATGCACTCGCAGCGCGCTCGCGCCGAGCGTCTGCACCGACACTCCACTCAGCGAGAAGGGCAGATGCACTCCTGCCTGCCGACCGCTCGCACCGGCCTGCAGGAGACTCGCCGCAAAACCGTGCAGCGCCGCATCCAAGAGGGCTGGGTGGACTGTGAACTGCCCGGCTTGGAACAGCTGATCGTCAGGCAGCGATACGTCGGCGAAGATCTCCTCGCCCCGGCGCCATGCGTCGCGCAATCCTTGGAAGGCGGGGCCATAGTCCAGGCCAAGCTCGGCGAGACGCTCATACGCCTCCAGGACATCGATCTTCTCCGCGTCCGGCGGTGGCCACTTCGCCCCGGCAAGCTCATCGCCTTGCTCGATTCGCAGCTGCTCGCGAGCAGCCAGCGCACCGCTAGCGTTGAGTGTCCAAGCAGGCCCTACGGCTGCCTCGCTCGCCGCGGACTCCGAGCGCGAGTAGACGCCAACCGGCCTCATGCCGAGCTCGTCCTGCTCGCCGACCACAACCTGTATCTGCATGGCTTGCTGCTCGTCCAGTATGAGTGGAGCCTGAAGCGTCAGCTCAGAGATAGCCTCACAGCCACACTGCTCACCCGCGTGCAGAGCCATCTCCACAAATGCCGTGCCCGGCAGCAAGACCAATCCCATAACCATGTGGTCCGATAGCCAGGGATAAGTCTGCGTGGAGAGCCGCCCTGTGAGTATCAAACCTCCGCCATCCGCCGGGGCAAGCGCAGCCGCCAGGAGCGGATGGTCCACCGCGCTGAGACCGGCAGAGTTGAGATCGGTGCTCGCCGGGAGCGGCTTGTGCCAGTAATTTCGGCGCTGGAAAGCATATGTCGGCAAGGGCACGCGGCGGGCGCCCGAGTCGCGATATATAGAGCTCCAGTCCACCGGCATTCCCTGCACCCAAGCCTCGGCTAGAGAGGTGAGCATGCGCAGCGGCCCACCCTGGTCGCGACGCAATGAGCACACAATCGCTACATCTGAGTACGCGCGCGCGTACTCACCGGCCAGCCCGTTCGGGTTGGGCTCATGCTCGCTTGGGCGCTCATCGGCCAGCGCTTGCTCAGCGATCTCTTCCAGCGCAACGATGAGCACCGGGTGGGGGCTCAGCTCGACGAGCTTATGCCGACCGTCGGCCAGCAGGGCGCGCACGGCCCGCTCGAAGCGAACGGGCTCACGAAGGTTGCGATACCAGTACTCGGCATCGAGCCGCTCTTTATCGAGTGGCCCAGCGGTTAGCGCCGAATAGAAGGGAATGTTGGGCGTGTGTGTCTCTATGCTCGAGCACCCCTCCAGCAATACCTCACGGATTTCCTGGACCTGGGGAGAATGTGCGGCATAGCTCACGGGAATGATGCGTGCCCGAACGCCTTCTTGCTCGTATCGCTCTTGTAGTTGTTCGAGTGTGGGTAGTTCGCCTGAGAGGATTGTTGAGGTTGGCCCGTTGATCGCGGCGATTACGACTCCCTGCTCATCCCATTGTGCTAGGCGCTCCGCGGCTTGCTCGTGACCGAGCGCGATGGACATCATTCCTCCCTGTCCAGCGAGCCCATTAAGCGCACGAGAGCGAACAGCGATCACACACGCAGCGTCCTTTAGCGAAAGAGCACCAGCGATATGAGCCGCCGCGATCTCTCCCTGTGAATGACCGATCACAGCAGCGGGCCTCACGCCACACGCTTCCCACAACCGCGCCAAAGACACCATCACCGCGAACAAAGCAGGCTGCACAACATCCACACGATCCAAACCCGGCTCACCATCAACACCACGCAAAACACCCTCAAGCGACCAATCCACATACGAGCTAAGCGCATGCTCACACTCACGCATAGCCTCAGCAAACACAGAGGAGCTATCCAACAACTCGACCGTCATGCCCTCCCACTGCGAACCCTGACCCGGGAACACAAACACAACCCCACCCAAAGAATCAACCGCACTGCCACTCACCACACACGGTGAAGAGCGACCATCCGCAAGCGCGTTCAAACCATCCAAAAACCCTTCACGCTCACCACCAACCACGACCGCGCGATCCCCAAACACAGAACGCGAAAGCAACGAACACCCCACATCAGCCACACCCAACCCAGGATCCCCGCCCACAAACTCAAACAACCGACGCGCCTGACCCGCAAGCCCACCCTCACCCCTAGCCGAGAGAACCCACGGAACCACACCCCCACCCAACACACCAGGAATACCAACCCCACCTATCCCGAGGACACCATCCTCCCCAACACCCTCACGCTCACCACCAAGAACCACACCAATACCACCATCGCTCACCACATCCCCGACACCACCATTAAAACTCACACCAACCCCAACACCCTCGCCAACAACAGGCGCTTCCTCCAAAATCAAATGAGCGTTCGTACCACTCGCACCAAACGAAGACACACCAGCACGCCGCGGCTCCCCATCACGCTCCCACACAACCTCCTCACGCAACAACGACACCTCACCAGCAGACCAATCAACCTCACTAGAAGGCTCACCCACATGCAACGTCCGCGGCAACACACCATGACGCATCGCCATAACCATCTTGATCACACCAGCCACACCCGCAGCAGCCTGCGTATGCCCAATATTCGACTTAACAGACCCAAGCCACAACGGACCACGATCACCACGCGACTGCCCATAAGTCCCAAGCAAAGCCTGCGCCTCGATCGGATCACCCAACCGCGTCCCCGTCCCATGACCCTCAACCACACCAACCTGACCAGCAGACAACCCAGCACTAGCCAACGCCCGCGAAACAACACGCTGCTGAGAGGGACCACTCGGCGCCGTCAAACCATTACTAGCCCCATCCTGATTCACAGCACCACCACGCACAACCCCCAACACAACACGACCACCAGCAACCGCATCACACAAACGCTCCAACAACAACACACCCACACCCTCGGAGACGCCGGTGCCGTCGGCGGCGTCGGAATAGGCCTTGCAACGCCCATCAGGCGCAAGCCCGCGCTGACGCGAAAACAATCTGAACACTCCGGGCGTGGCCATCACAGAGGCTCCGCCGGCGACCGCCAGCGAGCATTCACCTCCACGCAACGCTTGACAGGCCAAATGCATAGCCACAAGCGAAGACGAACACGCCGTATCCACAGACACCGCCGGCCCCTCCAAACCGAACGTATAGGACACCATTCCCGATGCGATGCTGCCGCTGCTGCCGGCCCCCAGATAACCCTCGAGCGCCGCGGGGAGCCGCTCCGGGTCACCGCCGTAGTCGTGATACATCGTGCCCACGAACACACCGGTTCGGCTGCCATGCAAAGAAAGGGGGTCGACTCCCGCGTCTTCGAGCGCCTCCCAGGTCACCTCCAGCAGCAGGCGATGTTGGGGGTCCATCGCGAGCGCCTCGCGCGGGCTTGCCTCGAAGAACTCAGCGTCGAAGTCTCCCGCGTCATATAGAAAGCCGCCTTCACGCGCATAGCTTGTCTGGGCGTGATCGGGATCAGGGTCAAACAGCGCATCCAGATCCCAGCCACGATCGGTCGGCATCGGCCCGATCGCATCGCGGCCGCTACTCACGAGATCCCATAGATCGCTCGCGCTACGCACCCCACCCGGATAGCGACAGCCGATCCCGACGATCGCGATTGGTTCGTTCGGCGCGGCCAGGAGTCGCTGATTCTCCTGGCGCAGTCGCTCGGTCTCCTTCAGAGAGGTGCGCAGGGCCTGGACGATCTGCTCGGAGGACATGCTCATTGTGGGTCCTCCCCGGTCAGAGCATGCGAGACGGAGTCCTCCCCGACGTGCACAAGCGCACCGGAGTCCTCTCCCTCGGCCATCGGCGAGCTCTCTGTATTGGGTGCAGGCGAGCCGGAGCCCTGCATGGCCTGCTCGACCAACTGCTCTACATCCATCGCGTCGATCAACTCGGAGCGCTCGCCAAGTGTCGATGAGCGCGGGTCGCCCTCGGGATCGGCCAGCCCCAAAAGCAGGTCGACCAGGCCAAGCTTGTGTAGACGATCCAGCGGAATCGTGGAGAGCGCTTGCCTGATAGCTGTCTCCTCGGAGTCCGGCTCCACAGCCTGCTTGCCGGCAAGCAAGGTTGTCGTTATGAACGCCGCCAGCGCCACCGGGCTGGGATAGTCGAACACCAGCGTGGATGACAATCTCAGCCCGGTGAGCATGTTCAGGTTGTTGCGCAATTCAACCGCTCCAAGCGAATCGAAGCCGAGCTGCTTGAAGGCGCTCTTGGGGTTTATGGCTTGCAGGGAGGAGTGGCCCAAGATCGTCGCGGCCTCGGCGCGCACGGCTTCAAGGACCACCTGTTCGCGCTGATCCTCGGGCGTTGAGGACAGGCGGCGCGCCAAGGAGCCGGCACCCTCCCGCACGCCGCGCGAGGACACGCGGATCAAGCCGCGCAACAGAGGCGAGCCGACACCTGCTCGCCTCTGCGCACGTAGCGCAGCCGTGTCCAGGCGCAGCGGCACAGTGAGTGCGCGATCGAGCGTGCGCGCGATATCGAACAGCTCCAGACCCTCGCGTGAGGAGAGACCAGCAATGCCCAGCCGGGCTGTGCGCGCGAGGTCGGATTCCTCAAGGCGATCCACGATGCCGGTGTCTGACCATCCTCCCCATGCCATCGAAGTCGCTGGAAGCCCGCGTGCGCGACGGTGGGCGGCCAAGGCATCGAGAAAGGAGTTAGCGGCTGCGTAGCTGGCCTGTCCCGGTCCTCCGAGCAGCCCCATCACCGAGGAGAACAAGACGAACGCGGATAGATCGAGATCTTCGGTCATTCGATGAAGTCGCCAGGCCGCGTCGAGCTTTGGCGCCAGCACGCTGTCCACGCGCTCGGGGGTGAGCGAATCGATCACACCGTCATCTAGCACCACCGCCGCGTGCACAACTCCGCGCAGGGGATGCTCGGCGGGCACCGAAGCAAGCAACGCGGCCAACTGCTGCTGCTCTCCGATATCGCAGGCTAGGATCCTCACGGTGGCGCCGAGCTCGGCGAGCTCGCGTTCGAGCTCACCGGCACCGGGCGCCCGCGGGCCGCGTCTGCTGGCCAATATGAGGCTACGTACGCCGTGGGCGCTGACCAAATGCTTTGCAAGCAGGCGGCCGATATCGCCCGTGCCGCCGGTGATCAGCACCGAGCCTTGTGGATCAAAGGAGCACCCTTCGGCTGTGAGCGGCTCATCCGAGGCTTGCGCTTGAGGCACGCGAACGAGGCGAGGCTCAAGGACCGTGCCCGCGCGCACGGCCAACTGTGACTCGCCGGTTGCGATCGCATCGGTCAAAGCGGCTCGGGAGGCCTCGTGCTCATCGAGGTCGATCAACACAAAAGAGTCCGGATTCTCCGATTGCGCCGAGCGGACCAAACCCCAGATGGGGGCCTGGCTGAGGTTCGGGACATCCTCCTGGGGCGTCGCGGCAACAGCTCTCCTGGTCACAACGACCAGCCGCTCGGCGACCTCATGCTCGGCGGCAAGCCAATCTTGCATTGCGACGAGCACCTTGTGGGTCGCCGCGTGTGCTTGCTCTACCAATCGCTCGCCTTCATGTCCTGAAGGCCCATCGGTGGCACAGTCCAGCAGAGCCACCTCGGTGGCCAAGGCGTGCGGGTCGAGCGGGACGGGCGTCCAATCAAGCCAGAAGAGCGATTCGTGATGGCGCGCGCTCGCGCCGAGCAGCTGTCGCTCGTCCAGCTCACGCGAGACGAGCGATTCGATTACGCCCAGGAGCTCACCCGACTCGTCGGCCACCGCCAGCGATACCGAGTCGGCGCTCTCGCGACGCATGCTCACGCGCAGCCGCGTCGCGCCGGACGCGCGCAATCCAACCCCGCTCCAGGAGAACGGAAGTCGCAATGGTCGAGACGTTTCGTCCTGCGGCTTGTGATCGCCGTCGAGCACTCCGACTACGTGTAGGGCCGCGTCGAGCAAAGCCGGGTGTACGGCAAACAGCCCGGCCTGCGCCTGTTGCTCCTCGCCCAATGCCACTTCGGCGATAGCTTCGTCACCCAAGCGCCAGGCGGCCCGCAAGCCGTGAAATGCCGGTCCGAAGTCAGCACCCTGCTCGGCACCGCGCTCGTAGAAATGCTCGAGCTCGACCTGCTCAGCTTGCGATGGCGGCCAGTCGGCGGCACACACGATGGCGGTGCGCTCTTCTGTGCCCCTCAGATCGGGTGATGGGCCTATCGGCGCAAGCACGCCGCTGGCGTTGCATACCCATGAGCCTTCCGTATCCTCGTCTTCGGTGAGTGCATGTGAGCGCGAATAGATCGCGATCGTCCGCCGCCCCTCCTCTTCTAGCTCGCCCACCCAAATCTGAAGCTCGACCGAACGACGCTCATCGAGCACAAGTGGGCTCTCCAGAATCAACTCGCTCAACGCATCGGCGCCGAGCTTCGTTGCCGACGGCAAGTGCCATCTCGACGAATGCGGCGCCAGGCAGGATCGTGACACCCAGGACAGCGTGGTCGGCAAGCCACGAATCTGCCTGCAGCGAGAGTCGCCCCGAAAACAACCAACCTCTTTCACCGGGCAGGCGCACCGTGGCCGTCAAGAAGGGATGCTCCACGGCACTCGATCCGACTGAGGCAACATCGCCCGAGCCCATCGACGGATCCAGCCAATAGCGCTTGCGCTGGAAGGCATAGCTCGGCAACTTCACTGACTCCTGCCCATTTGCACCGATCACTGCCCGCCAGTCCACCTGCTCTCCATGGACGAAGACCTGAGCGAGCGAGCGCATGAAACGCTCCGGCCCACCCTCCTGGCGCCGCAACGAGCCACAGGCCAGCAGCTCGCCCGGGTCCTGGATCGACTGCTCCGCGATGTCTCCCACGGCGCTCGTCAGCACAGGGTGGGGACTCAACTCAACGAAGCCACGGCGACCCTCTTTGAGCAACTTGTGGACCACGGCGGCGAACTGCACCGGCTCGCGCGCGTTGCGATACCAGTACTCGGCGCCAAGCTGGGCCGTATCCAGCGCTGTGCCTGTGACCGTTGAATAAAACGGTACGTCACTTGAGCTTGGGGCAAGCGAGGAGTAGGCGTCCAGCAGATCATCCCGCAAAAGCTCCATCAACGGTGAATGTCCGGCGGTGACGGCGGCCGCGATCTTACGAGCGTGGATTCCCTCCGTCTCGCACTGTTCGAGCAGGGCATCCAGTGTGGGTAGTTCGCCTGAGAGGATTGTTGAGGTTGGCCCGTTGATCGCGGCGATTACGACTCTCTGCTCATCCCATTGTGCTAGGCGCTCCGCGGCTTGCTCGTGACCGAGCGCGATGGACATCATTCCTCCCTGTCCAGCGAGCCCATTAAGCGCACGAGAGCGCACAGCGATCACACACGCAGCGTCCTTTAGCGAAAGAGCACCAGCGATATGAGCCGCCGCGATCTCTCCCTGTGAATGACCGATCACAGCAGCGGGCCTCACGCCACACGCTTCCCACAACCGCGCCAAAGACACCATCACCGCGAACAAAGCAGGCTGCACAACATCCACACGATCCAAACCCGGCTCACCATCAACCCCACGCAACACACCCTCAAGCGACCAATCCACATACCGGGCAAGCGCACCCTCACACTCACGCATACGCTCAGCGAACACCGGTGAGCCATCCAACAACTCAACCGCCATACCCTCCCACTGCGAACCCTGACCCGGGAACACAAACACAACCCCACCCGAATCGACCCCACCACCACGCACCACACACGGCGAAGAACGACCATTCGCAAGCGCGTCCAAACCATCCAAGAACCCATCACGCCCACCGCCAACCACCACCGCACGATCCTCAAAAACAGGACGCGAAAGCAACGAAAAACCTACATCGCCCACACCCAACCCAGGATCCCCACTCACCCACTCCAACAACCTCTGCGCCTGAGCAGCAAGCGCACCCTCACCCCTGGCCGAGAGAACCCACGCAACCACACCACCACCCAACACACCACACTCCCCAACAGCACTCCCACCCTCAAGAACACCATCAAGAACGCCATCACCCCCCAAAGCGACGTCCTCCCCCCCAGGGATTCCCGCACCATCACCAACACCATTGAAACTCACACCAACCCCGTTCACACCCTGCTCGACAGGCGCTTCCTCCAAAATCAAATGCGCGTTCGTGCCACTCGCACCAAACGAAGACACACCAGCACGCCGCGGCTCCCCATCACGCTCCCACACAACCTCCTCACGCAACAACGACACCTCACCAGCCGACCAATCCACCTCACTAGAAGGCTCATCCACATGCAACGTACGCGGCAACACACCATGACGCATCGCCATCACCATCTTGATCACACCAGCCACACCAGCAGCAGCCTGCGAATGACCAATATTCGACTTCACAGACCCCAACCACAACGAACCACGACCACCACGCGACTGCCCATACGTAGCCAACAACGCCTGCGCCTCGATCGGATCACCCAACCGCGTACCAGTCCCATGACCCTCAACCACACCAACCTGACCAGCAGACAAACCAGCACTAGCCAACGCCTGACGAATAACGCGCTGCTGCGAAGGACCACTCGGCGCCGTCAAACCATTACTAGCCCCATCCTGATTCACAGCACCACCACGCACAACACCCAACACAACACGACCACCAGCAACAGCATCAGACAAACGCTCCAACAACAACACACCCACACCCTCACTCCAACCCACGCCATCGGCCCCATCCGCATACGACTTGCAGCGCCCATCCGGCGCAAGCCCACGCTGACGCGAAAACCACAAAAACAGTGAAGGGGACCACATCACCGCGACGCCCCCCGCCAGCGCCAGCAAGCATTCACCTCCACGCAACGCCTGACAAGCCAAATGCATAGCCACAAGCGAAGACGAACACGCCGTATCCACCGATACCGCCGGCCCCTCCAAGCCAAGACTGTACGCGACGCGCCCCGAGGCGATGCTTCCGGCGTTGCTCGATCCCATTCCCGACTCCAAGCCCAGATGTGCCGGGCCGCGCAAACCCGTCCCATAATCGTGGTGCATCACACCGGTGAAGACTCCGGTCGGGCGTCCCCGCAAGGTCAGCGGATCGATACCCGCGTCTTCGATCGCCTCCCAGCTTGCTTCCAGGAGCAAGCGCTGTTGAGGGTCCATCGCAAGCGCTTCCTTTGGCCCGATCCCGAAGAAGCCAGGATCGAACTCACCGGCGTCATAGAGGAAACCGCCCTCGCGCGTGTAGCTCGTGCCCAGATGGTCAGGGTCAGCGTCATATAGGGCATCGACGTTCCAGCCGCGGTCATTCGGCATCGGCCCGATCGCGTCCGTGCCGCTCTGAGCAAGGTCCCAGAGCTGCTCCGGCGTGCGCACGCCACCCGGGTAGCGACACGCCATTCCCACAATCGCGATTGGAGCGCAACTCTCTTCTTCAACCTCCCGCAACCGTCTGCGTGAACTGCGCAGGTCGGCCGTGGCCCGCTTCGAGATAGGCGCGCAACTTCTCTTCGTCGCTCATCAGTGTCTCCCCGCCGGCGGCTGGACTGTGACCCTCATAGTGCTCCCAGCTCCGTGTCGAGGATCTCGAACACCTCATCGTCGCTGGCCAAGGCAAGATCGTCATCGTCGGCCTCATCGCCGTCCAGCGTCGAGAGGCACGCCCTCAAGCGGGCCGCTACGCGCTGGCGATCGGACTGGTGCTGGCCCACCGCTCAGACCATGCGCTCGATCTCCTCGAGGACATGATCCACAGAGGGGCCAGTCGAAATCCCGCCTTGGTCGAGCTTGCCGAACAGGTACTCGGCAAGAGAGCGCGCGCTTGGATAGTCGAATACGACAGTCGCGGGCAGGCGGACGCCGGTGAGCGCGCCGAGACGGTTGCGCAACTCCACAGCGGCCAGGGAGTCGAACCCCATCTCCTTGAACGCACGGTCGAGTCCAATGGCATTGGCCGAGGAAAGACCGAGTACGGTCGCCGTCTCGGCTCGCACCAAGTCGCGCAACATGTCAGGGCGCTCCTCCGGCGCCAACGCCGCCAGCCGGTGCGCGAGCGAGCCATCTTCGCCCTTGGAAGCCTGGCGTGGGGTTACGTGCACGAGCCCTCGCAACGGTGCACTGACGGCCCCGGACCTTGCCTCGGCACGCAGGATGGACATGTCCAATGGAGCTGCCATCACCACCGGATCGGAGCCCGCGATCGCAAGGTCCAGCAACTCGAGTCCCTCCTGGGAGGGGAGCATGCCGATGCTTGCTGAACCCACCACACGCCGCACCTCGGCGTGACCCAGCTCTGTGCCCGCGCCGGCCTCGTTCCATAGCCCCCACACCACTGATGTGGCTGCCAAGCCCTGTGCGTGGCGCCTCTCAGCCAGCCTGTCCAAAAACAGGTTGGCGGCTGCGTAACTGCTCTGTCCAGGCCCTCCAAACAGTCCAGCAATGGATGAGAACAGCACGAATGCCGACAGGCTCAAGTGCGCGGTCAGCTCGTGTAGATACCAGGCGCCGTCGGCCTTCGCGGCCAGCACATCATCGATTTGCTCAGGCGCAAGCGATTCGACCAAACCGTTGTCCATGGTCGCCGCAGTGTGGAACACCGCGCCCAGCGGATGCTCAGGCTCAATTGAGCCAAGAAGCTGCTCCAGCTGCTCTCGTTCGCTCACATCACAGGAGGTAACAGTGACCTTGGCGCCCAGCGCGGCGAGCTCTGCTTCAAGCGCCTCTACCCCCACGGCCGAGCGACCGCTGCGACTTACGAGCAATAGATGGCGCACACCATGCTCGCTCACTAGGTGGCGAGCCACCAAGGCCCCCAGGCCTCCGGTGCCACCTGTAATCAACACCGTCTTGTCCCGGTCAAATACGTCAGCCGCCGCCGTCCCCAGGTCATCCGGTGAGACCGAGCCCACCGACGGGACCGAGCCCTCGGCTGCCATCTGCTCCTGGGCTATGCGCTCCAGCCTTGGCACAAGCACTTCGCCGCCACGCAATGCAAGCCTTGACTCGCCACTGCGAAGCGCACCGGAGAGCGCCCTCCAAGAGCTTTGCTCACCGTCATGGTCAACCAGCACAAATTGCTCCGGATTCTCCGCTTGAGCGGATTGCACGAGGCCCCATAGCGCAGCCTGCTCCAGTCCTGGCACGTCCTCACCCGGGACCGCAGCCACCGCCCCGCGTGTGAGCAGCACAAGCCGAGAAGCAGAGAATCGCTCGTCGGAGAGCCATTCCCCC
Source organism: uncultured Solirubrobacterales bacterium (assembly GCA_963743555.1). GTDB lineage: Bacteria > Actinomycetota > Thermoleophilia > Solirubrobacterales > Solirubrobacteraceae > Palsa-744. The sequence continues at coordinate 111,340 of CAVUQG010000010.1, forward strand.
AGCAAGCCGAGCACCCGCTTGGCGGCCTTGTGCATCGACTCTGGCAGAGAGTCCTCCTCGCCGGCGCTGGCACAATCGAAAAGCACCATTCCGGCAACGCGGCGGGCATATTCAAGGCGTCAGTAAGAGCTTCGATGCTGTGGTGAGTCCCGCTGGAGATGCCTGCCTGTCGCAGCACATCGGAGAGCCCTCCTCCGTGATCGGCAAGCAGTGCCCACCGAGTGCCTTCAGAGGTCATGGGCTCCACGGGCACGGTTGCCCAACTGGAGCGCAACAACGAATCGTGATAGGCGCCACGAGCACTGGCCAGCTGTTGTTGGGAGATCTCTCGCGCCACCAGCGAGTCGATCCGAACAACCTCCGCGCCGTTCTCGTCGGTGCCAAGCAGCGACAGCGCGCCCTGCTCAAGCGACAGCCTCACGCGCAGCGAATGGGCACCTGGCGCAACGACCCGCACTCCCGCGAAGGAGAATGGGAGATTCACTGGAGCAGCCTCGGAGGAGCTCTGAATGTTTTGATCGATCAGAGCGTGAAACGTCGCGTCGAGCAGCGCCGGATGGATCGTGAACGCTGTGGCCCCCGCTTGCTGGCTGTCAGGAAGCGACACCTCCGCAAATAGCTCATCCCCCCGCTGCCAGACAGAGCGCAAGCCCTGGAATGTTGTTCCATAGTCCATCCCGTGCTCGGCCAAGCGGTCGTAGACTTCGGAGAGGTCCACGAACTCGGCATCGTGCGGAGGCCATCTCTCTTCTAGCGACTCAAGCTCTGTGCCGGCTGTCTCCTCACCCGATGGAGTAGATACCGAGTAGACCTGTGGCATGCCGTGTCCATGCCTGATCCCACGAGACTTCCTCGGATCCGCCCTCTCGGCGCGAGTAGATGTCAATCGCGCGGTGTCCGGACTCTCCGAGGTCGCCGACCGCCACTTGCAGCAAAACGGCGCCATGCTCACCGATCACGAGTGGCGCCTCCAAAGTCGAGCTCGGATATCAGCCCGGCGCCAAGCTTGCTGCCGACATGCAACGCCAAATCGACATACGCGGTCCCGGGCAACACCACGACTCCCATAACCGCATGGTCGGCTAGCCAGGGCTGTCCTTGTAGTGAGAGCCGGCCGGTGAAGACGCCGCCTCGATCGCCTGCCAGCTCGACAGCCGCGGCAAGCAATGGGTGACTGGTCGAGGACTGCCCGACCTTGGTCATGTCGGCCGTGGCGGACTCGGGTGTAAGCCAGAAATGACGACGCTGGAAGGCATAGGTCGGCAACTTGACCCTTTTGGCACCAGACCCCGAGAGCATCGAGGCCCAGTCGACCTGGACGCCGGCGACGAAAGCCTCGGCCAGTGAGCTCATCAACGTCGCCGTCTCCGAGCGTTCACCGCGCAGAAGCGACACGGCAGTTATTTGGGGTGGCAGCTCACCGTATTGGACAGTGCCATCACCACCGAGAATCTCCTGGCTCATAGCGCTGAGCACCCCGTCGGGACCCAGCTCGAGCAGGCAGCGGACGCCTTGCCGGCCCAGCCATGCGACCCCGTCGCCGAAGCGCACGGTGTTGCGCACGTGCCGAACCCAATAATCAGCGCAACAGATCTCCTCAGCCCCAACCGGCTCGCCGGACAGATTCGAGACGATCGAGATCTGTGGAGCGTCAAATGAGATCGTCGCGGCAATCTCGCGGAACTGCTCGAGCATGTCGTCCATGCGATGCGAGTGAAAAGCATGACTCACACGTAGCTGCTTGGTCTTGCGCGAGCGCTCCTCCCATAGGCGAGCCAACTCGAGCACCGAGTCCTCGTCCCCGGACAGCACGACGGAGCTGGGCCCGTTGACAGCCGCCAGCGACACCTGCCCTTCGAAGCCCTCGAGTGATGTGAGTGCCTCCTGCTCGGTGGCCTGAACCGCCACCATTGTGCCTCCCTCCGGCAGCGCGCCCATCAGTCCTCCTCGCGCCGCGACGAGCTTGCAAGCGTCCTCCAGCGAGAACACACCCGCTACATGAGCAGCCACAAGCTCTCCAATCGAGTGACCGATGAGAAAGTCGGGTTCAACGCCGTAGCTCTCGAGCAACCTGAAGAGCGCCACCTCCAGCGCGAACAGACCCGCCTGTGCAAAAGCCGTGTGGTCGAGCAGGGCCGACTGAGCAGCCCGCGCGCCCATTGGTCGACTCGCCATCGAGTGCGCTGCCAATCCCGAGCACCACATCTCCAACCGAGCTCCCGAGCTGCTCACTCAGGCAGGCACACGTCTCGTCGAAGCTCTGCGCATAGAGCGCCACACCCCGATATAGCTCTCCCCCCATCGCCACCCGCTGGGTACCCTGACCGGTGAAGAGCAGTGCCAGCGGCCCCCCGCCGCGATCCTGAGCCCCAGGTACGTCACACACCAAGTTAGGGGACCTCTCCCCGCGAGCCAACGCCGCGAGCGCCTCCAGCAGACCCTCGCGATCGCCCCCCAGTAGAACGGCACGACGCCCGAGCGCGGGACGACGCGCGAGTGAGTAGCCGACATCCGCCGCGGGAGAACTCGGGGGCGCCCCACAGATGATCGGACAGTCGTTGAGCCTGTCCGCACAGTCCATCGGCGCCGTGGCCCGACACCACCCATGGCTGCAACCCCAGCCGGCCGTAGGCCACGCCCTGAGCTCACCGTCCCGCCAGTGTCATCTGACCCCCAGCTACCGGAGGAACCCTCTTGGGGCGCGCCCTCTCCAAGAGAAGAATCGGAGTCCACCTGGGCTACAGGTGCTTGCTCGAGAATCACATGGGCGTTGGTGCCGCTGATCCCAAACGAGGACACCGCCGCGCGGCGCGGCTGCTCGCGTTGAGGCCATGGGACGGGCTCAGTCAAAAGCGACACCGCGCCAGCCGACCAGTCCACCTGGCTGGAGGGACGATCGACGTGCAGCGTGGGTGGGAGCATTTCGTGGCGCATCGCCATCAACATCTTGATCACGCCCGCCACGCCGGCGGCAGCCTGCGTGTGGCCAATGTTCGACTTGATCGAGCCAAGCCATAGCGGTAGCTCCGGCTCACGCCCCTGTCCATAGGCAGCGATCAACGCCTGCGCCTCGATCGGATCGCCGAGTGTGGTGCCCGTGCCGTGGCCCTCAACGACGTCGACCTGCCTAGGGTCAAGCTGCGCACTGGCGAGCGCTTGGCGGATCACCTGCTGCTGTGAGGGCCCATTGGGTGCGGTCAAGCCGTTGCTGGCCCCGTCCTGGTTGATCGCGCTACCCCGCACTATGCCAAGCACGCAATGACCTTGGCGCTGCGCCTCGGAGAGCCGCTCGAGCACCAACATGCCGGCGCCCTCGCTCCAACCGGTGCCGTCAGCGCCGTCCGCAAAGGACTTGCAACGCCCATCACCGGCGAGGGCGCGCTGACGCGAGAACCCGAGGAACGGTCCCGGCGTCCACATCACCGTTACCCCTCCCACCAGAGCAAGCGAGCACTCACCCGCGCGCAGCGCATGACCGGCCCAGTGCAATGCAACCAAAGATGAAGAGCAAGCCGTATTGACTGAGACCGCGGGTCCCTCCAGGCCCAACGTGTAGGCCACCCTTCCCGAGACCACGCTCCCGGCGCTACCGGTCCCCAGGTAGCCATACAGGCTTTCCGCCGTGGAATCCTCGATAGCGCTCGCGTAGTCCTCGTACATGACACCGGCGAAGACACCTGTTTGGCTACCCCGTAGCGACGCAGGATCGAGCCCGGCGTCTTCCAAGGCCTCCCAACTCGCTTCCAGCAGCAGGCGCTGCTGGGGGTCCATCGCAAGCGCCTCGCTCGGTCCCACCCCAAAGAACGCATGGTCGAACTCCCCGGCGTCGTGCACGAAGCCGCCCTCGGTGGCGTAAGTCGTGCCGAAATGGTCGGGATCTGGATCAAAAAGCCGCTCGAGATCCCAGCCACGGTTTGTTGGGAACGGCGAGATTGCATCAACACCATCGGCGACCAAACGCCACAAGTCATCCGGCGAGGCGACTCCGCCCGGATAGCGACAGCTCATACCCACGATTGCGATCGGCTCATCTGTGGCTTTCCTCGTCGAGATATTTGGAGCTCTCTCGGGAGTCTCGCCGCTGAGAGCCGCGAGCAAATGCTCAGCGAGGGCTGTCGGGTTGGGATAGTCGAATACCGAGGTTGCACTGAGACGCAGACCGGTGAGCAGCTCGAGTCGGTTTCGCAACTCCACGGCGGCAAGCGAGTCAAAGCCAAGCTCCTTGAACGTGCGCTGTGGCTCGATCTCCTGCGCGGAGCCGTGACCGAGGACCCCGGCGCTCTCGGTGCGCACGAGCTCCACAGCTAGTCGATGGCCCTCTGCCGCCGAAGCACCGCCAAGCAAACGTAGGAGCGAGTCGGCACCGCCACTCTGCGCTCGGCGCACAGGACCGACGATGATTCCGCGCAGCAGCGGATGTAGCCTGCCCGCGCTGGCGTGCTCGCGCAGCGTGGGACGATCGAGGCGCACCGGGATGAGGACACTGCGCTCGGCCGATCGCGCCAACTCGAACAGTTTAAGGCCTTCTTCGCTTGAAAGAGGGCTCATTCCCCTACGTGCGATACGCGCGCGGCCGGCCTCTCCGAGCTCCGAGGTCATGCCAAACTCATGCGCCCAGGCACCCCAAGCCAGCGATAGAGCAGGTAGACCCGAAGCCCTGCGATATTCGGCAAGGCCATCCAGGAATGCGTTCGCGGCTGTGTAGTTGCCTTGTCCGGGACTTCCGAATGTACCCGCTGCCGAGGAGAACATCACAAACGCCTCCAGTCCAAGACCGGCTGTCAGCTCGTGCAGATGCCATGCGCCATCCACCTTTGGCGCTAGCACACGATCAACCTGCTGGTCCGAAAGCGAGTCGATCAGCCCGTCGTCCAGCACTCCCGCGGCATGTACCACAGCGCATAGTGGGTGCTCGACAGGGACTGAGCGGAGCAGTCGCTCGAGCGCTGCCCGATCGGATACGTCACATGCCACCACGCTCACATGTGCGCCAAGCGCGGCAAGCTCGGCTTCAAGCTCCCCGACTCTGGGGCTCTCGCCACCATGCCGACTGACGAGCAGCAGGCGATCGACCCCGTGCTCACATACCAGGTGCCTCGCCAGCGTCGCCCCCAATCCACTTGTACCGCCGCTCACGAGCACAGTCCCTTTGCCCCCGGAGAAGACCGCGAGATCCTTGTTGGAGAGAGCGCGCTCCTCCGCTTGCGCCAGACGCGGCACGAGCGTCCTTCCGTCGCGAATCGCAAGTTGCGGCTCCTCGAAGGCCACGGCCATCGCAAGTGCCGTGGGTAGGGCTTCCCATGACGGTTGCTCACCATCGATGTCCACCAGCAGGAAGCGCCCGGGGTACTCGAGTTGAGCGCTGCGCGCCAGACCCCATAGCGCCGCCCCGCCAAGCTCCGGAGCACCGTCCTGTGGACTTGCAACGACTGCGCCCTGCGTTACAAGCGCAAGCCGCTCGTGCTGCGCCGCATGTTCCTCAGGCCATTTTCGCAACAGCTCAAGGGCAGTTCCCACCTGCTTGCGAGCGTCGGCTGGAACTGTGCCGGTAGACGGCTGGCCATCGAGCACGATCCACTGCACGTCCGATGAGCCTGCTGCTCGCTCGGTGCTCGCCTCGATCCAATCCAGCTGAAAGAGCGCATGGGCAGCGTTCGGCGAGACCCCGCCGAACTGGCGCACCGACACCGGCTGTGAGCGCAGCGACTCGATCGAGGCAACCGGGGCTCCGTACTGATCTGCCAGCGTCAGCGACAGCTCACTCCCCCGCGATGAGAGACGCACTCGCAACTCCTCCGCGTCGCGGGCACACAGCTCGACGCCCTGCCAGGAGAAGGGCAGCCAGATCTCCTCCTCCTCGCTGTCCGTCCGCATGGGGTCGGCGCCCGCCACGTGCAGCGCCGCATCAAGCAACGCCGGGTGCAGGTCAAAGGAGCCACTCTGCCCCCGCGAATCGGCCGGCATGGCAACTTCCGCGAATAGCTCCCCGTCGCGCCGCCATGCTCGACGCACCCCTTGGAAGGCAGGGCCATAGCCAAAGCCCCTTTCTGCCAAGCGCTCGTAGAGATCGTCCACGTCCACGAGCTCGGCCCCCTCGGGCGGCCACGCCTCGCTCATCCACTGCTCTGCCAGCGAGCCGTCTGCTGTCACACCAGGCCTCAAAACCCCTCTGGCATTGCGAGTCCAGCGATCTTCGAACGGTGCCTCCTCGACCTGCCCCTCGATACGGGAGTGCACGCTCACCGCGCGCCAGCCTTGCTCGTCGGGCTCAGCCACCGACACCTGCAGCTGAACAGGTTGCTGCTCGGGGATCTGAAGCGGCGCTTCAAGCACGAGCTCGTGCAACGAGCCGCATCCAAGCCTGCTTCCAGCGTGAAGCGCCAACTCCACCATTGCCGCACCCGGCAATAGCACGCTACCCATCACTACGTGGTCGGCCAGCCAAGGCTGCGACTGCCGGGAGATGCGACCGGTGAATAGCCCTCCTCCACGATCGGCCAGGTCGACGGCGGCACCCAGCAGCGGATGCTCTGCCGAGCGCTGCCCCAGTGAAGCCACACCGCTCGCGCTTGGGCCGCCCTGCAGCCAGTAGCGACGACGCTGAAACGCATAGGTGGGCAGATCCACACGCTGGGCCCCCAGACTCGCGAGCATCTGCTGCCAGTCGACCGCCGCGCCTTGTGCCCAAGCTTGCGCCAATCCCCCAAGCAGCGTCTCGGCCTGCGGACGGCCGGCGCGCAATAGTGGCACCACTACCTCACCCGCCGGTACACAATCGCCGGCCATCGCGCTCAGTACCCCGTCGGGTCCAAGCTCGATGAAATAGCCGGCGCCCGCGGCCGCGCAGTGCCGCACCCCGTCAGCAAATCGCACCGTCTCACGTACTTGGCGCACCCAATAGTCGGGTTCGCAGAGCTCGCCATCCGCAATCTCGCCGGTGATGTTCGAGACGATCTGAATCCGCGGCTCAGACAGCGACACCGAGCGAGCCGCCTGCGCGAACTGCTCGAGCATGGCATCCATATGAGAGGAGTGGAAGGCGTGGCTAACCCGCAGGCGCCGCGTCTTGCGCCCATGCTGCGTCCATATGGAGGCTAGCCGCGCCACCGCTTCCTCATCGCCTGACAGCACGACCGAAGTGGGCCCGTTCACGGCCGCGAGCGCTACATCGCACTTCTCCCGCACGAGCATGTCAAGTGCTTCCTGCTCAGATGCCTGCACCGCCACCATTGCTCCCCCTTCAGGCAGCGCATCCATCAAACTGCCGCGGGCACCTACCAGTGCACACGCGTCGGTCAGTGAGAGCACGCCCGCTACGTGTGCCGCGGTCAGCTCTCCCACAGAGTGACCCACAGCAGATCAGGCTTCAGGCCCCAGCTCTCGATCAACCTGAACGTGGCCAGCTCGAACGCGAATAGCGCCGGCTGCGCGAGACCCGTTCGATCAAGCGCTCCCAAAGCCGACGGGTCATTCGCCTCGGGCACCTGCGCTTCGTCCGGCTCCGCAAGCATCAGCTCCAGCACCGGGCGCTCCATGGTCCTGTCCAGCTCCTCGCACACCTGCTCGAGCGCTTCCCGAAACTTGGGGAACGCCTCGTATAGGCCACGCGCCATTCCCACGCGCTGCGCTCCCTGGCCGGTAAACATGAATACGACCTTGCCCGCCTCGCGTATGGACCCGCGCGTCACGCCGGCGTGAGATTCGCCGCCGGCGAGGGCCTGGAACCCAGCTGGCAGCTGCTCAGGGGCGCTCCCCACGATGACAGCGCGCTGCTCGAACGCTGGACGCAGCGCAAGTGACAGACCCAAGTCGGCGATCTGCTGCTCAGGATGTCGGCTGAGATGGTCGAGTAGCTCTCGCGACTGATCGCGCAGCCCCGCCTCGCTCCTTGCCGAGAGCACCCATGGCACCAGGGCGGATTGAGGCGACTGGACCGGAGAAGCAGGCGCGTGCTCAAGTGGCGGGGCTTGCTCGAGGATCACATGTGCATTGGTGCCGCTGATTCCAAACGAGGACACCCCTGCGCGGCGAGGTTGCCCGCTGCCGGACCAGGGCGTGGCCTCCCTCAGCAGCCGCACCGTGCCCGCGGACCAATCGATCTTTCGCGAGGGCTCCTCGGCATGTAGCGTCTTTGGAAGCACGCCGTGCTGGAGCGCCATCGCCATCTTGATCACGCCCGCAACGCCAGCCGCCGTCCCTGAATGGCCGATATTCGACTTGATCGAGCCAAGCCATAGCGGCTGCTTGCGCTCCTGCCCGTAGGCAGCGAGCAGCGCCTGCGCCTCGATCGGGTCGCCAAGCGTTGTGCCGGTCCCATGCGCCTCCACCACATCGACCTGCTCCGGGCGCAAGCCGGCGTTCACGAGTGCCTGGGCGATTACCCGTTGCTGAGATGGTCCATTTGGAGCCGTCAGCCCATTGCTGGCGCCATCCTGGTTGACTGCGCTGCCGCGCACAACCGCGGCGATCGGATGGTTGAGGCGGAAGGCATCGGTGAGACGCTCGAGCAACAGAACGCCCGCGCCCTCGCTCCAGCCGGTGCCGTCAGCCTCCGCAGAGAATGCCTTGCAGCGACCATCGCGCGCCAAGCCACCTTGACGATTGAATTCAACGAACAGGTCGGGCAAGGCCATCACCATCACGCCGCCCGCCAGCGCCATTGAGCACTCGCCGTTGCGCAGTGCCTGGCAGGCGAGATGCAGCGCTACAAGCGAGGCGGAGCACGCGGTGTCCACAGAGACCGCCGGACCCTCAAGCCCAAGCGCATAGGCCACTCTCCCGGACGCGGCGCTCGTTACATTGCCCGTAAGGCGGTAGCCCGCCACTCCCGTGGCTACCTGATCGGCGCCGTCGCCGTAGCCGGAAGCGCTGATTCCAGCAAAAACTCCGGCATCGGCGCCGCGCAACGCGAACGGGTCGATGCCGGCCCGTTCGATCGCCTGCCAGCAGGTCTCGAGCAACAGCCGCTGTTGCGGATCCATCGCCAGCGCCTCGCGCGGGCCGATCCCGAAGAACTCGGCGTCGAACTCCGCGGCGTCAGCCACGAAGCCTCCCTCGCGCGTCCAACCTCCCTCGCGCGTCCGGTCCACGAAGCTCAAACCCTCCAGATCCCAGCCGCGGTCGGTTGGGAGAGCTGAAATCGCATCCCGACCGTTTGCGACCAACTCCCACAGCTCCTCAGGCGAACGCACCCCACCCGGATAACGACAACTCATCCCGACGATCGCGATCGGCTCATCGACAGCCACCGCCGCGCGCGAGCGAGTTGCCGTCGCAGTGGTGCCCGCCAGCTCCTTGAGAATGTGCCCCACGAGCTCTGTCGGCGTTGGATAGTCAAAGATCAGGGTGCTTGATAGGCGCAATCCGGTGGCTCGCGCGAGTCGGTTGCGTAGCTCGACGGCGGCTAGTGAGTCGAAGCCCAGCTCCTTGAACGTAGATCGCATCTGCACGCGCTCGGGGCTGGCATGCCCAACCACGCTTGCTGCGTGTGAGCGCACCAGCTTCGAGTACTGCCTGTTCGCGCTTGCCCTTCTCCATTCCTGCCAAGCTCAGGCGTGCTTGCCCGCGCTGGGCTCGATGGTTCACACGGCGCGAGCGAGTGTTTGCTAGTCCACTCAGCAGCGGACTGATCTCCCCGGCTTCAGCCTGAAGACTCAGGCTCGTCGGCTCGAATCTTGCCCCGAGAACATAGGCATCGCCAACGTCGAGTGCCTGATCGAACAGAGCCAGGCCCCGTTCGGTGGGCAGCGCCGCGATACCCGCGCGCGCCAACCGCGCACGGTCGGCCTCGGCGACCTGGACAGCCATCCCGCCGTCCTGCTCCCACAGCCCCCAAGCGATCGAGGTAGCCGCGAGCCCCTTGGCGTGGCGGCACACGGCGAGCGCGTCCAAGAAGGCGTTAGCGGCCGGAATAGCTGGCTTGACCCGCGCTGCCCAGAGTGCCCGCGATCGAAGAGAACATCACGAACGTAGAGAGCTCGAGTTCTTCGGTGAGCTCGTGCAGATGCCATGCAGCGTCGACCTTCGCCGCCAGCACACGGTCCACCCGCTCGGGCGTGAGCGAGTCGAGCACCCCATCGTCGAGCACTCCTGCCGCATGCACAACGACATCGAGTGGGTGCTCCGCAGGGATACTCGCAAGCAGTTGCTCGCATTGGCCGCGATCGCTGAGGTCGCTTGACACCACTCTTGCTTGCGCTCCAAGCTCGGATAGCTCGTCAAGCAACTCGCTGGCACCCGGGGCATCACTGCCGCGACGACTTGCCAGCAGCACGTGCTCGACACCATGCGCGACCACGAGATGTCGGGCGATCGCTCCCCCGAGCTGTCCGGTGCCGCCCGTTATGAGCGCCGTGCCGCGCCGGTCAATCGGTCGTGGCAGCTGCAGCACATTCTTGCCGATATGCCGTGCCTGGCTCATAAAGCGAAACGCCTGCGGTGCTCGCCTGATACTCCAGCTGGTTGAGGGGAGGGTTCCAGGACACCCTCTTCAAAGAGCTCCAACAAGTCGAGCAGGATCTCCTGGATACGCTCGGAGCCCGCTTCACGCAAGTCGAACGCCCTGTAAGAGACGCCCGGCCAGCGCTCTGCCACGTCATCCGCATCGCGCACGTCGGCCTTGCCCATCTCAAGGAAACGCCCGTCCTTCCCCGTCAGCTCAAGCGAAGCATCGACCATCTCTTGGGCAAGGCAATCAAGCACGACATCCACACCGCCACCGCCGGTGGATCGCAGAAAATGATCCTTGAAGTCGAGCGTGCGCGAGGACGCGATGTGCGCGTCATCCAAACCATAGTCCTCGAGCGCCCAGCGCTTGGACGGGGCGGCGGTGGCGAACACCTCGGCTCCGATCTTGCGGGCCACTTGCAGAGCAGCCATACCCACACCGCCGGCGGCAGCATGGATCAGCACGCTTTCACCCTTGCACAGACCCGCCAGGTCAACCAGACCGTAATAGGCCGTGCAGAAAGCGATCGGCACGGAGGCCGCACGCGCAAAGGACCATCCAGCGGGTATCGGTGCCAGCAAGCGCCGATCGGCCAATGCGGTCGATGCGAACGCTCCTTCCAGCAAGCCCATCACGCGGTCGCCGGGAGCGAGATCCTCAACACCGGGGCCGACCTCCAGCACAACGCCCGCGCCCTCGCCGCCGATCCTCGCCTGCCCGGGATACATATCCAAGGCCACCAGTACGTCGCGGAAGTTCAAACCGGCGGCCCGCACCGCTACGCGTACCTGCCCTGCCTCAATCGGTGTCTCTGAGCTAGTGTCAGGACCAAGCGCAAGGCTCTCAAGCGTGCCCCGCTCGGCCAGGTCCAGCTGCCACAGCGGCGAGTCGACCGGAGCGTCAAGCACCCCACTCGACTTCGCGCTCGCCAGTCGCGGCGCCCGCACGACCCCGTCGCGAATCGCAAGCTGAGACTCATCGATCCCGAGCGCACGCTCGAGCACGTCCCAGGAAGCCTGCTCCTGGTCAAGGTCGATGAGCATGAAGCGCCCCGGGTTCTCGGCCTGGGCGGCACGCACCAAGCCCCATACCGCGCCACCTGCTAGATCGTCAACGGTCTCCTGGCTCTCGGCCGCCACCGCTCGACAGGTCAGGACCACCAGCTTGTGCTCGGAATCCCGTTCGTCCCGAAGCCATGCTTGCATCCTCTCCAGCACCCCGTTCACACCGCAGTGCACACGGTCAAGCTCCGAGCCCGAGTCACACCGCAGCCGCTGCACCCCGACTCGATCTGGCAAGCGAGCCGCATGCTCGCCGAACAGCAACAACGCCGCGGTGTGTCCCTGCTCCGGCAAGGGCAGCTCCATCCAGTCCACACAAAGGATCGAGTCCTCTTCGCCACCATGCTCCTGTGCGCCGGCAAGCTGATCTGGAGAGAGCGCTCGCAGCGTAAGCGTCCCTACCGACAGCGCGAAGCTTCCTTGCGTATCCACCCCGACCAGCGACACCGATTCGCGCCCGGTCTGAGTGAGGCGCACACGCAGGGTCGATCCTCCCCCGCCGCCAAGTCTCACTTCCCGCCAGGCAAACGGGAGGAAGATCTGCCGCTCGGCTTCGGAGTCAGAAGCGGCCCCCAAAGCCAAGGGATGCAAGGTCGCGTCAAGGAGCGCCGGATGAACGATGAAGCCCTCCTGGGAGACCTCACCGGAGAGCGGCAGAGTCACTTCCGCGAACAGCTCCTCGCCTCGACGCCAAACCGCCTGCACTCCACAGAAGCTCGGCCCGTAGCAGAGGCCTTGCGTTGCCAGGCGCTCGTAGAAGCCCTCAAGGTCAACCACGCTTGCGCCGACCGGAGGCCAAGCCTCCTGCGCCAGGGCTTGGGCGTCCGGCGGCAGCTCATTCAGCTCCCCTTCGGGCTGACCGTCCCCGGCTAGCACCCCGGTTGCGTGCCGTCTCCAGGACGCCTCAGCGTCAAGCTGCGCGCTTGAGGCCTGTACCGGCCGTGAGTAGACACTCAGCGAGTGCTTCCCATCCTCTTCGGCGGAACCGATCGCGATCTGCAGCTCGACGCCCTCCTGCGGCAGCGTCAACGGTGCCTCGAGCGTGAGCTCCTCCAGCTGCTCGCATCCAAGCAGGTCGCCGGCGTGTAGCGCGAGCTCTACGAACGCGGTGCCCGCCAGCAGGGTCGAACCCCCGACCTGGTGATCTGAAAGCCACCGGTGCGTCTGCGGCGACAACGTCCCGGTGCACAGCAGACTGTCGTCTTGAGCCAGCGACACGGCCGCATCGAGTAGAGGATGACCGGTAGGACGACCTATCCAAGCACCACTCCCGGAGGCCGGTGAGGCATCCAGCCAATAACGCTCGCGCTGGAACGCGTAAGCGGGCAGCTCGACACGGCTCCCGCCCGTGCCGGCGAACATCTGGGACCAGTCGACGTGAACTCCGTTAACCCGACATCTCAGCCAAACCGGCCTGCAGCGATTCGAGCTCAGGTCGCTCCGCGCGAAGCACAGGAGCAACCGCGATCTGAGCGTCAGAATCGGACAAGCTCTCGCGACACATCGCGCTGAGCACGCCATCGGGCCCGAGCTCGAGGAAGTTCCTAACTCCTTGCGCGTATAGCCAGCGCACTCCGTCCGCGAAGCGCACCGTTTGACGCACGTGTTCGACCCAATAGTCAACAGAGCAGACACTCTCTGGCGTTATCAGCTCGCCGGTCATGTTGGAGACGATCGGTATCGAGGGCTCCTCAAAGGAGAGACACCTCACACAATCAGCAAACTCCACAAGCATCCCGTCCATCAGAGGAGAGTGAAAAGCGTGACTGACCCGCAGCCTGCTCGTCTTGCGACCCTGGCTCTTCCACTCGCCCGCGAGTTCACTCACGACGGCCTCCTCGCCAGAGAGCACAACCGAGTTGAGACCGTTGACGGCCGCAAGCGACACACTCCCCTCCAAATCCCGGATTGCCGTGAGCGCATCTTGCTCAGAGATCTCCACAGCCACCATCGCCCCGCCGTGCGGCAGCTCTCCCATCAGACGGCCCCGTGCACCCACAAGGCTGCACGCATCCTCTGTAGAGAACACTCCAGCCACATACGCCGCCACTACCTCGCCTATCGAATGACCGATCAGGAAGTCAGGCCGCACACCCAAAGCCTGCACCTGCCTAAACAGAGCCACCTCAAGCACGAACAGCGCAGCTTGGGTAAACGCTGTCTCATCCAGCAGCTCTGCCTCCGCCGTGCCCTCCCGAGCGAATATGACATCCAGCAGCGAGCGGCCAAGCACTGCATCCAGATGCTCACTCAGCTCCTCAAGCGTCTCCTTGAAGATAGGGAGCCCTGCCGACAGCTCCCGTCCCATCCCCAGACGCTGGGAGCCCTGACCGGAGAAAAGCAGAGCGAGGCCGCCATTCTGTTTCCTGGAGACCGCATGCCCCGATATGACAGCACTCGGTCCCTCGCCAGCAAGACTCTCAAGGCCACTCAACAAATCCTCGCCGCTGGCACCGATCACGACAGCTCGATCCGCGAGTGCCGAACGCCCCGCAAGAGAGACCGCAACGTCAGACAACGCCAGACCAGGATGCGCCAACAAGTGCTCACGCAAACGCCCAGCCTGCTGGCGCAGCGCAGCCTCACCGTCGGCGGAAAGTATCCAGGCAGGTGACATGCCGGAAAGAGACGCACGCGCCTCGCTGTCCTGCCGATCCCCAAGCGTTGGCGCGACAGATCGAGCGTGTGACTCGACCATCATCGGAGGTTCTTCCAGAATCGCGTGCGCGTTGGTTCCGCTGATCCCAAACGAGGAAATACCCACACGACGCGGACCGCCCTCGCGCGACCAAGGCCTCGACTCGCCAAGCAGCGAGACAGCACCGGCGGACCAGTCGATTCTGCTGGAGGGAGACTCGGCGTACAGGCTGCGCGGCAGCGTGCCCGCGCGTAGCGCCATCACCATCTTGATCACACCCGCCACACCAGCCGCGGCCTGCGTATGACCGATATTTGACTTCACAGACCCCAACCACAAAGGCTCGACACCCGAACGCTCTTGACCATAAGTCGCGAGCAATGCCTGCGCCTCAATCGGATCGCCAAGCGTAGTGCCCGTACCGTGCGCCTCGATGGCCTGCACCTCGCGAGGCTCAAGACCCGCATTAGCCAACGCCTGCAAAATAACCCGCTGCTGGGATGGCCCATTCGGAGCGGTCAGCCCGTTGCTGGCACCATCCTGGTTGACAGCGCTGCCCCGCAGCACACCAAGCACACGATGACCCAAACGCTGGGCCTCAGACAACCGCTCCAGCACAACCACACCGGCCCCCTCAGCAAGACCGACACCATCCGCGCCCTCAGCAAAAGACTTGCATCGTCCGTCGCCGGCAAGCCCGCCTTGACGGCTGAATTCAACGAACACCCCGGGAGTGCCAAGCACCGTGACCCCACCAGCCAACGCCAATGAACACTCACCCGCCCTCAATGACTGACACGCCAGATGAATCGCCACCAGTGACGAGGAGCATGCCGTGTCGACTGTCACAGCCGGGCCCTCTAGACCAAATGTATAAGCAACCCGCCCGGATACCACACTGCCCGAGGCACCAGTCAAACCATAACCCTCCACACCGCTCGAAGCCTGAGTGAAACCCGGACCATAATCATGTGAGCTGATCCCGGCAAACACCCCCGCTGGAGTCCCCTTCAGCGACAGCGGATCCAGACCGGCATTTTCAAACGCCTCCCAACTAACTTCCAGCAACAACCTCTGCTGCGGATCCATCGCCTGTGCCTCACGTGGACCAATCGCAAAGAAGGCGGCATCGAAGTCAGCCGCGTCATAGAGAAAGCCACCTTCAGGCGTATCGCTCGTAGCTGCGTGAAATTGATCGGGTTCGTACAGACGACTCCAACCACGATCGGCTGGGAAGGCGGAGGCCGCGTCGCCGCCGCGAGCAACCAGCTCCCACAGCTGCTCGGGCGACCGCACACCTCCCGGGTAGCGACAGCTCATCCCGACAATGACTACGGGCTCATCAGCGGGTGTGACGGTCGCCCTCGGCGCTCGCTTAGGCTGAGAGCTACCGACGAGCTGTTCGCTCAGGTAAGCACCCAGCTCCTCGGGGGTTGGATAGTCAAAGACCAGGGTCGTCGGGAGTTGTATGTCAAGCGAACCACTGAGACGATTGCGCAGCTCGACCGCCAGCAGCGAGTCGAAGCCCAGTCCCTTAAATGCGCTGCTCGGGTCGATCGTGTCTGCGGAGGCGTGGCCAAGCACCGCGGCCACCTGGGTGCGGACGAGCTCTATCAATGCAGCGTGGCGGGCCTCCTTGTCGAGGCTGGCAAGCCGTGGCGTCAGCGAGCCGTTCGTCGTCGAAGCCGCTCGCACGCCTTGTGCCTTGACGAAGCTACGCCAGAGCGCGGGCAGCATCCCCGACCTTGCCTGGTCGCGCAAAGCGACCATATCGAGCCGGACGGGAATCGTGAGAGCGTCGCTGGACTCAAGCGCGGACTCGAAGAAATTAAGGCCTTCCTCTGAAGACATCGCCTGCACGCCTGAGCGTCTCAGCCTGACCATGTCGAGCTCGTCCATGCGGCCTGTCATCTCGCTGGCCTGCTGCCACCATCCCCAAGCCATCGAGACCGCCGGCAAGCCCCGTGCACGACGGTGTGCTGCAAGTGCATCCAGGAAAGCATTCGCGGCCGCGTAGTTAGCTTGTCCGGGAGCACCGAGCACACCCGCGGCCGAAGAGAAGAGAACAAACACACCCAGGTCGAGATGCTGGGTGAGCTCATGCAAGTGCACCGCCGCGTCCACCTTCGGCGCAAGCACCCGATCGAGCTGCTCACTGGACAGCGAGTCGAGCATCCCATCCTCCAGGATGCCCGCGGCGTGGAGGACGCCTGTCAACGGAAACTCGACAGGGATCGATTCGATCAGGTGCTCCAGTTGATCCCTGTCAGAGACATCGCATTCGGCGATTTGCACCTTTGCCCCAAGCGCAGTCAGCTCAGCCTGCAGCTCGATCGCACCTGGAGCATCCAGACCGCGGCGACTCGTGAGAATCAGGTTGCGAACCTCCCGCGTCTCGACCAGATGCCTGGCCAGCATGCTCCCGAGCTGGCCGGTACCACCGGTTATAAGCACTGTTCCCTCAACCTGTATCTCTGCTGGCGGCGTGAGCACGACCTTGCCGATGTGGCGTGCTTGGCCCATGAAGCGAAATACGTCACGTGCCTGCCGCACATCCCACGCATGAACTGGGAGCGTGTTCAGCACCCCGCGCTCGAACAGGTCCACCAGCTCTCTCCAGCATCTCCTGGACCCGCTCGGCCGGGACTTCGGTCAGGTAGAACGGGAGATATGAGACACCTGGCCAGCCCGCATCGAGCTCGGCCGTCTCACGGACGTCAGTCATACCCATCTCCAGGAAACGGCCATCGCGTGAGAGCAGCTCGAGCGACGCATCCACGAACTCGCCAGATAGCGAGTTCAAGACGACATCCATTCCCTCACTGTCGGTGAGATCGGAGAACTGCGTCTTAAAGCCCAAGTCACGTGAAGAAGCGATGCGTGATTGCTCACATCCCATCTCCCGCAGTACCTCCCACTTGGGTGGACTTGCGGTCGCAAAGACCTCAGCCCCGAGATGCTGTGCTATCTGTATCGCCGCCATCCCGACTCCACCGGCCGCGGCGTGGATCAGCAATCGCTCGCCGGAGCGAAGCTTCGCCAAGTCGATGAGGCCGTAGTAAGCGGTGAGGAACGCCAGTGGAACCGACGCGGCCTCCGCGAAGGACCAGCCTTGAGGCATCTTCGTCACGTTGCGGTGATCGGTGATCGCTCGAGGACCGAAGCCGCCGGTGAACAGGCCCATCACGCGATCGCCAGGCACAAGCTCGCCCACCCCAGAGCCAACGTCGAGCACGACACCCGAGCACTCGTAGCCGATCACGTCCCACTCGCCAAGTTTGGGGACCATTCCCAGAGCGACCAAAACATCTCTGAAGTTGATCCCGGCGGCGCGCACCGCTATACGTATTTGATCGGGCGCGAGCGGTTCGGCCGCTTGTGGGAAAGCGACCAAACCCAAGCCGGCCAGAGTGCCCGCGGGGCCGGCCTCAAGATGCCAATCTGAGACCTCCTGCGGGGGCACGAGCGCTTGCGTCCTGGCGCCGATGCGAGGCACATGCGCAACTCCGCTACGTATTGCCAGTTGTGTCTCTTCCTCGGCGATCGCGGACGTCACAGCGGTTGAGAGCAATTGGATGGAGGACTGATCGCGGTCAAGATCCACGAGCAGCAGCCGGCCGGGATTCTCTGATTGAGCTGAGCGCAGCAACCCCCATATCGCGCTCTCAGACAAGGCTTGGATGTCCTCACCGGCCCGCGTGGCCACGGCTCCACGGGTCAGAATGACTAGGCGCGAGCCCACCAACGTCTGCTCAGAGAGCCAAGCCTTGGCAAGCTCCAAAGCTTCATGCGTGCGTATCCGCACCGCTTCCGCCAGTCCTTTACCCGCTGGTGGGAGCGCAGGCTGCCAGACCACGACGTCGGGAATCCGCGAGCCCTCTGCCGTTGACTGCATGAGGGATTCAAGGCTCGCCAGGCGATCCACACTCGCCCCGGCCTGGCGCAGCGCGGCATCCAAGTCTGATCCTCCCTCGCCCAACAGTGCCCACTCTTCGAGCGCAGGCCCGGGAGCCCCCGCGACCGGCGTCCAATCGATGTGCAGAAGCGACTCGTGAACACCCTCACGTCCTATACGCAAACGCTCCGCCACGACCGGCCTCGTCCGCAACGCGCCGACGGTTGCGACGAGCCGTCCCTGCTCGTCGGCCGCGACCAGAGAAATCATGTTCTCACCATCGGGCAACAGCGATACGCGCAGGGCGCGCCCACCTGGGCTATGGAGACGCACATCTTGCCAGGAGTAGGGCAATGGGACCGTTGTGGAGTCCCGCTCTCGCGATTCATCGCCGAGCCCCGCCGCGTGAAGCGCTGCGTCGAGCAGCGCCGGGTGCACCCCGAACAGCTCTGTTCGGTCGCGCTCGGAGTCCGGCAGAGACACCTCGGCGAACAACTCCCCGTCCAGTTGCCACACGGCGTCGAGCCCCTGAAAGATCGGGCCATATTCCAGACCGCGCTCGGCCAGCGACTCGTATATGTCGCTGGCCTGTAGCGGTATCGCATCGGGTGGGGGCCAGACATCCGCGAGACGCTCAGCCCTCTCGGCCATATCGGCGTCGGGCGCGAATGGGTTTCCATCCTTGACCGAGTCGAGCAGCCCGCTGGCGTGTCGAGTCCAGGCCTCGTTCGTCGCGACATCGCTTCCGTCGATGTTCACCGAGCGAGCGTGTATCTCAATTGGCCATCGCCCATGTGACTCAAGTGCACCGATCGATACCTGCAGCTGGATGGCTCCGTGCTCTTCGATCACGAGCGGCGACTCGATGGTCAGCTCGTGCACAGATCCACACCCCGCGCGCCGGCCTGCGTGCAGAGCCAACTCCAGGAATGCGGTGCCGGGTAGAATCACTGTACCCATCACAACGTGATCGGAGAGCCACGAGTGCGTTTGTGTAGACAAGCGACCTGTGAAAAGCCACCCGCGCTCATCGGCCAGCGCTACCGCCGCGCCAAGCAGCGGGTGTTCGGCTGATGCCTGACCGATCGCGGCGATCGCCGCCGCACCGGTGGGCTCAGCGTCGAGCCAGTAGCGACTCCGCTGGAACGCATATGTGGGCAGCTCGGCAAGCTCTCCTCCGTCATCGCCCAGGAGCGAGGGCCAATCCACCTCTACGCCTTGCACCCATGCCTGGGCGAGCGAACGAGCGAAACGGCTCGGGGCCCCGTCGCCTCTGCGCAGGGACTCGATCACCGTCACGGCAGAACCTCCGCGAGGCGCTGAAGGAGACTCCTCGTCTGAGGCATCAGCCGCCACCGCATCAGCCGCTTCAAGCACTCCGACCGTCAACACGGGATGCGGGCTCACCTCCACAAACGTCCCGAAGCGCTCGTTGAACAGTATGCGCACGACCGATTCGAACTGCACCGTCTCGCGAAGGTTGCGATACCAATAGGCGGCGTCCAGGCTTGCCATGTCGAGCAGACCGGGGTCTGTGGTCGAATAGAAAGGCACGCTGCCCGACCGCGGCGATATCGACTCGCATCCGGTGGTCAGCTCCTCGCGTATCTCTTGCACCTGTGAAGAGTGAGCCGCATAGTCCACGGGAATCCTGCGAGCTCGCACATCCTCGCTCTCGCAGATCGCGAGTAGCTGGTCGAGCACCTCGATCTCGCCCGATACGACGAGCGCACCGGGTCCATTGACCGCGGCGAGCGACACGTCGCCTCCCAGCGGCTCAATCAGCCGCTCGAGCCGCTCAAGCGATACCGCGAGCGACACCATTCCGCCCCGGCCAGACAGAGCAGCAAGCGCCCTGCTGCGCAGCGCGACGACTCGCGCCGCATCCTCGAGCGAAAGTCCTCCGGCGATGTAGGCAGCCGCGATCTCACCTTGTGAGTGACCGACAACCGCGTCCGGGACGACCCCGCATGCCTGCCACAACTCGGCGAGCGCGACCATCACCGCAAAAAGCACTGGCTGCACGACATCCACCCGCTCGATATCAGGCGACTTGGGCCTGCCGCGCAGGACATCCTCGAGGCTCCAATCCACGAACGGCTCCAGCGCCGCAGCGCAACGTCCGATCGTGGCGGCGAAAACCGGTGAGCAATCAAGCAGGGGCACAGCCATACTGGACCACTGCGCCCCCTGGCCAGGGAACACGAAAACGATCTGTCCAGCGTCGCGAGCGATACCTTCGACAACCCGATCCAGCTGCCTGCCGCCGGCCACAGCATCCAGACCGCCAAACAGCCCCTCACGCTCCTCTCCGAGCACGATCGCGCGATGAGCGAACGACGGCCGCCTTGCAAGCGAGCGTCCAACCTGCTCGATGCTGAGCTCGCCGGCCGCGACGTGATCCCGAAGTCGCTGTGCTCCCGCGCGCAGAGCCTCCCCACGGCGTGCCGACAGTGACCATCCGACCAACCCTGCTCCGAGCGCGCCCAACTGCTTGCCCCGCTCACCTTCGGGCGCGACAGGCGGTGGCTCCTCCAAGATCACATGTGCGTTGGTGCCGCTCACCCCGAAGGAGGACACGCCGGCACGACGCGGAGTGGCGCCTCCCGCCCAAGGCCTTGACTCGCTCAGCAAGGAGATAGCACCCTGAGACCAATCCACCTGCGAGGACGGCCGGTCTCGATTAAGCGTCGCCGGAAGTTCGGCGTGGCGCATCGCCATCACCATCTTGATCACGCCGGCGACGCCGGCGGCAGCCTGGGTGTGGCCTATATTCGACTTGACCGATCCAAGCATCAGCGGCTCGCTCGTGGAAGGCCTCTGGCCGTAGGTTGCCAGCAGAGCCTGTGCCTCAATCGGATCGCCAAGCCTCGTGCCTGTTCCGTGTCCCTCGACCACGTCCACGTCCGCGACCGACAAACCGGCACTGGCCAGTGCATCGCGAATGACTATCTGCTGAGCTGGACCGCTGGGAGCAGTCAGGCCATTGCTTTCACCGTCCTGGTTGATGGCGCTTGCGCGCACAAGCCCAAGTACTCGATGACCAAGGCGCTGTGCATCTGAGAGACGCTCTAGCAGCAGCACACCCACGCCCTCCCCCCAGCCGACTCCGTCTGCCGCCTGGGAATAGGCCTTCGACCTCCCGTCGGGCGCGAGCCCACGCTGCCGAGAGAACTCAACGAACACGCCGGGTGTCGAAAGCACAGTGACGCCACTGGCCAGCGCCAACCCGCATTCTTGTGAACGCAAAGCGTTGCAAGCCAAGTGCAGTGCCACAAGCGAGGAGGAACACGCAGTGTCGATCGTCACCGCGGGACCCTGGAGCCCGAGGGTGTAAGCCACTCGCCCCGACGCCACGCTGCCGGCACTGCCAATCCCCAGATATGCCTCAAGACCGGCCGGCGGAGAGCCTACTACCAGCCCACCATAATCGTGATGTATGACCCCGGCGAACACCCCCGTGCGACTGCCGCGCAACGACTGAGGATTCACACCGGCGTTTTCCAGTGCCTCCCACGAAGTTTCCAGCAGCACTCGCTGCTGCGGGTCCATCGCAAGCGCCTCTCTCGGACTGATGCCAAAGAACTCGGCATCGAACTCATCCGCGTCATGAATGAACCCCCCCTCACGCGTATAGCTTGTGCCAGCGTGATCGGGGTCGGAATTATAGAGCGCCTCGACATTCCACCCGCGGTTCGTTGGGAACTCCGTTATCGCATCCAGCCGGGATGCAACCAGTTCCCACAGATCCTCGGGAGAGCGCACACCGCCCGGATAGCGACAGGCCATACCCACGATCGCAATCGGCTCACGTGCGCGCTCGCGCAGATCGTTCAGGGCGCGCTGAGTACTGCGCAGGTCGATCGTGACGCGCTTGAGGTACTCAAGCAGCTTCTTCTCCTCAGACACGACGACACCCATCCTCAGCCGATCGCATGTGCGCCTCCATCGTGCTCGAGCGGCCCAAGATCCCGATCGATCAACTCGAACACCTCTTGGGCGGTAGCCGAGCGCAGTTGCTCGTCCTCGCCAGGAACTCCCTCCTGCCCGGCCAACCCCGCGAGGAATGCCTGTAGGCGGGCGGCAACGGTGGCACGCCCGGAAGCGTCGGATGCGATCGCGGACAGTCTGCGCTCCAGGTCAGCGAGCTCTGCCTCGGCAGATATCTCAGGGAGCGTGCTTTGCGCGCCGCCCCCGGCGATCTGTGACAGGAGGTGACGAGCGACCGCACGAGGGGTGGGATGATCGAATACAAGCGTCGCCGGCAGAGGAGATCCAACCTCCTCGCTTAGACGATTGCGCAGCTCAACCGCCGCGAGGGAATCGAAGCCCAGATCCTTGAAGGTGCGCCCCGCCGCGATCGCCCCAGGCGAGGTATGCCCCAGAACCGCGGCGGTGTGAGCCAGGGTCACCTCCAGGGCCAAACGCTCACGCTCGGCCTCCCCGGAGCTTGAGACCCGGCTCGCCAGCAAGTTAGCCCGATCCTTGCTGGAGCGACGACTCGGTGCCTGCACCAGGCCACTAAATAGCGGTGAAAGCGTGCCCGAGCGCGCTTGGGCACGTAGTGCCTTCAGGTCTAGCCGAGCGGAAATGGTGAGTGCTTGGTCAAGTTTAAGCACCTCGTCAAGCAGTTTCAGACCTTGCTCATTGGATAGAGCGAAGATTCCCGTCTTGCCGATCCGCCTCTGGTCCAGCGCCCCAAGCTGGCCTGTTATCTCGGTCGCTTGCTCCCATAGACCCCAAGCGATCGAGGTTCCTGTGAGACCAAGCGAGCGACGATGCGCGGCGAGCGCATCGAGGGAAGCGTTGGCCGCGGCGTAGTTTCCTTGACCCGGGCTTCCCAAAGTACCGGCAACCGAGGAGAACAAAATGAATGCGGAGAGGTCGAGGTCGCGTGTCAGCTCATGCAAATTCCATGCCCCCGCAAGCTTTGGAGCGAGCACGCGGTCTATCCGATCTGGAGTGAGAGAGTCGATTACACCGTCGTCAATCACACCGGCCGCGTGAAGGACGGCGTCCAGTGGGTGCTCCCGCGAAACCTCGGCGAGCAGACACTTGACCTGTTCCCGGTCAGAGATGTCACATGCCACCGCGCTCGCTTGTGCACCCAACGCGCTGAGCTCATCGACAAGCTCACTCGCACCATTTGCCTGTCCTCCCTGGCGACTCACCAGCACTAGGTGACGCACTCCATGCTTGGCCACCAGATGGCGCGCCACCAGAGAGCCCAACCCCCCAGTCCCACCTGTTAGGAGCACTGTTCGCTCAGGGTCGATTGAACGCGGCAAGCGCAAGACGTTCTTGCCCACATGCTTTCCCTGGCTCATGTGCCTGAATGCCTGCCGCGCACGTCTTATGCTCCACGTTGTGATCGGTGCCGGCACGAGCGCACCGCCCTCAAATAGTCCCAACAGCTCTCTGAGGATCTCCTGCAACCGATCTGCTCCCGCGTCCATCACATCGAACGCCCGGTAATCGACACCTTCATGTTCACTGGCGATCTGCCCTGGGTCGCGCACGTCGGTCTTGCCCATCTCAAGAAATCGACCACCATTTCCCAACAGTTCAAGCGACCCATCGACAAACTCACCCGCGAGCGAATTCAGCACCACATCCATACCCCGGCGATCGGTCCCAGCAAGCAGTTCATCGACGAAATCGAGTGTCCTTGAGGAAGCTATGTGTGTCTCGGCGAGATCGAGAGCCCGCAGCGTGTCCCACTTACCTGGGCTCGCGGTCCCATATACCTCCGCACCCAGGTGACGGGCCAACTGCACGGCCGCGATGCCAACCCCACCTGCGGCCGCGTGAACCAGCAAGCGCTCGTTCGTCCTCAAATCCGCCAAGTCGACCAGCCCGTAATAGGCGGTCGCGAACGCGATCGGAGCAGAGGCCGCCTCAACGAACGACCACTCCCGCGGCATCGACACGAGCAAACGACTGTCGACCAGCGCGAAGTCGCCCATCGCACCCTCTATCAGTCCCATAACACGATCACCCGGAGCGAGATCATGTACAGCCTCGCCGACCTCCACGACTACCCCAGAGCCCTCTGCGCCAATGCTTGCGGAACCCGGATACATTCCGAGCGCGATCAGCACATCCCGGAAGTTCAAGCCTGCCGCACGCACCTCGACCCGCACCTGCCCGGGCTCCAGGACTGTACCCGCGCTCAATCCAGGGACCACAGCCAAACTCTCCAAAGTGCCCCGCCGCTCGACATCCATCCGCCAGGAGTTGCCATCGCCCGGCAAGATGAGCGCTTCACCGGAATGCACGCTCGCCAACCGCGGCAAGCGCACCGTGCCACCGCGCAACGCAAGCTGCGGCTCATCCGAACACAGCGCCTGATGCAAAGCCGACCAAGAGGAACCCTCGTCATCGAGATCTACCAGCACGAAGCGACCCGGATTCTCAGTCTGCGCCGAGCGCACAAGTCCCCACACAGCGCCACCAGCGAGATCACTCACACCCTCATCCACGCCAACGGCAATTGCCCCCTCGGTCAAAACCACCAGCCGACACGAGGAGAGACGCTCATCCGCAAGCCACCCTTGCAGCGAATCAAGCACACCATGCAGAGATACTCTGACCATATTCGGTACATCCGCAACAGCGGCCGTCTCAGACGCGGAAGCTGAGACCAATGCAGGAGCCCTCGCGTCCAACAACAATGCTCGAGGCGTTCCATCAACCCTGTCAGAGTCAACCGCCTCGGCGAACCCAGCCATATCGGCAAAGAGCCGGCACTCCACTCCTGCTGAGCCCAACTGGTCGCTAACGCTCGTTGCGCATGTAGCGAGCATGACGGACTCACCTGGAGAGCCACACGACGACACATTCTGCTCGACCCAATCGAGATCAAACATCGCCCCTTCTCGACCATCAGCGCGCTCCCCGATCTCTGCGGCAGAAACAACACGTGTCGCCAATCCACCGACCGAGGCGATCGGATAACCATCCTCGCCGCTCATCAGGAGTGACACAGACTCATCTCCCTGAGGCGTGATGCGTACCCGCAGTGCGCTCGGTCCGGGCCGCAACAGACTCACGTCGCTCCAGGAGAAAGGGAGCCGCAACTCGGCGACGGCATCCGCGCCACCCTCAAGCGAGGATCCGAGGAGCGCTATCGCATGCAGGGCAGCGTCCAACAATGCGGGGTGCAACCCAAACGTGCCCGCCTGCTCACGCTCAACATCGCGCAACACCACCTCCGCGAACACCTCGCCATCACACCGCCACGCCCGCGTGAGCCCCTGAAACACCGGCCCGTACTCCAAACCACTATCAGCCAGCCTGGAATACACATCATCCATCGACACAGGCTCCGCGCCCACCGGCGGCCAAACACCCCCCACCGAGAACACACCACGATCAACCTCACCATCAAACCCAACGGGCGCAAGCGAGCCAGTCGCGTGACACACCCACTCACCATCCCCGTCCAAGTCCCCAAACACAGACTCCGCACGCGAATAAACACGCACAGAACGAGCACCAGACTCATCACCCTCACCAACCACCACCTGCAACTGCAACTCCCGCTCACCCAACACCAACGGAGCCTGCAAAACCAACTCACGCACAACACCACACCCAACCTCAGCACCAGCACAAAGCGCAAGCTCAAGAAAAGCAGTCCCCGGCAACAGCACACGACCCATCACAACATGATCAGAAAGCCACGAATGCTCAACCAAAGACAACCGACCAGTCAAAACCAAACCCCGCTCACCAGCCAACGCAACAGCCGCACCCAACAACGGATGATCCGAGGAAGCCTGCCCAAGAGCCCTCGCATCACCACCACCCCGCCCAACACCATCAAGCCAAAACCGCTCACGCTGAAACGCATACGTCGGCAACCCCACACGCCTAGCACCAGAACCCTCAAACACAGCACCCCAACCAACGCTTACACCACGCACCCACAATCCCGCGACACCCGCCAGCAACGTCTGCTCTTCCTCGCGACCAGCCCGCGACAACGACACAACCACACGAGCGGACTGCCCGACATCATCGCCACCAACGACTCCATCCCCAGCGAGAACACCATCCGAATTGAGTACCACAGACGCTTGCACCCCGCCCTCGCCGGCCGACTCGGCGAAACACTCCCCAACCATCGCGCCAAGTACGCCATCCGGTCCCAACTCAACGAAACTCCCCACACCCTGAGCAGCAAGCCAACGCACACCGTCAGCAAAACGCACCGTCTCCCTGGCATGACGCACCCAATACCCAGGATCACGCAACTCCTCACCAACCACCGCTTCACCCGTCAAATTAGAAACTACCGGGATCGACGGCTCAGAGAACGACAAGCCACGAGCGACATCGGCGAACCCCTCCAACATCCCATCCATCCGCGATGAATGAAAAGCGTGAGACACCAGCAAACGCTTGACCTTACGCCCTCTCTCACCCCAAACGCCCATCAACTCCAACACCGCGTCCTCATCACCAGAGAACACAACCGACATAGGACCATTCACAGCCGCCAACGCCACCCGACCCTCAAACCCCACCAACGACTCCACAATCTCCCGCTCAGACGCCTGCACTGCCGCCATCGCACCACCAGTGGGCAACTCGCCCATCAAACGACCACGCGCCGCCACCAACACACACGCGTCCTCAAGCGAGAACACTCCTGCCACATACGCCGCCACCAACTCACCAACAGAGTGCCCAATCAGATAATCCGGTCTCACATCCAAACTCTCAAGCAACCTAAACAACGCCACCTCAAAAGCAAACAGACCAGTCTGGGTAAACAACGTTTCATCCAGCAGAGGCCTTTCACTCAAACCACCGACCCCATGGTCCGCCGACCCACCAAACACAACATCCCTCAGCGAACACCCAAGCAAACCATCCAGATACCCACACACCCCATCAAACGCATCCCTGAATACGCCAAATGACCCATAAAGCTCGCTACCCATCCCCACCCTCTGAGCACCCTGCCCCGTGAACAAAAAGGCCACCCCACCAGCATCCCCAGCCGCAATGCCCTCCAACACCGACAGCGAGGGCGAACCGCCACCAAACCACCCCAACTCCTCAAGCAACCCTGCACGATCCTTACCAAACACCACCGCCCGATGCTCGAACACCGAACGAGTACTTACCAACGAGACCCCAACATCCTGGACACGCAAATCCGGGTTCTCGCTCAAATAAGCCCCCAAACGCCCAGCCTGAGCACGCAACGCACCCCCATCCTTAGCCGAGAGCACCCACGGCACAGCCCCAACCGACACGACACACGAATCATCTACAACACCATCCACCCGCGAAGCAAACACCCCTCCTTCAGGCGACTCCTCCAAAATCACATGTGCGTTCGTGCCACTAATACCAAACGACGACACGCCGACCCTACGCACATCCCCATACGGCTCCCACGGTCTCTGCTCCGTCAACAACGAAACAGCGCCCAGAGACCAATCGACCTGCGAAGAAGGCTCATCAACATGCAACGTCCTCGGCAACACACCATGATGCATCGCCATCACACCCTTAATACACCCGCCACACCCGCCGCCGCCTGGGTATGACCAATATTCGACTTAACCGACCCAAGCCACAACGGCCGCCCTTCGGGACGACCCTGTCCATACGTCGCAAGCAACGCCTGCGCCTCAATCGGATCACCGAGCGTCGTACCGGTACCATGCCCCTCAACCAAATCAACCTGCTCAGGAGAGAGCCCTGCATTAGCAAGCGCCTGCATAATCACACGCTGCTGAGAAGGACCATTCGGCGCCGTCAACCCATTGCTCGCACCGTCCTGATTCACCGCACTACCACGCACCACAGCCAGCACACGATGCCCATAGCGCTCAGCATCAGACAAACGCTCAAGCACCAACACACCAACGCCCTCCGACCAACTCGTGCCGTTTGCCGCCTCGGCATACGACTTGCAGCGACCATCGGGAGCCAGACCACGCTGACGAGCGAATTCGGTGAATATACCCGGGTTGGAGATCACCGTAACCCCCCCCGCCAGCGCGAGCGAGCACTCTCCCAAGCGCAACGCCTGAGTCGCCAAATGGATCGCTACCAACGAAGAAGAGCACGCCGTATCCACCGTCACAGCCGGACCCTCCAACCCAAACGCATAAGCCACCCGCCCAGAGATCACGCTCGCCGCACCACCGGTCAATCCGTAGCCGGCTGTTTGATCTTTGGCCATAGAACCCGGCCCGTAGTCAGAGGAACTCGCCCCGGCAAAGACCCCGGTCTGGCTGCCCTCCAATGAGCGCGGATCGATCCGTGCGCTCTCAAGCGCCTCCCAGGACAACTCCAGCAGCAGTCTCTGCTGTGGGTCCATCGCCAGCGCCTCTCTCGGGCCTATCTCAAAGAACCCGGCGTCAAACCGGTCAGCGTCGTAGAGGAACCCGCCCTCAAACACATCGTTAACCCCTGAAGCGCCGTGCTCCTGTTCTGAATCGTACACGCTCTCGAAATCCCATCCACGATCGGTCGGAAACGGTCCGATCGCATCGCCAGCCGAGCAGATCAATTTCCACAACTCAAGCGGCGTACTCACCCCACCGGGATAACGACAGCTCATACCGACGATCGCGATCGGCTCCCCGGTAGCGGCGGCGATCCGTGAGACCATATGCCCCGGTTCCCCCTGACTGCCTGCCATCTCGTCCAATAGGTGCTCAGCGAGCGCAGTTGGTGTCGGGTAGTCAAAGAGCAGCGTCGCGGGCAGCGCAATACCCACCTCCACGGCGAGACGGTTGCGTAGCTCGATTGCTGCCAATGAGTCAAACCCAAGATCCTTAAAGGGGCGTTGCGGACCGATCGCCTCGGAGTTGCTGTGGCCGACGACATGGGCCGCTTGAAAGCGAACCAGATCCAGCACAACCGATGCTCGCTGATGCTCGGGCGTCTCTGCCAAAAGTTGCGGAAGCGACCCATGCGTTGAGCGGGCAGCCTCGCGTGAGCGAACTCGTATGAGTTGGTCGTATAGGGGTGGGAGTGCTCCTGTGTGTGCTTGGCTACGTAGTGTGTGTGTGTTTAGCTGTGTTGCGATTGTGAGGGGTTGGTCGAGTGTGAGTGCTTGGTCGAGTTGTTTTAGGCCTTGCCGATCTGTAAGCGCGATGAGTCCTGTGTTGCTCATGCGTTTGTGCTCTAGCTCTCCGAGGTGGCTGGTCATCTCGCTCTCTCGCTCCCATAGTCCCCACGCGATCGATGTTCCGGTGAGTCCTAGTGAGCGGCGGTGCGCGGCGAGCGTGTCCAGGGAGGCGTTCGCGGCCGCGTAGTTGCCTTGTCCGGCGTTCCCGAGTGTTGCAGTTATCGAGGAGAACAGCACGAATGCTGATAGATCCATCTCGCGTGTCAGTTCGTGCAGGTTCCACGCGCCGGCGAGCTTGGGGTCTAGTACTCGGTCGATCTTCTCGGGTGTGAGCGAGTCGATCACGCCGTCCTCGATCACACCTGCGGCATGGATGACGGCGTCCAGGGGATGCTTTGGGGTTATCTGGGAGAGCAAGCCCTTAACCTGTTCTGGGTCTGAGACATCACACGACAGCATCTCGACATGCGCGCCAAGCGAGCACAGTTCCCCCACCAACTCCTCGGCACCCTCAGCGCGTGATCCCTGACGACTAGCCAACAGGAGATGGCGCACACCGTGCTCGGTCACCAGGTGACGCGCGACCAGTGAACCAAGGCTACCAGTCGCGCCTGTGACGAGGACCGTACCCTGGGGGTCTATCGACCGCGGCAAGCGCAGCACATTCTTACCCACGTGCTTTCCCTGGCTCAGGTGTCTAAAGGCTTGACGCGCGTGACGCGCGCTCCACATCGTGATCGGCGCTACCTCCATCACACCGTCCTGGAAAAGTCCCACCAGTTCCCCTGAGAATCTCTTGCAACCGGTCCGCTCCAGCGTCCATCACATCAAACGCGCGGTAATCGACACCCTCGTGTTCGCCAGCGATCACCTCGCGATCACGCACGTCTGCCTTGCCCATCTCGAGGAAACGACCACCATTAGCCAACAACCGCAGCGAACCGTCGACGAACTCGCCCGCGAGCGAGTTCAACACAACATCCACACCTAGCCCACCAGTCGCTCCCAAGAACTCGTCGGTGAAATCGAGTGTTCTAGAGGAAGCCATATGCGTATCGGCGATACCGAACTCGCGCAGGGTGTCCCACTTTCCGGGATTGGCTGTCCCATACACCTCCGCCCCCAGATAACGAGCGATCTGCACAGCCGCGATACCCACACCACCCGCAGCGGCGTGAACCAGCACACGCTCACCACCCTTCACTGCAGCGAGATCGACCAAACCGTAATACGCGGTCGCGAACGCGATCGGGACCGATGCCCCCTCAACAAACGACCAACCCGGTGACATCGGCACCAACAAACGACTATCGCTCACGGCGAGATTACCCATCGCCTCGTCCATGAACCCCATCACGCGATCGCCCACCGCGAGATCGCGTACGTCCTCCCCGACCTCAACGATCACTCCAGCGCCCTCCCCACCAATACCCGCGGCGCCCGGATACATACCCAAAGCAATCAGCACATCACGGAAGTTCAAGCCCACCGCACGTACCTCCACGCGCACCTCGCGAGCACCCAAAGGCGCCTCCGATCGGGGACTGGAAACCACATTCAGGCTCTCAAGCGTTCCCGGCCGCTGTACGCCCAACCGCCACGAAGACCCATCACCGGGTATCGCGAGCGACTCACCCGCATAAGCACTCGTCAACCTAGGCAAGCGGACCGTCCCGCTACGCAATGCCAACTGCGGCTCCTCCAAACACAGAGCGCCAACCAAAGCAGACCAAGAGGACTCCTCACCATCGACATCAACCAACACGAAACGACCAGGACTCTCACTCTGAGCTGAGCGCACCAGCCCCCACACTGCACCACACGCGATATCCCCCACATCATCACCCACACCAACAGCGACCGCACCTTCGGTCAACACAACCAGCCGCCAGGAGGAGAAACGCTCGTCTGAGAGCCACGCCTGCAACCACTCCAACACACCATGCAAAACCGTGCTCACCTCACCAGGCACACTCTCCTGCACGCCGCCCCGAAGCACAGAACCAGTACCCCCGCCAGGGAGAGCTCTCACGTCCAACAACACAACCCCAGGCTCTACTGCACCATCAGCTCCATCGCGATCGACGCTCTCACCCAACTCCTCAATGCTGGCAAAGAACTCACACTCAACACCCAGCGTGAGCAACTCCTCACAAACCCCCGCTGAGCACGTGGCGAACAAGATCGATGCGGGCGAGGAAACAGGCTCCGTGGGAGTGTCCTCAACCCATTCCACGCCCAACACCCCATCCTGGCGAGCACCGGCAGGCTCCCCGATCTCTGCGGCAGACACAACACGAGTCGCCAACCCACCAACAGAGGCGACCGTTCGACCAACCTCGTCAGCAACAGCGATAGCCACCACACCATCTCCCTGAGGCGTGATGCGTACCCGCAGTGCACTCGGTCCGGGCCGCGACAGACGCACGTCGCTCCAGGAGAAAGGGAGACGCAACTCGGCGACGGCATCCGCGCCACCCTCAAGCGAGGGTCCAAGGAGCGCTATTGCGTGCAGGGCAGCGTCCAACAATGCTGGATGCAGACCAAACAAGCCGGCTTGCTCACGCTCAACATCGCCCAACGCCACCTCCGCGAACACCTCGCCATCACACCGCCACGCCCGCGTGAGCCCCTGAAACACCGGCCCGTACTCCAAACCACTATCAGCCAGCCTGGAATACACATCATCCATCGACACAGGCTCCGCGCCCACCGGCGGCCAAACACCATCCACCGAGAACACACCACGATCAACCTCACCATCAAACCCAACGGGCGCAAGCGAGCCAGTCGCGTGACACACCCACTCACCATCCCCGTCCAAGTCCCCAAACACAGACTCCGCACGCGAATAAACACGCACAGAACGAGCACCAGACTCATCACCCTCACCAACCACCACCTGCAACTGCAAATCCCGCTCACCCAACACCAAAGGCGCCTGCAAAACCAACTCACGCACAACGCCACACCCAACCTCAGCACCAGCAAAAAGCGCAAACTCAAGAAAAGCAGTCCCCGGCAACAACACATGACCCATCACAACATGATCAGAAAGCCACGAATGCTCAACCAAAGACAACCGACCAGTCAAAACCAAACCCCGCTCACCAGCCAACGCAACAGCCGCACCCAACAACGGATGATCCGCAGAAACAAGCCCAAAAGCCCTCGCATCACCACCACCCCGCCCAACACCATCAAGCCAAAACCGCTCACGCTGAAACGCATACGTCGGCAACCCCACACGCCCAACACCAGAACCCTCAAACACAGCACCCCAACCAACATCGACCCCACGAACCCACAACCCAGCAAGCGCACCCAACAAAGCCGGAACCTCCGCACGCCCACCACGCAACAACGACACAACCACAGGCACAGAACAACCACCACCAGACCCAGCAATTGGAGCTCCACCCGCAAAATCGTTTGAGACAGCTGGATCCGACGGCCGATCATCGCCTTCGTCAGCCAGGCCAGTGAGACATTCGTGGACCATCCCGCTAAGCACACCATCAGGACCAAGCTCCAAGAAACTCCCCACCCCCTGCCCGACAAGCCAGCTCACCTGATCGGCAAACCTCACCGTCTCGCTCACATGACGAACCCAATACTCCGGGGTACACAAGCTCCTCAACGGCGACCGCCTCACCAGTCAGATTTGAGACGACCGGCAACGAAGGCTCACCGAATGACAGCCCACCGACCACGCGCCCGAACTCCTCAAGCATCCCATCCATACGCGGCGAATGAAATGCGTGAGAGACCCGCAAACGCCTGGTCTTGCGTCCGTGCTCCTCCCACACAGCTGCCACCCCCAACACCGCATCCTCATCTCCCGAGAGCACAACCGACGAAGGACCGTTGACAGCGGCCAGCGCGACACATTCACGCCGATCAGAACCAAAGCCTTCCAACGACTCCAACACCTCCGCCTCAGACGCCTGCACCGCGACCATCGCGCCACCCGACGGAAGCTCCCCCATCAACCGACCACGAGCCGCCACCAGAACACACGCATCATCCAAAGAAAAGACACCCGCAACATGCGCAGCGACTATCTCACCAACGGAATGACCCATAACAAAATCTGCTCGCAACCCCAAACTCTCGACCAAACGGAAAAGCGCAACCTCAAACGCAAACAAGCCAGCCTGTGTAAACAACGTCTCATCCAGCAAACCCGGATCGACCAAACCATCAACCAGACCCCCACCCACCCCACCAGACACAGACCCCTCACCAAACACCACAGCCTTCAACGAATCACCCAACAAACCATCCAAACGCCCACACACATCGTCAAACACATCCCTAAACACCCCAAAAGCGTCATAGAGCCCCGACCCATACCCACACGCTGAGCACCCTGACCCGTAAACATAAAAACCAGCGCACCAGGCTCGCCCTCAACAACGCCACGTATGACATTTGTGAAGGTCTCACCGCATGCCAGCGCAGCAAGACCATCTGTCAACTGCTCTGTGTTCGCTCCCACCACGACGGCACGGTGCTCAAGTGGAGCGCGAGGCGCCAGCGAAAATCCCACCTCCGCAGGATTCACAATCTCATTTTCGCCGATATGGGTTTGCAGAGCAGCCGCCTGAGCCAGCAATGCCTGCTCGCTGTTACCCGACAGCGTCCACGGCACAACCTCAAGTCCCATTGCCGGATCTCCGGCGCTTTCCGTTGAAGACGCCGGCGCCTGCTCCGGCGTCTCCTCCAGGACCAGGTGCGCGTTGGTGCCGCTGATACCGAACGAGGAGACACCTGCTCTGCGGGGCTTGCCATTCCGTTGCCATGGCAGCTCCTCGGCAAGCAGCGACACCGAGCCGCTACCCCAGTCCAGCTGTGAAGAAGGTTTGTCGATATGCAACGTCCTCGGCAGTACGCCGTGGCGCATTGCCATTACGGTCTTGATCACGCCGGCGACACCCGCCGCCGCTTGGGTATGACCGATGTTCGACTTGATCGACCCAAGCCACAGCGGGCGGCTATCGGGCCGATCGCGTCCGTAAGTCTCAAGCAGCGCCTGCGCCTCGATCGGATCGCCAAGTGTCGTGCCGGTCCCGTGTCCCTCGACCGCGTCAATCTCGTCCGTCGATAGCCCGGCGTTGGCAAGCGCTTGCAAAATCACCTGCTGCTGTGAGGGCCCGCTTGGTGCAGTCAACCCATTGCTGGCACCGTCCTGGTTTATCGCCCCGCCACGCACAACCGCCAGGATCTCATGGCCCATACGCTGGGCATCGGAGAGGCGCTCCAAGAGCAACAAGCCCACACCCTCTGACCAGCCAACGCCATCTGCCGCATCCGAGAAGGGCTTGCACCGGCCGTCCGGCGCCAAGCCGCGTTGGCGTGAAAAGTCAACGAACACGGAGGGAGTCGAGATGACCGTCACACCCCCTGAGAGCGCCAGTGAGCATTCACCGGACCGCAGCGCCTGGCAGGCCCAGTGGATGGCAACCAGAGACGAGGAGCACGCAGTGTCTACCGTTACTGCCGGACCCTTGAGCCCCAAGATATAGGCAACCCGGCCAGAGATTACACTCGCGGCAGCGCCGGTCAACCCGTAACCATCCGTGCCACTTCCCGTTCGGGAGCGCGAACCATAGTCGGAAGAACTCGCACCGGCAAACACTCCTGCCTGAGCTCCCTTCAAAGAACGCGGATTTATACCTGCATTCTCCAACGCCTCCCAAGCAACTTCCAACAGCAAGCGCTGCTGGGGATCCATCGCCAGCGCCTCCCTTGGACTTATCCCGAAGAACGCCGCATCGAACTCAGCGGCGTCCTGAATGAAGCCGCCCTCGTGAGCGTAGCTGGTACCGGCACGATCTGGATCCTGGTCATACAAGCGCTCCAAATCCCAGCCGCGATCCACTGGGAACGGTCCGATCGCGTCACCGTCTGAGCGAACGAACTCCCACAACTGTTGGGGCGATCGAACCCCGCCGGGATAGCGACAGCTCATGCCGATGATCGCGATCGGCTCGCCGCTAGCGACAGGGACCGACGACAGTCTTGCGGACGCGTTTCTCTACGGATGCCTGCCAGCTCATCCAATAGGTGCCCAGCCAGTGCGGCGGGTGTTGGATAGTCAAAGACAAGTGTCGCGGGAAGCGAGAGGCCCGACTCGTCGGCGAGGCGGTTGCGTAGCTCCACGCCCGCGAGCGAGTCGAAGCCGAGATCCTTGAAGGGACGCTGTGGCTCTATCGCGTCCGGGGTGCTGTGGCCGAGGACGCGAGCGGCTTGAGAGCGAACGAGATCCAGTACAACCGATCCACGCTGATACTCGACCGTCTCGGCAAGAGTTCGTGCGAGCGAGCCACGCGCTGAGCGGACTCGCTCGCGCGCCGGCACACGGACGATCCCGCCCAGCAGCGCGTCGAGCTCACCGCTCCTCGCCCGAGCCCGCAGCTCTTTCATGTCCAACCTGGCTGACACTGCAAGCGCCTCATCGAGGATGAGCGCCTCATCGAGCAGTTGGAGGCCTTCCTCGTCTGAAAGTGCCAGCACCCCTGACCTGTTCATCCGAGCACGGTCGCGCTCTCCGAGAGCACCGGTCATCTCACTCGCACGCTCCCACAAGCCCCACGCGATCGACGTCCCGACAAGTCCAAGTGAGTGACGATGGACCGCCAGCGTGTCCAGGAAAGCATTGGCCGCCGCATAGTTGCCTTGTCCCGGGCTCCCCAACGTGCTCGCCACCGAGGAGAACAGGACAAACGCAGAGAGATCCATGCCGCGTGTCAACTCGTGCAGATTCCACGCACCGGCAACCTTCGGAGCGAGCACTCGATCGAGTCGATCGGGGGTGAGCGAATCGATCACACCGTCATCGAGGACGCCCGCGGCGTGGATAACGGCCCCTAGTGCAGAAGCCTGCGGAGCCTCCGCGAGCATTTGCTTAACCTGCTCGCGATCGGATACGTCACATACCACCACTTCTACCTGCGCGCCCAGCGAGCGTAGATCCTCAACCAGTTTGTCTGCGCCACTTGCCTGCAACCCCTGGCGACTGGCCAGCAGCAGATGTCGCACACCATGCTTGATGACCAGGTGGCGCGCCACAAGCGCACCGAGCCCCCCGGTCGCACCTGTTACGAGCACGGCGCGCTCACTATCGATTACCCGCGGCAGGTACAACACGTTCTTGCCTACGTGCCGTCCTTGACTCATGTGCCTGAATGCCTGCTTGGCACGCCGTACGCCCCACATCGTGATCGGCGGCGACTCAAGCACACCGAGCTCAAATAGCCCCACCAGCTCTCCCAAGATCTCACGCAACCGGTCGGCTCCGGCCTCCATCAAGTCAAACGCCCGGTAATCGACACCTTCATGTTCACGGGTGATCTGCTCTGGGTCGCGCACGTCGGTCTTGCCCATCTCGAGAAAACGGCCACCATTGGGCAGTAGCTCAAGCGAGCTGTCGATGAACTCGCCCGCGAGCGAGTTCAACACCACATCCATACCCTGCCGATCTGTCGCCTCAAGCAGCTCGTCCTTGAAATCAAGTGTCCGCGAGGAAGCAATGTGAGCGTCAGGTAGACCGAGCGCACGCAGCGCATCCCACTTGCCCGTACTGGCGGTCCCGTAGACCTCCGCTCCTAGGTGGCGAGCCAGCTTACGGCCGCCATGCCCACACCACCAGCAGCAGCATGAACCAGCAGGCGCTCGCCACCCTTCAACCCGGCAAGATCGACCAAGCCGTAATAGGCGGTCGCAAACGCCGTTGGAACTGAGGCAGCGCAGGCAAACGACCAGTCCTCAGGCATCCGCACAACCAAACGGCAGTCAGTCACCGCGATGTTGCCCATCGCTCCTTCCATCAATCCCATCACACGATCTCCCGGAGCGAGACACTCCACGTCCGCCGCGACCTCCAAGATCACCCCGGCGCCCTCTCCGCCAATACTCATCGCGCCCGGATACATATCTAGAGCGATGAGCACATCACGGAAATTCAAGCCTGCCGCACGCACCTCTACCCGCACCTGCCCAGACTCCAGAGCCACCTCTGCCAACTGGTCCGAGACCACAGCCAAACTCTCCAAAGTGCCTGGCCGCTCCACATCCAACCGCCAAGAGCTGCCGTCGCCCGGCAAGGTGAGCACTTCACCGGAATGCACGCTCGCCAACCGCGGCAAGCGCACCGTGCCACCGCGCAACGCAAGCTGCGGCTCATCCGAACACAGCGCCTGATGCAAAGCCGACCAAGAGGAACCCTCGTCGTCGAGATCTACCAGCACGAAGCGACCCGGATTCTCAGTTTGCGCCGAGCGCACAAGTCCCCACACGGCACCACCAGCGAGATCGCTCACACCCTCATCCACGCCAACGGCAATTGCCCCCTCAGTCAAAACCACCAGCTGACACGAGGAGAGACGCTCGTCCGCAAGCCACTCCTGCAGCAACTCGAGCACACCATGCAGGGACGCCCTGACGACATCCGGGACATCCGCAACAGCGGCTGCCTCAGACGCAGAAGTCGAGACCGGTAAGAGAGCCCTCGCGTCCAACAACAATGCTCGAGACATCCCATCAACGCCGTCAGGATCAACCGCCTCGACGAACCCAGCCATATCAGCAAAGAGCCGGCACTCCACTCCTGCTGAGCCCAACCGGTCGCTAACTCTCGTTGCGCATGTCGCAAGCGTGACGGACTCACCCGGAGAGCCAGACAATGACACATTCTGCTCAACCCAATCGAGATCGAACATCGCCTCTTCTCGACCGTCAGCTCGCTGCCCGATCTCCCCAGGAGAGACAACACGCATCGCCAGTCTCCCGACTGAGGCGATCGGATGGCCCTCCTCGTCACCCATCAGAAGCGATACAGAACCCTCCCCCTCAGGCCTGATGCACACACGTAGCACACTCGGCCCAGGCCGCGACAGACGCACGTCGCTCCAGGAGAAAGGGAGACGCAACTCGGCGACGGCATCCGCGCCACCCTCAAGCGAGGGTCCAAGGAGCGCTATTGCGTGCAGGGCAGCGTCCAACAATGCTGGATGCAGACCAAACAAGCCGGCCTGCTCACGCTCAACATCGCCCAACGCCACCTCCGCGAACACCTCGCCATCACACCGCCACGCCCGCGTGAGCCCCTGAAACACCGGCCCGTACTCCAAACCACTATCAGCCAGCCTGGAATACACATCATCCATCGACACAGGCTCCGCGCCCACCGGCGGCCAAACACCCCCCACCGAGAACACACCACGATCAACCTCACCATCAAACCCAACGGGCGCAAGCGAGCCAGTCGCGTGACACACCCACTCACCATCCCCGTCCAAGTCCCCAAACACAGACTCCGCACGCGAATAAACACGCACAGAACGAGCACCAGACTCATCACCCTCACCAACCACCACCTGCAACTGCAAATCCCGCTCACCCAACACCAAAGGCGCCTGCAAAACCAACTCACGCACAACGCCACACCCAACCTCAGCACCAGCAAAAAGCGCAAACTCAAGAAAAGCAGTCCCCGGCAACAACACATGACCCATCACAACATGATCAGAAAGCCACGAATGCTCAACCAAAGACAACCGACCAGTCAAAACCAAACCCCGCTCACCAGCCAACGCAACAGCCGCACCCAACAACGGATGATCCGCAGAAACAAGCCCAAAAGCCCTCGCATCACCACCACCCCGCCCAACACCATCAAGCCAAAACCGCTCACGCTGAAACGCATACGTCGGCAACCCCACACGCCCAACACCAGAACCCTCAAACACAGCACCCCAACCAACATCGACCCCACGAACCCACAACCCAGCAAGCGCACCCAACAAAGCCGGAACCTCCGCACGCCCACCACGCAACAACGACACAACCACAGGCACAGAACAACCACCACCAGACCCAGCAATTGGAGCTCCACCCGCAAAATCGTTTGAGACAGCTGGATCCGACGGCCGATCATCGCCTTCGTCAGCCAGGCCAGTGAGACATTCGTGGACCATCCCGCTAAGCACACCATCAGGACCAAGCTCCAAGAAACTCCCCACCCCCTGCCCGACAAGCCAGCTCACCTGATCGGCAAACCTCACCGTCTCGCTCACATGACGAACCCAATACTCCGGGGTACACAGCTCCTCAACGGCGACCGCCTCACCAGTCAGATTTGAGACGACCGGCAACGAAGGCTCACCGAATGACAGCCCACCGACCACGCGCCCGAACTCCTCAAGCATCCCATCCATACGCGGCGAATGAAATGCGTGAGAGACCCGCAAACGCCTGGTCTTGCGTCCGTGCTCCTCCCACACAGCTGCCACCCCCAACACCGCATCCTCATCTCCCGAGAGCACAACCGACGAAGGACCGTTGACAGCGGCCAGCGCGACACATTCACGCCGATCAGAACCAAAGCCTTCCAACGACTCCAACACCTCCGCCTCAGACGCCTGCACCGCGACCATCGCGCCACCCGACGGAAGCTCCCCCATCAACCGACCACGAGCCGCCACCAGAACACACGCATCATCCAAAGAAAAGACACCCGCAACATGCGCAGCGACTATCTCACCAACGGAATGACCCATAACAAAATCTGCTCGCAACCCCAAACTCTCGACCAAACGGAAAAGCGCAACCTCAAACGCAAACAAGCCAGCCTGTGTAAACAACGTCTCATCCAGCAAACCCGGATCGACCAAACCATCAACCAGACCCCCACCCACCCCACCAGACACAGACCCCTCACCAAACACCACAGCCTTCAACGAATCACCCAACAAACCATCCAAACGCCCACACACATCGTCAAACACATCCCTAAACACCCCAAAAGCGTCATAGAGCCCCCGACCCATACCCACACGCTGAGCACCCTGACCCGTAAACATAAAAACCAGCGCACCAGGCTGCCTGCTGCTCACACCATCGACTACCGACCCGGACGCCATACCGGCACACAGCCGACTCAACCCCTCCAGCAGCTCGGCTCGCTCGCCGCCTAGCACAACCGCACGATGCTCGAACACCGCACGCGTGCTCGCAAGCGAAAATCCAATGTCTGCGATGCTGAGGTCGGGGTCAGCGCTCACATGAGCCTTCAGACGATCAGCCTGGGCAAGCAGAGCCGGTTCACTCTTAGCCGATAGCACCCATGCCAAGGAGTCAATCCGTGTCAGGCCCTCCTCCTCGGCTATCGCCTCTAGTGAGAGCGGCGCGAATTGAGGGCAATCCTCAAGGATTACATGCGCATTGGTGCCACTGATCCCAAACGAGGAGATGCCCGCCCTGCGAGGGGAGCCATTGCGAGGCCATGGCGTCTCCTCTGTCAATAGCGAGACGGCGCCCTGGGACCAGTCAACCCTCAGGGAGGGCTCATCGACGTGTAGGGTCCTCGGCAACACACCGTGATGCATCGCCATCACCATCTTGATGACCCCCGCGATCCCAGCGGCTGCCTGTGTATGACCGATGTTCGACTTAAGCGAACCAAGCCACAGTGGATGATCGACATCGCGACCCTGCCCGTAGGTCTCGAGCAGAGCCTGCGCCTCGATCGGATCGCCAAGCGTGGTGCCCGTGCCGTGGCCCTCGACTGCGTCCACCTGTGCCGCCGCGAGACCGGCATTGGCAAGTGCTTGCAGAATCACGCGTTGCTGGGAAGGTCCGTTGGGTGCTGTCAAGCCATTGCTCGCCCCATCCTGGTTGACAGCGCTTCCACGTACCAACGCGAGCACCTGATGTCCTCGACGTCGAGCCTCGGAGAGTCGCTCGAGGGCCACTACGCCAACGCCCTCCGACCAGCTCGTACCGTCGGCCGCCTCAGCGTAGGACTTGCATCTCCCGTCCGGGGCAAGTCCGCGTTGACGAGAGAATTCGACAAATACGCGCGGGGTAGTAAGCACAGTTACGCCACCCGCCAGCGCCAGCTCGCATTCATCTGACCGCAGCGCCCCGCACGCGAGGTGAAGAGCCACGAGCGAGGACGAGCAGGCGGTGTCGAGCGTGACTGCGGGACCCTCCAAACCGAGCGTATAAGCCACACGTCCCGAAGCGACGCTGCCGGCGCTGCCAATCCCGAGATAGGCCTCTAGATCGACTGGCGTCGTTCCGGCGGGACGCTCGCCGTAATCGTGGTACATGACGCCGGCAAATACACCCCCACGACTACCGCGTAGTAACGCGGGGTTGATGCGCGCGTGTTCCAATGCCTCCCAGGACGCTTCGAGCAATAGCCGCTGCTGAGGATCCATCGCGAGCGCCTCGCGGGGGCTGATCCCGAAGAAGGCTGGATCGAACGCAGCGGC
Organism: uncultured Solirubrobacterales bacterium; assembly: GCA_963743555.1. Lineage (GTDB taxonomy): Bacteria > Actinomycetota > Thermoleophilia > Solirubrobacterales > Solirubrobacteraceae > Palsa-744. Next base: position 152,763 of record CAVUQG010000010.1, read on the forward strand.
GTCGTACAGAAACCCGCCCTCGCGAACGTAGCTCGTCTCCGGATGATCCGGATCGGGGTGATACAGCTGCTCGAGTTCCCAGCCGCGGTCATGTGGAAAGCCCGAAATCGCGTCGGCACCTGAGAGAACTAGCTCCCATAGCTGCTCGGGCGAGCCAACACCACCGGGAAACCGACAGCTCATCCCCACGATCGCGATTGGCTCGTCGGTGTGCCTCTCGGCCAGCGGTGAGCCGCTTGAGCGCTGCCGCTGACCGCGACGACGCGAATCAAGGAAAATCGCCGCTGCCACAGGCGTCGGATGGTCGAAGGCAAGCGTGGAGGGAAGCTCAAGCCCTGTCGCTCGGCTCAAGCGGTTGCGAAGCTCAACAGCCCCAACCGAGTCCAGGCCGAGTCCCTTGAAGCTGCACTCAGCGTCTATCGCCACCGCCGAGCCGGACCCCATAACCGCAATCAATTGGGTGAGGACGAGATCGAGCATCGAGAGGCCGGACTCCGTCTCGCGCGCACCGTCGGGCTCTGGACAGGGCGTCTGAGCGGTCAAATCCGATGATCGAGCGAACTCTTCCTCGGCTGACTGGCGCAACCTGAAGCGCTGTGGCTTACCCGTAGGCGTGCGCGGTAGCGTCTCCAGAAATCTCACAAACTGTGGATATTCATGTCCTCGTGTCCGTTGTTGACACAAAGCTCGCAATTCCGCGGCAAGCGTGTCCTCATCGCCAGCGGCATCAACGCGCTCCACAAACGCCACGATCCGTGTGCGGTCTTCAACCGTGACGCCAACGACACCGACCGCCGCGACATCTGGATGTTCCACTAGTACGTTCTCCATCTCCGCCGGCGACACCCACAAGCCACCTACCTTGAATATGTCATCGTTACGCCCAACGTATTTGTAGGTGCCATCATCGTGGCGCTCAAAGCGATCACCAGTGGCGTACCACTCCCCCCGCATACGACTTCTGGCTTCTTCATACTCATGCCAGTAGAACGCCGCGCAAGAGCCACCGCGCACCTCCAGAGTGCCCGTCCCCGGACCTTCGAGCATCGTTCCAGCTTCGTCGGTGAGACACAGATCGTAGCTCGGCACTGCGCGACCGACGCTGCCGGGAATGGCTTCCCCTGGACGGTTCGAGCAATAAGCTTGCAACATCTCAGTCGAGCCAATCCCCTCTACGATCTCCAGGCCAAAGCGCTCCTGCCAGCGATAGAAGACACGAGGAGGAAGCGGCTCGGCGGCCGATATACACAACCGCACCGAGTCGAGCGCATCACCAACGTCTGGGTCCTCTCCCAGCAAGCCATACAGCGACGGCACCGAGCAGAGAACGGTCGGTTGGCGCTCGCGCAGTGTCTGCAACAGCCGCTCGGGTCTCGGCGGACCGTCGAGTAGGACAGCGGTGGCACCAAAGTACAGTGGGAAAGAGAGGCAGTTGCCGAGGCCATAGGCATGGTAGAGCTTTGTAGTGGAGAAAATACGGTCGTCTTCTCTGATGTCGAGCACTTCTCTAGCAAACGACTCACAGGTCACCTCAATGCTGCGATGCAGGTGAACCACTCCCTTTGGCCTGCCTGTCGAGCCCGAGCTGTATAGCCAAAAGGCCATGTCGTCGGCGTGGGTAGCGACTGCGGTGAGCTCCTCGTCTTGGGCCGCGAGCGCGCTGTTCAGTTCGACCACGCCATCCCTGTCCACACCGCGCGCAACGTAGCGGATGTCGTTCCCGCCAAGCACGCTCTGCAGGGTCTCCAAAGAGGACTCATCACAGACGATCACCTCCGCATATGAATCCTCGACAAAGTGTCGGAAATGCTCACCGGTGTCGCGTACGCTGACCGGAACCGGCACGGCCCCGATCCGCATGGCACCCAGGAAGGCGATTGGAAATATCGTGGTGTCATCGAGCACGAGCAGCACCCTTTGCTCGCGACGCACACCGAGCTGGCGCAACAGATGGCCCATACGGTTGACCTGGCGGTGCAGCTGCTCATAGGTGAGAGACTCACTCGAAGTTATATAGGCAAGCTTTGCTCCGCGACCGGACTCGATGTTGCCATCAATCAGCAGACTGGCGTTGCAGTGGTCCGGACGACTCATTCCGAGGAGCTCAGGGCAACCGCTCCGACTGGATCCGGCCTAGCGCCGGTCAAACCAAGCGGACGATACATACCGGACCGCCGCTCAACGGCAAACGCCTCAAATATCAGCAGTGCCGGCCGGCCGTTGGTGATTATCCGATATAGGCGAACAACCGCACTCGACGGCGTTGGGGGCGAAGCCCAGCGCGGCGGTTTGCCAAAACGGAACCAGAGCAGCTCACGCCGACTCTCGATCCGGGCATGTTCAATCGATCCGCCAATGCCGTTTGGCGCGCTCTCCAGCAGCCCCAAGAACCCAGCAGGCAACCTGTTGGGAAGAATGTGAGATTCCGCCCAGACTGCCGGAATAGATTTGTCCACCCCCATCGTCACACGTCGACGCAGACACTCAGTCTCATCGCTGGCATCGAGGTGGTCGGCAGCCAATGTGGGCAGTCTCGTTCGAGCCTGGTCCACAAGTTTGACGGTCACGTCACACAGCGTCTGAGCTTCCAGCACTCGCGTCACGGTACCATCAGTGAACAGCAGTGTTCGCAACAATGGGTCGAGTTTCGAGAGCTCCAAATTAGGGGGTTCCGCGAGATTGATGCGTTGTAACGCGAAATGTCGCTCACTCAACTGGTCCCCCGCGATCGCGCCGTGCTCGCTCCGATCTGGCGTGTCCATCGAGCGAGGGCTCGGATTAGCGAGGTTCATAGGTCGCCAGCACGATCAATGGCATGTGGTGCATCCAATTTGCAAACTCAACGCATTCCCCGATGAGGGCTTTTCTGTCACATGCCCAAGAGGGGAAAGGGAGGCAGATCGTGTCCGATTTTCACTGGGGGCGCATGATGCGAGCATGAAGACAGGATCCTTTACTTGCACATAAAAAATAGTTAGAGGCCTCCCGAAAATCGTACTAGCGCATCGCGTGGCTGTGGCTGGCCAATGTGCTCAGCCTCGCACTGGCAGATTGAGCAGATTGCTCAATCTGCTCATGGATCGCGCCTCGGTCGGCGACGCTCGACCGCTTCGCCGCCAGAGGGTTCTGCTTTTCTGTCTCGGTATCCTCCCTGAGGATCTCCAGCCGAAGCGCCACTTCCAGCTGTGCCGAGCATGCGTGCAGTGGTCGGCCGAGTCTCTCTTCGATCTCGCGCAAACGACTTTCAACTGTGTTACGCACAACACCTAGGCGCTGAGCAGTCGAAGACACGTTGCGCTTTGCATCGAAATAGGCGCGCAGTGTGTCGCGCGCAGACTGCCCCCGATAGCCCAAGCCATCCAGCGGCGAGAGAAAAGTCTCCCTTAGGGAGTTGGCCATCGCATCATTTTGAAGCACTGCAGCCTCCAGCACAACATCGGAGCAACGCACTAGGCCAGGTGGCTTACGCCGAGCGACGGGCAGTGCCGCCTGAGCTTCGTTGTGTGTCAAACGCCATCCCTCGATTCCACGTCGCGGCTCGCCCATCGCGACTCGAACTCCTGGGGGTCGCTCCCTGGCGATACGCTCGACGAAGGTGGCTGCCGGCTCGACGGGACGGCCGAACCAAGCCCATATCGCCCGCTCACCATCCGCTACTGACAAGCACACGCGGCCGAGGACCGCATTCACGCCCCGCACGAACTCGGCGGACCGCGGACCACTTGCCACCACGCCCAGATGCCACGCATCGAAGTCGTAGCCAAGCTCGGCTGGGACAGTGACGTCAAGCTGCTTTCCGGCGAGCAGGCCACGCACGAGCTCGACACGACGCTGTTCGGCTGAACGCCCCCCCCAGTCGACCTCGCCGGTATACGCCTCGATCACCGCAGCCGTGAGAAGTTCGAGCAGCGGGGTTTGCGTCCGGCGCAGATCACGGTGCAGTGAAGCCTTGTCGCCAGAGAAGCCGCTACGAAGAGCCTCCTCCATTATGAACTCCGCCAACAACGCCTGACCGGCGATATAGCGGCGCAGTACCGTGTCCATGCTCACACCAATGCGTGCCGCGCGGCGCGCCTGTTCGACGGTCGCCGACGGACTCTTCTCGAGAGTCGATCCCTCCGTTTTCTCGAGACCCATGAGACCGAACTCGACAGCCGCTGAGACGGCCGCACGGAGTCCTTCCACGTATTCGGGGTCGTCGTCGCCCACATCGCTGAATCCGGTGTCACGGATGCGGGCGAAGATCGTCTCCTCGATCTCTGGGCGTCGCGCTCGCAGTCGTTGGATAACGCCGGCGCGAACGTCCTCGAGCGAGCCGCGACGGCCTTGGTCGGTGCGGTTCATCTGCTATCTCCCGGCCGCCGTCTCGCTCGCGCCGCATACGGCACGCGGCGATGCAACCTTTGCAGGCCCCTGCGCGGCCTGTGGCCGAGCGCGCTCCCAGAATCCTCGCGCCTCGGCATGTGCGCGCTGGCGATCCATATGTGCAGGGAACCTCCAGAGCGCCCGCGACCACCCATCTGACCCTCCCTCAAATCGACCGCCATGCTCGTCGCCAGGCCCCTTCTCTTTAGGCTGGTGAGAAACAACACTAGCGATACTAAGACGAACGCGGCATAGTTGTCAACCAAAGGCGTCCAGAGACACACTGACCCTCGGCGAAACGCCCGTCCAGAGGCCGACCTTGCCCTCCTCGATCTTGCTCGAGGCGAACCACGCAGGGTCTCCATTTCGACCTGCTGATAAACACCAATGGTTGGTTTATGGGAGGCCGTTTCGATAGCGCGCGGTCAGACCGCCATCATGCCTCACAAAGCGCCGAGCAGGGCCTTCGAATCGTGGCCAGCGAGGGTCTCGGCGACGAGGTCGATCAGCATCCCCGCTCTGTCAACGGCGCGATCGAGCAGAAGGAAGCCATGCATCTGATCCTTCGCGTGGACGTGCTCAACCGTAACGCCCGCATCCACGAGCTTACGCGCGTAGGCGATACCTCCGTCTCGCAGAGGGTCGAACTCCGCCGTCAGCAGCAGCGTGGAAGCCACGCCGCTCAGATCTTCGGCGGAGAGCGGGAAGAGATAGGGATCGCTCGGATCGTGCCCAGGGGGCAGGTAGTTCTCCAACGACCACCGCACGAAGCGCGCGTCCAGGGTGTAGCCGCTGCCATGCTCCCCATAGGAAGGCCAGCGATCGCTCATGTCGGCTATTGGATAGGCGAGGATCTGCAACGTCGGCTGGGGCGCGCCAAGGTCCCTGAGCAGCAGCGCGAGAGCAGGCCGCCGTGGCGCCGCCCGAGCTTTCACCCACAAGCGCGATTCGCGACGCGTCGGACCCCAAGCGTGCGGGATTGTCGAGCAGCCAGCGATACGCGAGATGGGCGTCTTCGAGCGCGGCCGGATGCCGATGCTCGGGCGCCCGGCGAAAATCCAGCGCGGCCACGAGCCATCCCGATCCTCGGGCGATACGACGACATAGACGATCGTGCGTGTCGAGATCGTTGAGCGTCCAACCTCCGCCATGCAAGAACAGCGCGACCGGACGGCTACCGGGAGCAGGCCGATACAGACGCAGACCGAGCGCTCCGTGAGGCGTAGGTATAGAGATGTTCTCGACGCTGTGTAGCGGGATCGGCTCGCCCTTGGTTACGAATGCCGCCCTCAGTCTGCGCGCGCGCTTGCTCTACAGGGAGCGTATATGGCTGCGGAGCGCCGCCGGCGCGCATCACTTCGAGCAACGCCCGGGCCTGCTGATCCAGCTGAGCAGTCATCGGCACGCAAGCATGCCAGACTTCACGCGACACCCACAGCGATCGCCGCGAGGATCAGGCCATCGTCCACCATCCACGTTCCCGAGAAGCCGCTTAGCGGCCGACCTGCGACCATCGGTCCTGGGACCAGGAGACGAGCCGTGAAGGCACGTGCCCTCGGATCGAATGTTAGCCGCGCGTCTTCGAATCCAAGCCAACGCTCGGCCAGCGGGAACCACGCCTTGTAGACCGACTCCTTTGCGCTGAACAGGAGACGATCCCAATGGATATCGGCATGCTCCATCGCCAGAGCTTGCAGCCCAGGCAGCTCCTCCGGTCGAGCGATGTCTGCGAGCAGGCCCTCGGGGAGCGCCGCGTTCGGCTCGGCGTCGATTCCAATCGTGAGGATCTCGCTCGACCGTGCTACCGCGCATGCCCTATAGCCCTCGCAGTGGGTGATGCTTCCAACAACTTCCTGCGGCCACAACGGCTCGCCGCGCTCGCCCGTGAGGATCGGCGTCACGGGGAGGCCAAGCTGTCCGAGCGCTGCGCGCGCGCATGCGCGCGCAGTCGTGAACTCGCGCCGGCGCTTCTCAACGGCATTGCCCACCAAGGCCTCCTCCTCGGGGAAGAGCTCCACGTCAAGCTTATCGTGGCGAACCTCCACAGCGGCTACGCAAGCTGGCAGTAGCTGCTCGATCACTTGGTCTGTGCCATGGGAGCGATTGGGCGCAGCACCGGCCTGGTGGAGCCGCGACGATGCCACTCTCGTGGATATCCGAGCGACACCTCCTCGAACCTGACTCCGTCGTGCCAGGTCGTGCGAGGGATGTGGAGATGGCCGTACACGACCGCCGCGGTATTGAAGCGACGATGCCAGTCGGCGGTCTGAGTGGTGCCGCACCACTGCGCGAACTCGGGGTGAAACAGCACCCTCGTGGGGGCGTCAATCAGGGGGAAGTGGTTGACCATCACGAGTGGGATGTCGGGCTCGCACTCTCCCAAGCGCGCTTCGGTGTGCACAACCCTTGCATGACACCACGCCTCACGAGTCGGGAATGGATCGGGGTGCAGCAGGAACTCGTCGGTGCACACAACCCCGGCCCGGTGTGCGAGCGCCAGCGCCTGCTCCTTGGTGGAGGCGATATTGCGACCGAACGAATAGTCGTAGAGCAAGAACAGCGGAGCCACCTTGAGCGGGCCTCCCTCTCCCTCCCACACAGGATATGGATCCTCCGGCGTCAGCACCCCGAGCGATCTGCAGATATCCACCAGGTGCATGGTAGCGCCGCTCGCCGCGCAACCCCGGCTCTTCTTCGTCGGGAAGTGTCCAGAGATCGTGGTTGCCTGGCGCCCAAAGAACCTTTGCGAACCGTCGGCTGAGCAGTTCGAGCGCCCACTGGAAGTCGGCTAACGTCTCGCTGACATCACCACAGACGATCAGCCAATCGGCGTCGCACTCTGGTCGCAAGCGCTCTACGATCGCGCGGTTCTCCGGATGGGTGACATGCAGGTCGCTGACCGCTAGCAAGCGCCCTCCGACGCCGCCTCGGAGACTCATCGGCCGATCTTATCGGCGCTCCGCGGGCGCCCCGCGCGCCGGCCCGCCCACGATCCTTGCGGTACTGTCAGGCACCGCGCATAACGTCCACCGCCTGAGAACGACCGGAGGTCGCCGCAGATGCCGCCCTTGATAACTCGCGAGGAAGCCCTCCAGCTCGGCGAAGTCGAGGACCACACCGAGATCGAAGCACTCGTCGAGCGCGCTTGGGCAGCTCGCGTCGAGCGTTTCTCGGACTCGACCGACATGTGCTCGCTGGTCAACGCCAAGTCAGGCGGGTGTGCCGAGGACTGCGGCTTTTGTGCGCAGTCGCGTTTCGCCGAGGCCGAGACGCCCCTGCACGCAATGATGGATCCCGAGCAGATTCTCGAACACGCACGCGCCGCCGAGGCTGCCGGTGCTCATCGCTTCTGCATGGTCACTCAGGGGCAGGGCCTTTCCAAACGCGACTTCGAGAAGATCCTTGAGGGGGCAAAGCTGGTGGCCGAGAAGACCAACCTGAAGCGCTGCGCCTCGATCGGGCACATGTCTCCTGCTCGCGCCAAGGCACTCAAGGAAGCCGGAATCCAGCGCGTGCACCACAACGTCGAGACGGCCGAGAGCTACTACGACGAAGTCTCCAGCACCGTGCGCTACGAGGGACGGCTGCGCACGATCCAGGCGGTGCGCGAGGCAGGGCTTGAGACTTGCGTTGGTGGCATCCTCAACCTCGGCGAGAGCCGTGAGCAGCGCGTGGAGATGGCCTTCGAGCTGGCCGCGATCGACCCGACGAGCGTGCCGATCAACCTGCTCAACCCGCGGCCTGGGACGAAGTTCGGCGACCGCGAATACATCGATCCCTGGGAGGCTGTCAAGTGGGTCGCGATCTTCCGTCTGATCCTGCCGGAGGCGCTTTTCCGACTTTGCGGCGGGCGTGTCGAGAACCTTGGCGAGCTGCAACCGCTTGCGGTCAAGGCGGGGCTCAACGGCGTGATGATGGGCAACTTCCTGACGACGCTCGGATCGAGCCCCGAGGAAGACCGTGCGATGTTCGAGGAGCTTGGCTTGAACGTAGATACGCCAGGACGACAACGGCACCAACCCGCGACCGGACAACCGCTCGGGTTGGCTTGACGGCGAGACGCCCGATGTGGTCGAGGAGCTACTGGACGGCAGCGGCGCCCAGATCACCGCACAGGAGGGACTCGAGATTCGCATGTGGGACCCCTCCACGCAGCTGCGCTTCAAGGCCAAGCGGGCCGTGCCGCCGCGGCCTGATGGCGCGCGCAACGCGGTACCTGCCGGCTGGGGCGACTGACGGCCGGGGCAGAGGCACAGGCCTGCAGCCATGAAAAGCTGCAATCACCGCGATCTGCACAGGCGAGCTTTGGCCACCAGCGAGAGATGCCTGCCGAGCATCGTCGGGCAGCGACGATGAGCGACATCGAGGAGCACCTGGCCGAGCTCGAGCGACTTGGCTTGCGCCGTGGTCTGCGGACTGTCTCCGGACCCCAGGGGCCACGTGTCCTGCTCGACGACGAGCCTGTGTTGTTGCTCTGCTCGAACAACTATCTCGGCTTGGCCGATCATCCACAGGTCCGCGAGGCGGCCGCCGACGCGGCAATGCGGCTGGGCGTCGGCGCTGGAGCATCGCGGCTTGTCTCGGGCACGATGACGATCCATCGTGAACTGGAGCAGCGACTTGCCGCATTCGAGGGCAGCGAGGCCTGTTTGCTGTTTGGATCGGGCTATCTCGCCAACCTCGGCACGATCGGCGCGCTGGCCGGGCCGGGCGACACGATCTTCTCCGACGAGCTCAACCACGCCTCGATCATCGACGGCTGCCGCGCCTCGCGTGCCGAGGTGGTTGTCTATCGCCATCTCGATACTGACCACCTGGCGTGCTGTCTGCGCGAGCACGGCGACAAAGGTCGGCGTGTGATCGTGAGCGATTCGGTCTTCTCGATGGACGGGGATGTGGCGCCGCTTGAGCGGATCGTGGAGCTGGCGCGTGAGCACGGTGCGCGGACGATCGTGGACGAGGCACACGCCACCGGCGCGCTCGGAGAGGGCGGACGTGGGGCCGTCGCTCAGGCTGGACTGCGGGGCAAGGTCGACGTGCTGGTCGGCACCCTCGGCAAGGCGCTTGGCTCCTACGGCGCCTATGCCTGTGCCAGCGAGGAGATGGCACAGTTCCTGATCAATACCGCCCGCCCGCTGATCTTCTCGACCGCCCCCTCCCCGCCTTCGGTTGCCGGCGCTTTGGCGGCACTGGAGCTGCTCGAAGCGGAGCCCGAGCGGGTATCTGCCCTGCGCGAGGCAGCGCGCGCCCTGCGTGGGGCACTCGCCGACCAAGGCCTTGCGGTGCAGCGCAGCGACATGCACATCGTGCCGCTCGTCGTCGGCGACAGCGAGGCTGCGACAGCGCTCTGTCAGGCCGCGCTCGGACACGGCGTATTCGCGCAGGCGATCCGCCCCCCGACCGTGCCAGACGGCACCTCCAGGTTGCGGCTCGCCGTGATGGCCTCACACACGGGGACTGAGCTGCGCGATGCAGCCAAGAGCCTGGCCGAAGCGACACATGAGGTGGGTCTCGATCTGACAAAGCTCGGCTCGCGACCCATCGGCAAGCAGCGACTCGCCCGAGTCGCTTAGCGCTGCATGCCGTGCGTGGGCTATTCGTAACCGGTACCGGCACCGGCGTCGGCAAGACGATTGTGAGCGCCGCGCTGCTCGCGGCGATGCGAGACGCTGGCGAGCCGGTGCGCGCTTACAAGCCGGTTGTCACCGGACTTGCGGATCCGCCAGGCACATGGCCACCGGACCACGAGTTGCTGGCGCTTGCCGCCGGTATGACACCGGAGGAGGTCGCGCCGCTGCGTTTCGGACCGGCGGTCTCCCCCCACCTGGCAGGCTCGCTGGCGAACGAACCGATTGACGCGGTCACGATGATCGAGCGCGCCAGTGCAACCGCAAGTGCCGGCGAGATACTGGTCGTGGAGGGCGTCGGCGGCCTGCTGGTCCCTCTCACCGACAATTTCACGGTGCGCGACCTCGCCGTCGAGCTGACTCTGCCACTGCTGATCGCCGCCTCACCTGACCTCGGCACGATCAATCACACACTGTTGACCATCGAGGCAGCCAGAGCCGCCAAGCTTGACGTTGCCGCAGTCGTGCTTACGCCTTGGCCGAGCGAGCCATCACAGATGCAGCAGTCCAACCGCACGACGATTACACGCCTCGGACGGGTGGAAGTCGCGACGCTCGAAGAAATCTCGGGCACCGATATCGCCGAGTTTGCACCGGCCGGCGGCCATTTGCCGTGGCGCGAATGGCTGCCTGGACCGAGTTTCATCCCAAGCGATCCGTAAGGTCGGCGCATGGCTGGTCAGATATTGCCGACGCATCTCCTCTTCGGGAGGTTCCGGGGTCGTACCCCTGGAGAAAGGAGATGTGATGTCTCAAGCAACATATGTACTAGCCATCACCCTGCTAATCGCATTGCTGGTCATCGACCGGCTCACGCACTAGCGGAGTGCTCTGGCGGTCGCAGCGAAGACGACTCCGGCGACCGTCAGGCATTTAACCCGGAGGGGGCCCGGTTGCCCGGACCCCTCAGGAGACGCTCATGCCTAAGCAACAAACGTACTAGCCGTCGCCTAGTGTAATGCGCCATCCGACGGATCTCAAGCGCAATCCTCATCCGGTGACCAAAGCCACCAACCCCTCAGTCACACGTTCGAGATCCTCTTGCTCGATCACATACGGCGGCATCGTGTAGATAAGGTCGCGAAACGGTCGCAGCCAAACGCCGTGCTCGACTGCTGTTGCCGTAGCAGCGGCGACGTCTACCTCGTGCTCCAACTGCACCACACCAATCGCCCCCAACACACGCACGTCGAGGACTCCCGGCAACTCGCGCGCCGGCTCGAGCCCGGCGCGCAGACCACGTTCTATCCGTGCCACATCCTCCGGCCAGTCGTCCTCGGCAAGCAGATCGAGCGAAGCCAGCGCGACCGAACAGGCGAGCGGGTTGGCCATGAAGGTGGGGCCGTGCATCAGCGCTCCGCCCTCTCCCGCTGAAATCGCCCGCGCAACCTCGCTCGTGCAGAGCGTTGCCGCAAGCGTCATATAACCGCCGGTGAGCGCCTTGCCGACACACATGATGTCGGGGGCGACTTGCGCATGTTCACAGGCGAACATCGAGCCCGTGCGCCCGAAGCCGGTCGCGATCTCGTCTAGGAGGAGGAGAAGTTCGTACTGGGTACACAATCCTCTCAAGAGGGATACACAGGCCGGCGAGTGGAAACGCATTCCACCGGCACCCTGGACGACCGGCTCGACGATCACGGCGGCGAGTTCGTGCGCGTGCGCGGCAATCAGTTCGGACACGCCCACCACCCATGCCTCATCTAGCGGAGCGTCGAAGCCGTCGGGCGGACGCTCGGCGAAGATCTGCTCAGCCAGCACATCGCTGAACATCGAGTGCATCCCGCCGACCGGGTCGCACACCGCCATCGCGCCGAACGTGTCGCCGTGGTAACCACCGCGAACCGTGAGCAGGCGGGTGCGCTCGGGATGACCCACGGCGCGCTGGTACTGCAAAGCCATCTTGATCGCCACCTCGACCGACACCGAGCCGGAGTCGGCGAAGAACACGTGCTCCAAACCATGCGGCGAAATCTCCACCAGCCGCTCGGCGAGACGCACAGCCGGCTCGTGCGTCAGGCCACCGAACATCACGTGCGCCATGCGCTCCAACTGCTCACGCACAGCCGCGTCCAGTGCCGGATGGCGATAGCCGTGGATCGCACACCACCACGAGGACATGCCGTCGATCAGCTCGCGCCCGTCAGCCAGGCGCAGACGCACACCCTCAGCCGAGACGACGGGCAGCGGTCGCTCGCCTGGCAGCGGCGAGTATGGGTGCCACACATGCCGCCTGTCGAGCTGCTGAAGCTCGGCCCAGTCGGTCAGCGTGTCAATCCTCGTAGAGGGTGAAGTCCCGCTTACGGGCTCCACACACGGGGCAGAACCAAGTGTCGGGGATGTCCTCGAAGGCGGTACCGGCGGGGATACCCCCGTCTGGGTCGCCATCCTCCGGGTCATAGATGTAGCCGCAGGACTCGCAGATCCAGCGTTGCAGGGTTTGGGTCGCGCTCATGCACGTAAGACTACCTGGCGGTAGGGTCCTTGGCATGAGCAGCTTGACCCCCAGCGGCGAGGAGGAGGCTGGGCAGGAGCTGGAGCTCAACCGCCACAGCGGGCCTGGCCAGACACTCAACCTCGCCTCTACACAACAAGAGCCCGGCCAGGGACTCAACCTCGGTGAGGCGCCGCCGCCGCGTCAGGCGGCCACTGTGATCCTGCTGCGCGGCGGAGCACAGAAGCTGGAAGTGCTGCTCGTCAAGCGCACAGAGCAGGCGAAGTTCATGGGCGGTGTGTGGGTGTTCCCCGGCGGCGCGGTCGACGAGGACGATCCCCCGTCGACGGGGGCAGGCAGCGTCGGCCCGCATCGCGCGGCGGCGCGCGAGAGAGCTCTCCGAGGAGGCGGGCATCGTGCTCGCTGACCTCAGCGCACTCGTGGAATTCTCACGCTGGATAACTCCTGAAGAGGTGTCCATCCGCTTCGACACCCGTTTTTTCCTGGCGGAGCTGCCCTCTGGGCAGGAGCCGCACGTCGACGGCGAGGAGTGCGTCGATCAGGGCTGGTTCACGCCCCAGGGAGCCCTGGACGCTTACGCCCGCGAGGAGATAATGCTCGTCTTCCCCACGATCAAGCACCTGGAGCAGCTTGGAGCGTTTCCGAGCATGGTCGAGCTGCTGGAGTACGCACATGGCCGCGAGGTGCTTCCGGTGCAACCGAAGGTCTGGTTCGACGGTGAGGTCGCGCGCGTGGCGCTGCCAGGCGAGCCGGGATACGCCTAGCCCGCATCTGCGCCGTCCGCGCGGCGGAATCTCAGCGCTGAATCGTGCCCATCACGTGCGTGACGGCGTTGATCAGCGCCAGGTGTGTGAACGCCTGCGGATAGTTGCCCAGATGCCGGCCGCTGGAGGCCTCGAGCTCCTCCGCGTAGAGACCCAGCTCCGATGAGTAACCGAGCAGCCGCTCGCACAGGCGCCGCGCATGCAGGTGCTCGCCGATCTCGCACAGCGCCGAGACGAGCCAGAACGAACAGATCAAGAACGTGCCCTCCTCACCGCTCTGACCATCGTCGGTCTCCTCGGTGCGGTAGCGCAGCACCAAGCCGTTCTCGGTCAGCTCGTCGCGAATCGCCATGACCGTCGCCCGCACGCGCTCGTCGTCGGGCGGCAGGAAGCGCATCAAGATGATCAGCAGGTTGGAGGCGTCGAGCGCATCGGTGTCGTAGTGCTGGCGGAAGACGCCCCGCTCGTCGACGCCCTTCTCGAGGATGTCGGCCTTGATTTCGTCGGCGATCCCCTGCATGCGCTCGGCGTGCTGCTCCTCGCCGCGCCGTTCGGCGAGCCGCGCGGCGCGGTCGCACGCAACCCAGCACATCAGCTTCGAGGACACGTAGTGGCGTGGCTCGCCGCGCGCCTCCCAGATCCCCTGGTCGGGTTCCTTCCACACGCGCGCCGCGCATTCGGCCTGGTCGACTAGCACCGGCCACAGCCGCTCGGGAATGTGGTCGCGACGCTTGGAGTGCAGGTAGACCGAGTCGAGCACGGCACCGTAGACGTCGTTCTGGCGTTGGTTGTAGGCGCCGTTGCCGATCCGCACCGGGCGCGCGCCCTCGTAGCCCTTGAGGTGATCGAGGGTGGACTCGTTCAGGTCCTTTTGGCCATTGATCCCATACATGATCTGCAAGGACCCGTCCTCGTTGCGCTCCATGTCGGCGACGTACTGGATGAAATCGTCTGCCTCCCAGTCCAGGCCGAGCGCGTGCAGAGCCCACAGCGTGAAGGAGGCGTCGCGCATCCAGCAGTAGCGGTAGTCCCAGTTGCGCGAGCCGCGCGGCGTCTCGGGCAACGAGGTGGTGGGCGCCGCCACGAGCGCGCCGGTGGGCATGAAGGTGAGGCCCTTGAGTGTGAGCGCCGAGCGCTGCAGGTGCGCGCGCCACGGGTGGTCTGGGTAATTGCCTTCGGCAAGCCATGTGCGCCAGAAGTGGCTCGTGCGGTCGATCCGCGCCTCTGCTTCTTCGACCGTGCGCGGGCCGCGCAGCTCTTTGGTCCAGGAGATCGCGCAGAAGCGCTTCTCGCCCTCGGCCATCGTGTGGCGCGAGTGCGCGCGATTGCCCTCGATGCCCATGCGCGTATCACTGAACAGGCGAAACGCCGTGCGCTCGTTGGTTGCGTCCAGGCCATGGCCGTACTCGTCTTCGACGTGACTCCACTGTGCCGCGGTGGCGCCGTAGTCGAGCATCGGCTCGCACACCATCTCCACCTGCACCTGACCCTGGATGCATTCGACGATTCGTACGAGCAGGTGGTCGGCATCGAAGTCCGTGGGCGGACGCGTGTGGGTGCTACCGCGCCGCACGTCGTGCCAGTCGCTGATCGTAAGCGCATCCACCACGCGCAGCCACCCCTGGGGCGTCATCCAGGTCGTCTCGAGCACGTTGGTGCCCGGCAGGTAGCGCCGGCCGACGGGCACGTACATGCCGTACGGCCCGACCCTGAAGCTACCGGCGCCACGGTCGAGCATCGCGGCGAAGACCGAAGCGGAATCGAAGTGTGGCAGGCACATCCACTCGATCGCGCCATCGGAGGCCACGAGCGCGCCCGTGTGGCAATCAGAGAGGAAGCCGTAGTCGGCGATCGGCGGAAACGGCGAATCTTGCGTTGGAACCGGAATGCTCGACTTTCCCGGCTGCACCACCTGGCCGTCCACCGCGGCCTCGCTACTCGAGGAAGGGCTGCTCATCGAATACACGTCGGCTTCGTTCGACCCGAGCCCACGGCACCAGCAGACTTCGGGGCGGGAGCGCTCATCGCGCAAACGGTAGCGGGAGACGGCCCTCTTCGGCGAGCTTGTCGAGATGCGCGGCCAGCGTGATGGCCGCAAGCGGGCGCAGCTGCTCGGGCACATCCGACCATGCGGCGTCCAAGAGCGCCTGCTCTCCGCGACGACCTTCGGCGATCGCCTCGAGCAGACGGCGCTCGCGATCGAGGCGATGCTCGATGTATTCGCTGATGCGCTCCTGAGGGGTCCAGATCGACGGACCATGGCCTGGACAGAGAACCTCGAGCTGTCGCTCTCCCAGGCGCTGCAGGCCATTCAGGTAGCCGGCGAGCGCTCCCGGGTCTGGAGCTACGAACACGCTGCCCTCTCCGAGGATCGCATCACCGGCAAAGCAAGCCCTGCCTGCGATCAGAGCGAAATGATCGGGTGCGTGACCGGGCGTGTAGAGCGCCTCGAAAGGTCCGAAGCGCGCTCCGTCGGTCAACTCGACGTCGGCGCCGCCACGACCGGCGGCAAGCGGCGCGGGAAAGCGCTCTCGCAGTGCTGCCACCGCCTCGGAATGATCGATGTGGTCGTGGGTGAGCGCGATCCCTCCCAGGCCGCCACGTTCTTCAAGCGCAGTCGTCAAGCGCTCGAGATGAGCCGCCAGTTCGGGGCCTGGATCGACGACCCAGGCCGGATCGCGTCCCACCACCCAGCTGTTGGTGCCCGACATCGTGAGCGGGCCCGGATTCTCGGCACGCAGGCGCAGGATGCCAAGACTCTCCAGTCGCTCGTCCTCTGATGTCTCTGTACTCATCGACGCGACGTTAGCCGAGCGGGGCGCATCCGGCAATCGTTGCAACCGCTACTTGGACCTGCGAAGCCTGTTAAGGGAATAGGCAGCACCACCCAAGGAGAGATGAGACATGGCCAAATCAGAGCACGCCGATCCGAGTGCAGTCCACAGCCGCTCCAGCGATCCACATACACACGCACGGCGGGCGCGGAGCTCTCGATTCGCCGGCCGCGGCATGCGTTCTCACATGCTCAGCCTGCTCATGGGCACAGTCTGCCTGGCGATCGCCGTTGTGAGTTTGCCGGCAGCCGCATTCGCGGCTCCGAAAGTGACGGTCAAGGCGAAGATCCTGCCGGTCCTCAAGAATCCTGCCTCGCCCAAAGGTGGGTCCTATCCCAAAACAGGCAACATCCTTGGCGCTGGGGCTTCCGT
Source organism: uncultured Solirubrobacterales bacterium (assembly GCA_963743555.1). GTDB lineage: Bacteria > Actinomycetota > Thermoleophilia > Solirubrobacterales > Solirubrobacteraceae > Palsa-744. Next base: position 169,180 of record CAVUQG010000010.1, read on the forward strand.
GGAAGCTCAGATGACGATCAGCGGCACCGAATATGGTGGCTTTCCTTCGCCTCTGACAGGGGTGGTGGTGTACCTGCCGTCAGGCACAAAGCTTCACCCACAGGGCTTTGCGACCTGCTCGAACGCAGTCCTTGAAAGCCACGAAGTACAGAACTGCCCGAAGAAGTCGGTTGCCAGCCCAAAGGGCGAAGTGCTCGGAGTGGTCAGCTTCGGCGGCACGCGCGTGCAGGAGAAAGCGACTGTTCAAGCGTTCTTCACACCCGGCGGCAACATCGCTTTCTTCACCGAAGGCCGGGAACCCGCGGTGCTTGAAGTCCTTTCCACAGGCAGGTTCTCAGGAGCCTCCAACCCGTTCTCGCAGAAGCTGACAGCGGTCGTGCCGCTCGTCTCGACGGTACCCGGAGCTCCCTATGCCTCGGTGCTGTCGATCAAGATCCGGGTCGGTGCCGCCTTCATGCAGGGCAAAAAGCTGATCTCCTACGGCACCGTGCCGAAGAAGTGCCCGAAGGGCGGCTTCCCGGCGAAGACAGAACTCAAATACCTCAGCGGGGAAACCTCGACGATCAGCATCATGGTTCCCTGCCCGAAGAAATAGCGACTCGCCCGCCCAACGCCGAATGCGATCCGACTCGGGTTGCATCCAGGCCGGGTGATGAGTCGGCAAGCTTCCTGTCTGCTGGGGACAGACAGGATAAGGGGAGGACGGGAGAGGACGAGCGCATAGAAGCCTCCCGGGCACGGAATGCCCGGGAGGCAATCTACCGGGGGAGGCGCTCCCCAGCAGGCGTTTTACATGCAGACGCTAAGACCAGGAGTTGGGGCCTCCTAGTAGACATCGCGGTCGCGCACTTCGCGTTCGACTGGGGGCACGCCTCGCCTGCGCGCCCAAGCGCCAAACCACAGCAGCGAGAACAGCAGGCCAACGACACCCACGATGATCAGCACGAGGCCGACCGTCTGCAAGTTGATGCCGGTGACTGTGGCCGTCACCGCGTATCGCAATATCGCGCCAACCGCGATCAGGAAGAGTGAGGTTCCATATGTCATATCGCCGGGTATGCCCCCAAGCGCGCCTCTTCAACCCCCAATCTCGCGACGCCGATGCCTGTGCGAACATATGTTCGTGCGCTGGAGCAATCTGACCGAGGAGGCCGACGAGCAGCATCGCCTGCCCGGCTACAGTGACGAGGCTGTCGTGCGCCATTTCGACGCGCCCGAGGCACTCGATACGCGCTTCTACGAGGTCCGCGCCCGCTCCGTGCTCAACCGTGTTCCGGCTCGCTCGCGCATGCCGTTCAACTGGACAATCAATCCTTACCGGGGATGCAGCCATGCGTGCATTTTTTGCTTTGCCCGCCCTACACACCGCTATCTAGGCTTCGACGCCGGCCGCGACTTCGAGCGCGAGATTGTGGTCAAGGTCAATGCGCCCGAGGTACTGCGTCGGGAGCTTGCGCGACCATCGTGGAAGCGAGAGCATGTTGCCCTGGGCACGAACACCGACCCCTACCAGTGGGTCGAGGGCCGCTATCGGCTGATGGTGGGCATCTGGGAAGCGCTGCGCGACGCCGGTGGAACCGGCAACCCCTGCTCTGTACTCACAAAGTCTCCCCTGCTACTGCGCGACCTGCCATTGATGTTGCAGATCGCCGAGCGCACCACGATCAGCGCGAGCTTGTCGATCCCGACACTCGACGAGCGCGCTTGGCGCGCCACTGAGCCTCGTACCCCCAATCCCCGCGCTCGCCTGGAGGCAGTCGCGGAGCTCAACCGTGCCGGCATCCCGACGGGCATATTGATCGCGCCGCTGATGCCCGGTATCAACGACAGTCCCAAACAGCTCGAGCCGCTGCTGCAGGGGGCAATCGACGCCGGCGCAAAGAGCATCGGGGGAGTCGCCCTGCACCTGCGCGGTGAGGTCAAGGACGTGTTCATGGACTGGCTGCGTACCCAGCGTCCGGAGCTCGTGCCCCGCTATGGGGATCTCTATCGGCGCGGCGCGTATGCACCGGCAGATGAACGTCAGCGCCTGGCCCGACTCGTGCACCGATCAGGAGTCAAGCGTGGATTCAGACGGCTGCCGAAGTCACCCGCCCGTTCGTTGGAGGAGCCAATCCGGACTGACGCTGCTCAACAAAGCTTGTTCTGACTTGCGCGACGAGCCATCAGGCCACCTGCGAGCTTGCCGAGGTGTGACCGGAGGGCGCATGCCGCCCGATACGCAAGATGGGATGAGCATCGAGGCCGCCCGAGCTCACCGGTAGATTCACACCATGGAGCGCGCAATTCAGATTCGAGATGAGACCATCAGGCTCGGCCAACTGCTCAAGCTCGTCGGGGTCATCGACAGCGGCAGCGAGGCAAAGGAGTTCCTGGCATCGCAACCGGTTCTCGTCAACGAGGAGCGCGAGACGCGCCGCGGGCGCCAACTGTGCGCCGGTGACAGAGTACGCATAGGCGAGCAGACACTGTCGGTGACCAATTCCGCCTGAGCGCGAATGCGCCTGCCCGACGACGTCCAACTGAGATGCCACCCCAAGCCCTAGCCCTGGCGCTCGCCGCGTCGATCTATCCACCGGCGGTGTTGGCAATAATTGCCCTGGGTAGAGGTACACAGGTGCGAGCGCGAGTGCTCGCCTTCGTCTTGGCCGCGGCCGGCATCACCTATGCGGTTGGCGCGCTCGTGTTGTTCTTGCTGAACGACCTCGGCGCCACCGGACCGCATCATCTGACCCCCAGCGCCGCGCTCGATCTGGGCCTCGGTGTGTTGTTGTTGGGATTCGCGGTCTACCTGCGCCGAAAGCAACCTCGCCCGGCGAAGCCACAGGGAACATCCAAGATCGAGCGCTATCTACAGAGCACGCGACTGGCCTTCGTGCTCGGCATCACCCTCTACGTCCTACCCTCGCCGATCTACATCGCCGCGGTCAAGGAGGTCTCAGACGCGAAGCTCTCCAATGGCGGCAAGCTGCTGGGACTCCTGGTGACCGTGGCAGTGATGCTGTGGCTGATCGAGCTGCCGATGCTGGCACTGCTGCTGTATCCCGCCCGGGCATCCAGCTCACTCGAGCGGATCAACGCCTGGTTTGCTGGGCGCGGTCGCCTGCTGGCGGTGCTCGCTTGTGCCGCGGCCGGTGCTTACTTGAGCATCAAGGGCCTTGTGAACCTGATCAGCTAGTTCAGGGCCCCTCGGGCAGAACGCCGCCCAGCCTCACTGTCGAAGCCCCATCGGAGGCCTGTTCGTCGAGATCGCTCGCCGCGGAGCCCTGCGTCTCCTCCTGCAAGCCCGCACGCAGACCGACGAAGGCCACAACCGCCGCTGCCGCCATGATCGCCGCCATCACGTAGAGCACCGAGCGTGTGGCGTAGGCGAAGTCGAGCTGTACGAAGTGGGGAATCGACGCGATGTTCCCACCCCCACCCCGGGATTGGGCGATGCTCGACGCCTCGGCATGCGCTCGAGCGCTGGGCACACCCTTTGCGATCAGCGACGTGACGACATGTGAGCGCATCTGTGAGACCAGGATCGTGCCGAGGATCGCCAGGCCGAGGCTGGCGGCATAGTTCCTGACCGTCTGTGTGACACCCGTCGCCTCGCCGTAGGAGAGCCTGGAAGCGCGATTGACAGCGTCGGTGCTGGCAGGGCCAAGCATCATCCCCATGCCGGCGCCGGCGAGGATGATGTACCACTGCTGGGCGCCGAAGCTCAGGTCGGTGATCTTTCCCGCCCACAGCCAGAATCCAATGGCACTCAAAGCACAGCCGAGCACTACGGGGCGCTTGCCGCCCACCCGGTCGAGCATCCGTCCGCCGATCTGCGCCGCGATGACGAAACCGATGAAGAAGTACAGGATGTAGAGCCCCGCCTCCGCAGGTGACTTACCTAGCGCGATCTGGGCGTACTCGCTTGCGAAGAAGAACACCGGGACGAACACCAGCATCGAGATGGCGAGCACGAGGTTCTGCACCAGGAACGCCCGGATGCGAAAGATGCTCATCTCGATCAGCGGCGAGACGGTGCGCAGCTCGAGGAAATAGAACACCACAAGCAGCGCGGCGCCGATCACGATGCACGCCCCGGTGGCCGGGTCGCTCCAGCCCCACGTGGATGACTGCTGAAAGCCAAATACGCTCAGGGCGACACCGGAGACGATCAATGCCAGGCCTCGGTAGTCCATACGCGCCGGTTGATGCTGAGTCCTCGGTTTTGAGAGGACGATCAAGATCAGGGCGATGATGGCAACGGGAATGTTCACCCAGAAGATCGCGCGCCATGTCCACTGTGTGAGATAGCCACCAAGGATTGGGCCCACCGCGGTCAACCCGCCCGCGATACCGAAGAAAATCGCAAGCGCCTTGCCGCGTTCGCGCAACTCGAAAGTCTGCACCACGATCGCCAGTGCGGCCGGGAACATGATCGCGCCGCCGGCGCCCTGGATGATACGGAACGTCACGATCCAAGCCTGCGCCAAGCTGCCCTTGGGAGTGAGACCGCACATCGCCGAGGCCGCCGCGAACACGATCACGCCCAGCGTCACCATCTTGCGGTGACCGACCGTGTCGGCCAGCCGACCGCCAAAGGCAAACAGCGAAGCCAGCGAGAGCAGGTAGGCGTTGATCGCCCACTGCGTCCCGGTGCTCGTCAGGCTCAGCTCCTTCTGAATTTCCGGCGCCGCAATCGACACGATCGTCTGGTCGATGAATGTCATCGCGACCGCGAAGATCATCGCCGCCAGGATCAGGTTTCTCGATTGGCCGCCGGCTGCGCTACCGCTCGTCACAGCCACGAGATTAGCTCGCCGCCTCGATCGACAGCTCTTCGAGCAGCTTCGCCACCGCGCCAGGCCAGGAACGGCCCGTTATCGTCTAGAGAACTCCAAGGTCCCTTGGCTGGTCTTTGGCCCTAGGACCCCGCCCGCAGGCACAGCCCCACCTCAATTGCGTTTGAATTATGCAGATCGGGGTGACTGTCGAGGATCGAGCGGTCGGAGACGTCGAGTCGCACGACATAGCCGCAGGGCTTCATCTTCGTTGGCTTGGCGGTGTCGAGCGTCCATAACTGGCTGGGCGACGACGGCGGCGCCGCCGTGGTGGCGGGCAGCGGCGGGTCTGCCTGTGGCTGATTGGAGGGGGTGGCGGCGGTATCCGGCTCCGTGGAGAGTGCCCATGCGCCGAAATGCTCATCGTCGGCGACGAATTCGCCTTCGATCTCGGTTCCTTCGCTGAAGTCCTTGCAGTCCCCGCCGGCGGCGATATGCAGTTCCATCGTCGGGGATGGCTCGGGCGGCGGCCCGAGCGGAGCAGTGTTGTCGATCAGGATCGAATACCAAGGGCTCGAGCCCACGATGGACGCTTCGTTCGGGGCGGTGGCGACCTCGAGCTGTATCACCCAAAGGCCATCTTCGCCGGTGTTCCATTCGGCAAGCAGACGGGTAAAATACAGGGTCGGATCTACGTACTGGAAGAAGCCGTCTGTAGAGAATCGTGTTTCAAAGCCGGGCGAGAGAGCAAACTCCAGTTGGAAGCTGCCGGCCAATACGGTGAAGCTGCTCGGTGGGTCGCTGGCGCGACGTACCTTGACTCGGTAGTAGAAGCCGGGGAAGAAATTCCCTTCGATCTCGACCGTGCCGCCAAACGGACATGGGCGTTGCAGACCCCAACCGTCGGCTGTACGCGCTGGGAAGTTGGCGAAACGGATGTCCGAGGCAAGTGTCATGCCGTTGCCGGCGGTCGCGATGTCCTCGATTGCGATGCCGCCGAGGTTGCGGATGTTGGCCGAGACTTCTCCGGGCGGGATCTCTTCTCCTGGCGTGATCTGGACGTGCGTGTCCAGGCGATTACCCCAATACTCCAGCTTGTCGGGGTCGGTTGTGGAAGGTGGGACCTGCCAGGAGAGCACCGCTCGTACGCGGCCGATCTTCGGCTGCTTGCAGCTGCGCCTGTGATGTGTGAGATCGACCGGCAGGATCGCCGAGTAGCAGAGGCCCTGCGACGGGATCTTGGCGATGTCGTGGACATTGAGCTTGGCGGTGCCAAGGTAGGCCCACTCGCACGTGTCGTCCCAGTCTGCCCAGAAGGCTACGTACTCGGTGCTGCCCGCTTCGCAGAGGTTCCCCGAGTAGCCGGTAGGGCGCTTGATCCGCAGTGTCGCAACGAGCCGCTCCGGTGTGCTCTCGTCGAGTCCGAGGCACTCCAGCTGCTCGTATTCGACGTCGGCGCTCGTCTGTTCGAGCTTTGCGATCGCTTGCCCCAGGTCGAGCCCGAGCGCCTCGAAGCTTGCGGTGCTCGCGGCCAACAGCTCTTGGTCAAAGCCGCCCTCTGCTCCAAGCAACGGCTGTAGCGCGGCCAGTCCGAAACGGTGGGACTCGACCGCCGGCTTGGTCGCAGTCGCCTTCACCGCCTTACCGGTCTTGCTCAACTTGCCGGTTGAGTACAAATCAGCAAGCTCCTGGAGTTCGAGTGGAGCTGGATCGGGTAGCGGGATCGGCTGCTGTTGGAGCTGCTCAAAGAGCGGCGGAACTTTGGCGTTGACTTCCTCCAACAGACAGGCAATCGTCCATGGGCCTGGCGCTATCTGGATCTCACAGTCGAGCACGTTGCCCCAGACTGGTTCCCAGTTGACGTTCGCTGCCCCGGCAGGCGGGATCCACTGCCAGGAGAGGATCGCGCGCACGCGTGGGAGCACAGCGTGCCGGCAGCACTCGCGATGTGGGTCGATGCGCAGGCTTGCGACATAGAGCAGTGGCTTCTCCGATTGCTTGGCGCAGTCGAGCTCGTTTGGGATGTCGTGCACCTGGACTCCGGCGAGGCCGGCGTCTTCCCAGCCGGAGCCGTAGTCCAGGAAGAAGCGCACGTACTCGGTCGAGCCAGCCAGGCACAGTTCGCCGGCATAGCCGGTGGCTTGCTTCTGCGCAATCGTGGCCTGCAAAAAGCTCGTTTGCGGGTTAAGGCCGACGCAGGTCAGCTGCTCGTACTCTGTGTCGGCAAGGATCTTCTTGACAGGCTTGCCTGCAGCCTGGCCGAGATTGCCGAAGTGGTTGGGGTTCTTTGCAAGCAGTGCCTTGAACCCGGCACGCTCCTTCAGAGCGGCTGGCGACTTGCTCGTCGGCGGCATCGTCGACCTCCAAGGATCTAGAAGGGATAGAGGCGAGACTGTGGAATGCCGATTTTTAGCACATATCCGAGGATTGGTATTTCAGGCCCCAAAAAGATCTATAGCGCTTGCGGCCATTCCAGGCGTGCCATGCATTTCGATAGGCGCCCTTTCTTGCGCTAACCGTCCGCACCTGGAGTGCTTTACGCAGGCAGCCCAACGTCCAGCGCGTGACGCTTCCCGCCGAGGACGGCTTGCGTGCTGGTGCGATCCTCCTCGATTCTCGAAGTCAAACCGACAAGCGAACTGTTATATGCAACCGTTTGGTTGCATGACTTGGAAATCCGACACGCCCGTTTGAGCATACGCGCGCACCAGGCCACACACCAGGCCCCGCACCAGGCCAGATTCCAACTCCCGGTCGTCCTTCGAGCTAGGCAGCCGCGTCGGCCGGCAGACCGACAAGCGCGGCGCTGCGTTCCCACAGGCCCTCGGCCAGCACCTCGTCCTGCGCCTGGGCGCTCGGCTGGGCCACCTTCTCGTCTTCGATGTACTCACCGGTGAGCGAAGCCGTCTCATCCGACAGTGATAGCCAGATCAGCGAGCGGGCGCCGCGTGCCGGCGAGCGAAAGAAAGGGCCGGCCAGCGTCGTCAAGACCTTCCAGATGCCGTTCTCGTTCTTGCCAAAGCCCGTGCGCACCACGCCGGGATGAAAGCAGTTTGCGTGCAGCTCCGGAGAGCGCTTCGCCAGCTCACGCGTGAAGAGGATGTTGCACAGCTTCGAGGTGCCATACACGCGCATCGCCGCGTATGACTTCTCTGACTGCAAATCTTCGAGATCCAGCCGACCCGACTTGTGCGCGTCGGATGCGGTCGTCACCACGCGGCCACCTGTCAAGCGATCGCGCAGCAAGGCCGTCAGCAGGAAAGGCGCGAGATGGTTGAGCGCAAAGGTCCGCTCCAAGCCCTCCGATGTGACCTTGCGCGAAGCGAACAGCGCACCGGCGTTGTTGGCCAGTACGTCGATGTGCGCGTAGCTTGCACGCGCCTCCTCGGCCAGCTTGCGCACGTCGCTCATCAGCGTCAGGTCGGCGACGTGCTCGTGCACTGGGGCGCCGCCGCCGGCCGCTCTGGCTTCATTGGCGACAGCCGTCACACGCTCGGCGTCCCGACCCACGAGTGCGACCTCTGCGCCCTGACGGGCGAGCTCGATCGCCGCAGCTTGACCGATGCCGCGAGTAGCGCCTGTTAGGAGGACCAGCGTCATTTCCTGGACCACTCTACTTGCAGCGCCAGCCATCGGTCGTTATCCCGCTGAGCGGTTATGCATAGATCATGCCTTCAGGCAACGGCTGTCCTATATGCCTGGATGGGCTATTCCGGATAACAACCTAAACGTTATATACCTGGATCAGTCCTTTGAGCATGCACCTGCAGTAACTCCGATGGTGGGGCGTTGGGAGATCATCCGAACGGGATACACACCGGCACCAGCATTACGTCCATCAATATTCCGACCGCACGGCTTATCTTCAAAAGACGTTCTTAGGAACTATTAGCCAGCAGCCCCGCGCGCCTGCGCGTGGCGCGCACCGCTTCGGTCAACGTGTCGATGTCATATGCGCCATGGTGGCGGCGGCCGTTGATGAAGAAGGTCGGGGTGCCCGAGACGCCGCTGGCATCGGCGCCCGACACATCCTCTGCCACCCTTGCCGCGTAGTCGTGATGGCGCAGTTCGTTCCAGAAGCGCTCGACGTCAAGGCCTAGCTGCTCTGCGTAGCGGCGCATGTCGAGCGGCGTGAGCGTGTCCTGGTGGGCCAGCAGCGCGTCATACAGCTCCCAGAACTTGCCTTGAGCCGCGGCCGCCTCAGTCGCCTCGGCCGCCAACTGTGCGCTCGAATGAACGTCGTTGAGCGGTAGATGGCGCCAGACGTAGCGCAGCTCGTCATCGAAGGATGTGAGCAGCTCGCGCACTATCTGCTCGGCCTGACCGCAATAGGAGCACTCGAAGTCGCCGTACTCGACCAGCGTGACCAAGGCGTCGTCGCAGCCGCGGATGTGGTCACGGGACGGGTCCACGTCGTCGGCGAGGTCGAGGATGTCGGCGGCAGTGCCGACAATCTGGCGGGCTCGTACCTGCGTAGGCAGGCGTCTCATGAGTTTGAAGACACCCCAGGCGAGCAGTGGGGCGAGGACCGCCGAGGCGAGCACACCCAGCTTTGCCTCTTGCAGGCGCTCGCCGGAGAAGGCCAGGCTTGAGATCAGCAGCGATACGGTGAAGCCGATGCCGGCGACCGCGCCGCCGCCCGCCAGCGAGGGGAAGCTGAGCGTGGGGCGCACGCCGTGCAGGCGCGGGCGCGAGGCCAGGTAGGAAGCGCCGAGGATGCCCAAGGGCTTGCCGACCACATAGCCGACCGCAATACCGAGGGTGATCGGCGAGGAGATCGCGTCGCCCAGTAGGCCCAAGGTCACGTGGATGCCGGCGTTGGCGAGCGCGAACAGGGGCACGACGACGTAGCTCGTCCACGGGTGCAGGGAGTACTGCAGGCGCTCGTTTGGAGAGATCGCCGAGAGCACGCCGATTTGTGCCGAGCGGGCCAGCTCGGGCGTTGGCTGCTCGCGAAATGAGCGCGTCAACGCCGTGGCACGCTCCAGGTCCTCGCGCGAGGGCGGGTAGGCACTTGTGACCAGACCAACCGCAAGGCCTGAGATGACCGGATCGATGCCCGATTCGAACATCGCCACCCATAGGGCCAAGCCAACGATCACGGTCAGCTGGCGCCGCCAGGCAGGTACATAGCGCAGGCCGATCAACAGCGCGAACAGCGCGAGCGCTATCGCCAGCGCGAGCGGCGAGACGTGACTGGTATAGGCGACGGTGATGACCAGCAGCGCGAACAGGTCGTCGACGACCGCGAGCGTCAGCAGGAAGACGCGCAGACGCGTGGCGCTGACCGGCGTGAGTAGCGCCAATGCTCCCAGGGCAAAGGCGGTGTCGGTCGACATCGCGGCGCCCCAGCCGTGGGCACCTGGGCCACCCGCGTTGAAGGCCAGGTAGATCGCGATCGGGACGACCATCCCGCCGAGTGCCGCCAGCACCGGGATCGCCAGGCGCCGGCGCTCGCGCAGCTCGCCCACGTCCAGCTCGCGCTTTGCCTCCAGGCCGACGACGAGGAAGAAGAAGGTCATCAGGCCCTCGTTGACCCAGTGGCGCAAGTCCGCGGAGATTCCGCCGCTACCGATCGAGATCGACAGCTTCGTGCTCCACAGCGAGTCGTAGGAAGACGACCAGGGGGAGTTGGCCCACAGCAGCGCGAGTACGGTGGCCCCGAGCAGCACGATCGCACCGCCTGTCTCGGTGCTCAGGAAATCGCGCACCGGTGCTGCCAGGTTGCGCGCCCAGGCCGTGCGGCCGCTGTAGGAGTTGGCTTGCGCTTCCGCCATTGCCGACGATTATCGCTGGACGTTTCGTTCTTGCAGTTCCGGGCGCGCATGCGCGCCCGGCCGGACGGTGCATGCACCGTCCGGGACATCGCCGCATGCGGCGATGTCTTCATGATTATTTGGTCAAAGGACCCGGCGCGCCCAGGTGAAACTTTCGGCCAGCCAGCCCGAGGTCAGCGGCAACACGTAGACCCCCTGATCGGAGGAGTGAATCGCCCATTGGGCACTGAGAGCGATTCCCTCGTGGATCACGTTTGACTCCGTCGCGGTCGCGTCAAAGCTCGCCGAGCCGAAGAACAGCAGGTCGCCTGGCTGCACGTCTTCCAAGTGGATGCGGCTGCTCTTGGGGATTTCGCCCGCCTGCTGGGCGGCGGTGCGCCCGAGGATGCTTTTGCCCCATGACAGACCCGAGACCTTGTAGACGCGCCAGGCAAAGCCCGAGCAGTCATAGCCACCGTGTTCCAGCCCGTCTGCCGTGTTGTCGGTCGTCCCGCCCCACACGTAGGGCATGCCGATCTTGGACACCGCGATACGCAGCACCTCACGCTGAGCGGAGCTGTACTGCGGCAGCGAGAAGCCCTCGAGCACTTCACGCGCTCCCGAAAGAGACCAGCTTTCAAGTCCGAGCACGACAGCGAAGGAGTGCGCCGCTTCGGCGCGTGTGATCGCGTTCCACGGGTAAAGCTCCAAGGAGTCTTCGCCCGCCGGATGGTTGTAGCGCAAGCCCAGATAGCGGGCGACAACCTCGCTGCCGAAGTAGCTGGGTGGCGTGAGACCCGCGGCCACAGCCACCTTCTGGACATGTTCGGCGACATCGCCAAAGCCCAACTGGTCAACGAGCAGTGCGTCGAAGCGCACGAGCGTGATCGAGGCGTTGGCCTGAAAAGCGATCGGCGCGACTTCCTCGCGTGTGGCGATCGCCTCAAGCGCTGTGCTCTCGGCCTGGGCGCTCAACGGGGCGGCACCGGCAAAGCCCGCGCCGGGCGCTTCGCTCATCACGCCATCGCCGAGGACCAGTTGCTGCTGAGCGCTGTCCCAATTGGCGACGGTCAGCTTTTTGCTCGTCGCGGCCGCCGCCGAGGAGCCCGTGCCGACGCCGGTCGCACCCACGCCGGCCAGCGCGATTGTGCAACCAACCACGAGCGCAAACCTGCACGACAGGAACGAGCGAGGAAGTGAGCTCACGTCGAGCACACTCCCCCATCGACTGGGCTCAATACTGCTTGAGCGTCGCTACAGCCCGCTGGCCATCGGTTCGGGCGCCTCGGCCGTCCTGCAACCGTCTATGCAAAAGGCGATGCCCCGCGCGCGCGTGCGGGGCATCGCGCATTTTGGAGCAAAGACCACCGCGCCCGACGACATGTGTATAGCGCCGAACCACGCCCCGGGGCCGCCGGGCTAAAGCGAGGTGAGTCGGCCCTGCAGGAATCGCCGCTCGGGCTCGGAGCGAACCAGATGGAGCGCTTGCTCAAATGCCGTACGGGCTTCGGTCCGTCTGTCGAGACGGCGCAGCAGTTCGGCGCGGGCGGCATGGAAATAGTGGTACCCGTCCAGCCCATCCAGAGCTTCGATGCTCGCCAATCCCACAGCCGGGCCATGCGCTTCAGCCATAGCAACCGCCCGGTTGAGCTCGATCACCGGGGAGGGCGCCAGTCGCGCAAGCTCGTCGTAGAGCGCGGCGATTCGTGCCCAGTCGCGAGTGCTCTCGGTGTGCAGCGAGGCAATCGCCGCTTGCAACGTGTAGAGCCCACCATGCACACCCCCGCGCACACTCCCGGCCCCGCGCCCGCCCACGTGTCCGCCCACGCGTGCGTGCCCAGCGCCGCCCAACGCCAGCGCGCGCTGCAGGGCCGTGCGGCCGGCCCCGATCTGCCGGCCGTCCCACAGGCCCCTGTCCTGGTCGGCGAGCAGCACCAGCTCGCCCTCGCGGAAGCGTGCGGCGCGGCGTGAATCGTGCAGCAGCATCAGCGCCAGCAGGCCGCTCGTCTCGGGCTCGTCGGGCATCAGCTCGACAAGTGCCGCGCCGAGGCGGATCGCCTCGGCCGCCAACTCGCCATGGCCGACATAGCCCTCGTTGAAAATCAAATAGACGACCGCCAGCACTGCGTCCAGGCGCTCGGGGAGCAAATGCGCCGGCGGGATCTTGAAGGGGATGCCGGCGGCCTTGATCTTGCGCTTGGCGCGCACCAGCCGTTGCGCCATCGTCGCCTCGGGCACGAGGAACGCGCGCGCGATCTGCTCGGTCCCCAAGCCGCCGAGCGTGCGCAATGTGAGCGCGACCTGAGCCTCGGTCGCGAGTGCCGGATGACAACAGGTGAAGACCAGCTCCAAGCGCTCGTCGGAGAACGTCGTGTCTTGCATCTCCTCCACCACCGTCTCCTGAAGGTCGAGCTGCTTGTACTTGGCCAGCAGCGTGCGGTTGCGGCGAATCCGGTCGATCGCGCAGTTACGGGCCGTCGTGACGAGCCACGCCCCCGGGTTGGCCGGCACGCCATCGTGCGGCCAACGCTCTGACGCGGTCGCAAATGCCTCCTGGGCGGCTTCCTCGGCGAGGTCGAAGTCGCCGAGGAAGCCGATCAGCGCGGCGAGCACCCGGCCCCACTGCTCGCGGAAGACCTGCTCTACCGACAGCTCGACGAGTGCTCCCCTCGATCGGGGAGCTCCCTCAGTCAGCACTTGCACCTCGTCCAAAGACGCGCACTACCAACCCTCCTCCACCAGGGGGCGTACCTCGATCGCGCCGCCCATGCTGGCGGCCGGCACGCGCGCGGCCAGCTCGATCGCGGCGTCAAGATCCTCGGCCTCGAAGAAGAGGTAGCCGCCGAGCGCCTCCTTCGTCTCCACGAACGGGCCGTCGGTGCTCAGCGTCCTGCCGTCTTTGACCTGCACGGTGGTTGCCGTCTCGGGATCGCCCATCCGCACACCTGGGGTGACGCCTGGGGTCTCGTTGATTGCCTTGTAGGCGCCGTAAACCGCCCCATGCTCCTCAGCGGAGAGGCTGTCCCACTCAGGCGTTCCCGGCACCGGCGTGGTGCCTTGATGTATCAACAACATGTATTTCATCGCTTCCTCCATCTCAGAGTACGTTGACACCCTTAGGACGAACGATCCTCAGCGATTTCGACAGCTGCTGAGATCTAGCTCAGTGCGATGTTTGGAGCTCATCGGACGCGAGCTCATCGTACGCGCGGAGCTCAGCCCAAACAGCCTTGCCTTGCGCTGTGCCTTCAGCGCCCCAGCGAAGCGACAGAGCCTCTACAAGACCCAGCCCGTGCGTTGGCTGGGAGTTCAAGCCACCACCGCGAACCGTAACACTCAGCGACCTTGCATCGTGAACGGCGATGCGCAGGAGCGAGTCCTCGAGCGTCACCGAAAGAGAGAACGACGAGGCCGCGTGCAGCACAGCGTTGGTCGCAAGCTCGCTCACGACGACCGCCGCGTCCTGCAGAAGGATGAGGCTACAGCCCCACTCCACCAAGGCGCTGAGCACGAGCCGGCGTGCCTGCCTAGGCGATGCGCGTTCAGCCGCGAACTCTGCCAGGAGCTTCATTGCCGAGGGTGCTTCATAGCCCGCCACGGCTTCGACCAACTCGGGGACGTGCTCGTAGAAATGGACGACATGGCCGCCCCCGTCAAGCGATACGTCGTGTGTCCGGGTGACCATAAATAGCTCTATACCCCGAATTGAGCATCTTGAACTGGGCCAGGCTCGATATCCGGAGATCGCCGTAGGGCCTTCGTGCTGACGCCGATCGCCGCTCCTGCTCCTGTGGCCGTGCCAGATGCGAGACGTGCAATGATCGCCGCGAATAGGCTTGCCTGGTAAGGAAAACGCTTTTACACACTAGAACGTTCGTCCAGGGCCACGACCCAAATCTGCGCAATTTGCGTGCTTTCTGCGCTGTACCACTAGCGACGAATATACGCGCGGGTTACCTTGCTGGTCTGCGATCGAGTCTGACAACCGATACTTCACCCTGGACGCAGGCCCTCCGGGACGCGGGACTGTCCGTCGAGGCCGATCCGACCGCGACAGATCTGCTTGCCCAGTTCGATCTTGGGGAAACGCCCTCACCCGCAGGTGAAGCGTCATCTCCCGTCGGCGATAGCGAAGAACCGTCTGCCTCTCTCCTCGTAAAGCGCCAGGAGTTGCCGTTCCGCGTCCCGGTCGAGCTGAACATCCCCGGTCTCGGCGCAAGCCCGGTTCAGCCGCAGCACATTATCGGCCCGCTTCCCGGCCTCACGGGAATTCACTGGTTCGAACTATTTGGCCCAGAAGAGGCGTATACCGTCTATGCCAGCGGCGGGGCTCGCCCGGCGCTGGTGCTCACACAGGCCCGACTGCCGCGATTCGAGCTAGGTCTTCATCCGGGCAGCTCCTACACGGTCGAGATCTCCGGTGGCACAGTGTGGATTCTCGCCTCCGCGCTGGACCCGGCCCTCCCCGCCGAGCGCTACCTGGGCTTCACCGTCACCTCCGGAAGTCTCGTGTCGAAAAGCGCACCCGCGGTGACAGGCCAGCAGCTCACCCTCGCGGGCCCGCTGGAAGGAACACTCGAAGTCAAGCCCACGACTGCTGACGCCCCGAGCACGGACGAATGCCAAGCCGGCGTGACAATCGATCCGCCGAGCAAGGTAACCGTCGTCTGGGGCTCTGGAGGACCTCCCCAATTCGAGCTCGGCAACGGCAGCGCGAGCTTCGCGGGTGAGACCGTCAAGTTCAGCGAATATCAGTCTTCGATCGAGGCGCAGTCCCGCGCTCGATGCCGTGCTCTTCGAATATCAAGTGAGCCCCAAAAAGCTGGACTTGGGTGCGCTGTCGAACGACCTCCTAACCGTCGAAGGGGAAACGTCGATCAAGGGCGGCTGGGCACTGACGCTCAACGAGCCATCGAACCCCGATCTTCCAGGGGAGGCAAGCGGTCCAGGGTTCTATCTGCTCTTTCCACAAGAACCGGTCGCGGCCCAGTGGCCGGGGTTGAGCGCTCCCGTGACGCTCAACCAGGCAACTGTCACGTTGAGCGAGGGACAGCTCACGCTCGGCTCCAGCCACGCCACGAGCAGAGAAGCCGCGGAGGAGACACTTCAGCTCTATGCCCTGCGCGAGGAACCGAGCGCACCGCGCCTACCGCTCGAGCTGAGCTTCGGCCCGGCAGACTTCAGCCTCGCATACGTGTGTGATGCAGAACATGGTGAAGGTCTGTACGCGACCTGCGCGGCGAATCTGCGAATCGATCGTCCGATCGATCTCGCGGGGCGCCCGCTCTCCTTTGGCGAGGCCACCCCGGCGCTGTTTGCCCTGGAGCGGCGCGAAGGCGTGACGAGCGTAGAGGCGATCGGACTCGCCGCCGCACTCACAAGCCCGACTGGGCTTGGTCGTCGCCTGCTTGCGCTGCGCAACGCGCTGCTGGCAGTGACAGAGCCCGCGATGTTCCTGCTACGCGGGACGTTTAGCGCCCAGAGCACAGTCGATGCCGGGCGTCTGGAGTTGGTGTTGGGCAGCGAGGGATGGCTACCCACCCTGCCCGACCCGTATGTCTCAAATCTTGGGCGCGGGGTGCGCGGATCGTTCGGCGAGCGTGCCACGACACGTATTGCGATCGCCCAGTGCGCATGGCAAGAGCCTGAGCACCCGATGTTGAGCTTCCACGGTCTGCTGTCCGCACCCGCCGCCACACCCGCTGAGGCTCCCGAAGGTACGCCGCGCGCGCTCACTCAAGGCGAAGATCAGGTGCTTGTGCCTACCCAGACCCAGCAGGGGAGCACGCTGCAGGGTGAAGACCGCTTGACCGCGCGCGCGCTGGGCGCCGAGCCTTTCGCAAGTCACGCCTCAGCTGAGCGCGGCGCGGAACTTGCGCTTCAAGAAAGGCAACTCGTGGCCATGCAGGCGCTCGCTCGCGAGACGATCCCGGATCTGGGGGATGGTCTGCGGCTGCTCGACGTCTCCACCAACAAGGACCTGCTCGGCGTCGAGATCGGAGCCGAGGAGACGCAGGAGCCGAGCAGCTTCACCGCCGCGGCACTGCCGGTCACCGGGTCAGAGGGCGGTACGTTCGCACTCGAGAGCATGGACGTTTGCACGCCCGCATCGAACCTACGAGTGTTCACACTGCCGCAGGTGCAGTGGGAGCCGGTGCGTACGCTAGACGTCGATCAAGACCTTCCGCACATCGGTTTCTTTCCAACGCCGTTGGCCTCCGCCACAGACGGTGGCGCGACCGTCTTCGGGGTCCGCTCCACGCGACTGGTCGCCGCCATCCCCGACATCGCGGTGGACGCGGCGCTCGAGGAGTTCACAGGCGGTAGGGGCCTGGGAATGCTCACCACGCTGCCCTTCGGGATCAAGGCGCTGCTCACTTTGCGCCCAACGGAATCCTCGGGTGGGCGACCCCGCGACAGCATCTCCCGCAACCAGCCCGACTTCTCCACCCAAGCATTGCGGGGCGGGGCGCAGCTCGCACTCGTTGCGGAGTCGGGGCCGAGCACGGGGCCGATGTCGAGCAGCTTCGAAGGCGCGACGCTACAGCTGCTCAATGGCGTGTCGCTTGAAAGCGGGGCGCCACTAAATATCAGCGTGCTCGGTAGCCCGCTCGATCCCACCGACAGCGTGCAGCGGATCTTCAACGACGAGTTCGGCCCGAGCAGCGAACATCGCCGAGTTCCAGTCACGCGCCTGGATATCTCCGGCTACGGTGAGTCGACCTTCAGCGAGTGGCTGCATCCAAGCGCCGCCTACGCGCAGACAGCCAAGGCGCAGTTCGAGGTGATGGTCGGACGCGCAGCGCTCGAGGTGATCAAGGTCGCCTCGATTCTTTATCCGTGGGGAATACGTCTGACGCGCACGGTGACGATCGAACGCACCGCTGGCGCCGGAGTAATCCGCCGCGACAGCGGCTGGCAGGCCAGCTCCCCGGGCGTGTTCAACTTCCCACCGGGCGAATCCGCGGCCGCTCCCTACCTCGTCGAGCCGGGCCTCCTGCAGGGATTGTTTAACGTTCGCAACATTCGCCCCACCGGCGGACTACCAGTGGAATTCGTCGCGAAAGAAAGCGGCAAGCAGGTAATCCTCACCCCGAAGTATTTCGACGCCGACGCGCATATCGACGGTTTGGAAGGCAGCGACGCGATTCCCGCGCTCGGCCTGCTCGGCTTCCTGCAGGTCGAACCCGTTGGTGAACGCCTGGGTGAGGGTGACCTTGCGGCATTGATAGAACAGCAAGGACCGATCGGCGGTCCGGTGGATGGCACTGTGCAGGTCGGTCGCTCGGGCTTTCGCCTGCGCGCCACACGGATCGAGGTGGGTAGCTCCACCGACCCCGGAAGCTCCCGTCCCGAGTTGGTCGGAGTGTTGCGTGGAGCGCCGATCTTTCACCAGGACGGCGCCTGGTCCTCGATCCGCCGCCCAGGACCCGGCAGTTCACATGGCGAAGGGGAAGCCGTCGGAGTCGATGGCGTCCGCGGCGTGCCTGTGGTGCGCGAGGGCAAGCTCGTCGGCGAAAGCGCGACCGAAGTGGATGTCGGAGCGCCCGGCGAGTATCGCTTCGCCGACCCGGTCGATCTGCACGAGCCCGAATCGCCGCAGTTCGAGTACGGCTTCATGCAGATATCCCCCGCGCACGCGTTCCTCTTCCCACGACCGCACATCGACGAAGGCGTCGCGGAATTGAGCACCCGCAGCGTGCCTTACGTCGCCGATGTGTATGCCCGCATGACCGCCAAGGGCGCATTCCCACCCGCGGCCAACGCTGTCCAGCTTCCCGAAAACGCGCTGCTGCTCGATCCGAGCGGCTCTTTTCGACTGCGCGACGCCGTCGATATCACCGCTCCCCGTCCTCCTCTGATCCTCGCCAGCAACGGCAGCGACGTGGTCCAGATCGACTACTCCGAAGCGCGACTTCAGACGAACCTGGAAGCCGGCAGTTGGAGCCTTGACTTCACCGACATGAAGCT
This sequence comes from uncultured Solirubrobacterales bacterium, assembly GCA_963743555.1. Classification (GTDB taxonomy): domain Bacteria; phylum Actinomycetota; class Thermoleophilia; order Solirubrobacterales; family Solirubrobacteraceae; genus Palsa-744. The sequence continues at coordinate 187,667 of CAVUQG010000010.1, forward strand.
CTGGAGCGACTTGCTGGGGATCAAGAAGTTCGCCGGCTGGAGCTCTGACTTGCAGGCAGGCACGAGTCGCAAGCCGCTGATCGAAAACATCAACACGTTGATGGCGTCCGAGCTGCAGAGCGCGCTCAGCTTCCTGCAGGCGTTCTCCTCGCCGCCCACGCTCGCCCCTGTGGACCTCAGCGCGACCAACGGCGTCAGCGAGACGCAACTGTCGGTGATCATCAGCGTCTTCTTCGAACCGATCCCGAAAAAGCTCAAGATCGCACTTGGCGTCAAGGGGCAGCTCGGATGGGAACACGCACCCGCCGGAGTGCCGACGCCCGAAATGCCGACGGCGCCCACGGAGACCATCTCCGGAGCTGTGTTGCTGTGGGCTCAGATCGAAGGGAAGATCCCGATCACCGGCGTCTTCTTCCTGCTGCTCGGCGCTCAGCTGCAGGTCGGCGCCAAGTTCCTGATCAGCGAGAAAGCGGAAGTTCCCGAAGGCACAAGCTCTGAAGCCGTGACGGTGCCGCACAAGCCCTCGCTTGTGTTCGACCTCGAAGTGAAGGCCTTCGTCGGCGTTGGCATGAGCGCCGGGATCGTGGAAGGCTCGCTCTCGATAGGCGTTGCGATCGTGATCGAAGCCGCGCTCGTGAAGGTCGGACCGCTCGTGCTGTTGCAGGCCGAAGTCGATCTGAAGATCATCAAGATCGAAGTGTCGGGCGAATTCAAGGGCCTGTTCTTCGAAGAAAGCTCATCGACCATGTGCGAATGGGGCGGCACGGTCGAAATCAACGTGTCGATTTGCTTCATCGGCATCCACTTCGGTCTCGAACTGGCCGAGATAAGCAAAGTCTGAGGTGAGCGAATCGTGAGCAGCGTACCGCGCCTTACCCTGATCCCCTATCTGCAGTCCTGGAACGGGGCTACCGCCACGCTGACACTGAACGTCGTCGCGATTCCCGACGGCGATCCGCGCACATCGCTCACCGAGGGCTTTCCCACCACCGGGCCCCCCATTGCTGAGGCCAACCTGGTACTCGCAGCCAACCTCTCCTCAGAAGTCACACAGCTGCCGATGCTCACCGAAGTCAGCGCCGCCGTCAGCGTGACGCCACCGATGCCGTCCGAGCGCGGACTCGTCTTCGAAGCGCTGGAAGCCCTTTTCAAACCTTCGGTAGCGGCAACCCTGCCCGTGCGCAGCTCTGAACGCACGCTGCATAAGTACCTCACCCCGAGCTACCGCGACGCGTTCGCGTTCATCTCACCGCGCACCGAACTGGCGAGCATCGACGATGAGTACAAGTGCATGCTGCGCTGCCCGCCAAAGCAGCCGCTACCAAAACCAACCCCGCCCAGCTACAGCTGGATCGATGCGCTGGGCTATGCGATGCGCCAGCCGATGGTGTTGCGTGCCGCCGGCCTGTTGCACACGATCGAGGTGACACTCCCCACCCCCGATCTCTACGCCGAAGGCGGCTGGCTTTTCCTGACACTCGATGCGAGCAGCGACTATGCAAGCTCCGCTCTACTGCCGGGCTTCCTGCGCAGCTTCGCCACACGCGTGCCTTCACTGAGCGCCGCTACGAAGCGACCGATCTTCACCGCTGTGCTTTTCCCAGTGTTCGCCGACGTGGCCGCGGCCGCGGCCACGGGTGATTCCTACGACGAAATATTCCCCGAGGCGATTCGCTTCGATGACGGTTTCGCCAAGATCGTTCACGCCGTCCAGCAAGAAACGATGCTGCACCTGGATGAAGCCGGCGAAAGCCCCCCGCCGATCCAAGACCAGGGCATCTTCCTCGGTTGGGACGACGAGGACGTGCTGATCGCGCAAAACCGTCAAATCGGGCTGAATCCCGATGGCAGCGAACCCGCGGAAGCTCCCATGGGCGCCCTCGGCTACCGCGTCGATGCGCGCAAGCTCGGTGCGGCGAAGTGGAACTCGCTTGCGGCGGTTCACGCCGAGCAAGTCCTGTTGGGCACGCTCGACCTGGGTAGCTTCGAAGGTGAATTACGCACCGAAGCTCACCCTCGGAGCTTGGGCGAGGAGCTGTGGTTGCCTGCCTACTTCACCAACTGGACCGGTGAATCGCTGGTGGTGAAGAACCTCGACGACAAGCTATTGCGTGGGATTCCCGGCGCCTCCTCCTCGCCGTATACCGCCGTGGGCCTCGACGCGGTGCCGCTGCGCTACGGGCAGAGCTACGAGTTCCGCGTGCGCCTCAGCGACCCAAGCGGCGGCGGTCCAGAGCTTGAAGAAGACGCTTTCAAAGCCGGCGAGCATCCCACGGCGGAGGTTCCCTTCAAGCGCTATGTGCCACCCAAGCAGCCGCGTGTGCAGGCTCAGGAGACCTCACCGGAACCACTCAGCGTGACACTCGAACGGCCGCTGATCGGCTACCCGGAGGCCGTCTACACCGACATCTCCGAAGCGCAGACCAAGCTGATGGCGATCCACCAGCACAACGTCGAAAACCCCTCAGAACTACAGGAGGTGGGATTGGCAGACGTCGATGCAAGCTATGTCGAGGTGCGTGTATTGGTGCGCACTCCTGCGTTCGATCCCGCCGCGAGCTTCGACGATTGGCTCGAGCTGTACACGACCACGCGCGAGTTCCCCTCCAACCCGACGCGGCGCTCACCCTGACGGGCAGCTACATGGACGTAGCCCAACTATCCTCGCTCGACGTGAGCGCCCAGCTGGGCGCGCTTGGGAGCGTCAGCGGCCCGTTGCCGCTTCCCACGGCGCGCGACGTGCGCCTGGAGCTGCGCGCGCTCTGTCGCGAAGATGCGACCTACTTCGCAAACGAAGCGGCGCGTCGCAGCCTTGCGGTGACGATCGACTTCCATCAGCCTGCCTCGAGCGAGCCCGAACCCTTCCGTCCGATCGACCCCACGCTCGGCATGCGCTCCGTCTTCCTGCAGCCCGACTCCGTCGCGGGGGAATCCAGGCCCGCGGTGGTGCAGATCCAGAACGACCCGTCGGAAGTGCTGCTGGCGCGTCTCGCGCAGGCCGCAGGGCTGAGCGTCGGCGAAGGTGTGCTGCTGGCGCTGCCCGGCGAACGCGTGGTATTCGGCTGCGCGGGCCTCGGCCATCGCCTATCACCCGATGGCGGCTCGCTGACGCTCACCCACCTGGCGGAGCTAGCGGGACAGTGGCTGAACGTGGTGCGGGTGGAGCTCGACCGCGACTGGACCTGGAAGGGCGCTGGTAGCCCGTCACTGCGGCTGACGCGCTCGCTCGCGCCCCTGCCAGGAGGTGCGACAAGCAGTGAAGAGGTCACTACGGTGCAGCTCATGAGCGCGGTGAACAGCACCGCGACCGAAGCGGAACCTGAGCGCGATCGTACGGTCGTGGTTTTCATCGACGCTTTCAAGGCGCCTCTGGAAGGTGGCTTCCCGCACGAGCTCCAGCTCGGCTACGAGGTGGGGCTGCTGCTCGAGGACGGCGCTAGCGCACAGGTGTCACTGTCCAACACGCTGCCGGTCACGACAATCCCGCGCCAGATTCCTCAAGTGGTGGCGGCGGGATACGCGCTCTCCGAATACATGGCCGATGAGGAATATTCGAGCACAGGCGAGCGCACGCGAATGCTGTGGCTGGAGCTCGCCGAGCCGTTGCAGGACACGCGTGACGCGTACTTTGTGCGTGTTCTCGCGCACAGCCCCGATCCGATGCTGCTCGCACGCGTCGAACCTGCGGCCGATCCCCCGAGCTACGCCAGATCCGTGCTCGACGAGTTGGTGCGCACAATCACCCCGGGCGATGCCGACGACCTGGCGGGCCTCGCGACCATGCAGAAGCTTATCCCTGCGCACGGATCGGATCGCCACTTCCTCGTGCCGCTGCCACCCGGGTCTCAGCCGCCTCCGGAGCTGCTTGGCTCTCCACCTATGAAATTCGCGTCGGGCACGATCGGGCACCGCGACAAATCCCTTCTGGTCATCGGCGCAGGGGCGCTTGGCGAGCCGGTGGTACTCGAGGGGACACCACCCCGGCGCCAACGCTGATCTGCGGGGTGACGCGGCTACCTGAAGGCGTGCTCGTCGCGGCACTTACGCGCGGCCTTACTACGAAGGGCAACTCCTGCCGCGACCACCGAACACCAAAAACTGGTCGTCCTATGCCCAGGTCCACAGGCCGACAACGCGTCGATGCGAAATATCGAGCTGGTCGTACAGCGGGCTTCGCTCAAGCGAGAGGTCTTGGGCGCCGTCGGCGTCGGCGTCGAGGACTTCGCGAGCGAGGGCACTCCGAGCGGGTTGATGGCCACGGCCAGCTTCAGCAACGCCGATATAGAAGCATTGCTCGCACAGTTTGGGCTCGACGATGAGACGCCGCTGAGCGCGCTCGCGATCGAGTTATCCCTGAGCCAAACTCACCTTTCAACGATCCGTTGCGTAGCGAGCTCGGCGAAGTCGGATCCTGCGCACCTCGCCACTGATGACGATCGAGGGCGTCTGCTGCTGAAAGGCGCTGCGCGGATCGAACGCTCGTCAACTCTTCTTGGGCGGTCAGCCTGACCGAGGTGCTCAAGCGCTCGACTCACGATGCTCCTGCAGCAGCTCACGCCAGCGCCGCGGATCGAGTTGCGCTGGATCGGTCCCATCCATGAAGTCGACGAGGACGTCCAGGAACTTCTCGGGCTCATCGAGCTGCGGAAAGTGTCCGGAGTTCGCAAAGATCTCCAGGCGACTGCCCGTCACCTGCTCATGGCTCTGAGCCCGTGCGCGACGGGAATTATGGAGTCGTGCTCGCCCCAGATCAGCAGGAAGGGATATGACCCGCCAGATATAGCCGGTCTGAGGCGTCCACTCGCTGGCCACCTGGCTCGACGACACTGCGCAGGGTGTGAACGAAAGCGCCGCGGGTTTCGCTGTCGGCCAGTGTCGCGTGACCACGGGCGATCTCCTCGATGTCGGTGCCCGCGCGCAGCGAATAGTCGCCCTTCGGCTTGGCGGATTCCCCATGACCGAGCAGGTCAGGAGCGATCACGGTGAAGCGGCGCGCCAAGTAGGGCATGACCCGCTGCCAGGTCGTGGAGTTAGAGGTGATCCCGTGGACGAGCACCATTACGGGACCACTGCCCGCCTGGCGGTAGGCAACCCGATGACCATGCAGGACGAGGTAACGGATCTCGAATTCCTCGGCAACCTCCTGGGTTGCAGTGCCTGTTGGTTTCCGGCTCAATCCTCCAATTCCTCGGAGACAGATTGGAATAGGGCCATCTGCTGACCCAGCGCCTCACCGGTGTAGGCGTCGATGACGCCGATGTCGTCGACGATCGACGCCGCACGGGCGACCAGTCTCCGGAACTCGTCGCTCGAGCGGACCTCATCCAGCGAGCCGCGCGAGCCGCGCAACAGGATGAAGCCCGCGAGGCCGCCTCCATGCGGAGCGATCAGCACAGGTTCGAAACTGTCGATCCGGCCCTCCTGTTGCAAGGTGCCGTAGTAGGTAAGCGTCTCCTGGAAGACCTCCAACGCCTTTATCTCGCGGCCCCGGACTACGGGACCCCAGCCGAGGAACAACGCGTCGCCAGCCATGTTTAAATCCTCCATGTTGAGGTTTTGACAGCAAGGGTACTCCCGCTCCGGTCGTCCGTCGAGATGACAATAGGCAAGCCAAAGATCACCCAAGGAGCTGGAGGCTTGTTACTTTCATGCACTTCAGCCGCCCAGCGGCGAAGGCGGTATGCGCGTCTGGCCCCGCACCTCCGGGATGCTCAGCGTTACCTCGTCCACAAAGCACCACGACCATGTCTCGCCCGGCTCCAGCGAGTGCATCAATGGGTGGGCGCTCGACTGATAGTGCGCCGTGGCGTGGCGGTTTGGCGAGCTGTCGCAACAGCCGACGTGACCGCACTCCAGGCAGATGCGCAAGTGCAGCCAGGCGCCGCCCATTCGCAGGCAGTCCTCGCAGCCCTCGACCGACTCGGGCAGCTCGGTTATCTGGATCTGATCCAGGTGTGTACAGACGGGCATTGGATCCTCCGATCAGGTCTCTTGGGTACTAGTTGCCACCGAATCCTTCGATCAGGTTTCGGGTGCTGGTTGACATCGAATCCCCCGATTCAAGCTTTTTGGGTGAAGGGCAGCCGCACACGAAAGACTGTATGACCGGGCCGGCTGTCGAGCGTGAGTGAGCCGTCATGGCGCTCGACCACGATCCGTCGCGCGGTGGCTAGGCCGAGGCCCGTGCCCTGCCCGACGTCCTTGGTCGTGAAGAACGGATCGAAGATGCGCCCGGCCAGATCCTCCGGGATACCAGGGCCGTCGTCGGCGATCTCGACAACGGCACAATCGCCGTCGGCGTGCGTCGAAATAGTGATCGTGCCCTGCTCGCCAAGGGCATCGATTGCGTTATCGAGCAGGTTCGTCCACACCTGGTTGAGCTCGGAGCCGCGCACCGTGAGCTTCGGTAGCGCACGATCGTAGTCGCGCACGAGCGCGATCGTGGTGTGCTTGAGCTTGTAGCTGAGCACCGTGAGCGTGGTCTCCAGGCCCTCGTGCAAGTCGACTTCCACGAGCGCGCCACGGTCCATGTATGCGTAGGACTTCACGGCGCCTACCAGCGAGGACATGCGCTCGGTGGACTCGCACAGCTCGGCCGACAGGCGGCCCGCGGTCAACGAGGCGGCAACCCAGCGCAGTGCGGCCTCCGTGGCGGGGCCCGCGAGTTGCGGCGAGACGCTCGAGCCACTGCCGGTCCACCCCGGCCGACGCCAGTGGCTCGGCGAGCCGCCAGGGCTCCGCCACCCCCATGACCTGCATCTGCTCCAGTAGTTCGTCCTCTGCGTCGGCGGCGTCCAACGCGTCTAGTGCCGTGGCTGAGGCCGCTTGGGAGATCGCCTGCCGTTGTAGTCCAACCAGAAGCGCTGCGTCCTCTCGCTCCACTCCCGCCTCGACAAACGAGGCCAGCGCCGAGTCGATCGCCTCGAGCGCCTCGGTCATCTGCGCGGCGGCGCGACGAGCCGCAGCCGCCGGATTGTTGAGCTCGTGCGCGAGACCCGCCGCCATCGTGCCCAGCGAGGTGAGACGCTCGCTGTTCTGCTCGCGCTCAGTCACTCTGCTCATCACCGGCGCGACCTGGCGCATCACGCGTTGGTGAATCTCAGGCTGTGCGAAAGCCAGGCGCTTGAAATCCTCCGGGGCGACCGTTGCCATGCGACAGTCGGTCTCGGCCTGCATGCGCACCCCGAGCGTGCCGCCGGTAAGCACGGCGATCGCTCCCATCCAGGTTGGTGCCGTGTGATGGCCGACCGGCTCGCTTCGACCTTGAGCGAGGATCAGCGCCTGAGCGCGTCCCTCGAGCAGCAACTGCAAACCTGGGGGCTCCTCGCCCTGCTCGGCGATGATCCCGCCCGGGTCGACGTGGCGAGTGCGTGCGAGCGCTACCCACTCGGCCAAATCCGTGTCACTGAGACTGTCGAACAGGTCGACACCGCGCAGCTCCTCCAGCGTGACTGGCGACTCGCTCATGCCTCGACCAGATACTCGTGGATCAACGACACGGCCATCGAGCCCTCCCCCACCGCGCTTGCCACGCGCTTGATCGAGCGAGCGCGCACGTCGCCGGCGACGAAGACTCCCGGCACCGTGCTCTCCAGGACATAGGGCTCACGCTTCAGTGGCCAGCCGTGCGCCTGCGCGTCGCGGCCGGCGAGGATGAAGCCGCGCTCGTCGCGCGCGAGCACGCCATCCAGCCAGTCGGTACGCGGAGACGCACCGATGAACACGAAGCACGCGTCGGCTTGGAGTGTCTCCTCATCGTCGGGGGTCTTGATCTGCAGACACTTCAGGCGCCCGTCCTCGCTCTCGGCTGCGAGCGCCGAGCACCCCGTGCGAACCTCAATGTTGGGCAGCGCCGCGATCTGCTCGATCAGGTAATGCGACATCGACTTCTCAAGCGTTGAGCGGACGAGCATCGTCACCTTGGCCGCATAGCCACTGAAGTAGACGGCGGCCTGGCCGGCCGAGTTGGCGCCCCCGATGACAACCACATGCTGGTCCGAGCAACCGCGAGCCTCGGTCATCGCCGCGCCGTAGTAGATGCCGGCGCCGGTCAGCTCGGGGAAGCCTGGCGTATCCAGCTGGCGGTAGGACACGCCTGAGGCGACGATCACACAGCTCGCACTGAGCGCACCGCCACCGCTCAAATCGACCAGGCGCGCGGAGCCCTCGGCACGTAGACCGACAGCCTCTTGGACGGTCAGCAGCTCGGCCCCCAAACGCCGCGCCTGGTCGGTCGCGCGGCGGGCCAGATCGGAGCCACTCAAGCCCGCCGGAAAGCCGAGGTAGTTCTCGATGCGACTCGACTGGCCCGCTTGGCCGCCCGGCGCCTCGCGCTCGACCATCACGGTCTTCAGGCCCTCGGAGGCACCGTAGACCGCGGCCGCGAGTCCCGCCGGGCCGCCGCCGACTACGACCAGGTCGTAGTGCTCCAGGGCCGGAGTGCCGCTGACACCGAGACGCTCGGCCAGCTCGAGGATCGTCGGGCGCTCGAGCACGCTGCCGTCCTCCAGCAGGGCCACCGGCAGGCGCTCGGGGTCGACGCCGGCAACCCGCAACAGCTCGCGCGCCTCACCGTCGCGCTCCACGTCCAACCAGCGCGCCGGCACTCGATTTCGCACCAGGAAGTCGCGCAGGTCGTGCGACTCGCGCGAGAAGCGATGGCCCACCACGCGCACGCCGCCGGCCTCCAGCGCCGCCCCGGCCTCCCATGTCGTCAGCAGGTCCTCGACGACCGGGAACAGCTGCTCCTCCGGTGGGTCCCATGGCTTGAGCAGGTAATAGTCCAAAGCCACCTCGTTGATAGCCGCGATCGCCGCCTCGGTATCGGCGTATGCGGTCAGCAGCACTCGCTTGGCGTCGGGCACCAGTTGTCGTGCTTGCACCAGATACTCCGTGCCCGGCATTCCCGGCATGCGCTGATCCGCGATCAGCATCGCCACCTGATCGCCGCGTGTGCGCAGCTCGCGCAGGAGCTCCAATGCCTCAGGCCCCGAACCGGCGCGCAACACGCGAAAGCGCTCGCCAAAGCCGCGGCGCAGGTCACGGCTGACTGCTGCCAAGACCGCCGGCTCGTCATCGACGACCACGATCGCGGGACGGCGTGCCTTTGACTCAGTGTCAGCGGCCTGGACGGAACGCTCGGCTTGCTCTGACATATCTCGCATGACAGTACCGGTCTTGACCCTTTCACCGGGTTGGATCTTCGGCGAGCCTATATCTCCATCCCTAAGTTGTTCCGGTCGGCGCATGCGCCGACCGGCCGGACCGTACATGTACGGTCCGGGACAGCGCCGCATGCGGCGCTGTCTTTCCCAAAATATGGATGAAAGGTCAGTCGAGGAAGAGCGCTATGTCCTCTACCGGCGCGCGCTCAGGGGCGCGCTGAGCCTGCACCGGGTAGCCGAGGTGAAGCAGGCCGATGGGTTGCTCGGCGGCGGGAATCCCCAGGCCGGCGCGGACCGGAGCCTTCTCCAAAATCGGCAGCGTGCGCCAGTAACCCGCCAGTCCACGCGCGTGTGCCGCGAGCAGGACGATGTACGCGGCGACCGCGGCGGCGAGCAGGTCGTCGTGCTGCTGGGACTGGTCACCTTGCGGCACGACCCCGACGACGATCAGCGTCGGCGCGCGCTCGAGCTTTCGCGCCGAGCCAGGCTGCTCCAGCTCTGCCTCGCGAGCGAGCAAGGCCCGTGCTTGTGGGCCGAGCACGCGAAAGCGCCAGGGGTTGGTCAGGTGATGGTTGGGCGCCCAACGCGCGAGCTCGAACAGCTCCAGCAACGTCGCCCGGTCGACTGGCTCAGGGCCGTAAGCCTTATGAGTTCGGCGCGTCCGGATGAGGGTCTCGAGCTTCATGTCGGTGTCCGTGAGAGCCTCCGTGGAGCTGGAAGTCGCAAAGCCCCCCGCAGGCATCTGTGCATCTGGCATAGCCGACACCGTAGCGTCCTACCATCTACAGATAGTGACGAGATCCGCCCATCTGAATGCGGCGTCGACGGGAACGACCGCAAGCGTATGCTGCTCGGCATGGGCCTGGGTCTGGTCGTCGTGATCGCCGCGCTCCTCGTCGCGGCGCTGGCGCTCTCTGGCGTGAGCTTGGCAAGCGACCCGACCGCGCTCGCGCGCGTGTCTGTGCAGCCGTTGGGCGGCACGATCGAGCACGTCGAAGCGTTCGGGCCCGACGGTCAGAGGGTCCCACTGGCGGTGCAAGGCGGGCGCTTGACTCCGCTGAAGCGGCTGACTCCCGGCGAGCGGGTATCCGTCGAGGTCCAGGTACACAGGCCGGGATGGCTCGGCTGGGCGTTGGGCCACGAGAGCACCGAGCGGCTGACGCTGCAAGCGCCTGTCGCACACGTGAGTGAGCAATCGATGACCGTTCCCGCGGGCTCGGTGGTGCATGTCAGCTTCGACCAACCGGTGAGCGCCGTCGCCTATGGGAGTACTGGTCGTTTGACCCACCGCGCGACGCTCCACAACCCACGCAGCTCGATCTCGCTCGGGTCCCAGCCGGCGACCGGCAGCACCGAAATCGCCGCGGCCGCGCGTTCCTGGGAGACGGTTGGCAAGCCGATGCAGGTGAGCTGGTTCCCGCAGTCGCACACGACCGTGATGGCCACGATCCCGGCCTCTGGTGAACCGATCTCTCCCTACACTCCGATACGCCTGACGTTCTCAAAGACGGTGGACGAAGCACTCGGGTCGAGCCACCCCACGCTCTCGCCGAGCACTCCGGGGCGCTGGCGCGAAACCGACAGCCACACTTTGGTGTTCACGCCATCGGGGTTCGGGGCGCCACTGGGCTCGCAGCTGCATGTGCAACTGCCGCGTGAGGTTGCGGTGACGGCAGGCACTGGCAGCGGACTTCGTACCACAAGCCAAGTTGAATGGACGGTGCCGGCCGGCTCGACGTTGCGCCTTCAGCAGCTGCTCGCGGAACAGGGCTATCTGCCTGTCGACTGGCAACCGTCTGGCGCGGCAGTGGCGCGTACGCCCGGCGCCGAGGCGCAGGCGGCTGTCGAACCTCCAAATGGGAGCTTCAACTGGCGCTATTCCGACACGCCACACCAGCTACAGGCGATGTGGGCTCCGAGCCAGGCGAACAACATCACGCGTGGCGCGATCATGAAGTTCGAGAGCACCCACGAAATCACCGTCGACGGTCTTGCGGGGCCGGCCGTTTGGCGTGGGCTGCTCAACGATGCGATCGCCGGCAAGCGTTTGAGCAGCGGCTACACCTATGTGTATGTACACCGTGAAGTTCCAGAGGTGCTCACGCTGTGGCATGACGGGCACACGGTCCTAACCACAGCCGCGAATACCGGCATCGCCGGAGCCGAAACCGAACTCGGGACGTTCCCGGTCTTCGAGCACATTCCCGAAGGCACGATGAGCGGCACCAACCCCGACGGCTCCCACTACGAAGACCCTGGGATCAAGTGGATCAGCTACTTCAACGGTGGCGATGCGATCCACAACTTCGACCGTGCGTCCTTCGGCACGCCGCAGAGCCTTGGCTGTGTCGAGCTGCCGCTGCAGTCCGCCGCAGAAGTGTGGCCCTACACGCCGATCGGCACGCTCGTCACGATCGAAACGTAGAGCCTTCGCGGCCGGCCTCCCAGGCACAGGCCGCGGCGCGGTCGAGCAGCAACTGACGCTCGCGGGTATTGCCGGTGAGTGATACCGCACGTCGCAGTTCGCTCTGTGCTTCCTCGAAGCGGCCGAGCCTCGCCAGCAGGTCTCCCCTGACGCTCGGCAGCAGGTGATAGCTCTGGAGCGAGAGCTCGTCAAGTAGCGGATCCAGCGCCTGCAGACCCGCTGCCGGACCGAAGGCGCTCGCCAGAGCGACCGCACGATTCAGCTCGACAACCGGCGATGGTGAAAACTGAGCCAGGGCCTCGTACAGTGCGGCGACACGCACCCAGTCGGTGTCCTGCGGCTCAGAGGCACGCGCGTGGCAAGCGGCGATCGCGGCCTGCAGCGCGTACGGCCCGAGGGCGCCTCCGATTTGCTCGGCCCGCTCCAGCGCGGCCAGACCACGCGCGATCAGGAGACGATCCCAACGGGCACGGTCTTGGTCTCCCAGCAGGATCGGCTCACCCTCGGCGCCGACGCGGGCCCCGAGGCGCGATGCCTGAATCTCCATCAAAGCGACCAGGCCGTGTACCTCCGGCTCTTGCGGCATCAACTCGGCGAGGATGCGCCCCAGGCGCAGTGCCTCCTCACAGAGGTCGGCGCGTATCCAGTCCTCGCCCCCGCTTGCCGTATAGCCCTCGTTGAAGATCAGGTACAGGACCGCCAGTACCGATGAGAGTCGCTCGCCCAGCTCTTCCATCTCTGGCAACGCGAAGGGGACCTTCGCCTCGGTGAGCGTGCGCTTGGCCCGCACGATTCGCTGCGCCACCGTGGACTCTGGGACGAGGAACGCTCGCGCTATCTCCTCTGTCTTCAGGCTGCCGAGCAAGCGCAGCGTCAGCGCCACTTGCGCCTGAGCGGACAGGACCGGATGGCAGCACATGAAGATCAGACAGAGCAGGTCATCCCCTACCTGCTCCTCGATCGAGACTTCCAGCTGTGCTTCGACCGAGTCACCCTGCAGCTCCAGCTCGCCGGCCATCTGCTCCTGCTTCTGCTACAGTCGCGTGTTGCGACGCAGCAGGTCGACCGCGCGGTGCTTGGCCGTAGCCATGAGCCAGGCGCCCGGGTTCTCCGGAACGCCTGACTCAGACCACTGCTCCAGCGCGATCACGAGCGCATCTTGGGCCAGATCCTCCGCCACGCCGACGTCGCGCACGATCCTTGTCAGACCCGCGATCAAGACCGGCGACTCAATCCGCCATACGGCCTCGATCGCCGGCGTCTCTCGGGCAGTGGTCACCATTCGCTCGAATGCTCCGATCGACGTGCCGCCGCCCGCACGTGCCCTAGCTCGCCGCCGCCGCTTGGACCTCCGGCGGGAAATCCGACATCTCAAAGACCTGGCGAACCTCGATCACGTCGCCCTCGGCCGCCGGACAGCGCGAAGCCCACTCGACCGCCTCCTGCTTGGATTTCGCCTGGATCAGCCAGTAGCCGCCGATCAGCTCCTTGGCCTCGGTGAAGGGGCCGTCGGTGACGTTGGCCTTGCCGCCGGAGAAAGACACACGGGCACCCTTGCCAGCGGGGTGCAGCCCGTCGAGGCTGAGCAGGATCCCGGCTTTGGCAAGCTCCTCGTTGTAGCGGCTCATCGCCGACACGGCGTCGGCGCTCGGAGTCCAGTCGGCTTCGTCTGTGATGTTGGGGATCATGATCATCATGAAGCGCATCTCTGTTGCTCCTCTTTAGTGGGTTACGCCATGGCGCGGGCCGTTCTCGACAGCTTCGCACCTTGGCTCTACCTGTACGTCGAACGAGCAGCGCCAGAATCGACACGACTCGCGAATTGAAGATCGAGTTCGGCCGTGGAGCACGTCTCGAGCCTGGGCATATCGAGCCCGGGAGCAGCGCAGGGCTTTTGAGAACGTTCTTGGCACGAAGAATGTCCGCGCGAGATGAGGCATGTGGGAGAATCGACCCATGCCAGCGCAGCTGAAGTACGTCGATCCTCACCAGCCGCGCGGCTCATTCAGCCGGGCCTTTGCCGCGTTTTCCGCCACCCGCCTTGGCAGGCTGTTCTCGAAGAAAGTCGTTTGGAAGGTAGATCCGTATCTGTTGCGCGCGACCCGAGGGCGCCTGGGCATGGGGCTCGTCCTCCCGACCGCTCTGCTCGAGACCACCGGCGCAAGGAGCGGTACGCTGCGACGCAACGCGGTCATCTACTTCCACGACAAAGACTTGGTCACGATCGTCGCCTCGAAGGCCGGCGCCGCCGAGCATCCTGCTTGGTTTCACAACCTCTGCGCCCACCCCGACGTCAACTTCGGCGGTGTCCCGATGCGAGCCACGGTGGTCAACGACGAGGGAGAGCGGCAAAGGATCTGGAGGCTGGCCGACCGTGTCTTTGCACCCTACGCCGCGTACCGTCGCGAAGCGGCTGGGGCAAACCGAACGATCCCGATCGTCCAGCTCACCGCGCGCCGGCTGTCGAGCTCGCGCTGAGCCGGCTCGCGCTGAGCCTTCACCGCAACACCCCCCGTGACCGGACGGTCTAAGGTGTCCTGACCGCTATCGGGATGAGGTTTGTCTTGCTATACGTCGGACTGGGCATCATCTATATTTTCCTGCTTCTTTTCCTTGGTGTCAGAACGTTCCAAAATCGACACTGGGTCTTGCTAATCCTCGGGTTCGTCATTCCGTTTCTCTGGATCGTGGGCGCAATGCTGCCGCCAAAAGGCATGTCGCACATGGACGAGCTCTATGCGCAACGTGACGAGACCGACTGAGTACGTCGCCCCGACGAAGACATCCTGCTGGAGTACGCTCGCCGCGGTGCCTCCTCCGATAGAGCGTGACTCGGCGCTCTTCTACATACGGCCTGCCGAGCCTTCTTCTATGTGCGATCCGCCGAATTGTCCTTCGGCGTCCATCCGAACGGATTGGTCGTGTCGTGAATTCTGTCGGCGTTATCGGAAACCGCGTAGAAGACGGTGGAGCGCCCTGGCGCCGGCTCCACCCTCAGACACGCGTCGATCGCGCCCAGGAGATCGTCGTGGCTCAACCAAGTCGCGGTCTGCCCCGCGCCCGTCTTGACAGAGTCATCTCGCGTCACACCACCAAAGCGCACACCGATGAATTCGAAGCCGAACTGCGTTGAGAGGGTCTTGCCGACCTCCTCCTCGATGAGCTTGTACACGCCGTATGGCGTCGCGGGGGAATAGCTGCCCGGGGTCATCAGCGGCTCGACCGCGGCGGGATCGCGGTGGCTGTCGGCATGCACCGAACTGGCCATGATGAGCCGTTTCACCTGGGCTTTGACCACTGCCGTGAAGACGTTCACGTCTATGTGCACGTTCTCCGGATAGATGCGCATACGCCGCTCGATGGGGTCAGCCGGTGAAAACCTGCGAGCTAGGTGAATGACCGTGTCAACTCCAGCCATTTGCGCCCACAGGACCTCGTAGTGGGATATGTCCTCGGGCAGATCCACACCCCTGATCTGGTACTTCCCACCCAGCCCACGCTGCAGCACCGAGCCGATGATTCCTTTGGAGCCGGTTATCAGGATCGTGCCCATCCAGCCCCTGCTATCCCGGAGCTTGCCTTTCGCTGCGCTCCTGTTCTCGTGCACGCCGGTACTCGTTTACGACTATCTCAGTGAGCTCCTCGACGGAGGTCTCGTTCGTTGGCTTGTCGAGTGTGATCACTCCGTCTTGGATCATGCTCACGCGGTCGCACGCCTGCAGCACGTGGACATAGTTGTGGAGGATCATGATGATCGACACTCGGCCCTCCGCCTTTAGCCGCGCCACGAGGTCGAGGATCATCGAGCCCTCCTTGGCGCCCATTGCCGCAAGCGGCTCGTCCAGCAACAGGATGTCGGCGTCGGAGTTGACCGTGCGTGCGACCGCGATCGCTTGTCGTTGCCCGCCGGACAGGCGCGCGACCGCAACATCTATCCGCGGGATATTGATCCCGATCTCATCGAGCGCCGTGCGGGTCTCCTGCTTCATCCGCCGGTTGGCGAGCAGTGGGATCGGGTGATGCACGTGCTCGCGGCATAGAAACATGTTGTGGTAGACAGACAGTTCGTCGATCAGCGCGAGGTCTTGAAAGACGGTGTCGATCCCTTGGCTGCGCGCGTCGTCGACGCCTCGGGGCCGGTAGGGCTCTCCGTGCAGGAACATCTCGCCCGAGTCCTGCTTTTGAAAGCCGCTGATGGTCTTGATAAGGGTGGACTTGCCCGAACCGTTGTCGCCCAGCAGACCAAGCACCTCGCCCTTGCGCAGGTGCAGGTTGACGTCGCGCAGCGCGGTCACGGGGCCAAAGCGCTTGGAGATGTGCTCGACTCTGAGCACATCGTCGGGCGCCGAGGTTGGCGGGACGACAGTCTCGATCGGTTGCGTCTCAGCCACTGCCATGCCCCCTGCGCGCGCGTTGGACGTAGACGTTGACGGTCATCGCCACGATGATCGCCAGTCCGAGGTAGAACAGCTTGTAGTTGGCGTTCACCCCTTGGAGGATCAGACCGTCTTGGAGGATGCCAAGGAACAACGCGCCGATCAGCGCGCCGATCACGGTGCCCGACCCTCCGGCCAGCAGTGTCCCGCCGATCACCGCCGAGGCGATCGCGAAGAAGAGGATTTCGTTCGCCCCGGACGGGTCGGGCTGGACGGATCCCGCGCGGACGGCCTCGAGGATCCCGACGAGCCCGGCGGTGAGGCCGCAGAGCACGAAGTTGCGGATCGTTATGAACCTCACCGAGACGCCCGCCTCGGCCGCACCGAGCTTGTTGGAGCCGATCGCTACGGTGTGCAGCCCCCAGCGGGTGAACGTGAGCGTGGTTTGCAGCAGGAACACGATCACGAGCGCCCAGATGAACTCCGAATATGTGCCGGCGCCAAAGATTTTGGCGAACGTGCCGACGTGGTTGACCGTTTCGGTGAGGAAGATGTGGTGGCCGTTGATCACGTGCTCCACCTTCACGGTCGTTTGGTGAACTTGCGCTCCAGGCGTGTTGACCGGCGCGCCGTGAGAGACGATCAGACTGAGTCCCTCGAAAGTGAACAGCATTCCGAGCGTCGCCACGAATGAGCTGATTCCGACGACCGCGGTGAAAAAGCCGTTGACGGCACCTATCGCCATACAGCACAGGAGCGCGATCACCACGCTTGGCACGAGCGAGATCCCGGCGGTGGACAGCTTGTAGAACAGGATCGGGGAGAACAGGTACACCGCACCGATTGACAGGTCGATCTCCCCAAGGATCATCACGAACACCTCACCCGCCGCGAGGATCGTAAGCGGCGCGAAGTACGGCAACAGCGTCTTGAAGTTGGCGCCCGTCAAGAAGTTGTTGGTCTCGAGCGAGAAGTACACCGCCGTGACGATCGCCACGACAATGATGCTGCCCTCGCGCAGAGACAGCACGCGCGCCAGCGGACCGTGCGTGTCAATGGAGCGCGCCCGCGGTTTCGGACCCTCTCCGCCCGCCTGGCTCTCAGAGGCAGGCGGTCCCCCTGTCACGCTGGACACCTACGAGCTCCTCCATTTGGCAGGCATAGTCCTTACGAGCTCCTCACTGGGCGCGAATGTCTGTTGCGAGCACTAGGCGGGTGTGCCCGCCTTGATCGCAACCACCTTGACTTCGGTTGACGTCCCCTCGTAGCGGGTTTTGGATTCGACGTACGGCGCGACCGTTTCCTTGTTGAGGAACTTCAGGCCCGTGTCCGTTTCGGCAGGGCCCGTGAGCGAGCCCGACACCTGCCACATGAACAACTGCAGGACCGGAAGGAAGCCCTGTAGGTAGGGCTGCTGGTCGATCGTGAATTCGATGTTGCCTTCCTGCAGCAGCTTCTGCGTGCCTTCGGTCAAGTCGAAGCCGCCGGCCTTGATCCCCTTGGCGGCCAATCCGTACTTCTGCATCACCCGCGCGAGGCTTTCGGTGCTGCCTCCGTCGACGGCGTACATGCCCTTTGTGCTCTGATGACCGATCCAATAGGCGTCGATCGTCGAGAGCTCGCCCGGGACCGCCGCGCCAGTCGCGACCGTGTGCACTGTGATCGGCTTGCCCGAATCCTTGATCGCTTTTTCAGCGCCTTCGATGCGGGGTTGCAGATTGGCCGATCCGGGTGTTGCGATGAACAGCGCGACGTCGCCCGAGCCGACCGCTTCGACGATCCTTTCACCCATCTTTTCGCCGGCAAGCTTGAGGTCCTGCCCGATATAGGAAAGACGCGCGTTGCCGGGCGCGTCGGCGTTGTACGCGACGACGGGGATGCCCGCCTTCAGCGCCGATTCGACCGGAGCGTTGAATGCGTGCAGGTCGATCAATGCGACCGCGATTCCATCGGCTTTGCTCGTGATTGCCGTGTTGATCGCGTTGACCATCTGGTTGACGTTGCTGCTTTCCGAGCCCGTCCACTCATACGAGCATCCCAACAGTTTGCACGCATCGGCCAATCCATACTGGGTCGGCACGAAGAATGGGTTAGTCGTGACGTGGTTGACGGCCACGAATTTGTAGCTCGGATGCGAGCCGAACACGGCCGCGCTGCCGTTGCCACTGCCACTGGCGCTCGAGCCGCTGCTTTTGCCGCAGGCGGCCAATATGCTGCTCGCCGAGCCGCGCCGCTATGCCTGTGAGCGCTGTGCGGCGCAGGAATGCACGACGATCCAAGCCTCGCTGGCCGATCTCCGGACGCTCCAGCAGCTGCCGTGAGCGCATCGACCTGATCTGTCTTTGACATCTGTATCTCCTCCTGTATGGAGGCCGCGTCAGGCGACGCAGCGCCCATCAATACATTTACCCTCTGAATCCATTCGTATTCAGGGACTTCGAGCTGAGGGGCTCTATCGTCGAGAGCATGGCTCCGGCATCCGCCAGCCCGCAGCCCCCTTCCGACCGAGCACGGGAACGACCGAGCAGGGGGAGGATCCAGACGGGCGCGCAAGGGAGGGAGACTCGAGCTATGGGCCCCTCGAGCATCGAGCGGCACGTCAAGCAGGACGGCCGGGCGCTCATCCTCTACACCCGCCGAGAGCGCCAAGACGGATGAGCGAGCAACGCTTCAACGAGTTGCGCGGCGAGGAAGTCGTATACGCGATCCATCGGCAGGACCGCACTTTTCTTCCGTCTGAGGACCACTGCCCTCTGTCCGCCCGCACGCCGGCCAGGCATTCCAACGCCGAGCGACGCGCCTGGACTCGCAGACGGAGATCCCCGTGGCGGCGTTCGAGATCGCCGTGTTCGACAACCTGTTCCCGACATTCAGAGCACCGCAAGGGGCAGCTGAGGTGGTCGTGTACACCGACAGTCACCACGGCTCCTTCGGCACGCTGGCGCCCGAGCGCGCGGAGGCGCTGATGTGGGTTTGGCGCCACCGCTACCAAGAGCTTGGCGCCAGAGAGGACGTGCAGTACGTGCTCATCTTCGAGAACCGGGGGGTCGAGGTCGGCGCGACTCTGCACCATCCCCATGGGCAAATCTACGGTTATCCGTTCCTGCCGCCGGTGCCCAAGCTCGAGCTGGCGGCGGACACGCGCTTGGGGGGTTGTGCGGCTTGTGAGCTATTGCGCCGCGAGCTGGAAGACGGACGGCGGATCGTGCACGAGAACGAGCACGTCGCCGCCTACATTCCTTATGCGGCACGCTGGCCGTATGAGACGCACGTCGTCATCCGAGAGCATCGCTCGAGCCTGCTCGACTGCGAGCCCGAGGAACTGCGCCTGCTCGCAGAGTGCTTGCAGAGCCTCACTCGTGGCTATGACGCCCTGTTTGCCAGGCCCTTCCCGTATGTGATGGTCGTCCACCAAGCGCCCACCGACGGACATTCCGGCGGGCATCTGCACGTCGAGTTCTACCCGCCGCTACGTACCGCCACCAAGCTCAAGTATCCCGCCGGCTCAGAGCTTGGCGGGGGCACGTTCGTCGGCGACACGCTGCCCGAGGATTCCGCCGCGGTCCTGCGCGAGGCGATCGCCAGTGTCGCGTGAGCGCGTCAGCGCTTTCGCTCCCGGTCGCGTCAACCTGATCGGTGAGCACACCGACTACAACCAAGGGCTCGCGCTGCCGTTCGCGATCGCCGAGGGGGTCACGGTCCATGCGAAGGCAACCGGCGAGGAGCGCATCCTCGCGCGCGCGCTCGACAGTGGCGAGCAGGACGAGTTCGCCCTCACCGAGCTCACGAACGTGGCTGGCTGGCGTGCATATGTGCGCGGCATCGTCGCCGAGCTAAGCCAGAGCGGGACACCCTCTGGTGGGAGCCGAACTGGAGATCGGCGGCGATCTCCAGCAAGGCGCCGGTCTGTCCTCCTCGGCTGCGCTGGAGGTCGCTCTGTGCCTGGCCCTGCTCGCTCTAGCCGGCAAGGCCGGGCCCGATCCTATCGGGCTTGCCCGGCTGTGCTCGCGCGTGGAGAGTCGATGGGTGGGCGCGCAGACCGGGATGCTCGATCAGCTCGCCTCGCTATATGGCGCGCCCGGGATGGCCATGCTCATCGACTTCCAGACATTCGAGGTCGAGCCTGTGCCGCTGCGGCTGGAGGATGGCTGGCGGCTGGTGACACTCGACTCCGGCGAGCGTCACACGAACGCCGGCTCCGCCTACAACGAGCGCAGGGCCGAATGCGCTGAGGCGTGCGAGCTCTTGGGCATTGATTCACTGAGGCAAGCAAGCTGGGAGGCGCTCGAAGGACTGCCCGAGCGACTGCGACAACGCGCACGCCACGTATTCAGCGAGAACGCGCGGGTGACAGACACAGTGGCCGCGTTGCGGACAGGCGACCTGACCACCGTGGGAGATCTGCTGAACGCTTCCCATGCGAGCTTGCGCGACCAGTACGAAGTATCCACGCCGGCCGTCGAGGAGACCGTCGAGCGGCTACTCCACGCGGGCGCCGTCGGCGCGAGGATCGTAGGCGGTGGGTTTGGAGGGCATGTCCTCGGCCTGCTCGGGCCAGGCGCGGACGCGCCCGAGGGTGCCCGGGAGGTGCGTGCGGACGTAGGCGCCCACCTTCTGGATCACCGGCCCGCCGGTATCTCCTCACCCGCCAACTAGGGCACAGACCAGTCACCGCCAGACAGGTCCTCGTCTCGCCTGCCTTCAGCCCGCCCGCGGTAGATCGTGCTGCTCGGAGCCGGCGCTCTCTCGGCCTTGCGCCCGGATCTCGAGATAAACCTCCGTTCGGTGTACCGAAACGTCCGAGGGTGCCTGGATACCGATGCGCACCTTTGTGCCATCGCTCGATAGGACCATGACCTTGATGTCGTCGCCGATCATGATGCTCTGTTTGTCCTTCCGCGTCAGAACGAGCATGAGCCTCAGTTCCCCGACTTGATCCAGCTCAGTCGGACTTCAAGTTTAAGGGCGTACGCATCGGTCAGACCCTCGGCGCATCGACTTCCCTTTGCGATGCCATCTCGTACAAGCTTAGCGCCGGAATGACGATCTGGAGCCGAAAGCTCGTTATGGTTATAGAAGCGAACATGATCGAACTGGTCAAGAGTCCTTCGACGCGGGTTCTCTCCAAAGGTTGCATTGCTCTTTGGCTGGTTGTCTCGGTCGCGCTCGCGGCGCTACTCTTCGCCGCTGGTGCCCAAGCGCAGGGGACGAACGCCCCCGACGGCGCCGCGGAGACGCCGGTAGGCGAAGTGGCTACGAAAAGCGGTGCCCCTCCAGAAGAAGCCCCCTCTGTGAGCGAACAAGCACCCCCCGCGGCCGAACAAACACCGCCCGCGGCCGAAGAAGCCCCCTCCGTGGCCGAACAAGCACCCCCCGCGGCTGAACAAACACCGCCCGTGACCGAACAAACACCATCCGCGGCTGAAGAAGCCCCCTCCATAGTCGAACAAACACCCCCCGTGACCCAGCAAGCACCGTCCGCGGCCGAACAAACACCCCCCGTGACCCAGCAAACACCGCCTGTGGTCGAACAAGCACCCCCTGCCATCGAAAAAGCACCGCCCGCGGCCGAAGAAGCACCCCCTGCAACCGAAAAAAAGACCGTCGAACAGACTGCCGGCAAGGTGGCCGCTGAAGCTGGCTCCGAAGCCACCCAAGGGCCTGGAGAAGACTCGCAGGTGCCCGTTGGCGCCTCAGGACTGACTCACAAAGACGCGACGGGCGAAGTCGCGCCGGAAATCTCGATTGCCGTGATGACTTCTGTCGCCCCCGCCATCGCGCCTGAAATCTCGATGTCGCCCGTGCAGCCTCAGTCGTCTCTCATGTTGCGACCGCAAACGATCTCGGCACGCAGCGCTGGGCCGATGAGCTGTGTCGGAGCATCGATCACAGCAGGCTACGCCGGTGGCTGGTTGGACATCTCGCTCGCTTCGTCGTTATCGAACGTTCCCTTCACCGATGCCGACGCCTCGTCGACAACGATCGCGGCAGGTGCACCTGCCGGCAGCCTAGGCGGTGGCTCTGCGATTGAGAATCATCCCTCCGTCCCCGGATCTGGGTTCGGCGGAGGAGGCGGCGGGTCGGCTGCTGGGGGCGGTTCAGGCTCGGGCTCCTCGGCATCCTCCACACTCGTGGATGTTCTCCTGCAAGCAGCGCCGCGCGCGATGCGACGGTTGCGCCTTGCGCAGCCGTCGTGGCGCACTTCGTTCTTCGTTCTGATCCCAGAGCGACCGGACTAGCTCCTCCCGGTCTCTCTACCTCGGTCCTGGATCGCCTCTGATCCAGGTCAATTGACTACCAGATCGAAGTTCTGTTGAAAGGAGCTGTATTGATATGACGCATCATTTGCCATTGTCAACGGCAAGTCAGCATGCACGTAATCAGCGCGACGAGGTGGAATCAGCTTCGGATCGAACCCGCGCCGGCGACGGTGAGGCTAACTTGTCAGTTGCTGCGCGCTACCGGCCGCACCTGACGCTCGTGAGTACGCCCGTCTGGAGGCACAGGCTGATCTTGACAGGCACGTTGGACCATCGTTCGGCTTCTGAGCTTGAGGAGGAGATCGAGTGCCTATGCCAAGAAGGCGTCACGAGCCTCACGCTCGACCTCCGTCAGCTCGACGCGATCGATCCAACCGGGGCCACGGCAATCGTATTCTGCGGCGGCGCTTACAGAAGGCTAGAACGTGACTTTGCCGTGATCCCCGGGTCGCAAGTCATCCATCGCGCGTTGACCGAGGCGGGCGCCACGGACTTTCTGACGCTCGATTGGAACGAGAGCGTTGTTCGCCGTCGTTCGAGCCGTTCTTCGGACGGCTTTTCCTCAGATAGGTCGACCACAATGATCAAAAATTTGTGACTTGATCGGTATCTGCAAGGGCGTGGGTTCGAGTTCGCTAGCTCCACCATAGATGTCTTGGGTAAACCCTGGCCCCGAAGAATGGGGTTGGGGTTTGCGCAAGAAGGCGGATCGTCGAGCGACTCGAGCAGCCGGGACCCCACCAACACCCTGAGCTGGCTTCGTTCATGCGCAGATTGTCACTGGGCAATCGGCCCTAGCCACAGCGGGCCCTCGGGCGCCCTTCGTACTGGAGGCGACCCGCGGGCATGCGATTGGAGTCAGCGACGATCGATACCTGGGAGCGCCGGGATACCTTCGATCTGAACCCTCTGGAGCACGTCGTCCAAATCCAAGCCGAGCAGTCCGATCAAGCGACGGGCTGCATCACCGTGAATGCCGCTCCCTGGAGGTCGATCAGGCCGGCGAAGCGTCCGATCGGCATGTCCATCGGCTCGTTCGTAACGGTCGCTCCGAGCTCGCGTGCCTTGGCTACGACGGCGTCGCAGTCGGCTACCGCGAAGACCACGCCCCAGTGCGGTGGGATCTCGGCCGGGAAATACTCGTCGCTCATCTGCATCATGCCGCCGACCTGCTTCCCGTCCAACTCCCACACCGTGTAGGTCGTCGGCGCGCCCTCGAACGCTGGGGGACGCCCCTGCCAACCGAAGACTGCCGAGTAGAAGGCCTTGCCAGCATCGGCATCACGGGTGAGCACCTCGTTCCAGCAGAACGAGCCCGGCTCGCCTGCGAGGTCAGCGCCAGTGAAGCTCTTCGGCTGCCAGACGCCGAACACGGCACCGGTGGGATCGGCGAACAGCGCCATCCGCCCGATGTCCATCACGTCCATCGGCTCGAGCACGACGCTGCCGCCGGCGGCCTTGACCTTCCCAGCCGTCTCATCCGCGTCGGCGACGCTTATATAGGTGGCCCAGGCGGTGGGCTGACCCTCCTGCATGTGGCCCATCAGGCCCGCGATGTTCTTGTCCTGCAGCTGGAACATGCGGTACCCGCCGGTTTCCTCAGATCCCGGCTCGGTTGCGCTCCAGCCCATCAGCTCGCCGTAGAACTGCGCGGCGGCATCGGTGTCTGGCGAGGAAAGTTCGATCCAGGACGGGGTCCCGGGTGCGTAATCAGGCATGGTGCTCCTTTCGCGGACGAAAACGATCACGATCGTGGCAGATCGACGCGTAGATTGATGTATTCCCGGTTGGCGCATGCGCCAACCGGCGACGGCGCACATGTGCGCCGTCGTTCGGGGCGCGCATGCGCGCCCCGCGCAGGGCCGCATGCGGCCCTGCGTCCGACCCGTACATGTACGGGTCGGACCCCGGCACATACCCCTTCGGGGCACACGTGTGCCGGGGGGACCCGAGGATGAGATCAGTGACGATCGACCCCTGGCAGCACCTGGGTGCCTTCGATCTGGACCGCTTCGAGCGCGTCCGGATCCAAGCCGAGCAGGTCAAGGATCGTCGGCGCGATCTGAGTCGTCTCGACCCAGGGGCGGTACGTGCCAGGCTGCACCGCTCCTGGCGCATAGACGACGATCGGCACGTCACGGTCGGCCGGGTTTGCGCCGCCATGCTCGGCGATCTTGCTGCCACCGGTGTACACCACGCCAACCTGCACTACACCCCACACGTCGGGGTGACGCGGATCGCTGAGCGGCACGCCGAAGTATTTCGCCGCTTCCTTGCCGGCGAAGATTTCGGCTAGACCCGAGTGCGCCAAGGTACGAGTGCTGCCGTCGTAGGCGACGCCTGTTGCCGTGTGGTTCCACAAATATTCCTTTACGAAATTGGCAGCTTCTTGAGAGGTGTTGGACAGGTAGCTCTGCCAGGCGTCATCGTCGGTCCCAGCCACAATCAGCGCACCGGACCCAGGATGAGCTACTTCCCAGGCGGCGTTGATCGCTTCGATGATCGGCCCGTCCTTGATTTTGACCAACGAGTCCGGGTCCTGAGGCGACTGGCCGTGCTTGGCCGAGACAATGATCGCCGTCGAGCCCGCGAGACCCTGCGCCTGGATCTCTTCGTCCATCGCTTGTAGTTGCGCGTTGATGTAGTCGAGCGCGCGCTGGAGCAACGGCCCCGGCGTGTTGGTGCCGGGTAGGTAGCCGCCAGTGAGGCCATCCGATGTGTGCAGCTTCTCCGCGGTCGAGACAGTCTGGAAGTTCATCCCGAAGATCCCCGGCACGCCAACCTTGGTTTTGCGACTGTGGTCGTAGCCGTCGATCTCGTTGAGCACCGCCTGGACCTTGTAGGAGTCGTATTGCATCGTCGCGGCGTTGTCTTCGGTCCAGCTGATTTCACCTGGGTAGGGGTTGCCATTCGGTTCGAGCGCGATCGAGTCGATCTCGGGTGTGAACAGGTCGTCGATGCTGTTGCCCGCCGGACCCTCGAGGGCTTCATAGGCAGGGTGCTTGTCCGACCATGCCGTCCGCAGACCGTGATCGTGGGCGACTTCGAAGATCGTGTTGACCTCGAGGTATTCGTGCGGGTAGATCGGCTTACAGGTCTGCGGGTTGACGGGCAGCGTGGCTGGATTGATCAGCGACTGCGGCTGAGCGGTCATTTCGAGAATGCTTTCGGGCAGGCCGGTGAGGCCCTCGCCGGCGTCAAGCGCATTCGCGTTCTCGTCGTCCGGCGAGTCATAGATGACTTCGCCGCCGGTCGGCTGGCCGTGGCACGAGGTCGTCCCCGCAGGCAGTACGGCGTGGCTGTACTCGTCGTCGTAGTAGATGCCGGTCGTGCGCGGGTTGCCACCAGTGACCTGCGCGGTCATGCCTGGGAACGAGTCGGACGGGATCGGTGTTTGGGCCTGTGTGTACTCGGCGCCGCCATCGACAAGCTTTGCCAGCTCCGAGCCCGGATGATTGCTGACATACCATTCGAGGTCTGACTGGTGCAGGCCGTCGACAGAGATCAGCAGCACGTGGGAGATGGCGTTCTCGTGTTGGTGTCCGTGATTCCCCGACCCTCCTCCATGGTCCCCAGAGCCTCTTCCGTGATCCCCGGACCGACCTTTGTGATCCCTCACGTGTCGTCCACGCTCTCCAGACCGTCCTCCATGGTGCCTCGACTGTCGTCCATGACCTCCCGATGGATCCGCAAAGACCACTGCAGCAGGAGCTCCGATCGCGATGGCTGCGACGGCAAGCGCAACGCCTGCGCCACGATGTATTCGACTGAGCATGAACCTCTCCTTGGTTTGCAAGTGAGCAGTTGCATGAAGTCCTACCCCGCCGTTTGCGCTCCGAAGTTGCCGAGCTGTGGAGATCCTGTGGCCATGTTGTAAATGGCCCTATCGTCAATATGTCGAGAGCAATCGCATATCTTCAAGGTCGGCATAATATGCCGACCTTGACGGCGCACAGTGGGCTGTCAATCGGGTTCGCGGACGACTAGCAACGCTCCGGCACCTGTTGGCGCCAGTGCCTCGCTGACGAGCTCATCGGCCCGGACCAGTTCACGGAATTCGCGAACCTCCTCGGCGTGTGAGATCACGTTGTCGATGACCAGCAGACCGCCCGGCTTGAGTACGCGTACCAGATCGGGCCAATAGCTGGTGTAAGCCGGACGTTCGGCGTCCAAGAAAATCATGTCCCATGTCGCATCGGACGCCTCGCGCAGCGTCACGGCGGCATCCTGAACGCGCAGCTCTACCAGGTCGCGCAACTCGGCCCGATCGAGGTTGCTCGCTGCCTGGGCGCTTCGCTTCGGATCGAGGTCTGTGCTCACGAGACGCCCGTCGGTGGCGCGCACGGCGTCGGCTAGCCACAGCGTCGAGTAGCCATTCGAGGTGCCGAGCTCCAGAATCGTGCGCGGCCGGATAGCGCGTACGAGCACAGCCAACAGCCGCGCCGTGTCCGGCTCGACGTTGCGCAACCGCTCCAAACGGTCAGCCTTGCCCGCGTCATACGCGACGCCGTGGCGGTGCATCTCATCGAGCAGAGCGATCAGCTCATCGTCCATCGAAATCCTTTCCGCGTCGCTGGTTAGGGTGTGATGATGACGCGGCCGAACGCCTTGCGGCTCTCGGCGTATTCGTGCGCGGCGGCGGCATCAGAGAGCGGGAACGAGCGATCGATCTCCACCTGCAACTCGCCGCTCGCTACCCGCTCCAGCATGTCGCCGATCATGGGATGAACGCGGGCATACTCCGACAGGAGCGCGCCGCCGAGAAAGACGCCGTGCAGCGCGTTGTTGCGCGTCCAGAGCCACCGCGCCTCGATCTGCGAGCCCGCACGGGCGGCCACGCCCACGCTGACGAGTGCTGCCCGGTAGGCGAGCACGCCGATGCTGTCAATGAGGTTCTGGCCTCCGATCGAGTCAAGGACGACCTCCACGCCACGCGAGTCGGTCAGCTGATTGGTGCGCTCGACGAAGCTCTCAGTCGCGTAGTTGATCGGATGGTCGAGTCCGAGCGCCTTCAGCCGCTCCAGCTTGTCCTCGCGGGAAGCCGTCGCGATCACGGTCGCGCCTGCGCGCTTGGCGAGCTGGATCGCAGCCATTCCTACGCCGCCGGCGCCGGCGTGGACCAGCACGGTCTGACCCTCGGCAAGTTTGCCCGCTGTGAACAGACACTCATACGCGGTCCCGAACGCAACCGGCACGCAAGCGGCGCGCGGCGCATCCAGCCCGGCGGGGATCGCCCAGGTCATCGCCGCGGGGACCGCTCGTCTGGCGGCGTGCGATCCTGCTGCATTCAAGGCGACCACCCGGTCGCCGACCGCGCGTCCCTCGACCCCGGCGGCGACCTCGCTGATGATGCCAGCGCTCAGATAACCGACGATATGCGGGGTCGCGGGCAGATCCCCGGCTGCGCGAGCGAGCAGGTCACCGCCCTCGATGCTGATCGCCTCGGCGTCAACGACCACGCAGCCGTCGGGGCATTCCGGGTCGGGCACATCTTCGTAGCGAAGCACCTCCGGCGCGCCGTTCTCGTAGATAACCGCTGCCTTCATTTGCGCCATCCCCTTGTTTTCAATGCCGCGCCACTAGACCTCATGCTCGGGTCTCCAGCCACGCACGGTAGCGACCGAGCGCACGTCGTTGCACACGCTGATCACATACGAGCGCGTAGAGCGGGCCGAGGAGGACTCAGTTTCTGGCGCTCGCGCCGTCGCGTAGCGCCGCGACCACGCGGTCGGGCGCTTCGAGAGCGGGCCAGTGCCCGATGTCCGGCAGCGAGGTGAACGGCGCCGTGGGTAGCCGTGAGCGGATGCGCTCGGCCATGTGGGCGCCGGAAATCGGGTCGAGCATTCCCCACACGAAGGCGAGCGGCACGTCGGTCTGCTCTAGCGCAGCCACCCAGCGGTCGGCGCGGAGAGCGCGGTCATTCATGTAGCGGATTACGCGATGGATGACCAGCTGACCGTCTTCCCGAGCCGTCGCCCGCCAGATGTCAGCCCCGGCGGCGGCCACGTCGAAGCCCTCGGCGAAGGTGGGCTTCAGACCCTCGATCCACAGCTCCTCGGTTATCTGCGCACCGATCCGCGGTCCGAGTTCCGGGTCGAGCAGCGCCAGCTGACCGGGCTGGGGACGGTAAACGTCTGGGTAGAGCCCGCCGTTCAGCAGGTCTACCTCGAGCAACTCCACACTCAGCGCGCCTTCGGCGCGCCTTGCGAGCAACTCCTGCGCGACCGACACGGCGTAGTCGTGGGCCACGACGACCGTCGCGGTGACCAGTTCGCGCGCCCACACCGCCTCGACGAGGTCCGCCTGCTCCTGGATCGAGTAGTCGTGATCAGCCGGCTTCTGCGAGGCACCGAAACCGAGAAAGTCGAACAGCACCAGCGAGTTACGCTCGGCCAGCGCCGGAAGCGCCGCGGCCCAATCGTGCGAGGAGCTTGGGAACCCGTGCAGCAGAGTCATCGTTGGGCCGGTGCCTGCTCGCCGGAGAAAGATCTGCCGGGCTATACCACCGAGGTCGATGTCCACGCGTTCCCCCGCCAACCACCAAGCGTCGATCCCCCCACTCGCCGGATTATCACAGCTCCACGCTGCCGGAGGCTGCCAGCGAACCCCGATCGACCCCCAACGACCTTAGTGACAAGCTGCGCCTAGGACACCAGCACGCGTCGCGAAGCTGGACCGGCCAGAGCGTTACCCTTGAGGGATCGAACAGGTGCGGCGCTCCGTTGCGACTGTGAAGCGGGCTTGCTCGCCGACACGCAACGTGCTGGCGGGAGCGACGCGAGCTACGCCGTTGACGTTGGCGGCGGCAGCAGAGATCTCCCCTGCCTCGAGCCCTCGGCGTTTTGAGCGGCTGCTGCTTCCAATCCGCGCACGTGCTCTTCCTTTTACTCAAGCCTGAGATCGATTACCGCGCTTCCCAAGAAGCGGCCGGTCCTCAGATCCTCAAGCGCCGTGTGGGCGTCAGCCAGGGTGTATGTGCTCACCTCGGTGTTCACCGGGACGCGGGACGCCAGCTCAAGCAGCTCGCGGGCGTCCTCACGCGTAAGGTTGGCGACCGAGCAGACGCTGCGCTCCCCCAGAGCAGCTCATAGGGAAAAGCGGGGATGTCTGACATGTGAATGCCGGCGCATACGACGATGCCACCCTTGGAGAGCACGCGCAGCGCGGCCGGGACAAGCTCGCCGGCGGAGGCGAAGACAATCGCGGCGTCGAGTGCCTCGGGTGGGGCGATACTCGAATCGCCCGCCCACTCGACGCCCAGCCGGCGAGCGAACGCCTGCGTGGAGTGGTCACCAGGGCGCGTGAATGCGAACACACGGCGCCCTTGAAAGCGGGCGACCTGGGCGACGATGTGCGCGGCGGACCCAAACCCGTACAGGCCAAGACGCTCGGCGTCGCCAGTCATGCGCAGGGCCCGGTAGCCGATGAGCCCCGCGCACAACAGCGGGGCAGCCTGCAAGTCCGAATAGCCCTCAGGAAGCGGAAAGCAGTAGCGCGCGTCGGCGACCGCCAGTTCGGCGAACCCACCGTCGATGTCGCGTCCGGTGAAGCGAGCCAGCTCGCACAGGTTCTCACGACCGCTAAGGCAGTAGCGGCAACGACCGCACGTCCATCCAAGCCAGGGGACGCCAACGCGTACACCCGGCTCTGGCATGAAGCCATCGGTCTCGGCAGTACGCTCGCCTACCTCGAGCACCACGCCCACGATCTGATGGCCGGGGATCACCGGGGGATTGGGTATGTCGACCTCGCCATCGAGCAGGTGCAGGTCGGTACGACAGACGCCACATGCGTGAACGCGCACCAGCACCTGACCGGGTCCCGGACGGGGTTCCGGAAGTTGCGCGGGACGCAGCACGCCTGGCTGCTCGATCTGCATAGCGCGCACCAACCCATTATTAAGCCACCGTCCGCCGCGGGGTGTAGCTGGAGAGGTCGTGGAGTCTCCAATTTCCCTTGGGACTACATGCCCGAGCCTGCGGCTGCCGGCATCCCAGACTGTGGTCCCGCCGCTCGCGCTGTCAGGCGAGCGATTCATGGTCCTGCCTTTCGTGCCAGCGCCGCTCCATCGCCCGAAACATCTGTGGGTAGACGACCAGGTGCCTGAACGGCTTGATCGCCGCCATGTAGGCGTACCCCGGCAAGCCGTTCGGCCTCACATAGACCGCCATCTGGCCCCGGTAGCCGCCGCTCCCCTCGGCGACCCAGCCGAGGTGCAGGACGCCGTGCATCGTTTGGTTTGCGATCTCGGCGGCGAACTCGTCGTCGGTCAGGTAGAGCGAGGTGAATGGGAGACTCTCAAATTCGGGCCCGGCCGCGGCCCGCAGGTCATCAGGCAACCGCTCGCGAAGCGTCGTCACCCTCGACCCGAGCCCCGAGCCCCGATCGTCCAGGCCAAACAGATCGCCGAGCTTCCACCGCAGCGACCACAGCGCCCGCGCCGCGCGGGGCAGGGTCTGCGCAGGATCAGCTGCGGCGAACCCCTCGACGAGGGTCGGGAACTCATCGGCTCGACCGCGCGTCGGCAGCGCCCACACGTCCTCGAGTCGAAAGTCGGGGACGATCTCATGGATCCGCCAGGGGCGTCCGGTGTGCGCTGTCTTCGGGAGCTTCATCCCAATCTCCATGTCCCGCTGTTGTAGCCGGCGAGGCTTGCGTCGAGAACCTCCTCGGGGTATCCGCCGCTGTGGGCACTCATCGCTTTGCTCACTGCTGGGCGCCCGGCTCTCGCACAATCGCTGCCAGCTTGAGCAAGTAGGGAGCGGCACCCCGGTGAATGTTGCCGATGACGGCCCAAACCACCGGTGCCATCCTGCGCATCTCGTACTGAAGGAACGTGGTCATTACCAGTCGCTCGTTGTGCAGTCGCCACACCATGTGGCCGCTCAGCAGCCTCGATCGTGCTTCGAGATGCAGTAGCTCGGGTTCAGATGTCACGATTCGCCAACCGAAAACGTGGCTGGAAGAGGTCCACGGACCGAGGCGAAATCCAAGAATCCAACGGTGTATGAGTAACCCCGACTGGCGGATCGTCACAGGCAGGCGCTCGGCGCCATCGCGTGCCCATTGCTCGGCCGAGCGTCGGTCCGTCGGGCTCTTCGTGACCTCAAAGGCGTCCGCATAGTCCGGTGAGACGACGGTGGATGGAGGCTTCTCGGACACCACAATACGGTGCGCTCGCTTCCTCGCATTTGAGCGTGTGCTTGCGTGCTTCGAGCCCGTCACCAAAGAACTCCTCCAGGCGGTTATCTCTCAGGTTGTCCATCCATACGGCAGCGTATGGTTGGATGCTAGCATCATCACCGGGAGTGTCAACATCGAATCGAACGCGATAGAGAGGCGATGGCGCCCCCGACCCGAACGCCTCGCAACAGTTGGATCGAAGAGGGGCTGAGAGCCCTTACCGCTGGCGGCCCGGACGCCGTCCGGATCGAGCCCCTGGCCCAAGCACTGGGCGTTAGCAAGGGCGGCTTCTACTGGCACTTCAAAGACCGCCAGGCGCTGCTCGAGGAGATGCTGGACGCGTGGGAGTGCACCTGGGTCGACGAGGTGATCGAGGCCGTCGAGGCCGAGGCCGAGGACTCAAGGTCGAGATTGAGGCGTCTGTTCGCGCTGGCCGCCGCCTCAGGCGCCGAGCTGTTGAAGATTGAGCTGGCGATCCGCAACTGGGCCCGGCGCGAGGAGGCGGTTGCCGAGCGATTGCGGAGGGTCGACAACAGGCGAATGGACTACATGCGCTCCCTGTTCGGAGCCATCTGCGAGGACGACGACGATGTCGAGGCTCGCTGTCTGCTGACCTTCTCACTGTTCATCGGCGGCCCCTTCGTCAGCGCCGATCACCGCGGGCGCAGCCGGGCGGAGGTGCTGGAACTGGCCCTGGAGTGGCTCACGCGATAGGACGAGCGGGAGTCAAGACAGCGTTGGCTAGCGGGCCAAGAGCCGCTCGACAAGCAGGGCACACTCAGGGATCGAGAATTTCAGAACAAACATCGGATGTTGCTCAGCAGCGGCCGTTGAGCCTGACGCAGGTGCGCAGTGCGTCGAGCACCGCCACACGCTGGGGGAGAGCACTGGTGTGCAGCGCGAAGCGGCTGCTGCTCTCCACGACCAGCCAGGCGTCGCCCACGCGCCGGCCGGTGATGTCGCCGAAGATTCCGCTTTGCTCGTTTACCACCCCGGAATGCCCGGCTACCGGGGTCGCACCGGGCAACGGCGCGGGCAAGGTCCCGGGGCGATGGGCATCGAGCAGCAACGCGACATCGACCACCCAACCGCGATCGGCGATCTCGGTGTCGATGCACGAGAGATACGCGCGTCCGATCACTTGCGGAACCGGCCGCACCCGCAACACGACGTTGCCGAGCTGCTGCTGCGCTCCGTGCATGCGGGAGCTGTCGATCGCACAC
Organism: uncultured Solirubrobacterales bacterium; assembly: GCA_963743555.1. Taxonomy (GTDB): domain Bacteria; phylum Actinomycetota; class Thermoleophilia; order Solirubrobacterales; family Solirubrobacteraceae; genus Palsa-744. The sequence continues at coordinate 220,298 of CAVUQG010000010.1, forward strand.
GGCCCCGCCGGCGGGCTGCGGCGCACAAGCACGCGCTGGCCGCGCTCTCTGCCGGCAAACCTCGGGATCATGAAAAGTGTGTGCAGACCCACCTGGGGACCGCGCTGCCAGGAAACGGTCGGATCGGGAATCCACGGAGTTCCTCCCGGCAGCCGGCGAGTCGCAAGCTCGCGGCCGTTGGCGGCCAACGCGACCGGGTTGAATGCTCCGAGCGCCTGCGATGAACCACCATGCTCAGCCTGTGGAAAGCCGACCGCGACGCGGTATCCGTCCGGCAAGCGCGGTTCGGGTCGTGTGAGGATCGTAAGCGTCGGCGACGCGCGCACGGCGGCGACCTGCGGAGCAGTGAGGTAGTAGGCAACTTGATAGGAGAAGTGCCGGCCTTCGCGCCCGCCCGACCCGCCGACCGCGTCGGCGTCAATGAACGGTTCGGCGACGGTTGGTCCGGACCCGCAGCCGCTGGCGCCGCCTCCATACTGGCGCTCGAAGTGGCCGTGGCCGAGCGACCGTTCCTGAGTGGTGAATTCCACTTGATCGCACCAGCCCACGTGACCGCCGGCGATGTCAGGCGTGAATGCGATGCGGTAGCCGGTGCGGTCTAGCGATTGCCTCGGCTCGAGTACCGTGCCCGCGAGCGGAGCGGAGGAGTGAGTGCCGCTGAGCAGAACCGCCGCCGCCGCGCCGCCGGTGAGCAATGCCATGAATGCGAGCAACGCGAGCGCCCTCGCGCCGTGGCGCCAACCGGGTCGCGCGACGGCCGCCCACGCGACGCGCTCCCGCGAGTCGGGGTAGGTGGCGAGAATCGTCTCCACCTGCCGGCGGCGGGCGGGCGGCGCGAGCACCGAGCGCGGATCGGCGCTCGGATCGGACACCGGGTTGGCTGCCCGCACAAGGTCGATCGGATCGTGGCTCATTGGCTCGCCTCCGCTCATCGCTCTCCTCCTTCGCTCAGCGGCTCGATCAGCGCACAGCCCGTGTGCGCAGGGTGCTCAATCTGCGACGCCTCGGACGACGCACGTTCGAGCAGCTGTACGAGGTGCCTGCGGGCACGGTGAAGCCGGACGCGGAACGCCGCGCTCGAACAGCCGAGCGCGCTCGCGGCCTGCGCTGGAGAGAGCCCCTCCCATGCGACCAGAAACAATGCCTCACGCTCGCGCACCGTGAGCGCTAGTAGCGCATCTCGCAACTGCGGCCTCGACTTCCTCACTCACCGGCCCCTCCTGCTCAGGGGGCGAAATGAGCGTGCGTGTCAGCCGCGCGCTGAGCGCCGCCGAGCGCAGGTGTCCGCGGCGGTGGTTGGCGAGGGTGCGGCGCGCCACCCCCATATAGCCAAGGCAACGGCTCCCCCGGCACACTGTCCAGCGTGCGCCAAGCCACGAGGAACGTCTCGCTGACTACGTCCTCCACGATCGCTTGCGGAGCGCGACGCAGCACATAGGCGCGCACCTCCGGGTGGCAACGCTCGAACAGTGCTTCGAATCGCTCTCTTCTGTGCCTTTCAGGCGACGTCATCATCTACCTATGTCCGGGTGACCCGCGCACGTTACATCCGTCCGCGCGACGAGTACGGCTTGACTTGACTGTGTAGGCGCATAGTCGGGCCGATGATCAGCGCGTGCAACTCAGTCCGCGTCCTCCAGTTCGTCGCGGTGCAGATCGAGCACCATTTCCAACGTGATCACCCGCGCCTCGACCTCGACCTGGTCGTGCGGGAAGACGCGCTCGAGCATTCGTCGGTAGGCCACCGCCGCTTGCGCGTCGAGGTTGGCGTCCAGCACCATGTCACGGGCCGCGTAACTCTCGTAGTCGCTATAGCGCGCGACGTCGCACAGCACGACCTCGATGGCATAAAGAGGCGTAACGCCTCCGACGGAGGCTTTACGCCGCCGCTTTGCACGATTTCACGCCACGGCTCGATGACCGATTCCTTGAGCTCGCGCAGGAAAGGAAGCACACGGGCGCGGCGCAGGTTTCGCAATGCCGCCGAGCCGTCCTGCTCGTAGCGCAACAAAGCCTCGACCTACAGCTTGGGCATACTCATAGGTGTCGTCGAGGTCCGGATAACGTGCCTGAACCTGCTCCACCAACATCGACAGCACACGATCGATCCAGCATCTCGCTCATCAGATGCGAGGAAAGGAACACAGTCTTTCCTTCTGAGGCCAGGCGCTTCAGCAGATTGCGGATCCAACGGATGCCCTCCGGGTCAAGACCGTTGGCGGGCTCGTCGAGGATCACCGTCGCCGGGTCACCGAGCAGCGCCGCCGCGACTCCCAATCGCTGGCCCATGCCGAGGGAGAAGCCACCCACCCGTTTGCCAGCGACGTCTTGCAGGCCCACGATGTCGATCACCTCATCGACACGCGAGCTGGGGATGGCATGAGTCTGGGCGAGCGCCAACAAGTGCTTATAGCCCGAGCGCCCGGTATGAATCGCACGCGCCTCCAGCATCGCGCCAACCTCCCGCAACGGCGCCTTCAGGTCACGGTAAGCCTTGCCGTTGACCGTCGCCGAGCCCTCCGAAGGAGCATCGAGCCCAAGGATCAGCCGCATGGTGGTCGACTTGCCAGCTCCGTTGGGCCCCAGGAAGCCGGTCACGACCCCCGGGGAGACAGAAAAGCTGAGATCGTCCACGGCGACCTTCTCGCCGTACCGCTTGGTTACGCCTTGAACGTCGATCACGCCGAGCACACTACGGTGCCAAGCACGCCCGCACAATGACCCGAAGGACCATCTTTCACCTCAGTCGCGTACGACTAAAGTCGCACGCGACTGCTACCAAGGCCGCACGTCAACCGATCGCAGAGCCCTCATAGAGGGAGCCGCAGTGGCGACCCGCCCCGTATGACTTAGGCGCTCATCACCGCGCCCGCCTGCTAGCCGGCCCGGTCGAGAGTCACCGTAGCGTCGCTCTGCGATGGATGCTAGCTCTGTGCCGTGCCGGTCTGCGCGTAGGTCATCGCGGCGGCCCGATCAGCGCAGCCCTTCAACTCGATCACGAGTCCGTCGCGCATCATTACGACGACGTAGGCGATGCCATTATCGAGCGGCCGTTCGTCGTCGCGTGGCTGATCGGGCCTGAACGCCACCACGATCCGGCCGCCAACCTCAACCGTCTCCTCGATCTGCCCGGCGTATCCGCTGGGCAGATGGCGCCTGATGACCTTGAGGATCATCTTGCGGTTCTCGCATAGCTGCCCGTCCTGGACGCCGTACCACCTCGCGTCCGGGTCCAGGGCACCTTCCAAGACCCTCAGGTCTCCCGCGTTACTCATCGCCTCCCAGGCCCGGTGCAGCAGCTGTATGTCGGCGGTGCTCCCGCTCATAAGATTGATCCTCTCTGGTCGTGATTGACGGGCAGCGCGTAATGCACCGTCAGGGAGGCGGAGGATAGGCCGCATACAGGAGTGCTCAACGTCAACCAGGCACGCACCGAAGGCTACTCCCCGCCCAGCGAGCGCTCAACTGGAGACCGGGAGGGACTGCACAACGGCGTGGCAGGTGCGCAGTCCTCGCCGCCGGGACGGCTTCAGCGCACGCCACGCGGGTACAAGCGGCGCAGTGATGCTTGCCCTACCGGCGCGCAGCGCCCTGAAGGCGCTGATGTGCAAGCGCGCCGCTCGGCCGGCGCTCTGTGATCATCGCGGCGGAGAAGTGTGTTGGTGTCACCGTTGCGCTGGTGGCGTGAAGGGAAACGTGGGTAATAGGAAGCCATGACGGTCCGCACACGGGTCTCTGTTGCTGTGCTGGCGGTGCTTGGTATCGCCGCTGCAGCGGCTTTGGCTGTCAGCGCGGGGGCAGGTGCGCCAGTGCACGGCGCGTCCAAGCACAAGCCGCGCGTCTACGTCGCCAACAAGGACTGCCGCGGACACGCGTTCCGTCCGGCCCGGATCACGCTCGCCTGCGGCGATGGGAATCTCTACGTGAGCGAAGTCCGTTACTTCAACGGCCCCCCAGAAGGCTACGGATCAGAACACGCGAGCGCGTCGGTCACGGTCCACGAGAACGACTGCAAGCCGGACTGCGCCGCGGGGAAGTTCATCGTCGAAAAGGGAGCGCTCACGCTCAAACGCATCGTTCGCTGCGCCGACGGGCTGCACTATTACTCGCGCGGGTTGTATGCGTTCCCCGGCGGCGAGAACGAAGTCGACATCCAACCGTTCGAGCGCTGCTCGCCGGTACACCACACACATGCCGCCACCGTGGGAAGCGCTCCCGATCTGCCTGCCGAACTACCACCGGCATCACCGGGCGCGCGTGCACTGATCGCGGCTCGCTCCGTGCAGAGCGCCCTGAAGGCGGCGGGGCTGCCCAAGGGTGCCACTCGCCTCGGGCGAGTGCCGGCAGGGCAAGCGAAGCAGCGCCGACAGGTTCATCGTGCGGGTCACCGCCGCCGCCTCGTGGGAGCGCGCGCGTCCCAGCTACTCGCTACTTGGCGCAAACGTCGGCACGGTAACGATCACGCTCACCGACCGACCCTCCCGCAAGAGTGAACCGCCGCCGGTGACGATCCGCAAGCCAACGCTCGTGAGCACGCTCGTGCAGGACGTCAACGAGCTGCCCATCGAAGAATCCGCAGGTCGCGCCGTAAGCTGCCCCGAGGAGGGAATCGATGCATCCACGCAACTGCTGTCGCTGAGCTTCAGCGAGGAAAAACACGGCCCGCTGCTTGCCACCTTCACCGACAACCCCAAGGCATGCGTTGCTAAACCGTCGATCGCGCTGCCCGGAGAGCCAACGGTCGCACTCTCCGAAGCAGAACTGCTCGTACACGAGATCGAACGGCTCAGCCTACGCTGAGCCCTTCAGACCAGCGGCAGCCCCATCAGCCGGGGCCTGGGATCGTTTCGGCTGGACTCGCCATCGATAGGTTCATGCGAGCCGGCGCCTTTGGGAGACGACTGATTTCCCTGGACCAGAAGCGCTGGCCACCACGACCCGAATGCTAGACATATTTATGTCACGTCCGCTATTCTTGGGGATATGAGGACCACGGTGCGACTCAATGACGATCTGCTGGCAGCGGCCAAGCAGCGTGCCGCCGCGGAGCACACGACCCTTACCGCGCTGATCGAAGACTCGCTGAAGCGCACGCTGGCATCGCGCCCAACGAAGGGCGCCAAGCGGTTCACAATCCATCGTATCGGCGACGCCCGACTGCAGCCCGGAGTCGACCTTGATGACTCGGCTGGCCTGCGGGACCTGATGGACGGCCTGCGCTGATCCTGTTCGATGTCAACGTGCTGGTCTACGCGCAGCGCGGCGGCACACCCGAACACGACGAGATCGGCGCGTGGCTGCAGGACATCGCCAACGCCAGCGCCCCGTTCGGCCTCTCGACGCTCGTGCTCAGCGGTGTGCTGCGCATCCTCACCCACCCGCGGGTGTTCGCCGACCCTACGCCCCTGACCGACGCGCTCGCGTTTCTCGAGGCGCTACGGGAGCGGCCCAACTGCGTCGAGGTCACGCCTGGGCCGCGCCACTGGCAGATATTCAGCGGCCTCTGCCAAGCAACCGGAGCCACGGGAAACGAAGTCCCCGACGCCTATCTCGCTGCGCTCGCGATCGAGTCGGGCAGCGACTGGATCACCACCGATACCGGCTTCTCACGCTATGAAGGACTGCGCGCCAGCCACCCGCTCGTCTACTCACAAGGCCAGCGGTAGGCCCGGCGGCAAGGTCAGCCCGCCGGCAGACGCCGCAGCTAGCGCGGCGATGAACGGCTCGTGGACCTGTGGGTCGCAACGCTCTGCCTCTAGCGCCCGCTTGTCGGCATCGGGGTCACGATCGGTCCGCGCCGTGCCCCCCTGCCGCATGCCCTCGCGACCTACGCCTGCGCTCGCAGCTCCTCGGCTGAGGGCACCACGATCGGCCCGTCCGATGGTTGGGTGAAGCGGATCGGGTTCCCGAACTGGTCCCGCAGTGCGCAGTCGGTCCCGTAGAAGCGCTCGGTCGGCTCCTGCGTGAACTCGACACCAGCCGGGGAGGAGTGCGCCAGGAGCGCAAGCGCGGGGATATCGAGCGGCTGCGCGAACGCTCGGTCCATCGCGTCGCGCGCACGCAGCATGCGTCGGTTGCGCCCCTCTGTGCCCCGCAGCATGCGCCCAAGCGTAGGACAGTCATCGATCTGCCTCCAGACCATGCTCAGAGCCCTGCTGACAGGGCTCTCTGTTCAGGCTCTCGTCTGAGCGCCCCCGGAGGTCTCTAGCGCTGGCTGCTGTGTGTTCGCGTTGATCTTCGGGTTGAGGGATGTGGAGGGGAATGTGATTTCGATGGTCAGTCCGCCGTCAGGGCGTGGTTGTGCGCTTAGCGTGGCACGGTGGGCGGTGGCGATCGCGTCAACAATCGCGAGGCCGAGTCCGTTGCCGCTGGCGTGGGTGGTGCGGGTTCCGTGAAGACGTTGGAACGGCTGCAACAGGCGCGGCACCTCCTCGGGTGGGATTGTTGGGCCGCTGTTTGTGACCGTCAGGAATGCGCGCTCATGACGGTTCCCGGTCGTGATCTCGACGTTCCCCTGGGGGGTGTTGTAGCGGATCGCGTTGTCGAGGAGGTTGGCGATCAGGCGCTCCAGGAGCCGCGGATCGCCAGCCGTCGGCGCTGGGGCGAGCGTCGCGCGGACGTCGAGGTCGCGGCCCGTGGCTTCTGACTCGTGCCCGAGCAAGGCCTTGGAGGCGAGAGCCGCAAGGTCGAGGCGCTCGCGGCGCTGCAGGCCGGCTTGACCGCGCGTGAGTGTCAGAAGCGCGTCGATCATCTGCTCTAGGTGTTGCTCGGAGGCGAGCACGCGCTCGTGGGCTGCACGCAGCGAGGTTAGGTTCGCGTCCGGGTCGGCGAGCGCGACCTGGATCAGCGCTCGCTGACGGGTCAGCGGCGCGCGCAGCTCGTGCGAGGCGTTGGCGACGAACTGACGCTGCGCCTCGAACGCAGCGTCGAGTCGCCCAAACAGGTCATCGAGGGTGTCCCCGAGTTCCTTGAGCTCGTCCTGCGGCCCGTCAAGGGCCAGGCGCTCGTGCAGGCTGGTAGAGGAGATCCTTCGCGCCGTGCGGGTGATGGTCCGGATGGGTTGCAGCATCCTGCCGGCAACGAGCCAGGCGGCCAGGAGGGCGAGTACAGCCACGATCGCCAGGGCGATTCCCGAATTGACCAGAAGCTGGTGCGAGTCAGCAGCGCGCTGAGCGGCTTGGGCGGGCCCTACCTGTGCCAGTTGGTGCACGGCGCCTGCGAGCTGACGCTGGCCCTGTGTCAGCTGATGCTGGGCCTGTGTTATCTGATGCTGTACCCGTTCCAGTAGATTCGGTACACCGACGATCAGCCGAGGCCGAGCCTGTGTCAGCTCGTACCGAGCCTGTCCTAGCTCCCGCTGAGCCTGTGTCAGCTGATGCGGATGCTCGATAACGACGGATTGGCCCGCGGGCAGACCCGGTTCAGGCGGAACCGGAAGGTGGAGATGCTGGATGGCGGCGGTGCGGGGAACCTTCGGTAGGTGTGGCGTTCTGTATTCGGTCGCCTGCTGAAAAAGGAGGTAGGTGATGGCGACCAACGCGACGCCGGAGAGGAGGAAGAGACCGCCGTAGAGAGTGGTGAGACGCAGCCGGGCTGTGCGGCGCGGCAATCGCAGCCACGAGGATGACGCAAGTCGGGCGGCGCCCATCAATGGTCTCCGATTCGGTAGCCGGCCTTCGCGACGGTTTGGATTATGGGGGGATCACCGAGCTTGGCGCGCAGCCGGCTCATGGTGATCCTCACGGCGCCTGTGAACGGGTCAGCGTTCTCGTCCCACACGCGTTCGAGTAGCTCCTCGGCTGAGAGGACCCGGCCCTGGGCGGCGAGCAGCAGCTCCAGCGTTCCGAACTCCTTGGGTGTCAGCCCGAGATCACGCCCAGACCGCTGCGCACGGCGCTTGGCTGTATCGAGCACGACGTCACCGTGCTCCAGCACTGGCGGGACGCTCGGCTGGGCGCGACGGGCAAGAGCGCCGATGCGCGCCACTAGCACGGGGAAATCAAACGGCTTTCCCAGGTAATCGTCCGCGCCGAGTGAAAGCCCATCGACCAAATCCTCACTCTCCGCCGCGCCAGTCAGCATCAACACCCGGCTGCGCCCACCGGCGGCGACCAGCTTGGCGCACACCTCATCGCCGTGGAGCGCCGGAAGGTCGCGGTCGAGCACGATCACGTCGTAATCGTTGACCAGCGCTCGCGTCAAACCAGCTTGACCGTCGAGCGCGACATCGACAGCCATCCGCGCGTGGCGCAGGCCAGCAGCGACCGTCCCGGCCAGCTCCTCGTCGTCCTCGATCACAAGCACCCGCATCTATAGCTCCTCCTCGTGAAGGTAGCGCCGCGGTGTTTCAACGCTGTTTCGCCCGGCTCCGACAAACAAAACCGCTTTCTGTCTCGGAGAGCGAAACACTGACGAAACAACCCACCGCGTAGAACCGATCCGGGACGAGGACAAATCCCGAAGGAAACCCGAAGGAAACCAGATGCCGCTCAGCATCCATACCAACAGACTCACCCCGCCGCGAGCCCGTCTGCTCACCGCCGCGGCACTCCTGAGCGGGGTGCTGACGGCAGGGTGCGGGGGAAGCTCAACAAGCCCGACGAGCACCTCGGCGTCCGCGGCGGGCGCCGTCGAATCGGGGGTCGCGTTCTCCAGATGCATCCGCTCGCACGGAGTGCCGAACTTCCCCGACCCGAAAGTCAGTGGCCAAACAATCCGGATGGGCTCGCCGAGAACCATACAGTCGCCCGCGTTCCAGTCCGCCGCACACTCCTGTCAGCGCCTGCTACCGAAGGGTGTGCCAGGCCCCGAAGCCTCGTCCCCGCAGGCGCAGGCGCGGATGCTGGGCGTGTCCGCATGTATGCGCAAGCACGGTATCTCGGGGTTCCCCGATCCGAGCACCTCCCCTCCGTCGAACCCGGCCGGCAACAGCGCGGTCATCGGCAGCGGCGGGTACTACCTCGCGATCCCGAAGTCGATCGACACGACCTCGCCGGCGTTCGAGCAGGCGGCAGTCGCGTGCAACTTCGGGCCGGGGCGATGAGCCGCCAGAACACCCCACCGCGAGCGCGCCTGCTCACGGCCGTCACAGCAATCCTGAGCGTCGCGGTGGCACTCGCCGGCTGCGGCGGCTCGTCCTCCAGCCCCGGCGTCGCCCACCTCTCCACAGGCAAGGGCGCCGCGTCGGCGAACTCCGGAGGCGGCAGCGCCTCGACTGAAAGCAAGGCGAGCCCCGAACAGGTGGGGCTTGCCTTCGCCAAGTGCATGCGCTCAAGCGGTGTGCCCAACTTCCCAGATCCGAGTGCCAGCGGAGGCTTGCAGTTCCCCACGCGCGCTGGAATCATCAATTCGCCCTTGTTCAAGGCGGCGCAGGCGAAGTGCCACAAGCTCCTGCCCGAAGGTGGTCCCGGCTCGGGGCCCCCACCCTCCCCACAGACGCTGGCCAGGTTCCTGAACATCGCGAGGTGCATGCGCCAGCACGGCGTCTCGGACTTCCCCGACCCTCGGACCACGGCCCCACCCAACCCGTTCGCCTCCGGCGTCCGCGAGCTGAGCGACATCGAAGGAGTGATCCTCCTGTTCCCCAACACGATCAACCAGCAATCGCCGGCATTCACGCGCGCGGCCACCGCGTGCGCGTTCCCGCTGCACAACCACTGACAAGAAGAGGACACGACGCTACCGTCATCGCACGAGCCCGAACCAGCGGCGGCCTCGGAAAAGGCGTGGCTTCCCCGCTCTTGGACTGAAAAGAACCAAACATCATGTGTTGCCGCCCACTCATCCCCACCTTCGTCGTCGCGCTGACGGCGCTCTCGCTGCTCGCAGCCGGCTGGCGGCGGCGACTCATCGAGCTCGGGGATCGCGCACCTCTCGACCCGCACGTCCGGCGGCTAGCGCGCTGAAGCTCGCAGCCTGCATGCGTTCGCACGGCGTGCCCAACTTCCCCACCCCGACCGTCGAAGGCAACCGCGTGCGCGTCGGGATCCACCCAGGCTCCGGGCTCGACACGAGCTCGCCCCAGTTCCAGGCCGCCGTGAAGGCCTGCCGGCAGTCCTTCGGGCCGGCGGGCTCCAAGGGCCCGCCATGGGCACGAAACCCGCCGTACTCGCTGCCGCAGCCCTCCTGGGCGTCGCGCTGGCGCTCGCCGGCTGCGGGGGCTCGTCGAGCCCGGGTGTCGCCCACCTCTCCTCCGGGACGGGCCCCGCGTCGGCGAACTCCGGAGGCGGCGGCGCCTCGACTGAAAGCAAGGCGAGCCCCGAGCAGGCGATTGTCGCCTTCGCCAAGTGCATGCGCTCAAGCGGTGTACCCAGCTTCCAAGAACCGCACACGGGAGGCACCGGCCAGGTACCTATCGGAACCAATTCGGCAGCGCGCTCGTTCAAGGCGGCGGAAGCCAAGTGCCAGAAGTTCATGGGGCGGGGGCGGACTCCCGGCTCCGGCTCGGACCCGCCCTCCGCAAAGACGCTGGCGCGCTGGCTGAAGATCTCGCAGTGCATGCGCAAGCACGGCGTCTCGGGGTTCCCTGACCCAACGACCTCTCGATGCCGTCCAAAACCCCCCGCCGGTGTAGGCGAGATAGCCGATCGCGAAGGAGCGATCCTCCTGATCCCGCGGACGATCCAGCAGTCGCCGGTACTCACGCGGGCGGCGGCCGCGTGCGGTTCGCTCTCACCAACCACTGATGGAAAGGTCAAGCAGGGACCGGGAAGCTCACCTCGACCTTTAGGCCTCCGCCAGCTTGGGCCCGGAGGGCGAGGGTAGCGCCGTGGGCGGTGGCGATGGCGTGGACGATCGAGAGCCCGAGGCCGTGCCCGTCGCCGTGGCTGGTGCGCGCGGGTCCGAGTCGCTGGAATGGTTGCTGGAGGCGGTCCAACTCCTCGGGTACGATTACGGAGCCGTCGTTGGCTACCGACAGGGTGGCCTGTCCTGTCTCGGTTGCCGTCATGACGTCCATGCGACCGCCGGCCAGGTTGTGCGCGATCGCGTTGTCGACAAGGTTAGCCACGAGACGCTCGACGAGCTGCGGGTTGCCCTCCACCCCGGCGGGGTCGAGTGTGGCGTTCAGACGCAGACTGCGGCGCTCGATCTCGGGACGGCGAGCGGCGAGCGCCTGCTCGGTCACCGCCGTCAGGTCGACCGGCTCGCGCCGGTCGAGGGCCCGCTCGCCGCTGGCCAGGCTGAGCAGCGCCTCGATCAGTCCCTCCAGTTGCTGCTCGGAGGCGAGCACTCGTTCGTGGGCGGCGCGCAGCGACTCGGGCGTGGCGTTGGGATCCGCCAGCGCGATCTGCGCCAGAGTCTTGAGCCTGGCGAGTGGGGTGCGCAGCTCGTGCGAGGCGTTGGCGACGAACTGGCGCTGGGAGTGGAAGGACGCGTCGAGCCGTGCGAGCAGCCCGTCGAAGGTGTCTCCGAGCTCCTTGAACTCGTCGTCGGGCCCGTCGAGCGCAAGCCGTCGGTGGAGGTCTGTGGCAGATATGTCGCGGGCCGCGCTCGTGATCGTGCTCAGCGGACGAAGCACACGTCCTGCCATAAGCCATCCGAGCCCCATCGACACAGCCGCCGTCACCACCAGCGCGATCATCGACACGATTGCGAGCACCCGCAGGTCGGCGCCGTGCTGGCCGGGATTGAACACCTGCACCGAGGCTCCGCCAGGGCGTGCGTGCAGCGTTGGCTGCACACCTTCTTCGCCAGGCCCGGCGAGCCCCTGGGCAGGGGTGCCAGAGGGCGCGGCGCGCGACTGGGACTGTTCGAACGGGACTGCGACGGACTGCGAATACGCGCCATGGGTGCGCGAGACGATGGTGTAGGTGATCGCCAGCAGCGCCGCGCCCGAGATGAAGAACAGGCCACCGTAGAGCAGCGCCAGACGCAGGCGAATCGTGCGCCGCGGCAGGTGCAGCCGCCTTACCGGCAGGGCCCGTTGGCGGCCGCAGCGCACAGCAGCACTCAGATCCGGTAGCCGGACTTGGCGACTGTCTCGATGACCGGGGGGTCACCGAGCTTTGAGCGCAGGCGGCTGATGGTGATCTTGACCGCGTTGGTGAACGGGTCCGCGGCCTCGTCCCACACCCGCGCCAGGAGCTCCTCAGCCGAGACGCTGCGACCCTGCGAGGCGAGCAGCAGCTCGAGCACACCAAACTCCTTCGGCGCCAGCTCGATCTCCCTGCCGGCACGAGACACACGGTGCTGCGCGGTGTCGAGCACGAGATCCTCACGGCGCAGCAGCGGCGGGATCGCGGGCTGGGATCGGCGCGCCAACGCGCCGATCCGCGCGACCAGCACGGGAAAATCAAATGGCTTCGGCAGATAGTCGTCAGCACCGAGGCCGAGCCCATCCACCAGGTCCTCGACCATCGCCGCAGCCGTGAGCATCAGCACCCGGCTGCGACATTCGCCGTCCACGAGCCTGGCGCATATCTCATCGCCGTGCATGCCCGGCAGGTCGCGGTCGAGCACGATCACGTCGTAGTCGTTGATCGTGGCGCGCGCGAAACCGGCCGGGCCGTCGAGCGCGACGTCCACGGCCATGCCCGTCTGGCGCAGGCCAAACGCGATCGCCTCGGCCATCTCCTCGTCGTCCTCGATCACCAGCACTCGCACGGTCACTCCTCTTTCACGGCCGGTTTCGCTTCTGATCCTGCGTGTGGTCCAGGCTACTTCCCGGCGGTTTCAGCACGGTTTCGCCGGCCGAGAAGTCCACCGCCTGGGCGGCGATACCTTCCCGAAACCGCCGATGTCGTACAACAGCCCAGAGCACGAACTGCAAAGGAGACGACATATGCAAGGCCACGCCAAACACAGCGGTGACCGGAGCAGGACGACCGTCCAGGGACTGAGAGCGGCTGCTCTGGCCGCGGCCCTGATTGCCCTCGGCGTGCTCGTGGCGGGTTGCGGTGGTAGCTCGCCGAGCAATGGTGTGGCGAGTCTCGGCTCGCACGCGTCCAAAGCGTCCACGACGAGCTCGACGGCGGCCGGCTCGACAGGCGGTGGCGAATCTTCGCCCGGAAGCCAGGCTGTGGCGTACACGGCGTGTGTGCGCGCACACGGCGTGCCCAACTTCCCCGAGCCGCAGATTTCTACCTCTCCTGGCGGCGGCAGCGTGAAGATGGCGGTCCCCGCGAGCATCGGGGGGAACCCCAAGTTCAAGTCGGCGCAGCAGGCCTGCCGCAAGCTGCTGCCGGGCGGTGGTCCAGGCGGGGAAGGCAACCACCAGATCAGCCCCCAGGAACAGTCGCAGTACCTGAAGGCAGCGGCGTGCATCCGCTCCCATGGCGTGCCGAACTTCCCGGACCCGACGTTCTCCGGTGGCGGTGTGCACATCGAACATCAGAACCTCAACGAGAGCTCCCCGGCGTTCAAGGCGGCGGTGCACGCCTGCGAATCGCTGATCCCCGGCGGCGTGCACGGCGGCTCGAGCGCGTCGCCCCAACCAGCGCCTTGACGCGGCGCTCCTCAGCTTTTTTTCAGGTTGGCCTGTCAGCATCGGCTGATGCGTCTGTTGGTCGTTGACGACGATCCCTCGGTTCGCGAGGCGCTCGAGCTCGTTCTGGACCTCAATGGATTTGGGGTGGCGACGGCCGCGGATGGCAGCGAGGCGATTCGAACGCTCGCGGTGGACCGGCCCGATGCGGTGATCCTCGACTTGCTCATGCCGGGGCTAAATGGCTTGGAGGTCTGCCGGCGGATGCGCGCGATCGGCGATCGCACGCCGGTGCTGATGTTGACCGCGCGTGCTGAGGTGTCAGAGCGGGTGGCGGGTCTAGAGGCCGGCGCCGATGACTATCTGGTCAAGCCGTTCGCGAGCGAGGAGCTGGTAGCCAGGCTGCGCGCATTGCTGCGACGCACCGGGTGGGAAGGAAACGAGGAGACCATGCGCTTCGAGGATCTGGAGCTCGACCCAGTCGCGCACGAGGCGCGCCGCGACGGGCGTCCGCTCGAGCTGACGCGCACCGAGTTCTTGCTGCTGGAGCTGCTCATGCGCCATCCCAGTCAGGTGCTCTCACGCACGAAGATCTTCGAGTGCGTATGGGGCTATGACTTCGGTCCCTCCTCGAACTCCCTGGAGGTCTATGTCGGCTATCTGCGGCGCAAGACCGAGGCCGCCGGAGAGCCGCGCGTGGTGCACACGGTCCGCGGAGTCGGCTATGTGTTGAGGTTATCCTCGCGATGAGCTTTCGCCGGCGTATGATCCTGCTGGCGGCCGGCGCGGTAGCGGCGGCGATCGTGATCGCGTCAGTCGTGGTGTACGTAGTGACCGGCAACGAGCTGCGCGGGCAGATCGACGCGAGCCTGCGCCAGAAGCTGACCCCCGGCCTGCCGCAGGCCGTCCAGATCAAGACCGTGAATCTCAGCTCGGCAGAGCTCGCCAAGCTGAAGCGAGAAGGCAGACTGCCGCCCGTGGCGTTGCCGCGGATCGCCTTCGGTGAGGTGGCAGCGGGAAACATCCGCTCCGGCGGGCAGAGCTCGGCACACGGCGGGGAAGCGCACGGAGGGGAAAATTTCGCCCAGGAAAGCGGTGGGAAGAGTTTCGATGGGGAAGCGGTCTCGGTCGAAGGCAACGCCGTGTTCGCTCCGGGTGGCCCTGCCGCGAAAGCGGCAAAGCCGGGCGTGCATGTGCGGGTGAGTCCTTTCAACAAGCTTGTGCTGCCCGCTCCCTCGCTCGGCGGCGCCGCGGGCTACGTCCAGCTGTTCCAGTCCAACGGGCAGGTTCTGCGCTCTGAAACCCAGGGATCGCTGCTCCCGGTCACCGCCGCGACTCGCGCCGTGGCCGCTGGCCGGCGTGGCGCTTTCTTCAGTGACGCGACAGTCGGTGGCACACGTGTGCGGGTGCTGACCGAGCGTGCCCCCGAAGGAGGGGTGTGGCAGGTGGCGCTGCCGCTGAGCGATGTAGACAGCACGCTCACGCACCTGAAGCTGGTGCTGGCGCTCGTGTGCCTCGGTGGGATCGCGCTTGCCGCCGCGCTCGGGTTGCTCGTCTCCCGCGCGGCGCTCGTGCCCGTACGGCGCTTGACGGGTGCGGCCGAGCGCGTGGCGCGCACGCAGGATCTCGGCCACCGCATCCAGGCCGGCGAGGAGGATGAGCTCGGGCGGCTGGCCGGGAGCTTCAACACGATGCTGGCCGCGCTGGAGCGCTCGCGCCTCGCGCAGCGCCAGCTCGTCTCCGACGCATCGCATGAGCTGCGGACGCCGCTGACGAGCGCGCAGGCGAACCTCGACGCGCTCGCGATGGGCGAGGAGTTGCCCGCCTGCGAACGCGCTCGCATCCTCGCCGCCGCGCAGGCGCAGCTGCGGGAGCTAACCGCGCTGGTCGGCGATCTGGTCGATCTGTCCAAGACCGAGGTGCAGGAGGTCGAGGTGGAGGACGTGCGCCTGGATCTGGCAGCTGCCGGGGCGATCGAGCGTGCCCGCCTGCACGCGCCGGAGTGCCACTTCCTCCTCGACGCCGAGCCCTGTCTGGTGCGCGCCGCGCCAGCGCGCCTGGAGCGGGCGATCGCCAACCTGCTCGACAACGCCTGCAAATGGAACCCGCCCACCGGCTCAGTGGAGGTACATGTCCGCGGCGGTGTTCTGGAGGTCCGCGACCACGGCCCGGGGATCGCAGCGGAGGATCTCCCCCGCGTGTTCGACCGCTTCTACCGCGCGCCCGGCGCCCGGGCGCGACCCGGGTCGGGGCTCGGCCTGGCGATCGTCAGGCAGATGGCCGAGACTCACGGTGGAGCCGTGCACGCAGCCAACGATCCCAGTGGCGGCGCCCTCCTGACGCTCGAGCTGCCGGCGCTCAAGATGACCGACGCCGAGCTCGCTGCATCCCAGCGGGATACGCCAACGGCGTCGGGCGTCGTTTAGGAAGTTCCTCGCTTTCTCTCAGCCAATTCTCAGGTTGCTTCCAGCATGATGTCGACATGACGAGAATGAACCTCGGCGTGATCGTGCTCGCGAGCGCCGCACTGCTCGTTGCCGGCTGCGGTGGCTCTTCCTCGAGCCCAGGTGTCGCGCACCTCTCCTCCAGCACGTCCAGCGGCTCGCCCGCGAGCGGCGGCGGCTCATCCTCCCCGGAAAGCAGCGCCGCCAACCAGCAGAAGATGGTCAAGTTCTCGCAGTGCATGCGCACCCACGGGGAACCCGAATTCCCCGAACCGAACGAAGGCAGAATTCAGCTTCACAGCCAGAACGGCCACGGCCCGAATCCAGAATCGTCCCGGTTCCAGGCGGCCGAAAAGGCGTGCAGCAAGTACGCGCCCTCGAAGGTGGCCCCGAGTCCGGCGCAACAAGCCAAGATGCAGGAAGGCGCGCTGAATTTCTCTAAGTGCATGCGCAGCCACGGAGTCCCCAACTTCCCCGATCCGGAATTCCACAGCAGCGGTGGCGCTGTCGGGATACGAATCGGGGGCAAGAAGGGCGGCCTGAGCGGGATCGATCCCAACTCGCCGCAGTTCCAGGCGGCGCAGAAAGCGTGTCAGTCCGACCTGCCCCTGCCGCCGGGCGCCAAGGGCGGGCCGGGAGGCGGCGAAACCGGGGGTAACGTGGTCGCGGTCCCGTGAGCGCGCGGTCGTTCGTGTGCTCGGCGAAACATTCCCGAAACCTTCGATGTCGTACAAACAGCATCGATGAGTGATCTTGTGTCTGGTGAGGCGGTGTCGGTGCCCGAGGCCACCGGTGCGGTTGGGCCTTCTGGCGAGAGCTCAGGGGTTGACCCGCCGGTCGGTCGCGCTCGCCGGCGGCTGCTCGCGATCGTGGGGCTGATGTTGGTCGTGGCCGTCGTGGTAGTGATCGCCACCGACCCGTTTGGCGGCTCGGGGAAATCCACGGGCGGTGTCGTCGATAACGCGACTGCGACCTCGCTTGCGACGGTGACCCGCCGGTCGCTCTCGCAGCAGACGCAGGTGAGCGGCACGCTCGGCTACGCAGGCTCCTCGAGTATCCGCGTGCCGTCCGGGACAGCGCCCTCGGCTGTCCAGCAGTCCGACCAGCAGGTCACGAGCGCCGAAACGATGCTGGCGAGCGCCAGAGCGACGCTGGCCTCCGACACGCAGGCGTTCTCGGACCATCAGGCGACACTGGTGGCGGCGCGCGCAAAGGAGCAGGTCGACTGCGCGGGCGAGGGCGCCGCGGAAGCGGCATCCGCCAACTCCTCGCCTTCAAGCGAAAACAACTCGCCAAGCGGGGGGAGCTCGTGCTCGAGCGACGTGCAGGCCGTCTCTGGGGCCCAGCAGAACGCAACAAGCACCGCCGCGAAGGTCAGCGCCGACAGCTCCCAGGTCTCCGCGGCCGAAAAACAGCTCGCGAGCGCACAGTCCAATTTGTCCACGGCGCGTTCCTCGGCCGCGCTCTACGGTCAGGGCTCCACGTTCACGAAGCTGCCCTCGGTCGGTCAGATCATCAGCCGCGGGCAGAGCCTGTATGAGATCGGCGGCCAGCCGGTGCTGCTGCTGTATGGCTCGGTGCAGCCAACGCGGGCGTTCACCTTGGGGATGTCCGCGGGGCACAATGTCGCGGAGCTGAACGCGAACCTACAGGCGCTCGGCTACGGGCACGGGCTCACAGGCGACGAATTCACCACTGCGACCGCGGCCGCCATTCGCGCGCTGCAGTCCGCGCACGGCGCTTCGGTTACCGGCGAGCTGCTGCTGGGATCGGTCGTGTTCCACCCCGGGCCGGTGCGCGTCACGACCGTCACCCCCACGGTCGGCCAGACGGTCATGCCCGGGTCGGTGCTCGCGATCACCTCGACCGCCCGCCAGGTCAAGGTTGCGCTCGACGCCTCCCAGCAGGGGAGCGTCAAGGTCGGCGATCAGGTCACGATTACCCTGCCGGACAACCAGAGCACGCCGGGGAGGATCACCTACGTCTCCAGCGTCGCCACCACCCCGTCCAGCTCTGGCCACGGCAGCGAAGAAGAAAGCGCCCCCACCGTCGAAGTGCAAGCCACCCCCACGGACCCGGCGGCGACGGGCCATCTCGACCAGGCGCCCGTGAACGTCGAGATCACCACTGAAAGCGTCGAAAACGTGCTGGCGGTGCCCGTCGATGCGCTGCTCGCGCTAGCCGGCGGTGGGTATGCGGTGGAGGTCGTCGAAGGGGGCGTGCACCGTCTGGAGGCTGTCACCGTCGGCCTGTTCGACGACGCCGAAGGTGTCGTGCAGGTGAGCGGCCAGGGCCTGTCCGCGGGCCAGCGCGTGGTGGTGCCGCAAACATCATGAGCGAGCAGCCAACAGGCGTCGCGTATGCAGACGGCGACCAGGCGGTGCTGGAACTACGCGGAGTCAGCAAGGTCTACGGCGCTGAGCCACCGGTGTACGCGCTGCGGGAAGTGAGCTTCGCGGTGGCAGAGGGTGAGCTCGTAGCGATCGTCGGCCCCTCGGGTTCGGGCAAGACGACGCTGCTGCATGTCATGGGCACGCTCGAGCGCCCCAGCGCGGGTATCGTGTCGATCACGGGCCTTGACGCCGCACAGCTATCCGACCGCGAGCTCGCCACCCTGCGCGCCACCCGCATCGGCTTCGTCTTCCAGCAGTTCTTCCTCGCGGAGCACTCCACCGCCCTTGAGAATGTCGCCGAAGGACTGCTCTACGCCGGCGTTGCTGTGGCGGAGCGTCGTGAGCGGGCCGCGCAGACGCTTGCGCGGGTGGGCCTCGCCGAGCGCGCGAGCTTCCGCCCGAGCAAGCTCTCTGGCGGCGAGCGCCAAAGGGTCGCGATCGCCAGGGCCCTCGTAGGTGCTCCAGCGATCGTGCTCGCCGATGAGCCCACGGGGAACCTCGACAGCGCCTCCGGCACGGGCGTGCTGGAGCTGCTGGAAGAGCTCAACGCGCAGGGCGCCACGATTCTTGTGATCACCCACGACCACGACCTCGCCGCCCGCCTACCACGCCAAGTACAAGTCCTCGACGGGCAGATCGTCGCCGACACCGCCGAGCAAGGAGCTGAGATTCCATGACCGGGATGGCGCGGTTGGGAGGCGGTGCACGCAGAGTTGCGCTCGGACTGATCATCGCCGCGAGCTTCGGCACCGCGGTTGGCATGCTTGTGGGTGGCCCGGCGTTCGCCTCGGGGGAAACCGGCGGGTCGCCAACCGAACCCACCGGCACCGAGACGTCGAATTGTCCGTCGTCCAATCCGCCAAACCAGATGACGCTCCTCGCGGGCACGCCACAGACGGCGATCCTGCAGAGCGCGTTCGCGACCGGGCTGCAGGTCGTGCTCACGAACAGCAATGGTTGCCCTGTCACCGGTGCCGCCGGCGTCCCGGTCACGTTCAGCGCACCCTCTAGTGGCGCGAGCGGCGTGTTCTCCACCAGCGGGTCGAACACCGTCATCGTTGGTGCCGACGCCTCGGGCAACGTGGCCGCGCCGACGTTCACCGCCAACACCGCCGGCGGCGGCTACACCGTCACCGCCAGATCGCAATACGGCACCGTCTCGTTCTCGCTGACCAACACCGCCGCGGGCATACCGGCGAGGATCGTCGCGATCCCCTAAAGCGCAGGTCGGCCAGGGTTGCCGGTCGCTTCCCTGAGCCGCTGCAGGTCAGGGTCCTCGACGCTGGCGGCAACCCGGTCGCGGGCACAGCGGTCACGTTCACGATTGGCTCGGCCACCGCCGGCACCTGCGGCACCAGCGCCGCCGCCAGCGCGAGCTTCGCCGGCGGTGGCGCCCAGGCCATGGCCACCACTGACACGAGCGGCCTCGCAACCTCCCCGGCGTTCACCGCGAACACCGCCGCCGGCTCGTTCACCGCTACCTCGGTCTCAAGCGGCGGCGGGGGTGGGAGTGAAGGCGCCGGCAAAGACGGGGGGGCGCCCACCGTCACACCGGTCAGCTTCTCCCTCTCAAACCTCGCCGGCAAACCCACCAAGATCGCCCCCGGCGTGGGCTCCACGCAGTCCACCCCGGCGGGGAGTACGTTCCCGATCCGGCTCGCTGTCACCGTCACCGACGCCGACAAGAACCCCGTACCGGGCGCGCTCGTGACGTTCTCCGGCCCTGCCGGCGGCGGGCGCTTCACTCTGCGCTCCCACGGCTCCCGCCACCATCGCGCCCGCGTCTCTTACGCCCACACGGTCGCGGTCAAGACCAGCGCCTGCGGGATCGCCGTGGCGCCCCCCTTCACCGCCAGCCGCCAGCCGGGCGGCTACATCGTCAAGGCCAACGCCACGCCAGCCAGGTCGGCTGCGTTCGCGCTCGTAAACGAAGCTCCCGGCCAGTCTCAGTGAGGGCACGGTGAGAGCCGTCGCCAGCCCCACCCGAGACCATGTCGGAGCGGATCTGGCCCCGCGGAGGCTGCGGGCCTCCGACCTCGCACGCGTCGCGAGCGTAGGGCTGCGGACCAGGCGCATGCGTGCGGGGCTCTCAGCGCTCGGGATCGCGATCGGGGTCGCGGCGATCGTGGCGGTGCTCGGTCTGTCCGCCTCTTCGCAGGCGGGGCTGCTGGAAGAGATCGACAGGCTCGGCACGAATCTGCTGACCGTCACCAACGGTCAGAGCTTTGCGGGTAAGACCGCGGAGCTGCCATTGGTGGCGCCGGCGATGATCGCGCGTATCGACCCGGTCGAAACCGTTGCTGAGACCGGGAAGGTCGAAGGGAAAGTGTACCGCACGCCGCTGATCCCGGAAGTCGAAACCAACGCGCTGGAAATCCAGGCGGCGAGCCTCGGCCTGCTGCACACGCTCGGCGTCCAGGTCGTGCAGGGCCGCTACCTGAATGCCGCCATCGCCACCGAGCCAGTGGGGGTGCTCGGCTCCGCCGCCGCGCAACGCCTCGGAATCGACCACATCTACCCCGGTGAGCGGATCTGGGCCGCGAACCAGTGGGTGTACATCGTCGGCATCCTCGGCCCATCGGTGCTCGTACCCGGAATCGAAAGCTCGGTGCTCGTCGGGTTCAAGGCCGCCGAACGCTACCTGCACTTCAACGGGCACCCCAACACCGTCTACCTGCGCGCCCAGAACAGCCAAGTGCCGGCTGTCCAATCGGTGCTCGCCGCCACCGCGGACCCAGAAGCACCCAACGAAGTCGACGTCAGCCAACCATCAGCCACGCTCACAGCCCGCGCCGACGCCCAGGGCGCGTTCAATGGTCTGTTCCTCGGCCTCGGCGCCGTCGCGCTGCTAGTCGGCGCGGTTGGTGTGGCGAACATCATGGTCATCAGCGTGCTGGAACGCCGCTCGGAGATCGGGCTCAGGCGGGCGCTCGGCGCGACCCGCGGGCAGATCCGCACGCAGTTCCTCTCCGAGGCGATCCTGCTCGGGCTCGGTGGCGGCGCTGTCGGTGTCGCTACCGGCATTCTCGCGACCGCGATCTACGCCTCCACCAAGGGCTGGACGATCGTTATTCCCACCCTCGCCTGGGCGGGCGGGTTCGGCGCGGCCATGCTCATCGGCGCCGTCGCCGGACTAATACCTGCACTGCGCGCCGCGCGACTCTCACCCACCGAAGCACTACGGACCGTGTGAGATCCACCGCGCTAGCCGCCGCAGCCCTCCTGAGCGTAGCCCGGCGGTCGCCGGCTGCGGCGGCTCGTCGGGCTCTGGCGTCGCTCATCTCCTCCGGGACGGGCACCTCAACGGCGAGCCCCGATAGCAGCGGCTCGTCGCCTGAAAGCAAGGCGAGCCCCGAACAGGCGACGGTCGCCTTCGCCAAGTGCATGCGCTCCAATGGCGTGCCTAACTTCTAAGAACCGAAAGCCGGAGGCAGAGGCGCAGTACCTATTGGCCGTACCAGTCTTGTGTGAGCCCGAGGACATGCCCTCTGCCAGCAAACATGAGGCGAGCGGAGACGCCCACGGGACTAGACTCGCGGGGCAATGGGATGGATCGCCTGGTCAGCGATCGGATACGGAGCGCTACTCCTCGCAGCACTCGCGCTATGCCGGGCATCCGCGCGGGCCGGCACCAGCGAAGACTGTCACGTCCTACTTTGGAGCGCGTCGCCACCCGTCAATAGCGCCGTCATCGAGGCGGCGCGAGCGCGCGAGACGGCTCCCGCATAGCTCGACTCAGGACCGCCGCCGTGCGACCTGCCGAGCCGACTGCCGGCGAGAGGCCCGACGAGAAGCAAAGAGGAGGCTGAGACGGCCGCCCGAGCAGGAGGTCAGGCGGCCGTCTCAGGCCATACCACGCTCGGGAGCAGAAATAAGTAGACGCGGAGTCCGTGCCGTTTTGAGGACCGTCACACGGCGAGCCTTACGGCCCTTCGGGTTGGTGGCGCGGCCTCACACCTCATGGCCTCGCTCTTTTGCGGCTCGGTTCCGCGTCTAGGAACGACGGCCCGGGTCGATTTCAAGACCCGCTCGTCGCTCTCGTCGCATTCTCCGAGGAAAGCCTGCTTGGCCTCGGGGCGACGCGCGCGAAGATCGCGGTTTCGGTCGCGAGTTTCACCGCGATCGTCGCCCACGGATTCTTGCCCTTGCTGCGGGCATAGAAGCCGTTCGGGGGTCCGGTTGCCCCCCTCGACGCGCCCTCGGGTAAACCCTGGCGGGCTGGATCGACCCGAAGGTACTGCGCGCGAACATCAAGGCCGAGGCACTCCGGGCGCTCACGGTGATCGCGACGACGCTCCGGACCGGACGCACCGTCGCGTTCGTCGACAGCACCCAGCAGCAGGAGTCAGTGGTTGGCGGGTGCGGCGCTGATATCCGCCAGGGCTGAGTGCCCGTCGCGCTCGATCGCGAGATCGCCGATCGAGAGACTCCCACAGGGTGTCCGTCCTCGACGACTGGCAGCCGGCGAATGTGGCGCTCGCGCATGATCTCCACTGCTCGGTTCACGTCATCTTCTGGCGAGACCGTGGCGAGTTGGTGTTTTGAGCAGATGTCGGCGAGCGGGACCTCGGCTGGGTTGCGGTCCTCGGCGATCGCTCGCATCACGATGCCCCTGTCGGTCACAACTCCGCAGATGCGCTCACCGTCCTCGGTGACGAGGATCGCTCCCGTGTCGCGCTCGCTCATGGCTCGCGCCGCATCGGAAGCAAGCGGGGACTTGTCCAACGTTACCGGGTCGGGGCCCAAGCGAAGCCATATGCACCCTTCCCGTCCCATCCTGACGATGAGGGGATGCGGATCAGTCACAAGACGATTTACCGTTCGTTGTATCTCCAGTCGCGCGGCGAGCTGCGCCGGCAGCTGACCGCGGAAGTCACTGACCTGGGACTAGGGCCAGGAGCTCGCGGCCCACAAGCGGTTCACCAGCGCCACACTGCCATCCAGGTCTACTTCTGCGACCCCCGCTCCCCGTGGCAGCGCGGCTCGAACGAGAACACCAACGGGCTGCTGCGTCAGTACCTACCGCGAAAGCTCGACTTGGCTACGCGCAGCCGAGTCGAGCTTGACCAGATCGCAGCAGAGCTCAACGGCCGCCCCAGAGAAACACTCCAATGGCGCACACCAGCTGAGAAGATGGAGGCACTGTTGCGCTGACCGCTTGAGGCCACCGACGTCACTGCCCAAACCCTTCGGACTGGGTTCCGCGGCCGTCGGACCTCGCAGCCTCTCCTTATAGCAGCGGGCTCGGGCGCCGTGCTCGGCTACCTCCTCCGGGTTGTGGTCGGTTGATCGCCGCGCGTAGCCCTGGTGAACGCGCGGATCTCGGGGCCGACCCTGTAGTTGCGTCGCCACCGAGACTCCTGGGCCTGCGCTGGATGTCGCTCGACGGCGAGTTTGCGCGTGGCTGGATCTTCACAAACGGACACGGCGGGCAGAGGCACTCGTGTTCGCTGGTTAGCCGGGCTAGGATTGGTATATGGCGACTGCGGTGAAGAGGCTCGACTTGACGGTCGGTGAGATCGTGGAGATCGCCGGGCGCCGCTATGAGGTCGTCCCGGATCGCGAGCGTTGGTAGTCGCAAGCCGCCACCGCCACGGCTACGACCTGCCCGCACATAGAGTGGGTTGGCCTGGCCGCGCTTGACCTCGACCGGACCAACCCACTCTTGCTGCTCGCGCGCTACTTCACGATGTGAATGATCCGCTCCATGCCAAGCAGGTTGTGGCCGCGCCCGTCCTGGGTGTCCATGAAGCACACCTCGACGTAGATGCCGGGCTTGGCGGTGATCGTCTCCTGCTGAAAAGCTTCGTGTGAAACCGGCCCGGCAAAACCCGCCGGAGGCCCTGAGATCAGCTTTCCAAACGCCTTTTCCTTGCCGGCGAGCAGGTCCTTGACGGCCTGCTTGGCGGCCTGCATGTTCTTGACTGGCGCCGCAACGTCCATGTGCACGAGGAAGCCTTCGTTTTCAAAGCGCACCAGCTCGCCGTCGTGCAGCGTGCTCGGCCCGCGGAAGCCGAACTCGATCGAGCGGATCGTGGCTTCGGGCGCCGGCAGCGCGACAGGGGACGCGGCGGCGGTTACCGTGAACAGCGCGTGCGCCTTGGACCCCTTGCCTTCTTCTCCTGGGACCACGGCAACGTACTGACCAGGTTGCAGGTACGCCTGGGCTTCGCTTGAGTGACCGGGAGTCACTTCGGCGTCGAACACGAGCGAGCCGTACTTACTCGTCACGTTGATTTCGCCGTGGGCCTTCTGTATGGCAGCTTCGACCTCTTCGAAGGTGGCGCCGGGCTTCAACAGGAACAGGATCGCGCCTGCTTCCTTGACACCCGTGGCGGTCGAGACGACGTTGACCGCACCGGACTGCGCGGCACCCATGACCGTGATCGAGGAATTGGTGATCGTGAGCGAAAGGGTGGGAAGCGTCGAGGACGCCGCCGCGGCGGAACCCACGGCGATCGTGCCGGCCGCGAGCAGAGCGCTTGCGGTCACGGTGAGGAGCAGGGTCAGTCGCTTCATTGCATGATCTCCTGGTGGTCGTGTTGGATGGGAGGGAGGGAGACGGATGACAGCTGTCGGGCTCAGGTTGAATGAGGCGAGGCGCGTTGTCGGAGGCGAGCCTCTATCGACCGCCGCTCCGGCTCGCTCGAAGCTTAGCCGCGGCGTGCGCTTGCGTGCATGGGTCCTTCTCTAAGCGCCAGGGAGTGGGGATCCGGCGAAGAAGAGGAACCAGACCTCGAACGAGACGATCGCGATGACGGCGCTTGCGACCACGATCATCTCCACAGCGGTGTTTCCCCGTTCAGCGCGGAGGAGATCGGTGTCCTCTGCTCTCATACTGCGTAGCCACGGCACAGGGGTGGGTTTGCCGGTCGGCCGGCCGACGAGCTTGTCATAGCGGGCGCTGAGCCGGATGAGAGCGAACGTCATCGCGCTGACGAGCACCGCGAGCGTGACGATGACAGCGAACACGGCCGTCATGCTCAACAATTGCTGGCCAACCATTCGTGAGCCGACCCACAACGCCGCGAGCGGAGCGCCGGTCCAGATGTTGATGGCGATGAGGGTCGTCGCACTCAACAACACTGTCCGCTGGGCTCCCGCAAAGCGGACAGGTCTCGCGTCGTTGTCGACGCGGGCTAACGATGCGCCCCCGTCGGCGCTCTCTGCGGCTAACGTCGCATCGGCGCTCATCGGAAGGGTTCGGTGTTGTTGAATAGATACTCAAGTGTAGTAGAGGCTCTTTCCGCTCTGACGAGAGGAAGGGTTAGGGGCCGATCCGGCTTGATCGACAGACCGGGCACGGAGCTACGCGGGCACCGTCTTGTCTCGATCCACGCCGGATCGCTTGATGGATAGAGCGACGGTGCCGCCTTCTACTTCACGCCCACTGTGACGAGGGTTGTTGCGTGGTCGCTGGTGCAGTTGACGAAGACCGTCGCTGTGACGTGGTAAGTGCCCGCTGTGTGGTAACGGTGGGAGAAGTGCCACGTCCGGCTTGCCGGCGGCGGGGTGCCCGCGATACAGAACTGCGGTACGGCCGTCGGCGGGCTAGCGGTCCCGTCTCCATAGGAGAGCCGGTCGCCGAACGCTCCCCGTGCGCTGCGCTCACGGGCGGTGAGCCGCAGCCATACCGTCGAACCGCGCATGACGCGGGCCGGCACAGCCGTCAGGGTGATCGTCAGCCCACCGGAGCGCGCCTTGGTGCTCGAAGACGTTGACGTGGCGGCTGTGGCAACGCACGCTAAGGCCAGCAGCACTCCAAGCGTGACGATCGACAGCAGTGCCTTTGATCGGCTCAAGGCTCGGTGTCTCCTACGCGAGTTGTTATCTCGGTCGTCGTAGAGCCAACATAGCGAGGGCGCTGTCAATCGTCCGCGGGCGCCGCGCGACAGTGCATGTCAGGCGAACGTGCACCGAGCCCGTGCATCGTGAGGCATTCGTCAATCTCAGGCCCGGAGGACAGACAAGCCCGGCCCAATGGAGCTGGTAGCGGGCGCAGTCCGGTCGTACCCTGCGCGGTCTCCATATCCGATGGTCACGAACCTCGCCACGAACACATACCTCCTCAACCTTGCCATCAACTGCCAGTGGGGATCTTGATGTTGGAGCCCGGCGGGGAGGCGGGTTAGCAGCGGGGGTACGGGGGCGTGATGTCACAGGGCGAGTAGCAGGGGTACTTATAGGCGAGCACGTCGGGCGGAAGATGGGTGCCTTGACAACCGATAGTTGTTCGATATATACTGTCTCTATGGGCATACGTGCGATGCAAGAGGCGACGTTCCTGATCCTAACGGCCCTGGCTGGAGGCAGCCAGCATGGCTACGGGATCATCACTGACGTCGAGCAGATCTCCGGCGGACGTGTCCGCCTGCGCGCCGGAACCTTGTACACAGCCCTGGACCGGCTTCGCGCGGACAGACTGATCGACGTAGACCACGAGGAGATCGTGGATAACCGGCTGCGCCGCTACTACCGGCTCACCTCTCCGGGCGAGAAGCGACTCGCTGAGGAGGCGGCCCGCCTGCAAGCGAACGCGGTCGTCGCGATGTCGCGGCTGCGCCCAGCGGGAGCGATGCGATGACCGGCTCGGCTGATCTGGAGCGTCGTTACCGGCGTCTACTGAAGTGCTTCCCAGCGCGGTACCAACGCGAGCACGAGCAGGAGATTCTGTCGGTGCTCATGGCTGGGGCCACAGATGGTCAGCGACGACCTGGACTGGCAGACTCCGCCGACCTCGTGATGAGCGCGATATTCATGCGCTGGCGCGAAGCGACACGTCAACCTCGATGGAGATGGGAACGCAGACACCCACGTCTCATCATCCGCATGCGCGTTGCGATCGGCATCTGGCTGCTGGTGGTCACCGGCATACTGCTCGGCCAGGGCTACTGGTGGGGAGCGCTGATTTTCCTGCCTGCGGCTCTGCACTTTTACCTCGCCTACCGTATCCAGCAAGCCATCCAGAGCTAGCACCTAGCGCGCTTTCGGCCTCGAAGCAGCAGTCGTGCGGTACTTGAGGTGCGTGACGCCGGACGCCCCGACCATCCGGACCTGCTCGAGCTGCACCTCCGTGTCCCCGAGGTTGTCGAAGAGGCGAGCACCGTCTCCGAGCAGTACCGGTACGACGTGGAGCTCAAGTTCGTCCAGCAGCCCTGCTGCCAGGTACTGGTTAGCGACCTGGGCGCCGCCCCAAAGCATGACGTCTTTGCCGCCGGCGGCCTGCGTTGCTTGTTCGAGCGCGGACTCGATTCCGTCGGTGACGAAGTGGAACGTGGTCCCTCCCTCCATCTCCACGGGATCACGCGGGTGATGGGTGAGGATGAACACGGGATAGTGGTAGGGAGGTTCCTCACCCCACCAGCCCGTCCACTGCCCCTCGCCCCAGGCACCGCCGCCGATCGGGCCGAACATGTTGCGGCCCATCACGCCGGCCCCGATGTTCTCGCGCGATTCCTCGACTATCCGTGCGCTCTCGTTCACCTCACCGCCTTGCTTGCCGTGGGCCTGGCGCCAGGCGGTCAGCGGAAAGATCCACTCGTGGAGTCGCTCGCCGCCCTCGCCAAGCGGGTTCTCCTCACTCTGGTTCGGGGCGGCGACGCAACCGTCCAGCGAGATCGAGATATGACACCTAAGCTTGCTCATCGTGCCTCCTCAGTAGGCGGCCCCGCTGTGGCCGCAGGTTCTTTCTCAAAGCCTATTGACCCGTCCTCGCCGGAAGACTCATTGCGGCTGCCCACCAGCGGGTGGGCGAGCGCTCGATCTCTGGGATCGAGAACGCTCGCCAGACAGTTCATCCGCGTCGATGCTGTCGGAGCTTGTCAATTGCGCGAGAAGGAGGCGTCTCGAGTGACCCGAGCGGACACTCGTCATCGGCTCACGCTAGCTCCTGCCGGGCGTTTGCGGAAGCCCTTGCGTGGTCGGTGCCTCTTCGGCCCGCCCGAGATTTCAGCACCGACAAAGAGTGCGATGAGCTCGACGGGCCCCGTCCAGCCTGTGGCGTGGCGGAGGGCTTAGGGTTTAGGGTCGTCAGCTCGGCGTGCGTCGCTTGCGCAGCTCGGCGACAAACCGTTGCAGCTGCGTCCCGTCGCGAGCCGACGCATTGCGGGCGCCTATTCGTGTTCGCGGCTCACGATCCTGCTCACTCGAAGGTGATCGGTGCTGAAAGTGCAGGTGTTCACTGACGCCGGCCACCTCGAATAGGCGTTGAACCGAAGCGCCATTTGCGATGTGTGGGTCTGTCGCGCTCTCAGACATAAGTAACTAACTGCTCTTTTTGCCGCCCTTGCGTCCGGCGGCAGCCTTCTGTGCCTTGGTGCCGCCCTGGGACGCGGCGTTTCGTTTGGTGCCCGAGCCCGAACTCTTGCCTCCTCGCTTAGAGGACCCCGGGCTATTTGGCGATCTTCGCGGCGCGTTCCTTACTCATACCCTTTTCGCGCAGCCCTTCGTACTGTTTGTCATTCTTGACACTAGGCCCATGATCTTTGGCCATCGTCAATCCTCCCGTTGTTCTGCGAACGTCTTGAACGTCGCGGTCATCTGCTCGTCGACATCGGGCTCCCCGCCTGCGTCATCGCCTTCAGCATCGTCTTCTGGCGCCTCAGGCTGAGTATCTGAATTGGCCTGCAGGACAACGCTCTCAAGGAAGTGGCGCAACTCTGGCTCACCGCCTTGCTGCACACCGACAACCTTGACGGTGCTTTTGTGGAGGCGAACCTCGCCCCAGGTGGTGTGTGGGGTGTCGAGTAGAGCGAGCACATTCTCAAACCGCGCCTTCCAAACCTTCGAGCCCTTGCCCATGAGCTCGACGGTGAGCGTCCCGCCTTCTATCTGCGCAGAGGCCCAGTCAATATGTCGCGGCTCAGGATCGGCCATGGATTACACCTACCCACTCGCGGCGGGGCCCAACACTCCAATAGCTAACGAGCGCCAGAGGGCGTAACGGGCGCCGGAGAACGCGCCGAGCGCAATACTGGCGCGATGGCCTTCGCTCCCCCCGCCCGCCACCTGTTGCGCGCAAGGGACCTCGCGGACGCTCGCTATGCCGAGCCGTTGGGGGTCGAGGAGATGGCCGCCGCGGCGGGGCTCTCAAAGGCGCACTTCAGCCGCGAGTTCCGGCGGGAGTTCGGGGAATCGCCCTACGCCTACCTGCTGACCCGGCGCCTGGAGCGAGCCGCCGCGCTACTGCGGAGCACGGACCGCTCGATCTCCGACATCTGCTTGTCCGTCGGCCTGACGAGTCTCGGCTCGTTCACGACGAGCTTCACGCGTACATTTGGGCTGTCCCCGGCGGCCTACCGCCAGCGCTACCCAGCGGCCGCCGATATGGCGCTGGTTCCAGGCTGCATGGTGCGGGCCTACGGCCGTCCGCAGAAGCGCACTTTTCGAGAAGACAGGAGGAAGCAGCCGATCTAGCCTGACCGCATCGTCCCCTGTTGGAAAGGAGAACCCGATGTTCAAAATCACAAACGCCCAACTGTGGGTCCAGGACCAGGAGGAGGCGTTGGCCTTCTACACAGAGAAGGTCGGCATGGAGATAGCCGCCGACGTCACGCTGCCCGAGCTGGGGAACTTCCGCTGGCTGACGGTCTCACCCCCTGACCAGCCGGATGTGTCGATCGTGCTAATGGCGGTCCCCGGTCCGCCGATCATGGACCAGGAGACCACCGAGCAAGTCGAGAGCCTGATGGCCAAGGGCTTCGCGGGAACGGTGTTCCTCACGACCGACGACTGCCAGAAGACCTACGAAGAACTGAAGGCCCGCGGCGTCGAGTTCCACGAACCTCCGGAGGAGCGTCCGTACGGGATCGACTCCGGTTTTCGCGACCCCTCCGGCAACAGCATCCGGCTGGGCCAGATCCGCGACCTCGCCGAGCTGGAAACGGTCGCCTCGAGCGGCTGAGATGGGGCATCGCTGAGATGGGCGGGCGTCTGAGGCCGGGCCGCAGGAAGTCGGCGACGGCCTCTACGCCTATCTCCAGCCAGCGTCCTGGGATCAGGTGGGTGTGACGACGACGACGGGGATCGCCCGGGTCGTTTGCTTCTGGTAGGCGCTGTAGCGATCCCGGTTGTTTTCGTTTACCAGGCTCCACAGGTGGTCGTAGTCGGGATCCGTCCGCTCGACGACCTTGGCGGTGCCTTTCCGGCGTTCGCGGGCGATCTGAATCTCGACGTCCGGGTTCGCGCGGAGATTATGGAGCCATGCTGGAGAACGATCGGCGCCGCCGTTGGACGGGACAACGAGGTACTCGCCGCCGTCGCGGGCGTAGACGAGGCTGTTCGTCCGGATCGCGCCCGAGCGACGACCTGTGGTTCTGAGCAGCAGGGTCGGGACGCCGATCATGCGATGCCCAATGCGCCCGTCGGTTCGCTTATAGAGTTGCTCGTGGATCTTGAGGACCTGGCCCGTTATGCCCATGCAGCACAGCCTATTGGGAGACCGGCCCACAGTGCAACGCGCCGTGACGTGCGACCCTCCTACTTCGTTGCGCCTTGGGCGATCGGCGGGCGTGCTGAGACACGCGATCTTGTGATTCAGCGGACTGTTAGCGTTGCTTTGCGTGAACCGTGACGAGCTTGGCGACTGGCTAGTGGTATACGAGCGAGCGTGGCGCACGCCCGGCACAGAAGCGCTGGCCGAGCTTTTCGCGCCCGACGCGACCTACAAGACCGCTCCGTATGATCGGCCGTGCGACGGCTTGACACAAATCTCGGGCCTCTGGGAAACAGAGCGCGAGGGCCATGATGAGCTCTTCACGATGGAGAGCGAGATCGTTGCCGTCGAATGCGACACAGGCGTTGTCCGGGTGCAAGTGAGGTATGGCGATCCGGTCGAGGACGAATACCGCGACTTGTGGATCTTCCGATTCGATGAAGCGGGGCGTTGTGCTGCGTTCGAAGAGTGGCCGTTCCGAGCGGGTCGCGCGGGAGCCCCACTGCGCTTCCTCGATCACATGGCATTCGATGTCGCTGACCTCGCGGCCAGCCGGCGCTTCTACAGGGCAGCGCTTGCTCCCTGGCGCATGCACGAGGTCACGGTCGGCGGCGCCTTCGGCTACGGGCCCGAGGGCAACGAGGATCTGTGGATCGCGCAGGGCGAGCCCGGCCCGCCGCTACATATCGCGCTTGCGGCCCCAAACCGATCGACCGTCGACGCGTTCCATGCCGCCGCGCTAATCGCAGGTGGACGCGACAATGGCGCTCCGGGCCTTCGCCCGCGATACCACCCCCTACTACGCCGCGTACGCACTCGACCCGACGGCAACAACATCGAGGCCGTTTTCCACGGGGGGCATCCGCAGGGATTCTGATTGTGCCGCTCTGGTGGGAACTCATCACGGAGCGGCGGAGTGCCGCTCCGAGCCAAAAGCGAACGTACGCACCGGACAAGCACAGACGCCCGCAACGAGAAGCGACAGTGGCTTAGTAGAGCCTTCGCGCTCGGACAAGACGGCTCGTATTGAGCTGTCGAGCACCCACCCCTACGGCATCGAGTCCAGTGGCCACACCTCAACGACACCGTGTGCGACAGCACAAGGGGTCTTAGAGACGAGGCTGACCGCCTCTTGCTGGGCTCCGCCGACCTGACCGGCGGCAAATTGTTCCACGTCCTCTCGGGCCACCTCAGCCACCAGAGATCGAGCATCACCTGTTCCCCGATCTCCCCGCCAACCGCTACAACGAGATCGCCGTCGAGGCACGCGAGATCTGCCAGCGCTACGAGCTGCCATACAACACAGGGCCGCTCGTCAAGCAATTCGGGAGTGTCGTTCGCAAGATCGCCCGGTTCGCGCTGCCCAGCCATGCCTCAACTGCCTGAGATACTGGCAGTGAGCCCGAGCGGACTCGCGACCGACGGAAATGGCAAGCGGTCGCCTGCCCCGCGGATTTCGAGCCATAGGCTTGCCGGCGTTGCGTAGGTTGCGTAGGTTGCGCCATTGTGCTACCGTGTGGTCATGTCATCGACAGTTAGCCCAGAGGCTGAGCGCTTGGCGGACGAGCTCGTCAAGCGCTTGGGTGAGCGTCCGCTGTCGCCCAGGAAGCTCGCCGTCGAGCTCGCCGGGCAGGACGCGTCACCAGCGCTGATCGGGGCGTTCGACGCCGCCCTCTCGCGGACCGCCGCCGCGGGTGAGACCGACAGCCTCGACGAGGCCCTGTGGGGACGGGCGCCTACCGACGAGGAGCTCGCGCACGCTCGGCATGTCACCTATCCAGCGCTCCAGGACGCGATGCGCGAAGCGCTCTCCGCTGCTCTGACGCGCGAGCAGGCGGCGCAGAGGCTTGGCGTCACACCGCAAGCGGTGTCCAAGCGCATCACTTCCGGCGCCTTGGTTGCGCTGCGGCGTGGACGCGTCAATCGCCTGCCAGCCTGGCAGTTCTACGAAGATCGGGAGCTGCCCGCCCTGAAGCAGCTGATCGCTGCCTACCCCGGCGGCGCGCTGTCGCTGACGGTGTGGGCCACCTCGCCCTCGCCGGACCTCGACGGCGCCACGCCAGCGCAGGTCTTGGCCCGCCGCGGCAGCGTCGCACGGGTGCTCGAGGCCGCCGAAGCGCTCACGCCGGTCGCGTGGTAGCCAAGCCCGGCGTTCCGCCGGCCATACTGCCAGCGGAACCCCCGACGTGGTCGTGGACGGCATCGAAGCCGATGGTGCGCGTCTATCACGAGCAGCCGGGACACGACGGCATAGCGTCGAGCACGTTCGGTCCTCTGGCGCGCTTTGACCCGCACGTGCGCGACGCTCATCAGCGCCCGCGCGAGGATCCGCAGGGACGCGGCGTGCGGTATCTCGCCGCCGGCCTTGCCACCGCGCTTGCCGAGTCCTATCCAGGGCAGTGGCCCGAGGTGTCGATCTGCCCACACACGCGCGCCGCCTGGGTATGCCCGCCAGCGCCAGTGGCACTGCTCGATCTCTCCGGCGAGGGCGCGCTTGCGATCGGAGCGACGGGCACCCTGCAATGGGGCGATGAGCCACGCAGACGTACCCAACGATGGGGACGACGCATCTACGAGCAGTACAGCAATCTCGAAGGCATCCGCTACCAGGCCGCCCACCAAGGCGGCCTGTGCGCAGTGCTGTGGGAGCGAGCACCCACACTCCAGCGCCTAGCAGGCGGCGACCGCAGACTGTGGGCGGTGTGGGACCGGGTCGTAACCGCGCCGGCCGGTCAGCGTCGCACCCCCAAGCGGATCGAGGCTGCAGAGTGCAGACGATGCCGCGAAACCGGACTCAGCACGAAGAAACTCGGAAGGCAAAAAGGCACGCCAGTCCAATAGAAGAGCATGACCAAACACCCCAGCCCACGGTAACCGGAAAACCCTCGCAAATCGCGAGGGTTGAGGGCTCTCCACGAAGTCTAAATTATCGGGGCGATTGGTGGTGGTTGGCTTGGATGCTCGGAATTCTCAGGGTCGTGAACGGTTTCGTGAGCGGTCCGCTCAAGGGCGTGATACGGAGGCGGCGATCAAACGGTTGCTTCATTAGAACAAGCCCTCCGGTGCTGGCGAGCTTGCCGCGCCGAGACGCCGCGCTTTTGAGCCGATGCGGTCGATCAATCTCTCGGTCACATCCATCGCCGAGGCATCGAATCAGGCCGAGAGCAGCTCGATGCGGTTGCCCCACGGGTCTTGCGAATAGAACCGCCGGACACCGGCCAACGCCTCATCCCAGACCACCTGCTCGCCGACATCTCGCAGACGGTCGGCAAGCACGTCGAGCTCACCGGCAGCTACGCGCATAGCTGGGTGCGCCTTGCGCGCTGGCGCGAAGCCATCCTCGACGCCAACATGCAACTGCTGCTCTCCACAGCGAAACCAGACTCCGCCGCGCCCACGAAGCGACTCGGGCTTCTCGACCTCTACCAGCCCGAGAAGAGTCCCGTAGAACCGCCGCGCCTCAGCCTCGCAACCTCGCGGCGCCGCCACCTGCACATGATCGAGGCCAACTACGCTCATCCTCCAAAGCTAGCTCACCACCGCTCGCGCCACCATCCACACGAACGCTTGACACAACAGAAGTTCGATCACTAGGGTCGTGTCGTGTCCTCTCATTCTTCTTCAGCCGCAAGCGTCGAGCGCCGCCAGCGGCGCGGGGCGCTGAGCGAGCCGGCGGTGCATGTCTGCCGTGCGCTGCTGGCGCTGATGGCGCTCACAGCGATCGGCTACAACGTGATGGCAGGACCTGGGGTCAGTGACGGCGACTACTTCAGCTATTTCACCGTCCTGAGCAACCTGTTCGTGGTGGCGATGCTTCTGCACGGAGCGCTCCGCCCCGCACACACGCGCTCTCGCACAGTCGAGTTGCTCAGGGGCGCCGCGGTCGTCTACATCCTGACGACCGGGATCGTGTACCTGTTGCTGCTCTCCGGGCACGCTCCGACATACCCGTGGGTGAACGCGATCCTTCACTACCTGATGCCTGTGGCGGTGACGTTGGATTGGCTGTCCGACCCGCCTAGCGTGCGCCTTGAACCCGCCCGAACGCTCGTGCTGTGGATGGCCTTCCCGCTGCTGTACGTGTTCTATACGCTGGCCCGCGGCGCGATCGTGGACTGGTACCCGTACTTCTTCGTGAACCCGCACCGTAGCGGCGGCTACTTGCTCGTCGCCGGCGACTGCCTCGCGGTCGGGATCGGCATCGCCGCGCTGATCGTCGCGACAACTTGGGCAGGCAACCGTCGCCGCGACACGCTTGCCAGCAGCTTCTGAGCACTGGCACATAGCCACAGCAGGCGTTCGTGAAGCGGTAGTGGCTCTTGGTCTCCGCACCCATACCGTGCGGTCTCGTGCATGGGCGCGCGCCGTGATCGGTACGTTCAGGCGGCTCGGTCTACATACTCGCGCAGCGCGATTCGGGCGATCTCGCTGACGGAGCGGTGCTCCTTGTGCGCGCGTGCTTGGAGGGCCTTGGCGAGATCGGGGTCGACGCGAACCTGCACGCGCGGCGAAGCGCCCTTTGTGCCGAGAGATGGCCGTCCGACCGTAACCCTGATCGCCTTGTCCAGGTCGTAGCCGCGCTCGGCCTCGTCGGCCAGAGCCTCGATGTCCTCGTCGGTGAGAACCTCACCACTAGCCGTCGTGAACTTGGTCATCTCCGGTCCTCGTAACGTTTTTGGTACTTGTCGCGCAGCTTCCATCGCATGGATCACGAGCAGCTCGTCGTGCTTGCCTGCGACCGCCATGACCTCTAGCTCATGTCCATGATCGTCGTCTCCGAGATAGACGACGCGCGTCGAGCGGGCGCGAGCCCCCTCCGTGTCTGGCGGCGGCTCCTCGAAGCGGACTCGATAGTTGGCGATGACATGGCGGATGCGGTCCTTTGAGATGCGGTGACGGGTCGCAGATCGCGCGAACCGCACGCTGGAACCATCCAGCTTAGCAATTATGTCAGACATAATCAAAAGTCGAGAGCGTTAGAACAAGCTCTCTTGTGATGGCACACGCAGGGCACGGGGAAATGATCCCGAGCGGTTGGGACGGTTCTCGGCGCGTGTGGCGTATGCGCCTACGATCCGGTCGAGCGCCGCCCCTTGTCGCGATGGCCGTAAAGGCGGCGGACAAGATTGCCGCCGTCCGATCGCGACATGGCCGGCGACGGGCGCGCTGAGTATCGTGCCGTCTGCTGCGACGAGGATGGCGGAGGGTGTTCCCCAGACTCCGTATGCGTGCATGACGGTTGCTTGCTCGTCGATGAGCACGTCGGTCAGGCCGCGGCGTGCAGGATCACGTGTAGCAGCGCAGTGTCGCGATCGGGCACTCGCAACTCGACTCCAGTGATGACCTGCCGCTCAGTCATCGCAGCGACCGCAACCCCAGATCGCCTCCGCATCGTCGTCGAGTCCCGGTAGCTGACAGTGAAGGTCCACCATGCCACCGCCGCGCCGGTTAAACGCCGTCGGCCGTCAGCGCATCAACCGCAAAATTGCGCGCCAGCAGGTGCATAACGCTCGTCGAGACGCTCCGCGCTCATCGGGATGGCCGCACGATCCAGCCACCATTTAGTCGCATTCCCTTTCTGGTGCAAATTTCTTAATGCCGCCATGTTTTCGCATTCTATTTTGCAAGCTTCGAAATTGCCCTTCCCGACAGTGAGGCAGCCCAAGTTGCCTTCTATGCATTCGCAGCACGCTGTAGTTGCGCCTGCCTTCGCCCCGCATTCCTTGGGTTTTTCCCCCGAGCTGGCCATCGCTGGCGTGGCGGCGGTCGCGGAGACGATCATCGATCCGGCCGCGGCGGCGGCGCCGTAACGCGCGACCCGGACGATTGCTTCCCGGCGAGATTCACCGGGAGCGGTGTCCGGCGTGAGGGGCTCGGTAACGAGCAGTTCCTTCTCGCGCAGCTCGTGAAGCGCATCGGCGATCAGGTCATCGCTGGCCCCGGCGAGCTGGGCAAGGCCAGTCAGGTCATGCTCGCCGTCGCAATGCCGCCAGACGCTGGCTGCGAGCGGGCTCAAGCAATGAGCGGTGTGGTTCTCTTGATCGTAGGGGAGAAGCTCCTCGCCAACCGTCTCTTCAAGCAGACCGTCTCGACGTGCTCGTGGTAGCGATCCGTCTTGGTGCATCGATCAGCCCTCCGTCCTATCTCCCTCATGTGTATATGGCCAGATATTGGATCTTTTCGGTCTTATAGTCTTTGACGGGTACGGCCCTGCGTCAAGTCATCGCTGCTGAGACGGCGCCCTTTGTTTCCCGCCTGCGTCGATCGATGATTGATAGAGCGAACTGCCCCGTGCTGAGTCAGGATCCATGTCCCGTCTCGGCTACGCGAGGACGATCACCGGCATGGATATCGCATTGCTGTTTTCGCCCACATGGGAGCGACCAACGTCGGCGAGATCACCGGGCTCGACCAGCGGATCGCCCAACAGGCCCTCGCGTTCCCCGGGTTTCAGCGGCTGCTGACAATCCCTGGGGTCGATGTCGGAACCGCCGCAGCAGTGATCGCCGCGATCGGGGACATCACCCGCTTCCAGAGAGCCCTGGCCAGCTCGTCGCCTACCTCGGTCTTGACCCGAAGGTTCGCCAGTCCGGGTCAGAGCCGGCTCGCTATGGGCACATCTCAAAGCGCGGTGACCCGCAGGCCCGCTCTCGATGCTGGTCAAGGCCGCGTGGATCTCCATCCGAAGCCCCGGACCCCTCAAGGCATTCAGCGAGCGCGTCCGCGCACGCCGCGGCGCGCAGATCGCAGCGGTCGCTGTCGCGCGCAAGCTCGTCGTTCTCTGCTGGCATCTGCTCACAAAGGATCAGGACTACGCGTTCGCGCGTCCATCGTTGACCCGGCAGAAGACGCGTCGACTGGAACTCTTGGCCGGTGCTCCGCCATTGGCGCGCCGCCACGGCGGGCCGCCAGTCAGCCCGAGCAGCAGCCAGCGCGCAGCCGAGCGCGAGCTGCAACAACAGGCCGAACTCGCCTACCGGCGCCTCATCGACGACTGGCGCACAACGGCACCAAAGGGTGGTGTGGGTGCGACACCGGGGCGCGCATCCAACAAGCCCTCGAAGGGCAAAGCCGCAGGCCACAAGCCCCTGACGCCTGCGCTTCGCTACGTCAATCACCCGCACCACGACAAATCATTCCACTCCGAAACACCCGCCGCGACCCCACCGCCGATACTCGCCCCCGCACCACGACACGCCCGGCGACACAGAAAAAGGCCAGTACCCAGTACAGACCATATGCACACGCCTCCGGGCGCTGTGCGACCACTGGGCCGCCCAAGCGCGACCTCGAGCGTCAAGCAGCACCCTCAGCAATCCCGAAGAAATGTTCGCACTAACCCTTGACCTTTCATCCGTTCATGTACGGCGAGCGAATGCCGTCCTGCGAGGCCCAGCGTTTTCGGTGGTTTCGCCCGTGTTCGCTGGCCTTCGCGGTTCTCTAACCAATTGGGGCGATTGGTGGTGGTTGGCTTCATTGCTGGCGATTAATGGGGTCGTGTGCGGTTTCGGGTGCGGTCTGCGGCAGATCGAACAGGGTGGGCTGCTCCCGTCGAGCGGCCACACGTTGAGTCTACGCCGCCCCTCGCTGCTTCAGGTACGCATTCCAGCGGGAGGCGCGGGAGGGTCGCGATAGGTGATAGGCGGACGTACGGGATCGACGCCTGGAATGACAATGTTCTCGCGGAACAGACACAGCGCCTGATGGTCTGGACGGGCGGCGCTCGGATAGAGCACGCCGCGATACCCCTTCCTATGCAGTCTCCCCGCCGACAGCTTGGAACTGTGGCCAGCCATGTCGACCAGGACGGGGAACGGGAAGGCCGAGCTTCGTCAGCTTGGCGGGCGTAGAAAGGTCGGCGATGTCCCTCACGGCAACAGTCCACCGCCACAGGTCCCGGGGCATCTGATGGGTGGGCGGAAGCCCGATCTCGGCGAGCATCCGATACCACTCCGCCCAGGCCGTCTGCTCCTCGTCGGCAAGGTAGATCGCTGCCAAATTGCTGCCCACCTGCCAACGGCCACTTGACGGCGGAGACGCCAACCACAACGGATCCCCACCATGAGGCGCCTGACGCCACCATGAACCCGCAACCGACACACGCTGAACACCTGACGCCACGACGGCAAGGCCTACGAGAAAGAAGCCTCTTCGAGCGCGGAGACCAACTCCGCTACACGCATGTAGTCGCCGCTAGCGATCACGTCTATCGGCTTGCTCTCAGCGAGCGCCGGGACGGGCTTACGCAACCAGACAGCAATGTAGGACGGCTCCATCACGCGGGCCAAACGCTCCACGAGCGCGGACAGCTCGATCAGCCGCTCTGCCCTCTCCCCCGTTGGAGAGCGTGTATGCGCGAGCCACGCTCTGGCCGTGCTACGTGCAACGCCCGTTGCGCGGGCGATGTCAGCATCCGTGAGTTGAGCTATCTCGTGCAGATAGACCGCCTCACGGATGAGCGGATGGGGAGCTAGGGCAGGAGAGGACACAAAAGCCACTGTAGCACGATTGCAGCTAATTTGTAATGCCCCGCTCCACCTGCTCCAGCTCGCCGCTGCAATATGTCAAGAGTGTGCCCAAAGCCAACCAAAAAGATCGAGAGAACGGATGAGGAAGTCGTTGTATCGCCTACCGGCACGAACCTCCTCTGCAGCCAGAGCGCCGACACAACCGACGGCACCTCGAACCTACCCACGAACACGTCGTAGCGCCTTAAGGACCGCCTTGACGACGGACCGCATGGGATCGTCGTCATCAAGTTCCTGTCGAAGCTTTCCTACCATCGGCCCAGCGTCACGCAACGCTCGCTGGAGATCACCGGACGCCCAACGTCGATCTCGCGCTGTCTCACGTTATCGGCGGCTATCAGCGTAGCTGAAAGCGAAGTGCCGTGTTCTATCGCTTCGAATCATCCGAGTATCGCCCACGGATTCGATCACACTCGTAAAGACTCCTGCAGCACCACGACGACCCGACCGGCCACTTCCCACCACAAACGGAACCTCATTGGAACCTTGACCACCTCTAGAACCCCGTGAACACGAAGGCT
This sequence comes from uncultured Solirubrobacterales bacterium, assembly GCA_963743555.1. Taxonomy (GTDB): domain Bacteria; phylum Actinomycetota; class Thermoleophilia; order Solirubrobacterales; family Solirubrobacteraceae; genus Palsa-744. The sequence goes on from CAVUQG010000010.1 coordinate 260,040, forward strand.
TTCGAACATCGGGGCGAACGGTTAGAGTTGGCTTTCTGATGCGGTTTTTGGGGCCTTTGCGACGGATTTGCTACGGCCATGCCGCCTTCATGCCGGGGCATTGTTGTGCCAGATCCCGTGTATGCCATCGTGAACAAGCGTTCTGACGTCCCCGCCATGCGCAAAGATCGTGGCGCGCCGAAATCGCGATCTCGCGTTGGACCGTAATCGAACGGCCGACGCGGCCGTTTGACGCTCATTGAGCCGGGCTGGATCTCACGGAGACCAGGATCTACCCCCGCCTCCGTCAAGACCAGCCTGGCTCACCGAGTTTGAAAGTCCCAATCCCTTCACGACCACAAAGGTCTTCTAGGAAGGGCGTGGGGTACGCCCGAAGGAGGCATCAGAGAGGGTCAGTCTATATTGGTCCTTGGACCTATGCTACCATGCCACTATGGCTAAGAACTTGACTGTCCGACTCGATGATGAGCTGGCATCCGACACAGAAGCCTTGGCACGAGCCGAAGGCAAGAGCCTCAACGAGACCGTCAAGCACGCCCTCGCCGAGGCGGTACAGCGCCGCCGCAACGATCCCGAGTTCAAGGCGCGCATACTCCGCATCATCAAAGAGGACCGCGAGCTGCTAGAGCGGCTCGCCAAGTGAGCGTCCGCTACGTTGAGCTCGCCGACTACCTCGCCATCGCCGCTGAGATCACCGGGCTCGACACCCCCACCCTCATACGCGTCACAAAGGTCGACCTAGCTGAGTCGGCGCTGCACGCGCCAGCAGCCGGCTTCGGGGATACCGAGTTCTACCCAGATTTCATCGACAAGGCCGCCGTTCTCGTTGTGCGCCTCGCGAAGAACCATCCACTGCCCGACGGAAATAAGCGAGCGGCTTGGGTAGCGCTACGACTGTTCATCGAGATCAACCACTGGACGTGGAACACCATGCCCGCCGTTGATGACGCCGAGCGAGCAGTGCTCGCTATCGCAGCCGGCACATGGAGCCAAAACGATGCGAGCACATGGCTGCGGCGCCACCTCGCACCAACACCAACTGGCTAAGATAGATCGACTTCTCTGACCACGCACGGTGCTCGCTCCGAAACGCGGTGCTGGCCCTCGATGCCGTGCGTCACTTATGACAAGTTACACCGAATGCCCTCGTCAACCAGAGCACCCAAATATCTCCTGTATGCCTTCCGAGGCCTGCTTGCGAATGACGACCACCCGCCGATCGAAAAGATCAGGGCCATCCCGATCGCCAGGGCGGCGGTAAGCGTCGGGGTGGAGCGATATATACAAGTCATCCCTAAACATGTTCAATAGCGGATCCGATTCCATGATTTCATCATGATCCGGAAAGTATGGATCGACGATGATCACATCTCGTAGAAGATCATCATTCACCCAACGACGAATGATCTCATTGATATGAGTGTCTCGAAATGAGTAGCCGATGACCACAAGACGGCTAGCCGCAGCCAACTGAGATTCGAACTGAGTAAGCAGCGGAAGGAAGGGACCGTCGGCACGCAGCTTCGCATTACCATGCCCAAAGAGCAACGCGCGGTCGATCTCCAGAACTTCAGGATCATCGGGATCCCTTAGGAGTACTTGCCTGGGTGGCATTTGGTTCACGTCGGTCGTATCATCCTGTTGCCATGCCCAGTCCATGGAACCATGCAGCTTAAGTAGTCGTACGCCTCGCGTCGGCCACCGCCAGCAACCTTCTGCTGCCCACGATTCGAGACCGGTGTCTACCGGTACGCGGCCCAATACGCACGTAAGCTCAATCGAGAGGTCGTAATTCAGCGTCGCGATGGTTATCCCTCGCCGCCTCCGGCCGGCCGTGACAAGAGGAATCAAATACCGGACACTATCCTCGGTAGTAATGAGAGACGCAACGAGTGCTTCCATCATCTGAAATGCGAGTACTCGACCGACACGGCTATATCCCGATTCATCAAACGCCGGCATAGGGTCCAACTCGTCGAGAGGCGAACGCCATGTGGAAATGAAAGGAGCCACATCGAGATCTTGACGGCGACTCAGCAACTCAACCGCGGTAAAGACCCGCTCCAAGTCGAGATCCTCATGATCTTCTCCGCGTAAATCGTCGTTCGCTATCAGCGACTCACAGATGAAACGGAGCAGCCGATCAGTAGGCAGCATCTGGCGCCGCCCACATACATGACGAATGACCTTCCTCGTCATTGCAAAACTCATTGGCACACCCGCCTCGGCTGAGGCGCCGGCACCGAGCAGCACCATAGTGTTGTCTTTTTTAGTGACCCACTTTACGGCCCTCATGCATATCATCCGATGGCTGCGGTCTGTTTGCGGTCTCGAATCACGGACCATCCTCAGGCGCGCGACGGCAGCCTATCTTGGACCGCAGATTGCGGTCCCTTGGCGCGACCCTGTAGATTCGGTCCGGTGCGTGTGAGAGTCCTTCAGCCCATGCAGAATGGGCGAGAGGAGGATCGATCACGTGAAGCGCAGACGTCATACGCCGGAGCAGATCGTCAGGAAGCTCAGGGAGGCGGACAGGCTGATCGCCGAGGGCATGGAGGTGCCGGAGATCGCGAAGGCGCTAGAGGTTTCCGAGCAGACCTACCATCGTTGGCGTGCGCAGTTCGGCGGGATGCAGGCCAACGATGTGAAGCGGCTCAAGGAGCTCGAGCGCGAGAACGCGCAGCTGAAGCGTCTGGTTGCCGACAAGGAGTCTGGAGAACCTCGCGTTGCGGGAGATTTCGCGGGGAAACTGGTGAGCCCGTCGCGTCGTAGAGCCGCGGTCTTGATGCTCCAGGACCGTCTTGGCCTCTCGGAGCGGCGGGCGTGCCGATACGTAGGGCAGCATCACTCAACCCAGCGCCGCGAGCCGTGCGTCGCGCGGGACGATGGAGCGTTGCGTGGCCGGCTGCGGGAGATCTCTATGGAGCGTCCGCGGTGGGGCTACCGCCGGGCGCACGCGACGCTGCGCGGCGAGGGCTGGGAGGTCAACCGCAAGCGGGTGCAGCGCCTGTGGCGCGAGGAGGGCCTGCGCGTGCCCGTGCGCCGCAAAAAGCGCCGGCGGCCGGGGAACTCGACCGTGCCCGCTGCACGGCTGGCTGCCGAGCGGCCTGATCACGTGTGGGCGATCGATTCCCAGTCCGACCAGACCGCCGATGGCAGGATCCTGAAGCTGCTGCACGTCGTTGACGAGCTCACCCGCGAGGCGCTCGCTGTGGAGCGTCGCCGGCGGATTGACGCCGACCCGGCCAGGCCGACTGCGCCAAGGTCTACTTGCCTCCACCAGCCGGGCGCTTCGGGATGATCTTCCGGGCGATCAGGGCCGAGAACGGGCCGCTTCTTGCCTATCTCGCTTTCGGGGTGCGCCACCACCCACGAAGCTCGCGGCGCCCGACCATCTACCACCTCGCCCATCAGCGGCTGCACGGCCAGCCGCCAAGGCGCTGAGCCTCGACACAGCCCATCTGCATCCTTCGGCGGACAGGGGGTTGAGACCCCGGCGGCGATCTGATCTCATCGCGCACCTATGAGCCGTGATCCCGAGCACGAGTACAGGCCGCCCGAGCCCTGGGTGACCAAGCGACAGCTTGCCGACCACCTGAGCGTGACGCCACGCTGGATCGAGCTTCAGCAGCCGCTCGGCCTTCCGCGTCTATCAACTGGCGGCATGAGCCACTATCGCATCTCAGAGGTTGGCTTGGCTGCGCGAGCGCTACGGCTCTCCCTCGGATACCTCAGCCACGTAGCCCTGATCGAGGCCTCGTGGCTGTAACCGGTTCGCACGGATTCGCTTCCGTTCGCCTCAAATCGACTCGACATAAGTTTTTTGTCCCGTATCGGCCCCCAAGACGACCTTTCTAGGTGGGGAGACCAAATCGAATATCGGGGCGAACGGTTAGAGTTGGCTTAGATACAGGGGATTCGGGGCTTATGCTACCGATTTGCAACGGCCATGCCGCCTCCATACCGGGGCATCCGACGGCTGAGGCCACGTGTATGCCATCGTGAACATCAGTCCGCTGCTGCCGACAGCTCGCTGTCGAAGCCGAGGCTCACGCACACCCGGCTCGCCTATGATGGACGCTTGGTCTAGGTAGGGGAGACGGTCGTGAGAGCCCTGGTGGCCTCGGTCACGATGTCGCCGAGACCAAGTTCGTTCAAGCGATACAGCGCCTCGCCGAGCTGACCGCCGACCTCCAGCAGGTCGGCTTCCTGCGGAGCGACTGCCTCGACGACCGCTGGCCGATCCATAGGGCGTCTAATCGCACCCAGTCGCCCACCCTGGATCGGACCAAGCTCAGCCGCCGCGTAGCAGGCCTGCTTGACCGCGTCGACCAGCAGCGCCGGACGATCGTGGCGCCCTCGCAACTGGCTCAACATGAACAGCTGGCCATTGAGATGCTGACCGCGAGCGAACGCCGCCTCCGAGTCTCCGATCGGTGTCGTGTCCGTCCCACTTACGCCCACTGAGTCCAGCGCCCGAGCCGCCCATTCGACTCCCACGCTGAGCGCTGTCCACGCCTCTGCCCGCTGGGCGAAGATATCCTCATCCTCACGGCTCAGAAGAGCATCTAGGCGTGCAGTAGCGGCCATATCATCCCGCGCGGCAACCGCAACCAAGCGGCCGCCCAAGGTGCCACCGTAGAACAGGGGCTCAACCGCCATGACCGCATTGTACTCTGGCCAGGTGCTGCTAGCCACAAAGCCGTTCTGGACCGACTATGTCAGCGCATTCGGGGCTATCGTGGGCATCTTGGTCGCCGCCAGCGCCTTCGTCGTGGCGCTTTGCAGCACACGTGACGCGCGCCGCAGCGCCGACGCCGCGGAGACGACTGCGGCCAGCGCACACGAGCAACTCATGCTTGCCCGTGCGGAGCACGAGCAACTGGAAGCCGACCGCCAACGCCGTCCCGTGATCGAGCGCATACATATCAGGGCAATTGCTCCCGCCCCTGGGGAGGAAGACCCATCCGCCGGCGTGTTCAGCATCGGCTTGACCAACACCGGCGATCGCGATCTACAAGGCGCCGTCCTAACGATCTTGTTCGAACGTGCATCCGCCGCCCAGCTCACAAACCACTGGGGTCAACCAGACCTGAATCAATCCCACGACACGACGCAGGAGGGCTGGCCCGGAGTAGAAGGCCCTCCAGAGAGTTTCTACTTCTTTGCGCGCCCTATCACGGTGCAAGTTGGCGTGTCCTTCGTCCAATATGTGCGCATCCCGCGTGTTGGACGCTTCCCGATCCGCGTAAAGCTGTTCCATGCGACACTGGACCGACGCGGTTCCTGGACCGACCGCTGGATTGACGTCGACCTCACCGGAAAGACGACAGTGATCGATATCGGCCAAGGCAGCCAAGAAGGACCTTACGAAGGTCACAACGCCGACTTTGATCCCCCCGCGGCGTCATAGAGGACAGCCAACCCTATTCCCCAGACCGATCTGGCCGAGTCTGTCAACGCAAAGGTGGCGGCCGGCTTGCGAAATTGCGCTTCCGACAATGCTAAACGAGTCGTCGAGCGGGGCGGTGGCTGCCAGAGCGGCCATCGCTGCCTCAACCTCCTCATTGCCCGCACGCGTGATCCCTTCGCCAAACACCTCTCGCGTGTAGAGCGCCGCGTCATCTTGTCTTCGCCGAGAGCTGCTGCTCTGCAATGAGTGCCCTCAGCTCGGATAGAGAAAGCCACGGAGAGCCACGGTGGATCATTCGATGGCAGTTGGCGCATACGAGCGCGAGATCGGACAGCCGCGTCCTGGCGTCAGGTTTCATCTCGGAGAGCGGCGTCGTGTGATGACACTCGATGAAACCGTCGCCGCGGACGCCATAGGTCACTGCGAAATCAAACTCGCATATCGCGCAGGCGAGCGTGCCATTCGCCGCGAGGGCCTGACTCTTCTTTCGCGCGACTAGACCACGGTTCCGCTCGCGGGATAGGTGTACACGCGCCAGGATCCTTCCCTCGGGAGCTCCATCTTCGGCGTCGTCGTCCAGGCCGATCCCCGGCGGCGACATGACTAGGGTTCTCCGGATCGCTGACGCGACACGCTCCAGTCGAAGAGGATCGTCGGCGAACTCGTCCCACACCCGCCTGTCTTCTGCGCCGCCACGAGTCATGCCCGTGATGTCAGCATTTGGGTCCAAGGAGACGAAGTTTGCGAGCTTCAGATACACAGAATCCCGTCCGCGAAACTTTGGGTCGCGTGCCAACTCTTGCTCGATCGGTATGTCTCGGAGGGTGGCGCTCAGATCGTCTAGCTGCGACAAGGACGGCTTGCGACCGGCGCGGCGGTAAAGATCGAGCGCAAGAATCAACTCATCGCGCAGCCACGCGTTCTTCCTGGATCGTGCCATCGGCGCCGTCAGCCTACCTAGCCACAGCGGGGGCCTACGACTGCCCCTTTAGGAGGTGCTACGAAGACGCCGAACCTGAACACGGTCTCATCGGCGTCTTGTGGCGACAGAGGGTTGAGACGCTAGCGGCGATCTGACGATCTTTAGATGCGGTCGCTGCGAGCGAGCTGTTGCACCAGATGATGTAGCCCATTTCGCCGGCACGAACCCGAGGGATCCTCTCTAGGCTTTCGCGAGTGCCCCCAAGCCGAGAGCCACAGCTGGAAAGACCGCGACGCCGATCGCAGGCGCCGAGGACGCAATCTCTCAAGCAGGCCTTTGGTCCTGCGTCACAAGCCGAGATGTACCTGCTCCGCGCGCTTCAGGAGTTCCATCACTCCGCAAACCCTCCGGACCTTTGGGTTCCCGTCGACGCGCTACATCGCGGCTCGATCCTTGAGGGGCCACAAGAAGCCATGAACGCTTACAACCGGCGACTGCACTTCCTGCGATCGACCGTTCTTTTCGCAGCCCTGTCTGCCGAGGCCTTCGCAAATGAGCTGCTTGACGAGTTGCTCTCGCCAGCCGACTTCGAGGCGCTGGATAAGCTGCCGACGCCAGACAAGCTCTTGGTAGGCACGCAGCTTGCCGCCGCAGGCAAATCGCCGCTTGAGCGAGGCGCGCAACCGCTGCAGGATTTGACTTTGCTGTGCAAGACGCGTAATCGGCTGGTTCACGCGCGACCCCAGGGTGGAATAGCCGCGTGGGATCGCGACGTTGAAGAGGCCGACGAGACCGCGATCGGTCCGAAGGCTGCCCTTACGGCGATCCTGAGGGTGTCTGAGACAGTGAATGTCTGTACCGAACTTCGCGCCCACCCGATCCTCCACGGAGGCCTAGCGAAGACGATCCTTCGCCACCGCGGGATTCTTGAGCGCCATCAGGCCCTCGCTGGGCCAAAGATTCTGGACCTGCCCGCTCGGGACGCTGCAGGCGTACCACCGCTGTATGACCAAATGATGGAAGTCGTAGCAGCGGCCAGACAGCAAAGCTTGACCCAAGCGCAGCGGACACCTGCATCAACCGAGATAGACGGTCACACTGATCCGCCTACATGACCGGGATGTGCTCAGACCAGGCATAACGACACGGTCCTTCATCTGCGTCCTCCCGCGGCAGGGGCTTGAGACCTCGCCAGCGATCTGATCTCATCGCGCAGCCCATGAAGCATAATCCCGAATACGAACACCGGCCGCCCGAGCCCTGGGCGACCAAGCGACAGCTCGCCGATCACCTGAGCGTGACGCCACGCTGGATCGAGCTTCAGCACCGGCTTGGCCTTCCACATCTCTCGACTGGCGGCATGAGCCGCTATCGGATCTCAGAGGTCGAGGCTTGGCTGCGCGAGCGCTACGGCTTCCCCGCGAAGACACCCGAGCCACGTCGTCCCTGACGGAAGCTCGCGGCCAATCGCTGCTTCGCACCCGGTTCGCCTTCGTTCGCCTCGACTGACTCGATCGAAGTTCTTTGTCCCGTTTCGGCCCCCAAAACGACCTTTCTAAGGTGGGAGGCCCATCAAAAAATCGGGGCGCCCGGATTCGAACCGGGGACCTCGCCGACCCGAATCGGGGGAGATATGCCCTATTTTCCCGTGGAAATGCCTGCAAACAAGCGGTTTTGCAGATGATCGGTTGAGCTGGTGAAACCTCGGATTTTGGGGGCGATTTGGGAGGGTTTAGGCACTGGAATCGAGTTACTGCCCAAACGCGACTAGCACCCGTATGTGTTTGAGCGCCTCCTCATGATGACTTCCTGACGTACCAGGATGGGTCCCGGCAGGCGATATCGGGGTCGATGCTGGCGATTCGCTAGCCGCTGGCTCTATACGGCGCAGTTGGCTCTCGGCTCACCACCCATATGAGGACTCGGGTGAGAGGCATGTCCAGCGACTAATTCGACGGCACCCGACCGCCGAGACGAGCCGATTTGGCAGCAGCCTGCTGCCAAAAGCACCAGATCGGGTCGCGTTCGGGTCATGTCGGCGCTGGCAGTGCGTTAATCATATGAGTGACACGCGCCTGATCGGGTAGCGGCCAGTACGCGGCGTTGGGTACCAGCAGGCAGTGGAGCGCTCCATAGGCGGCTAGCTGTTCGAGCAGGTCCCCCGGGGTTGCGATCAGCAACCCGAACGGCCGCAGGCCTCGCTTGCAAGCGAGGACTCCCCGATCCCTGGTCAGGAACACGTGCGCATCGAGACTCGACCGCGTCTGCCACGAGCGGGCGATCGGTGGAGGGCACTTGCGCCAAGACTCGCCTGAGGCCACCGTTGGATTTCAGCGACCGAGCGCGGCTTCGCGCAGACGCAGGTTCGTGTTCGGATCCCACGAGGCGCAGCGCCGCCGCGAAGTTCTCGAGCGCGTTGATCCGCTCGCCGCGCCGCTTCTGGCTGAGCTTGCGCTTCGCGTCGACCAGAACGCGCGGCAGGATGTGAAAGCGTAGTTCTCTGATCACCCAGACCGCGACGATAAGCTGCAGCGCCTCGAGTTCGTCGCCATAGTCGCCCAACTCGTCGGGCAACGGCTCGTCCTTCCACAGGGCGCGGCCGTGCTGGAAGTAGTCGATCAGTAGGTTCGTGTCCCACACGACCGTAAGCGGGCCGCGGCCGCGACGGCCGCCGAACAGTTCCGGACAGCTGGCATAGTCGAAGTCTGGTCCGACCGGTGCGAACGTCAGCTCGGGAGGGTCGAAGGCTTCGCGGAGCTGTCTCGATACGCGGTTCAACAGCCGGACCCCGTAGGCCTCAAGCTCGGGATCCCCGTTTGGGAAGAACGCAATAGACACCGCGCAATGGTGACACCCAGGCGGATCATGCTTAAGCGTACTGGCACCGCATTGGCCAGCGCCTCGCATCCTGGTACGCCATTGCGCCCAAAGGAGGGTGAGACCCAAGCGATCTTCTCTAGCGAGCGATTGGTCTGCTCAGTGCTGCATTGTCTGTTCCTTCTCGTCTATCAATCTGGGAATGTGCAAGCCGTGACCACGCTCGATCATGCGTTCCCGGCTAGACGGCCCGCTATCTCAGTCGAGGGGCGCAACGCGCGGGTAGCGGCATGTGTCCACGAGGTAGCTAGGACGCCACCGTGGGTAGGGCAGCCGCCCGTACCGTCGTGACGCTCGGCGAGCTAGCGGACGACAACGAGCTCTTAGGTCGGCTCGCCGACCTGCTGGCCGATCGGGTCGTCGAGCGCTTGATGCCGTGGCTTGTCCCAGGACAGGGGCGACCAGAAGGGCTTATCAGTGCGCGCGAGGTCGCGCGCATGACCGGCATGACACGCCGGTGGGTCTACGACCACGCGGGCGACCTCGGCGCCGTGCCGCTGGGCACTGGATCAACGCCCCGGCTTGGCTTCCATCCCACTCGAGTGCGCGAATACCTCGACCAGAGCGTCGCCGATCCCCCACCGCTGCCAATGCCTGTGCCGTACTACGCCAAGCCACGCCGCAGCAGACAACCAGAGAAGACCGATGCCGTGAGAAGGCTCCTCGGCGAGCTCCCGGACGATCTCTGAGGGACAGCAAGAGTTGAGCGGAGACCGCGTTTTGTGTCGCCAGGACCGCCTACACTTGGTGTTGGAGGTCACCTGATGCCAGAGCCAGCCGCGAGCAACGATCACATCGAGCGGGCGAACGCCCGGTTCTGGACTCCTCCTTCGCTGGAGGAGCTGATGGCCGATGTCGCGCCGCTTGAGGCGGACGAGCACTTCGACATCCCTGACGTGACCGACGAGGAGTGGGATGTGTTCGTGGCGGCGCTCGACGAGTGATCGCAACCGTTCTCGTCGACACGAACGTCTTCACCGCCCGCCTGCGGGAGCGCTCACCGCTCGCCACAAGCTATGCGAAGCACCTGTTCGGGCAGCGCATCGCGGTCGCTCCCCAGACGGTCGCCGAGGCTCGTTATGGTGCGCTCAGCGCCGGCTGGGGCTCCACCCGAGTTGAGCGCCTCTCTCGCCTGATCGCACGTGCACGTGTCCTGCCGGTTGATATCGACACGATCGAGGCCGTCGCCCGACTGCGAAACGAATGCCGGCAGATTGGGCACGGCCTGCACCAGCGAGGCCACAACGCAGACCTGTGGATCGCGGCAACAGCGATCCGTTGGGGTGTCCCGCTGGTAGCTCACGACGCGGTCTTCGACGGATGCCCCGGCCTCGAGCTCCGGACAGAGCTCGACACACGTCCCGCCAACTGAGCCGACACCAAAACAATCAGCGTGGGCGCCCGATTCGCGTTTGCGTGGTCGATTAGAAGGCAACCAGTCATCGCCTCCCAATATCTGATCATGCGCGGAACGTCTGACATCTCCGAGTACCGCAACCGCCGCACCAAATCCGAGAAGAGCTCGCAGCCTGGGCAGAGCAACCAGCCTGGCCTGATCGACCAGCAGTTGCTCGACGAATTGGCCCAACGACTCGCCGACAAGCTCGCCCCGCTGCTGGTCGAGCGGATCGCCGACCGGCTCGGAGCGACCAGCGAGCAGCTCTATGTACGACTCGTCGATCCGCATATCGAGCAGCCCGAGGCGCTGGTAGAGGCAAGGGAGATCGCGCGGCGGACAGGCCGCTCGCGCTGGTGGGTCTACGAACACGCCGGCGAGCTCGGCGCGGTCAGGCTCGGGTCAGGGTCAAGACCCCGCCTCGCATTTTGGCCATCGCGCGTGGACGAATACCTACAGGCCGCCACACAGCTGAACCGGCCCATACCTGCGCCTGCGCGGGCCCGGCCGCAGCGACGCCAGCGCACAAGGCGCACTTTAACCGGCGTAGAGCTACTGCCGATCCGGGGTCGCAATGCGTAGAGCAGCCACCCTTCTCGCGAGCTCATCACGGCGAGCACGAGGCGCTACATACTGACCGCCATGCCTGCTCGAGTTGCCAAGACTCCACCTGGCGGCCGCCATATTCGACGGCCGGGAAGACCGGCGACCGGACAGGTACTGAAGCCCGGCGAGACGCAGCGCAGCTTCGCGCTGCGGGTGTGGGCCTACGGCAAACGCGAGTACATCACCCTCGGACGCCCCGAGGACGGATGGACCCTACGACAAGCTGAACGCGAACTGCAGATCATGCTGCGCGACATCGACCTCGGCATTTGGAAACCCAACCGGCCAGAACCCGTGAAGCCGGAGAACGATCCCCTGTTTCACGAGTTCGCCTCCGAGTGGTTCGCCGCCAAGCAGCCCGAACTCTCGGCGAATACAGCCCGCAGCTACCGCAACGACCTCACCAAACACCTGCTGCCATTTTTCGCCGAGCACACGCTCTCCCAGATCACAATCGGCGAGATAGACCGCTACCGCCAGGAGAAGGTCTACGAGGCAGCGCGCCTGACAGCAGCCGCCGAGGAAGGCAAGGCACGGACAGTCATGGTCATCGACCGGCGCGGCCGCAGCTACAAGCGCAATGAGCGGCCGCTGTCAAACCGCTCAATCAACATGCACCTCTTCCTGCTCGCCCAGATCCTCGAGATCGCCGTCGAGCACCAGCTAATCCCGAGTAACCCAGCGAAGGGCAAGCGCCGGCGGCTGAAGGTCACAAAACCCCGGCCCGTCTACCTCGATAGCGCCGAGCACATCGCGGTGATGCTCGAGGCCGCTGGCGAGCTCGACCGCGACCCAAAGTCCAGGACCACAGGACGCTACGCCGCGATAGCGCTACTGATGCTCGGCGGCCCCCGAGCGTCGGCCGCGGGAGCGCTCCTCGGCCGCGACCAAGACCTCGCAAACGGCCGGATCGAGGTCGGCCGCGACAAGACAGAAGCGGGCGTCCGCGAGATCGACATGCTCCCCTTGCTGCGCAAGATCCTGACCGAGCACAAGGCCGCCAACGCCACCGGCCCCGACGACCCGATCCTCACCACCCGCCACGGCAATCCCCGCGACCGCCACAACCTCCGCCAACGCGTCGTCGCCCCAGTCGTCGCCAAGGCAGAAGAACTACTCGCCCAACGCGGCAGCCAGCCGCTCCCTCACGGCATCACCCCACACAAGCTCAGACACACCTTCGCCTCCGTGCTGTTCGCGATCGGCAAGGACCCCATCTACGTCATGCACCAACTCGGACACACCGACCCAGCATTCACGCTTCGCGTCTACGCGCACATGATGCGCCGCAGCCCCGAAGAGCGCGAGAAGCTAAAGGCCCTCGTCGAAGGACACGACTGGACGCTCGGCGAGGCGCAGGCCGAAGAGTCAGCCGAACAGCGGTAGGGACAACCAGCAGGTCACAAATCGGCCGTAGGACAGACCTGCTCGTGGCGAAACTCAAGGCTGCGTGTGCCGACCCGGATGGGTCCTGCTTCGGTGTTTCCGCGAGTATCGCGGCAGTCGACCTTCGGGCGCGCAGGGCGAGTGCAAACGCGGTGGGGCGCTCATGTGGTGCCGGTGATCGGCACCATCGAGACTGTCGCCGATGCGGTTGCGCGCCGAAGCCGCTGTCGAACGACAGCGATTTCGTGTTAGGCTCGCGCGCATGTTCAGGGGATGGCGGTGCATCTTGATCGCTTTCGCGTCACTGATGATCGGCGTCGGCGCAGCGTCCGCAATGACGACGGTCACGGTCAAGCGCTGCGGCTACGCGGCCAAAGGCTTCTACGGCAAGGACGCGATCTATCCGTGGCGCATGTCATGCGCGCGGGCCCGGACAATTCTTGCCGGCGCCATCAACCCACACGCCAAGCACATCAACCTGACCGCGGACGGGGCCGCCACCGGCGACGCCGGGCCGGTACTCATTGACGGCCGCTGGTGGGTGTGCGGCGGTCGTATGGGGTTCTACTTCTGCGGCTATCCCTACCGCCCGGCCTACGTCTCAGGTACCGGCGGTGGAACCACTTGGAAGGGGCCCTTCACAGAAGAGTCCGACTACAACGCGTGCTCGGCCGGGGGCGCCTGCGGTCCCCAAGATGTTGTCTATCTGCCGCACTGAGCGGCATTGCGCTGGCGACAGGTCGCCGAACACAGGACAGTCCACGAACCTGGGGAAATCCCGGTGGCTGGGCGACGCCCGGGGTCGTCCAGCGCGGGAGAGCCCCGGGTTACTGACGGGTCCGACGGCCGACATATCGTTGGCGTCATATGCCGAAGCTGCCCAAGCCTCCGATAACGGCCAAGCAAGAGGCGCAGCTGCGAGGCGTCGAGCTACCCGGTAAGTTCGCCGATCACTTGCGCGCCATCGCCCTCGGCGACAAGCCTTTGCCGGATGCACCCGGTGAGCGCCACCACTACGTGCCGCAGATGCTGCTCCGGCGCTTCCATGCACCGCGCTCGCGTGAAGTGTTCCAGCTCGATAAGACGAACGGGACCTGCGCTGGCGTCACACCGAAGGATGCTGCCTGGGAGCCTGACTTCTATGCGGTCGAGAGCGTTGATGGCGACGCCGATGGCCTCATCGAGGCCCTACTGGCGCTTGGCGAGAACTATGCGGCGCAGGCACTCGACCGATTCCTAGCGCATCCGGAGGAGCTGACCGAGGACGACCGCCTCGACCTGGCCTTCTTCGTCGGCATGCAGGAGCAGCGAGGCCCCGGTTTCCTGACTGAGCTCAAGGCGCGTATGGAGGAGTCAGCAACCATGCACGCGGCGGTTCGGCTCACGAACGTCCGCGGCTCGACCAAGCATCAGCGTCAGGCTCAGGAGCTACGCGATGACCTGACGGCAGGCCGGGTGTACCTGGAGATGCCCATGAACAACGTCCTGAAGATGATGCTGGAGACGTTCGCGCCGATTGCGTTCATCGTCAGGGACATGCCGTGGACGTTGCTTACAACCACGGGCGATGATCGGTTCGTCTGCTCTGACTGGCCTGTCACGAAGCATGACGCCGCTCCTTCGCATCCGTGGTCGGCCGCTGCGTGGCTGTCATCGCCAACTGTGCGAACTACCTTCCCGCTGTCATCCAAGGCATGCTTGCGCATCAGCCCCGGAGACAGGGACCATCTCGCGGTACGCAACACGAAGCGCCAGGTGCGGAGCATCAATCTGAGAACGTACGGGTGGGCGACACGTTATGTGTACGGCCCGTCGGCCGAGGCACTCACCGAACTACACGAGTTCGCGCTAGCGAATCCGGATGATGTTCCTCGGCGCACGCCACATCGGCACGTCATCCTGGAAGATCCCGAGATCGCCGATCCGGCGGTGGCCGATCGAAACGAGGCCCGAGGCCGGCCTCGCACATTGGCTGTGCGTCAGCGGGACGGCAGCTTTCGCGCGATGTCCTACGAGGTGATCGACTCAATCGACGATGCTCGACGTGCGATAGGCCCGCGGGCGCCATCATCTTCTGATGAGGCGTGAATACATGGCCACGAACGGCTAGCCAGATCTGGACCTGCTTTCTAAACCAAAGGGTGCGTCAAGACTCGCCGACCCTCGGTCCTCCTGCGCGCGGAAAGCAAGTTTGTCGCTGGACGGCCGTGCTCGTACTCGGGTGAGATCATGTGTAGATGGCAACCGGGACCCAGCCAGGTGCGGTCCGACCGCCTGATGCCGCGGTGAAGACGGCCGTGCAGGCGCTACTCGGCCTCGCAGAAGAGCAGCTTCCTACGAGCTTTGGCCCGGGCGAGGACGAGTGGCATGGCTACGCCGCAGCTTTCGTCTGCCGGATGAGCGAGCTGGTGCGCAGCATATTGGTGCTGATGGAGGATGGGCGTACGATCGACGGCGGACTTCTGCTGCGGGCCCTGTACGAGCACGTTGTGAAGTTCTGCTGGATCGCGGCGGACCCAGAGACGCGTTATCCGATCTGGCGGTCCGATGGTCTTGTCCAGCGGCGCAAGTTGCACGATGATGCGCTGCCGTTCGGCTCCACGGTCCTCGATGCCAAGCAGCTCGCCGAGGCACAGGCTGCGACCGACAGGTTGCCCGGAATGCCTGAGCTTGCGCAGCAGGTGGACGCGTTCTGGGGCGGGCGCATCGACGCGTTCCGACCGCGCGTCAAGGGCGCACCGCTGCAGCTGTTGACGATTCGCGGCATGTACATCCCGGCGTATCGCACGCTGTCCGAGCCGGTGCATGCCCACGCGGACGTCATGACGGCGTACATCAACGCCGGCACCGCGATATGGCCGGTCGGCCGGGACGCAGCCGATCGGAGCATTTGGCGGGCTCTATCAGTCGCACTGTTCGCACAGGCGTTGCTGGTGTGCCACACAGTGTTGGGCGCACCCGATCCGGACCGCGTTCGGGCGATCAACAACGCCATGTATGGCGTCCAGTAGCCCGAGGAGCCCGACGGATCACTCCCCACAGCGGGCACGCGCCGCTGCGACGGAGGCAACCGGGGACCTCACCGAACTCATCAGACAGCGCGCTGGCCAGAAACCCTGCAACAAGCCGCTTTTGGCCGGATGAGACACCCACAAACACCCGTACTGCCTAATCACTGCCCAATCGCGAGGACCACCAGCGCGCTCCTGGTAAGAGAAAACCCCAGTTTTACGGGGGTTTTATATCGGGGCGCCCGGATTCGAACCGGGGACCTCGCCGACCCGAACGGCGCGCGCTACCAGGCTGCGCCACGCCCCGACGCAGACCGAAGTATCCCACACCGAGCGCTTCGCCTCCGCCCAGACCCTCAAACTCATCGGCAGAGCGCGGGCGCTACGCTCGGCCCATGCCCTGCCGGCTTCAAGATGCCATCGCCGAGCTAGACCAACTCCTCCAACCTGAGCGCTTCAAGGACTACTGCCCCAACGGCCTCCAGTTCCCCGGCAAAAACGAAATCAGAAAGCTCGCCACCGGCGTCACCGCAAGCGCAGAGCTGTTCGAACGAGCCGTTACCTCCCACGCCGACCTGCTCGTAGTCCACCACGGGCTCTTCTGGGGCTCGACCGCCATACCCATCGACAACCGCATGAAGCGCCGTCTGAAGCTGCTGTTCGACTCGGACATGAGCCTTGCCGCTTACCACCTTCCCCTCGACGCCCATCCCCAAGTCGGCAACAACGCGCTCATCGCCCGTGCCCTCGGCGCCGACACGCTCGAGCCCTTTGCTCTACACAACGACGAGCCGATCGGTTTCATCGCACGCTTCCCCGGCGAGAGCATAGACGCGAAAGACCTCTTTGCTCGAGTAACAACGCTCACCAAACGAACACCGCTCATCTTCGACGCCGGCCCCGAACAAATCAGCAAGCTGGCGATCGTCTCCGGTGCCGGCAACGACTACCTCCAGGACGCCGTCGCGGCAGGTGCCGACGCCTTCCTCACCGGCGAGCCCGCCGAGCGCGTAATGAGCGAAGCCCAGGAGAGCGCGATCCACTTCATCGCCGCCGGCCACTACGCCACCGAGACGTTCGGCGTGAGGCGCCTTGGCGAGCACCTGAGCGAGCGCTTCGAGCTGGAGCACACCTTCATCGACGTGCCCAACCCGATCTAGCACCGGCGGCATACTCACAAAACACGGTGCCCGTCCCAGTCTCCCCAAGACCCACGATCACCGGACGCTCGACGAAAGACCCGGACGCTGGGCCTTTCCAAACCTCGATGCCCCGCGCGCGCACGCGGGGCATCGTCCATTTCGCAAACACCAACAGCTTGCGGCAATCCCACGTTGCATATGTCCGGGCGCAGGGGTATACGTACGCATAGAAACCACCTCGCGATAGGAGGACCTACAGATGGCGAATCACCTGACGCCCAGCGAGCTCGCTCGCGAAGCCGGTCTGGAGCGCAAGGAAGTGCTCCTGAAGTGCCTCGAGAACGGTGTACCCATCTTCAGAGGGCGCATCGACAAGAGCCTGTTCATGGCGAGCATCCGCCAGGGCCGCTCGCAGCAGCGCGCAGCCCACGCCGGCGGCTGATCGAAAGCGGCTGGCTCGGCGGCCAGCTGTCCGTGGCTTTGAGCACCCAAAGTCCCTAACATCCCAAGGGTTCATAAGGGGTTATCGAGGAGGAGTCGCAACATGGAGGCCAGCGCCACAAAGCCGAGCACCGCGTCGCACACCGTCGCCGACCTGATCTCGCGCGCGGCGCTTGAGCACGGCGACCATCCCGCCGTGCGCTACAAGCACGACGGAGCCTGGCAGGACGTGAGCTACAAGCAGCTCGCGGATATTGTCGAGGAGATCGCCCTCGGGTTGATCGATCTCGGCGTCGAGCACGGCGAGCGCGTCTGCATTCTTGCCAATACGCGTCCTGAGTGGTCCTACGCCGACATGGCGATCACCTCGGTCGGTGCTGTAGTCGTGCCTATCTACCAGACTAACTCGCCCGAGGAGTGCCTGTGGGTCATCTCCGACTCCGGTGCTAGCGCGATCGTGTGCGAGGACGAGGAGCAGCTGAAGAAGATCGCACAGATCCGCGATCAGGTTCCCAACCTGCGCACCGTGATCGTGATGGATCCCTCCGCTGGCGGCTCCGCTCTGGAGGCGATCGCGCTCGAGGAGGTTCGCGAGCGCGGCCGCACACACGACGCCTCCGAGCTACAAGGACGCCGCGAAAGCGTTAAGCCAGAGGATCCCTTCACGTTCATCTACACCTCCGGCACCACCGGGCCGCCCAAGGGGTGCGTGCTGAGCCACGGCAATTACGCCTCGATGATGGAGATGCTGCGCACCGTCGGGCAGATCGAGGATGACGAGGTCATCTACCTCTACCTTCCCCTCGCCCACGCCTTTGCGCTGCTGATCCAGCTCGGCGCTTTCGACCTTGGCGCGACGATCGCCTACTTCGGTGGCGACACTAAGCAGATCGTCGGCGAGCTGATGGAGGTCAAACCTACCTACCTTCCCTCGGTGCCTCGCATCTTCGAGAAGATCTACACGCTCGCCAACGCTACGCTGCAGTCCAAGTCCCCGGAGGAGCAGGAGCAAGCCCGCAAGGCGATCGTGCTGGGCGGCAAGGTGCGCGACCTGCAGGCCAAAGGCGAAGAGGTTCCCGCCGAGCTGATGGGGCCCTTCGAAGAGGCCGACGAGCAACTGTTTAAGAACGTCCGCGCCATCTTCGGCGGCAACGTACGCCACGCCGTCACCGGTGCGGCGCCCATCGCCAAGGAGATTCTCGAATTCTTCTGGGCCGCCGGTGTGCCCGTGCTCGAGGGCTACGGCATGACCGAGACCGCTACAGCCGCAACCGTCTGCACGGTCGAGGATCACAAGTTCGGCACCGTCGGCAGGCCATTTCCCGGCGTCGAGATCAAGATCGCCGAGGATGGCGAGGTGCTGATCAAGGGGCCGAACATCTTCCAGGGCTACCACAACAACGCCGACGCCAGCTTCGGCTCGATCGACCAAGGCTGGCTGCACACTGGCGACCTCGGCTCGCTCGACGAGGATGGCTACCTCTCGATCACTGGGCGCAAGAAGGACATCATCATCACCGCCGGTGGCAAGAACATCACGCCCGCGAACCTCGAGAACGACCTCAAGCAGTGCCGCTGGATCTCACAGGCCGTCATGCACGGCGACCAGCGCCCCTATCCGGTCGTGTTGATCACGCTCGACGAGGAAGAGATCGCCGGCTACGCGCGCGAGCACAACCTGCCCGAGGACACTGCGCAACTGTGCGAGGAGTCCTCGGTGCGCGAGATGATCGGCGAGCAGGTGGAGCGCGCCAACCTCCGCTATGCGCCGGTGGAGCAGGTCAAGCGCTTTGCGATCCTGCCGCACGACCTGACGCAGGAGACCGGCGAGCTCACGCCGACGTTGAAGGTGAAGCGCAACATCGTGGCCGAGAAGTACGCCGACGTCCTCGACGCCCTGTATGCGGGCTAGCTCGTCATTAGCTGCGAACATAGCTAGCGACGATGCGTACCGATCCCAGCGAGACCGGCGGCCTCTTTGTAGGGCGCAGACCCGGCACCGCGCCTACTCGCTTCCGCGCGCTACCCGAGCGCGGAAGCAAATCCAGGCAGCGCATCGACAATACGCTGGCCAAGTTCCTGTTCGCCGCGATGGCCGTTGGCAGCCTGCTCTGCTGGGGGCCGATACCGGTTGCCTGCCTTTGGCTCAGCGCACAGGCCAACTACCTCACCGGCAGTGTGTCCTTCGGGGTGTTGATTGCACTGGTTGCCCTGTTCGCGCTTTTGTTCGGCATGCTGATGCTGCTCAGGCGTCTTGACAACGCTTGGATCCTGGTGCGTCGGGCCGCCGGGCATGACCAGCGCACCGGTGCTCTCGGGCGGATATTCGGCGTCACAGCCGCCGTCTGCGCCGCGGCCTTCTCGTTCTGGTTCGTCGTGATCCACGGGCCGGGGTCGAGCACCATGCCTGGCAACGCGCCGTGAGTGAGCGCCGGCCTTCACCGCGAGACGCCCGCATTACAAGCCGGCGGAGAGACGGTTAGCCGACGTGGGTCTGCTCGACTACTACAAGCAGTTCGAGGGGATGACCGAGGAGGAGGTCAACAGCCAGCTGCGCGAGGAGGCAGACGAGCGCAAACGCAAGGCGTTGACGCGCGTTGAGACGCTCGACCTCTCACAGACGACCTGGCCCGATTTGCCCCACCCCGAGGTTGTAAATGCGATTACCTTCGTAGCACGACGAGGGATGCAGCGCTACCCGCACATGCGTGGCTCGCAGCTGCGGGCGCGGCTTGCAGAGCGCCACTCCGTCGACCAGGCTCGGCTGATCGTAGGAAACGGCTCCGCCGAGCTACTCAGTGCCGCCACGCGCGCGTTGATCGAGCCGGGGCAGGAGCTGATCACCTCGTGGCCGTCGTATCCCCTCTTTCCGATCATGGCGCGCCGCGCTCACGGACGTGCGGTGCCGGTGAGTGGCGGTGTCGATGCCCTGGTGGAAGCGGTTGGCGAGAGTACCCGCGTGGTCGCGCTCGCCAGCCCCAACGACCCTACCGGCGAGCTGCTGCCGACCGGTGAGCTGCAGCGATTGCTCGCGGCGCTACCCGACCATGTGGCCGTATTGCTCGACGAGTCGCTTGTCGAGTTCTCCGATGCTCAGCCAATCGACTCCTCGCTCCAACTGCTGGAGGGCAACCCACGCCTGCTCGTCTTCCGCAGCTTCTCCAAGGCCTGGGGTCTGGCAGGCCTGCGTTGCGGCTATGCACTCGGTGCGCCGGGTGCTGAGAAGTTGCTCGCCGAGCTCGAACCAGACCTCGGCGTCAGCGAGATCTCCCAAGCGGGGGCGCTCGAGTCGCTGCGTAGCTTCTCCGAGCCACTGGTCAGGCGCGTGCGGCGCGTCTCCCAGGAGCGCACACGCCTCACGACAGCACTGCGTCAGCGCGAATTCGACGTGACCGACAGTCAGGCCAACTTCCTGTGGGTGGCACACCCGACGCTCGACGGCGGCGAACTCGCGACACGCCTGGCGCGCTCGGGCATCCTCGTGGCGGCCGGTGACGCGCTCGGCGAGCCGCATCATGTACGCATCGCAGTCCGCGACGAGGCCTGCTCGACGCGTCTGCTGAACGCGATCGACCGCGCGCTCAGCTGAGCACTGAGCTGGTTCTGAACTAGCCGGTAGGGGTGGGTTTGGGATTTTGTCGTGCCCGCAGCACTCGGGCGCCACTTGCACAACCCACAGCGAAAGTGTGTCCAGGCGTGGCGCGCCCAGACCGGCCAGACACAACTTCCACAACCCACGGCGAAAGTGTGCCTAGGCGTGGCGCGCCCAGACCGCGATGGGCCAGGCCCCCTATCCCGCGGAGCCTGACTGGCGCAACAGCGCGCCGGTCGTGCCTTCGAGGATTTTGCGCCAGGCGCCGACCTCCTCTTCTTCGGCCTCGAAATGGCGGACCACCTTGCGCACGCGCCGCTCGGAGATCTCGATGCCGTGACGCTCCCAGATCTCTCTGTAGCGCTCGTATTCGTCAAGTAGGTGGTAGGTCACCGACTGGAAGCCGTGGCGCGCTATCTCAATGCGCGAGGAGAAGCTCATGATCGAGGTCTCGAACATCAACTCGTCGGTCGGCTCGGGCTCGATCAACACGATGTCCACGCCCGGATAGCGCTCCTCCCACATGCCGGCCAGCTCGTGCAAACGTCGGTGTGCCAGCAGCTTGAAAGCCTGATAGCCGATCTTTGAGAAGCCCATGTCGGAGATCCTGCGCGCCGGAGCACCCTCTTCTCCGTCCCCGCGCTGGTTCACGAATGGGACGATCGGGTTGATCACGATCACCAGGGAGGCGCCCGCTTCCACCGCGATGTCTAGGTTCGTGGTCGAGACGATGCCCCCGTCGATCAGCTCGCGGTCGCCGATCTTGACCGGGGCGTAGACCATCGGCAATGCGCCCGACGCACGCACCGCCTTGGAGATCGGTACGTCGTCGAAGCCGTCGGCGCCGAACACGACCCGCTCGCACGAGTCGAGATCCGTCGCCACCAGATATAGCTCGTGCTCGAGCGCGCGGAAGTCGTCGTGGCGACCGTCCTCTTCCAGCACCCTGCGCAGGTAGCGCTCGATGCCCTGGCCCGTGTAGGCCCCGCTCGGCAAGGTCTCGGCGATGCCGAGCACAATGTCGATCAACGACACCTGGCCAAGCTGGGGCAGCAACTGACGCGCCAGTAAAGCCATCCTCAGCGGCAGCCGCACGCCTGTGCGCGCCAGCTCAGGCAAGTTCAGGCGCAGGAGGTCGCCGAGGTCGATGTCCCTGAAGGCTTGCGGGCCCTGGTGGGTGACGACGCGCATCATCTCCTCTGGGGTGACCCCGTTGGCGCACAGCGACGCGACGAAAGCGCCAGCGGAGGTGCCTACGTAGACGTCGAACTGGTTGATCGTGCGATTGGCTGCGAGCAAGTCGAGCGCTCGCAATGCCCCGATCTCGTAGACACCGCCCGTGAAGCCGCCGCCGCCCAAGACCAGAGCCGTCTTGTCCCGTCGCGGGCCGCTGCGCTTTGAGGTTCGTGCGGGAGCGCTCCGCTTGGAGGGCGAGCGTGTTCTAGTGCCCGAAGCCCGCTTGGCTGCTTTCAAGTTGACAACCTCGCCCATAACTACTGATTGTACGTACTGTTACGCAGTAACTCCGGCGGCCGCCGGATGGAAGACGACGAAACCCTACTGACGATGGACCTCATGCACCTCCTTTACTTGTCCACACTACGCAGTTTGCGAGGGTCGATCTCGACTGGGCGGCGGGCGCACCGGACGCGGCCACGCACGGGGTCTCTGGCGCAGCGCACGATCCCGGGGAGTCGGCACACAATCCTGGCTGCGCTGACGGTGGCGCTCGCTTCGACAGCTGCCGCTGCACCGGCGGCTTCTGCCCAGAGCTCGCTCGAAGCGCCGCTTGCCCGCGAGATGAGGCTTGCCGGGCCCGCGTCGGGGGCCTATGTGTACGACCTGACGAAGGCCACGACCCTGTTCAGCGAGCGCGCCGAAGTTCCCCATCCCCCCGCCTCCGTCGAGAAGCTGTACACCGCCGCGACTGCTCTGGAGCTAATGGGACCCGAAGGGACGCTGACCACGAGCGTGCTTGGCACCGGCCGCCTGGGCGCGGGCGGGCGCTGGGAAGGCAACCTCTATCTGAAGGGCGGCGGCGACCCCACATTCGGCAGCGCCTCCTTCGTGGCAGCCCGCTACGACGGCCAGGGCGCGACCGTGACCAAGCTGGCGGCACTCGTTAAGGCTGCTGGGATCAGAGAAGTCACCGGCAACGTGGACGGCGACGATTCCTGGTTTGACTCCCTGCGCGGAGATCCCTATAGCGGCTACGCGCCCGACTCTGAACTGGAAGGCGAGCTCAGCGGACTCTCCTTCAACCGCGGCGCGACGGGCTCCGAGGGCGGCGCACACGCGCCCGCCGCCTATGCCGCATTGCAGCTGCGGGGAGCGCTCAGAGCCGTGGGGGTCAAAGTGCACGGGGGCGCAGCCGCCACAACTCCCGCCGGAGCGAGCACGATCGCAAGCGAGGCCTCGCCGGACCTGGCGACCCTGCTCGGGCTGACTCTTCCACCGTCTGACAACTACTTCGCGGAGACCTTGATCAAGGACATCGGCGCGCGCTTCGGCGGTGCTGGCACGACCGCCGCGGGGGCCGCCGTCGTACGGGCGACGATCGCTAAGGACTTCGGCTTGCATCCCTATCTGATCGATGGCTCGGGCCTGTCGCACTCCGACCACACCACCCCCAAGCAGATAGTGGAGCTGCTTACCGCGCTTGCCCACAACCCCTTGGGCACGACCTTGCGCAACGATCTGGCCGTCGCCGGCCAAACGGGCACGCTCTCCGAACGGATGCGACACACACCGGCCTCGGGTCGCTGTCAGGCCAAGACGGGGACTTTGAACGGGGTGTCCAACCTGGCCGGTTACTGCGAAAGCGCGGGCGGGGACATCCTTGCGTTCGCATTCTTCAACGACGACATCGAAACGTATGCGGCGCACACGATCCAGGACAACATGGCGATCACGCTCGCACGCTACTGACCGAACTAGAAACGACTCGACCCGTCAACAGACGGGCCGAGTACAGCACAGCCACATGACACGTGTTGTAGCGATGTTACCACAGCCATTTCCCTCTTTTACAGAGCACTCGGACGGACGACGGGGACACGACGGTGACGAATCCGTCTCGGCGCGTGACCGTTGCTGTCTGTCTCACATCGTCCATCCAATCGGCGGAAGGTGTGGGAGTCGAACCCATCCGGAGGGTCACTCCGAAAGTACACGTGTCATGTGCCTGTGCCGACCGCGGCACTGCACCTTCCTGTTGCTTATTGTATGCAATGGGGCCGGACGGAATCGTGGCTATTCAGCCAACAGGTTGAGCAAAGCTCCCTCGTCTAGGACCGACACCTCCAGTCGTTCGGCCTTCTCCAGCTTCGACCCCGGCGACTCGCCGGCAACCAAATAGTCGGTCTTCTTCGACACCCCGCTGGTCACGCGGCCACCGGCGGTCTGGATGCGCTCGGTGGCCTGCTCTCGCGAGAGCGTTGGCAGCGTTCCCGTGAGCACGAACGTCTTGTTCACCAGCGGGCCGCTGGTGGGCGCTGGTCCCTCCTCGGCGAAGCGCAAACCCTGCGCGCGCAGATCCTCGACCAGCGCGCGCATGCGCTCGTCGTGCAGCTGTGAATTGATCAGAAGGCTCATCTTCTCGCCGATCCCGGGGGTCTCCTCGATCTCGGTGGCGCTTGCCGCAAGCAACGCGTCGATGTTGCGAAAGCGCAGGGCCAGATTGCGCCCGGTGACCTCGCCGACCTCCTCGATGCCGAGCGCGAACAGGACGCGCCCGAACGGACGCTGCTTGGAAGTCTCGATCGCCGCGAGTAGGTGATTGACCGACAGCTCACCAAAACCCTCCAGCTCGAGCAACCGCTCGCGGTGTTCATGCAAACGGTAATAGTCGGCAGCCGTGTGAACCAAGTCCTGCTGCTGCAGTAGGGCCACCTGCTTCTCGCCGAGCCCGTCGATATCCATCGCCCCGCGCGAGACGAAGTGCTTGAGCAGCTGCCAGGCGCGCTCAGGACAATCACGGTTGGGACAGCTCGTGAAGACCGATCCCCCTGGCTTGACAGTGGGGGTCTCACAGAACGGGCAGCGCTCTGGCGGGCGCGTCGGCGGCGGACGATCCTTGTGATCGGCGACGTGCGGTGCCGGGGAGACAACTTGCGGGATCACGTCGCCGGCACGCAGCACGATCACGTCCTCGCCGGCGCGGATGTCCTTGCGGACGATGTCCTCCTCGTTGTGCAGTGTCGCCAGCTTGATCACGACGCCGCCTGCCGCCACCGGCTCGAGCACCGCGTAGGGGCGCAGGTCGCCGAACTTGCCGACGTTCCACATCACCTTATGCAAGCGCGTCACGGCCGTTGTAGGCGGGAACTTCCAGGCCACCGCCCAACGCGGATCGCGACCGACCGAGCCGAGCCGACGCTGCAGCTCGAGGTCTGAGACCTTGATCACGACCCCGTCGATCTCAAAGTCGAGCTCGCCACGGCGCTCTTGCCAGCGCAGGCATTGCGCGATTACCTGCTCCTCGCTGTCGAGCAGCTTGATGTCGCGGTTGACGCGGAAGCCATGCTCGCGCAACCATTCAAGCGCCTGCCAGTGCGTCTCGAATTTGAGCTCCGGCGCCACCCCTATTTGGTAGGCCCACATCGAAAGCGGACGTTCTGCCATCAGAGAAGGGTCGAGCTGGCGTACAGCGCCGGCGGCCGAGTTGCGGGGATTCATGAAAGTGGACAGGCCGGCTCCGGCGCGACGCTCGTTGACGGCGGCGAAGTCCTTTAGCGACATGTAGATCTCGCCACGCACCTCCAACAACGGCGGCGCATCCTCGATGCGCAGCGGGACCGAGCCGATTGTGCGCAGGTTGTGCGTCACGTCCTCGCCGACCTCACCGTTGCCGCGTGTAGCTCCGCGCACGAGCACGCCGTCGCGGTAGAGCAGGCTGATCGCCAACCCGTCGACCTTCGGCTCCACCACATACTCAAAGCTCGAGCGCTCGATCCCTTCGCGCGCGAGATGCGTCCTCATACGCGTCACCCAAGCCCTCAGCTCCTCTTCGTTGCGGACGTTGTCAAGCGACAGCATCGGCTCCGGGTGCTGAACCTTCTCGAGCTTGCCGACCGGCTCGCCACCGACACGCTGGGTCGGCGAGTCGGCTCCTCGCAGCTGCGGGTGCTCGCTCTCCAGCCTGCGCAGCTCGTCGAGCAGCGCGTCATAGGCGTCGTCGCCTATCTCGGGATCGTCGAGTACGTAGTAGCGATGAGCGTGATACTCAAGTTGCGCGCGCAGCTCATGTGCGCGGGCTAGCTGCTGCTTGGATGGCTGCGCCCCGGGGGCCACCTGTGCGGCGTGCTCCACTCCAGCAGCCGGCCCCGCGCGCTGCCCAGAGGGTGTCGGGGCAGACTCTTGCTTGCGGGGAGCTCGCCTCGGCGGTCTGCTCACGCGCTCCCGCCATCGAGAACCGGTGCGAGCAGCGCTTGCAGATCGAACCCGCGCAACACCTCCAGCCCGCCACGGTGGGTCAGGTCGAAATGGATCGGCGTCACAGCGATGCGCCCTTCAGCCACCGCCGCCAGGTCGGTGCCGGGCTCGTCGTGGAAGCCAGGGTCCGACCCGTATATCCAGTAGCGCTGGCGCTTGGTGGAGTCCTCCGCGTGCGGCGCGACCTTCAGCTCGTCGCGGTAGATGCGCTTGCCAAGGCTTGTAACCTCGACTCCGTCGGGCTCGCCGGCGGGCACGTTCACATTGAGCAGGGTTCCGCTCGGCACAGGCAGCTCCTCGATGCGCTCCACCAGGCGCGCCACGAACGTAGCGGCAACCTCGAAGTCAAAGCCACCGTCGTAGCGAAAGTCAAGCGCCCGCGCGCGCGACTGCTGGGAGACGGCAATCGCCGGCAAACCGAGTACGACACCCTCCAGTGCTGCCGCCACGGTGCCCGAGTAGGTGATGTCATCGCCAAGGTTGGCGCCATGGTTGATGCCGGCTACGACAAGTTGCGCGTCGAAGTCCTCAACCAGGCCGAGGCGCGCAAGGCGCACGCAATCCACGGGCGTGCCGTCTGTTGCATAGCCGACCGTCCCGTCCGAGAACGACACCTCCTCCACCCACAGAGGACGCCTGGTGGTGATCGAGCGAGCCATCGCCGAGCGGTTGCCGTCCGGAGCGATCGTCACGAGGCGAACGCCGGGCACATCGAGCAGCGAGCAGCGCAGTGCCTGCAGGCCATCGGCCTCGATCCCGTCATCGTTGGTGAGCAGCACGTTGAGCATCGTCGTCTTCAGCATAGGGTTCGCCGCGGCCCGACCTGTTGAAAAACGCTATGCCCCCACGCGCGCGGGGGGCATCGGCCTTTTGGATAGGCCACCGCCCCCACCGCAGGCCAGCCCCCAGCCGCCTGCTCCAGCCCGATTCCAGCCGAAAGCTTGGAGCCGGCGTGTAGGGCATCAGCTTTTTGGATATGCCACCGACACCAGCGCCAAGCCATACGCCGGCGCGGTGGGACCGGCATGCGAGCGCGGCCTGCCCTCCAACAATTCGGCGAAGTCGTCGAGCCTGCTTCGCCCGGTTGCCACCTCGAGCATCGTGCCAACCAGAACCCGGTTCATGTGGCGCAAGAACGAGTCCGCCTCGATCCACAGCTCCAGCACGTCGCCGTGCTCGCGCCATTCGGCGCTCAGCACATTGCGCTCGAAGCGCGTGTGTTCAGTCTCTGTGGGCGTGAAGGCAGTGAAGTCATGCTCTCCAGGGAGCAGCGCGGCGCACCTCTCCAGCAGCGCGCGATCGAGTGCTCGCGGCCACCACAGTGCGCGTCCGCGCTCGAACACATCGCGCGTGCGTCGGGCCAGCACTCGATAACAGTAGGTCCGACTCACGGCATCGCGCCTGGCGTCGAAGGGCTCGCCGACGGGTTCGCAGGCGAGCACGGCCATGTCGGGCGGCAGCAGCGAGTTTAGACGTAGGGGATCGAGCGCCTCGTGGCGATAGCTGACCACCTGTCCCCACGCGTGCACGCCCCGATCGGTGCGACCTGCAACGGTGACCGTCAGCGGCTCTCCGTCCTGCCCCCGCTCGCCGAGGACCGTACGCAACGCCCGCTCCAGCTCTCCCTGTACGGTTCGCAACTGCGGCTGCAATGCCCAGCCGGCAAACTCGCTCCCGTCGTATTGCAACGTCAGCTTGGAGACCACCTGTGCCCCCGGGATGCCAGGCGCGGTGACTAAACCAGCTCTAGGTAAACCATCTCGGTCGCGTCTGAGCGACGCGGGCCGAGCTTGAGGATGCGCGTGTACCCGCCGGGCCTGTCGGCGTAGCGGGGAGCGACCTCCTCGAACAGCTTGTACACCGCAAACTTGTCTTGCGAGAGCGCCGAGAGCGCCTGACGACGAGCGTGCAGGTCGCCGCGCTTGGCGAGCGTAATCAGCTTCTCGACCTCAGGCTTCACCGCCTTGGCCTTGGCTTCGCTCGTCTTGATCCGCTCGTGCTCCAAGACCTCCTTGGTGAGGTTCATGAGCAGCGACTTGCGGTGCGCCGAGTCGCGACTGAGCTTGTTGCGTGTCTTCTGATGTCTCATGGCTTTCGTGCGTTCGCTTGATGCTCGCGCAGGCGGTCAGTCTAGAGAGCTGACCGCTTGAGCGGGCTCTGCTCAGTCTTGGCGCAGCTGCAGACCTCGCGCTTCGAGGGTTTCGATGACCTCGTCGATCGACTTCTTGCCGAAGTTGGGGATCGCGTTGAGCTCGGCCTCGGACTTGGAGATGAGGTCGCCGACGGTCTGGATGCCGGCACGCTTGAGGCAGTTGTACGAGCGGACTCCGAGCTCCAGCTCCTCGATCAGGATGCTCCACTCCTCGCCCTGCAAGGATGGAGTCCCACCACCCCGCCACCGACAGCCAGGCCATGGCCGTCGAGCTGACCACCGGGCACAGCCCGCAACTCCTGGATGCGGTCCGCATCCGTGAAGATCGCAAGCTGGGAGATGAGCAGCTCGGCCGCCTCGCGCAGCGCGGCCTGTGGCTCGATCGAGCCGTCGGTCTCGATGTCGAGCGTGAGCTTGTCGAAGTCGGTCTTCTGTCCGACGCGAGCCTGCTCGACCGCATAGGCGACACGCCTCACCGGCGAGAAGATCGAATCGATCGGGATCACGCCGATCGGCTGGTCAGCCGACTTGTTCTCCTCGGCGGGGCGATATCCGCGACCGCGACCGATCGTCATGTACAGCTCGAGCTTGGTCTTCTTCTCGAGCGTCGCCACGTGCACGTTCGGGTTGAGGATCTCAACACCGGCGGGCAGGTCGATGTCCTTGGCCGTGATCTCCCCTGGCCCGGTCACGACGAGCGGCGCCTCGACCTCGCTCGCATCGGAGTGCATGCGACACACGATGCCCTTGAGGTTGAGCACGATGTCAGTCACGTCCTCCTTGACGCCCTCTACTGTCGAGAACTCGTGCGCCACGCCCTCGATACGTACGCTCGTGACGGCGGCGCCGGCGAGCGAGGAGAGCAAGACACGCCTGAGCGAGTTGCCGAACGTGTAGCCGAAGCCGCGGTCGAGCGGCTCGATGGTGAACGTGCCACGGTTCTGCTCCACGGACTCGCTGGTGATCCGGGGGATTTGGAAGTCGAGCATCGGGGTCCTAACGTCGTGTTGGTGTGAAACCGGCGCCTGGAGCAGCGCCGGCTCTTGCGCGCCGCCGCCGCCTTCAGGCGCCGGCGCGGGGAAAGCCTCTACTTCGAGTACAGCTCGACGATGAGCTGCTCCTGCACCGGCGCGGCCACCTCTCGGCGCTCCGGCTTGCGCAGCACCTTGGCCGTGAGCGACTCGTGGTCGGCCTGGAGCCACGCAGGGATCTGGCCGGTCAGCTCGGTGGCGTCCCTTACCACCTGCATAGCCGGGGTATCCGCTTTGATGGCGATCACATCGCCAGGACGC
This sequence comes from uncultured Solirubrobacterales bacterium, assembly GCA_963743555.1. Lineage (GTDB taxonomy): Bacteria > Actinomycetota > Thermoleophilia > Solirubrobacterales > Solirubrobacteraceae > Palsa-744. Next base: position 289,703 of record CAVUQG010000010.1, read on the forward strand.
ACCTGATAGCTGGGGATGTCCACCCGGCGACCGTTGACCGTCCAATGGCCGTGACGGATCAGCTGACGCGCCTGCCTGCGAGATGCCGCGAAGCCGAGGCGCACCATGACGTTGTCCAGGCGGCACTCGAGCAGTGCGAGCAGGTTCTCACCGGTGATTCCGGGCTGGCGCGAAGCCTTCTCGTAGTAGCCGTGGAACTGCTTCTCGAGCACCCCGTAATAGCGACGTGCCTTCTGCTTCTCGCGCAGCTGCAGGCGGTACTCGCTCTGCTTCTGGCGACCGCGGCCGTGCTCTCCGGGCGGGTAGGAGCGCCGCTCGACGCCGCACTTGTCAGTCAGGCAGCGCTCACCCTTGAGGAACAGCTTCTGTCCCTCGCGACGGCACTGCTTGCACTGTGGGCCTGTGTCTCTTGCCATGGACCTAGCTCTCTGCGATCAAGTTGCTGTTAGACACGGCGCCGCTTACGAGGCCGACATCCGTTGTGAGCTTGCGGGGTTACGTCCTTGACTCCGGTCACCTCGAGGCCGGCGGCCTGCAGTGAGCGGATCGCGGTCTCGCGTCCCGAGCCAGGGCCCTTGACGTAGACCTCGACCTTCTGCAGTCCCTGCTCCATGCCCTTGCGAGCCGCCGCGTCGGCCGTGACCTGTGCGGCGAATGGAGTGGACTTGCGCGAGCCCTTGAAGCCCGCACCGCCGGCCGACTCCCATGCGAGCACGTTGCCCTGGGTGTCGGTGAGCGAGACGATCGTGTTGTTGAAAGACGTCTTGATGTGGGCTTGCCCGACCGGAACATTCTTCTTCTGCCTGCGTCGACCGCGGGCAGGACGCTTGGGTGTGGCCATCAGCGGACCTTCTTCTTGCCGGCTACCTGCAGGCGCTTGGGGCCCTTGCGCGTACGGGCGTTGGTCTTCGTCTTCTGTCCGCGCACCGGCAACCCGCGGCGATGGCGCAGGCCGCGATAGCAGGCGATCTCCTGCAAGCGCTTGATGTCCTGCGAGCGCTCGCGGCGCAGATCGCCCTCGACGGTGAGCGAGCGGTCGATCGCGTCGCGCAGACGCGAGACCTCGTCCTCGGTGAGATCGCGGATGTAGGTATCGGGGCTGACCTTGACCTCCTCCAAAATCTTGTTGGAGGTCGAGCGGCCGATGCCGTAGATGTATGTGAGCCCGATCTCCGAGCGCTTGTTCAAGGGCAGGTTGACCCCAGCGATACGTGCCATCCGCGGGTTAGCCCTGCCGCTGCTTATGACGCTTGTTCTGGCAGATGACGAGAACCGCTTTGTGGCGGCGGATGATCCTGCACTTCTCGCACATCGGCTTGACCGACGGTCTTACCTTCATGATCCCTTTCGGCTGGTCCCTGCGACCCGGCTCTGGCTGCCGGGACGGCCGCCGCTACCGCGTCGTGGTGTTGCCCTCACGCGCCAAGCCTCGGCGCATTCGAGCAGGACAGCGGATGGTAGCAACTATCTGCGCAGACCGCTGTTCGAATGAACAGCGGCTCGATACTCACTGTCCTAGCGGAAACTGTCTGCACGCGAGTTGGGCAACTACCCCGCCGTGGCTGCCGCTGGTGTCGAGGCCTTGGCACCACGCTGCTCAGGGGCAACATGCCAGGGGTCAGAACACGCGGGCCCTCGCGAGTGATGGCCACCGTGAACTCGAAGTGCGCGGCGAGCGAGTCGTCCTGGGAGAAGATCGCCCAGCCATCGCCGGCCACGCGCACAGCGGCGCGCCCGGCCGTGGTCATCGGCTCGATCGCCAGCACCATGCCCTCCTCCAGCAACGGGCCCTTGCCCGGCTTGCCGTAGTTGGGCACCTGAGGATCCTCGTGCATGTTTTTGCCGACGCCGTGGCCGACCAGCGAGCGCACGACCGACAGGCCCGCCTTCTCGGCGGTCCGTTGGATCGCGCTCGACACGTCGCCCATGCGGTTGCCCGGCCGGCATTGCTCGACGCCCGCGTACAGGGACTGCTCGGTCGCGCTCAACAGGTTCTCGGCCAGCGGCGTGATCTCGCCCACCGCAAACGTGCGTGCGGCGTCGGCCACCCAGCCGTCGAAGGTCACGCCGATGTCGACTGAGAGGATGTCGCCACGCTCGAGGCGATAGCGGCCGGGGATGCCGTGCACCACCATCGTGTTGGGCGAGGCGCAGATCGACCCGGGAAAGCCGCGGTAGCCCTTGAACGTCGGCGTCGCGCCCTGGGAGCGGATGAAGCGCTCGGCGGCGGCGTCGAGCTCCTCGGTGCTCACGCCGGGGCGGATCTTGCCGGCGATCAGATCAAGCGTCGCCGCTTGGATGAGGCCGGCGGCGGCCATCTTCTCGATCTCCTCGGGCGACTTCTTGATGATCACCCTAGGAGCTTATCTTTCCCGCCCTGCCGTCCCGCTCACCGCAGGCGCTCACTGGAGCAGTGAGAGCTGCACGCTCGCCGCCGGAGGCGAGCGAGGGAACGCGCGCTAAAGCTCGTCCTCCAGCCGCAGCGTCGCGATCGTCGCCCTGATGTGGTCGTGCACCTCGTTTGGATCGCGCTGCCCGTCGAAGCGACGCAACAGACCCGCTTGCTCGTAATAGTCGATCAGCGGAGCGGTCTGGCGCGCGTAGACCTCCAGGCGCCGGCGGATCGTCTCCTCCTTGTCGTCGTCGCGCTGGATCAGCCGCGAGCCGTCCTGATCGCAGATGCCCTCGCGCTTGGGGGGATCGAACTCGACGTGATAGACGTGTCCCCCCTTGCTGCACACGCGCCGGCCGGCGAGCCTGCGCACCACCTCCTCGTCGGGCACGTCGATCAGCAGGACCGCCGTCAGCCGACGTCCGGAGTCGGCGAGCGTCTTGCCGAGCGCGTCGGCCTGAGCCGTGTTGCGGGGAAAGCCGTCGAGCAGGAATCCTTCGCGAGCGTCCTGCTCGCCGATGCGCTGGCCGATCATCCCGAGGATCACCTCGTCGGGGACCAGCTCTCCGGCCTTCATGAACTTCTGCGCCTCGCGGCCGAGCTCGGTGCCCTGTGCCAGCTGCGCTCGCAACATGTCGCCCGTGGAGATGTGCGCCAAAGCGAAGTCGCTCTGCAGGCGCTCGGCCTGAGTGCCCTTGCCGGCGCCCGGAGGTCCCAACAGGATGAGGTTCGTCTCAACCACGACAAAGAGCCTACCCGCTGCTTCAAGCGTGCGCCTGCCATAGGCACACCCACAGCGCTGCTACTTCAAGAAGCCCTCGTAGCTGCGCATCATCAACTGCGCCTCGAGCTGCTTCATCGTTTCCAGCGCCACGCCGATGACGATCAGGATCGAGGTGCCGCCGAAGTAGAAGTTCTGGTGTGTGCGGGCGATCAGGATCGCCGGTATCGCCGCGACGGCAGCGAGGAACAGAGCACCCGGGAACGTCAGCCTCGCAAGGATCCGGTCGAGGAATTCAGCGGTCGGCCGCCCTGGGCGCACACCTGGGATGAACCCGCCGTACTTCTTCAGGTTGTCGGCCTGGTCGACCGGGTTGAAGGTGACCGCCGTGTAGAAGTAGGCAAAGATCACGATGAAGATCGACTCGCCGACCACGTAGTGCCAGCCGTTGGGCGTGAAGAAGTTCGACACGTCTTTGGCCCAGGGCGTTTTGATCAGCTGGCCGACGGTGGGCGGGAAGGCCATGATGCTCGCGGCGAAGATCACCGGGATCACTCCGGCCATGTTCACGCGCAGCGGCAGGTAGGTTTGCCCGCCTTCTGTCATGCGCCTGCCGATCACGCGCTTGGCGTACTGGACTGGGATGCGCCGCTGGCCCTCCTGCACGAACACGATCCCGGCGACGACCGCCAGCACCATGAAGGGCATCATCACCTTGAAGACCTGATCTTGGGTCGTCCACCACGCTTCGATGCCCTGCGGCATGCGCGAGACGATCGAGGCGAAGATCAGCAGCGAGATGCCGTTGCCGATCCCGCGCTGGGTGATGAGCTCGCCGATCCACATCAAGAAGACGCAGCCGGCGGTCAGGCAGATCACGATCAGGAAGATGTGCGGAGCGTCGAACTTGGACACGACCGCTTCGTTGGCCGAGGCCGAGAGCGAGTGGAACAGGAAGACGTAGCCGATCGACTGGGCGAAGGCCAAGCCGACGGTCAGGTAGCGCGTGTACTGCGTGATGCGCGCCTGCCCGACTTCGCCTTCCTTGGAGAGCTTCTCAAGCGAAGGTATTACGACCTGCAGCAGCTGCAGGATGATCGAGGAGGTGATGTAGGGCATGATGCCCAGCGCAAACAGCGCGATTCGCGACAGGCTGCCCCCGGAGAAGAGGTTGAGGTAGCCGAGGATGCCCGAGCCGCTGAACTGCTTCTGCAGGTTGTTGACGGCCGAGAGGTTGACGCCCGGAACCGGGATGTGCGAGCCCAGCCTGTAGATGAGAAGCATGCCCGCTGTGAACAGGAGCTTCTTGCGGATGTCCGCAACCTGAAAGGCGCTGAGAATCGTCGAGAGCATTGGTTTAGCCGGTCAAGCGGGATATGCCCGCAAGCGTCCGGTCGTGCGATTCTAGCTCTCGATGACGGTGCAAGTGCCGCCAGCGGCCTCGATGCGCTCGCGTGCGGTCTTGCTGAAGCCGTGAGCGTGGACCGTGAGCGCCTTGCTCAAGTCGCCCTTGGCGAGCACCTTGACCGCCACGCCCTTGCGTGTGGCCAAACCCTTGGCCTGCATCGCCTCGATCGTGACCTCGGCGCCGGCGTCGAAGCGGGCCTCTAGGTCGGAGACATTCACGGGCTGGGTATGCGTGCGGAACATCTCGAAGGGCATCGACTTCTTCATGTGCGGCCCGCGCAGCTTGCGCATGCGCATGTGGATCGGCATCTGCCCACCCTCGAAGCGAGCGCGGCTCTTGGAGCCCGAGCGCGAGCCCGCGCCCTTCTGGCCCCTGCCGGAGGTCTTGCCGGTGCCTGAGCCTTCGCCGCGACCGATGCGCTTACGCGGGCGACGGCTGCCGGGGGCGGGTTTCAGCGAGTGCAGACCTACGCGCTCCTGCTCCTCCTCGGCGGCCACCGCACCCTTGGCGACGGCGCTCATCGGCTCTGCTCGCTCTTGCTCGAGCCCTTCGGCGTGTGCACCTCAGGATCCGACTCGACGAGGTGGCGCACAGCGTGGACCATGCCGCGTGCCTGCTCGCAATCCTTGACCTCGACCGTTTGGCCGATGCGTCGCAGGCCAAGCGAGCGAAGCGTGTCCAGCTGACGCTTATCGGAGCCGCTGCTGGAGCGCCGTTGCGTGACTCTTATGGTCGCCATCAGGCCGACGCCTCCGCGGGCGTGTCGGCCGGCGCCTCGACCGGCTTCTCGACCTGAGCCTCGGCGGCCGCGTCGGTCAGCCGGCGCCTCGACGGCGTCGCTGGCGGCAGCGGCCTCGGGAGCGCCGGCCTCATCGACGGCCTCGCCCTCCTGCGCCCCGTCCTCGAGCTGGTCGGCCGCGCCATTGGTAGGCTGCTCAGTCAAGCCCAGCACCTTTGCGATCGACAGGCCGCGCAGCTCGGCTACCTCGGCTGGCGTGCGCAGGCCGCGCAGGCCGGCGACGGTCGCCTTGACGAGGTTGATCGGGTTCTGCGTACCCAGGCTCTTGGAGAGGATGTCGTGGATGCCGGCGAGCTCGAGCACCGCGCGCACGCCACCACCGGCGATCACGCCGGTACCGGGAGCGGCGGGCTTCAAGAAGACGCGGCCGGCACCGAACACCCCGGTCGTCTGATGGGTGATCGTGCTGCCGTGCTTGGGCACCCTGAAGAGGTCCTTCTTCGCACGCTCCACGCCCTTCTGGATCGCGAGCGGAACCTCGTTGGCCTTGCCGTAGCCGATGCCGACCACTTCGCGTTCGTCGCCGACGACGACGAGCGCGGTGAAGGAGAAGCGCCGGCCGCCCTTGACCACCTTGGCGACACGGTTGATCTCCACGACACGCTCTTGGAGGTCGAGGCTGCCTGCGTTGACTGATCGATCTGAATTCATAGAAGAGTTAGAGAGGGTAGCGGGGAGCCGAGGTCAGACGGTTATGCCGGCCTCGCGGATCGCCTCGGCGAAGGCGCGAACATTGCCGTGATAGCGGTAGCCGCCGCGGTCGAACACGACCTCCGACACACCGGCCGCCTTGGCGCGCTCGGCCAGCAGCTCGCCTGAGCGCTTGACGCGATCGGAGCTAGCCAGCTTACGCAACTCGGGCTCATACCAGTGGACGGCAGCCAGCGTGCGAGCGTCCTGGTCGTCGATCAGCTGAGCCGAGAGGCCGCGGTTGGAACGGAACACCGAGACGCGCGGACGCGCTGCAGTACCTGAGATCTTCGCGCGCACACGGCGACGGCGTTTGAGGCGACGAGCCTCCTTGGTGATGGTGCTCATGCGCGCTTCCCGACCTTCCTCGCGACGTACTCACCCTCGTAGCGGATGCCCTTGCCCTTGTAGGGCTCCGGCGGGCGCTGCTTGCGGATGATCGCGGCGATCTCGCCGACCTGCTGCTTGGAGATGCCCTTGATGACGACTCTGGTCGGCTGGGGAACTTCAAATTCGATGCCCTGCGGCGCCTCGATCGGCACTGGATGGGAGTAGCCGACGGCGAGCTCAAGGTTCTTGCCCTTCATCTGGGCGCGATAGCCGACGCCCTGGATCTCCAGACGCTTCTCATAGCCGGCGGTGACGCCCTGGACCATGTTCGCGACAAGCGAGCGGGTCAGACCGTGTAGCGCACGGTGCTCGCCGCGGTCGGTCGGACGTGAGACGAGCAGCTGCTCGCCCTCCTGGACGACTTCGATGTCGCGGGGCACGCGCTCTGAGAGCTCGCCCTTGGGGCCCTTGACGCTGACCGACTCGGGCTCGATCGCGACTGTCACGCCTGAGGGCACCGGAATTGGCTGTCTACCGATTCTCGACATAGCCTCGTCTACCAGACCTGTGCGAGTACCTCGCCGCCGACACCGGCAGCGCGCGCGTCGTGACCTGTCATCACGCCGCGCGAGGTGGACACGATTGAAGTTCCCATTCCGCCGAGCACCTTGGGGATGCCCGTAGCCTCGACATACGTCCGTCGACCAGGACGCGAGACACGACGTAGACCCGAGATCGCCGAACGACGATCGTCGGTGTACTTGAGACGAATCTCGATCAGCTGGCCGGCGGCGCCTTCGCGTGCGGGGACAACAGCCCATGAGTCGATATAGCCCTGCTCGGTGAGGATGCGCGCAATCTCCGCCTTCAGTTTCGAGGCGGGAATGTCGACTGTCTCGTGCGCAGCGTGGATCGCGTTACGAATACGCGTAAGGAAGTCGGCTATGGGATCTGTCATGGACATAAGAGGGCTCTGTGTTGGAGTGTTCGAGAAAAGAAGTTGGTTACGAGCGAAATAGTTCTAAAAGCGGAAGGAATTGAAAAGAAGGTTCATACACCCAGTTGCCTACCAGGAGGACTTCGTCATCCCCGGTATCAAGCCGTTGTGAGCCAGCTCGCGCAGGCAGATGCGGCAAATCCCAAACTTGCGGTACACCGAGTGCGGGCGTCCGCAGCGGTTGCAGCGAGTATATGCACGTGTCTTGTACTTCGGCGTGCGCGCCTGCTTGACGCGTAGCGAGGTCTTTGCCATCAGTCGTTACTCCCGTTCTCTGAGCTGTCGGCGCCTGACTCCTCGGCGCCTGAATCCTGATCGAAGCCGGCAGGCCGTCCCTGGGTGGCGAATGGCAACCCAAGAGCCTGTAGCAGAGCAAACGCTTCGACATCGCTTTTCGCGGTGGTCGTGATCGTGATGTCGATGCCCCTCACCTGGTCGATCGAGTCGTAGTCGATCTCGGGGAAGATGATCTGCTCGCGTACGCCCATCGTGTAGTTGCCATGGCCGTCGAAGGAGCGTGGGTTCAGCCCGCGGAAGTCGCGGATGCGCGGGATCGCGATCGAGGTAAGGCGATCCAGGAACTCGTAGCCGCGCTCGGCCCTGAGCGTCACGGCAACACCGACCGGCATGCCCTCGCGCAGCTTGAAGGCGGCGATCGACTTGCGGGCACGCCGCACGTTGGGCTGCTGTCCGGCGATCGTCGCCAGCTGCTCGGTGGCGGCCTTGAGCACTTTGGAGTCCTGCTTGGCGTCGCCTACGCCCATGTTGAGCGTGATCTTCACGAGCTTTGGCGCCTGCATGACCGAGGAGTAGCCGAAGCGCTCGATCAGCGCTGGGCGGATCTCCTCGAGATAGCGGGTCTTCAGGCGTGCTGTTGTTGCGGTGCTCATCATCTTCCCGTCAGTCGAGCCTTGTTCCAGAGCGCTTGGCGACGCGATAGCGCTTGCCGTCCTCGCGCTCGATGCCAACCCTCGTGGGCTTGTGGTCCCTGGGATCCAGCAGCATCACATTGGAGACGTGGATCGGGCCCTCGCGCTCGATCACGCCGCCCACCGTCTGGCCGCGCTGGGTATCGGCTACCTGCTGTGGGCGCATGTGGCGCTTGACCATGTTCAGTCCCTCGACGTAGACGCGTTCGTTGGCAAGCTCGACGCGCAGGATGCGGCCACTCTTGCCGCGATCCTTGCCCGCCATGACCTGAACCTCGTCGCCGGAACGAACCTTGAGCACCGGCCGCTTGGCCGATCTTGGTGGTAGGAAGCCATCGCTACAGGACCTCCGGCGCAAGCGAGACGATCTTCATGAAGTTGCGGTCGCGAAGTTCGCGTGCGACCGGCCCGAACACGCGCGTTCCGCGCGGGTTGTTCTGGTCGTCGATGATCACCGCGGCGTTGTCGTCGAAGGAGATGTAGGTGCCGTCGTCGCGACCGAAGGGCTTCTTGGTGCGCACCACCACAGCGGTGACGACATCGCCCTTTTTGACGGCCCCGTGCGGGTTGGCCTGCTTGACGGTCGCGGTGATCACATCGCCGACGAAGGCGTAGCGCCGGCGCGAGCCGCCCTTGACGCGAATACAGAGGATCTCGCGCGCACCGGTGTTGTCGGCCACACGCAGTCTGGTCTCGTTCTGGATCATCGCGCCCGCTCCAGCACGTCAACAAGCTTCCAGCGCTTCAAGCGCGACAGCGGACGACTCTCGATGACGCGCACCACATCGCCCTCATGAGCCTCGTTGTTCTCGTCGTGGGCGTGCAGAGTGTTCGAGCTGCGCACGATCTTCTCGTAGCGGCGGTGACGGCGAGCGACATCGATGCGCACCGTGATCGTCTTGTCGGCCTTGTCTGAGACGACCACACCTTGGCGCACCTTGCGTGCGCCCTCGACGGGTGCGTGCACAGGCGGCAGCGGCTCGGCAGCGGGCTTGGCGGCGCGACGCTCGCTCGCCTTGGCGCGTTCCTGCAAGCGTCGCCTGCGACGCTCGACGGCCTTTGTGCGACGCTCGGCTACACGCTCGGCGTGGCGCTCCTCGTCGGTACGCGACGGGCGAGCCTCGCCCGTATGGGTCGAGCGGGCGCGACGACGACGCTCCTTGGGCGCAAGCTGCTCGGCCGGCGGCTCTGTCGCCGTCGCAGCCGGCGTGCGGGAGCCTCGCCTGCAGCCTGCTGTGTCTCGGCCTGCTCGCCTGCCTGAGCCTCTGGCTCGGCGTTCTCGGGCGTCTCGTTCTCTGTGTCCTCAGCCATGTCTATCCGTTTCGGTCTCTTCTAGCTCAGCTTGTCAGTTGGTTGGTGTTGCTTGGCGAGCGGCGTCGCGCTCGCCAGCAACGGTCAGCGCTCGAGCAAGCTCGCGTCGCGCGCGACGAACGCTTGCGGTGTCCTCGAGCTCGCCGGTGGCATTGGCAAAGCGCTTGCCGAACAGGTCCTTGCGCACGGTCGTTATGTGCTCGGCGAGTTCTTCCTCGTGCATGTCCCGCATATCCTTGGCGTTCATCGCTCGCTCTAGTCCTCTCGCAAGACGAACTTGGATTTGACGGGAAGCTTGTGCGCGGCCAAACGGATCGCTTCGCGGGCCAGTGGCTCTGGGACGCCGGCGAGCTCGAACATGACTCGCCCAGGCTTGACCACGGCGACCCAGCCTTCGGGGTTGCCCTTGCCCGAGCCCATGCGCGTCTCGGCCGGCTTCTTGGTGACCGGCTTGTCGGGGAAGACGTTTATCCAGACCTTCCCGCCACGCTTGATCTTGCGCGTCATCGCGATACGGGCAGCCTCGATTTGGCGGTTGGTGAGCCACCCTTGCTCGAGCGACTTCAGGCCGTACTCGCCGAACTGGACCTTGACCTGACCACGCGAGAGCCCGCGACGACGGCCACGGTGCTGCTTGCGATGCTTTACACGCTTGGGGGACAGCATCAGCGCATCCCACCTCGATCGCCGCCCCCAGGACCGGCGACCACCGGAGCCACCACGACCACCGCCGGGACCGCCAGGGCCACGACCGCCACCCGGACCGCCACGACCACCGCCACCCGGACCACCGGGACCGCGCCACCGCCGGGGCCGCCAGGGCCACGACCGCCGCCTGGGCCGCCACGACCACCGCCACCCGGACCGCCACGACCCCTGCCGCGACCGTCACGGCCGTCACGGCCACCGCGTCCGTCGCGATCGCCGCTCGGCGGCGCCGGTGCGCTCATGTCGGTCAAGTCTGCGCCGGTGTAGCCCTCGGGCATGATCTCGCCCTTGTTCACCCAGCACTTCACGCCGATGCGTCCGAAGGTCGTGCGCGCCTCATAGAAGCCGTAGTCGATGTCGGCGCGCATCGTGTGCAACGGCACGCGTCCGTCGGAATAGCTCTCGGTGCGTGCCATCTCCGCACCACCCAAGCGCCCGGACACCTGGACCTTGACGCCCTTGGCGCCGGAGCGCATCGCGCTCGTGAGCGCGCGCTTCATCGCGCGGCGGAAGGCCACGCGGTTCTGCAGCTGCTCGGCGATCGACTGAGCCACCAGCTTGGCGTCCAGCTCGGGGCGCTTGATCTCGAGGATGTTGACCTTGATCTGCTTGGAGGTCATGCGGTGCAGATCGCGCCTGAGAGCGTCCACTTCGGCGCCTGACTTGCCGATCACGATGCCCGGCCTGGCCGTGTGGATGTTGACCTCGAGGTCGTTGGCGTCCTTGCGGATCGTGATGTCTGAGAGACCGGCGTGCGCGAGCTTCTCCACGATGTGCTCGCGGATCTTGATGTCCTCGGCGAGGTACTCGGCGAAGTTGCGCTCGTTGAACCAGTTGGACTTCCAGTCGTGGATATAACCCACGCGCATTGCCTCTGGATGAACCTTTTGACCCATGTCTGTTTTGAAGTCCTGTCTCCGCGCCTACGGCTTGGGTGTCAGCGTGATCGTTAGATGGCTGGTGCGCTTGCGAATCGGGGTCGCCCGTCCCTGAGCTCTCGGCCGGAAGCGCTTGATTGTGGGCCCCTCGTCGGCATACGCCTCGCGAACGAGGAGGTCGTCCTCGATCAGCTCGTGGTTGTTCTCGGCGTTGGCCACAGCCGACTCCAGCAGCTTGCTCCAGTCGCGGGCCACCTCACGAGGGGTAAAGGCGAGGATAGCGCGTGCCTCGTCTACAGACTTGCCCCGCAGGTGTCCGCACACCATGCGCGCCTTGCGCGCCGAAGTGCGTACATAGCGAGCCTGCGCGCGCACCACCTTGCGAGTGGATCCCGAAGGGGCGGCTGCTGACTCGCGACGAGCGGCCGTCGCCGGCTTCTTCGCCTCTGTAGCAACCGGCTCCTTGGTCTTCGCGGCTGTCGACTCCTCGGCCT
>CAVUQG010000011.1:0-388849 GCA_963743555.1 uncultured Solirubrobacterales bacterium
ATGCGTGCTTGGTTCCGTTGGTCTTGTTGCCCGCGTTTCGCCTGCTCTGACGACGCCTGCTCGTTGTAGTACTGCGGCGCGTAATCGAGCGGGCCGGTTGGACGGAACACGGAACACGACCAGCATCTCGCCACTGACCAGCGGATCGACCGCGTATTCACCGTCCCCATTAGTTGCACCACAACGAGACGGAGGATCTTCCACGACCAAAGGCCTGTACGCGCAGACTTCGACACCAGCAATCCGGTCATGCGTCACCGTGTCGATCACAACACCCGTAATCTTCCCACCGGACCGCATCGCCGCGTCGATCCCGAGCGTAGTTTCACCAGTCGTGACCGTCACTTCTTCGGCTTCCGCCTGGCTGGCCTCGCCGTCATAGTACTGTGACGCGTAGTCGAGAACTCTCTGGAAGGGCACGAAGAACTCGACGACGTCCAAGCCGTCGGAACGTCCACGATCGTGTATTCCCCGTTCTGCCCCGTCTGGCGCGCAATGGCCACCAAACCTTTCCGATCGCAGTCGCGCGCACACTTCCACACCTTCTATCCCGGCCTGAGTCGTGGCGTCCGTGACCCTGCCTCGCGATGCGCCCTTCTTCGGCTGCCGAGGCGTTGGAAGTCAAAGCCAAAAAGAATCACAACGAAGCTCGCAAATACAGCGAGCACATACAGTGATGAGCGGACCACCCATGAGCTATAACCCTATAAGTCTCAACCGCATATGATCGCCAGGAATGTCTCATTACACTCACTCTCAAAATCTGATCGTCACGGAATTTGGTCAAACCTTCTACTGCTTTCCTGCCTCCAGTCAAGTCACTTTAGTAAGCGACAAGAACTTCACGAGGGAGGCAAGCTTTGCCTTCTGCAAGTTTCGAAACGACGGCATGGGCGCAGTCGGTGTAACGATCGCCGCCGTTATCCGTCCTGGCGATAGTATGTCCCCAACGTGTGTCAGCGCCGGCCCAGGAGCATCTTTACCTTGTATGCCGATTCTATGGCATGCAAGACATCCAGAATCAACCGCAATTCTGCTGCCAATTTCAAACTCACGTAGGTCGTCCCCGCCTCTCTGCTTAACGTCGGGCGGCGGCGCTATTCGTGGGGCGCCAGATAGCACGGGGACAGCGACTCCAAAAAACAATACATCACTGGCCCGCAAACAACGTCGACGCTCTATGTAGACGCTGCAACCGCCGACCACCGTAAAAATTGGTGCGGTTGACACGCGCCATCTACTGTCACCCCTTATAAACGCAAGCTGAAATCTCGCTCGTCCTCCCTTCACGTAATACGAAATCGTTGCTTTGCCTCTATCGCCTCTCCATGTCACATCTCCGACCAGAAAGGTTCTTACCAAGGGCGCACCCGGAAAGCTCAGAAGTCCCTCGTTGTTCCTGAATATCGATGTGACCCTATAGCGCAGCTACCATGGTTTGGGCTGCCGCCAATATTTCTAGCGACACGTGGTACAAAGGCCCCGCATAGCCCGTCGGGGTCCTTCTCCACGTAGGCCGTATATGGCGCAAGCGCGGCGTGGATAATTTCGCTACGTGTGCTTGTATGCCAATCTGATGCTATTTGGAGCGCCACCACAGCGAATATCGGTACGGCAACGAGATATCGGCGTGATATACCACTCGTGCCTAGTCCCGTCGACTTACCTTTCGTCAATCGGCTAATCATCGACCTGACATAATATCGAATCGACCGCATCAAATACCAGGCTTCTTACGATCAAATGGCCGCAACCGGACTGCTGCTTCCGTCTTGTCGGACCCGCCCCACCACACGTCAATGGTCCCTGGCCCGATATCTATGTGCGGTTCTGCGCCCTCTATTGGCCACGGGCTTTTGCGTGACTTAGTCAGAAATCGTTGCATATCTAGCCCGTAAGTCTCGAAAATCCGTTTAAGCCTCACTAACGGCGTCCCGGGAAGATTCCATAGTAGCCACGGTGCCGTGTTGTAACTGTTTCCCCGGCACGGTCCGATACCGATTATGTGGATAACCTCGTTATCGCTCTCTAGATCAAACTCGCCATCAGGTAGTATCTCACGAAACCTCTCTGCAATCGCGTGGGTAAGGACAGCGCCTGCATCGGCTCTCTCGGCCGAACGCGACGACGCGCTCCGCAAGGTACGCCAAGCGGCAATTATATATTTACCGGCATGTAATGCCATGCAATCCCTTCCACCTACGTTTTGTCACAGTATGGGTACGTATAATCCACCTTTTTACCGCTCTTGTGTTCCTTTGCAAAGCACGTTTCTACTCCCCAGCCAGTGGGAATCACGCCGAGCAAGTTAATGTAGGCCTCGCACCTCGCGTTTGCGTTTATCTCGTTGATAAGTGTATAACATCCTTCAAGACCGCTGGCCAGATCCGTTGCGATGGTATGACTAAGCGTAACAATGACCTTTACAAGAAGCGATACTGCAGGTATACGACTTACAGCATATTCTAGAGCTTCACCACCATTGCGAAGTCCTGCCGCTAGCACAAACGCCTGTTTTGAAGTCAGGAGCACGCTCGGATCGATTCCGCCTTCACAAGCTTCCTGACCCGTCGTTTCAAATGCGTGCTGACAGGCACTCCCTCTTCAGCTCCGCATCCTCCCTCTGCTTGGCATTGTTGTAGAGCGGCGACTGCTTCTTCTTCGCGTGCTTTTTGTCGTTCGGTTTCTGCTTTTTGCCAGAATTGTGTCGCGATTTCCTGAGCGCCAGCGATCGCGCCGGCGGTCACCGGTGCAGCAGTAAACTGGGTACCGGAAGAGCCGTTGGGGAAGGCGCCGGGTGGCACGATCGGTGCGGTTTGTAGTCCACTGGCGACCTGTGGTACGTAGGACGCGCCGCCCTCGGTGGCGACTCCTGATCCGAGCGAGATTTCTGTTGAGACACCGGAAGCTCCGAGCCATGCATACTTCGGCGGTGTCGTCCCGGGCTGTGGCACTCCGAATTCGGTGCTGTTGTACGGGGTGAGCATTTTGGTTTCGCTTTCGTTATCACCCGCTGTGCCCACGATGTTGCCCTGTAGATCATGCAACTGCAGGACGATAGACCCGCCGCCTGTTTGGACCGCGTCTAGCGCTCCGTCTATACCGGGAATGTTCCTAGTCCATTTTTCGCTGCCTTCGCTGGTCCACGTGAGTGCGTTGCCGGAACCGGCGTAGTGCGAGATTACTTTCGAGCTGGTTTTGCCTTCGGCGGTCGTTTCCATCGTCCGCCCGGACGGGTCGTAGAGGTACTTGAATGTCTCGCTGTTCTGCGTCTCGGTTGCCAGCTGGTTATCTAGGTAGTACGTGCTCGTGATTTCGTGTCCGCCTGCGTCCGCAGCGGGCATCTTCGTCGTGTTGCCGAACGTTTCGTATTCGATCCCCGTGTCGGTGAGACGGTTCGCTTCGTCGTAGGTGTGATGTTCAACGGTGCCGCCCGCGGTCGCGCATTTCCCTTCGGTGCCGGGTTCGCGCGAGGTCTCGCTCGTGCGGTTTGATTCTTCTTCATATGCGTAGAGGCGCACCACGCAGCCTTTGCCGGCCGGCGTTTCCTGGGTCTTCAACAGACGACCGGCATCGTCGTATTCGTATTCCTCCTTCGACAGCGTGCTCGTTTGCAGTAGTGTTTCGCCGTGGATCGACGACAGGACGTTGTCGCTGAACCAAACAGGTGCGCCGGTTTCGGAGCAGTTGCGCGTCTTGATGTATTCAAGGCTCGTTGCTTCGCCGACCGAGTTGTATGTCGTGTTGGCGCACATGCCGTTGGGGTAGACCTCGCTGGTCATCTTGCCTTCTACATCGTAGCTCGCCGTGAACGTGCCTTGAGCCGTGCTCATGCCGGCGGCGGTGTCGATCAGCTTTTCCATGAAGCCGGTGGTGGTGTTGTAGGTGTAGGTCGTGGTGCTCTTTGCTTCTTCGCCCTTGCCTTCGCTGACTTCCAGCAGGCGCCCGTCGCCGCCTTCTTCATAGACGTATTTCGTGACGTTCCCAGAGGCGTCCTTGTATTCGGTCAACTGGCCAAGCGTGTTGTACTTGCTAGTGATCGCGCTTGTCGAGGTGCTCTGGTTTTCAAGTGCGCCGGTCGCACTATTGTATTCGTTTGTGACCTTGGGCAGTGCCGTGTCGGTCACAGGCGACGCGGTCTCTTCGCTGGTTACCGCGCGGCCAGCCGGATCGTAGGTCTCGGTCTTCGTGCGCGTCACAGCTTTGGCGCCGATGCCGAACTTTTCTTCGGTCTTTTCCGCCTCACCCCAAATGTTGTAGGAAGCTACGACTGATACCGGTAGTTCCGGAAGGCCTCGATCGGGCTGCGCCGCCGGTTCTGTTTGGCATGTCAGGCCGGCCCATTCCGGGTGGTTCCGACAGGCCGCGACTGGCGATTCTTCTTTGGCGCTGTAGGACATGGCCTTGGTGTCGTGCGCGAATCTGTGTTCGGGCGTCCAGGTATCGATGCGGTTGTTTCCGGTGTCGGCGACCCACACGTTTCCTGACGAGTCGGTGGCTATGCCCTCTGGTTCTGCGAACTGGCCGTTTTCGTTGCCCACCGTCCCGAACTGACTCAGATACGACCCTTCGCTAGTGAAGCGCTGCACCCTGTTATTACCGGTGTCAGCGACCCAGAGATCGCCTTCTGGGTCAAACGCCAAACTGGACGGTTTCTTGAACAGTCCGTTACTCGTTCCTTCAGAACCAAACACACGCACAAATTCGCCGTTCGGTTTGAGCTCCTGCACCCGGTTGTTACCGGTGTCAGCGACCCACACGTTTCCTTTGGAGTCCACCGCGATCCCCTTCGGGCTTTTGAACTGCACATTACCGGTACCTTCTTTACCAAACTGGTTGATGTAGACACCTTCACTAGTGAACTCTTGCACACGAGTCTTCAACAGACCATATTCGACCGTCCAGACATGCCCTTCACCGTCAACCGCCACGCCCCTCACATCACCGAACTGACCATTACCTTCACCGAGACTGCCGATCACACGAACAAATTCGCCTTTCGAGTTGAACTCCTGCACACGGTAATTACCTGTATCAGCGACATACACATTCCCAGAAGACGACACCGCGATACCTTCCGGTTTACTAAAAACACCATTACCAGAACCAGAACCACCAAACTCACGCACGAATTCACCTTTAGAATTGAACTCCTGCACACGATTATGCCCCGTATCAACAACCCACACATCACCCGACGAATCAACCGCCACACCCGCCGGCCCAGACAACTGACCAGAACCCGAACCAGAACCACCAAACGAGAAAAACGATTTTTGGGATGAGGCCGCTTCCGCATTCGCCCCCGAGGTCTGCCTTTCCACTACCTGACCGGTGTTTTCGTTGTAGGTCGTCGTGCTGGTCAGGTCAAGTTCTTTGGGATCTATCGTCGTCGACGTCGGCTTGCGCAGCTTCCAGCCCAGATCGTTCTGACCATTGTAAGAAGTTATTGTTGTCCGTACGTCCTTTTCTTCGCCGGTGGCCAGCAGAGCTCCGGTCGTGCTTTTTGTGACTAGATTGTATCCTTCTCTATTCGTTGCTTCGGCTTCTTCGGCGCCTTCGTCGTAATAGTCATGTGTGATCGCGCGTGCCTCGGTTTCCACTCCGCTAGCAAGCTTGATCTTGTGTTCTGGACCGAGAACCTTAACGATATCACTGCCGTTGGGGCTGAATTCGGTACGTATATCGAGCTTTTCGGAGACTTCGGACGACTTGCATTCTTTTTTAGAGACTGATTTGCATCCTTCTTTGAGCGCGGTCGCGCGATTGTCCGCTGACAGCGTACGCACCGTCTCGTTTAGTTCATTGTATTCAGCGGTAGATATACCCCCCGCGGGTGAGGCGGTGTTGACAGTCAATCCCTTCGCGTTCAGATAGTCAATCGTCGCGCGCTTGTAGTCCGCCGCTGGCCACCCTTGAGGTTCGTCGGGTGGAAAGATGGCCATCCCTTCGACAGGATCGTTGTCTTCGTATTCGCTTACGTCTTTCTGACCCCATTCTTCGACCTTTTCCTTGGTCAGGTTCTGTAGATCGGAGCCTTCGGAGCCAGAGAGCGGTACGTGATACTCGATCGTCGAACCAGGTTCGGACGAATAGGACGGGCCTTCGGTTTTGGTGCCGGAACTAGAGGCCACCGCACTTGCGGCGCTCGTCGCGACCACGCTACCTCCACCGTTTGTCGCGGTGACCTGTGCGACCAATGTGTGACCAACATCGCTAGACGCGACCTTGTAATTCTCGTTTGTAGCGCCGAGAATTGGGGTGCACGATTTCCCTTCAGAGTTACAGTCCTCCCACTCGTACCCATACGAGATAGGACTGTTGCTCCATGACCCGTGGGATACGCCCATCTTGTCACCGACGACTGGCGTGCCGGATAGTTTGGGCGCTTCGGCTTTGATCTTTTTCACAGTTTCGCCATTCCAGAGAGCTGCCGACGCTGGCGAGTGCATGACCTTCAACAGGCGTCCGGTGCTTGCATCGCCCGTGATCGTTCCGTAAGTAAACGCCCAAGACTCCTCGCCGGGAGGCGTCAGCGACGTCACGTGCCCTTCGGAGTCATACCCGTAGGTAGTTTTCAGCCCATGACAGGAGGATTCCTTACATGCCGTACTGAGACCTACCCTTGGATCCCACTCGGCCCGCAGACGCCCCTGTTTGTCATAGGAGTATTCGGCGACCGCCTTTTCTTCCATGCTTTTGCTTGACGGATTCCAGGCGTGGAACATGACTTGGCTCAGATGCCCGCTGGATTCGCCCCATTCGCGTTCGTTTTCGCCTTTGGCGGTCGTTTTGGTCGCGTACTGGAACGAGAGCGCATGGCAGCCCTTGTGTCTTTCTTCGTTCAATTCTTCTGTTTTCGTGCCACACGAGACACCTTCCGGCGCCGGGGACAAAACCTCTGATGGCTCGATAGACGTGCCTTCGTTCCCAGTTACCGCCTTATACAGGTATGTCGTACTCTTAGACAGTGAGCCCTTAGCGCTGGTCGGCCACCATGTCTGCCTTCCCCACTCCTGAACTCTCGCGTTTTCAAAGTCGGTGACGTATATCTCCTCCGACGAGGAGACCACAACGCCCATCGGCTGGGCAAAACGGCCTAGACCTGAACCGGCTGAGCCAAACTTCGCGACAAATGCGCCAGCGGTCGTGATCTCCTGGACACGGTCGCCACCGATCTCGGTCACGTACAGGTTGCCGCTCGCAGGGTCCGTCGTCAAACCTCGCGGGAGATTGAACTGGCCGTTGCCGGATCCAGCCCTGCCGGCCTGGCAACTGCTCGTACACGTCTGGAGTTCTTCTTTGCCGTTGCTGACACCCCAACCGATGGTCTTGATAAATGCTCCAGCTGTAGAGAACTCGTCAATACGATCATTGCTCTCGTCCGTAATGTACATATTCCCACCTGCGAACGCGATGTCCATCGGAGCGTTGAACTGACCCGCGCCCGAGCCCGCCGATCCGAACTGCAGCTTGGTATTCACCTGCTTCGTTGAACTTCTCGAGACGATCGTTGCCATAGTCTACAGCCCAGATGTTTCCACTCGTGTCTACCGACACCCCCTCGAGGGCATTGAACTGTCCATTGCCAGAGCCGGCTATTCCCGCCTGGCAGGTGCTGGTACAAGTCTCGTATTCAGCGGCGCCGTTGCTTACGCCCCAGCCTATTGCCTTGATAAACCCGCCGTAGGACGAAAACTCGTCAATGCGGTTGTTGCCGTAGTCGGTGACATATACGTTCCCGGTGCTCTGGTTGATCGCGATACCCCACGGTCTGATCATCTCGCCCGCTTCATAGCCATAGGTACCGTAGGCGGCAAGAACGGTTCCCGTCGGTGAGAACTTTACGATACGGTTATTCACCCAGTCGGTGACCCATATGTTTCCGCTCGAGTCGATGGCCTCGCTGACCGGTCGATCCAGAACCGAGGATTCCGCCCCGAACTGATTAGCATCCTGCGGAGGCGTGTTTTCCGTTCCTACCGGCTGTTCGAAGACTGTTTCCGTGCCCGCCTTTTCGTCCTTCAATATGTACTTGTGTTCGGTGGACTTGTCTTCTATCTTGAGGTTTTCATCACCCTTTGGCGATTCGAATTCACCTTTGCTGTTCAACGAGTATGTAGTCCGTCCCCCGTTGTCGGAGACTACAGAGACGCTGCCGGTTGGCAGGACGATGAGGTTCTCTCCACCGCCCACGCTCATCGCCCACTGCGGTCCAAGTGGCCCGTTTTCCCCGGAAGTGATGTTACGCGACTGATATGAGCGCGATACACCACTAGCGCCACCGAGCGATACGTCGTTTGCAGTGAGCGTGAGCTGTCCAGTCGTCGGATCCACCGACGCTGGGCCCACAGACACGGGTGTCGCGTGACGCACGTCGAACAAGAATTCCTTTGCTTCAGGCTCACCCGAGTTACTCACGGCGGAGACGACAAGCCTGTGGACCCCTTCGGAGAGGTTTTCGGCATTAAGCGTGTATTCGCCGCTTACCGTACATTCCCCTTCCGGGCAGCTCGCGCCCGACAATTCCGTCGGAGTACCTCCGTCGATCAACACAGAGACAGACCTGATCCCCGAGCTCGGCGTTGGTTTTTTCCCGTCTGTCGCATGCACCGTCAGTTTGCGTGGGACAGCACTGATTTCCGCACCCACTTCAGGCATTCCAGTGAAACCAAGGTTATAAGGTTTTGAAGCGTCTACCTTGACGGTCGTGCTAGTCGTGTCGATCATTTCCGCAGCGTCCGCCGCGAAGAACTCGACTCCGTCGACCCCGTTCGGCATACTTGCGTTGTACGCAATCCAGTCACTGTAGGTCTCCGGGCACTGGATACCAAGACACTTATGTAGTTCGTTACGAATCCAGCGCGGGTTATATCCGATCGTGCCCGTGAATCCAGCGAAGCTGACCCCGATGCCTGGATCATGCGCGGTTGCTTCGAATGCGCCTTGATAAGGACTCAGCCAGATTCCGGGCCCGTACAAGGCATTTGTCCGTCCCCCCGCTTCTGCGATCGTTGGGCTCGATTTATTGAACCCGCACTGCGAACACACGGATGTCGATTCCACTTCAGGATGCTTCGATTCTTCCTGGGCCACATAGACCTGGGTGTCAGAGATCTCCGTCCAGAATCCGTGCTGGCTTTCATGCTTTGTGGTGTAATCCATGAGCCGCACGTCGTTGTTACGTGGCGTTTCCAATGGATTGCTGAAATATCCCGACGTCATCGACAACGGCTTGTCTTCATAGCGAGTCTGGTGGATACCTTCAGACAGGGTGACGTGATTGTCTTGTCCTTCTTCTTCTCCTTTTTCTTCGTGCTTGTTGTAGCGGTATTCGACCGCCGTCGC
The DNA here is from genome assembly GCA_963743555.1 of uncultured Solirubrobacterales bacterium. Classification (GTDB taxonomy): domain Bacteria; phylum Actinomycetota; class Thermoleophilia; order Solirubrobacterales; family Solirubrobacteraceae; genus Palsa-744. The sequence continues at coordinate 9,349 of CAVUQG010000011.1, forward strand.
GGTCTGACTCGGTTCGTTTTCGCCCACCACATCCATTTCGAGGTTGTAGATCGTGGATTCCCCCTCCGTCCGATACCGCAGACCGGCAGCTTCGTTGGCGTTGTATGCCTGGTTAGGTTCGATGTACCACGATTGTTCATACCATTCAGGGTTGCCGCCAAGTCGATACTGTTTTTTGTACGTATGTTCTAGGCTAAACGCAGACGAAAATATAGGAACCCAGTTTGTTTCCCCTTCTTTGGGATGTTCGACAGGCCAAACACCACCGGTGAGGCTGCGGTCCTTTTCCGTGACGTATTCCGGATCGACCTGGAGCGGATACTGGTATCTATTTGAGGCATCTTGCACGTTTACAATCAACAGATCTCCACTGACTGCCATCGTGACTGGCACAGGCGTGCCAGCCGCATCGACTGCCGTAGGTGGCAGCACCATCCCGATCATCACGCCTTCCTTGACCACTTGGACCGGACCATGCTGCTGGTGCTGCAGAAAGGCTTGCGCCGCTCGGAAGCCCGAGCCGGTAGTCAAGTTTATGTGGGCTCGCCCCCGAGCGCAGGATCGCGCTCAACTCAAACCCGCGACTCGTCGGCTTGGCGAGGGCGTCAGTGTCGGTCTGCGCATTGGCATACAGCACACCCGCGCCGTCAACCGAGCCTTCCGACCCGTGCAGCGCTTCGCCGTTACCCGCAACCGGGGTCAGCGAGACACCACTCCCGGGAGCACGTACACCTCCTCCAAGATGCCTGGAGATCTGGACAGCCACCTGCGAAGCCGTCGGCACAAAGGAGACGCCCTCATGCTTGAGCGCAAGGTTGATCGGTCGAAACCGCCCGGAAGCGGTAGGAGTCGCCATCGGCTCGATCGATTCAATGACCCCACGCTCGTGATCTGGCAGGGAGATTTGCGCAACATTCTCGGCGCTGAACCGCCGGAATTCTCGCCTGCAGGAAGCGTAGGCAGCCCACCATCATGCTTCTCGATCAACGCGGGAAACACGTCGCGAGCGACACGTGCTGCACCAGCCGCCCCAAGATGCTCAAACTCCGTGCGCGACACCAAACGGTCAGCGAATGCTCCAGGACTGTCCCGCCGCGCTTCCACCGCAGCCTCCTGCTGTACCACGCCAAATAGCCATTCCGCATCCGGCACAACCAGTGGACTATCCGCCACTGCGGCATCCGACGAGGCCTTCCCACCAGCCAACCCCGCGATCGAGACACAGGGCACTAGCAAGGAACCTCCCAGCACAACCCCCAAGACGCAGACCAGCAACGACCGCAACGCGACCCGCATACCTCGTCCCTCCCTATTTCAGTTGAGCCCCAGCAACCTCCAGGCCCTACGCCTCTCGCTGAAGTGCGCGGCACAGTACACCATCCGCCGACCGAAATGCAAGTAGATCGAATGAATTTGGATAGTCGTGACGCATGTTCGGTTAGATAAAACGGAGTGAGTCTGGTAGTGCGACAGACGCCGCTTTTTTGAGCCGGCACGCCCCATGCAAGAACCTTTCGAACGTAGGGCACCCGGTCTGCGAGAGTCCTCGACGCTCGTCCGTTCGTCCAAATGCCGAGTAGCAAGCGTGAGCTTGGCTAGCTTGGTCTGAGGTCGATCGGTCGCTCGTTGGCCCGCCTCGAAAAAAAATTGGATAGGTCCACGAGAGGGCACTCGAGCACGCCGCCTCGGCCATGGAGGCCGCGGGCCAGGATCGCGCTTGGCGGGAGGAACCTGAACGGGCTTTGTTTGCGCACGAGGACGACGCGATCGTCGGCGAGTTCACCGACCTGGAGCGCCGAGTGTTCACGCTCGTCGCGGACGGACGATCCTGGCGAGCTATCGCTACCGCGCTCGGCTTGCCCGAGACGGAGGCCCGTACTCTCACGCGTACGTGCGAGCACAAGCGTAGCCGCTTCCTCACGCTCTATGAAACCGGCAGGCTCTGCGGGTACCGCTCGCAAACGATCGGCTCGCTGCTCGCAGGCAAAGAGAACAGCGAACAGGCAGTCGGCCAGGCGTTCGCGCACCTGCACACTGTCACGCCTGCCAGATCCGACATAAGACCGACGCCGTGAGTCTGCGCGCAGCGTTTGACGCGCGCGTGCTCTCGGTGCTGCCGTTGCCCGTCTATGCCGACTCGCATACCTCGCTGCTCGACCAGTTGCAAACAGTGGCTTATCGGGTCGCCCGCTTCTTCCAACGGTTCTCGACACCACAGGCCGGGGTACGCGAGCGGGCATTGGAGGTCGTCGCGAGCACAAGCGCCAGCGCGAAGCTCGCAGCCGGGATCGCCGGCATAGTCCTATTGGCCGCCGGGGCCGTTGGGGCGGCCACCAGCAGGCAGCCAACTCACCACCACACCCCTCGACGCTCGACTGCTGTCCGCTCGACCATGGTCAAGCCGACCACTCCGGTGGGGCATACCGTGCCACGCAAACGGCCCGCATCACGGCCACCCCGCCCGCACCCCGTCCGACGAACGCGCCAGTAGTCAAACAGCGGGGCGGCACTCCCTTCGAGCCGTAAAGACCCTCCTGAAATTGGGGTCATATCACGCCTGTCAGCGACATACCGGTAAGCGGGCCAATTCTGGCCCGGATCCGAACCACAAGGAGTCGCTACAGATGCGCCCCTCGACACCCCACCCCGCGCTGGTCAATGTCCTGCTCGCCGCGATCGTCGCCGTCTTGTTCGCCGACATTCTGGCCGTCTCAGCCGCCGCCGACCCACTGCCCGCCGGTACTGGCGCTGTGCTCTCACCGATCAGCCCATCCAACATCTCCCGCCCCCTACTCTCACAGCTCGTTTCGCCTCTCAAGCCGACTGCTCGACGGGACCGTCCAGCCGATCCCGGATGCCCGCGTGAACATCCTGCAACAACTCACCGGCAGCAGCCAAATACAGCTCGCCGGGGTGGGTGGAGGTAGAGGCTTGAAACGAGCGACGCGTCAGCGGCGTGCTCTGGATAGACGGCAAGGCTCTACGCGAAACAGCTCACCCAGCCAAGAGGTCAAGCTGGAGTGCAGGCGGCTTGAACGCTGGCCCAAACCGTTGAGGCGCTGCCCAAGGCCGCGAGCACGCGCGGGCAGTCTCGTCAACCGCACATCGAGACGTCGCAGCCATAGGCACGGCGGCCGCCAGCGGCAGACGCCGAGTACCACTTCCGTTACCACCCTGCCGCACCGGGAGCCTTTGGCTCCTGCCGAAAACGCCGGATCACGTCTATTCATGCCGGATTCCGAAAATGCGCCCGGCGGAATCGAACCCGCGGCCTGCGGTTTGAAAGTCACCGCAGTCGCCCCGAGCTATACAAGCAACCGTTGGGTGCTCCTATAGGACCCCAGCAATTCTCGTCGGGGGAACGGCTGGGGGAACGAAGCCTCTCGAAAGCTGCCGCTTGTTGACGTTCGTTGACGCCGTAGAGAATCTACGATCAAGCCGATCAAGCGGCACCTTCTCCTGCAACTAAGCCAAAACATCACAAAAACGGAAGGGGTGTGTGGGTTCAGGATATATGTTCCAGGTGATGGGTCTCTGATGAGTTGGGACATAGGTCACACCCTGGGCTGAGTGTCTTTGCTGGTGCTGGGCGCGCCGCCACCGGGGCGCGTAGGTGACCTTGGCGGGCATGTCTAGAGCCCGTGTTGCTGTTCTCCAGGTCGTCTCCGACCAGCTGTCCGTCACTGCTGCTGCCAAGTACGGGTTCTCCCGCCGGCACCTACACCGTCTTCTGGCTCGCTATCGGGCTGGTGGCCTGGACGCTGTCGAGCCGCGTTCGCGACGGCCGAAGGGGTCCTCCAGAGCGACCCCTCCAGAGGTCCGCCAGAGAGTGCTTGAGCTGCGATTGCGACTGACCGCCGACGGTCTCGATGCTGGCCCAGAGAGACGATCCGCTGGCATCTCGAGCAGGAGCAGCTTCGGGTCCTGTCGACCTCGACGATCCGGCGGATTCTGCATGACGCGCCGGGCTGATCGTCCCGGAGCCCCGCAAGCGCCCGCGCAACTCCTACATCCGTTTCCAGGCCGCCCAACCCAACGAGATGTGGCAGTCGGACTTCATCCACTGGCGGTTGGCTTGCGAAACCGACGTGGAGATCCTCAACTGGCTCGATGACCACAGCCGCCTCCTGCTTTCCTGCAGCGCTCATAGGCCGGTGACCGGCGATGTTGTGGTGAGCGTTTTCCTAGAGCCGGTCGAGGAATACGGCCCGCCGGCGAGCACACTCACGGATAACGGGAGCGCGTCTACACCTCCCGGTTCACCGGCGGGCGCGCAACGCGTTCGAGTACCTGCTCCCGATCCTCGGTGTCCGGCAGAAGAATGGCTCCCCCGGCCATCCCCAGACACAGGGCAAGACCGAGCGCCTCCACCAGACCCTCAAGCGCTGGCTACGCGCCAGAGCACCCGCCGCAAGCATCGCGCAGCTGCAACGCCAGCTCGACGAGTTCCAGCCTACGCCCTGGTCGGAGTGTGAATGATTCCTCCCCCTTTCGGCGCTCGGCGGTTCAACGCCATGCCGAGCGCGTTAGCGACCAAGAGCCCGGTCTGGCGGCTGTCGATCGACCAGCCAACGACCATGCAAGAGAACGCGTCGATCACCGCGCAACAATAGATCTTGCCCTCTCTGGTCGGGTGCTCGGCGATGTCGGTCATCCACAGCCGGTCAGGGTCCTCGGCACTGAAACGTCTGCGCACTAGATCCAGGGAGCTGGCCTTCCCGACCCTCGCGCGCCTCTTGGAAGCCGACGTTTCGGTAGCCCGTATATCCCTAGGGTTTCACCAGCAGATGCGCACCTGTTCCTTGCCGACGTGGATCCCGCGGCCATACCTGAGCTCGGCAGTGACGCGCGCAGCGTTCCATAGGTGCCACCCGAATCCTTGTGGACCTGCGCGATTTCACCGGCGAGCCAGGCGTGTCTGAGTGCACGCGCGCGGATGGCGGACGCAGCTTCCAGTCGTAGTAGCCAGAGACGGACACGCCGAGCATCAGACACGCCCGCTCGACATCGAAACCCTGCCCGGCCAGGGAACTGATCACCGGGAAGAGGCTTTGGGGGCAAGTTCTGCTCGAGGAACACCTCGTTGACCTTCTGGAGACTGCCAGTTCAGTCTCCAGTGGCGAATCCGTCTCTTCGCGGCCGCCAGCTATCTGCCTCTCGGTGCTCAACCCCGGCGTCTCACCATGGTCGAGACGCTCCTGCTTCAGCCAGCCATAGATCACGGCCTCGCTCATCCCGAACGTCTCTGCGAGCTGCGCAACCCGCGTACCGGAACGAGCGAGCTCCACGACCTGCTTCCGCACCTCAACTGGATACCTACTGGGCATGCTTCCTCCTCGCTAAACACCGGAGGATTCCAGTATCCCAACTCCATTTTTGCGGGGTCAGATCACCGACTCCACGAAACTAGGGGTAGATCCCAGTCTCCGCCAAAACCGGTCCGGCTCACATCAATGAGATGTAGATTGGCCTTGATCCAGCGCTCTTTGGTGACGATGGGCTCGTGTTTGCTCGTTAGATCGGAATTGATCGAGATGGCGTAAATAGGGTTGATCAGCACCGCTGCAGGGTCATCTTCGCCAGTCATGGGGCATTCCCTCACTTATATAGTGAGATTATATGCCGGTGGAGCCGGTGTCCCAGGCACGAACAATTGGGCTTACGAAGACGAGCAGGGCAAGCCACGGCACATCACTGTGCGGAAGCCCTACATGAACGAGCCGGATGGCATCAAGCACGAAGTCACGGGCAAAGGGCACGAGCACAGTACACACGACTCGCCATCCGAAGCGATGGCGGCTGCTGAGGCTTCGCTGTCGAGCTAGAAACAGCTACCTCGGATGCCGTTGATCGCTGCACCACCGGTCCTTATGTAATCAAAACCGCGACGCCGGAGCCGCCCCCCGGACTAACAAGACGAGCCCCGGCGCCGGGCCAACCAAACCCTCGGTCGGCCGGGTGAGAGCCGAAGAATGAGCATCGCCAACACTAGCATAGAAACAATGTCATTCAACTGTGAAATAATCATTCTATTGACATATATTCTGGCAGCAACATTTCTCTCAAGCGATACGCTGAGTAATAGAAAACGTATGGACCTAACGGCGCCCCTGATCTGCGCCTTTCTTCTTTGGGCGCTCCAATTTGCGCTTCTTGGTCGCGCCAGGACGCCTATCAAATGGGCGCCTTGAAAGGGAATCGGCAACTCGGTTCCGATATCCCTCTACGAGCACTAGTGTCCACTCAGGGTGATGCGCCAGTAACCGTGCAATCAGCTTGTGGAGTCTGGCGTATTGCCCGTCGCGTCCCGGTCTGAGATTTACGACGGTGGTTGAATCGGTGCGGAAAGCGACGGGTCCAGCTAGGGCGTTCTCGGCGTCACTCATTGCCATGAACAGTGCGAGATACTCGGCCGCATGGTTGTCTTCGCAGCGCACCATCTCGATCCGCTGGTCGAGTGCGCCACTGTCGTAGGCAATACCGGCGACGCCGTGGCGCCACGATGCATCGGTGTTGATGTAGGCAGGTTTCGCCGCTTTGCGCGCTCGTCGGTTCGCGAGTATGACGGCGCGGCGTTCCAGTAGCACCTCGCGCGGCAGCGGCGCGAGGTCAGCCGCATCGACCAGTCGCTTGCGCCACTCGCTACTGCTGTCGGTGTTACTCATTCGGGCGGTGAGTTCCATGCGGCGCTAGTGAACGATGCTGTCTGCGGCGGCCTCAACAAGTGGGCCTATCTGCCTAACTAGCTGCTCAATAGTGAAGGCTGTTGACGGCACTGTCACATCTATGGCCACCGTGTAGCCGTAGCGCAGCGTACGGGGTACAAGTGCGGCGATGGTCCGGGAGCCACTAAACAGTTCTTCGTCGCTGACGACAGCATGATTCGAGTCGATCTGCTCGATTGCCTCTATAAATCGCTTCTTGCTAGTGATCGTATTGGGTCCGTGGCGGGTGAGCTTGAGGCGCTCCAATAGCTCATTTCGTTGGTCGTCTGCGAGACCTGTAAGTAGCGCCTTGCCGAGCGCCGTGCAGTACAGGGGCACGTTGGCACCGACGCGGAGGTCGTGATCGGCTTGGTACTGGCCCCGCCTGTGTCCATGCAGGCGTTCGATAAGTACCGCGCGAGCATCATGAAGCACTCCCAGGCTCACGGTATGGCCGGTCTCATTTCGCAGCCCTTCTAGTACATCACGGGCTTTAAGCGCACCGTTGATTGTCTCAATAAGTTTGGTTCCGGGGTCAGCAGCGCGATCGGCCAGGCAGTATCTTCGTTTTCCGTCTTGCTCGAGATTCCCAAGCTCTAGATGGGTTATGGCGTATCGGTGAGTTGTCGAACGGCTGACATTGAGCAGGTCTGCCATCTCGAAGATCCCCAGTGTGGGGCGGTCGGCGATGAAGCATTCCAGCATCGCGAGCGCCACTTCTAGCGAATGCGAGTAGCGGGCTGACGGCTCGGCGACGATTCGCGGTTGGTCGCCACGGTCGAAGTCAGATAGGGTGATGTCGTCGCATCTGGGACTCATGTTGGTCGGATGTCCGCTCGGATCGGCATAGGTGGCCCGAGACTTTGGCGGCGACTTCGACCGTCTACAAGTCCAGCGCGGAATATTCAACTTTTGACTACTTGGGCGACTGAACCAAAGTAGTCCAACTATGCACGGTGCGATTGGCCTGCTGCACCGCCATAGCCAGCGCCGCCCGGCGGCCCGCAGCCGATAGGATCGCCTCTCGCAGCGCTGCCAGTCGTGGCTCGCTGGTTTGGGGAGCCGAAAGATAGAAGCCGACTAGGGCTGCGACGATTAGCAAGTGCTGGTCGCTGTCTGGTAGCTGACGAGCCCTCGCTACGGCCTGATCGGCTAGGTCTCGCAGCCGGTCAATTGTTTCGTCCCACGAGGCGTAGTGGAGTATGAGGTTGTGCTGGCCCGTGGCCCGGTCCTCTTCGAGATCGATAGCGCTGTCGAGCAGGGTATGAAGCGCACCGATCCAAGGGAAGTAGGCGTCGGCCAGAGCTTCGGCACGAATACCCATGACATTAGAGTTGGCAGCGGCTGCCATGAGGGCAAAGACGAGCAGTGAGGAACCAGCCGCCGCCCCGGTCTCCCACCAACGGAGGTCGTCACCGGCATTTGGTCTCAGACGCTCTGCCCACCGCACAAATTTGTGATGTTCGCCATGATTGTGATCCTGATAGTCAACAATGCGGTTGACCGCTAGTTGCGTATATGGCAACACGACCGAAACTGAAGGTAGTCGGGTGAGCGCCATCTGACAGCACGCCACGAGGCGAGACAAATAACCATTGTCTACCAGCGACTCAGCGTAATACCTCGGTTGAGAGTCATCTGGTGTGACGGCTACCAGAAGCGCCTCGTGCAACTGACGCACATCGACATCGATGGCACCCACCGACTGCTCGGCAATAGCGTCAGCGTAGTCGTAAGCCACCTGGAAGGCGACCGCCGCTGCAATGACGTTCTGGCGGTGTGGGTGTGACACGAAGGCGCCGAATGCTGCCGCGCCCTCTAGGTTGCCCCGCTCGGCTTGCAGGGCTGTCAGTGCGATGGTTCTGAGAGTCGGGTCTGGAATAGCGCGGGCTTGTCTCTTCCAATTTTTTATCTGGCGGTGAGCGATTGGGAAAGCGCTCATCCAGTAGCGCGTCGCGGCTGTGGCAAATGCGGCGTCGAGCCCTTCTCGGTAGGCCGCGAAGGCATTTACGCAAGGCACATCGCGCGCCGGCTCTCACGACGAGCGTCACTCTTGCAGAGCAAGTAGCGGCGAGACTCTCGCAGCCACAAACCCTGGAAGTGCGATGACAATCAGGCCAATCCCCGCCACGAGCCCGAGGTCGAGCACCACCTGGAGCACGCTGAGCGTAAACGGTGCCGGTGAGCCGGTGCTAATCGTCAGCCACCGACTAGCCAAGGCGTGGCCGTACATACCGAAGATCGCGCCTGTTGCGCAGCCGAAGCCGAGCACGATCGCACTCTCAAGCAGCAGCGCTCGCCACAACTGATAGCGGTCATAGCCCTGAATCTTCAGAGAGGCCAGTTCCGGTCTACGCTGCCAGATTGAGGCGATCAACGCCACCGCGACTGCCAACCCTGCGGCAATCAGGAGCAGGGTAGAAATCTCGCCAAGCGCGGCTACGGCTTCCCTAGAGTTGGACTGGTACAGCACTTCGCGCTGCCTTCTCGTCTGTACTGTCAGGCCCGGATGACCGGCGATGACGCTTTCGATGGCGCGCTTACCAGCTAGTTCGCTGATGCCAGGCTTCAAAAGCACTTCGAGCGCCGACGGTTCGATGGTCTGCCAGTCACGACTGTAGTCCTGCGTGTTGAGCACGATGGCACCGGATGGCCAACCCATATTGGTGAGCGTCGCCGCGATCCGAAAGCTCTGTGGGCCGGATGGTGTTTGTAGCTGATACCTGCTCCCGACCCGGAGGTGATGTTCCTGGGCGAAGGCGTTTGAGACGGCTATCCACCCCGACTGACGTAGCAGTCGGTCGGCCAGCGCAAGGTTGCCGCTCTGTAGCTGGCTTGGCGGGATGATCGTCGCATCGCCAGGCGAGCGTGCGATCACCCAAAGGCGCCGCTTGCCGATATCCATCAGCTCGCCCTGGTAGCTGCGAACCGAGGCCACGCCGGGTGCGTGCGCCATCCTGGTTTGCAATGCGCCTGGCTGAAAGCTGTTGGTCGTCAGGTCATTGCCTCCGGTTGTAACCCACAGATCGGCGGTGTTGAGGTATTCGTGAAAGTTGGTGTTGAGGCCACTCAGAAGATCGTGCCTGGCTCCGCCAACTGCCACGCTGCCGTAAATGGCAAGCGCGCCAACACCGGCTAGTGCAACCATCGGCAGGTTGACCACCCGCAGCTCCCGCGCAGCGAGCACCAAAGCGCTGCTCACGATCCGCTCGCTCATCCACCCTAGCGTGTGGGCTACGGCGATGAACATCCACGGGATGAAGCAGACAGTCGCCAGCGCCAGCACCACACCGCTCGCTACCGTGACGTGAGGAGCAAGTAACGCTGCGACCGTGGCAATCACGGCGAGTGCCACAGCACACACTCCTAGCCTGACCGCAGTGAGGTTGTTGATCTCCTTGCCACCGTCGCCAGCTTGTCGCAGCACGGCGTCACGCGAGCGATGTGAGCGCAGATCAAAAACCGGCAATAGCGATGCCAGCATCGTTGCTAGCACGCCACAACCAATCGCCAACGCAAAGGTTGACACTTCCGCGATCTGTTTATCCCCCGCAGGGAAAGCAAACGACAAATACACCGGCACCTGATGAAACAACGTCCGTGCGAGCACGTACCCCAACAGCACACCGGCCACCGACGCGACGATGCCGAGCATCAGTGCCTCAAACCCGAGGATCACAAGCACCTGTCGCCAGTCATACCCCTGCATCCGCAGATCAGCGACGTAGCGCCGCCGCTCGGCTACCGTCAGCAGGATCGCGTTGAACGTGAAGAGAAAGCCGACCATCGCGCCAATCAAAGCGAACATAATCGTCGCTTGGTTACTCGGTTTGGCGATTGCCTGCAACAGAGTCAATTCGTTGTTGGCTGGCACCACGTTCAAATGCCCAGCTGCCACACCTTGCAACTCGCGCTTGACGATTGCCTGGTCTCCACTATTCGGCTTGACCAGCACCTCTGTGACGCTGACGGGACGACTGGCGAGTTCCTGAGCCACTCCCAACAGTGTCACGACGAGCGGGCTTTCGGTTGCCGAACCGACCGCGTTGGGTCCAAGTACGGCGCTAACCATACCCTGGTGAGACTTCCCGGCAGAAAGTACCGTCACTTCCTCACCCGCGTGGGCGCCGACGGCTTTGGCGACACCGGTCGGGAGTCCGATGCCTTGGCCGAGTGCCGAGGGTGCTACGCCCAGGTTCTGCGTAGCGGTACCGTTGAGTAACAACAGCTTCGGGGTTGCGCCAACAATCTGAACCGACAGGCGTCCCTTCGGGCCGACGATTGCAGCGTTCTCCTGCAATATCGGTGCGGCGACCTGAACACCTCGTAGATGTTCGACCCGTTCCGCGACATCTCTTGAAAATCCTTTATTCGAGCGCGCCGTAAGCTCCAGGGTGGCTAAGCCAATCACCCCGCTGATTGTCCGTTCTGTGGAGCCGAGCAGACTCGCGTTGGCGAGCATTACCCCCAAAATCAAGGCGACGCCCACGGCGATGCCGCACCCGGCCAACAGCTCTTGCACGGTATGGAACCGCAGCCGCCTACCGTACAAGTGAAACAACATGCTCGGTCTAAGCCCGAAGATGGACAGAGGCCAGCTCATAGCATTGCCGTCCTGAGCTCTGCATCAACACCGTCATAGAGCTGACCATCCCGCAGGGTATGAACCCGATCAGCGAAGGCAATCGCCTCACTGTCGTGGGTTACGAGCAGTCCGGGGATCTGCCGCTCGTGACAGAGATCCCGAAGCAGCGCCAGAATCTCGCGTGTGCGCCGCGAATCAAGATTGCCGGTCGGCTCGTCGGCAAGCAACAACCTCGGCTGATTCGCAAGCGCCCGAGCAATCGCCACACGCTGACGCTCGCCCATCGACAACTCGCCGGGTCTGTGATCGGCACGTTCGGCAAGCCCCACACGATCCAACCACGGCCGGGCGCGCCGCCGAGCCTCCCGCAACGTCATAGCATCACCTGTCAACTTTGTGGTGACGTTATCCAGCGCCGAGGCACCCCCAGCCAAATGAAACGACTGGAAGATGAAACCCACGTCCTGGCGACGGTAGCGCGCGCTGTCTCGCTCGGACAGACCTCCGATATCCCGCCCTTCGAAGTAGACGTGACCGCTATCGGGCGCGAGCAACCCGACAGCGAGCATGAGCAGCGTTGTCTTGCCTGAACCGCTCGGCCCAAACAGCGCCACAAACTCCCCCCCTGCGATGGTCAAGGAGACGCCATCCACCGCGCGAACGGTCTCCTTGCCGCTGGGGTAGTGCTTTACGACCCCACGCAGCTCCAGGGTGGTCACGGCTCACGCGGCACCGTGGGCGCCCCACCAGGGAAGCCGATGACCTGGCCCCTCTCGTCGGTCGAGCACAGCTCACCGTCTCCAATCGACATCACAACCTCCGCGCCATGCAGCGGTGCCATCTCTTCCGAGGCGACGACCAACGTTGCACCGCTGGCCTTGCCCACCTCACGCAGCAGCTCATAAAGCGCATCCCGCTCCATCAGGCTCGGCACCAGAGCCGGCTCGTCCACGAGCAACAGGCGTGGCTCGCGCACCAACGCACGGGCCAGCATCACCCTTGTGCGCTCAGCTAGCGACAACGACCGCGTCAACTCATCGGCGTAGGCTGTGATACCAACGCGGTCGAGCGCCCGCCTGGCCAGTCGTCGTGCCTCGGAGATGGGCATAGCGTTACTGCCAATCGACAACGCCACATAGTCCACCACCGTCTCCTTCAGTCTCGACTGCCAATCGTCGGTAGCCATCAGCGCGATCTCACCACGCAACAACCGTTCGCGCTCCACCTGCGTCATCGCGCTCAGGTCTCGCCCGTCGAAGCGCACGACACCCGTGTCCGGTGTCTCGACGCCTGCCATCAACCTCAGCAGCGTTGACTTACCAGCCCGACGCGATCCCCACACGCCAATGAACGCACCCTGATCGAGATCAAACGAAGCGTCCTCGAGAACAGTGATCTCGCGGTACCCGTCGCGGTAGCGCTTGCTCACACGATCAAACGACAGCAGCGGCAACGGCAAGGCTCATCCTCCCGTCCTGCGCGAAGCGAGATGTTCATCGATCCGGCGCCGCGTCCGCCGAGCCCATTCGATTTCGCTGCGTAGCTGAGTATCGACCGCCTCGCGGGTGCAGTCAGCGACCAAACCCCTCCACGACGGCACTTTTGCCGTAACCGACGTGAGCTTCAAGAGCTTCAGGCACTCGCGCTCATACTCCCTCAGCGCCATCAGCAGGGAACGGGCGTCCTCTTCGCGGGCTACGGCGACCTTGGCGCGGATACCGACCCGCATCGGCTCCTTCGGCAGAAGCGTCGCCATCCAGTTCGCAAGTCCCCCCGCCGTTGAATCGGTCGGGTGGTAGACCATGAGCGGCTGTCGGCGGCCAGATCGCTGCTCCGGCCGCGCAAGCAACAACTCCTCTTCCTCCAAGTTCCGCAGCAGCCTGTAGATGTCTTTCGTGTCTACAGACCACGATCTGCCCAAACGCTCACCAAGCCGATTCGCCAGATCATAGGTATGGCCGGGACGCTCAAGAACCAGACCAAGCAGCGCACCCCGAAACGACGTCGAAGCGCCCTCCATCCAGCCCTTCGGCGAGGCACCACTAGACCCAGCCACGAGGCTCACTCCACAGCAGTCCGATAGCTTGACTCATCCAGGTCATAGACAATTTCCAGAGAGTACCCCATCGTCCGCGAGACATCACTTCGGGATCGGAGAGCACTCGATTACGACGCACGCGACACGCTGGAGGAGGCGGGATTGCTTACCCTCCCGACAAAGACACGACCCGCCAATCCACTTCCACCGTTAATCGGACACTCCCGGAAGGCCGTCATGAGGCGATCATCGACCCGGCGATCTTCGAGAAGGTCCAACGGACACTGGAGGCTCATCGATTATCAGGGGATCGCACAAAGAAGCACGCTCACCACGTCAAGAGCTCGATCTTCTGTAGCCATGGTCTACGGTCGTCATCGTGGTAACGGCGGGGTATATGAGTACTTCAGTTGTCTGAGCTACCAGGCCCGTCGCCCGAGTTGTGGCGCGGGACATCTGCCGGTTGACGTGGTCGAACAAGCCATTGAGCGCTACTACCGCTCGATTGACTGACGCCAGCCGACTCCGAGGATGTCCGTCGCAGCTCAAGGAGCAGGTCGGGATGCGGCTAGAGATCGCCCGCAAGCAAACCGAGAAGCACAACCGTTGGCTGCGTGACCTCCAGAATGAGCAGCAGAAGTTACTCCAACTGTTCTACCGCGATGGTCCAACTGTTCTACCGCGATGGTGTGGATGAAGATGTATTGCAAGTCGAGCAGCAGCGCATCGAGGCCGAGCGCACCCAAGCACGCCGCTGGATCACCTCAAACCGAGGAGGCCGAGACGGCTCTCGACGAGGCGCTGGCGATCATCCAGGGCTGCCATGCGACCTATCTCGAAGCCGATCCGGAGCTACGCCGCCTGATGAACCAGGGCGATCTTTTGCGGCTACTAGTCCGAGCGGACATTCTCTAAGGCGAAGGAAGCACCCCTTATCGGGCATATCCACCGCCTGAGCGGCTCAAATACTCCCGTCTGCACCACAGGCCCCCGAGACGGCCAAGACCTCCCTTCTTCAGGGGCCTTGGTTCCACGTCGATCAAATGGTGCGGGCGGAGGTGCGGGCGGAGGGACTCGAACCCCCAAGGGCATAAGCCCACTGGCTCCTAAGGCCAGCGTGTCTACCAATTCCACCACGCCCGCGGGTTTAGTTGCGTGAGGACCGCCTGAGATTGTATGGTCATATGTGCAATGGCATCTAGTGGGGAGAGAAGTGGGGAGCCGGGCGTGATCATCACGCACCCAAACCGGGGTAAGCCCGCGGCCCAGGCAACGCGCGCAACGGTCGTGCTACTGCTGCTCGTTTCCACTGCTTTGATCCTGATCATCACGATCGGCGGCTGGGGAACGCTCGAAGGCGGTATCCCGATCCTGCTGGCCTGGGCGATCGTCTACCTGCTGATGGCCTACTTCGCCGCACGCTGGAGTCGCGGTGTGCTGCCGATGGCGGCCGCGCTCGCGTTGATACTGCTCGTGTTCGCGCTGGTCGCCGCGCCAAGCTGGTTCGCGCGCAACAAAGTCGGCTTCGCCCAACCGACCCTCAATGCCGGCCTACTTGGTGTGCTCACCCTCGTGATCATTCCGGTGCAGATCCTGCTGATCGCATTCGCGATGCGCGGCTTTCAGCAAGGCTGGAACATCGAGCTGGAGCAGCTGGACCCGCGCACCGAGCGTGACGCGCTGGCGCGACCGGTCTAGCGTACTATTGGAATCCGTTGCGGCGGTGGCGGAACGGTAGACGCGATGCTCTCAAAAGGCATTGTCCGAAAGGGCGTGTGGGTTCGATTCCCACCCGCCGCATCGAATTTGCCTATGGAAAGCCACGGCCCCCGTCGGGGGTCGTGGCCGTTCCTCCGGGCTGATTGGCAGTCCTGGGTGGCTCGGGCTAGGCGGCGAATCTCGCTGACCTAGGGGTCGGATTGCCTCGAGATCATCCTCATCGCGGATCAGAAGCCCCTCAAAGAGGGCTTGGTTGAGTAGACGGCAAACAGTAGGTATGGACTGGTGGTAGGCCACCTGAGCCTTCTCAAGCAACAGTGCGCCTCGTGAAGTGCTTGTGTGATCTCTCCAACATCTGAGCCGCTTGACCGAGCTCACGCGGCGATCTCTTGCCGGACCTCGGTCTCCCCGGCGTCGGCGTGGGCGGTGGGGTCGACATACACCGGGTGGCGGCGCAGCCGCTTTCGGCTGATGTCGTTCGCCACCAGCTCTCGAACTTCGCTCACGACCTCGCGCCGGTCAGATCCCGGCCTCATCATCATCGCCCCTGCCGCCGAGAGCAGCAGCGGGGGCCTTATGACCCGTGAAGGCATCGCCCGGTGCTGGAAAATGTCGATGATTTCGTCGAGTCTGCCGCGGCGGTCGAACCTTCTCATCATCTCCGACAGCACCTTTGGCATGTTCCCCGCAGCGCCGTAATCAGAGGCCAGGAAGTGGTGCTCGAAAGCGTCGCGATCGCGCCACCGAGCCCATGCTGCGACGGCGGCATCGACCTCGGCGTTCGAGCTCTCGATCGCGCCCGCGATAGCGGGCGCCAGCGCCGCGGCCTGGCGGAACGCATCAGCCATCCCCTGGCCGACGGTCGGGTCCTTGAACTGACCGGCATCCCCGACCAGTGCCCAGCCGCGGCCTGCTGACTCGCGGAAGAAGCTCTCCCAGCGCACGATCCCGAGCAGCTTCCCTACACGCCGCCCACCCTCCAGCTTTTGGGCGACCGGCATGCAGGCGCGGGCGTGATCTATGAATGCTCCCTCGAGATCGGCGCGGAACTCAGGCTGGAAGCGAGTTTCCGGCACGACAATCACCTGGTAGAGGTCACCATCGGAAGGGCAGGCAATCACGACTCGACCATCCCAGTGGTGATAGACAACCTCCGGCTCGGACCCATTGGTCACGCCCTCGAAGAAGCCCCAATAGGCAAAACGCTCGCTGGGGACGACGTGATACTTGCGAGCCCCGGTTAGCTTGGCGATCGTCGAGTTTCGTCCGTCCGCGCCCACTACCAGCCGTGCCGACAGCACCCGCTCGGTACCACCGGACATCACACGCACGCCGCTCACGCGGCCGTCATCCACCAAACCGACCACGTTGGTTGCCATCATCACCTCGGCTCCCGCCGTCGCTGCCGCATCGGCGAGGATCGGATCGAGGTGAAACCGCCGTATAGACATGAATCCGCCGGCGTCCCCGGGCCGCATCGGATGCGACGTCTTCTTCGCGAACTGATCCTGGCGGAAATCGAGCTCACGGATACACGACGCGCCCGTGTCTCGTACCCGATCGAGCACTCCGAGGCGCCCGAGGACATTGATCCCCGGCGCCTGGAATAGGTGGCTCGACAGCGTGTCGCGAGGGAATGTCGCCCGCTCCACCACGCCCACCCTCAGCCCCTCCCGAGCCAATAGGGTCGCCAGCGTCGAGCCCGCACACCGAGCCCCGACGACGATCACATCAAAACTCTGGCTCATCAAAGAACCTCCATCTCGACGCTATCCTAAGCCGCCCCATACCCGGGCTCGGCACTCCGGGGTACCTCAGTGAGCACCCTCTGACAACCTTGCACAGTTGCGCAGCCATGCCGAGGGGAACGCTGAGTTGTAGTATCGGGCGATGACGCAACAGCGCGCGGGTGCGGTGGCGGCGACCAACGAAGAGGCGGTGCGTGCGTGGGACACGGTCCTATATGAACGCTGGAAGTCGAACCGCAAGGTGTTCGTGGGCGCGCTGGCAGAGGTCACCGATGAGATCTTCAGGCTCTTTCCGCCGCCCGAGCGTGGGCGCTGCATCGACATCGGCTGCGGCTTCGGCGAGACGACTCAGCAGCTGGCTGGGCTCGTCGGACAGGGAGGCTTCGCGCTCGGCATTGATTCCTCTCCGCGGTTCATAGAGGACGCCCGTCGCGAGGCTGTCGGGGCGGGTGTCGAGAACGCCAGTTCGAAGTGGCCGACGCGCAGACGGCTGAGTGGGATCGGATCTACGACTACGCCTTCTCGCGCATGGGGACACAGTTCTTCGCAGCACCGGTTCCGGCCATGCGCGCGATCCGCGGCGCCCTGGAGCCCGGCGGCAGGCTCGCCAAGGTCTGCTGGCGCCGCAAGGCCGATAGCCCGTTGTGGGCGGAGACCGAGCAGGTCGTTGAGCGGTTCCTCTCGCGCCCTGAAGAGTACGAGGCCGACACCTGCGGGCCAGGGCCATTCTCGCTCGGTAACCCCGAGACCACCCGCGGGATTCTCGAGGCCGCGGGGTTCGACGAGATCGAGCTTCATCAGCGCGACTTCGATTACTTCATGGGCGCGGACATGGACGAAGCGATCGAGTCCCTGCTCGCGATCGGACCCGGCGCCGAGCTGATCCGCCTGAACGGCGAGTACGGGGAGAGCCGTCGGGGCGAGATCGCCGAGGCCCTGAGGGACCACTACGCCGCCTGGCAGAAGCCCGACGGCTCCATCGTCGGCCGCGGGTCCGTCTGGATCGTCGCGGCCACGAACCCCGGCTAACACGAAGTACCCACGTCAATCGATCCGGGCTCGTTCCATGCTGACCGGCCTGCGACATCCGTCTGCGATGTGTCCGATGCTTCGGCACAGCATCATGCAACTCGTCTTAGGCGATAGGTCTTACCTTACGAGCTCTAACAGCTCCCCCGCAAGCACGGGTACGGCGACGAGCACACCCCGCGGCAATCCGTCCCGCTGCGATAGCTCCTGCACAGTGAGCCCGGCCCGTTCGCAGATGAGCGTCCCGGCGGCAATATCCCAAGGCTTGACCGTCCGCTCGTAGTAGGCGTCGTAGCGCCCGCAGGCCGTCCACGCCAAGTCGAGCGCGGCGGAACCAAAGCGGCGGATGTCGCGTACACGGGGCACCAGGCGCGCAAAGACCTCGGCTTGGGCGGCCCGCACGGAAGCGTCGTAGGCAAAACCAGTAGCGACCATCGCGCTTGACAGCTGCGTGCGATCGGACGCCATGATCGGAGCACCGTTCAGTAGCGGGTCTCCATCGCGCGTAGCGACGAACAGCTCGCCACGACATGGATCATAGATCGCCCCCACAAGCGAGCCATGCTCATCCACGACGGCCACGCTGACGCACCACTGCGGAATCGAGAAGAGGAAATTGATAGTGCCGTCGAGCGGGTCCACAACCCAGGTGAGACCACTAGTGCCCTGCGTGCCTCCTCCCTCCTCGCCGAGGATTCCGTCGGCGAGGCGTAGCCGAGCGAGCCTCTCGCGGATCAGTCGCTCGGAGGCGAGATCGGCCTCGCTGACCAGGTCGGTTGGCGTGCTCTTGCTGGCGAGTGCCCGCTCACGCCCCCCCTCGAAGCGCTCCAGCAGTAGCGCGCCGGCATCACGAGCGAGCCCGACCGCGATCTCCAGTAGCTCGGCCTGCAAGCCCAATCCGCCCGCCTCGATGCACCCAGCCGCTAGAGGCTCGCCTGAGTCGGCAGGAACGACCTCCGATCCCTCGGGCTCGGATGCGCCGCTCACGCGAATGCGTCGGGGCGGTGCTGTGCCCAGGGGCGCTCTGCCTCGAGCTGGCCGGCAAGCGAGAGCAGCGTGGTCTCGGCGCCGGGGCGCCCTACGATCTGCACGCCGCGTGGCAGGCCGTCTGAGCCAAAGCCAGCTGGCACCGAAGCCGCCGGCTGGCCGGTGAGATTCCAAGGTGCGTTGTAAGGGACAAGCGCTGTCACCGCATTCAGCGTCCACAGCACCCCGCGCCCGTCGTACTGGCCGATCCGCGGCGGCGGCTGAGCGGTCGTCGGCGTGATCAGTACGTCGTGATCGGCCAACACTCGATTGAGCTTGTCCGCGAGCGTCTGCTCGGCGGCGCGAGAGCGCTCCAGCAGCATCGGTGGCACAAGCGCCCCAAGCGCCGACATCGAGCGCGTACGACGCGACAGGCGCTCCGGGTAGGGGCGAGCTTGGGCTTCCTCGTGGATGCCACGCAAGTAGCGCATCAGCACGGCCGGCATCGTGTCGAAGCCGTAGTCGGGGTCCTGCTCTTTGACCTCGTGCCCAAGTGAGCGCAGCAGCTCGACCGTCTCATCCAAAGCACGGCGCGCATCGCTGTCCAGGCGCGCGATGACCAGTGGCGGGATCTTGGTCGAGAAGGCGATACGCAGCTTTCCGGGCGGGGTACGCGCGGCGGACAGAAACGAGACCGAAGGCGGCTCGGGACGGTCGCGGTCCACTGGAGCCGAGCCGGAGCCGACATCGTGGAAAAGCGCCGTGTCGATCACCGAGCGGCTCAGCACCCCGTTGACCGACATGCCAAACCAAGCCTCGGCTTTGGGCGCCATCGAGACACGCCCACGCTGGGGCTTGAGCCCGAACAACCCGCACCAGGCCGAGGGAATACGGATCGAGCCGGCACCGTCGGAGCCGAGCGCGGCGCCGACGAGACCGGCGGCGACCGCCGCCCCACTGCCGCCGCTGGAACCGCCTGGGGCACGCTGCAAGTCCCAAGGGTTGCGCGTCGCGCCAAAGGTGGGCGTCTCAGTAAACGGCCAGATGCACAGCTCAGGCACGTTGGTCTTACCGATCACGATCGCGCCGGCCTCGCGCAGCCTGCGCACGACCTCGGCATCCGCGGGCGCGGCGACGTCGCCATGGGCGTTGCTGCCGAGCGCGGTTACCTCACCGGCGACATCGATGTCGTCCTTGACGGCGATCGGCACACCCAGCAGGGGGCGCTGGGCGGGTGGGCTGCCAGCCCGTCGGCGCCCGTCAGCCTGGTCGGCTTCAAGCAATGCGCGTTCGGCGAACACGACCCGGAAGGCATTCAGCTGCCCGTCGAAGCGCTCGATCCGCTTGAGGTAGAGCTCGACCAGCTCGCGTGAGGAGACCTCACCGGCGGCGATCAACTCGGCCTGTCCGGCGATGCCGGCGAACGCTAGGTCGGTCCCATCCATTGCGCGAATGCTAGACGGGTGTCACGGGGTTGCGCTTGGCGGGCCACTCGCGGCGCTTGCTCTCGGCGTGAGTGAAGCGCCGGATCAGGTCGGCTCGCAGCCGCTCGGGCTCGACAACGGCGTCGATGACGAGCTCGGAAGCGAGGTGCAGTAGGTCGATGTCGTCGGCGTACTCCCGCCTGAGCTCCTCGGTCTTGGCGGCGCGCTCCGCACCGTCGGGTATCGCCTGCAGCTGGTTGTAGTAGACGGCGTTGACGGCAGCCTGCGGCCCCATCACCGCGATCGAGGCGCTTGGCAGCGCGATGCAGCAGTCCGGGTCGAAGGCTGGACCGGCCATCGCATAGAGCCCAGCGCCGTAGGCCTTGCGCACGATCACCGAGATCTTCGGGACCGTGGCTTCAGAGACAGCGCTGATCATCTTGGCACCGTGGCGGATGATGCCCTGACGCTCGACCTGCGTGCCGATCATGAAGCCGGGCACGTCGGCGAGGAACAGCAGCGGTATGTTGAACGCGTTGCAGGCCCAGATGAAGCGCGCGGCCTTGTCGGCCGAGTCTGAGAACAGCACCCCACCCTTGTGCTTGGGCTGATTGGCCACGATCCCGACGGGATGCCCGTCGAGGCGTGCGTAGCCGACGACGATCTCCTTGGCCCAGCGCGAGTGGACCTGTAGCAGCGAGCCCTCGTCGACGACGGCATCGATCAGCAGGAGCATGTCGAATGGCTTGTTCTCGTCGGCGGGGATCAATCCTCGATCGAGGGAACGCTCACATGAGCCGCGTCTGGCACGGGGCCTGCTGCCTCGGCGCCGAAACCGCGCTCCGCGCTGGAGCCCACCTGGCGCACCACCTCGCTTGCCGGGGGCGACTGCTTGGCGGGTAGGTTTCCCAATTATTCGGGAAGTAGGAGAAGTAGCGCCGCGCGAACGCAATTCCCTCCTCGTCGGTCTTGACCAGCTGATGCGCACAGCCGGAGACACCGGTGTGCATGCGTGCGCCGCCCATCTCCTCGAGCGTGACGTCCTCGCCGATCACCATCTGGGCCATGCGCGGCGAGCCCAAATACATCGAAGCGTTGCCGTCGCGCATGATCACGATGTCGCAGAAGGCGGGGATGTAGGCGCCCCCGGCAGCCGACGGGCCGAACAGCACGCACACCTGCGGCACCACGCCGGACATGCGCACCTGGTTGAAGAAGATTCGTCCCGCACCTCGTCGTCCCGGGAACATCTGCACCTGCTCGGTGATGCGCGCGCCGGCCGAGTCCACGAGATAGATCATTGGTATGCGCAGGCTGGCGGCTCGCTCCTGGATGCGCAGAATCTTCTCGACCGTCTTCGGGCCCCACGAGCCGGCCTTGACGGTGGGGTCGTTGGCCATCATGGCAACCGGCCGACCGTCGATCGTGCCAACCCCGGTGACCACTCCGTCGGCGCCAAGACCATCCTCCTGCCAGTTGGCCAGCAGCGCCTCCTCGGAGAACGAGCCTTCATCCAACAACAGGCTCACGCGCTCGCGCACGGGCAGCTTGCCCTGTTCTCCCGCCTTCGTACGGTGGCGCTCAGGTCCACCGGCAAACGCGCGGGCTTCGGCCTCGTGGAGGTCTCCCATCGCCGCGGAGCCTATCGGTCGGTTTGCCTGGGCGACTCGTGAAGCCCACAACGCCCAACGAAATCTGCGCCGTGGGAAACACAGGAAGAAATCGCGGGAAGGTTTCGCGTGAGTCGGAGTCTGCGCGTGTGAGAGCCATCTACGAGAAGGAGGCATGTTCATGTCCAGTCTTACAACAGGCTCCTCGCTCCAACCTGCCGCTCAGGCCCGCAGCCGCCCACGGGCGCACCGGTATGCCGCGAAGGTCGGCTTACCCCTGCTGTTCGCGACTCTGCTCGCTTGCTTCGCGATCTCCCCAGGCGCGGCCCTGGCGTTCGATCATCCATTCATCGGTCAGTTCTCGACGATCTCCTCGGTGGGCAGCACAGTACCGGCCAACGAAGATGTGAACCCCTACGGAATCGTGAACGTACCCAGAAGCGTCGGCTCGCTGGTGGGAGGAGACATACTCATCAGCAACTTCAACAACGCCGAAAACCTCCAGGGTACGGGTACGACGATCGTGCAGATGACCCCAACGGGCAGCTTGTCCCTGTTTGCTCAGATCAACGCGGCCAAGCTCCCCGGCGCCTGCCCCGGCGGGGTCGGACTGACCACAGCCTTGGCGATCCTGCCCCACGGCTATGTCGTGGTCGGAAGCCTGCCCACCGCTGACGGAAACGCCGCCACCGCACAGGCGGGATGCCTGATCGTGCTCGACAAGAACGGCAACGTGGTCGAGACGATCTCCGGTCCACCGATCAACGGGCCCTGGGACATGACCTCTGTCGATCAAGGCTCGGGCGCCACGCTGTTCGTAACCAATGTCCTGAACGGCACTGTCGCGTCGGGTGAAACCCCGACCGACGGCGGCACAGTCGTGCGCATCCGCCTGGATATCGACGGCAAACATCGTCCACCGAGGGTCACCGCGATGGACGTGATCGCGAGCGGCTTCCCCGAGCGCACCGATCCGGCCGCGCTGGTGGTCGGTCCGACCGGCGTCGCTCTGGGCAACGAAGGCACCCTGTATGTGGCCGACACACAGGGCAACCGCATCGCCGCGATCCCGTATGCCGCCAACCGGCAAACGCCGATTGAAGGCGGGGGCACAACGATCGCGCTAGGCGGATATCTCAACAACCCACTGGGGCTCACCCTCGCGCCAAACGGCGACATCCTGACGGCCAACGGCAATGACGGGAACATCGTCGAGACGACACCGATCGGCGCTGAGTTCCAGCCGGTTGATACCGGTGCCGGTGAAGGCGGCCTGTTCGGGCTCGTCGTGGCACCCGAACGTCAGGGCGTCTACTTCGTCGACGACGCCAACAACACGCTGGGCCTGCTGCACTGACGGATACGGCAATCGGGTGGGGTCGCAGCGGCCCCACCGATCGCCACCGCGCCACTAGAAAGGAGTACGCAGGCAGCCTGCGGCAAAGCCGAAACCGCTATCGATCCGGCCTATGGCAGCAGGCGCCGGCGCCGCGAACGACGGTGCTCGCGCACAAGGTTGCGCTCGTGGCGTGCTTGCAGCCGCGCCTCCACGACATCGATGTCAGAGCCCGGACCCAGCAGCATGAAGCCGTCACGCAGCGCCGGCAGCAGCGTGAAGAGGATCACCCAGATCGGCCAGAAAGCGCCGCTTGCGCCCGCCGCGATCCATACCCCGACGCAGATCAGCGACAGGGTGATCGAGCCACCGGCCTCGTGCACCAGACGCCGGCGAAGCTTCGACTTGCGCTCCACCAGAGCGAGCTGGGCGGCAAGCGAGCTAACTGGGAGATCGGCACGCAGCGCATCGAGATCTGCACGCGTACGCGCGGCGTAGACGGCCTCCAGACGCTGCTCGTACTCCTCAGCGGTGAGCCGGCCCGCGACCGTGTGCTCGTGTAGCTCCTCGACAAGGCGCTCACGCTCCGCATCGGATACGCGTATCTGGCCAGGATCTGGCATGTCTCAAATGTAGATCACACGAGTGGCAGGGGACCGCACGTTCTCGATGGGCGTGGGAGTAGCCTTTCCAATAGATGTCCGCCGAGGATGACTTTGACTTCTCCGCGGCCGGGCTGCGTGCCGATGGTTCGGATCTGCGCATCTCGGTCGCCGTGCTCGCGAGCAAGCTGGAGAGCTCGCTGCCCACACGTACACACGTAGAGCGACGCGGCGGGGGCCTATTGGGACGTGGCGAGAAGCAGGTGCGTCGCGTCGAGGTGAACCTCGGCGAGACTTCATATGAACTGACCGTCGACGGCGATCGTGTGCAGGGCAGCCGCGAGCGCAAGGTCGGCGGCATCGCGATCAAGCGCGAGCAACTCGACGCGGGACAGTGGGTCAGCGAGCTCGCCGCCCAACTGCGCGAAGAGGCCGAGCGCAGCGCCGAGGCGCGGGCGGCGCTGGAAAGGCTGGTCGGGTGATCCCGATCCGCACCGCTAGACGGACTGCCCGCCCACCGTGCACGACACAGACAGGCGAGACACGATGAGCACGAAGGACCCGCCACTCGACCTCGAGGACGACGAGCCGATGGACCCGGCGAGAGCGCCGCCGAGCAGGCCGCATCGTTGGCGCAAGTCGAGCGGGGGGCATCCCGCTGGGAGCCGAACGACGGCTCCGCGAGCTCGGCGAGCAGCGGCGGCGCGTTTACCTCCGACCTGTCGGTCGGCGACTTCGCGCTCTGCCACCAACTGGGCCTGAAACCCGTCTCGCAGGTGATGGGCAGCTCGATCTACCAGGTCGGCTATCAGTCGACGCCATGGCCGTCAGCGATGGGCGGCGGCTTCATGTTCGAGATGCAGGCCCTCTCAGAAGCCTGGAACGAGGTGCGCGAACTCGCGCTGGGTCGCCTTGCGCAGGAGGCGGGTCATGTAGGCGCGGACGCAGTGGTTGGTGTGGATCTGAGTACCGGCGAGCACGACTGGGCCGAAAACGCGATCGAGTACGTCGTGATCGGCACAGCGATTCGTCACGACAAGACCAGCGCAGCCGGTGGCTCGGCAGCCGGCGCCGCAAACGCCGCAAAGAGTCGTGGCGGCAGAACGGCTGGCAGCGATCGGCGCGAGCGCCACGCCCCCGTTCTCACAGAGCTGTCGGTCGCCGACTACGCGAAGCTACTCAGCGCCGGCGTGGAGCCGCTCGGGGTGGTCGCCTGGAGCTCGGTGTTCTTCGTCGGCGCGTCCTATTCGACGCAGATGATGAGCGGCGTTGGTGGCATGGGCTTCACCCAGAACCAAGAGCTGCCCGAATTCACCCAGGGCGTGTACAGCGCCCGCGAGAGCGTTGTCTCCCGCCTGACCCACCAGGCGGCAAAGCTCAACGCCAGCGGCGTGATCGGCGTGCGTATCGCGCACGGCATCCAGCGGACCACTGTCGGCGCCGGCACTTATTCGCGCGGCGGGCTGATGGTGACATTCCATGCGATCGGCACGGCAATCCGCGAGGACCGCGCGACGATCCCGTATGCGCCCGAGACCATTGTCGACTTGACGACCTAGAGGAGAGCCAAGCATGAGCCCGACACGAGGAGCAGGAACATGAGCGACATCGAGGAGAGCGAGACTGCCTACGACCCCACGTCGCTGGAGGGCGTTCCCGAGGCGGGCAGAGCGCGCCTGCAACAGAACCGCGCGGGACTGTTCACGTCCGACCTGAGCGTGAACGAGTTCCTGCTGATCAAGCAGGCCGGTTTCGACCCCGTCGGGCTCGTCGTCGGCAGCTCGATCTACCACATCGGCATCCAGGTGGCCGGCTGGAAGAAGAGCCAGGAGATGACGGTCCTCTCCGAAGCCATGTACGGCGCTCGCCAGCTGGCGATGACGCGCATGGAGGAGGAGGCCGACCAGCTCGGGGCTGACGGTGTCGTGGGCGTGCGTCTGGACATCGGCCGCTACGAGTGGGGTCAGGACATGGCCGAGTTCATCGCGATCGGCACCGCAGTGAAGCACCGCGAGGGCGTGCTCCATCGTGCGCCCAACGGACGACCGTTCACCAGCGACCTCTCCGGTCAGGACTTTTGGACGCTGCTGCGCACCGGTCATCGCCCTGTGGGCATGGTGATGGGCAGCTGCGTCTACCACGTAGCCCACCGGGGAATGCTCAAGTCGATGGCGCAAACCGGGCGCAACGTGGAGCTTTCGAACTTCACCCAAGCCCTGTACGACGCGCGCGAGCTGGCGATGGAGCGCATGCAGTCAGAGGCGCAGACGTTGAGCGCGGAGGGCATCGTCGGCGTCGACCTGCAGGAGAAGAGCCACGGCTGGGGCAGCCACACAATCGAGTTCTTTGCTGTGGGCACGGCGATCGTGCCAAGTGAGAATCACGATGGCAAGATCGAAGCGCCGACTCAGGTGCTCGACCTGAGCTAAGGGGCGCGAGCCCAGCGTCATCCAACACGACACTCCCCGCACGCGAGAGGCGATCCTGATCCAAAATGACGTTTCCCCCATGCGCGGGGATAGCGCGATTTGGACTTCACAACCCGACCCGAGGAAACGAATCAATGAGCATCGTCAACACAGAAAACCGCGGAGCGGCGCGCCATATCGTCCTGAATCGTCCCGAGAAGCGCAACGCCATGAGCCAGGAGCTGCTGCGTGCGCTCGCGGACGCCCTGCGAGAGGCGACTGCTGATGAGTCGGTGCATTGTGTAGTACTACGCGGCGAGGGTCCAGTGTTCTCGGCCGGCGTGGACCTAGGCGAGCTGATGGCATCGGCCAGTAAGCCGGGCAACTTGCGCCCGTTCAGGAACACGTTCCTGGAATGCCCGAACCTCGCCGAAGCGATGCCTAAGCCGGTCGTCTGCCAGATCCACAAGACCTGCGTTGGTGGGGCATTGGAGGTGGCGCTCGGTTGCGATCTGCGGATCGCCTCAAATGACGCGCAGCTAGGCCTGCCGGAGGTGAAGTTCGGGATCATCCCCGACGTGGGCGGCTCCACACGTCTGCCGGCCGTTGTCGGCCTCGGCAGGGCCAAGGAGCTGATCATGACCGGCCGCACGATCGACGCGGCCGAGGCCGAGCGCATCGGGCTGCTCAACCGAGTCGTCGCGCCCGAGGAGCTAGAGCAGGCAACACAGGCACTTGTGGACGAGCTACTGGCCAACTCACACGTGGCGGTGGGACGCGCCAAGCGTGTGATCGACGCCTCCGCACGGCCGGCGCTTGCCCAGACGCTGGAGATGGAGGTGTCGGTGCAGGAGTACTGCGTGGCGGCGATGCGCGAGCAGATGCTGCAGAGCGAGACAGCCGCCGTACTGGGGTAGCGCTCGCGCCGTTGCAAGCATCCATTGCGCCGTCCTGCTCGCAGGCGCACGGCCTCCTTTGACTACCGCCAGTCCACGGGCCCGGCCACAAGCGTATGCGAGCCAAGCGGGCGACCCAGTACCTCCTGGACGCGGCGCGCGCAGGCCAGCAACGCTTCCAGATCGACGCCGGTCGAGACGCCCATCTCGTGCAGCATCGAGACGAGGTCCTCGCTGGCGATGTTGCCTGTCGCGCCAGGGGGCACGGGACAGCCGCCAAGCTCGCCAAAGCTCGACTCAAAACTCGCGACGCCTACTTGCAGCGCGGCCAACACGTTGGCAAGTCCCTGACCACGGGTGTTGTGGAAATGCGCTGTGAGTTGCACACCCCCCTTGTCGGGACCGCCACCGGGTGAGGCGTCAAGCGACTCGAACGCCCGGGCGAAGAAGGCTCCCACCTGCACCGGGTTGGCCATGCCGGTGGTGTCGCCGAAGCCGATCTCCTGGGCGCCCGCATCGCGCAAGCGCCTCGCGATCTCGAGCACCCGCTCGGGCGGCACGTGGCCCTCGTAGGGACAGCCGAAGGATGTGGAGATGACCGCCTCGCA
Organism: uncultured Solirubrobacterales bacterium; assembly: GCA_963743555.1. Lineage (GTDB taxonomy): Bacteria > Actinomycetota > Thermoleophilia > Solirubrobacterales > Solirubrobacteraceae > Palsa-744. The sequence continues at coordinate 37,022 of CAVUQG010000011.1, forward strand.
GCGCAGGCCCTTCGCGCGCGCGATGGGCAGCACTTTTTCAGCGACGCCAACGACTCCTCGACCGAGCGGTTTACGTTTTGGCGATTGTGACTCTCGGAAGCCGACAGGAAGACGTTGATCTCGTCGAACGCCGGGCGCACCCGCGACAGGCCATCGCGCACGTCCAGCGCCCGCTCCAGGCCCCGCTCGTTGGGTATGAGCACGCTGAGCGCGACCTCCTCGGGTACATCGACCCGCGCCAGCACCTCTGAGGCGTCTGCCAGTTGCGGGATCACATCGGGGTGCACGAAGCTCGTGATCTCCAGACGGCGCAGGCCCGTGCGCGCAAGCATGTCGACCAGCTCGACCTTGTGCTCGGCGGGAATGATCTCCGGCTCATTCTGAAAGCCGTCGCGCGGACCGACCTCCCTGATGTCTACTCCCTGAGGGATCACCACATGGAAAGGCCACCGCTGACGTTCAGCGTCTGGCCCGTCACATACGAGGCGTCCTCGGAGGCTAGGAACGCGATCGCCGCGGCGACCTCCTCCGGCTCGCCGGAGCGGCGCAGGACGGTCTGGTTGACCATGCCCTGCTTGAGCCGCTCCCCCAGCTCGCCGAGCAGCTTGGGCGCAGCGTTGAGCAACGGCGTCTCGATCGGACCTGGAGCTACCGCGTTGCAGCGCACGCGATAGCGGGCTGACTCGCGCGCGATCGCCTTGGTGAAGCCGATCACCCCGGCCTTGGCGGCAGAGTAAACAGCCGATCCCTGCGAACCGACGCGACCCGCCTCGCTTGAGACATTGACGATCGCGCCCGTGCGGCGCTCCTGCATGCTTGGCAGTACTGCATGGGTGACGGCCAGGACCCCGCGCAGGTTGACGCCCAGGACGAAATCCCACAGGCCCTCGTCGCTATTGACGAAGTAGGAGAAGAGGTCCGTGCCGGCGTTGTTGACGAGCACGTCCACTGGGCCGAGCTGCTCCTCGACCGTGGCCACCGCGGCCCCTACCGAGGCCACGTCGGTGACGTCGAGCTTGCAGCCGACGCCGTCGAGCTCGCCTGCGATCTCGCGGGCGCCGTCCTCATTGATGTCGCCGATCGCCACGCGGGCCCCTTCGGCGGCGAGCAGCCGCACCGTGGCGGCGCCGATTCCCGACGCTCCGCCGGTGACGAGTGCAGTCTTGCCCTCGAATCGCATTCGTGGAGCATACGGGTCGGGCGGCGAGGAGGCCCGCCTTAAGCTGGCCGTGCCGATCTGCTCGCCGATAAGAGACGCCCTCACCGTCCTATACTCCGCCGCCGTGGCCGCCTCCCCCACCCGTGCCCGCGAGGGTACCGACCCCGTCGCAATCATCGGAGCGTCCGGAGCGCTCGGCTTCGGCTTGGCGGTGCGCCTTGGACAGGCCGGCGTACCGATCGTGATCGGCTCGCGTGACGAGGGACGTGCGGTCGAGGCGGCTAACCGAGCACGTGAGGTCGTGCCCAGTGGCGAGTTCACCGGCGCCGAGAACCCACAGGCCGTCAAGGCTGTGGGGACGATCATCCTGAGCGTCCCCTTCCGCAGCCAATCCGAGACGCTCAAAAACATCAAGGGCTCACTGCGCGAGGGCCAGTTGTTGATCGACGCCACCGTCCCGCTGGCGGCCGCCGTTAGCGGGCGCGCAACGCGCATGCTTGGTGTGTGGCAGGGCTCGGCCGCACAGGCTGCCCTGGAGATGGTGCCCGACGGGGTGAGAGTCGTCTCTGCCCTACACACGGTATCCGCCGCCTCGCTGACAGACCTTGACCACGACCTCGCCCAAGACGTGCTCATCTGTGGTGACTTGCGCGAGGACAAGCGTCACGCAGCGCTGCTGCTCCAGCAGATCGATGGACTGCGCTGCGTAGATTGCGGGCGCCTGGAGATAGCGCGTATCGCCGAGTCGATGACAGCCCTGATGATCTCAATCAACGCAAAGCACAAATGTCACGCGGGCGTCCGCATCACCGGCCTGCCGGATGATTCCTGGGAGTGAGCGAGCCGCGCGGACCTGTCGTTGTGCTCGCCGGCGGCACCGGCGGGGCGAAGCTCGCGCGCGGCATGCTCGACGTCGTCGGCGCCGACAAGCTGGTCGTGATCGCCAACACCGGCGATGACATCGACATCTACGGCTCGCATGTATCCCCCGACCCTGACCTCGTCTCGTTCTGGCTGGCCGACCTCATCAACGAGCGAGGCTGGGGCATCGAGGGCGACACCTTCACCGTCATGGATGCTCTGCGCGCGCTGGGCACCGACGTGTGGTTCAACCTCGGCGACCGCGACCTCGCCTGGTGCTTGGAGCGCAGGCGCATGGAGGACGACGGCCTACGCCCGACCGAGGCGCTCGCAAGACTGAACGCGGCGATCGGCGTGGGCGCGCGCGTGCTGCCGATGTGCGACGAGCCGCTGCATACGCACGTGCGCACCGACGCCGGCTGGCGCGACTTCCAGCAATTCATGATCCGCGATCGGGCCGAGGGTGCCGTGCGCGAGGTGGCATTCGCCACGCCGGCGCAGGCGCGTCTCGTACAAACGGGGGAGGCGCCGCCGATGGACACCGCGCCCCACCCCACACCCGAGGTGCTCGCTGCACTGGCCGAAGCACGCGCGGTGATCGTCGGCCCCAGCAATCCTGTCATCTCGATCTGGCCCATACTGACGGTCCTCGGCGACGCACTCGCCACGATCGCCGCCCCGGTTGTATGCGTCAGCCCCGTGGTAGGCGGTGAGATCGTCAAGGGACCAACCGCAGCCTTCCTAGGGGCATACAACCAGCCAGTCAGCACCGCCGGCGTGGTCGCGTTCTATGAGACCGTCCAGCCAGGACTGCTCGATGGGATCGTCGCCGGCGAGCCGCTGCCACAACTCCCCACCCTGCAGCTCAACACTCTGATGGCCGACTCACCCTCGCGTGCGCAAGTCGCGGGTGCGCACACTGGAGTTCGCTCTAGCTCTCGTGCGCTGACGACCCAGCACGCCACCACCCGCCGAAGCTCGCGCAACCGGCTCTGATCGCTCCCTCAACCCTTGCGGGTTTTGTGGTGCTTGTGCTTAGCGGTTCTCGATTTGTGGCGCTTGCGCCGTTTGGGCTTGACCGAATGGTTGATCCTGAAGTGGCCTTTCGCGACAACTTTGGCAGCCGGCGCGAGATCGGGCAAGGGGTAGAAGCCCGTCGGTTGGGGCGTCGGCGAACTGGAGGTCTGCGAGCCCAATCCCGAGTCCGCAGCACTGGTTGTGGTTGTGGTTTTTGGCGGAACGACTACGTCTTCGGGTGCATTGAAGTTCTGCCATTTGCCTTCGGCGCTCCCGGCGCTGTTGGTAGCGGTCAGCGAATAGCCGTATTCGCCGCCTGGCGCCAACGTCACGCCGGCACTGTTCAAATCGAGGCTGACATTCTGACTAACGAACGAGCCGAGCAGCTTCCCACTCGGGAGCGGCACGTTAATCAGGAGTTCACAGCCTGCCCCGTGAGACGAACAGGGCGAGGCCCACATCTTGAACTGATAAGTAGTTTCAAGACCCTCCGTCTCGACCTGTGCTTCGAGCGTGGCATCCGTGGAGGTCAGGTGCGACAACGATACGTTTTCGATTGACGGCGGCAAGGTTTCCGCGGGCGTCGTAAACGTCTTGTCGGGGCCGTATTCGGACGGTCCCTTCCATTCGATGGTGTCTTCGGTCTGCACAGCAGGAGCGACAATTATTCGGTAGTGATAAGTGGTGCCTGGCTTAAGCGTTATACCCGCCTGTGCCAGGTCAAGGCTCACACTCTGGTCATCGGAGCCGGCGGAAAGGTACCCGATCGGCAACGCTCCACGTGTGGGCGTGCGCAGGCAGATCAGAGGCTCCGACGTCAACGGGCACTCGATTTCGGACGCGAATTCACTTGATTCGCTGACAATCTGGAACTGGTAATAAGCGGCCTGGCCCTCCGGGTTGATTTGCGCTTGGAGCGTGGCGTCGCCGGCGGTCATGTCCGAGATCGACTCAGAATCGACTTCTGGAACAGGTGAGACTGGCGCAGGCGGCATGACGAATGATCCAATTTCGCGCCTGCCCGGCTGACCGGTTTCTGGCCTTTCTCCGTGGGGGGTTTCTGTGCTGCCCGCCGAGTTGGTGGCGACCACCCAGTAGTAGTAGATACTGCCAGGGCTCAAGCCGGTCAATTCGAGGCTCACCGTCTGACCCCCGTAACCTGCGGCTATCTGCCCTTCTCCAGGTTTCCCTATGGAAATCCACAAACAATTGGCGCGGCCCGGTTCTGCCTTCTGTAGCCCGCATCCAGACTCCAACCAGAATTCGTACTTCGTTTCAAGGCCGTTCGGATTGATCGTGGCTTCCAACATCGCCCGTTTCGAGGTCACCGGCGTCGCCGACGTGCCTGTGATCCAGGGCGATCCAGTTACGCCTTCCTCCGCCCGTGCCGAATCTGCCAATACTCCGCCAACTGCTGCGGCTATCACGACTGAGAACAGTAGACCGATGGTCAGCACACGCATCCGATTCCCACCACACCAAGTTCCCATGAGCCGCCTCCTCACGTTCAAGCTACGCGAATTACCTGCCTGAAGCCTAGCCGATGCCACGCAACAGTCAAGCGTGTTTCTTACACGGTGACAGCGCCTCCAGGGCAGACCCGCCACGCACATAAGGGTAGGCTGAGCCGATATGCGCACCGCCGCGATCCTCCCCGTCAAGCGCTTTTCGCTTGCCAAGCAGCGCTTGGGCGAGAGTGTCACCGAGCAGCTGCGCCTCGATCTGGCGCGAGCGATGGTGGGCGACGTGCTCGTTGCGCTTTCTCAATGTGCTGCCATCGATCTGACGATCGTGGTCAGCAACGAGCCGACGGTCACAGCCGCAGCCGAGTACATAGGAGCCATCGTCGTGGCAGACACAGCCGAGAGCGGCCAAAGCACCGCAGTCTCGATCGGCGTCGAACGCGCAATGGCAGAGGGAGCCGAGCGAGCGCTGTGCATCCCCGGCGACTGCCCAGCCCTGGACCCCGGCGAGCTCGATGTCCTCTTGCACGGCGAACCCGACGCGGTCATCGTCATCCCCGACCGTCACGGCACCGGCACGAATGGGTTGTTGCTCACCCCTCCCAACGTGATGACGCCCAGCTTCGGCCCAGGCAGCTGCGCACGCCACGGGGAGCTGGCCGCGAGCCTGGAGCAGAGCTGGCGCACCCAGCAGGTCTCCTCGTTGCAGCTCGACATCGACACTGGCGCGGACCTTGCCGTCTTGCGTGAGCGCCTGGCCGGCAACCACAGACAAGCGCCGCGCACACGCGCGGTGCTCGGCATGGTGGAGAGACATTGGCGCAGCTCGCAGCCCGCAGCCTGAGCGGACTCCCGGAGGTCGCGGCCGGGGTCGACCTCGGTGTGCTGATTGCCGGTGCGCTTGAAGCTGAGCACCACGTGAGTCCGCTTCGCGACGGCCAGATCGTGGCAATCGCGCACAAGGTCGTCTCCAAGGCCGAGGGCGCGGTGGTGGACTTGCGAAAAAGCGCGATGCCCCGCGCGCGCGCGCGGGGCATCGCCTCTGAGCAACAAAAGGACCCACGTGCCGTACAGGTCGTGCTCGACCAGTCCGCGGAGATCCTGCGTGAGGCAAATGGCGTTCTCATCTGTCGCACCCACCACGGTTTCGTGTGCGCCAATGCCGGCGTCGATGCTTCCAACTCCCTTGATGCCGAGACGCTGATCGTGTTGCCGCGCGACCCCGACGCCTCGGCCCGCAGAATTCGCCGACGCCTGCATGAGCTGACAGGCGCAAAAGTGGGGGTGCTGATCAGCGACAGCTTCGGACGGGCCTGGCGCCACGGTCAGTGCGACGTGGCGATTGGCTGTGCCGGCATCGCGCCGCTGGAGGACTGGCGCGGACGTACCGACAGCGTCGGGCGCGAGCTTCACGCCACCTGGCTGGCAGTGGCCGACATGATCGCCGCCACCGCCGATCTCGCGCGCGCCAAGGACTCGCGCGAGCCGGTCGTGATCGTGGAGGGGCTGGGGCGCTTCGTCAGCGAGGAGGAGGGGCCGGGAGCGGCTGCGCTGCTGCGCCCGCTCGAGGAGGACCTGTTCCGATAGAGCGTCGCGCGTGCGCAAACGCGGCGAGCGGCACCCCAGTGGCGAGCATCCGCACCGGCCCGATGTGGCGCGCTCCGAAAGCCTCGAACACCCTGCCCGTACGCGCGTCGTAGCTGGCAGCGGAGAACAGCAGCTTCTCTCCCGCGTTGATCTTGCGTCCGCCCGCGTAGTCAAGGATCATTCGCGTGTGGCCCGCGAGCCCACGCGCGTGGCGGCGGCGATAGCGCTTGAGCCCCCGTTCCAACGGCTCGGTACCGCCCAGCGCCGGCGCGACGCTGTCGGCGAGCCACTCGGAGGTCTGTAGCGCAAAGCCGCAGCCGATGCCCCACAGTGGGTCGAGCGCGCCGGCGGCGTCACCGACCAGCGCGAGGCCGGGCGCGGTCTGTGTGTACATGACGTTGGTCATGTCGACCTTGCCCTGCACGGGCTGGGTGAGGCGCGAGGCGAGGATCGGTGGAGCCTGCGGGACCTCTGAGACCATCTTCTCGAGCGCCGCCTGCGGGTCGGTGCGGAATTCGGGCAGGTGCTCCTTGGTGGGCATCACCGCGTAGAACGTGAGCCCGTCGTCGGTGGGAAACGCGCCGACCATGTTGGGATCCATCATCCACAGCGTCGCGGCGGGCGCGCCCTCGTATGCGGGTCCTTCGTAATAGCCACCGTAGGCGATGCGCGCGTGCAGCACACTGCGCGCGCGTACCCCCGACAGCTTCGCTACACGCGAGTCGCGACCGTCGGCGCCGACCACCAGCCGTGCGCGCAGATCGATCGTCTGTCCGTGGGAGTCGCGCGCCTGCACACCGGATATCCGCTCGCCTTCGCGCAGCAGCTCCCGCACGGTGTGCCCGAGCAGCAACTCGACGCCGGGAGTGTCGGCGGCCAGCTCGCGAATCAGCGGATCGAGCTTCTCGCGGCGCAGGTTGATCCCGGCGGGGACCCTGCTCCGCGGAGGCGACTCGATCACTCCCCAACGCGTCCACATACGGATGCGCGAGCGTATCGCTCCCGCCTGCATCATCGGCTCGATCAGTCCCAAACGCTCGAGCGTCGCGATGGCCGAGGATTGGATGTAGTGCGTGCAGATCCTCTTGTAGGCCTGCGGGTCGGGGCTCTTCTCCAAGAGTGCAACGCGCGCGCCCGAACGGGCGAGCAAGATCGCCGTGGCGCATCCGGCGAGGCTCGCCCCCACGACCGCTACGTCATAGTCCGAGCGGGTGGGCGCGCCACTTGAGAGGACGGCACCTGGGTGCGGCGCGTCACGGTCCGAGGTGTCGGAGAGGATGTTCTCTGCATGCGGTTGATCGGCCATCGATTGAGCTCCTCGCGCAGGCACGCTCCCGCGGGCGCGAGAGGCACGTTGTATAGTTCGAGCCGAACTATACAGGACGAACTATGGAAAGCAAGGCCATCCAAAACATGTCCACGCAGAGCAAGACGTTTCGTCTGACCACCACCTCGTATGCGGTGATGAGCCTGCTCGAGACGTTCGGCGAGGCCACGCCGTATGAGCTCAAGCAGGCGCTCGAGCATACGATCGAGAACTTCTGGCCGGTCCCGCACACGACCTTCTACGACGAGCCGGCGCGTCTGGCGAAGGCCGGCTATCTCTCACACCGCCAAGAGCGGGGCGGGCGCAGGCGTAAGCGCTATGCGCTCACCGACGCTGGACGCGAGGCGTTGCGCGCGTGGGCAGACGCCCCCGGCTCGCCACCCTCGCAGTATCGCGATGAGGGCTTGCTGAAGGTATTCGCCGGAGCCGACCCGCAAGTGGTGTTCGCAGGGCGGGGAGCCTGGCACCGCACCAAGCTCGCTGAGCTGGAGGGATATATGAAGGCACTGGAGTGCGAGCCGAATGGGGCCATCGAAGACAGGTGGCGTGGCGCCCACACGACGCTCGTGGGCGGCATCGCCTACCACCGCCAGTTGGCCGAAATCTTTGAGCGACTCAGGGAGGAGCGCTTGCAGCAATAGCCTGGTCGGGCGCCCGCACTGCCGCCGAAGCCGGACGTCTATCCCAAATCCTCAGACAGAAACGCTCACCGGCAGCGATCCGCACACTACTATCCGCCCATGCCCGGCCGAATCTCTGTCAAGAGAATGTTGCTCATCCTCTTCGGCGTGCTCGCGCTTGCGGTCGTCGTGCTCAATTGGACCTACGGACGCCTGCCGGCGGAGCCGAAGCCGACCGGCTCGTTCATCCAAGTGGGCAAGCTGCGCATCCACTACATCGAACACCCCGGAGCGGGAACGCCCGTAGTGCTCATCCACGGACTGCCCGGGACCGCCGAGGACTGGGAAGACGTGACGCCGCTGCTGGCCGGATATCGCACGATCGCGATCGACCGCCCTGGCTTCGGCTACTCGACCGGCGGCTATGTGCCGTTCGACAGGCAACTTGAAGTCATCCACGAATTGCTCGCAAAGCTTCACGTCTCGCAACCGATCCTCGTCGGCCACTCCTACGGCGGGACCATCTCGCTCGGACTTGCCGAGCGCTATCCGAGTGATGTGCGCGGACTCGTGCTCGTGGACGCGGCCGCCGCCGGGCAGAAAATCGAAGCCTTCACAGCCGCGCAAGCGCACTTGGTGAAATTCCTGCAACTGCCGGTGATCCGCCAGGTCTCAAACGCGACGTTCGGCCAACTGCTCACTACCGTGTCGGTCAACCAAGCGGACGACGAAGCGTTTCACCCATTGCCGGTCGTGGCCGCGCATCGCAAGCGCGTGCTGGAGATCAACATGACGCACGGCAACCTGGAAGCGTGGTCCGGGGAGATCCTGGCCTCCACCGGCGTGATCGCTCAGATCGACAAGGGGTTGAGCGGCATCGAGGCTCCGGCTGTCGTGATCCAAGGCGAGCAGGACGAGCTCGTCAACCAGAGCCACGGGCGCAAGCTCGCGGCGACGCTGCCCGACGCGCGACTGGTGATGCTCTACGGAGGGCACATGCAGCCCTACGATCACCCGGCAGCGATCGCCACCGCGGTGCGCAGTTTGAGCGGATAGTCCCGTCTGATCCCGTAGAGCGTGGTGCGCTCGGCTGCCGGTCGTCCGGCCCGATGGGCGGCGGCGGCAAGCTGGTCTGGGTCGAGCTTGGTGCCGTGATAGGAGCCGGCGAGGCGTGAGATCGACTCCTCCATCAAGGTGCCGCCGAGGTCGTTGACTCCCCAACGCAAGGACTCAGTCGCAGCGTCGAGGCCCATCTTCACCCATGAGGCCTGCAGGCTTCCGATCGTGCGACCGAGCGCGAGGCGGAAGACAGCGGTGTGCTTGAGGTTCTCCTCACGGGATATCTCCTCCACCCCATGTGTACGTCCAAGCAGTGTTTGAAATGGTATGAATGAGAGCGGCACGAACTCGGTGATGCCGCCGGTGCGCTCTTGCAACTCGCGAATGACGCGCATGTGCTCGGCCAGCTCCCAGGGCTCCTCGATGTGGCCGAACATGACCGTGGAGGTCGAGCGCAACCCGGCCTGGTGTGAGGCTTCGATGATCTCAACCCAGCGCGCGACAGGCAGCTTGTTGGGCGAGATGCGCTCGCGCACCCCGTCGTGGAGCACCTCGGCGGCGGTGCCGGGGGTCGAGTCAAGGCCGGCGTCGCGCAACTGTGCGAACACCTCGGACGGAGGTAGCCCGGAGATGTCGCACATGTGGGCTATCTCCATTGGGGAGTAGGCGTGCAGGTGTAGCTCGCTGCCCGCTTCGCGCGAGGTGGACTTCGCGAGGCGCAACCAGCCCAGATAGTCCTCCAACTCCCAATCGGGGTGGATGCCGGACTGGATGCACAGCTCGGAAGCACCGTAGTCGATCGCCTCGTGCACCCGCCTGACGAACTCCGCCTCGTCATGCTGGTAAGCGTCAGGCGAGCGCTTGCCCTGGCCGAAACCGCAGAAAGCGCAGCCGACCGTGCAGACGTTGGAGATGTTGATGTTGCGGTTGACCACGAACGTGACCGTGTCCCCCGCCAGCTCGGCGCGCAGCTCGTCCGCCGCCACCCGCATCTGCTCGATCGCCTCGGGGCGGGTCTCGGCGAACATGGCGGTCAGCTCCTCCGCGCTCAGCGCCATGCCGTCGCGGCCCTTGTCGACCGCGCCGCTGACAAGCTCCGGGCGGATCGGCGCGGGCGGGTCGGTACGACCGGAGCCGCGCCGCGGGATGAAGCTCCAGTACTTGAGCTTGATCGTGTCGAGCACGCCTTGTGAGACCCACTCGGGATCGATGTATTGCGGATACACGCACAGCCTCTCGGTGAGCGCGAACCCGTCGGCCTGCAGGCGCTTGCGCACCTGGTGGGGCGAGGGGAACGGGTGCTCAGGGGATATGTGGTCGCCGTTGGCCGAGAGCCCGCCCAGATCGGTCGCGCCGGCCGCCACCAGCTCGCTCCACCAGTCGGCGAGATTCGGCGGAATCTGGATGCCGACGTCCGGCATCAGCCGGCGCGTCTCTCCGATCAACAGCTTCATGTCCTCGATCGAAACCGGGCCCGCGCCTTGTGTGGCCCACTTCGGAAGCGGATGCCCCCCCCGCGCGCGCGGGGCATCGTCATTTTCTGGATCATCAGACCCATCCCCCATGTCCCCCATACCAACAAACCTGTCCCCCGTCCCAACAGACCCATCCCCCACACCAACCGGCTCAACCCCGTCCTCCCAGTCCCTGACGCCCGTCTGCCAGTAGCGGCGCGCCGCGGCCTCCGCGATCTCGGCCGGCTCCTGCCCGTAGTAGCTCTGGTGGGGCACGAAGTTCTGCAAGATCACCTCTTGGATATGGCCGTACTCGGCGTGCAGGGCAGCCAATGCCTCCAGCGAGGCGATGCGCTCCTCAGCGGTCTCGCCGATGCCCACGAGAATGCCGCTGGTGAACGGGATGCGAAGCTCACCCGCCGCTCGAATCGTCTCCAGACGCCGAGCCGGATGCTTGGTGGGCGACCCGGCGTGGACGGTCTGCATCAGCCGCTCGGACACCGACTCGAGCATCAAGCCCTGCGACGCCGTGACCTCGCGCAGGCGGCCCAGGTCCTCGCGCGAGAGCACGCCAAGGTTGGTGTGCGGCAGCAGGCCGCGCTCCAGCGCCCGCTCGCACGTCCATACGACATATGCGGTGAAGTCCTCGTGCCCGTAGTCGCTCAAACGCCCACGCACTTGTGAGTTGACCTCGGGACGCTCACCGGTCAGCACAAGCAGCTCCTTGACCTGGCGGCGCGCCGTCCCGTCGAGGATCTCGATCACCTCCTCAGGGGTGTACAGGTGCGCCTTGTGCGTGGCGAAAGCGCAGTACTTGCAGTAGCACTGGCACGTCCGCGACAACGAGAGCGTCAGGTTGCGCGAGAAAGTGACGCGACGGCGCATGTAGGGAGTCTATGACGCATCGGCGCTGTTCCATCCGGCGCATGCCCCGGATGGCCGACGGCACATGTGCCGCGTCGTTCGGGTCGCACATGTGCGACCCGACCAGGGCCGCATGCGGCCCTGGTCGGAGCGGCGCATGCGCCGCTCCGCCGCCGATCAAAGATCGGCGGGCCTCAATAGGCACATGTGCCGTCCGGCGCCATCCCTACATTGCGCGCATGTCCCAAGATACCCTGCGTCGCGCCGTGGCCGAGATGATCGGCGCGTTCACCCTCACTTTCATCGGCGCCGGGGCCGCGGCCGCCGCCGGTGGCGTCCACGACACAACGCTGATCGGAGTGGCGGTCGCCAACGGGCTCGCGATCGGCGTGATGGTCTGCGCGCTCGGCTACATCTCCGGCGGGCACTTCAACCCGGCGATCACGTTCGGTTTTCTGATCACCCGTCGGATCAAGCCGGCACTCGCGGGCGTGTATTGGATCGCCCAGTTCGGCGGCGCGGCGCTGGCCGCACTGTTCGTCAAGGAGCTGCTGCCACGAGAAATAACCGAAGCGGTCAACCTCGGCGTGCCGGCACTCGGTCATGGTGTCGACGCAAGCTCGGGCTTCCTGCTGGAGGCGATCCTGACCTTCTTCCTTGTACTTGTCGTGTTCGGCTCGGCCGTGGACGAACGCGGCCCCTTCGGCGCGGTCGCAGGCCTTGCGATCGGCCTCACGATCTCGATCGACGTGCTGTTCGGAGGACCCTTCACGGGTGCCGCGATGAACCCCTCGCGCGCGTTCGGCCCGCAACTCGTGGGCAACCATTGGGCCAATGGTTGGGTTTGGTACGCGGGACCGGTGTTGGGGGCCGCGGTGGCGGCGTTGCTTTACCAGTACCTGTTCATAGGCAAAGCCGGCGAGGCCGCGCAGCCCGTGCCCGCGAGCGACTAGCCCCACTGTCCAAGAACAGCTCGACCGGTGTTTGCGCGCCCGCCTCGCCAACGATGACTCCGGCAAACATCTACCTGGCCCGCCACGGCCAGACCGCCTACAACCTCGAGCGTCGCTTCCAAGGCCACCTGCCGGTCCCGTTGGACGACACAGGGCGCGAGCAGGCGGCTGACCTCGCCGAGCGTGCCGCGGCGGGGACAGCCGGCGGGATCTCATTCGTCGCGCTGTGGTGCAGCCCGCTATTGCGCGCGCGCGAAACGGCCGACATCGTCGCGACGCGCCTCGGCATGGAGCCCCGCGAGGACCCGCGCCTGATGGAGACCGACGCGGGCACTTGGACCGACCGTTTCTTCACCGACGTACAGACCGAAGACCCGGAAGGCTTCGCCGGCTTCATCGAAGGCCGCCCCGACTTCGGCTTCCCCGGCGGCGAGTCGTTCGCGCAACAGGGCGTCCGTGTTGCCGCGGCGCTTGCCGATGTCGAGCGCGGTGAGCTGCCCGCGCTCGTCGTCTGCCACGGCGTCGTTATCCGCATCGCGCTCTACCAGCGAGCGGGTCACAAGGTCGCCCTGGCCGAGCGCGTGCCCAACGCGGCGCTCGTGCCCCTCGACCCGACCGAGGTCAAGCACGTGGACGTAGGCGGTAGCGAGGCGCTGCCACCGAGCTGAACTCGCCAATCGAGCCCACTCCGCCGGCAAACGAAGCGTGCCTCAAACGCCACCGCGCCGAATACCGTCCCAAGCGCGGCCGACAATCGGGGGATGCCCGATGCGGTTGTCAATGCACCACCTCTCACCAACCTGCTGACATTGTTCGGCTCGGCGGGGACCGTCATGGGCGCGGCGGTCGACTCTGTCGTCGCGGCGTCCACCTTGCGCCAGGCGTTTGAGAACTTGGCGCTTGGCGCAGCGGCCGGAGGCGCGGGCGGCTGCTCGATCGCGTTCATCGGATACGCCTGTCTTCGAATCATGGGGTGCTAATATGCAGACAATGAGCAGCATCGCACGCATAGTCACATCGATACTGGCGGGCTGCGCCTTGATAGTGGTCAGCTATCCCTTTCTTGCCAGTGTTGGCGCTGAAGGCGGCTGGTATTACGCCGTAGGAATTTGCATTACCGGGTTTATGACCTACCGGATACTTATTCCCGCGCTCGGTGTACCCGTTCGCCCACGGTGGCTCGCCAATCGCAGGAGACGCAGGCGCGATAAGCGCCTCCCAGGCCCGATTCACTAAAGCGACTCAGGGCCTCGCCGCCAACCGCCTGACCAACTCCTCTCCCTCGCGCGCCATACGCGAGCGCGGCACGACCAGATCGAACCCCCCACCCTCGGCCAGCGAGCGCACCTCGGCCTCGACGTGCGAGTAGAAGCCGAGCGTGGCGATGCCCGCAAGCGACCCGACGACTGACAGCGACCTGACCAGCTCCACCCGCCCCGCCGCCTCGTCGGTGAGGTCTACGACGAGCACGTCCACGCCGGCCAGCCGCTCCCGAACCACGTTTGCGTCGGCCACAAGCACAACATCGTGACCGTCGGCGCCCAACGCCGCCTGTACACGCGAGCCGAAAAGCAGGTCGGGGATGAAAGCGAGTACCTGAGCCATCGATGTCTGCTCCCGCCGGTACCCAACGTGGGTGTCGGTGCGGCTACTGCGCCCGTAGGTGCGCGAACTCCTCGCGCACCGACTGCGGACGGCCCCACATCTGCGTGACCTCGACACGTCCGGCGCGCTGCTCGCGGATGGCCATCTCGCCCTCGATGCCTGCTTCATCGAGCAACCGCAACGTGCCGTGCACGGTGGGCGCGGAGGCGGCATGACCGAAGCGGTGGGCCACGAGCAGGCGCCAGTGCCAGTCATGGTGGGAATAAGGCCGTGCGTTGCAGGTGGCCAGGTACACCGACGCGTCGATGTAGCGCGACTCGTCCGCGATGCGCAGGTCGAGCTCGAGGTCGGTCCAGTCGTCGGGCAGAGAATCGACGATGCTCTGGAAAGTGTCCGCTAGGGCCATCACAGGGAAGCCTAGCGGCCTGAGCGGCCGTCCCGCACGTCGCTTTTCGGCAGATGGATGCAAGCACCGCGCAGCTATCCTCGAAAGCATGGCGAGAACCGACACAACGACACTCGCGGGCGAGTATGCGGCGTTGACAGAGCAGTGCGGGATCGTGGACCGCTCTGATCGTGGCAAGCTCGCACTCACCGGCTCGGGCGCCGTCGAGTTCCTCAACGGTCAGGTCACGAACGAGCTGGTCGGCCTGAGCCCAGGCGAAGGCTGTTATGCGACGTTCTTGACGCACAAGGGCAAGATGCTCGGCGACCTGCACATCCTCGCGGCCGACGGCATGGAGCAGGCTCAGCCTGCTGCCGATGGGACGCTCTCCGCTGCCGGCGTGACGCTCTCCGAGAAGCCTGCGACGGAGCCGGCAGAGCTGCTGCTGGACACCGAGCGCGGGGCCCTACAGGCGCTGTTCGACATGATCCGCCGCTTCAAGGTCGGCTACGACGTCGAACTGCACAAGCGCACGCTTGAGTCCTCGCTACTGTCACTCATCGGCCCCGACGCCGACATGGTCGCAACGAGGGCGTTCGCGCTTGACGAGGCCCAATTGCCGGCGCAAGAGCACAGCCATCTGCTCGCCCCCCTGGGGCAGACGTCCGTACGCCTGATCCGTACCGATTTGGGAATCGACGCCCTGTTCGAGGCCGGCGCACTGGAGGTAGTACGCGGCACCCTCCAGGCGACCGGCGCTCTCTCGGTGAGCGAAGCGGCAGCTGAGATCGTCCGCGTCGAGCACGGCCGACCCCGCTATGGGATCGACCTCGACGAGAGCACCATCCCCCAGGAGGCGGGCCTCAACCAGCGTGCGGTGAGCTTCACCAAGGGCTGTTACGTCGGCCAGGAGACAGTTGCGCGCCTGTATTACAAGGGCAAGCCCAACCGTCACCTACGTGCCCTGCGCTTGTCGGAGCTGAGCAAGCCAGGTGCGGCGTTGGCGCTCGGCGAGCGGTCGGTCGGCAGCCTGGGCAGCTCCGTCCTCTCCCCTAAGCTCGGCCCGATCGGGCTGGCGCTCGTGCGTCGCGAGGCAGAGCCGGGTGCAACCGTCGCCGTCGGCAATCAGGGCGCAAGCGCAGTGGTAGTCGAGCTGCCGTTTGCATAGGCCAGGCTTGCTCGCGAGCCACCACTGGAACTTGCGAGCTGCAGCGTCGCTCATGCATGCCTCTCGAACCGGCCCCAGGTAGGATTGCTGGTCCCGTCCCCGACACGCGAGGTTCAGACGCACCGTGGCAATCGATCTTCAACGAGTTTCAAGCGTGGACGCCGAGCCCGGCGGGCTGCCCTCCACAATGGCCGCCTGGGTCATCCGCGAGGAGCGCCAGGGAGAACCGAAGGATGCTTTCCAGTTGGAGGAGATCGAGGTTCCTGAGCCTGGCGCCTTCGAGGTGATCGTGCGCGTGATGGCAGCCGGCGTGAACTACAACAACGTGTGGGCCGCCCTTGGCAAGCCGGTCTCGGTGATGAAGTACGGCGACCATCCGCAGTACGGCCACCACATCGGCGGCTCGGACGCCTCCGGCATCGTGTGGAAGGTCGGCGCGGGCGTGACTCGCTGGAAGCCGGGGGACGAGGTGGTGGTGCATTGCAACCAGGCCTCCTACGAGGACCCGGAGGTACACGGCCTTGATCCGATGGCGGCGCCCTCTCAAAAGATCTGGGGCTATGAGACGACCTGGGGATCGTTCGCCCAGTTCACGAAGGTGCAGGCCCAGCAGCTGCTGCCCAAGCCACAAGCATTGAGCTGGTCGGAGTCGGCCTCCTACGGGCTCGTGTACTTCACCGCCTACCGCATGCTGATGACCCGCTGCAAATTGCAGGCCGGGCAGAAGGTCTTGATCTGGGGCGCGGCCGGCGGCCTGGGCGTGTTCGCCACGCAACTGTGCGCCGCGGCCGGAGCACACTGTGTGGGCGTGGTGTCCTCGGCCGAGAAGGGCGAGCTGGTCAAGCGCCTCGGCGCCGTGGACTACATCGACCGGGCCGAGTTCGCCGGGATGATGCGCAAGGGCGGCGAGACTCCCGAGGAGGATAAGGCGCGCTTCCTCGTCTCGCGCGAGTTCTCAAAGCGCGTGAAGCAGATTCTCGGCGACGCCCCCGACATCGTCTTCGAGCACGTCGGGCAGGCGACATTCCCCACCTCCGTCTTCACCGTCAAGCCATTCGGCAAGGTCGTGATTTGCGCGGGCACAACCGGTTTCAACCTGGACTTCGACGTGCGCTACCTGTGGATGAAGCAGAAGGAGATCCTCGGCTCGCACTTCGCCAACGCGTATGAGTGCATGAAGGCCAACGAGCTGATCGAGTCAGGTCAGATCAGGCCTGTGCTGTGGCGCACGCTCGGCTTCGAGGGCGTCGCCGAAGCACATCAATTGATGCTCGAAAACAAGCATCTGGGCAAGATTTCGATTCTTGTCGGCGCCGAGTCCGACAGCGAGGGCAAGACGGCCGATGGACCGGGAGCTATACACGCCGAGGTTGGAGGTTGAAAATGGATGGCACGGTGATCGTCCCCTGGTACGCGACGGGCTTTCGTGCGGACGGCTTCGAGGAGGTGTTGGGTGAGGTAGCCGCGGCGGCGCTTCGCTACGGCGCCAACTCCTATGCGGTGTATCGCTCCAAAGACGACCGCTACCGCTTCCAGCAGTTCGCCCACTTCGCCAAGCACATCGACTGGGAACGCTATTGGGACGGCCCGGAGATGACCGACTTCAGGCTGCGCTATTCCGGCTGGTACCAGATTCCCGTGCTCTACGGATGGTGGGATCGCACCGCCTCAGGCAGCATCGAGGGCGAACCAGTGGTGCCTGTCGCTCCCAACGGCCTCCCCAGCGACGGCCCCAACGGGCATGTGGGCGATGCGCCCAATGGGCAGCCAAGCGATGCACCCACGCCCCACTACGTGTGAGCTTCGCGCTCGCGAGCGATGACTCCGTCGGAGCAATCCGACGGCCCCGATGCGCGATAGCTCACTAGGGCGCCTTGTGCTGGCGGCCCGCCACCCGCCGCTATGGGCGCGCTGGCTGCTCACGATCCTCACCTTTGCCGTGCTGACCCTTGCAGTTGTGGTCTTCGTCCACGACCACAGCGAAGGTACCTCCGCCCCAACCAAGTCCGAACGCGAAGCGGAAGTCGAAGCAAATCGCGAGGGCAACGTCGTCATCGAAGAAGACCAGGCGCCGCACACCGCTCGGCTCGGCGCCGGCGTGGCAACGCTCACCGCACTGGAACGCGCGATCTCAGGCGACGCGCACGTCCGCATCCAGGTCGGAGACCTCACAGGGCCATTTCAGAGCGTGCACTGCAAGGCGAAAGGCGCCGTGGGCGCCAATCGGGCATTTAGCTGCACCGTCCACGCGGCAGGCGTCGCCTACCCCTACCTGGCGGTATTCAACGAGCGCACAGGACAATCCACATGGTGCAAGGTGGACCCGCCGCCGACCGGTGGCGCGCCAGAAGTACCCGTCAGCCCTCGCTGCAAGCCTTAAGCCTCTGAGCAGGCCGTGGACCAAGCGGAGCTAGGACGTACCCCTGCGGGGCACACCCTTTGGGGCACAGGCAGGCAGATCGCTCAGGCGCTCAGCACATGAGCGATCGAGGACAACGCTCCGCGCCGTGTCCACGGCCTGCTCAGCACTGCTCCAGAGGCGCCATCGTCAGACCCGCGCCCTTCAGCAACTCCCAGTAGTGCTCAGCCGCCTCCTGGTGGCCGCCGAAGACGATCGCCTGGCCGGAGTTGTGGATGATGTTGGCGATCTCGTGGCCGCGCTCGATGCTCACACCCGGGATGAAACGCGCGAGCGTGCGGGCGACGTGCTCGAAGGTGTTGTGATCGTCGTTGCGCACAATCACCCTCCAGGAGTCTCCGTACCCGCTTCCGGGAAGGCGTGTGCGTGGCAGTTCGATCGTCTGGCTCATGGCCCTTCAGGATAAAGCCTGCCGCTCCCCCATACAATTGCGCTCATGAGCAGCGATCCACCTCCGCGCCTGCCAAAGCGCGACCGTCCCTGGATGATGCGCACCTACGCCGGTCATTCCACGGCGAAGGCTTCAAACGAGCTATACCGGCGCAACATCGCCAAGGGACAGACGGGGCTGTCGGTGGCTTTCGATCTGCCGACACAGACCGGCTATGACCCCGACGACGAGTTGGCGCGCGGCGAGGTCGGCAAGGTAGGCGTGCCCGTCGTCCATCGCGGCGACATGGCCGCCTTGATGGACGGGATCCCGCTCGGCGAGATGAACACCTCGATGACGATCAACGCGACAGCCGCTTGGCTGCTTGCGCTCTACATCGTGGCCGCCGAGGATCAGGGCGTCGAGCAGCCCAGCCTCCAAGGCACGACCCAGAACGACATCATCAAGGAGTTCCTGGCGCGCGGCACCTACGCCTTCCCGCCCGCGCCCTCGATGCGCTTGATCGCCGACATGATCGCCTACACGGTCGAGCACGTGCCGAAGTGGAACCCGATCAATATCTGCTCTTACCACCTGCAGGAGGCCGGCGCGACACCCGTGCAGGAGATCGCCTACGCGATGAGCAATGCGATCGCCGTGCTCGACGCGGCGCGCGAACGCCTTGGCGATCGTGCTGATGAGCTGATGGCCGACGTGTTCGGGCGCATCTCCTTCTTCGTGAACGCCGGTGTGCGCTTCGTCGAGGAGCACGCCAAGCTGCGAGCGATGGGCATCCTCTGGGAAGAGCTTGGGCGCGAGCGCTACGGCGTACAGGACGAGCGTCGCCTGCGCTTTCGCTACGGCGTGCAGGTCAACTCGCTCGGCTTGACCGAGGCCCAGCCCGAGAACAACGTGCAACGCATCGTGCTTGAGGCGCTCGCGGTGACGCTTGGTCGCGACGCGCGGGCTCGCGCGATCCAGCTGCCGGCCTGGAACGAGGCACTCGGGCTGCCGCGTCCCTGGGACCAACAATGGTCGCTACGCATCCAGCAAGTTTTGGCCTACGAAACCGACATCCTCGAGTACCCGGACATCTTCGAGGGCTCAAAGGTGATGGATGGGCTCGTGGCCGAGCTGCTGGAGGGCGCACGTGAGGAGATGGCGATCGTCTCCGAGCACGGCGGCGCCGTCCAAGCCGTGCCGTACATGAAGGCGGCGCTGGTGGATTCTCACCGCGCCCGCATCCATCGAATCGAGTCGGGCGAGCAGATCGTTGTCGGCCAGAACAGGTTCACCGAGACCGAGATCTCCCCGCTAACCGACGATGCCGAAGGCGGCATCCTCGTCGTTGACCCCGCGGTCGAGGCCGAGCAGATCGAGTCGGTGCGCAAGTGGCGCGTCGAGCGCGACCAGCAGGCCGTCGACGCCGCGCTAGCCGAGCTTGCGCGCGTCGCCACCGCCGAGCTTGGCGCTGAGAATCTGATGGTGCCGACGATCGCCGCCGCGCGCGCCGGCGCGACCACAGGCGAGTGGGCGCACACGCTGCGCCAGGTGTTCGGCAGCTACCGCGCGCCCACCGGTGTGGGAGAGGCAAGCGCGGCTCCGGCCGACGATGAGCTTTCACAGTTGCGTGAGGAAGTCGCCAGCCTGGCCGAGAAGCTCGGTCGCCGCCCGAAGATACTTGTCGGTAAGCCCGGTCTCGACGGGCACTCCAACGGCGCCGAGCAGATCGCGGTACGTGCGCGCGACGCCGGCATGGACGTCGTCTATGAAGGCATTCGCCTGACCCCGTCACAGATCGCCGCCTCGGCGCTGCAGGAGGGTGTGCACGTGATCGGCCTATCGATCCTCTCAGGCTCGCACAGAGAGCTGATCCCGGCTGTGATCGATGCTCTGCACGACGCCCAAGTAGACGTGCCGGTCGTGGTCGGCGGGATCATCCCCGAGCAGGATGTGGCCCAGCTCAAGCAGGCTGGGGTGGCCGCCGTCTACACCCCGAAGGACTTCGACATCTCGCGCATCATGCACGACATCGTTGGGATTGTGGGGGCCGAGATGAACGGACATGGCCCCTCCTCCAACGGCTCAGCGTGAGCGACAGCACACCCACTCGACCGGGCGCCCGCTCCCCATCTGCCGAGAACGAAGGCCATCCACGCGAAGACTCGGTGGGAGCCGCCCTAGGCAGGCGCCTGCGCGAACGCGACCTGAGCGCGGCACCGGCCGCACTGAATCTGCTGGAGAGCAACACACCAGCCGACCGTGAGCAGGCAGCCGGGCTGCTGCGCGAGATCTCGCCCGCCGCCCTGGGCAGCGAGGCCCCTGGACATATAGTCGGCGTGACGGGGCCCCCTGGCGCCGGCAAGTCGACGCTGCTCTCGGCGCTGTTGCAAGCCTGGCGAGGCCACCCCAAAGACCAGGTCACGCAACCTGGCAAGCCCCAAAACCCGACGAGGCAGCGCAAGAGCGTCGCAATGCTCGCGGTCGACCCCAGCTCCAAGCGCTCGGGGGGCTCGCTGCTTGGTGACCGCGCACGGATCGACTTCGACCCTGCCGACCGTGGCGTGCTGATCCGCTCGACCGCCGCGGGTGAACGGCTTGGCGGGCTCGCCGCCGCCACACGTACGGCGGCGCAGGCCTTGGCTGCCGCATTTGACGTGGTCGTGATCGAGACTGTCGGCGTCGGCCAAGGCGAGACAGAGGTCGCCGACGTCGCCGACACGGTCGTGGTCGTCGTGCAGCCTGGCAGCGGCGATGTACTGCAGTTCCTCAAGTCGGGAATCATGGAGACTCCAGACGTGCTCGTCGTCACCAAGGCCGACCTCGGCCAGATCGCGCTTGCGACTAGGCGCGATCTCAGCGCAGCGCTGCGCTCGCTCGGGACCAAGGCGACGCGTGTGCTCAGCGTCTCCTCCGTGCCTCCACTCCAGGGGATAGATGAGCTGACAGACGCGCTGGAGGAGCAGCGCGCTGGCACCGACATTGCAGCCAGGCGCCTGCGCGCGCGCCGCAGGGGCGCTTTGCTCGATTTCGCGGCCGAGCACGGCGAGCGAGGGCTGCGGGCGCTGGGCGGACGTCCCACGGCCGAACGGCTGCTCGAGCGAGAGGACGCAGGGCTAGACACACAAGCACTCGTGCTCAGCCTCGAACGGACAGCAGAACGAGCGGGTACCTCACGATGAGACCGGTTGCGCGTGACTTGGCGACGATGTTCGGCGCATTCGTACTCGCGAGCGCGCTCGCCGGAGCGCTTGGCGCGATCAACCTCGGCACGGCGCTTGCCTTTGGCCAGATCGCGTTCGCAATAGCTACGGTCTACATCATGCTCAAGCGCTGATGCACGTCGATGGCGCCACCAGGACGAAGATCGCCCCTAGCCGCGATCTAGTCTCCACAGGGCGAGAGCTTGTGTGGTTATATTTTATTTTGCAATTCACTATAGTAGCTACAACTTGTAGTTACTATAGTAGTTTGTTCAAAAAGAATACAACCCCATCCAGCTCTTTATCTTGCTACGCGATCTAGGCTCTGAGGTCGGATGATCGTTTTGCTCGGATTCGCGTTTCTCGCCGGCGCCGGTACGGCACTGTCGCCGTGCGTGCTGCCAGTACTGCCGGCACTGCTCGCCTCGGGCGGCGTGGGTGGCCGGCGCCGTCCTCTCGGCGTGGTGATTGGCTTGACGGTGACGTTCACGGTCGTGATTGTCGGCGTGGCCAACGTGGTCGATGGGGTCGGGCTCGGCTCGGATCCACTGCGCGACATCGCGGTCGCGGTACTACTCGCATCGGGCCTCGCCCTGATCGTGCCAGGTCTGGCCGACCGCCTGGAGGCGCGCATGTCGCGGATCGCGGCGCTTGGTCCGCGCTCACGCGGGGACGGTTTTCGCTCGGGGCTACTTGTCGGCGGAGCGCTTGGCTTCGTGTACACCCCGTGTGCGGGTCCGATCCTCGCGGCCGTCATCTCGGTCAGCGCCGCGAGCGGACGCACCGTCGCGGTCGCTGTCGCCTATTCGGTTGGCAGCGCGATTGTGCTATTCGCGCTGACGCTCGGTGGGCGCAAACTGTTCGACCGCGTCCGCGCCGCCGGCCGCGGGCCGGCGCTGCAGCGCACGCTCGGCGTCGTGATGATCATCACGGCACTGGCGATCGTCGTAGGCGTCGACGTCGACTTCGACCAGTACGTGGCCGAAAACATCCCCAACGTGAACCTGACTGCCGGCCTTGAAAAAACCAAGGCTGTCGAAAGTCGCCTACCCCAAGTCACCGGGCACACCGCGAAGTTCGTGTCCGGCTCGAAAACGACCACGGCGCCCCGCAACGCCAGCCAAGCCACGCTGCTGGCGGACGCGGCCAAGCTGAAGAACCTCGGGCCAGCACCCGAATTCGCCGACACCCAGGACTGGTTCAACACCGGGGCGGGTGGGCATGCAAACACGCCGCTGACACTCAAAGGGCTGCGCGGGAAAGTGGTGCTGATCGACTTCTGGACCTACACCTGCATCAACTGCATCCGCACATTGCCTTATCTGAAGGCTTGGGATGCTGCCTATCGCAAAGACGGCCTGACGGTCGTCGGCGTGGAGACGCCGGAGTTCGCCTTCGAGCACGAGGCCTCCAACGTCAAGAACGCGATCGACCAGTTCGGCCTGCGCTATCCCGTGGTGCAGGACAACGAAATGGGGACTTGGAACGCCTACGGCAACGAGTATTGGCCGGCGGACTACCTGATCGACTCCAAAGGCGACGTGCGCTACGCCACAGCAGGCGAGGGTGACTATTCGCAGACCGAAACCGCGATCCGCTCGCTGCTTGCCGAAGCGGGAGCGAACGTCGGCGGCATGGCACATCCCACCGACGTCGTGACGCCAAGCGAAGTGGCCACACCCGAGACTTATCTCGGCACCAACCGCGCACAAGGGTGGCGCAACGGGCCACAGGCCGGCCTGCACGACTACGGCACGAGCGTGCCCAGCGATCTGGCGCTCAACGAATTCGACTACAGCGGCACCTGGGATATCGCCGCCCAGCCGGCAACAGCCGTGTCGAGTGCTGGGATCGACATGGAGTTCGAGGCCAAGAACGTGTATCTGGTGCTCAGCTCCGAAGGTGAAAAGCCACGCCAGGTGCAGGTGCTGCTCGACGGCAAGCCGATACCCAATAAGTATGCCGGCGCCGACGTGCACAACGGTGCGTTGACTGTGCACAACGAGCGTCTGTACTCGCTCGTTTCGCTGCCCGGGGACCAGCAGCATCGTCTCTCGTTGCGGCTCGCTCCCGACGTCTCCGGCTACGCCTTCACGTTCGGGTAGCGCGACCTGGCCTCCCCCACAACGACACGCCTTCCGTACTCCTGTTCGGCTTGCTCCGGCACCCTCCCAGGGGAGTACCCGCACAGAGGCATACAATGATGCCCATGGAGGGAGGCCCAGCACCCGAGACCACCGCCAGAGCTTGGCTGCGGTGCTACCGCTGCTGGTCGCAGAACCTCGAGGTACAGGTCCACTACGAGGGCATCCACAAGATCGACCCAGAAACCGGGGAGCGCTCGGAAGTCGTCGACGAGTTGCAGGAGGCGGTTGTGCAGTGCTTGGACTGCATGCACGACCAGCCGCACCTCGGTTTCTCCGGTGGGCGCGTGGAGCCGATCGAGGACCGCTGGGAGCGGATGATCGCCGGGACACCCTGGGTTGCCTCGTGCACGGTTACCGTCGAGGCCGACGACGTGGAGATCTGCTCCGGGCCCGAGGCCGGCGACGCGCTCTCCTATGCGGCCTTCGGCGAGTACGGGGTGCGGGAGTTCTTCACGCACGTGCGTTTTCACAAGCACGAGGAGGACCAGATCGTCGTGCACTTGCTCGTCGAGCTGTACGCGCGCTCGCTGGAGGAGGCAACCGAGGTGCTCGAATCTGCCGCCAGAGGTCTGCTGACGATCACTTCGCTAGCCGAGGAGTCGCGCCCGCCCGCGTCCTCTGGAAGCAGCGAACCTCACGAACACGATTAGCGACCCAACGGTCATCATCTGACCGGTGGGAGTGCTCGCGGCGAAGATACTGCTCGCGCCGACGTTCGTGATCGCGGCTTCGCTTGCCGCGAGACGCTACGGCGCTCGGATCGGCGGGCTGGTCGGTGGACTGCCGGTCGTCGCGGGCCCGATCCTGCTCGTGTTCGCGCTCGATCACGGAGCCGCGTTTGCCGCCGGCGCCGCTGCCGGCACTCTGCTTGGGCTTGTGTCGCTGCTTGCCTTCATCCTGGTATATGCACATCTGGCCAGTCGCATGCGCTGGGCTGGGAGTCTTTTTTTGGGATGGGGTGCGTTCTTTTTGATGACAGCGGCGCTGAGTACCACGACAGTGAGCGCCGGTCCGGCACTTGGGGTGGTGCTCGTGGCGATTGGAGTGACGCTCATGGTCCTCCCCTGGGCGCGGCGCGAGCAGCAGAGCGCTGTCGAGCTGCCGGCTTGGGATCTACCTTTGCGCGCGCTCAGCGCGATCGCGCTCGTGCTTGCGTTGACGGCGGTCGCGGGTCAGCTGGGAGCAAAATTGAGCGGCCTGCTGGCACCGTTTCCCGTGATCGCAAGCGTGCTCGCGGTATTCACACATGCCCAGTACGGCGAGCAGGACCTGCTGCGAATCATGCGCGGGTTCGTGCTTGGCCTGGTCGCCTACGCCCTGTTTTGCTTCGTGCTGGCCGTGTCGCTCGAAGCGCTTGGGATCGCTGAGGGTTTCCTGCTCGCGACGCTTGCCGCACTGGCAACGCAAGCGGTGGCGTTGACCGTCACCTGGCGCCGGCGCGAGCCGGCGGTCGAGCCACTCTAGAGCCGGCTGGCTGGCGCGGGCGCTCCGCCCTTGCGACCCGGCGCGCCCAGGGATCGGCCCAGCGCCCGCATCGAGCCGGGTGCTGGGCGGAAAGAGCCGGTGGCTAGGCGGAGAGCCGCTGCTCGAGCGCCAACAGCTGCTCTTGCAGCTCCTGGGGCAGACGGTCGAACTTGCCGAGGTGCTCGTGGAAGTGGGGCAGCTGAGCCTTCCATTCGGCGACGTCGACGCGCAACAGCTCGGCGACGTCCTCGTCAGAGACATCCACACCGCGGGTGTCGAGACCCTCAGGGCCGACGGGTGGCATGTAGCCGATTGGCGTCTCCACAGCGGCGCCGTGACCTGCGCAGCGCGCGAAGACCCAGGCCAGCACGCGCGAGTTCTCGCCATAGCCAGGCCACAGGAATTTGCCCTCGGCATCCTTGCGGAACCAGTTGACGTAGAAGATCTTCGGGAGCGTCGCAGCATCTGATTGACGCCCGATCTTCAGCCAGTGGGCGAAGTAGTCGGCCATGTTATAGCCGCAGAACGGAAGCATCGCGAACGGATCGAAGCGCAACTCGCCGACCGTGCCGGCTGCCGCGGCGGTCTTCTCAGAGCCCATCGTCGCGCCGAGGAAGACGCCGTGCTCCCAGTCGAATGCCTCGGCCACCAGCGGCACAACCGTCGAGCGACGACCGCCGAACAGGATCGCCGAGATCGGGACGCCGGCTGTGTCCTCCCACTCCGGGGCGATCGCCGGGTCCTGCGCGGCGGCGACGGTGAAGCGAGCGTTGGGGTGTGCGGCCGGTGTCTCCGAGGCGGGCGTCCAGTCTTTGCCGCGCCAGTCGATCAGGTGAGCGGGTGGCTCGTCGGTGAGGCCCTCCCACCAGACGTCGCCGTCGTCGGTCAGCGCGCAGTTGGTGAAGATCGTGTTCGACTCGATCGTCTTGATCGCGTTCGGGTTGGTGTGCTCTCCGGTCCCCGGAGCCACACCGAAGAAGCCGGCCTCGGGGTTGATCGCATACAGGCGGCCGTCCTCGCCGAACTTCATCCAGGCGATGTCGTCGCCGATCGTCTCGACCTCCCAGCCCTCCAGGGTGGGTATCAGCATCGCCAGGTTCGTCTTGCCACACGCGGACGGGAACGCCGCCGCGATGTACTTAACGTCCTTCTCGGGCGAGGTCAGCTTGAGAATCAGCATGTGCTCGGCCATCCAGCCCTCATCGCGCGCCATCGCCGAGGCGATGCGTAGCGCGAAGCACTTCTTGCCGAGCAGCGCGTTGCCGCCATAGCCAGAGCCGTAGGAAGTGATCTCACGAGTGGCGGGGAAGTGGACGATGTACTTGTTATCGGCGTTGCACGGCCAGGACACGTCCTCTGCGGGGTGGCTGGGATCCTCATCAATCGGCATGCCGACCGAGTGCAGACAGGGGATGAAATCGCCTTCCTCTCCGAGCGTGTCGAGCGCAGCGGAGCCCATCCTGGTCATGATTCGCATCGAGACCGCCACGTAGGCTGAATCGGTCAGCTGCACGCCAATCTGGCTCTTGTCCGAGCCGATCGGGCCCATCGAGAACGGCACCACGTACATCGTGCGGCCGTGCATACAGCCGGTGAAGAGCTCTTTGAGCGCTTCCTTCATCTCCTCGGGATCGCGCCAGTTGTTGGTCGGACCCGCTTCCTCCTCGGTAGGCGAGCAGATGAAAGTGCGGTCTTCGACGCGGGCGACATCGCCGGGGTCTGAGAGACCCAGATAGGAGTTGGGACGCTTGGCATCGGAAAGACGCTTAAAGGTGCCCGCGTCGACCAGCAGCTGGCAGAGGCGGTCGTACTCCCCGGCGGAGCCGTCACACCAGTAAATAGCCTCGGGCTCGGTGAGAGCGGCGATCTCCTCGACCCAGGTCAGCAGACGCTTGTGATTGGTGTTTGGGGCGGCGGTGGCGGTGGTCTCCATGACGTGCGAGCGGCTCCTCGGTGTCGCGGTGGCTGCGGGCTGGTGGGCTTCAAACCCCGGCCGCCGGGCGGGTGGGATTTGATTCCCGCCTGGGAACGGAAAAAACGCCCGTGCGGGGCGCGTACTTGCAAGCCTATCGCACCGTGGCGAGACGTTTCGTCCCAAAAAGGCGATGCCCCCACGCGCGCGGGGGCATCGCCCTCTGGGCTCTA
Source organism: uncultured Solirubrobacterales bacterium (assembly GCA_963743555.1). Taxonomy (GTDB): domain Bacteria; phylum Actinomycetota; class Thermoleophilia; order Solirubrobacterales; family Solirubrobacteraceae; genus Palsa-744. The sequence continues at coordinate 64,292 of CAVUQG010000011.1, forward strand.
CTCGACGTTGCCCTCAGCTGCCGAGCCGGGGCGGGCGGGGACTGAATCACGACGAGGGACCAAGACAAGCCGCTTGAACTCAGCCACGAGCACCCCGTCCTGGTTGTAGACGCGGGTGTGGACCTTGACGGTGCCGCGGTCGGGCTTTGACTTAGACTCGCGCTTCTCCAAGACCTCCGACTCGCAAAACAGCGTGTCACCGTGGAAGACGGGCGCAGGATGCTTGAGCTCTTCGGTCGCTAGGTTGGCGATCGCCTTGCCGGAGACGTCTGAGACGGACATGCCGAGCGCTAGCGAGTAGACCAGAGAACCGACGACGACGTTGCGTTTTTGCTGCGATTTGGCGGCGTAGACGTCGTTCAGGTGCAAGGGGTGATGGTTCATCGTGATCAGACAGAAGAGGTGGTCGTCTGACTCGGTGACGGTCTTGGCGGGCCAGTGCTTGTAGGTGGCGCCAACCTCGAACTCCTCCAGGTAGCGGCCGTAAGGGTGGGCGCCGGACGCCTCGCGCGCGGCCTGCTCGGTCTCGACGGGGTGGGTATCGCTCATGGGTGGGGGGCATCTCCTGTGATGTGCGTGGTGGGCGTTGAAGCGAGGGGAACTCTATTGAGCAGCGTAGGCGGACGGCTGCCCGGAGCACCGTTGAGCAGCCGTCGCGGCGCCGAGGCGATAGCGTTCAGAGGACCGAGAGCGATCAAGCGGACGCCGCGGCCAGCGAGCGGGCGAGCCACGAAATTAGGAGAACAGACTTGCGCAACCCCAGAGCCTTCGACAAGCCCCTTGCGATCGGCGCGCCCGAGCCGGCGCGTGAGATTCCCTTCAAGCCGTCGCGGATGATCCACTTCCTCGACCTCTCAAACGAGAAAATGGTCGAAAAGGTGCCTGCCATCGCGCCAACAGTGGACATCTTGCTCGGCAACTTGGAGGACGCGGTATCGGTGGACCGCAAGGAGGCGGCGCGTGCCGGGCTGATCAAGGTGGGCCGCCAGATGGATATGGGAGAGACAGCGCTATGGACGCGCGTCAATTCCCTTGAGTCACCGTGGGTGCTTGATGATCTGACCGAAATCGTGGGCGCGATCGGAGACAAGATCGAGGTGATCATGGTCCCTAAGGTCGAGGGCCCTTGGGACATCCACTACGTGGACCGACTGCTCGCCCAACTGGAGGCAAAGGCCGGCATCGAGAAGCCGATCCTCGTGCACGCGATCCTCGAGACGGCACTGGGCGTGGCCAACCTCGAGGAGATCGCTGCGGCCAGCCCGCGCATCCAGGGCATGAGCTTCGGCCCTGCCGACCTAGCGGCCTCGCGGCGCATGAAGACCACACGCGTGGGCGGCGGGCACCCCGGCTATCGCACGATCGCCGATCCCGACGCCGAGAATCCTGACCTGCCACGCCCCAGCTACCAGCAGGACCCATGGCACTACTCGATCGCGCGCATGGTGGACGCCTGCACGGCCGTCGGCGCGCTCCCCTTCTATGGCCCCTACGGCGACATCAAGGACGAGCTCGGCTGCGAAACACAGTTCCGCGCCGCCTTCCTGCTCGGCTGCGTCGGCGCCTGGTCCTTGCATCCCGTGCAAATCGGGATCGCCAAGAAGGTCTTCTCCCCCGATCCCGAGGAGGTCCGCTTCGCCAAGAAGGTGATCGAGGCGATCCCGGACGGCCGCGGCGTGCACATGATCGACGGCAAGATGCAGGACGACGCCACCTGGAAGCAGTGCCAGGTGATGGTCAAACTGGCCGAGATGCTTGCGCGCAAGGACCCGGAGCTGGCCGAGGCCTACGGGTTCGTGCCCGCGGGGGCGTAGCCGCTCCAAGGCTAGTCTCGGTATTCCCGTATATCCGTCTAGATTGGCGCTCTAGATCGGCTGGTCCGCTGGTAGACTCCGGCCCGCTCGAGTATCCATCAGCCTCGGCCATTGGCCACCAACCGATAGGGGACAGCATGTTTCGCAGCGCACTCCGAAGCCGTCCTGCGCCGAGAGCTGTCGCGCTCCGACTCGCAGTCGGGCTCCTGGGCATGTCCTTTGCGGTCATGCTCCCCTCAGTGGCACAGGCCACCAATCTGTTCACGCTCGGCTCCCAGGGACAAACGAACGCGATCGTCACCGAAGCGAACGGAACTGGCTACGCGGCCTGGGATCAGCCCGCCGCCAACCCAGCCACAGAACCGGAAGTTGTGCAGTTCTGCAAGATCCCGCACGGCGGAACCTGCACGTCTCCGATCACCCTCCCACTGCCATCCGGCACCTACGAAGAAATCATCCAACCGTTCCCCGTGCTCGGGTCTCACGCCGGGGTGGTCTACGTAGTCGGACCTCGCTACATCAAAGACGGTCAGACGCTGATCTGGACCTCGACCGACGGCGGCGCAACGTTTTCCGCCGCGAAGTCAATTAATTCAGCCTCGCCCGACAAGACTGGCGTCGGCGACGTGCTGCTGGACCCGAACACTCCCGCGAGCGCCGGCCCGACCGAAGACTATTTCGGGATGGCCTTCAACAACCCGGGCCTTGGATTCGGCTTCACAGCCAACGAGATCACCTCGGGAACGACCTCCTTCACCTTCGCAAGCCCTGGCACAGGCGGTGTGGCCAACTCCACGCTTGGCTATGTCACCGGCACAATCGAAGACACCTTCACCAAAAAGCAGATCCATCCCGAAATCGAGGCCTACTACAACCTCTCCTCTCCAGCCCCCGAAACCTTCTTCTACCGCTACTACGCCAAGGGAGGCAGCGTCGACGGGGAAGAAAGCGGATGGGAAGGGCCTTTCAAGGTCAGCGACGGGTACGTGCCGCGCTTGGCCGGCGGTCCGAAGGGGTTGTTCATGCTCTCCACCGATATCGCCCCGGGAGAATCGCTTGAAGCTCAGCCTTCGGCGGTCGATGTGCGCAAGTTCGACGAAACGACCCACACTTTCGGCGAACCGGTGCAGATCGCGAAGATCCCAACGAGCGCAGGCACCCTGTTCAACTCGGGCGACATCTACGAGAACCCAGAAACGGGCTTCCTCTACGTGGCTCAGCCGGTCATCAACGGCGCAGGGGAATATGTAATGCGTCTGTGGGAATCCACCAACGGAGGAGCAAGCTTCACCGGCGAACGCGACATCGCGACGATCGGCTTCGGCTACTCGGGAATTCCCCGCCTTACGGTGGCCGCCGATGGTCAGGGCTGGCTCACGTTCAACGACGCTGGGGGCCTGGAGGTAGCCAACCTCAACGCGTTGCCCCCACACGTTCCGCCGCCGCCACCGCCGCCGCCACCGCCGCCGCCACCGCCATCACCGGCACCAGCCGTGTCCTCGCTCACGATCCCCAACCAGACCGATGAGGTCAACGGCAAAGGCGATCTGTCGGTCGTCGTCGATTGCTCGGGCGTGAAGTGCACGGGTGATCTAACGCTGCTCGCAAAGTTCAAGAAGACCACGGGCAAAGGCAAAAAAAAGAAAACAAAGATCGTGGTCCAGACGATCGGCACCGCCTCGTTCAACTCGCTTGCCCTCGGCGTCGACACGCTGTCGATAAAACTCAATAGCCATGGAAAGAGCCTGCTCGCGATCGGCGGCTACAAACTGAGCAGCACCGCCAGCGCCAGCTACCTATCGGGCTCGGTCTTCAAGACCGCGACGGGCGCCGTGAAGCTCAAAGGCCATAAACCGTCGAAAAAAGGCGTGCTCAAAAAGATCAAAGTGTAGGAAGCCGCAGGCTCATCTCAGAAGTAAGGCACGGCTCAGGTTGAGAGCACATATGGGAGACAGCCCGAGAGTGACCGATGTCGTCGATCGCAAGCATCGACAGGAGGTGGCCGCGCGCGACGCCGAGATCCTAGCCCGCCCAGGTCAAGATCAAGAGCTAGCGGGACTAGCCGAGCATGTCATTCGCACAATGCTCGACAGTCAGGAACGAGCACTCGACAACGCGACTCAGCCTACGCCCGACCTCGACTGACTGCTATAGGAGAGCTACCGCTTTTTGCCGTGCTTAGCCGGCTTGGGCTGCACGATCGGGATCGTGGCGGTGTGCTTGACCGGGACCAGTCCCGGCTCGGTGATGATCGTCGTCACGTGGGCGCTCAGATGATGGTCCTTGCGCAGCAGCGCTACGCCCTTGCTGCTTAGCGTCACCACCACTTTGGCGCTGTGCCCAGGCGTCACGACAATCCTTCCGTGACCGATCGTGACGATCTTCGGCTTGGGAGCCTTGTGCTTGCTGCTCGCCTCGCCCGCGGGCATCTCCTCGCTGATCGTGACCGTCGCTTCGGCCGTGCAGTCCCGACCGCCGGCTGGGCAGTTGACCGTTTCGCCGGTTTCGACCTTGACGGTTGAGCCTGATTGTTTGGTCGTCGGTTTGCCTTCGTCTTTATCAGAGGGCTTGTCGTCTTCTTTGTCTTCCTCGCCCCCACCTTTGCTGGAGCTGGAGGATTTGCTGGGAGCTCGACGTAGAAAGCTCGGAGGCGAATTTACGGGAGGTATGAAGACCGGGCTTTCCGGTTCGAGTTTTCTCTGTTCTTCGACGAATTCTCCACCGCTGGCCGCGCCGAACAAATCCTTGTTGAGCCCAATGCCGTTCGTGCCCGCTCCGCCGTTGGCGCCAGACGCCGGGCCTGGATGACCGGCCTCGCCCGGATCCTTGCCGCCGACGCCGGCGCTGCCGCCTTCGCCGGCTTCGCCGCCCTTGCCCGCGCAGGGAGACGCTTCTTCGCAGGAGCCAGCGGCGCCCAGGGTCGCTTCGACCGCGTTCTGGTAGACCGTGTTGAGGCCGATGAGCGTGACGGTGCCGGTGCTGTAGACGGCACCGCCCTCGGCGTTGCCGCCGTTGCCGCCCCTGCCACCCGCCGCTCCGGAGCCACCGTCGCCACCGTCGGCGTTGCCTTGGCTTTCATGTAGCTGGGTCGCTTCTTTTTCGCAGGTGAAGAATCCGAAGGTCAATCCACCGCTGCCGCCTTTGCCGCCCTTGCCGCCTTCACCCCCTTGTCCGGATTCGCCCCCTTTGGCGGTGTCGCCTTCGAAGACCGAGCCTTCGATGCTCAGTTTGCCTCCAGCGTTGTAGATCGCGCCACCGAGACCGTTCGCTCCGTTGCCGGCTGCAGCGCCCGGCTCGCCGATGCCACCCGCGTTGCCGGCGCCAGCTTCCGTGCCGTCGCCGCCGTTGCCGCCGTTACCCCCCGAGCCGCCCGCGCCGCCGTTGCCGGCGTAGCCCCCCTCGGCCTGGTTGAATTCGAAGCTGGTGCGCTGAACCGTGAGCGTCCCGGTGTTGTAGACCCCACCGCCCTGGGCTTCCCCGCCATTGCCCGCCGGGGTGCCGGCGCCGCCATCGCCTCCGGAGCCGCCTTCACCGCCAGCACCCGGATTGGTCAAGTATGAGGCCGGTTTTTTTTCTTTGTTTTCGCACTCGGCTTTTACGCCGTTGCCACCCGCCCCTCCCTGGCCGCCCGCGCCCCCGCCCCCACCGGTCCCGCCGTTGCCGCCTGCCCCTCCCCTCAGTTGGTCGCCCTGGAAATAATCGCTGGTCGAGCGTGACCGTGCCCGCGTTGTCTATGGCCCCGCCCTGGACCGCCGGCGCGTTGGCCGCGGCACTGCCGATGATCCCGCCGCTGCCGCCCGCGGTGCCGAAGCCGCCGGCAGCGCTGAGTTCTTCTCCACCGTAATTTGCGCCGTTTTTGCCTTCCGTGCCGCCCTTTTCGAAGGCGGATTCCTTTTCTTCTTCCAGGGCTTCTTCGCCCGATTCGCCCGATTCGCTCTTTTCGCCGGTGAGCTTGGCCTTGCCGGCCGAGACGCCGCTGGGGCCGGTGGTCGTTGCGCTCAGGACGATGCCCTGGAGGGTCAACGAGCCGCCTTTGGCGATGGTGAACAGCCGCGAGTGGCCGTTGTGTTCATTCTCAAAGGTCGGCAGTGTGCCCGGTTGGGCGATGAGGGTGACGCTCTTTTCGGAAGGGACTTTGAATCCTTCGGCCAGCTTACCGGAGGGGAGTTCCTTCGGCTTGGGAACCGGGATCTGTGGGTATTCGAAGCATTCGAGGACGTAGGTGCCGCCCTTTTCGACCGCCTTTTCGATCGCTTGAGTCGTCTTCTTCGGTTCCGATCCGCACTTGATCGGGGTCGATTCTTCTGCGATAGCCGGACTGACCGACGACGCACCCACGCCAAGAAGCGCGAGCGACATCCCCCAGCCAGACCACCACCGCCAAAGCGCCTGTGACACGGGCGAATCGTACATAACCGATCCGTCGCGTCTATCGGCCCGAGCCACCTTGCCCTGACGATCGAGCGCAGTGCGCCAAGGACGTGGGGCTCGCATACCCACTCGTCCTCGCTGCTATTGTTAACCATATGGCTAACAATGCCCTTCTAGACCGCGCCTTCGTCGCCTGCTCGCACCCGATCCGCCGCGGCATCCTCGAGCGCCTTGCCGGCGGTGAGATGACCGTGGGCGAGGCAACGGGCGACTTCGGCGTGTCCAAGCCCGCGATCAGCAAGCACCTGAAGTTGCTGGAGGAGGCGGGCGCGATCACGCGCGTGATCGACGGGCGCACGCACCGTCTGCAGCTGCGCGAGCAGCCGCTGGACGAGGCGTACGCGTGGATGACGAATCAGCGCGAGCTGTGGGAGCGCAAGCTCGACACCGTCGATCAGTACCTGCGCGAGCAGAGAGGAGCGCCAACAGCCCCAGCAGGGAGCGCCACAGCAAGAGAACAAACCAGCGAAGGAGTCGAAATGACCGAGATAACCAAGCCCAATGAGACCAGCCTGCGCCTGCAGCGCACGTACGACGCCCCCGCCGAGGACGTATTCGACGCGTGGACCAACCCCGAGGTGCTGCGACGCTGGTGGAAGGCGAATCCCGCATGGATCACACCCGTCGCCGAGGTCGATCTGCGTGTCGGCGGGCGCTATCGCATCTCGATGGAAGACCCCGAGAGCGGCAAAAAATACACCGCGGGGGGCGAGTACAGCGAGGTGAGCCGCCCCAATCGGCTCGTCTACAGCTGGCAGTGGGAACAGGAAGATGGCGAGCTCGGCCACTCCAGCACCGTGGCGGTCGACTTTCGCGCCGAGGGGGAGCAAACGACGGTCGTGCTCGAACACACGGGCTTCGAGTCACTGGAGTCTCGCGACTCGCACGGACACGGCTGGGAAGGCGTGCTGGAGGCATTCCAGACGCATCTGAACGAGCGCGCCGCACAGACGTCCTGACAGACCTCGCAATGCCGGTCGGGGCCCGATAAGGCACTTCCGATGCGGTAGCGCGGACAAAACTCACACACAAACCAACAGAAGGAGCAAGAAGATGGCGAACTACCTACTGGCATACACAGGCGGCGGCATGGCAGCGACAGAGGCCGAGCGCGAACAGGCGATGGCCGCCTGGGGACAGTGGTTTGGCAAGCTTGGCTCGGCGGTCGTCCAGCCCGGCAACCCGGTCGGCGCATCCACGTCCGTGAGCGCTTCCGGCAGCAACGGCGGCGGCAGGGTCCGGCCTGACCGGCTACTCGGTCATCGCCGCCGACAGCCTCGACGCGGCGGCGGGCCTCGTCACCGACTGCCCGATCATCGCCGCGGGCGGCAAGGTGGACGTGTACGAGACGATCGAGGTCATGTAGCCACCTCGCGTCCTGTGTACGGGACGGTCGCCGCGAGCGCATGCGGGCGGCCGTCCCGATAGGGTTCCGACGCCCCGTCCCCAAGCAACCAAGGACGCGATGAGATTCTTCGAGTTTGAGGCGCGCGAGGTAGTCAAGCGCGCCGGTATCCCGGTAACCGACTACGGCTTCACCACCGACCCAGCCGAGGCGCGGCAGATCGCCGAGCGCATCGGCGGCCCCACTGTGATCAAGTCCCAGGTGCTGACCGGCGGGCGCATGAAGGCCGGCGGCGTGAAGTTCGCCGACACGCCCGAGCAGGCCGAGGAGTACGCGCGCGACATCCTCGCCCTGGAGATCAACGGCCACATGCCGCGCGGCGTGCTGGTCGATCCGAAGGCCGAGGTCGCCCAGGAGTACTACGCGGGCGTCGTGTGGGACGGCATCCGCAAGCAGCCGGTGATGATCTTCTCGCCCGTGGGTGGCATCGACATCGAGCAGGTCGCCGAGGAGCAGCCCGACAAGGTGGGTCGCCGGCACTTCTCGAACATCCTGCCTTTCGGCGACTTCGAGGCCAAGGAGGTGATCGCCTCCACCGGCGTCACCGGCTCGGCGCTCAACAAGCTCGTGCCGATCGTCACGCGCCTGGCGAAGCTGTTCGTGGAGAACGACATGACGCTCGCCGAGATCAATCCGCTCGGCCAACTCGAGGACGGCTCGTTCGTAGCGCTCGACGCGCACATGGACATCGAGAACGAGGCTCGTGGCCGCCACAAGAAGCTGCTCAAGGATCTCGGCGTGGGCGACGAGGAGACCCGCCAGGCACGCGAGGCGACACCCTTCGAGCTGGCGGGCGAGGAAGTCGACGCCACCGATCACCGCGGCGTGGCCGGCAACGTCACCGAGTTCGACGGCAACCTCGGCCTTGTGATCGGCGCCGGCGGCGGCTCGCTGACACTGTTCGACGCGGTCCGCGCCCACGGCGGCAAGCCAGCCAACTACTGCGAGATCGGCGGCAACCCCTCCGTCGCCAAGGCCTGCGGGCTGGCCAAGCTCGTGCTGCAGAAGCCCGGCGTGGACAAGATCGCGGTGATGATGTCGATCGTGTCCAACACGCGCGTGGACATCGTCGCGCGCGGCGTGATCAAGGCCTGCCTGGAGCTGAACATGGACCCGGCCGAGAAGATCGCGATCTTCAGCATCCCCGGCGCCTGGGAGGAGGAGGGCTTCAAGATCCTCGAGAAGTACGGCGTCGACTACGCCGACCGCTCCGTCTCGCTCAACGAGGCCGCCGCGGGCGGTCGAGAAGATCAAGGAGTCGGCATGGCCGATTCGGACCCGAGGCATGCCGCGGGACAGGATGTCCCGCGCCCACGGCCTCGGCGCGAGGCGGACGCGCGGACGATCCAACGACTCTCAATATGAGCATCCTGATCGACGCAGACACAACCTTCATCGTCCAGGGCATCACCGGCCGCGAGGCCGTCAACTTGACGCGCGAGTGCCTGGACTACGGCGCCGGCGCCAAGGTCGTCGGCGGCGTCACGCCGGGACGCCTGGGCCGCGACGTGCACGGCGTGCCCGTGTTCGACACGGTCGCCCAGGCCGTAGCCCATCACGGCGCGCCGATCTACGGCTCGGTCGTGACGGTCCCCCCGCCTTCACCAAGGACGCCGTATTCGAGGCGATCGAGAACGGGATCAAGCTGATCGTGATCGTCACGGAGCGCATCCCGCGCCGCGACGTGGCCGAGATGGTCGAGCTGGCGACGCTGAGCGGCGCGCGCATCATCGGCCCCAACTGCCTCGGCATCATCGTCCCCGACGTGATCAAGATGGGCGGCATCGGCGGCCCGGCGCGCAACGCCGCGCAGGCTTACACGCCCGGCCCGATCGGCGTGATCTCCCGCTCAGGCGGAATGACGACAGAGATGTCCTCGACGCTGAGCGCCGCCGGACTCGGACAGTCCACAGCCGTGTCGATCGGCGGCGACGCGATCATCGGCTCCTCCTATGCCGAGCTGATGCCGCTGTTCGAGGCCGACGAGCAGACGCAGGGCATCGTCATCTACACAGAGCCCGGTGGACGCATGGAGGCCGAGCTTGCGCGCTGGGTGACCGAGCACAAATCGCGTCTGCCGATCGTGGCGTTCATGGCGGGACGCTTCATGGACGAGATGCCCGGCATGAGCTTCGGCCACGCCGGCACGATCGTCGAAGGCAAGGAGGACACCGCCACCGAGAAGATCGCACGCCTTGCACAGGCCGGGATCACCGTGGCCGAGCGCATCGAGGACATACCCGGACTGATTCAGTCCAAGATCTCCGAGAGGAGCCCAGCATGAGAGCCGATGGGACCTTCATCGCCGTCGAGGTCGATGACCAAGCAGCAGCCGACTCCGCGCTCGCGCTCAAGCTCAGCGACGCCTGCCCCGTCGACATCTTCGCCCAGACAGGCGGCGGCGTGAGCATCGTCGAGAAGAACCTCGACGAGTGCGTGCTGTGCGGGCTGTGTCTAGCCGCGGCGGGTGGGCGGGACCCGGGTGGGCGGGACCTCATTCGAGTCATCAAGCTTTACGACAACGAAGCGGTACTTACCAGCGCATAAGCATTAGCCCGACGGTGACCCCCGGGCCGACAGTGACCATCAGGCCCAGATCGCCGGTTTGCGGTTTGCGCAGGTCCACCGCACGCTGCATCACATAGAAGATCGACGGCGTGCCCATGTTACCGTGCTCGGCGAGCACGTCATAGCTCGCGGCGACATCCTCATGCGAGAGCTCTAGCGCTTCCTGCACGCTCTCGATGATGCGCCGTCCACCCGGATGCACGAGCCAGTGGTCGATCGCCTCTTGCTCCAAGCCGTTTGTCCTGAGGAAATCCTCGACTAGCTCGAGTAGCCCTTCGCTGGCGACGTCCGGGAGCTCACGGATCAAGTGCAGATAACTGTCCTCAGGCGTCAACTGCATCCGTACCGCGCCAAGCGTGCCCGCCACCTGGTGGACCTTGGATGCGAGTACCACCGGGCCGGCGGCCGGGGTGAGCTCCTCGTCGAACTCGATCAGTGCCGCCGCACAGCCGTCGCCGAAGATCGACGAGCCAACCGTCTTGCTGCGCTCGTCATCCTCAGCCGCCCCCATGAGGATGCCCGTCATGCTCTCGGCCGCGACGACGAGCGCCTTCTTGCCGGGGCATTCCCGCAGAGTCTGCGAGGCGAGCCGTATCGAGCGGTACAGCGCTGGCGCAGCCGACGCCGACGACGTGGTACTTGTCGGTGGACGGGTCCATCTCGTAGTGGTCCACGAGTCGGTGGGCGATCGTAGGACCGCCGAGCGAGTAGAGCGTCGCGCTCACGACCACGCCGATCTCGAGCGGATCGACTTCTAGCTCGTCGATCGCCCGCACCGCATATCCGAGCAGATGCTCCTCGATCGCCGGCGTGCGACCTTGAACGGTGGTCGCGAGAAACTCGTCGGTCAGTGTCAAGCTGCGCCGTTGCACACCGCAGCGGCTGAAGATGCGCTGCGCGAACTCATCACCCGAGAGACCCAGCAGGCCGAGCACGTCCTGCTGGGTGAACGACGTCTCGGGACCCGCCAGCGCCAGCCGGCTAATGTGCGGGAGCCTGGAGCTCTGATCGTCCCATGCAAGTGGCTGCTCTCGCAAGCCGGGGAGGTCGGCTATAGCCTTCAAGATGGACCCCCTGGAGTCTCTCGGTTCATAGGGCGGATGAGTGGGCCGGACGAAATACGAGGATACGTCAGCAACCCGTCGGCACCGGCGAAAGAGCGGCGCCTGGGTGGCTTTTCTTCATAGACTCTTCATCCTATCGACATGTTTCTTCACAAACCCTTCGACAGGCGTCCATGATTAGCCTGCAGGGACTACAACAGCCATGGAGCCTGGAGGGAAGCAAATGAAGGTGATCGGAGCCGGAATGCCGCGCACGGGCACACTCACGCAGAAGGTGGCGCTCGAGACGCTCGGCTTCGAGCCTTGCTACCACTGGGTCAACGTCATCGCCGACCTCGACCAGGTGGACGTGTGGAATCGTGCGCTCGACGGCGGCGAACCATGGAATGAGGTGTTCGGCGACTCCCAGGCGACGGTGGACTGGCCCGGCGGGTACTTCTGGCGCGAGCTGATGGACTTCTACCCGGATGCCAAGGTGCTGCTCAGCGTACGCGACCCCGAGAAGTGGGAGCCCAGCTTCCGCGAGACGATCTGGAACATGTGTTACGGCGAGTCGCTGATCCGTTTGCTCTCAAGCGCCCGCGGCCAGGTCGATCCGCGCTGGGCTCGCTATCTGAAGCTGGTCGAACGCATGTTCTGGATCGAGCAGGCGCCGTTCGCCGCCGGGCACGAGTTGCCAGAACAACTGATCGCCGGGTTCAATCGCCACAACGAGCTGGTCAAGGCGACCGTGCCGCCTGAGCGGCTGCTCGTGTGGAACGTCAGCGAAGGCTGGAAGCCACTGTGCGAGTTCCTCGAGGTGCCCGTGCCCGCCGAGCCGTTGCCACACGTCAACGACCGTGAGACCTTCCTCGGACGCGTGATTGACGGCGCGCTTGGGGCGCTACAGACGTGGCGTGCCGAGGAGGCTGACGCGCTGAAGTCCGCGACGGCTTAGTGGCGCAATCGCTGACTCGCGACGCTGGCGGTCGTCTGCGATGAGCAGAACCCGCTTGATTCTCGCCTTGCTCGCGACCGCGGCTGTGGTCGTCGCGGTGGTCGTGCTGGCCACGGACGCACCGTCGGGCTCCGGAGGCAAAGCCACTGAGCACGGCGACAAAGACGCTGTGCCCAACGCGAGCGCACCGACTTGCCTGCCGAGCACGCTTTCACACAGCGCCAAGCTGAATGGAGTCCCGGTGGACGTCTCGCCGGCGCCAGAGACCGACACAGCCAACCCACACACCCAGATCAGCTTCTTGGGAGTGCCTGCCGGGGATATCCGCGACGTGTCCGTCGTCGGCCAGCAAAGTGGACGTCATTCCGGTCGGCTCCAGGCCTACTCCCAGGGCGACGGCGCAAGCTTCCTACCAAGCGTTCCGTTCACGGCTGGAGAGCGGGTGAACGTGAGCGCAATGATCGATGCCAGCACGGCAAGTGCCGCCTCCGGCAAGCGGATCGCTTTCGGCTTCCGCGTCGACACTCCTTATTCGACCGCGAATGTCCCGCCGTTCTCCAACCTTCGGGCGGCGCCTGCCGACTACCAGAGCTTTGACACCCTGCCCGGCGTTCAGGCTCCAATCCTGACCGTCACCCTGGCCGACCGCGATCCCAGCGCAGGTGACGTCCTCACGACCACCGGACCCGGACCAGGTCAGTATGGACCGCTGATCTACACACCCCAAGGCCGACTGGTGTGGTTTGACCATCTGCCGGGCGGGGAAACCGCCGAGGACCTGAACGTGCAGAGCTTTGAAGGTCGGCGTGACCTGACCTTCTGGCGTGGCAAGGTGCTATCGCTCGGCTTCGGCCAAGGCGAAGACGTCGTCATGAGCTCCCACTACCAGACGGTTGCGAAAGTCCCTGGCGGTAACGGCCTGCAAGCTGACCTACACGATTTCCAGATCGTCCCTCACGACATCTCCTATACGACAGCCTTCAACGCGATCCGCTGCAATCTCTCGTCGGTTGACGGCGCCAGCGATGGGGTGATCCTGGACACCGCCGTGCAGGAGATCGACATGAAAACCGGGCTCGTGCGCTGGGAATGGCATAGCATCGATCATGTCGGCGCAAGCGAGTCCGAGACTCCCGCGCCGAAGACAGCCGCGCCGTGGGACTGGTTTCACATCAACTCGATCGACGTGGAGGGTGGGAACGCCCGTCAATCCGGGAACGTCTTCATCTCGGCACGCAGCACCTGGGCCGGCTATCAACTGGAAGGCGGCAGCGGCAACATCCTCTGGCGCTTGGGCGGCTTGAAGAGCTCGTTCAAGATGGGACCAGGTGTCGAAACGGCATGGCAGCACGACGGCCGCATCCTCCCCGATGGCGACGTCACGTTCTTCGACGACGGCTCGAACCCACCGATCCACAGCCAGTCGCGTGGGGTGCGAATCGCGCTTGACTTCAAGACCCATGAAGCGCATCTCACCTCCGTCTACACGCATCCCAACACCCCGCTGCTCGCCTCGAGCCAGGGCAACATGCAGACGTTGGCTGATGGTAACGCGCTTGTGGGCTTCGGCGGGATACCGGCGATCAGCGAGTTTTCCCCTGGAGGCACGCTGTTGTTCGACGCCCACCTTCCTTACGACATGTCCTTCTACCGGGCCTTCCGCTTTCCCTGGAACGGAAAGCCGGCAAGCCCGCCGGCGGTGCTTGCCAACTTGAACAACACCGGCGAAGAGACGATCGTGCACATGAGCTGGAACGGCGCCAGCGAAGTGACCTCGTGGCGTGTGCTCGCGGGACAGAGCTCCGGATCGCTCACGCCCCGTACGACGATCCCGGCGAGCGACTTCGAAAGCTCGACGATTCTGCCCAAGAAGTACGCCTACGTGTCTGTACAAGCGCTGGACGCAACAAACAACGTGCTCGACAGCTCAAAATCCGTCAAGGTCAGCACGTTCGCCGCGGCGTTGCCCAGCACCCGGAACTCAGGGTGAGCGCCTTCTCTAATAAGCCGGTTTTGTGGAGTGCTTGTGCGGAGCGGTGCCCGAGGTGCTCGTCGCGCCGCTCGTCTGCGTGGAGGTCGAACTGCTCGTTGTTTTACCGCCGCACCCTGCCACCACCAGCGTGGCCGCAAGGACGGCCAGCAGCGTTAGCATGGCGGCCAGTGACGTTCGTTTCATCGGCCGGCCTCCTATCGTCGCTCTCTTTGCCTGCCCCCCACCGTGGGGGGTGCCCGCGAGGGTACGGACTTCGGCGCCCACCCTACCAGGCGTCGGCTACGCCAATCCCGACATGAGCACCGTGACACCGACAAACCCAGGAGCAACCGGCGCCGAGCCCGCCAAGCGCCGGCTGGGCTCGCGCGAGGCTTGGCTGCTCGGTGTGTGCTGCGCGGCCCAGTTCATGGTCATCCTCGACCTGAGCATCGTCAACGTCGCGTTGCCCTCGATCCAATTGAGCCTCGGCTTCACGGCGCCAGAACTCCAATGGATAGTCGATGCCTACGCGATCACCTTCGCGGGCTTCCTGATGCTCGGCGGTCGCGCGGCAGACCACTTCGGTCAGCGCCGTATGTTCGTGATCGCGCTGCTCGTGTTCGGGCTCGCCTCGCTGGCCGGCGGCCTTGCCAGCGACCGCGCGACGCTGATCCTTGCTCGCGCGGCGCAGGGCATCGGAGGAGCGCTGATGGCAGCCTGCTCGCTGGCGATCATCACCTCGTCCTTTGCGCCCGGGCCAAAGCTCAACCGCGCGATCGGCGCGTGGGCGGCGATGAACGGGCTCGGCGGCGCCGCCGGGATGCTGTTCGGTGGGCTGATCACCCAGGAGCTGAGCTGGCGCTGGGTACTGCTGATCAACCCGCCGATCGGGATCGCCGCCGCGATCGTGGCCTACGCGGTCGTGAGCGAGCGCCGCCGCGCCCCAGGACGCACTTTCGACCTAGCTGGCGCATTGACGCTCACGATCGGCCAAATGATTCTGGTGTTCGGCGTGGTCGAAGCCGGCTTGGCGGGTTGGGATACGTTCGCAGCGCTCGGGCCAATCGTCATCGGCATCGCCCTACTCGGCGTCTTCGGCGTAATCGAGACACGTCTGGCAAAGGATCCGTTGATCCCCTTCAAGGAGCTAACCAAGCCGCTGCGAACCGCCAACAACATCGTGCTGCTGTTCAGTGCCTCGCTGTTTCCGATGTGGTTCGTCAGCTCGCTCTACCTGCAACAGGTGCTCGGGCTCTCGCCGCTGAATACGGGCCTGATCTTCCTGCCGATGACCTTGATGATCATGCTGGTCGCCTCACGCGCCGGCAAGCTCGTCAGCCGCTTCGGGGTGCGCACCGTGCTCGGCGGCGGCCTGATCATGTTGACGGGGGGAATGCTGTTGCTCTCGAGGATCGGTGCTAGCGGCAGCCCAGTCGTCTACATCATGATCCCTGGACTTCTGACGGCGGCAGGGATCGCGATGTCGATCGTGCCCTCGACGATCGCCGCGACGCAGGGGGCCAAGGAGGGCCAGGCTGGGCTTGCCTCGGGCCTTGTCAACACCTCACGCCAGATTGGCGGCGGGCTCGGACTAGCGGTGCTTGTCACGCTGGCCACTCAGCACTCCAGTCATCTGATCGGCACCGGCGCGCTCGTGCCGCAAGCGCTGACCGACGGCTTTCGGCTTGCCTATCTGATCGGCGCGGGTCTGGCCGCGGCGGCGGCATTGGTCACATTCACGGCGCTGCCCAAACCCGTAGCGGCGGAGTCCCCTGGAACTGGACCCGATCTGGGAGCAGGACCGGCTGGTGGAGCGACTATCGAGGCACGGCGCGCCACACGGCGATTCGCGGCGGCGATCGCACTCGTCGTCGTCGCCTTCGTCGCGCTCGATCTCGCGTTTGCCGGCTCACATGGCGCTCCGGTTGGCGCCTACACCACCAAAGGCGCCTACAGCTTCGTCACCGAGCCAACACTTCACCCACCCAAGCTCCACAAGGACGGCCCCACGCTCACCGGCAAGCTGGCAAGCGGCTACATCTTCACCGCCAACTTCTACAACCTGAACTATCCCCCGCTCGTCGGCCAGAGCGGACCGTTGATCCTCGACCACAACCTGCAACCCGTCTGGTTTCAGCCCGTTCCCGAAAAGGTCGTCGCCTCCAACTTGAGCCTGCAGACCTACGCAGGCAAGCCAGCGCTTGCCTGGTGGCAAGGGGTTGTCACGAACACCGGCCAAACCGAGAGCGGCGAAGACGTGGTCGTCAACCAGCACTACCAGCCGGTCGCACGACTGAAAGGAGCCGACGGCTGGGTGCTCACGCTGCACGAGCTCCAGATCTCAGGCGTTGACGCCTGGGTCACAGCCAACAAGAACGTCGCCAAGGACCTGTCGAGCTACGGCGGCGCCTACAACGGCGCGTTGATCGACTCGGCTGTGCAGGAGTACAACCTCAAGAGCGGCAAGCTGCTGCACAGCTGGGACGCGCTCGATCACATTCCGCTGGGTGATTCCTATGCCAGCGTGCCGACCAACGGCTTTCCCTGGGACGCCTACCACGTCAACTCGATCGCCCTCACCGGCAAAGGCGACTTCCTCGTCTCGATGCGCAACACCTGGGCCGCCTATTTGGTCAACATCGCCACCGACAAAATCGAATGGACGCTCGGCGGCAAGAAATCAAGCTTCACGTTCGGCCCCGGTGCTGACTTCCAGTGGCAGCACGACGTTGCCTTTGGGGTGGGTAGGCATTCCGATTCTACGATCACGATGTTCGACGATCACTGCTGCCAGCTGACCGGTGGAGGCACATCGGTCCCGGCGACCGGGGCCTCTCGCGGGCTCGTGCTCAACGTGAACCACAGCGCGCGTACGGCGACGCTCCTCGCCCAGTACGCCGGCGGAGACAAGTTCGAAACCGAATACATGGGCGACACACAGCCGCTGGCAAACCGCGACACGTTCGTCGGCTGGGGCTCAGAATCCTACTTCTCAGAGTACGGGCCCTCGGGCCAGCAACTGCTGGAGGCGAACTTCCCCGGGCCCGACCTGAGCTACCGCGAGACACTGGAGCCGTGGGTCGGTAAACCGCTCACCGCGCCCGCGGGAGCCGCTCGTCAAGCCGGCGGCAAGACAACCGTATACGCGAGCTGGAACGGCGCGACCGAAGTCGCGTCCTGGCGGGTACTGGCCGAATCGACCCCCGGTAGACTGACCGCCGTGGCAAGCGCCGCCAGGTCTGGATTTGAGACGGCGGTCCCGGTGCCATCGAGCTACAAGAGCTTCGAGGTTGAGGCGCTCAATGCCACGAACCAGGCGATCGGAGCTTCCCGGCCATTCACACCGCAGGGGGAACAATGAAGATACGCACGGCAACGGCAACGATGACGACGGCTGTAATGCTTGGCATCGGTCTGTCCGCATGCGGCGGCACATCCCCCGCAGCTGTCAATTCGCTGACGCCGACGGCCGACAAGGCCGAGGCCCAGGCCAACGCTGTCGCCGTCTCGCCACTGCCGGGAACCGAGGACGCGTCCCCCGACACGCAGATCAGCTTCCTCGGTGAACCCGGCGCCACCGTCGCCGATGTGAGCGTCGTCGGCTCGCACAGCGGCAACCACTCCGGCAAACTCGAGCGCTACTCCACCGGCACAGGGATGAGCTTCATTCCCAACTCGCCGTTTCAGGCCGGCGAGCAAGTGGCCGTCCACGCGCTGGTCGGCGTCGGCTCCGGGACTCCGCAGGAGCCGGTGACGACCGTGTTCACCGTCGCCCACCAGGCCGCCGTGAGCCAAGAAGAGTTCCCCAACAATCCCGGCAATGCGCGCGATGTGCAGCACTACGCATCAGCCTCGACGCTGACCCCTTCGACCGTGAAGCTGACGACATCCGCCCAACCTGGGGCCTCTCCCGGAGACCTGTTCCTCGCGCCCTACCAAGGCGAGGGTTCTCCAGGCCCGATGATCACAGAACAGGACGGGACGCTTGTCTGGTTCCATCCCCTACCCCTGGGCTACGAGTCGACCAACTTTCAGGTGCAGCAGTACGAAGGCAAGCCTGTGCTCACATGGTGGCAAGGGCGCATCCTCAAGGTCGGCTTCGGACAAGGCGAAGACGAGATCTACAACACCTCCTACCAACCCGTGGCCAAAGTCAGAGCGGGCAACGGCTACAGGGTCGATCTGCACGAGATCCTGTTGACCCCGCAGGGGACCGCCTGGATCGACTCGTTCGACCCGATCCATATGAACCTCAGCTCCGTACATGGCGCGTCCAACGGCATCCTGACCGACTCGGTAGTGCAGGAGATCGACATCAAGACCGGCCTGGTCATGTGGGAGTGGCATGCGCTCGGGCACATCCCGCTGCACGACTCCTACAACACCGTTCCGAGCAACAGCTATCCCTGGGACTACATCCACATCAACTCGATCGCGGTGAGTGGGGACTCCAATCAATCCGACGACGTCCTGCTCTCCGCGCGCAACTCCTGGGAGCTTTACGACGTGAACATCAAGACCGGTACCTTCAACTGGCAGCTCGGCGGCGGGCATTCGAACTTCAAGCTCGGGCCCGGCACGAAAACCTACTGGCAGCACGACGCCGAATGGCAGCCCGGCGGTCTGATCTCAGTGTTCGACAACGGCTCCACCCCACCCAAGGAGAAGCAGTCCCGCGGCGTACTACTCAAGCCGGACTACACCAACAAGACCGTGTCGCTTGTTAAGGCGTTCACGAACACGACGAAGACATTGTTGGCGCCGGCACAGGGCAATCTGCTCAAACTCCCCGAAGGCAACTGGCTGATGGGCTATGGCAATTTGCCCAACTTCACCGAGTACAACGCGGACGGCGGGGTGCTGCTCGACGGCGAACTGGGGCCGAACGTGCAGGACTTCCGCACCTATCTCTCCCCTTGGAGCGGGCACCCGACGACATCGCCGGCAATCGTCGCCAAACGCAGCGGCTCGAGCATCACGGTGCTGACGAGCTGGAACGGCGCCACGGAAATCGCCTCCTGGCAATTGCTCACAGGCACCTCCCCCAGTTCGCTGACGCCACTCGCGACTGTCCCACGGAGCGGTTTTCAAACGCAGGCGAGCGTCTCGAGCAGCGCAGCCTACATAGAGACGCGCGCACTCGACGCGAATGGCAACGTGCTCGGTAGCTCGACCCCACTGCGCTTGCCCTGAGCAGAAATGTGCCAAATAGCACAAATCTGGGCTGGTGCGTATATCTACTTTTTATGAAGACTACAATAATAGCTACAATTGTAGTCACTATTGTAGTCTTCATAAAAAATGAATGACACCCACGCCCCACCCAGAGCCCTCACCCACACAGTCCAGGGTCGAGGGCGCTAAGGTATGGAAACCGTGAGCGAAAACTTCTCACTGATCGTGATGTGCGTCTTCATGCTGGCCTCGCTGGCATTTTTGGCGCAGCAGATCTTGGCTTACCACTAGACGTCGACGTCGAGCAGACGCTTGTTCTTGCTTCTCAGGAATGCTTGCGGGCGCTCTTGAGGCGTTCGCGTTCCTGGTGCTTGTCCACCACGGTGGAGATCAGCTTCAGGAACTGCGTTGGTCCCGTGGCCTTGGCCTTGCCGTAGGTAAAGGCCTCAATCCAGTCGGGGACCTTGCCCTCGGTGGCCATGATGTTGAAGAACTCGCGACGCATTTCGACGTTGATGCGGGCGTCGTCTGCCGGACCCTTGGTCACTTGTGCCTCGGGCATCTGCAGGCGAAAATGCTGGACGTCGCCGCGACCGTGCAACTCCACCCCGACGACGAGCTTCATCGGCGCAAGCGCCGGCACTTCCTCGACGAAGCGCCGCGCGGCGGTCTCGATCAGGATCTTCGCGTCGCCGCTCATCAGATCTTGTGGCGCTGCAGCAGCTTCTTGCCAATCACCATGCGCTGGATCTCAGACGTACCCTCGCCGATCAACAGCAGTGGCGCATCGCGGTAGAGGCGCTCGATCTCATACTCCTTGGAGTAGCCATAGCCGCCGTGGATGCGAAAGGACTCCTCCACGCAGAAGCGACCTGCCTCGGAGGCGAACAGCTTGGCCATGCCGGCCTCCAGATCCGAGCGCTCGCCGGCATCCTTCAAGCGTGCCGCACGCAACGTAAGCAGGCGGGCCGCGTCGACCTGAGTGGCCATGTCGGCGAGCTTGAACTGAATCGCCTGGTGCTCGGCGATCGGCTTGCCGAAGGTCTTGCGCTCCTGGGAGTAGCGCAGCCCGAGCTCGAGCGCGCGCTGGGCGATACCGACGCCGCGGGCCGCGACGTTGACACGACCGACCTCCAGGGCGTCCATCATCTGTGCGAAGCCCTTGTTAAGACCGGCGTCCTCGCCGCCAAGGATGTTCTCGGCCGGGCAGCGGTAGCCTTCGAACACGAGCTCGGTGGACTCGACGCCCTTGTAGCCCATCTTTTTGAGCTTCTCCGGCACGATCAGGCCGGCGTAGTCGCCTGTGTTCTCAGAGACCCCCCCCTGCTTCTCGGCGATAAAGCAAGTGAAGCCCTTATGACGTGGCTGGGCGTCGGGGTCGGTCTTGACGAGCACGAACACGAGGTCGGACCTCAGGCCGTTGGTAACCCACATCTTCTGGCCGTTGATCTCGTACTTGCCATCCTCGCCCTTCTTGGCGGCAGTCTTGATCGCCTGCACGTCGGAGCCCAGCTCGGGCTCAGACAACGAGAAGGCGGCGCGGATCTCGCCCGTGGCCATCCGCGGCAGGTACTTCTGCTTTTGCTCCTCGGAGCCAAACTTCATGAGCAGATAGGAGCCAATGAAGTGGGTGTTGATCACGCCGGAAATCGAGATCCAGCCACGTGAGAGCTCCTCGACGATCATCGCGTAGGTCGTCAGGTCCAGGCCCATGCCGCCGTACTCCTCGGGGATCGTGACCCCGAACAGGCCGAGCTCCTTCATCTGCTCGACGATCGGCTCGGGGAACAGGTCCTCGTGGTCGTAGTGCTCGGCGTTGGGGAGGATCTGCTCGTCAGCGAACTGGTGCACCATCTCGGTGATCGCCTTCTGCTCGTCGGTCTTCTCGGTAAAGGGGGCTGAGGCTACGGCCATTCGTGCGGCTCCAAGGTCGGGAATCGGGGCGTCCTTGCAGAATACCTGGGCGTGGCGAGACAAACTGGCTCGCGCACCGGCCAATCGTTCCGGCCTGGCAGACTGCGAGCGCGTGAACTTCGCATTTGACCTCTTGCAAGCCCAGCCGCCGGACCGGCTCGCACTGGTGGAGCTGGCGCGCGACGGCGCGCGACGCGAGTGGAGCTTTGGCGACGTCGAGCAGCGTAGCGCCGCCATGACCAACGCGTTTATACGGCACGGGCTGGGACGCGGAGACGTGGCGATGACGCTGATCGGCAACCGGCCCGAGTGGGTGTTCGCGATGATGGCGTGCTTTCGCATCGGCGCGATTGTGCTGCCTTGCACCGAGCAGCTGCGTGCCAAGGACCTGCGTCTGCGCCTGAGCGTTGCGCAGCCCTCGCTGATCGTGGCCGACGAGCGCAACCGCGAACAGATCGAAATAGCCGCGCCCAGCTGCCCGGTCATGTGGGTGGGAGGCGAGGAGACACAGGGGGAATCTTCGAAAAGTGGGCTTCCCCCGCGCGCGCGGGGGGCATCGCTCCTCAGAACACTCCCCGACCCCGAGGTTGCGGAGGACACGGCACCCCGTACCGGTACTTCGAAAACTGAAGGCCCCCCGCGCGCGCAGGGGGCATCGCCCTTCCAGACACCGCCACCACACGCCGATCTGGTCGCGACAGACCCTGCCCTGATCACGTTCACGAGCGGCACGGCCGGTGAACCGAAGGCAGTTGTCCACGGCCAGCGCTATCTGTACGGACAACGCGTCCAGGCCGAGCACTGGCTGGGCGCGAAAGAAGGCGAGCTGGTTTGGTGCACCGCGGCCAGCGGCTGGAGCAAGTCGGCTCGCAACGTGTTCATGGCGCCCTGGCTAATGGGGGCGCCCGCCCTGTTGCACGATGCGCGCTTCGATCCGCACGAGCGTCTCAACATCATCGAGCAAGAGCACGTGAGCGTGCTCTGCATGGCTCCCACCGAGTACCGCGTGATCGCCAAGCGAGCAGAGCTGCGCGCGCTGCCGAGTCTGAAGGGGATGGTTGCGGCAGGCGAGGCCCTCAACCCCGAGGTGCTAAAGGCCTGGCAGGACGCCACCGGGCTGGACATTCGCGACGGCTACGGGCAGACCGAGACTGGGCAGATGACGGGTATGGGGATTGGTGTGCGTGCCCGTCCCGGTTCGATGGGGCAGGGCCTGCCTGGCACGCGCTTGAGCGTGATCGACGGCGAGCTCGTGGCTGATCCTGAGAGCGTGCCGACGTTCTTCCTTGGGTACCTCGGAGAGGACGTGCAGCACAGACCAGACGGGAGTTGGACGGTGCAGGACCGCCGCGACAGTGGCAGCTGGCACACGGGCGATCGTGTGCGCGAAGACGACGACGGGTATCTGCGCTTCGAGGGCCGTGCGGATGACGTGATCATCTCCGCCGGGTATCGCATCGGTCCTTTCGAGGTCGAGTCTGCGCTCGTCGCCCATCCCGCTGTCGCCGAGGCCGCCGCCGTGGCAGCTCCGGACGAGGAGCGTGGAGCGGTGGTACGCGCGGTGGTCGTGTTGCGCGAGAGCTACGAGCCGTCCGATGCGTTGGCGAGCGAGCTACAGGAGCACGTCAAGCGCGAGACGGCGCCGTACAAGTACCCGCGGATCGTGGAGTTCGCGGCCGAGTTGCCGAAGACGGCAAGCGGCAAGGTCAAGCGGGCGGAGTTGCGCCACAAATAATGCTGTTCCGGCCCGGCATGCACCTCGCACGGCCGACGTGCATGTGCTTTTTGCGCCTATGCAACCGGCAGGCGCATGCGCCTGCCGGCCGAGCCGCACATGTGCGGCTCGGGACATCGCCGCATGCGGCGATGTCTTCCCTTATCTAATTTTTTAGAGCCACAATCGCGTCGATCTCTACCTGGGCGCTCTTGGGCAAGGCAGCCACGCCAACCGCAACGCGCGCCGGCGGGGAGTCGTCGAAGAACGTCGCGTAGACATCCCCCACCTCAGCAAACGCCGAAAGGTCTGTCATATAGACCGTAAGGCGCACCGCGTTTGCCAGCGACGCACCTGCGGACTCGCAGACCGCTGTCAGATTCTTGAGGCACTGATGCGCCTGCTCTGCCGCGCTTGTTCCGACCAGCTCACCGCTAGCAGGGTCGAGCGGGATCTGCCCGGAGCAGAACAACAGAGAACCGGCGCGCACCGCGTGGGAGTACGGACCGATCGCCGCTGGCGCGCCTGGG
Source organism: uncultured Solirubrobacterales bacterium (assembly GCA_963743555.1). GTDB lineage: Bacteria > Actinomycetota > Thermoleophilia > Solirubrobacterales > Solirubrobacteraceae > Palsa-744. Next base: position 87,816 of record CAVUQG010000011.1, read on the forward strand.
GCGTCGATCGTTTCGCGATCCTTACTCATAGCACGCGAGCTTATCGGCCTCGCCCGCTGCACCACAACACCACCGACAAGGCACCTACTCGAAGCTGCTGGACGCTGACGGGTGTCGGCGCAAGCTCGGTTGACGGTGCGCTAGATTCCGACTGTGCGACGAAGAGCCGGGACATTCGCGAGCATATTCCTGGCGACGATTACTTGTGCAGCGCTGTTGTCCGCCGTCGCACAGGCCCAGATCGAATGGAAGCCCTGCGCCGGCACGAACGAAGTCGCGTGCGCCCATCTGACGGTCCCGGTCGACCCGAGCGAAGCGATTCCGGGCACGATCACGCTGACGATGCGCCGCCACCTCTCCCCGGTCGGCACGGCCAAGACCGCCGTGATCGCGCTCGCCGGCGGGCCGGGCCAGTCCGCACTCCCGTTCACGAGCGACTTCGCCCAGATCCTCGGACCGATCGTCTCCACTCGTGATCTGATCGTGTTCGACCAACGTGGCACAGGCCTCTCTCACCCGCTTTCCTGTGCCGCTTTCGAACACCTCAAAGGCGGCATAACGCCGCTCGCTGTGTCGATCTGCGCGGGCCAGATCGGACAGACACGAGGGCTGTACACAACCGCGGACACGGTCGCCGATATCGAGGCCATCCGCCAGGCAGGCGGCTACGAAAAGCTCGTGTTGTATGGGACGAGCTACGGCACCAAGGTCGCCGAGCGTTACGCCCAGGAGTACCCAAGCCATGTGGAAGCGCTCGTGCTCGACTCGGTCGTCCCGACCTCCGGCCGGGACGCATTCGAGGAACCGACGTTCACGGCCGTGAGCCGCATCTTGCGCCAGCTGTGCTCCGCGGGCGCCTGCAAGCACATCACGCCCGAACCGGTGGCCGATCTCGCGCGGCTGGTAAAGCGAATGGGCGGCGGCTCGGTCAGCGGCCGTTTCATCAACAGCCAAGGCCGGTCTGAACCGGTGCACATCTATGCGAACGACCTGCTTGGGGTCTTGATGGAGGGCGACTTCGACCCGATCCTGCGTGCCGAATTCCCGGCCGCGGTGCGCGCGGCTGTAGACGGCAACACGGCCGCGATCGGGCGGCTACTCGCACGCGCCGACAGCGGCGAAGAAGCCGAAGGCGAAGAAAACCTGAGCGAGGGTTTCGATACGCCGCTGTACTACTCGACGATCTGCGAAGAGAGCGTGTTCCCATGGAATCGCTCCTCGAGCCCCAAAGCCCGCCTCGGCGAAGCCCTCGCCGCGCTGCGCGCACAACCGGCGAGAGCATTTGCGCCATTTACACCGGCCAACGCACTCGCGCTGAGCGACGTGGTCCCCTGCGCCTCGTGGCCGTTTGCCTCGGCGGGTCCCGAAGTCGACGAAGCCCCATTTCCGAATGTGCCGACCTTGATCCTGAGTGGCGCCGACGACCTTCGCACCCCGACCGCGAACGCACGCGAGGTGGCCGCCCAGATACCCGACGCACAACTACTGGTCGTGCCCAACACGGGCCATTCCGTGCTCGGCGCGGACCCGACCCCCTGCGCACACAACGCCCTGCAGGCACTGTTCGAGGGCAAGCCGGTCCGGCAGTGCAAAGACCGGACACCGCCCGCTCTGGAGTTGCCAACACCGCTGCCGCCACGGAGCCTGAACGCTGTCCCGCTCGCGCGGGGAAACCACGGCAAGACGGGACTCACGATCGACGCGGCAGTCTTGACACTCGCAGACTGCGATCGTCAGCTACTCGTCACACTTCTTTCCGAGCCAAGCTCAGAATCGCTACAAGGCCCCTCGGCACAAGCCGGCGGTTTGCTTGCGGGCTGGTGCGGGATCTCGGGCGACACGCAGCTGCTGCACGGCTATTCCTACGTGCCCGGCGTTATCTTGTCCGGCAAAGTCTCCTCCGGTGTCGCCAAGCTGAGCATCGGCGGCTCAGCGGCCGCGCGCGGGACGCTCACGGTCGCGCATGGAACACTCACGGGCGTGCTCGCCGGCAAGCACGTCCATCTCACAACCGCCGGAGCGGCCGAAGTCGAGCACGGCGCCTCGACACTCATGGTCGAGTCGCGCTTGGCCGACCTGACAGCAACACCTCAGCGATACGCGGCGCTGCGCTCGGCCGGTACCGCGGCGCTGTTGCGCTACGTGCTTGGCTAAAGGTCTCGCCAAGGTCTAAGGCGACGCTGGGCCACCAGGTGGACCAACATACTCCTGCCAGCCCATGGCCCTGCACAGCCACTCCCATTTACGGACGCTTACGGATCTCTCGCTAACGTCTGTCGCTGTGCTGCGGCGGATCATGACACTTGCGCTCAGCGCGCCGCTGCTCTCGATCGCCATCGCCACGATGCAAGCCACGCCGGCACAGGCGTTGACGTTCGCACCTTGTCCGAGCTCGACCGCAGCCGGATTCAGCTGCGCGACACTGCCAGTGCCACTCAGCCGCAACGGAGGTGCGCCCGGCACGGTGGGCTTGAACATCGAGCGTCTGCAGGCCGGCGCTGTACCGACCCGTACCGCCGTGATCGGACTGGCCGGCGGCCCAGGCCAGGCGGCGCTCCCGCTAGCTGCGGGGATGGCCAAGGAGATGGAACCCGCGCTCGGCACGCGCGACTTGCTTGTGTTCGACCAGCGTGGCACCGGCAGCTCCGCCCCGCTTACCTGTCCGGCGCTTGAAAGCTCCGCCGAAGTCTTCGGTGCGATCGGGCAGGCCTTTGAACGCTGCGCGCTACAGATCGGCGCCGCCCGTGGTTCCTACACGACCCAGGAATCTGTCGCCGACATCGAGGCGATCCGCCAAGCAACCGGCTACGAAAAGCTCGTGCTGTTCGGCGTCTCCTACGGCACCAAGGTGGCACTCGAGTACGCCGAACGCTACCCCCAGAACGTGGAATCGCTTGTGCTCGACTCGGTAGTACCGCCGGAACGAGACGATCCCTTCTCAGTGGGGATGTTCCAGGCAATGAAGCCGGTATTCGAAGAGCTGTGCTTGGCGCACGTTTGCGCCGGCATCACCGCCAACCCGCTCGGCGATATCGCGCGTCTGGCGGCGACCCTTCAGAAGCATGCACTGAACGGCTACGTATACGACGGCTCCGGCCACCGCCATCGCGCGACGATGACCAACGTGGACCTACTCGACCTGATCGGAGCCGGCGACTTGAACCCGGCCTTGCGGGCGCTGCTGCCGGCCTCGGTGCAATCAGCGCTGCACGGCGATCCAGGTCCCCTGCTGCGCTTGAATCTGCTCTCGGAGGGGTTGATCCCGAACATACCTGGCAATCCACTGGTGGACACGGGCCGCAAACAGCATGTGCAGAGCACCCCTCGCGCAGGCGCAAACCGTATGCCGGGCACGCCACTGGCCTCCTCCGACGGCATCGACGAAGCCCTGTTCGTGGATACCACCTGTGAAGAGGAGCCCTTCCCCTGGCAACGCTCAGCGCCGGCGAGCACGCGGCTAGGCGAAGCCTTGAACGCACTGCACGCCGTGCCTCAATCGGAGTATTACCCGTTCAACGCGAGCGTCGCTTGGGCCAGCAGCGTACTGCCCGGATGCGCTCAATGGCCGAACGTGGCACCGGCACCCCCGGCCATCGCCCCGCTGCCGGGCGTGCCAACGCTGATCCTCTCCGGCGCCCAGGACCTGCGCACGCCAACCTCGGGAGCGCAGGCGATCGCGGCGCGGATTCCCGGATCTCAGCTGGTCGTGGTGCCTTATACCGGCCACTCCGTGTTGGGTACAGATTTCAGCGGCTGCTCCCAGGCGGCCGTGAGTGCCTTCTTCTCAGGCGGAGTCATACAACCGTGCACGGCAACGCAAGACCCGTTCCCACCCACACCGATCACCCCGAGGAAGCTTTCACTCGTAAAAGCGGTGGGTGGAGTTCCCGGGCGCGCGGGCAGCACGCTCGCGGTGGCGCTGGACACGATCGTCGACCTCGAACGACAGGTGGTTGGGGCAACGCTCCAAGCTGATGAGGAACTACCGAGCGGGTCAAGCTTCGGCGGCTTGCGCGGTGGCTTTGCGCAGATCACTTCCTCAGCGCTTCAATTGCACGGTCTGTCCTTCGTGGGCGGCGTGCAACTGACCGGCAGCTTCCCGATCAAGGATGGCCATCTGCTGGCAACCAACCTGCGCGTCGAAGGCTCCCAGGCCGCCCGCGGAACGATCCGCGTCGGCGCGAACGCACACGTCAGCGGCACGCTCGGCGGCCGTCGCTTCGACGTCGACCTCACCAAAGTCAAGCTGGCGCGCGCCGCCACGGACGCCGCGCATACAAGCTGGCCGGCGATGAACCTGAGCTTCCCCACACCGGCTCTAGCACACGCTCGCTGAGCAATGACCAACGCACTCGCAGCCGAGAGCTCTCCCTACCTGCGCCAGCATGCGAACAACCCTGTGGACTGGCTGCCGTGGGGCTCAGGCGCACAGGAGCTTGCGCGAGAGCGCGACGTGCCGCTGCTCGTTTCGATCGGCTACTCCTCCTGCCACTGGTGTCACGTGATGGAGCGTGAGTCCTTCGAGGACGAGCGCACCGCCCAGCTGATGAACCAGAGCTTTGTGTGCGTGAAGGTCGATCGCGAGGAGCGGCCCGACGTGGACGCGTTGTACATGGAGGCGGTGCAGGGCATGACAGGTCACGGCGGCTGGCCACTGAATGTGTTCTTGACTCCGGAGGGTCTGCCGTTCTACGGCGGTACATATTTTCCGCCACAGGATGGCCCAGGGATGCCGTCTTTTACGCAGGTGCTGCTGGCCGTGTCCGAGGCGTGGAGCGAGCGCAGCGTGGAGATCAGGGCAAGCGGCGAGCAGCTGCGCGAGCGGCTTGCCGGCGGTGCTTTGCTGCGGGCGGCCGAGGAACCCTTCGAGGAGGGCTCGCTCGATGACGCCGTGCAAAGGCTGAGAGCGTCCTTCGACGCGGTGAACGGAGGCTTCGGAGGAGCGCCGAAGTTCCCGCAAGCCTCGGTCCTTGAGTTCCTGATAGCGCGGGGAGAGCGCGAGATGTCGCTGTACACCTTGCGCAGCATGGCCGGCGGCGGCATCCACGACCAGATCGGCGGCGGCTTTCACCGCTACGCGGTCGATCAGACCTGGACGGTGCCGCACTTCGAGAAGATGCTCTACGACAACGCATTGCTTGCGCGCGCCTACCTGCACGGCTTTCAGCTGTCGGAAGACGCGGCCCTGCTGGAGGTGTGCCACGACACGCTGGGATGGGTGCTGCGCGAGATGCGGGGGCCCGAGGGGGGTTTTTACAGTGCGCTCGACGCGGATTCCGATGGTGTCGAGGGGAGCTTCTACGTTTGGACGACCGCCGAGCTGAAGGATGCGCTGGGCGAAGACGCGGATGTTGCGATCCGCTGGTTTGGCGTTACCGAGCAGGGCAACTTCGTGGATCCGCACCACCCCGAGCCGGGTTTGAATGTGCTCGAGGACCGTGGCCCTCGCCCCGATCAGGCTGTGTGCAAGCGGATCCGCGAGCGCTTGCTCGAGGTGCGAGAGCAACGCACCAAGCCCGGCCTCGACAACAAGCGTCTGACCAGCTGGAACGCGCTCATGATCACAGCGCTGGCCGAAGCTGGAGATGTGTTCGTGGATGAGGCCGTGGCCTGTGCCGAGTTCGTGCTGCGCGACCTGCGCGACGAGCAGGGCCGCCTGCTGCGCTCCTACAACGGAGGCCAAGCAAAGATCGGTGCCTATCTGGAGGATTACGCCTTTCTGTTGGAGGCGCTGATCGCTCTGTTCGAAGCAACCTGCGACGAGCGCTGGCTGACCGAAGCCACGACACTCGCTGACCAGCTGATCGAGCGCTTCTCAGACCCCGAGCACGGCGGCTTCTTCTCGACTGCGGCCGACAGCGAACAATTGATCGCCAGGCGCAAGGAGCTTGAGGACTCCCCGATCCCGACCGGCGGATCGAGCACCGCGATGGGATTGCTACGTCTCGCGCAATTGACGGGCGAGGAGCGCTACGAGCGTCACGGCGCGAGCGTCATAGGGCTGCTGCACACGATCGCCCCGCGGCATCCGACATCCTTTGGGTACCTGCTGCAGGCGATGCACTGGCGTCTGGCTCCGCCGCGCCCGATCGCCTGCGCGGTGCCCGGCTCGGCCCCGCTCAGTGCCCGGCCAGCGCCTTGAGTTCTGAGAGATCCACCGAGTCTGAGGGCGCCGTAATTGTGACCGGCTGATTCCAGTTATCGAAGGCGATCTTGCCGTTTTCCGAGCCACCCTTGGTGATCGCGACCGGATATGGCTTTCCGGTCGTGGCCACGTACAGCGTGCCGGTTTTGTTGGTGTCGGTGATGGCGATCGCCTGCTGCCCGTTGACGGTGCTCGTGGCGCCCTTCATCAACGTTCCATGAGCGGCAAGCGTCGTGTCGATCAGCTGGCGCATGTTGGCGAGCGAGTTGAATGAGGCAAATTCGCCGCTCGTCGCCGAGGCCTTCAGCCACTTGCCGTCAAGCAGTTGTGCCGCCGCGGCACCACCGAGGCTGCGATAGAAAGCCTTGCTGCCGCTGATGTATGCCGTCCCCGCGACCAAGATCAGCTTGAAGCTGGCCCCGTTCTCGGAGATTTCGCCGCGCGCGCCCTTGCCGGCCGCAAGGTTCAGATCGATCGTGACGGGTGCGGCACCGCTCGTGATCGACCCCGAGACGTGAACCGAGCTGGCGCTGTCGGCCACGGCCTTGCTTTCAGTAAGAATCTCAGTCGCGCTCTTGGAGGCGATGTCGTTGCCACTCGAAGAGCTGCCGCAGCCGGCGAGTACCCCGAGCGCGAGGACGAGCACAGAGCCCGTCGTGGGAAGGAACCGCAAGCGCACGATCGCGGCATCCTAGCGACTGTTACAGACGGGGGCCTAAAGGATGGCCAAATAACGGTCGAGCTCCCACTGCGTGACCTGCACGCGGTAGTCCTCCCACTCCTGGCGCTTGATCTCGATGTAGCGGTTGAACGTGTGCTCACCAAGCGTACGCAGCATCAGCTCCGACTCGGCGGTGATCTCGATCGCCTCGCCAAGCGACTCCGGCAGCTGCTCGATGCCCAGGCGCCGGCGCTCCTCAGCGGTCAGGTGGTAGAGGTTCTTCTCCATCGGATCGGGTAGCTCGTAGCCCTTCTCGATGCCCTCCAGGCCAGCCTGTAGGAGCACGGCGAAGGTCAGGTATGGGTTGCAGGCCGGGTCGGGGCAGCGCAGCTCCATACGCGTGGCCTGCTCCTTGCCTGGGTGGTACAGCGGCACGCGCACCAGCGCCGAGCGATTGCGCCGCGACCAGGCGGCATACACGGGCGCCTCATAACCAGGCACAAGCCGCTTGTAGGAGTTAACCCATTGAGCGAAGATCGAGCAGATCTCGCGTGCGTGCTTGAGCTGACCGGCGATGAACGCCTTGCCGACATCTGAGAGAAAGTACTGGTCCTCAGGATCGTAGAAAGCGTTCTTGCCGTCGGCAAAGAGCGACTGGTGCGTGTGCATCCCGGAGCCGTTCTCGCCGAACAGCGGCTTGGGCATGAAGGTCGCGTGCCAGCCGTACTTGACCGCGTACTCCTTGACGGTGATGCGATAGGTCATGCAGTCGTCGGCCATCTTCAGCGCCGGCGCGTAGCGCATGTCGATCTCGTGCTGGGAGGGGCCTACCTCGTGGTGGGTGTACTCGACGTGGATGCCAAGCTGCTCGAGCGCGAGCACGGTCTCACGGCGCACGTCGGTGCCGGCGTCGAGCGTCGTCAGGTCGAAATAGCCGCCTTCGTCGAGCACCTCGGTGGTCTTGCTGTCTTTGAACAGGAAGTACTCGAGCTCGGGACCAACGTTGAAGGTGTCGAAGCCCATTGCCTGCGCACGCTGCAGCGCACGGCGCAACACATGTCGAGGATCGCCCTCGTACGGCGTGCGCTCGGGCGTGAGCACGTCGCAGAACATCCTCCCCACCCCCTGCTCTTCAGGGCGCCAAGGCAGCACGGCGAAGGTGCTCGGATCGGGCAGCGCGATCATGTCGGACTCCTCGATCGCATTGAAGCCCGTAATCGAGGAGCCATCGAAGCCCATGCCGGCCTCGAAGGCATCGTCGAGCTCCTCAACGTTGATCGAGAACGACTTCAGCTGGCCGAGGATATCGGTGAACCAGAAGCGGATGAAGCGAATGTCGCGTTCGGCGACAAGCGCCTTTACGTCCTCGCGACTCTTGGGCTGCTCGATCTCGGCCATCAGTGTCTCGGATCGAAAATTCGGTGAGAGTTTGCCGAGCGACTGCGCGTGATCTGACGTTTCACGGTGTCCGTGTGCGTGCTGGTAGCACGTGCGCGGACGCCGGGGAGCGTCAGGCGCGCGCAGGTGCCGGGAAACGCCATCGAATTTTCGATCCGAGACACAAGGCGCAGCGTAATGGATGGACCCACCGCCCGCCTTGGACGGCTGGCTAAAGAGACCTGGCTAGTGTGCGCTCAAAATGGCTACAGCTACCAGCAAGAAGCCGAGCGCGACCGCCCAGGCGGCGATCATGTCGGGCCTTGGGCCCACTCGCTGCGCCGCGGGAAGCCGTGGACGCCGGCGCGAGTCGCGCGGTGGCGGCGCGACTCGCTCGACGAGCATCAGACGCTGGCCGGGACGGATTTCGCGCACGCCGCGACGCATCGCGGGAGCCGCGCTCCTGCCGGCGGCGGTGGCCGCGCGCCGCTCTCCATCCCTGCGGCGCTCGATCCGCTCGCGCACATCCTCGACGTCGGCCCACCAAGCACGGGCCTCGGAAGCTCGTGGCATCGACGGCGATGCTAACAACGCCTGCGGCGGCTAAATGAGCCATTGCGATAAAGCTTCACCGACTTTGCGAGAAGCTTTTCTCAGTGGCCAGCCTGATGCCCGCCGACAGCGGCCAAGCGGCCGCAGAAGATCTAATGCCCTGCGACGGCAGCCACGAAGTTCGCGACCGCTTCTGCTTCCTTGCCCTGATACAGCTGCGCCGGCATGTTGCCGTTGCCGCGCGCACGACCTTCGGCGATCGCGTTCAGCACGAGCGCCCTGCGACCGGCTTCGGTCGGTATCTCTGAGCCGAGCCTGACGTCGAGATTGGGGCCGGTCCGCCCTACAGAGTTGGCCCCCGAGAGCGTGTGACAGAACGCACAAGTGTCGGAAAAGAGCACGCGACCGTGCTGCTCCTGAGCATTGAGCTTGACCCCACCGACCGCTTCCCTGGCCTTGTTGTTGCCGTTATCGATGAGCACGATCACCGGCACGACCAGCCCGAAGGCGAACGCAAGCGCGACGAGCAGGAACACAGCCCGCTGGCTCGTCTTCGATTCGGCGTTTTGGGCGTCGCCCTCCCCACCGGACCCGCCTCGCCGCATTGCGACGAAGAGCACGCCGAGGCCGGCCAGGACCCAGAAAGCAATGACTGCGTAGATCATCGGGTCGGCACGATACATGAGCATCCGGCTCGGAGTGCTCCTCACCGCATCGCGCCCAGAGTTCGATGAGAGCTCTCTTCACATGCCTTTAGGGAAGCCCTATGTTGGGCGCTACGCTGAAGGCAGGTCCCAAGTCTCGACACTGGACGTGCTCACGTGAACATCCTGCGCCGCCTCCCCCTCTCCCGCCTGCTGCTGCTGTGCGGCGTAGCGGTGGCTGTAGGGATCGGCGCGACCGCGCTTGCGCTGGCCGTAGGTACAGGTCCCACGCCACCGCCCAAGCCACTCGCCGACGCTGTCCACGACGCCCTATCGGCGCCGAAGGTGGACGGTGTCAGCGCGCGCATCCAGTTCACCAACCATCTGCTGGAAGGCGCCAACCTTGCAAACAGTGGTGGCGAAGCTGGACGGATCAGCTCGAGCCCACTGCTGACAGGTGCCTCTGGCCGTCTTTGGATTGGCTCAAACGGACAGGCACGCCTGGAACTGCAGTCCGAACAAGGCGATACGCAGATCCTGTGGGACGGCAAGACCGCCGAGCTATACGACGCCTCCACGAACACGCTCTACCGCTACACGCCGCAGCAAGAAGACGCCTCCGGTACCGCGAGCCACCCAGCGCCCGGATCGGCGTGCCCTCCGACGTGCTCGAACGGCGGCTCTGGCGAAGCCGGCTCGGACAATTCCTCGGGGAACGGCCCCCTTTCTTCGACCGGCGCGAACCCCCGTGGCACACCTACGGTCGGCGAAATCGAAGAAGGCCTCGCTAACGCCGACAAGCACGCCAACATCTCCCCCGCCACACCGACCGATGTCGCCGGACAGGCCGCCTACACCGTGAGAGTCTCGCCTCGAGAAAACGGCGGCTTGATCGGTGGCACCGAGCTGTCTTGGGATGCCGCCACCGGAATACCGCTGCGCGCCGCCATCTACTCGGTCAACAATTCCGCTCCGGTGATCGAACTGGCGGCCACCGAAATCTCCTACGGCCCTGTCGAAAGCTCGATACTCGACTTCACGCCGCCGGCGAACGCCAAGGTCGAGGAAGTCACGCTCCCGACGAAGCACGACGCGGGCGCCTCCGGCTCCCCCTCGGCAGGCGAAAAGCCGCACGTGAGCGCCAGCGGCAAGGGACTTGGCTCAATCGTGCTGCTCGAAAGCCCAGTTAAGGCCGGCGCAAAGGAATCGACGTCCTCTGAGCTAGAAGACCTGCCGAAGGTGAACATCAACGGCACGAGCGCCAGCGAGCTGCCAACCCAGCTCGGGACGCTGCTGACCTTCGAGCGCGCGGGCGTGCGCTACCTGCTCGCCGGCTCGGTCACACCGGCATCGATCGAGGCGTTCGCGCGAGGCATCTAGGTGACCGACGCCGCGGCCCAGCCCGTCAAGGCGCGCGGCCTAGTCAAGCGCTACAACGACGTTCTGGCGGTCGACCACATCGACCTGAACGTACAGGCGGGCGACGTGTACGGGTTTCTCGGCCCCAACGGCGCGGGCAAGACGACAACGTTGCGCATGGCGCTTGGCCTAATCACGCCAAGCGCAGGCGTGGTCGAGCTGTTCGGGCGCGACCCGATGCGCGAGGGCGCACGGGCACTTCAGGGCGTTGCCGGCTTCGTCGAGGCGCCGCGTTTCTACCCGTACATGACCGGTCGCAAGAACCTCCAGCTGCTCGCGGCACTCGACGGTGACGATGCAAGCGAGCGCGTCGAGCAGGTGCTCGAGGTGGTCGAGCTCGAGCCACGCGGCAAGCACAAGGTGGGCGGCTACTCACACGGCATGCGCCAGCGCTTGGGAATCGCGGCGGCGCTATTGCGGCGCCCGCGCCTGTTGATCCTCGACGAGCCGGCCACAGGCCTCGACCCAGCAGGGATGCGCGACATGCGCGCGTTGATCCGCCGCCTTGCCGGAGAAGGCATAACGGTGCTGCTCTCAAGTCACCAGCTGCCAGAGGTGCAGGAACTGTGCGATCGCGTGGCGATCGTCGACCGCGGAAAAGTCGTCTACGAGGGCGCGCTGGCAGATCTGCGACGCCAGGGTGGAGCGGGCTACAGGCTGCGCACTACTGACGACGCGCGCGCGTTCGGCTTCATACGCGAGCAGCCCGGTGTGGAGCACGTGGTGGCCGGGGAGCACGGTCTCAGCTTCCAGGCTGATGAGGAGAGCGTGGGTGCACTTTCGCTGATACTTGGGCAGGGGGGCGTAGGCATCCTCGCGCTTACACCGGAGCTGGCCACGCTGGAGGACCTGTTCTTCAGGTTGACGGAGAACGGCACCGGTGCGGGCAAAGAAACGCCGCTAGGTCCGCAGAAAAGCACCAGTAGAGGTGAAGACACGCCGCCAGATCCATATGAAGACAATCCCGGCACGGGTACTCGGGCGCTCTCGCGCGGAATTACGAGCGGGCCGTGAGCAGCGTCGCCGCCTCTCCCCTCCTGCCGACGCCGGCCGCACCTGCTCGCGCACGCCGCCCTTCGACGCTCGTTATCTACCGCTGGGAACTGCGCAAGCTCGTCTCCCAGAAGCGCACTTATCTCGGCCTCGGCCTGGCTGTACTGCTGCCACTGATCTTCGTGGTCGTTCAGAACCTGCACCAGCATCACGGCCACGGGGCAGAAAGCATCATCGCCACCCAGATCACACAGTCCGGCTTGGCAACGCCTGTGCTGATGCTCGAGTTCCAGGCCTACTTCATGCTGCCGCTGATCGCCGCGCTCGTGGCCGGGGACATCGTCGCCGCCGAGGACGGCAACGGCACGCTGAAGACGATCCTGACACGCTCGGTCGACCGCGGCCAAGTATTCGCGGCCAAGGCGCTCGTTGCGCTGAGCTACGGTGCGCTCGCCGTCTTTCTCTCAGCGGCGGTGGCCACCATCGCCGGCGTCGCCTCGTGGGGCTTTCACCCGATCATCACCCTCTCGGGAAGCGTCGTCTCAGCCGCCGAAGGTCTGCTGCTCGTGTTCGCCGCCAACGGCTGCTACCTGATCCCGCTGTTCGCGGTGGCCAGTATCGGGGTGCTGCTGTCGACGGCGACACGCAACAGCACCGCCGCCGTGGTCGGCACGATCGGCTTTGTGATCCTGCTGTACATCGTGGCCGGCATACCGGGCCTCGAAGGCATCAAGCCCTATCTGCTCACCGAACAGTTCCAAGGCTGGCACGGCCTGCTGCGCACCCCGACCGACTGGGCTCCGGTCATGCACTCGCTGTGGGTCTGCGCGCTGTACGCGCTGCCGGCGCTGATCGCCGGGTATCTGGTGTTCCTGCGCCGCGACGTCGCGGGCGGCTGAGCCTCAGCTCACTTCGACCGGTAGCTCTACCGCCCCGACTTCCACCTCGCCCAACAGGCGCCGAGCTTCCTTGGGGTCGATTAGGCCGGCCCCGAGCCGGCCAGTCGACTCCGCGCCGCAGGCGACACCGAAGCGCAGGCACTGGTCGGGCGGGCGACCCTCATAGCGTGCGGCCACGTAGCCGGCGAGGAAGGCATCGCCCGAGCCACGCTTGGCGACCGGCTCGCGTGGCGCTGTCTGGGCACGGCGCAGGCACGATTTCCCTTCGACAAGCACGTCGGCGACACAGCCGTCACCCATCGTCATGATCGCCTCATGCGGTCCCAGCGCGACGATCTCGCGCACCGCGAGCAACCTTTCCTCCTCGGAGGCGAACTCGTGGCCGACCAGCTCCTCGGCCTCGAGGATGTTCGGAGACACGACATCGGGCTCGGCGCGGACCGCGTGCAGAAGAGCGTCACCGTCGGTGTCGATCACCGTGGTAACGCCGACTTTCTGCAGGTCGCGAATCAGCTCGGCGTAGATCTCTGAAGAGACGCCCCGTGGCAGCGATCCTGCCAGCACCACGATCGCGGCACCGCGCGCGAGGTAGAGCAGCTTGTCGCGAAACAGCTCTACCTCCTGCTCTGAGACGGCGGGACCGCGTTCGTTGACCTCCGTCTGCTCGCCGTTGGTTGGGTCGAGCACTGAAGTGTTGGTACGCGACTCGTCGCGGATACGCACGAAATCGTTGAGGATCGCCTCCTCGGTGAGCTGCTCGACGATGTGCGTGCCGGTAGCGCCGCCGGCAAAACCCGTCGCGATCACGGGCTGCCCGAGCGCCTTCAGAGCGCGCGCGATGTTGACGCCCTTGCCGCCAGCCATCGTGCGCTGCTCGACGGTACGGTGGCGCCGTCCAAGGCGGAAATTGGGCACTGACAGCGACTTGTCGATAGCCGCGTTGAGCGTGACCGTGATGATCATCTGGTGCTCTTCATCCCGTTCTCGCGCTGGGCGAACCGGATGGTCGCCTACACGCCCTGCAGAGGCTAGCGGACAGGCGGCGGCAAAGCAGAAAACCTGGATAAATTTCCGGCGCTGTGGGCGTCACCCTTGCGCTGCCGTTCCGAGCCTGGCGGACGATTCGTCCGCCAGATCGAGATCCGCCACGCCCAGCGTCGCTAGCCCCCCGAGAGAGCCCACGCCAGCTCGCGCAAACGCTCAGCCTCGGCGCGAGCCGCCTCGGCCGGGTCGCCTCCGGTACTGCGATAGGCATCGACGATCGAGCGCGAGGCGCTGACCAGGCCCGCGGCACGACCAGGCGCGAAGGCCGGGGCCAGGTCCTCGACGCGTCCGCCCTGCGCGCCAACGCCTGGCAGCAGGAACACGGCATGAGGCATCAGCTCGCGTGCCCGCGCCAAGTGCTCTGGCACAGTGGCCCCGACGACCGCTCCCACGTCGCTGATACCCGCCTCGCCGACACCGTCGCTCCCCAGTTCCTGAACGAGCATCGCGATCCGCTCCCAGACACGCTCGCCGCCGGCGAGCTTTAGGTCCTCGATGTCGGCGGCGCCCGGGTTTGAGGTACGTACCAACACGAGCACGCCAGCCGTGTTGCCATTGAGGGCTGCTGCCGCTCGTGCCGTGGAGACGAATGGCGTGAGCGTATCCGAGCCCATCAGCGGGTTGACTGTCACAAGATCGACGCCCAGCCCTTCGACACTGCCGAAAGGCGTGTCGCTGGCCCCCAGTAGCGCCCGTGCGTAGGCACCGGCGCTCACGTCGATGTCGCCGCGCTTGCCGTCGGCGATCACGAGCAGCCCCTCCGCCTGGGCATGGCGCACCACTGCTCTGAGCAGCGTCCAGCCAACGTCGCCCAACACCTCGAAGCGAGCCAGTTGCGGCTTGACCGCGACACAGGCATCGCCGACCGCATCGATCAGCGCGCGACAGTGATTGAGCATGGCCATCCCCGCCCGTTGCACCGGCAAGACGTCCGCGTCGTCGCGAACGCGCTCGACGGCGGCTGGCCACAGGCCCATCGGATCGGGGTCGAGGCCGAGCACGATCTGCGACTTGCGCTGCTCTACCAGTGCGGTGAGCCTGTCGCCGAAATTGCCAGGTCCGTCTCCTGAGGCAGGCAAGCGACCCCCGAGACCGGCGTTTGGAGCAGTTGGACGAGCAGACGGGGACACGACACGTAAGAATACGTGGGCAGATGGACCTCGCCCGCGTCTCCTGGATCGTAACCGTGCTCATAGCGTTGCTGACGGCGGTGTTGTTGCTGCTGTCTGACTACACCGGTTATGCAGCACTGAGTGTTGCAGTGGCGGCTTCCGCGTCGATCAACCTGATGTGATCTGCTCGGCCGGACCTTGCGGCGGCGTAGCTTCCGCGTCGATCAACCTGATGTGAGCCACTGCTGCAGCGCGCGTAGGGCGCGGCCACGGTGGCTGATTGCGTCCTTTCGCTCATCACTGAGCTCGGCCATCGTCACATCGCCCGGCTCGTCATCCGGCAAGAAGGCCGGGTCGTAGCCGAAGCCGCGCTCGCCGCGTGGATGCTCGGCCAGCCGGCCCGTGCAACGCCCTTCGAACACACGCTCGACGCCGCGCACCGGATCGACGTAGGCGAGTGCGCACACGTAGGCGAGCGGACTGCCTGCAGGCGCCTCTTGCAAGAGCTTGGCGAGGTTCTGCTCGTCGCCGGCGTCCTCTCCCGCGTAGCGAGCAGAGCGCACCCCAGGCGCGCCGCCGAGTGCCTGCGCTTCGATGCCAGAGTCATCGGCAATGCTGACTCTGCCGGTGGCCGCTGCGGCAGCACGCGCCTTACCGAGCGCGTTCTCCTCGAAGGTGTCGCCATCCTCCGGCGGCAAGATCACCTCGCCGGGCAGCGCGTCTACCTCGAAGTCGCTGAGCAGCCGCGCGAACTCGCGGCGCTTGTGCTCGTTGCGAGTGGACAGCAGCAGCTTCACGAGATATCGGCGAGCACCTGCTCCTGCACGGCGCGCAACTGCTCGATACCATCTGCCGCGAGCGCCAGCAACTCGTCGAGCGAGGCGCGCGACAACGGTGTGCGCTCGGCGGTCGCCTGCACCTCGACCAGGCCGCCTTCGCCTGTCATGACGACATTGGCGTCGACCTCCGCGTTGGAATCCTCGCCGTAGTCGAGATCGAGCAGAGCCGCGCCACCAACGATCCCGCAAGAGACGGCTGCGATCGAGCCAGTGAGCGGCGAGTGCTCGATGCGCTCCTTGCTCTGCAGGTGCTTACAGGCGAGTGCGAGGGCGACGTAGGCGCCGGTGATCGAGGCGCAGCGGGTGCCGCCGTCGGCCTGCAGCACGTCACAGTCGAGGTAGATGGTGCGTTCGCCGAGCGCGTTCAGGTCAATCACGACGCGCAGCGAGCGGCCGATCAGGCGCTGGATCTCCACCGAGCGCCCGTCGAGACGGCCCTTAGAGATGTCGCGCGCCTTGCGATCGCCGGTGGAGGCGGGCAGCATGCCGTACTCGGCCGTCAGCCAGCCACGACCCTTACCGGCCATCCAACGCGGCACGCCCTCCTGCGCGGAGGCTGTGCAGATGACGCGCGTCTCGCCCATCGAGATCAGCGCCGAGCCGGTCGCGGTGCGCACGAATCCGGGCTCGATCTCCACGGGGCGCAGCTGGCCTGCCCCACGCCCGTAGCTGCGTTTGCGGTTGAGACGCTCGGCCTCGTGGCTGTTCTGCGGCGCGAACCCCGCGGTGGCCTGCCCCCCAACCTCGGCCGGTTGCTGCTCCTCGTTCATGCCAACGCTCCGACGCTGTGCAGGTCGACGTGCTCGATCTCGCCGAGCGGCATCTGCAGAAAGCGTGTACCAAGGTCCCTGAAGGCGGGTACATCGCCGGTGCAAAGAAAGCGGTAGTCGCCCTCGCCTTGCGTGCGAGGGTTGCCCAGGTTGCGTGTGGACAGCGCATGCTCGACTTGACGGGCAAGTGCTCCACCTGAGCTGACGAGCCGCACGCCCGGACCGAGCATGCGTTGGAGCATGGGGCTGATCAGCGGGTAATGCGTACAGCCGAGGATGACCGTATCGACCTCGGCTTCGCATAGCGGAGCGCAGGCCTCGCGCACCTGCTCGACCGCGCTCTCGTCGAACTGCCGGCCGGCCTGGATGATCGAGGCCAGCGTCGGGCAGGCGACCGCGTGCAGCGTGACGTGCGCGTCGATCGCGCCGACCGCGCGCTCGTAGCTGCCGCTGGCCACCGTGGTGGGCGTGGCGAGCAGACCGATGCGCCCGCTGCGCGTGACGGCCACGGCTTGCGAGGCCTCTGGGCGCACGACGCCTAGCACGTCGATGCCCAGTGTCGTCTCCATCATGCGTCGCTCGAGGATTGGCAGGGCGGCGGCGGTAGCGGAGTTGCAGGCGATCACGAGCAGCTTCGCGTGGCGACGCAAGAGCTCCTCGGCGATCTCCGAGGCGAAGCGCGCCAGTTCCTCTGGCGAGCGTTCGCCGTAGGGGAAGCGTGCCGTGTCTCCCAGGTAGACGAAGTCCTCATGCGGCAACTGCACAAGCAACTCGTGCAGAACGGTGAGTCCGCCCACGCCGGAGTCGAACACGCCGATCGGCCGGGCACGCGGGTCGCTGACAGTGCTCGTCACGCGCACCATCATTCCAGAGCGCTACCGTCGGGGCCTGTGCCAGAGCAGATCGAGGGATTCGCGGACTCGCATACGGTGGGCTTGCGCGCGCTTGTGCTGTCGAACATGCGTCCCGACGATCGTCATCCCGAGCGAGGTCGCTTCGTACGCGATCAGGTGGACGCACTGCGCGGGCTGGGCGAGTGGCAGGTCGAGCTGTACGAGTTCGCGCCGGGTGCCGGCGCTCTGGCACGCGCGACACGCGACTTGCGCACGCGCTATGCGGGCGAACGCTTCGACGTGGTGCACGCTCACTTCGGCCTGACAGCCTGGGCGGCGCTGGCGGTGAAGGCGCGCGGGCGTGCGCTGACGGTGCACGGCACCGACGTACGTCATCCCCGCACGCGACTGGCCACGCGTGCCGTGCTTCCCAGCGTCGGCCTGCTTGCGGCGGTCTCGCAGGCGCTCGTCGAGGAGCTACCCGGTCGCAGAGCGCGCGTGCGCGCTCAGGTGCTCCCCTGCGGCGTGGACATGGAACGTTTTATGGCGATGCCCCGCGCGCGCGCGCGGGGCATCGCCGATTTGGACGCACAAACCCCCTACCTGCTGTTCCCAGCCGACCCGACTCGCCCAGAGAAGCGCTATGACCGCGCCCAGGCGCTCGCCGAGGCGGCCAAAACACGATTGCTAACGCTCGGCGGCGTGGCCCCTGAGCGCGTGCAGTTGTACGTGAATGCAGCGAACGCCGTGATTGTGCCCTCAGAGCGAGAGGGGTTCGGGCTTGCGGTGCTCGAGGCGCTGGCTTGCGACGTGCCGGTGCTGGCGACGCCCGTCGGTATCCATGCACAGGCGCTCGACGGCGTGGCGGGGACACTTTGCGCACCGTTTGAGCTCGGACGCTGGCGGGCTGCGCTTGAGCCCCACCTGGCCGCCGAGGACCCGCGGGTGGCGGGTCGCGCCCATGCCGAGCGCTTCTCGGCGCGACGGATGGCCGAGCGGGTGTCAGCGGCATGGCGCTCACTCGTCGCGGATGCCGGATAGCATGGGGGTCGTGGCAGGAGTACCCGAGGGGCACAAGGCGGACGAAGCTGAGCAGACGCCGCAGGCAGCTGCTCGGACACCACAGACCGCCGCGCAGACAGCGCAGGCCCCCCAGCAAACGCCTGAGGCTTCCCAGGGCGCTGCGCCAACCGCCGAGCAGGAGGCCGCCGCAGCTACTAACCAGGCCCCACAGAGCTCCGGGCAGCAGACGCCAGAGGCCGAGCCCCCTGTAGAGCAGGCGGCGGCACCTGGCTTCGGCGAGCGCGGGCGCATGCGTCGTCGCGCACGCTTCTTGCGCAAGGCGCGCGAGCTCGCCTATCGCGATCTCGGTGGACTCGTATTCGATTTGCATCGCTTCGGTCAGCGCAACGACCCGCTGGTGCTCGCCAAGCTTGCGACGCTGCGTGAGATCGACACCGAGCTGCGCGGACTCGAAGACGGCTTGCACGACCACCGGCCGGTGACGGTGCTGCGTGAAGTTGGGATCGCGGCGTGCCCACGCTGTGCAGCGATTCACGGTAGCGACGACCGCTTCTGCCCCGGCTGCGGACTGGCGTTCGACGCCAATGCGGACCGCCCGATCTCCACCGCGCCGGTAGCTCCCCAAGTGCAAGCGGCGCCTGCTGCCGTGCATGCTCCGATCGCCACGCCACGCAGCACGACCACGGCGTTGACTTCGGACTCAGCCCCGCTCTCAGCACCGGCCCCAACTCCACCAATGCCCTCAGCTCCTCTGCTGAAGCCGACAGCCCCGCCGGTCGCGGCCAAACCAACCACAACTCCCGCGGTCGCCGTCAAAACCTCCTCCCCCTCCCCGGCCGAGGTCAAACCTGCCGCTCCCCCGCCTACTTCGAAGCCAAAAGCCCCAGAGCGAGCGCAGGAGGACGAACCGACACAGATTTTGCGCCCGCCAACTGGGGACGCAAGTCCGTGAGCACTCAGGCGCCGGCCGTTGCCCAGGCCGAAGCTTGGCCGCGCGATCTCTGCCCACTCTGCCAGGCCCCGCTGAGACCCGATCAGAATTGGTGCCTGCGCTGCGGAGCTGCCGCGCGCACGCGCCTGGCGGCACAGCCGAAATGGAAGGCACTCGTGGTGGTCCTGCTGCTCGTTGTGGTGCTGTCGCTAGGGGTACTCGCGGCGGCGCTGGTGAAGCTCGCCGGATGAGCCTCCTCTACACCCGTGTGGGGTCATGCCCCTCTTGGGGAGCATGGGTTGAGGGGGAACGCGGATGAGTTCTGCCACCTCGGCGGGCGCACGACACGGCGATGTCGATGTCGCTGTTGTTGGAGCTGGTGCGGCTGGGCTATATGCGGCGCTGTGCGCGGCCAACGAGGGTGCCACCGTCGCGCTTCTCTCGGCGATGCCGCTCGCCCAGACCGCCAGCTACTGGGCGCAAGGCGGGCTCGCGGCGGTGCTCGCGACCGACGACAGCTTTGAGTTGCACCTGAGCGACACCGAGCGAGCCGGGCGCGGAGCGGTGCGCGGCTCGGCTGCCGAGGTGCTCGTCAGCGAGGCGCCCGAGCGCGTGCACGATTTGGAGCGGCTCGGCTTTCACTTCGACGCAGATCGCCACGGGCGCTTGGCGCTCGGGTTGGAGGGCGGACACTCGGTACGCCGGATCGTGCACGCCGGCGGTAGCGCGACCGGAAGGCGGCTGTTGCGCGAGCTCTCCGCGCTCGTCGTGGGGCACCCGCGTGTGCGTGTCATCGAGGGGGCGCGCGTGAGCCACTTGCTATGCAAGGACGGGCGCTGCATAGGCGTCGTATGCCACGCCAGTGAAGGTCCAGACGATCCCCGCACACTTGGGCGCATCGTGACGGCGCGGGCCACGGTGCTGAGCACCGGCGGCGCCGCCGCCCTGTGGGCGCGCACAACCAATCCGCCGGGCTCGATCGGCCAAGGACTCCTGCTCGCGCACTCCGCCGGGGCGACGCTGGCGGACCTCGAGTTCGTGCAGTTCCACCCGACGGCAGTTATCGGCGTGGAGGGCAGGGAAGGCTTTTTGATCACCGAGGCGATCCGCGGCGAGGGGGCCACGCTGCTGGACGGCGACGGGCAGCGCTTCGTCGACGAGCTGGCACCGCGCGACGAGGTCTCGCGTGCGATCCAAAGTCGGTTGCGCGACAGCGGGGAGCGCTCGGTCAGTCTCGACATGCGCGCGATCGACCCGGCCCTCTTTCCCAACGTGGTTGGCGCGTTGCGCGAGGCCGGGCTCGACCCGATACGCGAGTTGGTGCCGGTGGCACCTGCCGCGCACTACACAATTGGAGGGATCGTCACCGACCTGCATGCGCGCTCCGCAGTAGCTGGGTTGTATGCGGTCGGCGAGACGGCCTGCACCGGCCTGCACGGAGCCAACCGGCTGGCGTCGAACTCATTGAGCGAGTGCTTCGTGTTCGGTCGCCGCGCGGCGCTGGCGGCGCTCGAGGAGCCCGCGCTCGGCGACGACGCTGCGGAAGCCAGCCAGGCCGCGACCGAGGCCGGCGCTTCGACGCCGGTGGTGGGCGCGAACGTAGATTGGCGATCGGAGAGATCTTCCAACAACCAACAGGACATCAGACTGGCGTTGTGGCGGCACGCGGGGATCGAGCGCTCCGCCGGCGGGTTGACGGAACTTCTCGACAGTCCGCACCCCCTGGCACGGCTGATAGCGCGCTCGGCGTTGATGCGCAAGGAGAGTCGCGGTACACATACGCGCAGCGATTATTTGGAGTGCGATACACGCCTCGATGGCAGGCACACGGTGGTACAGAGCGGCGGCGAGCTGGAGCTCGACTGGCAGGATTGGCACTAGCGGCGCCGCGAACCAACTGCAAATACGCCGCAAAATGGGGTGAGACATCCTCAAAAAACGCGCAACGGCCGAAAAGCTAACCCGAGCTTAATCAATTACTTCTGTGCCGCTTAGGAATGGCTTGGATACTTGTCAAGTCCGGTCCTTTTGGCATGAGCCGGTGTTGAAGAGAGCAGAACTATGTATCAGTTCAGCCGAGCCATATACAGGGAGTTGGCGCCGTATATAACGGAGTCCAGGCCCGAGGCCGGAACCGCCTCCAACCACAAGCACGTGCTTGACGCGTGCGAGTCGGCCGTCGAGCGGCTTGCAACCGACCGCCATTATTTCGCCAAGCCCGCTCGCACACTGTTCTATGACATCAGGACCTACTTCCCGATGGGCGCACAGGAGCGCGTACTGCAGACCGTTTGCCGTTATATCGGGCTTGCCCAGCGCTTCCTTGCCGAGAACCCGTTGGAGGCACACGCGGCCGTTACTGACGAGCCACCCACCTGCCGTGCCACTACGCGCAAGGGCTCGACCTGCCAGCGCGTGCCGTTGCCACACAACGGGTACTGCCCTTCACACCAGCACCTGGCCGACACCGAGCACAGCGAGCGCCTCGCCGCGGCGTGAGTAGCCTTCCCGGGCGATGTTGCTCGGGGTAGATGTGGGTGGAACGTTCACCGACGCGGTGCTTGTCGGCGACGACGGGACCGTCCACATCGCCAAGACGCCGAGCACGCCCGGCGCCCAGGAGCAAGGTGTGATGGCCGCGATCGTGGCGGTGCTCGCTCGCGCAGACGCCGAGGCTTGTCAAACCCAACGCTTCGCTCACGGTATGACCGTCACGACGAACGCCCTGCTTGAAGCCGAAGCCCACCCACCCGCGCGCACGGCGCTTGTCGCGACCGAAGGGTTCACAGACATTGTCGAGCTCGGGCGCCAAGCTCGCCCAAGCCTGTATCGCTTGTGTGAGGCGGGACCACGGCCGCTTGTGCCCCCGCACCTGCGCTTCGGAGCTCCAGAGCGGATCGGTCCAAACGGTGTATTGCGCGAGCTCGACCTCAGCGCCACCGAGACGCTGCTGGAGCGACTTGCGGCCAGCCAGACCGAAGCCGTGGCGGTCGTATTGCTGCACTCCTACGCCCATCCTGAGCACGAGCGCAAGCTCGGCGAGCTGATCTCATCAAGCCTGCCCGAGGTGCATCTGTCGCTCTCGCACGAGCTTGTCGGCACGTTCAGGGAGTACGAGCGGGCAAGCACCACCGAGATCGATGCGGCGCTCTCCCCCTTGCTCGCCTCCTACCTGCGCAAACTTGGCGAGCTTGCCGCCGAACAGCACCTGCCCGAGGTCCAGGTGATGCAGTCCTCGGGCGGACTCACCGATGCGCGAAGAGCCGCCGCCCATGCAGCGCTGACGGTGCTCTCTGGCCCCGCCGGCGGAGTCGGCGGGGCGCTGATGCTTAGCCAGGCGGCGGGCGAGAGCGACGTGCTGTGCTTCGACATGGGCGGCACTTCGTGCGACGTATGCGTAATCGACGAAGGGCGAGTGGCCGAGACGGCGCAGCGCAGCGTGGGCGGTCGCCCGCTTGCGCTGCCCGCGCTCGACATTCACACGGTGGGCGCCGGTGGTGGCTCGATCGCTTGGCGCGATCCGGGTGGGGCGCTGCGCGTCGGCCCGGAGTCAGCGGGGGCCGATCCAGGGCCCGCTTGCTACGGGCTTGGCGGAACGAGCCCAACGGTGACCGACGCCAACCTGGTGCTGGGCAGACTGCTCCACGACGTGCCGCTGGCCGGCGGCATGTGTCTCGATCGGATGGCAGCCGAGCGCGCTGTGGGAGCCCTGGCAGACGAGCTGGGGCTCGATCCGCTCGCCTGTGCCGAGGGGATCGTGCGCGTCGCCGAGACCGAGATGAGGCGGGCGCTGGCGGTGATGACCGTGGAGCGCGGGATCGACCCTCGCCGCTTTGCGCTGATGCCGTTCGGGGGGGCCGGACCGCTGCACGCCGCCTCGATGGCTGGCGAGCTCGGGATCGAGCGCGTGCTGTGCCCACGCGCTTGCGGCGTGCTGAGCGCGGTCGGCCTGGCCGCCGCGGCGCCGCGGCGGGACGCGTCGAGCACGGTCATGCTCAGTGGCGCAAGCTTTACCGGCGAGAACGTCGCCGAGACGCTGGACGCACTGATCGCACGCGCGACAGACGAGCTCGATGAACCGGCCGAGCGCATCGGGCTGCGCTACGAGCTGCGATATCTGGGGCAATCGTTTGAGCTGACGGTTGAGGAGGAGATTGAGCTTGGAAATGGTTTTGTAGGAGAGGGCGTTCCCGTCACTGACACTCCCAGGGTCGACTCCCACACATTGTGCAATCCCCTGCGCTTGCGCGAAGCGTTTGAAGTTGCGCATGAGCAGCGCTATGGCTATCGCGACGCGGACGCCCAAGTGGAGCTGGTGAACGTGCGTGTGTCGGCGATCGGGTCACGACCTTCGCTGCGGCTGAGCGCCGCGACCGATATGCCGGCCGTGCGCGAGAACAAGCTGGTGGCATTCGACGGGGAATGGTTGAAGACGGAGCTGTGGCGGGGGAACTGCCGGTCGGCACACAGGTGCGCGGGCCTGCTCTGTGTGCGATGCCCGAGTCCACGCTGCTTGTGCCGCCCGGTTGGAGCGGAGCGGTGGACGAGCATGGGACAGTTGTGCTGGAAGGGGGTGCGCTGAAGCGAGGTCGCAGCAAACGTGCGGGGCTCGGAGCGGAGCACGCGAAGGGCACAGGGCACTTGAGCTCGCTCGATCCGATCGAGCTGCAGGTGATTGTCGGTGCACTCCGGGCTGCCTGCGAGGAGATGGGTGGCGCGCTCGTTCGCTCGGCGCACTCGGTCAACATCAAGGAGCGTCGCGACGCTTCAACCGCGTTGTTCGATCCTCACGGCGAGATGGTGATGCAGGCCGAGCACATTCCTGTGCACCTTGGCTCGATGCCTGCCGCGGTGCATGCGGTGCTCGAGCGCGAGCAGCGACCCGGCGTGTCATGGGTGCTAAACGATCCCTTTGAAGGCGGCACGCACCTGCCGGACATCACGGTTGTGACTCCTGTTTTCGCCGATGCCCCCCGCGTGCGCGGGGGGCATCGCGTTTTCGGAGTACCCGACACTCCGGCCGGCGGCTTCCCGCAAAGCTTCGCGAAACCTGTCTCTACGAGGGCTCCTCCAAGAGGTCAACTGATCGGCTTCGCCGCCAGCCGCGCCCACCACGCCGACGTCGGCGGGCTGGTACCTGGATCGATGCCAGCTGACAGTCGAACGCTTGAGGAAGAGGGCATCGTAATTCATCCCCGCGAGCTGAACGAAGTGGCAATCGAGGAGCTTGTCGCGCAGATGCGCCAGCCCCAGGAGCGCAGAGCGGACCTACTGGCACAGCTAGCCGCCAATCGCATCGGCGCCTTGCGTCTCTCCGAACTGGCTGAGCACGTCGGGGTACAGCGTCTTGCCACGGCGATGGAGGAGGTGCTCGACTACGCGGAGCGACGCACACGTGCGTGCATAGCGGCGCTAACAGACGGGGTGCGCGAAGCCCGCGACGTATTGGAGGCGCCGGAGGGCGATCTGCTGCTGTGCTTGAAAGCGACGGTCGCCGGCGAGCAGCTGACGCTCGACTTCAGCGGCTCGGCCTGGCGCCATCCCGGCAACCTCAACTGCCCGCTTGCGGTCACGCTGTCTGCCTGCTGGTTTGCGGTGCGCGTGCTCACCGACCCCGACATTCCGCCCTCCGCCGGCGCTTACCGTCCCGTCGAGGTGATCGTGCCGGAGGGCTCACTGCTGAACGCCAAGCCGCCCGCCAACAGCGGGGAGCCGGCCCCGGCCGTTGCCGCCGGCAACGTGGAGACCTCTTCTCGCGTCGCCGACCTCGTGCTCGGCGCTTTTGGCAGGGCGCTTGGTCAGGGCACGATGAACAATCTGACACTCGGCAACGCGGACTTCAGCTATTACGAGACACTCGGCGGCGGGCAAGGAGCTTGCGCGGACGCCGACGGACCCAGCGGCGTACATGTCGCCATGAGCAATACCTTGAACACCCCGATCGAGGCGCTCGAGCGCGAACTGCCGCTGCTCGTCAGCGAGTACTCGCTGCGACGCGACTCAGGCGGAGCGGGCGCACACAGAGGCGGCGACGGCGTCGTGCGCGAGCTCGAAGCGCTCAGCGACATGACCTTCTCGCTGATCGGCGAGCGCCGCCGCCACCCTGTCCCAGGCGCAAACGGCGGCAGCCCGGGCAAGCCAGGCCGCGACACGCTGATCGGGCTGGTACACAAAAAGAGGTACGTAGCGAGCCACAGGTATTGCCGGCGAAGACGACGGGTAGGCTTCATGCCGGTGAGCGACTTCGCATCGAAACACCCGGAGGCGGTGGATATGGCGCCCCAGCCGAGCGGCCCGATCCCAATGGACAATCGGCCTGAGCAGAATTCAATCCGGCCGGACGGCCGATCCGACTATCGCCCGGATCATCCTGGAGAGTTGACGCGTGGCTGAGCGAATTGGCTTCCTGGGCCTCGGCATCATGGGCTCGCGGATGGCGGCGAACGTGGCCAAAGCCGGCTATCCACTGACGGTCTGGACGCATACCGAGGGCAAGGCGCAGCGCTGGGCCGAAGAGCACAAAGCTACTGCGGTGAACACACCGGCAGATGTGGCGGATGCCAGCGACATCGTCGTGAGCATGGTCGTTGACGGCGCCCAGGTCGAGAGCGTCCTGTGCGACGAGAACGGTGTGTCCGACGGCGCCAAAGAGGGGCTGCTTTGCGTGGACATGTCAACGATCGCCCCCACGGACACGCGCCGTATCGCCGGCCGCCTTAAAGAGCGTGGGATCGGCATGATAGACGCGCCTGTTACCGGCTCTTCGCCACGCGCGGAGGCGGGGACGCTGACGATCATGGTCGGCGGCGAGGCCGAGCAGTTCGAGCGCGTAAAAGCGCTGCTCGAGAAGATGGGTGAGCTGATCGTGCACGTCGGCGAGCTTGGCCAGGGCGAGATGCTCAAGCTGATCAACAACTCCCTCGGAGCGGCAAACGCCGCAGCCGTGGCCGAGGCACTGCTACTCGCCAAGGCGACCGGCGTTGACTTGGATGCACTCGTGGCAGTAACCCAGAGCGGCTCGGGCGCCTCGGCGCAGATGCAGATGAAGTCTGGATCGATGCGCTCGCACGACTATTCGACACTTTTCAAGACCGAGCACCTGCTCAAGGACGTGCGCTTGTGCTTGGAGGAAGCACAAGCTGCTGGAATTCCCTTCCCGGCGGCTGCCCATGCTCGCGACCTGCTTGCCGCCACGATGGGCCGTGGGCACGGCGCGGATGACTATTCCGCATTGATCGAGTCAGCCGAGGGCCTCGCCGGACTGCGACTGTAAACGCCTCGTAGGCGGCATAGCACCCAAAAAAACCCTTTATTTGCAGGGGATTTGGGATTTCCGCTCGGATTTCGTATCTTTAAGGGCAGCGGTACCCCGTGCCAAGGCCTCCTAGGCGGCAGGGATGGGGTCGCACGGTTCTCAGACGATCTCTCGTAGTCAGGTCTTTCAAAATGCCAATTGCTCTCAAGGAATGGGCGGTCACCGTCCGCGCCCTCGCCGAAGGCGAGCAGCTCATCACCCTGCGCAAGGGTGGAATTCGCGAGCCCGAAAAGCACTTCAAGCTCGATCACGACCGCTTTTTCCTGTATCCCACGTTCGATCACCAGCGCAACGACCTCGTACGCGAGTCCCACCAACCGGAGCTGCGGCGTGCGCTCGAGGAAGGTGTGTGGAACGACGGCGAGCCGTCGGTGAACGCGTTCAGCGTCGAAGGGGGCATCCAGCAGCCCGAGCGCGTGCGCATCCGGGCTTGGGCCGAAGTGGCTGGTCACTTCACAATCTCCGACCCCCGCTGCGTCGACGCACTGTCGCCGTTCTACGTATGGACGCCCGACTACGCCGAGAAGCGCCTGGAATGGAAGCGCCGCCATCCCCTGCACGTGTTGCTGCTGCGCACCTACAGGATTCCCCGTCCCGTGACCGTCAAGGTCAAGGACGAGTACGGCGTTTGCAGTCCTTGGCTTGAGCTCCAGCGCGAACTGCCCTTCGAGGGCACACCGGTGCTCTCCGACGGCGAGTTCGAGCGCGCCACCGAAGAGATCGAGTCGATCACACGCGAAGCCGGGCAGCCGATGGGCCAGCCGGTCCTCGTCTGAGCACCCCGTCCCGCAGGTCCAAATCAGGGAAGACCGCGCCGCATGCGGCGCGGTCCCGGACGGTGCATGCACCGTCCGGCGGGCCGGCACATGTGCCGGCCCGAACAGCAATAGGGACCGCTAAGCGAGCAGCTCCCGCGCGCGATCCGCTTGGGAGACAGGCACGAGCACGTCGCGTCCGCCTGCCGCAATGAAGTCGGGCACGTCGGCGCCGCCATTGCGCTTGAGCATGCTCGGGATCTGCTCCTGACGCAAGAGTCCCTGGATCAGTTCAGCCTCGGCCAGGTTGCGCGCATAGGCAACCTTGACAAGGTGCACGCGGTCGCTAGACCGCGATTTGCCCGATCTCCACCTCACGGACGGTGCCTTTCTCGATCAGATAGGAGCGGATCTCTGGCATTTGCGGATCAGCCAGTCCGACGATGATCCACTCGACGCCCGGCCAGCTTGCCGCGAAGTTGATGTCGGTCTGCGACGGGTAGGGCGGCGTGTGCGTGTGCGAGTGATAGATCGCGCCTATGTCCCAGCCCGCCTCGTCGAACTCGTTGATCGCGTTAATCACGTCTTTGCCGTCGATCTCAAAACGCTTGGGACTCGCATGCATGTTGCGCGCCGAGCGTACACGCGTCGCCTGCGCCGCCCTACCGTCGACGGCAGACACAACCGCCACGACTCCGCAACACTCGTTGGGCGCCTCTTCGCGTGCGTGCTCGAGGATCTGCTCGAGCAGATCCGGGGCGATATCCATCTCTGTCAGCCCTCTCCCCCGCGCGCGCGGGGGACATCCCAAATCTGACCGCCCCACACCTGCCGGCTCACCACCAAACGGTGGAGTCGAGGTTCTCGATCTCCTCGATCGGCAGCGTGTAGATACCGCTCGACAAATACTTCCAGCCGTCGTCGGCAACGACGAAGACGACGTTGCCCTCGTCGAGCTCACCTGCGATGCGGACCGCCACGCGTGCGATCGCCCCACTGGAGACGCCCGCGAAGACGCTCTCCTCGTCGAGCAGCTTGCGCGTCCACAGGATCGCGTCGGTGTTGGTGACGAAGATCTTGCGATCCAAGATAGAGAGGTCGATGATCGGCGGGATGAAACCGTCGTCGAGCGAGCGCAGGCCCTGCACTGGCTCGCCCTGCATCGGCTCGGCGGCGACAATCTTGCAGGCGTCGCCGAAGGTCTCCTTGAGCCGGCGCCCGTTGCCCATCAGCGTCCCGCCCGTGCCAAGCCCGGCGACGAATGCAGACACCTCGTCCAGCTCCTCGAGGATCTCAAGCGCCGTGCCGTTGTAGTGGGCGTTCGGGTTGGCCATGTTGCCGTACTGGTAGGGCATGTAGTAGGAGGAGTCTTTCTCGGCCATGTCGAGCGCCTTCTCGACCGCCCCGTTGGAGCCCTTTGAGCCCTCGGAATAGACGATCTCCGCCCCGTACATCTTCAACAGCTGGGTGCGCTCTGGAGTGACGTTCTCGGGCATGACCACCTTCAAGCGGTAGCCCTTGCGCGAGCAGATCATGCCGAGCGAGATGCCCGTGTTACCGGAGGTCGGCTCCAGGATCGTCTGACCTGGGAGGATCGCACCCTGGCTCTCGGCGTCCTCGATCAGCGCGCGTGCGACGCGGTCCTTGACCGAGCCGGTCGGGTTGCGCGACTCGAGCTTGGCCCAGATGCGCACACCCGGCTTGGGCGATAGGCGTGGCAGCTCCACGAGCGGCGTGTTGCCAATCGACTGGATGATGTCGCCGTAGCGCCCTCCACACGGCTTGTTCTGGACCCGCTCGGCAGCCATTACTTCACGGAATATAGCGCCATTGGAATGCTCAACGAAATTGTGGGAATAAACAAAACAGACGATGCTCACGCCACTCGGTTGCCCGACTGGCTGCGCAACCAATATGCTGGTGTAAGGATGGCAGGGAACTTCGACTACGACTGGCTTGTGATCGGCTCCGGCTTCGGCGGCAGCGTGTCGGCGCTGCGCCTCTCCGAGAAGGGCTACAGGGTCGGCGTGTTGGAGTGCGGTCGGCGTTTTGCCGACCACGAGTTTCCCGAGTCCACCGCCGACTACAAGCGCTACTTCTGGCGCCCGAAGATCGGCTGGAAGGGCATCTTCCGCCTCACCACCTTCAAAGACGTCTCGGTCGTGAGCGGCTGTGGCGTCGGCGGCGGCAGCCTCGGCTACGCCAACACGCTGTACGTACCACCAACGCCGTTCTTCGAGGACCCCCAGTGGGCTGAGATCGCCAACTGGGAGTCGGAGCTGGCGCCCCACTATGACGAGGCGCAGCGGATGTTGGGTGTGACGATGAACCCCCATGACGACCCCGCCGACCAACTGCTGCGCGAGCTGGGTGAGGAGCTGGGTGTTTCCGACACATACAAAAAGACGCCCGTCGGCGTGTTCTTCGGCGCGGAGGGCGAGGCCGGCAAGCGCGTGCCCGATCCGTTCTTCGGCGGTGACGGTCCCGACCGCACGGGCTGCCAGCTGTGCGGTCGCTGCATGGTCGGCTGCCCGCACGGTTCGAAGAACACGCTTGTGAAGAACTACCTCTACCTGGCGGAAAAGCGCGGCGCACGCATCTCTCCTGAGCGCACGGTGATCGATATTCGCCCACTGGGCGCGGGTGACGGTAGCGACGGCTATGAGGTCGAAAGCATTCGCTCCGGTTCGTGGGTCCGCAAGGAACGCACGGTGCAGCGAACGCGTGGCGTGGTCGTATCGGCCGGCCCCCTCGGTACGAACACGCTCCTGCAGCGCTGCCGCGTCGGCGGCTCGCTACCGCGCATCTCCGCGCGACTTGGGGAGCTGGTGCGCACCAACAGCGAGGCGATCCTCGCCGTGACGGTGCCCGAGGACTATCCGGAGAACTTGATCAAACGAGTCGCGATCACTTCGAGCATCTACCCAGACGCGCACACGCATATCGAGACGGTCACCTATGGCAACGACGGCGACTCGATGAGCCGTCTGAACACGCTGCTGACGGGCGATGGCACCCGCGCGACGCGGCCGCTGAAGCTGGTCGGGCAGATCATTCGCCACCCCAAGCGCTTCGTGCAAGTTGTGCGGCCCAAGAACTGGTCGCGGCGCACGATCATCATTCTCGTGATGCAGACGCTCGACAACGCGATCGCTCTGCGCCCGAAACAGGGCCCGTTCAAAACGCTGTGGCTGAGCACCGAACAGGATCCTGAGCGTCCGATCCCCACGTTCATACCGGTCGCGAACAAGGCAGCCGAATGGTTTGCCGAGCGTACCGGTGGCATCGCGCAAAGCTCGTTCACCGAGGCGGCGTTGAACATCCCCACGACCGCGCACATCCTGGGCGGGGCAGTAATAGGGGCCGACGCTGAACACGGCGTCGTGGATGCACACCAGCGCGTCTTCGGTTACGAGAACCTGCTCGTCTGCGACGGTGCGGCAGTTCCGGCGAACGTGGGCGTCAACCCTAGCCTCACGATCACCGCGCTGGCCGAGCACGCGATGAGCCATGTGCCTCAAGCGGGCATGGAGGACCTCGCAACCACTCCAGAGCCTGTCGCGGCACAGGCGTAGAGCCCGCCTTAGAGAGCCCGACGCGATCTATGGCGCGTGCCGCCCTACAGAGCGCTCTGGGTCCAAGGCACCGATATAGGCGCCGAGACGAGCTTCCCAGTCCGTAGTCGCAGACGCGCAGGACCGGTCAAGCTTAGGAGCCGATTGAGCACGCCATAGCCATTGGCGTGTAGGAGAGCGATCGTCTCCCACCGCCCTCCGCGGCCCTGCCGTTGAAGGAGAGCCGACTGACTGGCGTGCATGAGCAGCGCCCATATGCGCAGCTGTCGTCGGTTCACACGCAGCGGGTCGAACGGCAACGTGAAGCCTTGCAGGAAGGGCTTGGGCCGGGCAAGGGCGGTGTCACCTCCCGGTCCAGGTGCATATAGACCGGCAGGTCGCGGGTAGAGGTTGATGCTGCCATCGGGCGAGGCTAGTGGGGTCCCACCGTAGGGGTCGATCAGGAACTGCCAATCGACGAGGCTCACACCGGCCACCCACAGGCGATGCAGCGCCCGCGAGAGCCAAGCGGCCTGGAGGGCTTCGGGCACACCGCTTGGGCTGGGCGGAGAGCTCTCCCAGTTGAGCTCTGTGACCCACAGCGGATGTGATCCTACGGGCAAGACCGTGTGCTGGCGCTCCGCTCGCGCCAGCAATCCGGTGACCTTGGCTATGTCGGAGACCGCCACGTCCAGCTTGGAGACCGCAGCGACGTCCGGGTCGAAGACGGACAGTGGATGGAACGCCAGCGCGTCCAGATGGGGCTTCTGCGGGCAACTTGACTTTGCCGCGCCGAGGCACAGCAGCTCTTCAAGGAAGGTCACGGGCGCCATTGCGCCAACGCCGGCAGGTTCGCCCTCTGGGGCGATACCGGCGGCGGCGACTGTGTCGCTCGGCTGGATCGACTTGACGCCCGTGTAGAACCCATTCAACAGCTGGCGGTAGAGCTGTGGCGAGAATGCGCTCCAGCGGCGACCGACCGCCACCCACTGTGGCTCCAGGTAGCGTGCAAGGTTGGGCTCGTTCCAAGCCTGGAAAAGGCGCACGCGCGGCAACATGGCGCCGGGGTACAGCGGGTTGGGAAAGGCGCCGTCGTAGCGGCGGGCGAGAGCCGCCGCGAATTCTTCGAGCGCCACCGGGCTGGGCGCCCAGCTGCCCGGATAGGCGTGAGGCCAGCGGTGAGGCGCTTCGGCGAAAACGGGCGCGTGGGAGACGACCAGTAGCGGCTGCAGTCCGGCGCTCACGGCGCTTTCCACGGCCGCATCGAGCTGGGAGAAGTCGTAGGCGGGGCTGGCCGGGTCGCGCGCCTGAAAGCCCGGCGGCGGGCTTGCTTGCACGACGTTACGCCAGTCCACGGGTATGCGAGCCACACTCCCGCCGAGCGCGCGCACTCTGCTCATCGTCTGCGCGCGAACCGAGGCGTTTTCGTTCAGCATCAGATCTCCGTCGGACACGCCCCGCGCGAGTCCCCAGTGCGGGAAGGGACCGTAGAGCAGAGCGTGGTTCTGGACCCGCACAAAGGACGGTGGGGTATTCGACGGTTCTTGCCCGGCTGGCGGCTCGACACCGTATGGCCGCGGCGGGCCATCGGCACCGGTGCGCGATGGCACGGGAAGCACGGCGGGAGGTTGCAGCCAGGCGATCGCGCTGAGCAACACCGACGCGGTTTGGAGAACGCGCTTCAACGTCGATCCAAGACCGACGCGAGCCCGTCTACCGTCAGGATCGACGGGTCGAGGTCGGTATCTGCCGCTGCGCCAGCTGGAAACGTGGTTCTAGTGATGGAGCGTAAGGGAATGACGTCCAAGCGCGAGCTTGGCACCCGAGCTTGCGGTCAGCGTCGTGATCAGCACCACTTTGGCGCTGTGTGAGTGCTTGAGTAGCCGCCGACCGGTGGAGGTGAGGTGCATCGTGACTGTGACGGTGCCCGGCGCCTTGGCGGTAGTGGTGCCTCGCGCAAGCAGCAGCGCCTTGGGCTCTTTGCGCGGTCGCATGTGTTTGCTTGTCGCCGCGAACGCCGGCAGCACACCGCTGTGCTGGTAGAGGTCCTCGACGATCGTCCCGGGTTGGTTGATCGTCACGTGAGTCGACCATCCGGAGTGGAGCAATTTTGCGATCGAGACGCCCGTGAATTTCGAGAACGCGCCGGTGAGCGCGAGTGGCGGAGGCGGTGGTGGTGGGGGCGGCGGAGGCGGACAGCCGCCGACCGGACGGTCGTACTCGCTGGAGTAGGTGAAGGTGGCGCCACCTGCAAGTGGCGATTCCAGCGACTCGACGGCGTAGGCGGTCTCGCCACTTGCAAGCGGCTTGAGGAAGTCCCCCCCGAAGCTCGACCCGGTGAGCACTTGTATCTGGGCCAGAGTATGTTGCGAAAAGTATATGTTGTGAAGAGCGGGTATCACTGTGTAGTAGCCGCCTTCGACCGTGTACCCGGAGGTGCGCTGACCGGAGAAGCTGGTCGAGCCGACGCAGACGGTGGGTTCAAGCGAGGGCAGCCCGTCGTATTTGACTTCAGTGCGGAAGCCGGACGATTCAAAAGTGACGACGTCACCCACCACCGGCACCTTCGAGAGCCATGTGCCCCCTTCCCCTTTGTTCTGTTCCACGACGAGACCGCCGTGGGTGAGCGAGACGGTCACTTCAGCTTTCGAGTTGACCCCGGCGCTGACGTGCTCGATCGAGTCTTCGGGCTGCGTGTCGGCTCCCTCAACGACCGATAGCGAGTATTCCGGCGCTTTCGAGCGCCCATCGGCGACCGCGGACGACGCCGCCAGAGCCGTGACAAGGAACATCAGCGACGCGACGCACAGAAGACCTATGAGATTACGTAGACAAAGAAGGCGAGCGGTTCTCACTGACACGAGAACATAGTCGTTCGCCCGGTCGGAATATTTAGCCTTGGGCGAGAAGTTGGACGTTCAGCGCCCGCCGGCCATCGCCGGCAGGATCACCACTGTGTCGCTCTCAGCGACTGTGGTCTCTAGCCCGTCCAGCACGCGCACGTCCTCGTCGTTGAGATAGACGTTCACGTAGCGGTTGAGCTCGCCATCAGCCGAGAACAGCTGGTCGGCGGTGGCGGGGTGGGAGTCGGCCAAGTCGCGCAGGATCTCGCCGACGTTCTCGCCGGAGGCGGAGACCTCGCGCTCGCCGCCCACGGAGGGACGCAGTACCGGTGGAATCTTGATCTTGGCCATAGGGGAATGATTACCAGGTATTGAGGACTTGGGGGTTAGCGGTCCGCTGGTCAAGCCAGGCACGACCCGGTCGGCGCGGCAGGACGCAGTGAGCGAAGTGTGCTTTGCACATCAGCGAATCAGGACGCCGCCTGGCGCCGGCCAGCGAACCGCTAACCGGCTGCGGCGCAGAATGCCTCGTAATCCGGGAAAACGCCCATCTCATCGTCTGAGATCTCCTCCGGTGGCCGCGAGCAAATCGGGCACTCGGGGTCGCGGTGGACCTTGACCTCGCTGAGTGTGGCCGCCAGTGCGTCATAGAGCAGTAGGCGCCCGATCGCGGGGTTGCCGATGCCAAGGATCAGCTTGACCACCTCTGTTGCCTGCAACAGGCCCATCGTGCCGGGGAGCACGCCGAGCACGCCGTTGGCGCCGCATGAGGGCGCGAGCTCCGCCGGCGGCGGCTCACGGAAGAGGCAGCGATAGCAGGGCCCCTCATAGGGCTTGAAGACCGACAACTGGCCGTCGAAGCCGAGGATCGAGGCGGATACGACCGGGATCTTCAGGCGCACGGTTGCGTCGTTGAGCAGGTAGCGCGTGGGGAAATTGTCAACACCGTCGACGATCACGTCGTAGCCCTCGATGATCTCCATGATGTTGGAGGCGTCGAGACGCATGGGGTACTTGACGACCTTCACGTCGGGATTGAGCCCGTGGATCGCCTCCTCGGCGGAGTCGACCTTGGGGATGCCGATGCGCTGGGTGGAGTGGATCACCTGGCGTTGAAGATTGGAGAGGTCGACAACGTCGTCGTCGACGATCCCGAGCGTGCCGACGCCGGCAGCCGCGAGGTACAGCGCCGTAGGCGAGCCCAAGCCACCGGCGCCGAGCAGCAGGACCTTTGCGTCGAGCAGCTTCTGCTGGCCCTCGTTGCCGATCTCGGGGATCAGCAGGTGGCGCGAGTAGCGATCGCGTTGCTCGGCCGACAGCGTGCGCGGCACATCGACCTCATAGCCACGGTCCTTCCACAACGTGATACCGCCCGTCATCGACTCGACATGCTCATAGCCGAGATCGTCGCGCAGGGTGCGTGCGCCGTAGGCGGAGCGGTTACCCGAGGCGCAGTAGAGGATCACGTGAGCATCGCGGTTTGGCACGATGCCCTCGATGCGCGTCTCCAAATAGGAGCGCGGCACATGCTTGGCGCCCGGCAGGATGCCGGAGGTAAGCTCGTCGGTCTCGCGCAGATCGATGATTACAGCGCCCTCTTGCAGGAGCTCCTTGACCTCGGAGGGGTCAACCTCCTCTATTTCGCTCTTCACCTGGCGCAGTAGGTCCGCACTCGACGGGCTCATCTGAAATCTCCTGAATTGCGGTCGGAATTCATGGAACTTCAAAAAGTATAGCGCCCAACACTCGACATATGAATAGCTGCTTGAGGACTCGCCACACAGCATTTGCTGCCTCGGCCGACGGCCTGCCTGCTTGAGGTTCAGCGTGGGCATTGACTGTCCCCTACCCTTGCCTGCCGGTGCGCTACCAACCTCGCCTCGTACTCCCGGTCTTGTCCGCCATCCTGGCGATCGCGCTGGTGCTGGCGATCGTCCTCGGCGACGGCCATAGCGGCTCCTCCCCAGGGTCGAGTACACCCAGCGCCGGCCACAGCAGCAACTTCGACGGCGCCGCGTTTCCGCCCGGCGTGCGCGGCTACGACTTCACGCTGACAAATCAGCACGGGCGGCGCGTGTCGTTGAGCGCTTACCGCGGAAAGGTGGTGGTGCTCGCCTTTCTCTTCTCCAGCTGTCGCACATGCGTGCTGGTCGCCGATCAGGTACGGGGAGCGCTCGACGAAGTCGAAGGCACGCATGGTGTGGCGACGATCTTCGTAAGCACCGACCCACAGGCCGACACGCGCGCAAGCGTCAGCCGCTTCCTAGGCGAAACCTCGTTGAGCGGACGGGTCGAATACCTGAGGGGCACGGCGAAGGAACTGCAACCTATATGGAAGGCCTACGCGATCCCCCCCGTGAGCACCGGAAAGGCCGCCTCCGAAGCTGGGTCCACAGTTCTGTTGATCGACCCTGACGGCACCGAGCGCGTCGGCTTCGGCCTCGAACAGATAACTCCCGAAAGCCTCGCCCACGACATCCGACTGCTTGCAGCCTCCTGATAGCGCGATTCTCTCACCCACCATGCCGCCTCATCTGCCGACTCGCGAGCATCAACTGGAGGCTGATACCCTAGCCGGCAGGTAGGTATTCAGGAAAATGATGTTCTCAACCAAGGCCGAGTACGGCGTGCGCGTGATGGTGGAGCTGGCTCGGCGAGCCGGTAACACGCCCGACGGCGTCGAGTCGGTCGTGCCGCTGGCCGAGATCGCCGAGCACGACGGCCTGCCGCTCGCCTACCTGGAGCACTTGGTCGCGCGCTTGCGCAAGGCGGGCCTGATCGACAGTCGCAGAGGCTCGCGCGGTGGCTACATGCTGGCGCGCAGCGCAGAGCAGATCACGATGGCCGAGGTCGTCGAGGCACTGGAGGGCTCGATCGCCCCGATCGAGTGCATCTCTCAAGCCTCCGACGGGCGTGTGGTGTGCTCGCGCGAGTCCGATCCCGACCATGTCTGTCCCACCAAGCTGCTGTGGACGCGTGTGCGCTTCTCGATCGTGCGCACGCTGCGCGAAACGACCCTCGCCGATCTCTTGGTCGGAAATGAAGCACAGGCGCTGATGGCCGCGACGCATGGCACGAACGGCGCCACATCTACGCCACTCTCCCCCTTCCCGATACCTGCCTCCGCCCCACTTCCTTCAGTCCCCGCCTGAACGCTCCCCTCCCCACCTGAACGCTTTCCTATCCCACCTGAACGCTTTCCCATCCCCGTCCCCGCTTAGAGCAAAGGAACCATGGCCGACCTCGAAATCATCAACCTGCACGTGCGCACCGAGGATCGCGAGATCCTCAAGGGCGTCAACCTGAGCATCGACAAGGGTGAGATCCACGCCCTGATGGGGCCCAACGGCTCCGGCAAGTCGACGCTCGCCAACACAATCCTCGGCCACCCCTCCTACGAGGTGACAGAGGGCAAGATCGTGTTCAAGGGCGAGGACATCACCGAGGCCGAGTCCCACGAGCGCGCCAAGGCGGGGTTGTTCCTAGCCTTTCAGTACCCCGTGTCGATTCCGGGCGTGTCGGTGGCCAACTTCCTACGCATGGCAATCAATGCGAAAAGGGAGGAGCCAATCCGCGTGAAGGAGTTCGGCGTGCAACTGCAGCACGCGATCGAGCTGCTCGACGTGGACAGAGCCTTCACTTCCCGCCACCTCAACGACGGCTTCTCCGGCGGCGAGAAGAAGCGCGCGGAGATTCTGCAGATGGCGATGCTCTCGCCCGATGTCGCGATTCTCGACGAGACGGACTCGGGCCTTGACATCGACGCGTTGCGCACAGTCGCCGAGGGCGTGCAGAAGCTGCACGACGAGCAGGGGCTGGGCGCGCTGATCATCACCCACTACCAGCGCATCCTGCATTACGTCAAGCCTCAGTTCGTGCATATCCTGATGGACGGGCGCATCGTGCTTGAGGGTGGAGTCGAGCTGGTGGAGCGCCTCGAGCGCGAAGGCTACGACCAGATCCGCCAGGAATTCGGCGAGTCCGGAGAGCTGGCGGCATGAGCGCGGCCAATGGCTCAGCGCCGGCAGGCGTGGGCGCCCCTGAGGCGGCCGGCGCCGGCGAGGGCATCGCCGTCAAGCCCGGGCGCCATCGCGAGGCGTCGCTCTATCACGCGCTGGCAGGTGCTGGCGCGGGCGATACCCAGACGGGCACAGGCGGACATAAGACGCTCGCCGAGCTGCGCGCGGATGCGCTGAAGGCCTACGAGCACAGCGAGCTGCCTGTATGGCGCCGCTCGGGCTTCTGGACCACAAGCTTCTCCGAGCTGGACCTTGCAGCGCTGGCCCCGCTTGAGCACTCCCCCGACACCGGTGTCCCCGAGTTCGTCAGCAGCGCCGTCCCCGACCGCCCGCGCGCGGGGCGCATCGTACAGCTCGACAGTTCCAAGGTCCACGTCGAGCTGGGCCCCGAGCTCGCCGAGCGTGGCGTGATCCTGTGCTCGCTGGAGCAGGCCGCGAAAGAGCACAAAGAGCTGTTCGAGCAGTGGTATTCCAGGCGCCTGACGATCGACCGTCACAAGTTGGAGGCCGCCAACGCTGCTTTCTGGAGTTGTGGGGCGTTCCTGTACGTGCCCGACGGCCTACTCGTGGAGGACCCATTCGAGATCGTCTACGCGATCGGCGGAGCGGGCGTGGCGCAGTACGGCCGCACGCTTGTGATCGGCGGTCGCGGAAGTGATTTCAAGGTGCACGAGCACGACCTTGCCGCGAACTTCGCGGAAGGACAGTCGCTACACGCGGGCGCATTCGAGCTGTACTTGCAGGACAATGCCCGCTGCCGTCTCGCGCAGGTGCAGGATTGGGGCTCAGGTGACGTGTTCGATGCCTCGACACGCTTCGTTGGTGTCGGTCGCGACGCCTACTGCCACTGGCTGCCCGCGCTGCTTGGCGGTCATCTCGTGCGTCATCACCTCGAGCTTGCCGTCAGTGAGCCGGGCGGCGACATGGCCTTCCGCGGACTGTTCTTCACCGAGGCCCAAGAGCACCTCGACACGTTCGCTGTGGACCTGCACGAGACGGGGCCCTCCGGCGGAGACGTGCACTGGCGCGGTGCCGCCACCGGCTCCAGTCGAGCGAGCTTCGAGGGCTTGATCCAGATCGACCCGGGCGCGCAGAAGACTCACACCTACCTGCAGATCCACACGCTGATGCTCTCACCCAAGGCGCGCCTGGACGCGATTCCCTCGGTGCTCGTGTCCGCCGACGACGTATCGGCCTCGCATGGCGGCACCGTGGGCGAACTCGACGAGGCGTCGATCTTCTACATGGCAAGCCGTGGCTTGGATCGTCCCTCGGCCGTACGCTTGCTCGTCGAGGGCTTCTTCGAGCCGGTGCTCGGCCAGCTCGAAGACGAGCCGCTGGAAGATCTGGTGCGCGGCAAGATCGCGGCGAAGCTCGCGGCAGCACGAGAGGACATCGAGGCGTACGCGACGGCCAGATAACCCCGTCCGAAGCGGCAAAGTCATGTGCACTTTTTGGAATATTACCATCGTATCTACGTTTTGTAGTCACTATGGTAGTTAACGAAAAGAGCGTGCGTACCCCCACCCTCATCGGATCCCCAACGGGCTCGGCGGAGGCGCTCAGGTCCAACTCCCCCACGCCCGGCGCCACCTTCAATGTCCGCCGTGACTTCCCGATCTTCTCGCGCGAATTCGACGGGCGGCCGCTCATCTACCTCGACTCGGGTGCGACCTCGCAGAAGCCGGCGGTTGTCATCGATGCGATCTCCTCTTACCTGAGCGAGCGCAACGCCAACGTGCACCGCGGCGTGTACGCGCTCGCACAGGAGTCCGACGCCGCATACGACGGCGCTCGCAAGAAGGTCGCCGGCTTCGTCGGCTGTGAGCCGCGCACGACGATCTTCACCAAGAACGTGACTGAGGCGATCAATCTCGTCGCCTACGCGTGGGGCCGCGCCAACGTCGGCCCCGGCGACGCGGTGCTCACCACCCAGATGGAGCACCACGCGAACATCGTGCCCTGGCAGGTGCTGTGCCGCGAGCGCGGCGCGCAGCTGCGCTACCTGGAGGTTGACGAGCGCGGCGAGCTATCGCTCGACCAGCTCGACCAAGAGCTTGCGAAGGGCGACGTGAAGCTTGTGGCCTTCACGCACGTGTCGAATGTGCTCGGCACGATCGTGCCGGTCGCGGAGCTGACCAAGCGCATCCGCGCCGCGGGCGCTACCTCGTTGGTGGACGGCGCCCAGGCGGTGCCACACATGCCGGTGGACCTGAGCGCGCTCGACGCCGACTTCTATGCCTGGACAGGCCACAAGGCACTTGGGCCGACTGGCATCGGCGTGCTGCATGGTCGCGCAGAGATTCTTGAGGAGATGCAGCCATTCCTGACCGGCGGCGACATGATCGCCTCGGTCGACTTCGACGGTGCCACCTGGAATGAGCTGCCTTACAAGTTCGAGGCGGGCACGCCGCCGATCGCCGAGGCGGTGGGCCTCGGAGCAGCGGTCGACTACCTGACCGAGCTCGGGATGGAGCAGGTCCGCGCACACGAGCGCAAGCTGACCGGCTACATGCTCGATCGTCTACGAGAGGTCCCGGGCCTACGCTTCGTCGGTCCGCCCGAGGCCCAGAATCGCGGTGGGCTCGTGTCCTTCACGATCGAGGGCATGCACGCGCACGACATCGCCGAGCTGGCCAACCGTGGTGGGGTGTGCATCCGTGCCGGGCACCACTGCGCGCAACCGCTGATGCGCTGCCTGGGTGTTGGGGCGACAGCACGCGCGAGCGTGGGCGTCTACAACGAGCCAAGCGACGTGGATGCGTTGATCGACACATTGATCGCGGGCATAAAGGTGTTCGGCCTCTAGAAGACCAAGTGGCACGCGCGAGGTAAATCAAACGATCACGGACTTCATCGGTTGTCACCGATCACCGACCAGCACGACCCTCTATCCCAAAACTCGACCTCACGAAAACACCCCCCTTTCATGGACGACCTATACCGCGATTACATCCTCGATCACTACAAGCGCCCCCGCAACTTCGGCGAGCTGGACCCGCACGACATGGAGGGGCTGGAGCACAACCCGTTGTGCGGCGACGAGCTGGGCGTACACATCCGCGTCAAGGACGGCAAGATCGAGGACCTGCGCTTCCACGGCCACGGCTGTGCGATCTCCCAGGCCTCGGCGTCGATCGCGTCCGAGGAGCTGATGGGGATGGAGCTGGAGGAGGTGGGCAAGCTCGACGCCGACTGGGCGATCGACCTGCTGGGTATTCCGGTGTCGGCTACGCGGCGCAAGTGCGCGCTGCTCGGTTTGAAGGTGGTAAAGGGCGCCGTCACCGGCGACAACAGCTGGCCCGTGGGATCGGCATGACAGGCTCGATACAATTCCTAGTCCAGAGCACAGGATTCACAAAGGGAGCCCTATGGCAACGCTAGACCGCACCAAGATCGCAAAGCCCAGCCCGATCGTCGAGGACGAACAGGGGCAGCTGCTGGCGCGCAAAGGCATCTCGCGCGAGGTGGTACGCGAGCTCTCCAAGGTCAAGGGCGAGCCCGACTGGATGGCTGAGAAGCGCGTGAAGTCGCTTGAAATCTATGAACGCAAGCCCGTGCCCACCTGGGGCCCGGACCTGAGCGGTCTGAACCTGGACGAGCTGGTGCTCTACTCCCCCCCCACCGCCGGGCGCTTCAAAAGCTGGGACGACGTACCCGAGGAGATGAAGCAGACCTATGAGGACCTCGGCATCCCTCAGGCCGAGCGCGAGCACCTCGCCGGTGTCGTCGGCGTCTGGCGCCAAGAGCCGGTGTATGAGGGCCTCAAGGAAGAGTACGCCAAGCTGGGCATCCTCTTCTGCTCGATGGACACC
This sequence comes from uncultured Solirubrobacterales bacterium, assembly GCA_963743555.1. Classification (GTDB taxonomy): domain Bacteria; phylum Actinomycetota; class Thermoleophilia; order Solirubrobacterales; family Solirubrobacteraceae; genus Palsa-744. The sequence goes on from CAVUQG010000011.1 coordinate 129,359, forward strand.
GCGATCACCGAGTACCCAGATCTGGTGCAAAAGTATTTTATGAACAAGTGCGTGCCTCCACAGGACAACAAGTTCTCGGCACTACACGGTGCGGTGTGGTCGGGCGGGTCGTTCCTGTACGTGCCCAAGGGCGTCAAGGTGGACCTCCCCTTGCAGGCCTACTTCCGCATGGAGGGCGCCGGCGAGGGCACCTTCGAGCACACCTTGATCGTCGCCGACGAGGGCTCTGACGTGAACTACATCGAGGGCTGCACCGCCCAGACATACAGCGTCAACTCAATGCACTCCGCCGTAGTCGAGATCTTCGTGCACGAGGGCGCCAAGGCGCGCTACACAACCGTGCAGAACTGGTCGAAGGACGTGTACAACCTCAACACCAAGCGTGCCATCGTCGACGCCGAAGGCACGGTCGAGTGGGTGGGCGGCTCGATGGGCGCCAAGTACGTGATGCTCTACCCTGGCTCCTACCTAATGGGCGAGGGCGCGCGCGCCGACCACCTGAACGTAGGTGTGGCCGGCAAGGGCGTGCACAAGGACACCGGCGCCAAGGTGGTGCACCTGGCTCCCAACACCACCTCGAACATCCTCGCCAAGTCGATCTCCAAGGACGGCGGGATCATGGGCTACAGGGGTCTCGTGAAGATGGGCCACAACAGCGCCGGCTCCAAGGCCCGCGTGCAGTGCGACGGCCTGATGATGGACGGCGAATCGCGCTCTGACACGTGGCCTGACATCCAGATCCAGAACCCCAACGTGGCTGTCGCCCACGAGGCCACCGTCGGGCGCATCTCCGACGACCAGCTTTTCTATATGGGCTCGCGGGGCTTCACCGAGGACGAGGCCGCTGCGATGATCGTCAACGGCTTCATCGAGCCGGTCACGAAGGAGCTGCCGATGGAGTACGCGGTCGAGCTCAACCGCCTGATTCAGTTGGAGATGGTTGGCAGCATTGGTTAGGGTGGGCGCATGCGTGCGCCCGTAGACACAATTGTCGCGCCGCTGTTTCCCGCGAAGCTGGCGTGGGTCAACACGAACGGGGCGCAAGCAAGCGTCCTCAAGCGGGGGCAACCGATGCTGGTCGAGTTCTGGGACTTCTGCCGCCCCAACTCGATCAGGACGCTTCCATACGTAAAGGCATGGCACGAGCGCTATGCCGCCGAAGGGTTGCGTGTGATCGGCGTTCACTGTCCCGGTTTTGCGCCGTCCCACCCTGAACAGGCTGTCCGCGACGCCGTCGAGCGCCTAGAGATCGCCCACCCCGTGCTGATCGACAGCGAGTTCGAGGTCTGGCAGGAGTACGAGAACCGCGGCTGGCCCGCACGCTATCTGTTCGACGGCCATGCACGCCTATTCGACTACCACTACGGCGAGGGGGCCTACGTCGAGACCGAGCTGGCAATCCAAGAGCTATTGGGCGTCCAGCGTGAGCCGCTTGAGCCGCTGCGCCCAGAGGACTCAGCCGATGCTCAGCTGTTGCGACAGACCGCGGAGCACACAGGCGCATGGTCGGGGCCCTACGAAGCCGGCAGCGTTTGGGCCGTGCTCGATGGGCTGGGGACGGTGACGGTCAATACGGCCGGCAGCGACGGCGCACCATCCGAGAAAGGGACACTTAGCGTCAAATGTCCGGGCGCATATCAACTCGTCGAGCACGAACGCCATACCCAGGGCATACTCACCCTGGAGATCGGCACGGGCGTGGAGTGCCTTGCAACCTGCTTCACGCCGGGAGTGGCGTAAGCCTTCGCGCTCACATTCAGTCCCCCGCAGCAGTTAGTTCGGCACTCGAGCGGTCGTCCAGGAGCCGTCGCAATAGCGGCGGACCGTCGTCCTCGACAAGCACAGCGCCCCCAGGCCAGTAGGGGCTCTCACCGGGCGTGTCGGTGACGAAATACGAGTCATAGGTCCAGCAGCCGGCGTTGAGCAAGCGTGCACCGCCGGGCCCACGCCACTCCGCGTCCACGTCCCCCGGAAGCGGCCCCGCCCGATGCGTGTGCCCGAAGATCACATGTGCGCCGCCAAGACCGAGTCGGGCGGCCACCTCCCCCATCGCGCGCAAGCCCGCGCGGCGCAACTCGGCCGTCGAGATGTCGGCTTGAAAGGAGCCGATGCCCACCCTATTGAGAGCTGCGACCGCAAACGGAAAGGCGCCGACCAGCGCCCGCGCACGCAAATCGAAGCCATTGCCGTTACGCCCTTTGCCCGCAAGCGCACGCCATGCGCGCACGGTTGACTGCCCGTTGAGCGTGGACCCGGTCGGAGCCTGGCGCGCAACGGCGTCGATCCATGCGAACACAGGCGCGGTGACGGCCTCGTAATCCGCGACTGTGGCAAACGCGTCGGTTGGTCGGCTCTGCACACGGGCGGTCATGCCGATACCAAGCCGCTCCATCGTCGGAATCGACAGGTGGCAATCGAGGTAGTGGCCGTGCGTGGCGTACACGTCCGGGCGCAGCCACAAACCGGGATAGGCGGCGCTCAGGCGCGCGGGCTCGGCCCAGGAGGCAAGCGTAGCGAGCATGGGGGAAGCTTCCGCGGCGGCAAAGCGCTGCTCTAAGCCGAGCGGTATGAGCTCTGGCGATTCGTCACGGTCTCGCGACCAAGACTCCATCAGCGCATGATCGTGATTGCCGGCAACGACCACGATCTCTCGCCCGGCAAACGCTCGGCCAAGCTCCTTGAAAAATGGACGTGCAGCGGCAAGCGCATCGCGACGCGGGCCATGACGCAGCTCGAGCACATCTCCAAGCAAGACAAGTCGATCGATGTCCTGGAGCGCGTCGGTCAACGCGGAGCGAGGCCCGGAGGAGCGCAACACATCAGCACCGGAGCCTGCACCTAGATGCAGATCTGAAACTACAAGTGTGCGCGTCAAGACGCGGCCGCTACAGCCTCGCGGATCGGCTTCGGCAGCATGAACCGCACATCCTCGCGCACAACATGGAACTCGGAGATGTCCTGCACCCCACGCGCGCGAAAGAAGTCGAGCAGGTCCTGAACCAGATCGTCGGGCGCGCTGGCCCCGGAGCTGACACCGACGATGCGCTTGCCGGCAAGCCACTCCTCGCGCACCTCATCGGCGTGATCGATCAAGTAGGCCTCTGTGCCGCAGTCGCGGGCGACCTCAACCAAGCGCACCGAGTTGGAGGAATTGCGCGAGCCGATCACGAGCATCAGATCGCAGTCGCCGGCCATCTGCTTGACGGCAGCCTGACGGTTGGTGGTGGCATAGCAGATGTCGTCGGTGCGCGGACCGGCTATCGCCGGGAAACGCTCGTGCAGCCGCTTGACGATCGCCGTCGTTTCATCCACCGAGAGGGTCGTCTGCGTGATGTACGCAACGCGCTCGGGATCCTCAATGAGGAGCTCGTCTACGTCCTGCTCGTTCTCGACGAGCACGATGTGCTCGGGGGCCTCCCCCATCGTCCCCTGCACCTCCTCGTGACCGGCGTGACCGACGAGCACGATCGTGTAGCCGTCCTGCGCAAAGTGGACCGCCTCGCGATGGACCTTCGTCACCAGTGGGCAGGTGGCGTCGATCGTCTCAAGCCCGCGTGCCTGTGCATCACTGCGCACCTTCGGCGAGACACCGTGGGCAGAGAAAACGGTGAGCGCCCCCTCCGGCACTTCTGAGACGTCCTCGACGAATACAGCACCACGCGCGGTGAGCAACTCGACCACATGCTTGTTGTGAACGATCTGCTTGCGCACGTACACGGGCGGCCCATGCAGGTCGAGCGCGCGTTCGACTGTCTGCACGGCACGATCGACGCCCGCACAATATCCGCGCGGCGCGGCAAGTAAGAGCTTCTCGACTGTGTTGGCCACTACCCCATTGTAGGGCCGCCGCGACCCACCCATGAGCGACGCGCGCGCCCGGGGAGGCAAGCGGCCGCGCGGCCAGTACCCTTGAGCAACCGATGGCACAACGACACCTCGACAGGCTCACGGCGGTGGACGCCTCCTTCCTGCACCAAGAGGGACGCAACTCACACATGCATGTAGGCGGGCTCACATTGCTCGAGGGTCCACCACCGGCTATGGAGGAGTTCCTCGAGCAGATCCGCAAGCGTCTGCATCTCGTGCCTCGCTACCGCCACAAGCTGGCCTACACAGCTCTCGACAGCGGGCGCCCGGTGTGGGTGGACGACCCCGGCTTCAACCTCGAGTTCCATGTGCGCCACACAGCACTACCTGCCCCAGGCAGCTGGGAACAGTTGCGCAACCTGACGGCGCGCATCTTCTCCCAGGCGCTCGACCGCTCGAAGCCATTGTGGGAGATGTGGTTGATCGAGGGCCTCGATCCAAAGATGGATGGGCGCGGCGCCCCTGCCCGCGACCGTTTCGCGCTGATATCCAAGACCCATCATTCGCTGATCGACGGCATCGCGGGCGTCGATCTCGCGACAGTCCTGTTCGACCTCTCACCGGAGCCGGAGCCCTTGCGTCATTCGGGCAGAGCTTGGAAACCGAAGCCGGAACCGGACGCGACCGAGCTCGTCGCAGTGGGCGTACGTGGCGCGGTACGCGCGGGCGCGGAGATGGTGAGCGGGGCGGTACATGCGCTCACCCATCCCGAGCGCACGCTCGAGCGAGCACGCGAGGCCGCGGAGGGCGTTGGCGAGATCGTTTGGGCCGGCCTGAACCCGGCGCCAGAGACGCCATTGAATGTGGAGATCGGCCCTCACCGTCGCTTCGTCGGGATCGCCGCGCAATTGGACGATTTCAAGCTCGTCAAGAACGCGTTCGGCGGCACGGTTAACGACGTGGTCTTGGCCGTTGTGACGGGCGCCCTGCGCTCGTTCTTGATCGCCCGTGGCGTGCGCACGGAGGGCACGGAGATGCGCGCGCTCGTGCCGGTCTCGGTGCGCACGGTGGGTGAGCGCCACGAGGGAGGCAATCGAATCGTCGTGATGCGGGGGCCATTGCCTGTGTACATCGCCGACCCATTGCAGCGTCTGCGCTTCGTCAGCCACGCGATGGACGGCCTGAAGGAGTCAAAGCAGGCTCTCGGCGCCGAGGTGATCGCCGGCGCGCAGAACTTTGCACCACCAACGATCCTTGCACAGGCCTCGCGCCTGAACTTCTCCACCAGGCTGTTCAACCTGATCGTGACGAACGTGCCAGGGCCACAGTTCCCGCTCTACGTGCTGGGACGCCGCATGGAGCGCGTGTTCCCGGTGGCGTTCCTGCCCGAAAATCACGCGCTCGCGGTGGCGATCATGTCCTACGCAGGCGAGATGAACTTCGGCCTGCTCGGCGACTTCGACGCACTACCGGACATCGACTCGCTCGGCGAGAGCATCAAAGCGGAGCTGGCGGAGTTGGTCGAGCTGGCTCGCGAAAACAGCAAGAAGACGGCGCCCCGACGGGCCGCTACTAGCGTCGCTAGGCAAGCGAGACATTGATTGAAGTGCCCACCCACCCCCGCAGTGTGCGCTAGCACATAAGGGTCCGCCTGTACCCGAAGGGTGAGAACGCAGTATCGCGCCGCCTAGCGGCGCTAGTAGCCCAAAGCGAACTTCGCGTCCTCGGACATCTTCTCGGGCGACCACGGGGGCGTGAAGACCATCTCCGATTCGATGGTTGCAACGCCGTCGAGTTCGCCCACGAACTCGTCGATCTGTTCGGTCACCTGAGGCCCGATCGGACAGCCCGGCGTCGTGAGCGTGAATGTCACGTGCACGTCGCCGCCTGAGACCTCGACGCCGTAGATCAAGCCCAGCTCCACGAAGTCCAGGCCAAGCTCCGGGTCGATCACGTTGCACAGGGCGTCCATCACGTCATCAACAGTGATTGTGGATTCATCAGACATTTGATTGTCGACTCTAGCGGCTAGGACGTTCTATGGGCAAGCCAGGCAAGGATTGATGGCTCACCCACCACGCGCAGTGTGCTTCGCACATAAGTATCCGCCTGTACCCGAAGGGTGGACGCAGCATGGCGCCGCCCATAGGACGTCCTAGTTATATGAGCCGAGGCGGTCCCACTGATACAGCTGGATGCACTCCTCGGCCAGCTCGATCGCTCGCGCACGAGAAAATGGGGAAGCACCGTGTCGAGCGCTTGTTCCTCGGCGACGCCGGCCTGGAAGGCTTCCTCGCCCTTGAAACCGGCGGCGATCTTCAGCGCCTCGCGGCGATTCTCGCCGAGGCTCGGGAAGACACCGACGAGGAAGTCGGTATTGGGAACGGGATGGCCGACCTCGAGCGAGGCGTGCCAGGCGGCCAGCAGGTGCAGGTCGTCCTGGTCCAAACCGGCGATCGCACGCTCGTAGTGGAATGTGAGCTCCCGGTCGGGAAGATCGTCGACCCATGCGCGCACAACCTCGCCGACAAGTTGCCGTCGAGCCTCGCGACCAACGGAATCTGCGATCACCCTGATGGCGTCGTGAGGCTCGATGAAGCAGAGCGGCATTGAGGGCACTTTAGGGGCCGGTGTGGACGTAACTTTTCGTTCAGACTCCAAGCACCGTCTCAGCGCGCTTCAGAGCCTCCTCGTCGCACGTGTCCTTGGGGAAGCCGAGCGTTGCTCGTTCTTGTACCGGAGCCCCAATGCTCCAGTTGTAAAGCGCCAGATCGATTGCTTCGATCGGGGTGGAGGCTGCCTGCGCAAGCGCCGAGGCACGCCGCTCGATAATTAGCGGATCGCCGATCCCGAAGACCCGCTTGGCGGCCTGCGGGGTGAGATCGGATGCCGCCTGCGCCGAGCGCGTGACGAGCTGCAGCGAGTCGGCGCGCAAGTCATAGAGTCCGAGCCGCCCAAGCGTGACCAGCAGGTCATAGCGTCCCATGCGCCCAAAGCCGGGCAGCGCGAGGCGCTCGAACAGCCGCGCGAAGCGTCGCTGCGGCGTCCACTCAGGCTCGCCGGCGAAGGTTCGCTGCTGTGAGCCCGCATGCTCGACAAAGCGTCGGTAGGCGCTCAGCGTCTCTGAGCCACGAGCTGGATCGTGGGAGGTGCGGGGAGCCAGCGGTATCCCTTGGAGGTCCGGTACGGAGCCCGACGCCCAGTCACAGGTGAGCAACACCTCGCAGATCCCCGTGAACGGCTCGTCCCCCTGTAGCGGAGACAGGTAGGCCGCCAGGACGCACATCCAAGTGGCGTGCTCGATATCTGCACAGTCGCGCGCTTCGGCGTAGAAGCTCGGCGGAGCCGTGCCAAGCGCCAGCAGGCGTCCACCGGCAAAGCCAATCTCCCCAGCGAGCCGCCGGGCGTCCTCGGATGAGTGCAGGCCAGGGACAAGCTCGCAGCAGTAGCCGTCGTCTTGAGCTCGCGCCTCATGATGGACTCGCACTTCCTGGTTGCGTCGCGTGGACGTTCGCCCCGCCTGCACACGCGCGCCGCCACCGGCGCGCGACGTTGCCGCTCGGCCTGCGCCTGTCCGCGCATCGCTCCCTGTCCCGCGCTGGGGCTTGGTCGCACGACGTGTCGAGGTTTGCCCCGGGGCGCTTTCGCGGCAGATCGGGCAGCGATCGACAAAACGGTTGTGGCGACAGAAGGTGGGGCTCACGTCGGTAACGCTAGCGAGACGGAGGCGCTCAAGCGTTATGCGCCGTAATGCCCGCACGCGCCGGGATCGGCACGGCAAAACCGCGTGTTCGCGCCCGCTCGGCACCTGCCCGGCGCTCTGCGTCGAGCGCGTAGATGTAGTCGTCGAAATCCACCTGGATCGTGTGGCGCTTGGAGGCTATGTAGCGCTTGCGCATCGCCGCCTGGTCGGAGGCGATGTCGCGATGCAACCCGGCCGGTGAGGGCAGCGCGTACTCGCCACGCAGGTAATCGCCGACCCAGGCGCTCTGGGCCTCGGCCAGCGGCATGATCGCGCCAAGCGGCTGCAGGAGACCAATGAAATAGAGGCCCGCAATCTGGGGGTGAAATACACGGCGAAAGAGCTCGATGTGGTTGTCCGGCGCCGCCAGGAAATCGGCGTCGAAGAAGGGGAAGCTGATCTTGTAGCCGGTGCAATAAACGACCACATCGGCATGGACTTCGCCGCCGTCGGTGAACCGCACTCGCTCGCCCTCCAGGGAGGCGATGTTCGGCTTCGGTGCGATCGTGCCGTGCGCAATGCGATCGAGGATACGCCCAGAGACGGTGGGATGAGCCTCGCCGAACTTGTGGTCGGGCTTGGGCAGCCCGTAGCGCTCGGGCGGGCCGGTCAGCGTCTTGATCGTCTGGTGGATCATGCGCTGGCGGATTGCGAAGGGAATGCGGGGATTGTTGGGCAGCTGGTCGACCGGCTTGCCGAACACGTACTTGGGGATGATCCAAGCGCCTTTGCGTGCCGCCAGATAGGTATTGGCTGCCACATAGGAAGACTCGACCGCGATGTCCATCGCCGAGTTGCCCATGCCCAGCACCACGACGTCCTTACCGGCGAAGATCGAGTTGTCCACGTAGGAATGTGCGTGCAACTGCACGCCTTCGAACGTGTCGGAGCCTGGGAAGGCCGGTTCGGGCCAGCGCGGGTCCCAGTGATGGCCGTTGGCGACGATCAACGCATCGTAGGAGCGCGTCTCCCCCGTGTCGAGCTCGATCTCCCACACGCCATCCTCGCGCCTGCGTGCATGCTCGACGCCCGTCTCGAACGTGATGTGCTCGCGCAAACCAAAGTGGTCGACGTAGTTGTCGAAGTACTCCTTGATGTGGGTGTGATGCGGGAAGTCCGGGTAGCTGCTCGGCATCGGGAAGTCGGCGTAGGCCATACGCTCGCGCGAGACGTTGATGAACAGGTCCCTATAGGCGGCTGACATCCCGTTGCGATTGCCGAACACCCAGTTGCCGCCGACCTGGTCTGACTTCTCAAAGCAGTCGAAGGGAATGCTACGGTCGAGCAGCGCCTTGGCTGCGGCGATGCCGGAGGAGCCGGCGCCGACGATGCAGGTACGTGGCAGATCACCCGAGGAGGTTCGCTCTGCCGTCGAGACCGCCGCATCGCTCGACCCGACGTGTCCGTTATGCCCAGACTTGGCCACGCGGCCAGTCTAGCGCCACGGGACAATCGATACTCGGCGGGACGCCGCTATTCGGCAGGCACGCCGGGGCCGACGTGCTGCGGTGGCCCCTCGGGGCCTTCGTCGGCGTCTCCGTGACCGGCGATGCCACCGTCTTCGGGCGCAGCGCCGTTGGCTGCGGCACCACCAGCCGACTCGGTCCGCAGGCCGGCCAGGTAGCGATCGACCATTCGCGCACACTGGCGTCCCTCGTTGATCGCCCAAACGATCAACGACTGCCCGCGACGCGCGTCGCCGGCGGCAAAGACACCGTCCACCGAGGTTGTGTAGGGCTTGAGCGCCTTGACGTTGCCGCGCGGATCCTTCTCGACGCCGAGCTGATCCAGCAGCGGCTGCTCGGGGTGCAAAAAGCCCATCGCCAACAGCACGAGCTGCGCCGGCAGCTCGTGCTCGGTGCCGGGCACCGGCTCAAACGGCGGCGCCGCCTCAGCGGCGGCAATGTGAAGGGCGGCGACGTTGCCGTGCTCCTCGCCGGAGAAGTGAACAGTGGTGACCGAGTAGTCCTGCTCGCCCACAGCCGCCGTCTTGGCCTCCTCCATCGCATAGGAGAGGCGATACTTCAACGGCCACTCGGGCCAGGGAGTACGCTCGTCGGGCCTGTGCTCGGGAGGCTCTGGCAGAAGCTCGAGCTGGACGATCGAGAGGGCGCCCTCGCGCAACGAGTTGCCGACGCAGTCGGCGCCGGTGTCGCCGCCGCCGATCACGACCACGTGCTTGCCGGCCGCGCTGATCGGCTCGCCGGCAGGCGGCTGGGGCACGGTCGGCTCGGGGCCATGTTCGCTGGCCACGAAGCGATTGCGCTGGTAGAGGTAGTCCATCGCGAAGTGGATGCCCGCAAGCTCGCGCCCGGGCACCGGCAAGTCGCGGGGAACGCGTGAGCCGGTCGCAAGCACGACCGCGTCGAAGCGCTCACGCAGCTCGGCCACCGTGACGTCGCTGCCGACATCCACGCCGCAGCGCAGGTCCACGCCCTCGGCGATCAACTGCTCGACGCGCCGCTGCACGACACGCTTCTCGATCTTGAAGTCGGGCACGCCGAAACGCACCAGCCCGCCCGCGGCCTCGTCGCGCTCGAACAGCGTGACATTGTGGCCTATGCGACGCAACTGCTGCGCAGCGGCCATACCGGCTGGACCCGAGCCGACGACTGCGACCGATTGGCCTGTCTCGTACTTGGCCTTGGGCGGCTCTGGCTTTATCCAGCCTTCCGCGAAGGCCCGGTCGACGATCGCAAGCTCGATCTGCTTGATCGTGACCGAGTCGCCCTCGCGGATCTCAAGCACGCAAGCCGCCTCGCACGGCGCCGGGCACAGGCGTCCGGTGAAATCGGGGAAGTTGTTGGTGGCGTGCAGCTGGGCGATTGCCTCCTGCCAGCGATCGCGATATACAAGGTCGTTCCAGTCGGGGATCAGATTGCCAAGCGGACAGCCGTTGTGACAGAAGGGCACGCCGCATTCCATGCAGCGTGCGCCCTGGTCACGCAACTCCTGCACAGGCCGCTCCACGACAAACTCCTGGTAGTCGTGCGCTCGCTCGCCGGGATCACGATAGGTCATCCCGTGACGCTCGATTTGCAGGAAACCGCCGAGCTTGCCCATCAGCGCGCCACCCCTGAGCAAGGACGGCGTACGGACGTGCACACAGGCGCGAGCACTCCAAGCGGCACGCCAAATCCATCCATCCAAATGACCAACCTCATGCCACCACGCCCTCCGGCCTGCCCTCTTCGGCTTGCGCCAGCTCGCGCAGCACACGCTTGTAGTCGTGGGGCATCACCTTCACGAGCGAGCCGCTTGCGAGCAGCTGCTCGAAGCGCGCGAGCACGTCGCGCGCCGCCGGCGAGTCAGTGTGCCGCTCATGCTCCTCGATCATCGCGCGCAGCTCGATCGCGTCGGCCGGCGAGATCTCGTCGAAGCCGACCATGCCCATGTTGCAGCGAGCGGAAAAGCTGCTGTCCTCGTCGAGCACATAGGCAATCCCACCACTCATGCCCGCGGCGAAGTTGCGACCGGTGGGACCGAGCACGACGACGCGACCGCCGGTCATGTACTCGCAGCCGTGGTCGCCCACACCCTCGACGACCGCCCACGCGCCCGAGTTGCGCACGGCAAAGCGCTCGCCGGCGAGGCCCCTGAAGAAGGCTCGGCCGGAGGTGGCACCATAGAGCACCGTGTTGCCGACGATCACGTTCTCCTGAGCTACGAAGTGCTCGCCCACCTCACGCGACGGGCGCACCGAGACGACACCGCCGGAGAGCCCCTTGCCAGTGTAATCGTTGGTGTCGCCCTCCAGTTCGAAGGTAACACCGGGCGCGAGCCAGCCCCCAAAGCTCTGCCCGGCCGATCCTTTGAAGCGCACGACAATCGAGTCAGGCGGCAGGCCCTCGGCTCCGCGCGCGCGTGCGATGTGGCTGGAGAGGATGCCACCGACGCAGCGGTTGACGTTGCGAATCGGCAGCTCAATCTCCACTCGCGCGCGTCTTGAGCCATCGCGGGTGATGGCCTGTACAGCCATGCCCTGCAGCTCACCGTTTGAGTGTCCGTCAGGAGCCGGCGCGGGCGCATCGATGACCGCGCGTGCTCTCTCCACAAGCTCCCAATCAAGTGCGTCGTCGAGCACGCTCGGGGGCGACTTGACGCGGTGGCGCGCCGCTGCATTGGGCAACTCGACGTGCGCGAGGATGTGCGTGAGGTCCACGCCGCGCGCCTTCCAGTGCTCGATCGCGGTCTCTGCGCCCAGCAGGTCGACGCGCCCGATCGCCTCATCCAAGCTGCGCAAGCCCAGCGAGGCGAGAATCTCGCGAACTTCCTCGGCCACGAAGAAGAAGAAGTTGACGACATGCTCGGGGCTTCCTTTGAAGCGCTTGCGCAACTCGGGGTCCTGCGTGGCGATGCCGACAGGGCAGGTATTGAGGTGGCAGGCGCGCATCATGATGCAGCCGGTCGCGATCAGCGGCGCTGTGGAGAAGCCCATCTCATCCGCACCGAGCATCGCCGCGATCACGACGTCGCGGCCGGTCTTCAGTTGGCCGTCGGTCTGTACGACGATGCGTGAACGCAGGTCGTTGAGTAGCAGCGTCTGCTGGGTCTCGGCGAGGCCGATCTCCCAGGGTATGCCGGCCGCCTGGATCGAGGAGAGCGGCGAGGCGCCGGTGCCGCCGTCGTGACCGGCGATCAGGACACGGTCGGCGTTGGCCTTGGAGACGCCGGCAGCGACAGTTCCGACACCGACCTCGGAGACGAGCTTGACCGAGACCTGAGCCTCGGGGTTGGAGCAGCGCAGATCGTAGATCAGCTGCTTGAGATCCTCGATCGAGTAGATGTCGTGGTGGGGCGGCGGGGAGATCAGGCCGACACCGGGTGTGGTGTGGCGGATCGAGCCGATGTAGGCGTCCACCTTGTGCCCGGGCAGCTGGCCACCCTCGCCAGGCTTGGCACCCTGGGCCATCTTGATCTGCAGCTCATCAGCGTTGACCAGGTAGTGAATCGTCACGCCAAAGCGCCCCGAGGCGACCTGCTTGATCGCCGAGCGGCGCCTGTCGCCGTTGGCGTCGGGTGTGAAGCGCGCCGGATCCTCCCCACCCTCGCCGGTGTTTGAGCGCCCACCGAGACGGTTCATCGCGATCGCAAGCGTCTCGTGCGCCTCGCGGGATATAGAGCCGAGGCTCATCGCGCCGGTGCAAAAGCGCCTGACGATCTCCTTGGCCGGCTCGACCTCGGACAGCGGGATCGCGTTCGTGCCAGTGGTCTCGCCAGTCTCACCTGGCCTCACGTCGCGCTCCGGCCCAATCCGCAGCAGCCCGCGCAAGGTGGCCTTGCGCGCGGCGTCTTCGTTGACGGCAGCCGCGTACTCGCGGTACTTCTGGAAGGCAGGCGAGTCGCGCACCTCGGAGTTGGCAGTCTCATCGCCCGCGAGCGCCGCGGCAACGTTGCCGTTCGCCGAGCGCACCGCGTGCTGAACGAGCGCGATCGTCTCCGGGTTCCACATGTGGTGCTCGCCGTCACGACGCCATGCGTAGACGCCGCCGACCGGGAGCAGATCGTCGTGCGGAGTCGGATAAGCGCGCGCATGGCGCTCCAGCGCCTCGACGGCCAACACGTCCAGGCCGATACCGCCGATACGCGAGGCGGTGCCGGTGAAATGCCGCTCGATCAGGTCAGGCTCGAGGCCGACGGCCTCGAAGATCTGCGCGCCACGGTAGGACTGGATCGTGGAGATCCCCATCTTGGAGATCGTCTTCAAAAGTCCCTTGCCGATCGCCTTAATCGTGTTTTGCGCCGCCTGCTCGGGAGATAGTGGAAGCGGTGGAGCCGTTCTCGGCTCGGACGATGCGCCCCTGCGCGACGAGTTCGTCGAGCGTCTCGAGCATCACGTAGGGGTTGATCGCGCTAGCGCCGTAGCCGATCAGCGTGGCGAAGTGGTGGACCTCACGCGGCTCGCCGGACTCGAGCACGATGCCGGCACGCAAACGCGTGCCCTCGCGCACGAGATGGTGGTGGACCGAGGAGACCGCAAGCAGCGAGGGAATCGCCGCCCGCGCCGGTCCGAGCAGGCGGTCGGAGAGGATGATGATGTTGACGCCCTCGGCGATCGCCTCGTGCGCCTGCTCGCAGACATGCCTGAGCGCGCCTGCTAGGCCCTCGGGCCCCTCGGCGACCTTCCAGGTGATGTCCAGCGTGCGCGAGGAGAACACATCGGTTGAGATGTGGCGCAGGGTCTCGAGCTCGCGGTTGAGCAAGATCGGCTGGTCGAGCTCCAGCTTGTGGGCGTGCTCAGGGGTCTCGTCGAACAGGTTGCGCTCGGTGCCGAGGCTGGTCGAGAGGCTCATCACGATTTCCTCGCGGATCGGGTCGATCGGCGGATTCGTGACCTGCGCGAACAGCTGCTTGAAATAGGAGAACAGCGGCGGCGCCTGATCGGAGAGCACAGCCAGCGACAGGTCGTTGCCCATCGATCCGAGCGGCTCCTGAGCGTCGCGTGCCATCGGCTCCAGCAGCACGCGCAGATCCTCCTGGGAATAGCCGAAGGCACGCTGGCGACGGCGTAGCGGCTGATCGGAGAGCGTCACCTGCTCTGAGGGCTCGATCTCGGCAAAGCGCACCGCGTTGCGGGCATACCACTCGCCGTATGGCTTCTGTGTGGCGATCCGGTGCTTGACCTCACCGTCGTCCACAACACGGCCCTGCTCGAGGTCCACAAGAAACAGCTTGCCCGGCTGTAGTCGACCAAGGCGCACGACCTGATCGGCAGGCACGTCGAGCAGACCGGCCTCCGAGCCGAGCACGACATGGCCGTCCTTGGTCAGGACCCAGCGCCCGGGCCGCAGTCCGTTGCGGTCGAGCGTCGCTCCAACCACGCGACCATCGGTAAAGGCAACCGCCGCCGGGCCGTCCCAGGGCTCCATCAGGCAGGAATGGAAGGCATAGAAGCCCTTCAGCTCCTCAGAGAGGTCGGTGCGGTTGCGGTAGGCCTCGGGGATCATCATCATCACCGCGTGCGGCAATGACCGCCCGGCGAGCAGCAGTAGCTCGAGCACGTTGTCGAACGTGGCCGAGTCGGAGTTGCCCTGTGTGACCACCGGCAGGATCTTCTCCAGATCCTCGCCGAGGAGCTCGGAGGCGAGCTCTGACTCGCGCGCGCGCATCCAGTTGACGTTGCCCATCACCGTGTTGATCTCGCCGTTGTGGCAGATCACGCGGTAGGGATGGGCAAGCTCCCAGCTGGGGAACGTGTTCGTGGAGAAGCGCGAGTGCACCAGCCCCAGCGCGCTCTTGCAGCGCTCGTCGCGCAGGTCGGGATAGAACGCACCGAGCTGGTAGCTGATGAGCATGCCCTTGTAGTTGATCGTGCGCGAGGAGCTGGAGGTGACATAGAAGCCCTTACGCTCCTCTGGCGACCATGCGCCAACAACCCGTTCGCAGATGCGCCGGATCACATATAGCTTGCGCTCGAAGGTGTCCTGGTCGAGGCCGTCCGCGCTGCCGACGAGGAGCTGACGGATCACCGGACGAGAGGCCGCGGCAGTGGCACCGGTGTGCTCGGGGCAGATGGGCACGTCGCGCCAGCCCAGCACCCGCTGGCCCTCCTGGCTCACGGTGCGATCGAGCAGAGCCTCAGTCCGGGCGCGTGCGGAGTCATCGGTGGGCAGAAAGCACATGAAGACTCCGTAGGCACCAGCCGGGGGCAACTCGAAGCCCGCGACCGCGCGCAGCAGCTCGTCGGGCATCTGCATCAGGATGCCGGCGCCGTCGCCGGTCAGCGGGTCGGCCCCGGAGGCGCCGCGGTGCTCGAGGTTCTCAAGGGCAGCTAGCGCGCGCGTGACCACCTCGTGCGTAGGGGTGTTGTCCAGACGCGCGACCATGCCGACCCCACACGCGTCGTGCTCATAGCGGGGGTCGTAGAGTCCAGCGGCCTGGGATGGCAATGTTTGCGAAGTCATGTGAGTGCTGCCTTGAGGCGACGCGGGCCCCTATGGGCTGCGGCGCGCTCGCGGACATGGGGGGTCGGCACCTGAGGCGGAGCCTGAAAGAGTAGCATCGAGATCGCCTTTGGTTGGGCATTGGACGTGTGAAATCCGTCCTCGACGGGGATCATTATGGGCGAGACTGCAAGGCACGCTAAGTACGGCAAAGCGCCAGGAGAGGCAATGACGCCGGACATGGAGCTCGCGCTTACGGCGCGAGCTGAGAACATCGCTGTAGTTCGGTACGCCCTCGGCGGCCTCGGCGAGGCCTTCGCGGTGCCCGAGTCCAAGCTCTCGGATATCCGCCTCGCGGTCACCGAGGCGTGCGCAAACGTGGTCGTGCACGCCTATCCGGATGGCCATCATGGGCCGATGGAGGTCATCGCGAGCAAGGACGAGAACACGCTGACGGTGCTCGTGCGCGATTGGGGACGAGGCATCGGGCCACGTCCGGACAGCCCGGGCCTCGGCCTCGGCCTGTCGTTGATCGCGGCGCTCGCCGACAGCGTGCAGCTGGCCCACGGCGACATCGAACACACGGAGGTACGGATGACGTTCTCGCTGGCCGATTCCCAAACGAGCATCCCTACCCTGCCGGGCACACCCTTGCGGGCGCAGACAAGCGGACACGAGGCATGACGATCGAGCCGGTTGGCCACGCCTACCCCTTCGACTCGCTGAACGCTGAGACGCTGGAAGGGTCGACCGTGACCCAGTCGATCTCAGACGAGCCCGAGCCGGCCGAGAGCAACTTCGCGCGTGTGCGCCTCGCCGACGGGCCACTCGCCGGGCCCGTGCTGTGGCGGGTCGTCTCGATGATGCTCGCGCGCGCCGACTGGCCGCTCGACCGGCTCGACGACATGCTGCTCGTATGCGATGCGCTGTCAGCGCACGCCTTCGCCCACTCCAGCGACGCTACCGTGACGTTCAGCATCCAGGCGAGCGAGCACGATGCCGAGTTGCGCGTGCTCGATCTCATAGGCGACGGCGCCAGCGGCCTCGTCAAAGATGCGGTGCTGCCGGTCGTGGGCAACGTGCTCGAGCGGATCGCCGAGCGCGTATCCACGGAGCCCGGCGCCCACTGCGAGAGCTCCCAACTGGTTCTCGCGCTTCGCGCACGCTCGCCCGCCGGCCCGTAGAAGCTATCCGGATCGGCCTATCCGGATCGGCCTGTGGCCCCATCTGAATCGGCTATCGGGAGGAGGCGTCCACGCCGGCGCGCAAACGTGCCAACGCTTGGCGGATCAAACGCGAGACCTGCATTTGCGAGACGCCTATCCGCTCACCGATCTCCGCCTGCGTGAGATCGTCGCTGAAGCGAAGCTTCAGCACGATGCGCTCGCGCTCGCCGATCTGCCCCATCAGCGGGTCCAACGTGGCCCGTTCCTCGGCTCTGGCAAAGCCATCGTCATCCGAGCCAAGGCCCTCGGCCACCGTCTCGGTCTCCTCGTCGCGCGCTGAGCGTGGCGCATCGAGCGAGCCGGCCCTGTAAGCGCCCATCGCCTCGAGCGCCTCGAGCACCTGCTCCTCAGAGGCTTCGACTGACCGTGCGACTTCGCTCACCGACGGGGAGTGACGCTGACCAAGCGAAAGTCGCGTGACAGTCTGGTCGACACGCAACGCCAACTCCTGCAGATCGCGCGGCACTCGCACCGACCACGTGCGATCACGAAAATGGCGCTTGAGCTCGCCCAGGATGGTCGGCACCGCGTAGCTTGAGAACATCACCTCGCGCGAGCAATCGAAGCGATCGACGGCCTTCAGCAGTCCGATCGAGGCAACCTGGATGAGATCCTCGATCGGCTCGTCGGTGTGCTGGTAGCGGCGCGCGAGGCGGCGTGCGAGTGGCAGGTAACGCTCGACGAGAAGCTCACGAGCGTGCGGATCGCCATCGAGGCGCATACGGGCAAAGAGCTCGAGATCGGCCAGGTTCGGCGGCATCTGGATGACCGTAGCCGCTGACCTCTCGGTTGCCATACAAGTTCCCTCTCGTCGGTCTCGCCCAAATTGCAAGACTTGCGATTCTGACTTTGAGGCTACCCCTTCAACCGCTGGATTCCAATGTGGTGGACCGCTCACTCATGGTGCGGGTTTCCCCCCATGAGCACAATCCCCCGCGAGCGGGACATGTCAGGCAGATGTCGCGGTGGGGCGTCTCCGTGACAGCGAAGCCTCTGGCCCTCATGATCGCGATCCTCTCCAGCAACAGCTCGCGCAGAGCCTCCCGTTCACGGGAGTCGAAACTGGCCGCGACCCACTCGTTCGGACGTTCCAAGAACCAGTGGACGATCTGCACGTGCGAAGCGCCATCCTCGATCGCGGCCAGCGCATAGAGCAGCCGTTGGAAACCATAGTCGTGTTGCACGAGCAGCTCCAAGTCCTCGCCCCCGGCGAGCCGATCGCTCTTGTAGTCGACGATCAGGGCACTGCCATCGGGCTGCTCGACGAGCAGGTCGAGCACGCCTGTCACCAGCGGTTCTTCCTCGCCGAGCGAGAACGCGAACGGATACTCGCGGTGCGCTTGGCGCGCTTCGCCCAGCAGTCGGGCCGGCTCGGAGGCGAGCGCCGCCGCGATCAGGGCTGCTATCTCCTCGCGCTCGCCTGTGCTCAGTGCAGCGCCGACTCGCCGCGCCCTCTCAGCGACGTCCTCCGAGGACGGTTGCCGGGGGTGCGCGAAGTCGATCGATTCCAGCAGCCCGTGCACGATCGTGCCTCGCCGGCGCGCCCGCGTTCCGCTGTCGTCGCTGCTCGTGCGGGCGACCGCGCGATTCTCCGGGAGACGCAGGACTCTTTCGACATAGAAGCGGTAGCCACAGCGCTCCAGCTCGGCAAGCGAGGTGTAGCTCATCGTCGCGTCGGGGTCGCTGAGTGGCAGCGGATGGGATGTGACGGGTTTCTCGACCAACTCAGGGGAAGGTTCAAGTGCGGGACCGTCCGACGCACGCGGGGCAGCATCCGACGCCCGCGCGGGCGCATACGGACGTCGACCCAAGAGCATCCGGCGTTGGTAGGAGGACCGCCGAGGCATGGTCGAGATCGACGTCGGCGTGGGAGCCGTCACCGCTCCGCGGCTCGACCATGCTCGAGGAGTGAAACATGCAGCGCACGCTCAATCCGCCACCCAGATCCACCGTCAGAGCCTCCCTGGGCGGCTGCCCAGAGGCCGCGAGCGCCGGTGCATCGGGCACGAGCGCCGGTGCCATCCATGCGATCGGCGCAACACCCGGCCTCACCGCCGGCCAGCGCTCAAACGCGACCGAGCCGCTCAACAGCAGCCTGTTCTCCGCTCGCGTGCAGGCAACGTACAGGACACGGTCCTCCTCCTCTTCCTGTGCGAGGCGACGCTCGTCGCGCGAGCTGCTCGTAGGCAAGCGTGCTGACCGACTCCGGGTTTCCCAGCTGCTGCAGACGCAGTCCCAAGCGCCCGCCGGCCTCGTCGAACAAGAGATCGGGCACGCGCAGATTCGCTTCGCGGCCCAGATCGGCTACGCATACGACCGGAAACTCGAGTCCCTTGGCCGCATGGATGCTCATCAGACGCACAGCGTCCAACTGCCCGCCTGCCCCCCGCGACGGGGAGTCGCCGACCGGCGCTTCGGCCTCGCGCCCGGCAAGCGCTACTTCGAGGTGAGCGACGTGATCGAGGAAGCCGCGCAGGTCACGGCCCTCCTGCGCCTCGAAGCGCCGCGCCATGCCGATGAGCTTGTGCACGTTGGCAAGCCGTCGCTCGCCCCAGCCGAGCGAGAGTACGTGGGTGTCGTAGCCGGTAGCGCGGATGACGCGGCGCAACAGCTCGGAGACCGAGTACAGCCGGACACCCGTGCGCTCGGCTGCAAACAGCTCGCGGAAGGAGCCCAGTCGCTCTTGGTCCTCCGCCGGCAGCAGGGCATCCAGCTCCGCGGAGCGCTCGAGGATCGCCTGCCACACGCCACGCCCGTGCTCGCGGGCAGCGCGTGCGAGCAACGCGAGGCCGTCGCTTGAGAGACCCACGAGCGGCGAGGCGAGCGTCGAGTACAGCGCGAGCTCGTCCAGCGGGTTTGCCAAAGTCCGCAACCAAGCGAGCAGATCGCCGATCTGTTGGTGGCTCCAGAAGCCACCGACCCCGGCGAGCGTGCGCAAGCCGTGCCGGCGCAAAGCGCTCTCGTACACCGGCATGTCGCCCAACGCGCGCAACAGCACCACGATCTCCCCCGCTCGGGCCTCGCCGGTTGCGATCAACTGTGCGATGCGCTGCGCAAGCAGAGCTGCTTCGGCATGGCGCCACAAAGTGGCTTGAGGCAGGCCCGTGAGCTGCTCGTCGCCCGGAAGCTGCTCCCAGCCGCGCTTGTCGCAGAGCAGCAGCTCGACGATCGGCTCGTTGGCGGACTCAGGGCCTTCACCTGCAGAGCGCATCGGGGTCAGCGCTGTGAAGTGCTCCCCGATCCGCTCGGAGAAAATCCGCTTGACGGCCTTGAGAATCGGGGGCCGACTACGAAAGTTGCTTGTTAGCTCAAGGCTTGAGGCGTCGCGGGCCAGCCTTGCACGACGCTCGCGAAAGAGGCCGACATCGGCATGCCGAAAGCCGTAGATCGACTGCAACTCGTCGCCGACGGTGAAGAGATTGTCGCGATCAAGTGCTGCCAGCAGCTGGAGTTGGCGCGGATTTGAGTCCTGGAACTCGTCCACCATCAGCAGCTGGAAGCGCTCCGCCCAGGATTCGCGCACGTCCGCGTGCGCTCGCAGCAGCGCGCGCGCGTCCAGCTCGAGATCGTCGAAGTCAAGCGCCCCACGTGCGTGCTTGCGCTCGGCATAGCTTGCCCCAAAGCGCTCCAGCAACTCGCCTATCAGCTCACAGGTACGAAGCGCATCCGCATCGGCCTCCGACACATCGAGGCTCCTCTGGCGAGGCTCTGATGGCAAGCGTGGTTGTGTCTGCCCCTGGCTGCGCAGCTGGGCATAGGCGCCCAACACCATCGCGCGCAACGGATCGGCGCCGTAGGCCGCCGCGAGATCGACCGCCTCCTGGCGCTCACCGGCCAAGAAGTCGCCCAGCGCGTCGTTGAAGGCAAGTATGCGCAGCCGTGTGGCGATGCCCTCCTCAAGGATCTCAAAGCCCGGTTCGACCCCGGCCTGCACGGGATGAATGCGCAGCAGCCGTGCACAGAAGCTGTGGAAGGTGCACACGTTCGCGGCCTCGGTCTCGCGTGCAGCATCACGCTCCCCCAACTCCAACATGCGCGAGCGCACCCGCTGGCGCAACTCGCCGGCCGCGCGCTCGGTGAAAGTGATTGCGAGGATCTGCCCAGGAGCGACCCCGTCCTCACGTACCGCGCGCACGAAGCGCTCGACGAGCACCGACGTCTTGCCGCTGCCGGCGCCGGCAGCAAGCAGCAGCGAACCCTGGCGACTTGCGACCGCACGTTCCTGCTCGTCGGTGAGCCTGCGTTCGCGACCGGCGGCGCGCGGCGGCTCCGGCTCATAGTCGAGCGCGAGCTGCTGTTGAATAGCCAGGTAGCTCGCAAGCGCACCCCCCTCGCTGTGCGGCGCAGTCATCGCTCGCAGCGACAGATCGTCGGATATGCACAGCCGCCGTTGTAGGCGCAGGTGTCAGGGCGCGGCTCGAGCGACCCTGAGCGGGCCTCCGTGGCAGCGCGCAGGGCGGCGGCAAGGCACTGGTCGAGCAGGTCGCGCATCGGGCCGTGCTCCAAGCGGTCGGTGCGCACGCACTCTAGCTCCAGAGCGCTGTCGCCATCGAGCACGCCGCGCGCGCGGATGTCCCTTCCCGCTAGCGGCTGATAAAAGCCGCCCACCGCGGATTGGCCAAGCAGCGCCTCCACGGCGCGCATGTATAGCGCCAGCTGGAAGGCGCCGTCTCCGAGCCACCTGGCTCCCGGCGGCGCGGAGCGACCCTTGTAGTCGTAGACCACCGCCTCTCCTGCCGGGCCAATATCGACGCGGTCGATGCGCCCGCGCAAGAGCACCTCCTCGCCTAGCCGAAGCGGCGGCAGTACCTCCGCCCCAACCGTTCCACCGCTCCCCGCGGAGCTTGCGCCCGACTCGTCGCCCGTCTCTTGGGCAAACCCGAACTCCAGCTCCAGGTATGTCGGCTCCAACGGACTGGGGTGCTCGGCCGCACACTCCAGGTAGCGCTCCAGGTCCACCTGCAGGCGCCGGCGCGCTCCGGGCAGACGCTCGGGCGCGACCGACAACGGATAGCTTGGCTCCAACTCGCGCAGTGCCTCTGCCAGCAGGCGCTTGGCAAGGGCCGCGCTCGCCGGGGTTAGTCGTGCCGAGCCGTTGCGCTCGCGCAAGCGCTCGAGCGTGTCCTTTAGCGCGGCGTGAGCCAAGCCGCCGCGCGCAAGCGGCTCGGGGTCGGGCTCGATGTCATCGGCGCGCAGCAGGCGCTCCACGAACCACTTCACGGGACAGACTGTCCAGCTCTCAAGCGACGAGGCGGACCACAGCACACGTTCTCGCATCTCCTCCAACATGTTCTCGCCCCGCAACGGCGCGATCGGGCTGACCGGCGAGAGCAGGAACGGCCGCCGCCGCGGAGATCGCGGGCGCGCGCCTCGCCATCTCCCCGGCCGGCCTGCCGGGGCCGGGCCAGTCGACGGACCCCGCTACTCGGCGCACGGTGCGCTCAGTCAGCGTTGCGGTGAACAGATCGCATATGTCATCGACGAACAGCGAACGAGCGAGCGGCGTGCCCTCCTCGTCGGCGACATGCCAGCTGAGCGTGAGACGCTCGAGCGGACGCGAGGCCAGCGCGTAGAGCAGATAGCGCTCGGCCGCCAGCACGTCAGGCTCGCCGCGCAACACCAGTCCGGAACCCTGGGCCAGCTCGCGACGCTGATGCTCTTGGAGGAGGGGGTTGGGCGTGGCGGTCGTTGGAAAGACGCCCTCCTGCAGCCCACAGGCGAACACCATTCTTACGCGGCGTGCCCTTAGTGAAAGGGGGCCGACGACCACGACCCGCCCCGGCTCCAGGTGCTCGCCGGCTGTCAACTCGAGCCGCTCCAGTAGCTCGACCAGCTCGCTCGTGCTTGGCGCAAGCTCGGGCGCCGCGCGTGCCAGCTCGCGCAACTCCTCGAGCGCGCGGCGTGCGCCCACAAGTGCGCCGGCCTCGTCGCGCTCGTCCTCGCTCGAGCACCGCCGCGGTGTTGGCGCGGGGGGCGCAGAACAGGCGCTGGAGCTCGCCCGCAAGCGCGTCGAGCAAGGCCAGGGTGCCTGCTGTCGGCCGCTTCGCGCACGCGGTCGATGCGTTCCAGCGGCCAATTCTCGGCCTCCCACAAAGCCCGGGCGCGGGCGCTGTCGAGCACACCCTGCCGGCGTGCGCGCAGCTCGAAGCGATCGAGCAACTGTGGGTGCTCGAGCACGCCGGGAGCTCCCAGCCAAGCCAGCAGATCGCCCAGCTCGCCGACCTCGGTGGCGCAGCGCAGCATTCCCAGCAGGCCGCGACCGAGCGCGGTGTCGGCGAACATCGTGTGCCGGCGCTGCGCGTAGGGGATGTCGAAGTCCTCCAGCACTTCGCCGAGCAGGCCGGCGATCGACTCGGGAGAGCGGTGCACGATCGCGATCTCCTGTGCCGCCACGCCGCCGTCGAGGAGAGCCCTCACCTCACCCGCGAGGAGCTCCAGCTCGGCTCTGGGGTTACCGCCCTCGAGCAGCCTCACCGCCTCTCCCGACTCAACCTGTTGCGGATCGTCGCTGAGCAACGAGCGCTCCAAGTGGTGCAGCGCCTCGCGCGCGGACGGCGCGTAGTGATCAGCGCGCGCGCGCAACTCGGTGTGAGTCTCCGCAAACGGCACGAGCCGCTGAAAAGTGGAGGCACGGCCGAGGAAGGCGACGCGCCCCGGCTCATATGCCAGTGAGACCATCACGGGAGCGCCCACCACGCCGCCGAGTGTGAGGATCGTGTCGACCTGCAGCTCGGTGAAGTCGTCGAAGCCGTAGAGCAAGACCGGAACCGGTCCCCAAGAGGCCGGCTTGCGACGCAACTGGTCCAGTGCCCTGGTCGCGCGCAGCTCCCGATCGGAGCGGCGCATCTGCGCAAGCGTCTGCTGGTAGCGCTCGAACACCGTGTAAAGACGCTCAAGTGGCGCTTGCTCGCCAGACGCCTGCACGGAGGCTTCCTCGCCCGATCTCTGCACGAGAGCTTCCTCGCCCGATCTCTGCACGGAGGCTTCCTCGCCCGATCTCTGCACGGGAGCTTCCTCGCCCCATGTCTGCTCGGGAGCTCCTCGGCCGATCTCTGCACGCCGGATCGGCAGGCGCGCAGCGCGCCACGCAGCCTGGCGGGGGTAACACGCTGTGTCTCGAGATCGGCAATGAGGGTCGCCAACTCCTTTGCCATGCCCGGGCGGGCGTTTGCCAGGCGCGCCAGGAGATGCTCGCGTGCCAGTGGGCCGAGCGGCGTGCGGGCGTCTCCGGCCTTCGCCAGCACCTCGGCCAGGAGGCCCTCGAAGCGCTCGACCCGGACACCGAGCGCCAGCCCTCCCTCGGCCAGCTCGCGCCGGTAGCGTGCCTGGTCGGCCTCGGTCGGCACCACCAGCAGCGGCTCCTGCCCCCGCGCCACGTGTCCACGCACAGCATCCAGCAGGACGCGCGCCTTGCCGGCGTTGGCGGGTCCGGTTACGAGTGCGATCGGCATGTTGCCATCCTGGCGCACCCACCCGACGGGTCAGGTCCGATCGGGGCCGCCAGGTTAGGTCCAGTCGAAACCGTGATCCCATAAAAAGGGGGCTTAAACGTGCAGCCCGGTTTGAAAGACCCTGCACACACCCGGCCTGGGCCGACGTGCGACCTAAACGTCACGCAACCGACCCGCACCGACATACGACCGTAAAACGCCACCCAAACGGCCTGCGCCCCGACGCGCGACCGTAAACGCTACGCCGCGCTTGCGGCTACCGCGTCCTCTTGGCCCGCCGCGGCCTGGCCGGCAACCTCTTGGCCCGCCTCCAGC
This sequence comes from uncultured Solirubrobacterales bacterium, assembly GCA_963743555.1. GTDB lineage: Bacteria > Actinomycetota > Thermoleophilia > Solirubrobacterales > Solirubrobacteraceae > Palsa-744. Next base: position 153,783 of record CAVUQG010000011.1, read on the forward strand.
TCGGCCTCAGCCTCGGGCGGCTTGGCGCCCTCACGGGCCCACGCCTCGTCGAACTCGACGCGCCACTTGCCTTCCTCGTTCTGGCTAAGGGCGAGGCGCGCACGGAAGTTCCGCCCGCTGCGTGCCTTGAAGCCGGTCACGGCCTTGGCCGTGTAGCCGCTGTGGATCAGCTCCTTGGCCACCGCGACGGGCAACTGCTTGCCGGACTTGCCCTTCCAGATCACAAAGCCACAGCCCGGATCATCGCGAGCCCAGCACGAGTAGCCCTTGCGGTTCTCTTTGATGTCGTGTCCGCAGATTGGGCAGGGACCCAGGTTGGCGCGCGGGATGCGCACGTCCTTCAGTTTCTCGTCGAGCTCTTTGACGGTCAGCTCCGCGAAGCCGGCGATGTCGCTCATGAACTTCTCGCGAGAGTCTTCGCCACGCTCGATCTTGTCGAGACGGTGCTCCCACTGGCCGGTCATGTCCGGCGAACTCAATGCGTGCTCGCCCAGCAGCCTGATCACGTTCAGGCCCTTCTCGGTGGCCACAAGCGCGCGTGCGTCGCGTTCGATGTAACCCACCTGGATCAGCCGCTCGATGATCGCCGCTCGCGTCGCCGGCGTACCGATTCCCGACTCCTTCATCGCCTCGCGCAACTCGTCGTCCTCGACCAGCTTGCCGGCCGTCTCCATCGCGCCTAGCAGCGACGCGTCGCTGTAGCGTCGCGGCGGCTTGGTTTCCTTGCGCTCGCTTGCGATCTCGAGCGTCTGCACGTCTTCGCCGTCGTTCAACTTGGGTAGCTGCTGGTCTGCGCCCTCGTCTTCCTCGGCGGCGGACTTCGCCTCGGATGGCACCTCTCCGTAGACCCCGCGCCAACCCGGGACGAGCAGCAGCTTGCCGCGCGTGCGGAAGACGTAGCCACCGGCCGCCGGCGCCGCCGCTTGCGACCCGATGCCGCTGGCCGGCGGCGTCGCTTGCCCCTCCGCGCCGTCTGTCTGCTTCGCCGCCGCACCCGCGGCCTGCTTGCCGGCGGACTCGATGGTGGTCTCCACGCGCGTGTTCTCAAACACCGCCTCGGGATGGAACACAGCGAGAAAGCGCCTGACGACCATGTCGTAGACGCGCTTGTCGTCGTCGCCCATGCGATCGACGGCATGCTGGGCCTTGGTTGGGATGATCGCGTGGTGGTCTGTGACCTTCTCGTCGTTGACCACGCGCGCGAGCGGCAACACGTCGAGGCCCGTGACGTAGGCGGCGGCCTTCGCGTACTCCTTCTGCCCGCCTACGAGCTCGGCGGTCGGCTTTATCTCCTCGACCATGTCGGTCGTGAGGTAACGCGAGTTGGTTCGCGGATAAGTAAGTGCCTTGTGCTCCTCGTACAGCCGCTGTGCGGCGGCAAGCGTGCGACGTGCGGAGAAGCCGTAGCGCGTATTGGCCTCGCGCTGCAAGGTCGTGAGGTCGTACAGCATCGGCGCGCGCTCGCGCTGCTCCTTCTTGTCGAGCTTGGTGATCGTGCCCTGCCTGCCCCGGCAGGCCTCGACGATCGCAAGCGCCTCCTCCTCGCTGGCCAAGCGCGGCTTCGCCCCGGCATGAAAGCGTCCTCCGTAGACACGCGAACCTTCAGCTCCACCCCGGCTGGATCCGTCCTCAGCGCTTCCGTCGCCCCCCCCAAAATCGCCCCCGCCATCTCCGCCGGCGGCGGTCCCTGCGTCGAAGCGTGCATCCACCAACCAATAGGGCTCGGGCACAAACGCCTTGATCTCCTCCTCGCGACGCGCGACGATCGCAAGCGTCGGCGTCTGCACGCGCCCAAGCGAGACCGCTCCGTCGAAGGACGATTTGAGGCGGATCGTGGCGGCGCGGGTGGCGTTCATGCCGACGATCCAGTCGGCCTCCGAGCGCGAGCGCGCAGCCTGCTCGAGCAGCGCATAATCCTCGGCCGGGCGCAGCGATTCGAAGGCGCTCTTCATTGCGGCCGTCGTCATCGAGTTCAGCCACAGGCGCTGCACCGGCTTCTTCGATTTGGCCTTCTCGTAGAGGTAGGCAAAGATCAGCTCGCCCTCGCGCCCGGCGTCGCAGGCGTTGACGACCTGCTCGACGTCCTCGCGCCCCAGCTGGCTCGTGACCACCGACATCTGCTTGCGCGAGCGCTCGTCGCGCACTACGAGCTTGAACTTGGAGGGCACGATCGGCAGATCCGGCATCCGCCAGCGCTTGTACTTGGCGTCGTATTCGTCGGGATCGGCAAGCTGCACGAGGTGGCCCACCGCCCACGTGATCACGTAGTCGGGCCCGTCGAGATAGCCCTCCTGCTTGGCGAACGGTCCTGGCAGCACACGCGCCAAGTCGCGCCCCACCGAAGGCTTCTCCGCGATCACAAGCGTCTTTGACATGGCGCCCAGCGTAGCGGGTGGGTGAAGCAACGTATGAGCGACCCCTCAAACGTGCTCCACCCACCCAGGGGCACCCGACCGGTGCCCGTGCTCGCTCAACCCCCGATCGGCGTGCGCGGGCTGGTACCCCAGAAGACCTCGGTGCCGAGCATCCCGATCATCGTGACGAGCACGAGGTTGAGCACCATCGACTTGGCCGTCGCCCTGCCCACCCCCACCGGCCCACCCGAGGCGTTGTAGCCGTAGTAGCAGGACACGAGCACAACAGCCGTGGCCATCGACATGGCCTTGATCACGCTGAAGAGGTAGTCCACCGGATTCTGGTACTGCCAGAAGATCAGCAGGTAGCCGCCCGAGGTCACGGCTCCCACCTGCTTTACGACCGCGATGTAGGAGGCCAGGTAGCCGATCCCGATGCCGGCTATGTACATGAACGGCAGCACGATCCAGCCCGCCAGCAGGCGCGTGGCGCAAAGGAACACCATCGAATCGATTCCCATCACTTCCAGCGCGTCGATCTCGTCGTTGATGCGCATCGCGCCCAGCTCGGCGACGATGCCTGTACCGACCTTGGCCGCCATCATGTAGCCGAACGCGTAGGGAATCGCCTCGCGCAGATCGCACCAAGCCGCAAACGCGCCGGCGACGCTAGGCGCGCCCTGAGCCGTGGCGAAGTAGGCGCCCTGGATCCCGCAGGGCCCCAAACCGATGATGAACACCATGATCCACAGAACCGCCGTCGAGGACACGATCATAAGACCCGCCTGACGCACCCCCTCGCCGAAGAAGCGCAGCACACGCAACGTCCACACGTCGCGCACGATCCGCCCAGTGAAGCTGGCGATCTCCCCCGCCGAGGCAAGCCAGTTGCGCGCGCCTGTGAGGGCTTCGTTCATTTGATCGCGATCAGGTTGGGGTGTGTCGCGAGCAACAGTCTGCGTGAAGGCGTAGTTGAACGATCCGAACGCGAGGAAGGACGCCACAACAGCCTGGTTGACGGCGCGGCCCACACCCTCGGCGCCGCCGGAGGCGGTCATGCCCTTGTAACAGCAGATGATCGCGATGATCGCCCCGAACACACACGTCTTCAGAGTCGAGCCCCACAGGTCGGTGGTCGAGGTGTTGTTGAAGAAGGTCGCCCAGAAGGGCCCGAGCGGCCCACCGTGGGTGACAGTGGCAAGCACGCCGCCGAAGATGCCGAACAGGATCGCGTAGATGTTGAACAGCCCCGTCACGAGCATCAGCGCCAGGAACCGCGGCACCACCAGGTTCTTGACGGGATCGACGCCCAACACCTGCAGGGCGTCGAGCTCCTCGCGGATCTTGCGCGCGCCCAGGTCCGCTGTGATCGCGGTGCCGGCCGCGCCGGCAAGCATCGTCGCCGTGATCAACGGGCCGATTTCGCGCACGACGATCAGCACGAAGAATCCGCCCAAGCGGTCGAGCGAGCCCAGCACTGTTAGGAAGTTCGCCGCCTGCAGACCCGCGGCGCCGTAAGAGAGGGCAAAGGTCGACAGCAACAGAGGCAGCCAGCAGATCCGCAGCGCGAACAGGAACTGCCAGACGAACTCGCCACCATACGGATAGGGCGGCCTCACGATAGCCACGACAGTGCGACCCGTGAGGATCATCAGGTCCCCCACTTCCTCGAACACGTTACGAGCCGGGAGCAATGCTCGTCTCAAAAGGCCCCTACTCGTCGGGCCCGACTCGTCGCTCAACGTCTCGCTGGGCCTATCGTTCAGCGCGCCGTTCGACCCTAAGCTTGGCGCACCGCTCAACGCGTCGCTGTCGGCCACTTCCCCAGACCCCAACCCTTCCATAGCGCTAGTGTACTAGTTCACTAGCACAATATGTTTTTCGCTCGCGAGCGTCTAAAGTTGGGGCATGGCAAGACATGACCATCCAGACCCGCATGCGTCAGAAGCCTCAACTGAAATGCCTGCATCGGAGATGCCCGCCCAAGGACAGACGTCGGCGGCGCAGCTCGAGCTCGAAGACCTGACAATCGACCGCGCCGGGGAGATCCCGATCGGGGTTCAGCTGGCTTGGGGCCTACGTGCTCGGATCGGCGACGGGCGGCTCGCGCCCGGCCGGCGCCTGCCGGGCCTGCGCGAGCTTGCCGAGATGCTCGGGATCAACGCCAACACGGCACGGACGGTCTACCAGCGCTTGGAGCAGGAGGGGCTGATCGACAGTCGTCAGGGCACCGGCACGTTCGTGGCGAGCGTCGCTCAGGAGCCTTCCGCCGTCGGCCAGATAGCGGCGGACGCGGCGCGCCAAGCGCGCCAGACTGGCGTGGACCCGCGCGAGGTGGCCGCCGCCCTGTATGTCACCGCTGAGCCAGCCTCAAACGCTGCCGCACGAGCGAGCGAGCGTCGCCGCGAGCTGCGCGCCCAAATCGCGGCGCTCGAGCAGACTCTCTCAGAGATCCAGTCCAGCCATCCGGGCTTGGTTCCCGTGCCCAGCAAGCCCTTCAGGCATGCCGGCCCGCGCCTGCTGAATGTCGAGGAGCTGGAGCGTGTGCGCACGGAGCTCGTCCGCCGCATCGCCGCCGCCGAGCCGCTGTTCAAGGCGCCAGCGGACAAGCGAAAGGCCGCCGTCTCTGAGCAGCGAAGCGCGAGCGACGTCGAAGAGCCAGCCTCTGCCCCAAAGCCTGTTCAGGAGAGACGAGCGCCGCGCGCACATCCGCGTACGCGCCCCTCCACCGCCTGACTCACTATCTATCCGCATACTTGGGGCAGCTCAGCCAGAGGTGCATTCCCCTGTTCCGACCATGTGGCCGGCCCTAACCAGTACCTGAGCAACGGTGGCATTGGCCACGCCATAGCCACCGGCAGGCCCACCACCTGTGGTGCTGGCGAACACGGTGGTCAACACGCGTCCTTCGCGATCGACCAGCGGGCCACCTGAATTGCCCGGGCGCACCAGGCCTCGCAGCGGCGTCAGCAGACGCGAGACAGGACCGCGGCCGTAAGCGTCGTCGGTGATGATCTTCTGGGTCGTGCCGATGCGCCCAGGCTGCGGGTCGAACGGGCCATCCTCCGGGTAGCCCAAGATCGCGCCCGCGCTGCCCGGCGCTGGCCTGGGGAGGAGCGTGAGCGAAGGCAGAGCGAGGCCCGGGACGCGCAGGATCGCGATGTCATTGGTGGGATCGAAGGCGATCACATAGGCCGAGAGCTCCGGTTCGTCTCCCCCCACCTCGACGGCCGTGTCGTGCTCGCCCGCGACCACGTGCGCGTTGGTGACCACCACACCGGGCTGCGCCACCCAGCCCGAGCCCTCGATCGCCAGCCCGCAGGCAGTGCCGAGCACCCGCACGACGCTGCGCGCGGCGATACGCACCCCCCGCTCCCGGTCGATCGCACTCGACGGCGGAGCTGCCTCTGGAACCGGACCGGCGATCGATGGCAGCGGATCGAGGCTTGCGAGCACATTCAAGATCGGCCCGCTGGGCGGCAGCAACTGGTCAAGCTCGCGCAGGATCTGCGAGCGCTGGATGTCGGCGCGCAGCTGGGTCGTGCCCGCCGTCTGCACCACCACGGCAGCAAGGATCCAAGCAATCGCCAAACCTAGCGCTGCGCTGAGCAGCGCGCCGAGCACGCCGTCGAGCATGCCCAGTCCAGGTAGCACAAGCGTGCGACGCAGCCTGAAGCCGACGCCCTCGAAGCCGGTCGCCAGGATCGCTCCGGCGAGCAGGGCTCCAACCAGCCCGAATGCCGGCGCGTACGGCGAGGCGGAACCCTGAGAGAGCAGTAGAGGACCCAGCCGCGTTCCGATGAATGAACCAAGGGCGAAGCCGCCAAAGGAGAGCACAGCGACGATGAAGCCCCGTCGAAACCCGAACAGCGCAAGCAGGACAGCAAACCCCACGATGATCCAGTCGAGCCGCGTCATGCTCATGTTCTACCGTCCCGAGCCGTGAGAGGCTGTCTCAAAACGAGCGGTGCGGCCGGTGCGTTCATGGACCAAGCTGGTCGTCGCGGGACGTCGCAGCGCGTACTGGTAGTACGTGCAAGACGTCACGTGGCGATCCAGCGCCGAGTACAGGGACGCACCCGGACGTGCCGAACGTTTTGAGACAGCCTCCAAAGCCCTCCAATGAGCATCGCAGGCGTATGCAACGAGCGGCGCCTGTGATCGTTCTCGCCGCGGTCGCCTTCCTGGTAGGCGCGGTCGTCGGCTCCGGTCATGGTGGCTCGCCCCGAGCTGGGACTCGCCGAGCGGTTTGCCCACGCTTGGACGCAAGGCAATTACGCATCGATGTACGAAGACATCGACGCTGCCGCGCAGCGACGCATCCCGGCGAGCACATTCGCCGACGACTACCGGGCGGCCGCGCGCACGGCGACCGAGACCAGCTTGGCCGTTATGGGTAACGCTCACCAGGATGCGCATGGGGTTATCTCTGTGCCAATGCGCGTCGGCACGCGCATCTGGGGGACGCTCAAAGAGAGTCTGCTCATGAATGTGCAAGACGAACCCGGCGGTGAGCGTGTGATCTGGTCGCACTCGCTCGTCTTCCCTGGCCTGCTGAGAAGCGAGTCGCTGAGCAGGCGCATGACGCTGCCGCCCCGCGCGACGCTGCTCGCACACGACGGGTCGGTGCTGGCCGACGGCCCGGCAACCGCGGCGGGCACCCGCAACTCGCCGCTGGGCGCCGCGGCGGCGGGCGTCGTCGGAGAGGTCGGCCCAGTGCCGAGCGCTCGTGTGAGCGAACTGGAAGCTCAGGGCGTGCCGGCAGAGGCGATCGTCGGCACCAGCGGGCTGGAGTTGGCGCTCGACGATCAACTGCGCGGGACACCCGGTGGGCAGCTGTTCGCAGGCGAACGCGTACTCGCAAGCGTCTCGCCCAAGCCAAGTCCCGCTGTGCACACAACGATCTCTCCGACCCTGCAGCGCGTCGCCACGGAAGCGCTCGGCGGACAGCTTGGCGGGGTCGTGGCAATGGATCCAGCTAGTGGGGAGATACTGGCGGTGGCGGGCCTCGGCATCGACGATCTGCAGCCGCCGGGATCGACGTTCAAGATGGTGACCGTTACCGCCGCCTTGGAAGCCAAAGTGGCGAGTCTGAAGAGTGTGTTCCCCTATGCCACGTCGGCCACGCTCGACGGGGTCAAGCTCGAAAACGCCAACGGTGAGGACTGCGGTGGCAGTCTGGCGCTTGCCTTTGCGGTGTCGTGCAACTCGGTGTTCGCCCCCTTGGGTGTGAAGGTCGGCGCCGATCGCCTTGTGGCGACGGCTGAGCGCTTCGGCTTCAACCATACGCCTGGGCTTCCCGGCGCGGTCGAAAGCACGCTGCCGCCGGCAGGTCAGATCCAGGGCGAACTGGACCTTGGATCGACGTCGATCGGACAGGGCCAGGTACAAGCCTCGGCGCTTGAGATGGTGAGGATCGCGGCGACCATCGGGGATGGCGGCAGACGCCCGACGCCCACGTTCGAAGCGCTGCCTTCCACACCCGTGCGTGTGATGAGCGCCGCCACGGCACGGACCGTACGACGACTGATGATCGGTGTGGTGCGAGAAGGGACGGGCACCGCGGCCGCCATCCCCGGGGTGGTCGTGGCCGGCAAGACCGGCACCGCCGAACTGGGCGTACCGGCCTGCCCGAGCAAAAGCGAACACGGATCTGAAAGCGGCGAATCCCAAACGAGCGGAGAAAACGAAAAGGAGGCCAACGAAGACTGCTCTACTGGAAGCGATGATCCGCAGAACACCGACGCCTGGTTTGCGGCGTTCGCGCCGGCCATACACCCGCGGATCGCCGTCGGGGTGTTGCTCGTGAAAGACGGTGCCGGCGGGGAAACGGCCGCTCCGCTTGCCAAACAGGTGCTGGAAGCCGCCTTGCGCTGACACGAGTGCTCAGCACTCGCCGGCCAAGGACCGGTCCAACGGGACCTGCCGGCGGGCCTGCCGGTGGGATCTGCCGGTGGGATCTGCCGGTGGACCTGCAGGCAGGCCTGCAGGCAGGGTCTAAACGTCGAGCTCGGCGGAGGCCGTCTCGGCCGGGTCGAGCGGATCTACGAACTTAATCTCGATCGGACGGTTGTCGAGCGAGACGATCTTGATCTTGAACAGAACCAGTGCACCCTGCGTCGGACCGTTGGCGGCGGTCGTGTCAAGCGCCGGGATGCGGCCTTTGGCTGGGACGAGCCCTCCACGGTAGGCGAATTCGTTGGTCAGGTCCGGAACGACCTGCGTATACACGTTTTCCTGCGTGTCGCTGATCGAGATATCTGTGGTTGCGGCATGAGCGATTGAAGTTTCGTTGTAGACCTGCAGGAAGACCCCAAACCACTCTTCGCCGGGGCCCAGCTTCCGCTGGGCGGGCGTCAGACCGCTCAGGTAGGTGGAGTCTTCCGTGTCGTACGGGTTGAGCTCGCGCGAGAGCTGAACCTCATAGATCAGCGGACCGACGTTCAGATAAGGGGCGTTCTGACCGGACTCGCCCGCGTAGGTGCCGGTCGTCACGCGGGTATGAGAGTTGTCCGAGCAAGCGCTGAGCACCAGCATCGAGACCAGCAGGACCGCCAGCAGCGCAAGCTTGCCCAGCAAGCGTGCGGCCACCGACGAGGCCCGGCCGGCGACGGTACGCGGGCGCGCGCGAAGGAGGCTGTTGGCTGGGCGGGGAGTCATAGGCTGTTGGCTGGACAGGGAGTCATGCGAGCGGGCAGTTTATCCGCCGGCGACGGTAATGCGCTCTCCGCGGCCCTCGCCCCGCTCGAGGATCGCCCGCAGGCGGCGCATGGCCTTCTCGTTCTTGCGCTTCAGCCATGCGCGACCGCCAAGGGCCTCCATAATCCGGTCGGACAGCACATGGGTCTCGGTCTCCAGCGTGAACTGCACGCGCGTGGCTCCACCGGCGGCGGGAGCCAGCTCGTAGACGCCGAGCGTACGCACCCGATTGGTCTTGCCGGTGCGACCGACCTCGACGATGCGGTGGGGACGCGAGATCTCGGTGAAGGTCGAGTCGGCCCAGCTGAATCGGTTGCCGGGAGCCTTTACGCGAAAACGGGCGCCTGCGCCACGACCGACCGAGTCCTCGCGCGTGAGGTGCCAATCGACTAGATAGTGGTCGGTGAACTCGGGATGGTTGGCGATGTCCTGCAGGTAGTCGAACACCTGCTCGCGCGAGGCGCTGATAACGATCGATACGGTCAGAGGGTCCACGGCGCGGCAGTCTAATGACTGGACGAGCGGTTTCGCGCCCAGAGCGCCTCAGGCAGCGCGAGCAGTCAAGCGCACCGTATGGCCAAGCTCGCTGTGGCGGACGATCTCGCTCTGAAGCGGCGCCTCACGGCGTAGCTGGCGGCACAGCTCGCAGACAATTCCACGAGCCTGCTCGTACACGTATGTGTGCTCGCCCACGAGCGGCGTGCGGTCGCAGTCCACGCAGCGGTGGCGATCGGCAGTCAGCGAGCCGACACCGCGGCGCAGGAGAAAGCGCTCGAGCTGCTCTACGTCGACATGGGGCGAGTCCATGCGCGCTACTTTCGCCAGGACCAGGCTGGGTCCTGCACTCTTCATTGATCTTTCGACGCGATTCGTTTGACCGCTGAATCGGAGGGGTATGCTGGGATCAGCGACAAAGTGCAGGCAAAGATCGAGCACCTCGTTACTTGCTCCTTACAAGCCCACTTGACAGCTTCGTTATGATTCCCGCCGGATTCCACCCTGCAGAAAGTTCCCAACCGTCCGGGAACGAGAGGAAGGGATAGCGCAATATGGAGTCGCATATTTCGGGCACGATGGCCGGCACCGGATCGTTCCGCTGCCAGGGATGCGGATACGTATTGACTCTCACGTCGCTGGATGCTCTGCGCGACTGCCCAGACTGTGGTGGGCATGACTTCGTCAGGGCTTCGCTGTTCAACGCGGCTGTCGCTCCCGTCGAGAGCCATACGCGGTCTCGCACTTACGAGCCTCAGGAGTGGATTGTTCGCGCGCGCGAAGAGCTGATTGAGCCGGGTGAGTACCTGTTGTATGACGATGGCGAGGAGTCAAGGACAGTCGCGCTCACGCGCGAGTGGACACGCATCGGGCGCAGTCTCGCCGCCGATGTGCGCTTCGACGATCCGACCGTCTCCCGGCGCCATGCGCTCGTCGTGCGCCAAGCCGATGGCGTGAGAGTGCTCGACGACCGCAGCCTTAATGGTGTTTTCGTCAACGGCGAGCGCGTCGAGTGGCGACCCTTGAACGACGGCGACGAGATTCTTGTCGGCCGTTATCGGCTCACCTTCGTGAGCGTGCCGGGCGAGCGCACGCAGCGCCCGCCGTTGTTGGCGCGGGCCTGAGGAGCCCTGAGCGCTCGCGGAGCGCATTCCACGTACTATCGGCCGCCATGGCCCAGACGATCGCTGTGCTCTCACAGAAGGGCGGCACCGGTAAGACGACGACCGTGCGCACCCTCACCGACGTATTGCGCCGCATCGGTGTGAAGACGCTGGCGGTCGACCTCGACCCTCAGGGCAACTTGTCGGACTACTTCGACCTGCCTCCGGACAGCGATCCCACGGTTGCCGACGTGCTTGCCGGTACAAGCTCTGCTGCCGACGCGATTCACGAGGACGTGATTCCCGCCAGCTTGAACCTGGCCGAGGCGGAGTTGATGCTCGGCGGCAAGATCGGCCGCGAGATGACCTTGAGACGGGCGCTTGCCAAGCTGCCGGAGGAGTACGAAGTGGTGCTTATCGACTGTCCCCCATCGCTGGGGCTACTGACCGTGAACGCGCTCGTGGCGGCTGACTACGCGCTAGTGACGTCCGAGGCCCAGTACTTCGCTTTGCAGGGTGTCGAGCAGGCGATGGAGGTGATCGAGATCGCGCGCGACAGCCTCAACGACGAGCTTTTGCTGCTTGGGGTGTTGCTGAACTTGGCCGATATGCGCACGGTGCACTCGCGCGAGGCAAAGGCATCGCTGCGGGAGCGCTTCGGCGAGAAGGTCTTCGAGACGCCGGTACGCAACTCGATCGCCTACGCGGAGTCGGCCGAGCGGGCCACGTCAATCCTCGACCACCGCCCCGATCTCGGCGCTGACTACCTGGCGGTCGCCGACGAAGTGCTCGAGCGCCTGCCGGACATGGCGGATGCTCGCGAACGCCTGGCCGAGCTTCGCTGAATCCCCTACAACTCTCCCACATAGGCTCCCTGAGCCTCAAACGGGGCGCGCAGCAGCGTGGCCCAGCCCTCGATCTCCTGCCGCAGCGCCTCCACGACGGCACCTGTGTGCTCGTAAAAACACCACAACAGAACGGTGGGGCCGGCGCCGGAGATGGTGGCACCCAGCGCACCGAAATCCGCTGCTCGCTGGGCGAGCGCATAAGACCGCGGAAACAGGTGCGAGCGCCGTTGCTCGTGCAGTCTGTCGTGTAGGCCGCGGGCCACTAGGTCCCAGTCGCCGCGCGCGAGTCCAAGAGTGAGCAGCGCACCGTGGGCCACGTTGAAGACCGCCTGCTCGATCGGAACCTGCTCGGGCAGCGCGCCACGCGCCTCGCTGGTGCGTACGGCCTGTTCAGGCACAACTGCCAGCGCCTCTAGGCCAGTGGGCGGCTCAAAGCGCACCGCTTGGCCATCTGCGCAAATGACAAAGCCGCCATAGAGTGCCGCGGCGACGTTGTCGGGGTGACCCTCGATAGCGGTCGCGCACTCCAACAGGTCCACATCCAGCTCGAACAGGTGGTCGGCGGCGAGCAGGCCCGCCACGATCGCCGAGGCGCTGGAGCCGAGGCCGCCCGTCAGCGGGATCTCCGAGCGGATGCGGAAAGTGAAATCGTCGGCTGGGTGCAGGCTCTCGAAGGCGCGCACGCAGAGGTTGTCCTTATCCCGCGAAACGTCTAGGTCGGTCTCGACAGCGAAGCTGCCGGTCTCTGACACCTCCAGATCCAGGTGCAGGCCGATCGCGGCGGCAAGGCAGTCGAAGCCCGGTCCGAGGTTGGCCGAGGACGCTGGCACGCGCACGACGCGCCTGCGGATCACCCGCTGCCCGTCCCATACATTTTTTCACTACGATAGTAACTACCATTTGTATCTATTATTGTAGTCTTCACCATTTATACATACCCTCCGCTCTCCTCGGGTGAAATCGGGCGCATGCGGATCGCGGGAAGACGCTCGCGACTCAACCGAGAACCGCCTCTTCGATCGCCCCAATGTCGGGGGCACAGGGGATAACTGCACCACCGTTGTGTTCGATCGCGGTCTGCGGGTCCTTGATGCCACGACCAGTGAGCACGCACACGACCTGCTCAGCGCCGTCGGCCCCGTACTTGAGCAGGCCTGCGACCGATGCCGCCGAGGCCGGCTCACAGAACATGCCTTCCTTGGAGGCGAGCAGGCGGTAGGCGGCAAGGATCTCGTGGTCTGAGACGGCGCGGATCGCGCCACCGGACTCGCTCACGGCGGCAAGCGCATCACTGCCCCGCACCGGATGGCCGATGCGGATCGCGCTTGCCACCGTTTCGGGATGCTCAAAGGCTTCCCCGCGCACCAGCGGCGAAGCACCCTCGGCCTGGAAGCCAAACAGCCTCGGCGCCGCTCCTATCTCGCGGAAGCCACGCCAATAGGAGGTTATGTTGCCGGCATTGCCGACCGGGATGCAGAGTGCTTCGAGCTGCCCTTCGAGGTCCTCGTGAATCTCAAAAGCCGCCGTCTTCTGGCCTTCGATGCGAAATTCGTTGACCGAGTTGACGAGCACGATCGGGTCCTTTTCGACAAGCTCACGCACCAGTTTCAGGGCCTGATCGAAGTTGCCCGCGAGTGAGATCACCCGCGCGCCGTGCATCAGCGTCTGGGCCATCTTGCCTTCGGCGATCTTGCCCTCTGGCACGATCACCGCGCAGGTGATGCCCGCGCGCGCGGCGTAGGCAGCCGCGCTGCCGGCCGTGTTGCCGGTGGAGGCGCAGATCACGGCCTTGGCGCCGTCGCGTACGGCCGCCGAGACGGCACAGGTCATGCCGCGGTCCTTGAAGGAGCCCGTGGGGTTGGCCCCCTCGAGCTTGAGGCGCACGCTGGCGCCCACCATCTCCGAGAGCACAGGCGCGCGCAGCAGCGGTGTTGAGCCCTCCTGCAAGCTGACGATCGGATCGTCCTCGGTAAACGGCAGGCGATCGCGGTAGCGCTCGATCAGCGGCACATGACTCTTTCCCATGGAAATCGTGTTGCTCACATGAACTCCTCTTCGATGACACGAATGGCGCGTGGTGTTGAGCGTAGGAAGTCGAGCGCGGCGATGCGTTTCAGGGCCTCGCGCAGGCGCGATTCAGCCAGCGGATGGATGACCATTACCAGGCGCGCGTGCTCACCTAGGCCATGCTGGGCAACAGACTTGATCGAGGCACCCTGCTCGCCGAGCAGCTGAGCGATCGAGGCCAGTGTTCCCGGCGTGTCGGCAACCTCCATGTGGATGTAGAAACCGCTCTCGACGTCTTGCACCAGCGGCAGTGGCTCGAGCGGCGAGGAGGGCGCGGCGGGAGCCAGCATCGCGCTGACGAGGTCGCCCAATACGGCGCTCGCTGTTTGGCGTCCTCCAGCCCCCGGTCCGGACATCGTGATCTCGGTGATCGCGTCGGACTCGACCGTGACCGCGTTGAAGGGACCGTTGACCGAAGCCAGCGGGTGGCCTGAGTAAAGGAAGGCTGGGTGCACGCGCACCGAGATGCCACCATCGCGCCGCTCGGCGGTGCCGATCAGCTTCAAGCCGAGACCCAGCTCGCGCGCATACTGCAGGTCGTCGGTCTGCAGTTGCTCGATGCCCTCGTAAGGAACCTGGTCGATGTGGACAGGTGTGCCGAAGGCGAGCCGCGCGAGGATCGCCATCTTGGCCGCGGCGTCGCGCCCGCTTACGTCGTCGCTCGGGTCGGCCTCGGCGTAACCCTGACGCTGGGCCTCGGCGAGTGCCTGCTCGTATGAAGAGCCGCGAGTCATCTCGCTCAAGATGAAGTTGGTGGTGCCGTTGACGATCCCGTGGATACGCTCGACGTGTGCGCCGGCGAGCGACTCGCACAGCACACGGATGACCGGGACGACGCCCGCCACGGCAGCCTCGAAGCGCAACTGCACTCCGCTTGCCCGCGCCGCGTCGAGGAGTTCCTCGCCGTGCTGGGAGAGCAACTGCTTATTGGCCGTAACGACATGCTTACCGGCCTGCAATGCGGCGAGCACGTATTCGCGCGCCGGCTCGATCCCACCGATCAACTCGACGATCAAGTCCGAGGATTCGAGGATCTGGGCGAAATCGCCTTTGCTGGTGGTGAGCGCCTCGCCCAGCACGGGTAGACGACCGGTGAGCATCTCGATGTGCTGGGCACGCTCTCCCAGCAACGTGGCGAAGGCCGAGCCGACGGTCCCAAAGCCGAGCAGGCCGACATTGAACGGCGCGGAGGCATCGGCGACGCGATTGGAGGAAGCCGTCGGGCGCTCGGAAGTCATCGCTGAGCGTTCAGAGGACATCGCGGGCCGTGAGATCCTCGAAGCGCTCACGTCTGACCACCACACGCGCGTCGCCGTCCTTGCAGAACACGACCGGCGGGCGCGGCACGCCGTTGTAGTTGCTGGCCATCGCAAATCCGTAAGCGCCGGTGGCGGGCGTCACGATCACATCTCCCGGCCTTGGATCCTCAAGCAGCGCCTCGCGCACGATCACGTCGCCGGACTCGCAGTGCTTGCCGGCCAGCACGCAGCTGACAGCGCTCGCGGGATCAGCGAGGCGATCGGCGACGTGCGCTTCGTAGGCGGCGCCATAGAGCATCGGACGCAGGTTGTCAGACATGCCGCCGTCGACCGCCACCCAGGTCGAGACGTTGCGCTTGACGCTCTCCACCGTGTAGAGCGTGACGCCGGCGTTGGCCGTGAGCGCGCGTCCCGGCTCGACCAGCACACGCTTACCAGGATCGATCCCAGCCTGATGAGCGGCGCCGAGAACCGCCCCCACCCATTCCTCGATCTCGGGGGGATGCTGACTCTCGGCGTATGCGACTCCAAGGCCGCCGCCAAGGTCGTAGACGGGGAACCCGCCCACCCCATCGCCTATCTTCGCGAGCGCCGTTGCCTCGCGAAGATAGGGCTCCAACTCGAGCAACTGCGAGCCGATGTGGGCGTGGATGCCCTGCAGCTCGAGCCCCGCGACCGCACGTACGCGCTCGATCGCAGCGGGAACATCGGCCATCGAGAAGCCAAACTTTGAGTCGGCCTGACCCGTGGAGATCTTCTCGTGCGTGTCTCCTCGAACATCGGGTGTAGCCCTTATGAGGATGGGCTGCCCATCCCCTTCTCCTATCCGAGAAGACAACGCCGCATGCGGCGTTGTCCCGGGCCGCACATGTGCGGCCCGGCCAGCCGGCGCATGCGCCGGCTGGAAAGAATTGATGAGTCGCTCCAGCCGGTCTATCTCATCGAAGTTGTCGATCACGATCAACC
The DNA here is from genome assembly GCA_963743555.1 of uncultured Solirubrobacterales bacterium. Lineage (GTDB taxonomy): Bacteria > Actinomycetota > Thermoleophilia > Solirubrobacterales > Solirubrobacteraceae > Palsa-744. The sequence continues at coordinate 169,574 of CAVUQG010000011.1, forward strand.
CAATCCCGTACTCCAACGCCATGCGCAACTCCGCCTCGGACTTGGCGTTGCCGTGCATCAGGATCCGCTCGGGTGGGAAGCCCGCGTTCAAGGCAAGATGCAGCTCACCGCCGGAGGCCACGTCGCACCACAAGCCCTCCTCGGCGAACAGGCCCAGCACCGCCGTGCACGGGAACGCCTTAGAGGCAAACACCACGTGGAAGTCCTCATGGCCGGCTGCTGAGCCCGCCTGCACGAATGCACGCGCACGCGCCCGCAGATCGTCCTCGGCGACTACATACGCGGGCGTGCCGAATTCCCGCGAAAGCTCGATCGTGTCGCACCCTCCCACCTCGACTCGGCCACGCTCGTTGAGGCGGCTGCCCAGTGGGAAGACATGCGAAAGAGTGGTTCCCGTAGCCATGCGTTGGATTATGGCGGCTTACAGGGGACGGAACTCGGCGCGGCTAAGCAGTGCTCGCGCGCGTACGCACGGGGCGGCCCGAAACGGAGACACCAGGCCCTTGCCCGGTGCCGTCCAACCCCCGCCACGAGCCAAGACCCACAGCAACACAACGCCGATCGCCATCAGCACGACGCTCTCCAACTGCGGCCCCGTCAAGCCCGCGAAGATCTCTTTATTACGCCGCACGAACTCAACGAGCAGCCGCTCAAGACCGCTCAGCACTAGGTACAGCCCAAAGATCACGCCGGGCCGAACGCGATCGCGCAACTGCCACAAGACATAGGCGAGCAGACACATCGTGACGGTCTCGTAGATCGGCGTCGGCTGCACAGTCACGCCTGGCGGTGTCGGCACAGTGCCGTGCGGATAGCCCATCGCCCAGGGCAGTTTCGAGCGAATGCCGTAGTCGCCGTCGCCGGAGACCTGACAGCCGATTCGCCCGATTCCATAGCCGAGCGCCAGCACGGTTGCACACATGTCGACGGTCACCAGGTTGAGCGTGTCGCGCCAGCGCATCCAAGCCACCACGGCGATCGCGCCGCCGATCGCGCCGCCGTACCAGACCAAGCCCGAACCGGAGAAGATGTGTCCGAGCAGGTCGTGCTTGACTTCGCCGTAGTTCTGCACGATGAAGTACCCGCGCGCTCCGAGCAAACCCCCGATAAGCGCGGCGAACACGATCTCATACGCCCAATCGACCGGCTTATCCAGCTCGCGCAAACGACGAGCGACGATCGCGCCGCAGGCCAAGAAGCAGATCGCGAACGTGACGCCAAACGTCTTGATCGAGATGCCGAAGATGAGGACTTCCGGCTTCACGGCACCTGAGCAAATCTTGGGGTCGGCGGCTTCGGCATTCGCGGACTCTACAATCAATCCAGATGGCAAAGCGACACTCAGAGTTCGGCAAAGACGGCGGCCTGCAGATAAGGATGCTGCTGACGATGTTCCTGCTGGGACTCGTCTACGTGGTGTTCGTCGGTGCCCTTTTCGCTGCCGGCGCAGCTGCCGGCTTGATCGTCGTGATCGCAGTGTTCATGCTGGCGTTGCAGTTCTTCGCCTCGGACAAGATCGCGCTCTCGACGCTCGGCGCCAAAGAGGTCACTCCCCAAGAACAACCAGAGCTGCACGGGATCATCGAGCGACTCTGCGTGCAAGCGGACCTACCCAAGCCACGCGTGTGCGTGATGGACACACCCATGCCCAACGCCTTTGCGATGGGCCGCTCGCAGAAGAAGGCAACCGTGTGCGCGACCAGCGGCATCCTACGGATGCTCGACACGGCCGAGCTCGAAGGCGTGATCGGCCACGAGCTCACGCATGTGATCAACCGCGACGTGATGGTGATGACGCTGGCCAGCTTCTTCGCCTCGCTGGCCGCACTCATCGCCCAGTTCACTCTCTTTTTCGGCGGCGGCTTCGGCGGCGGCTATGGGCGCAACCAGGAAGAGGAGGAGGGGATCATGCTCGTGCTGATCGTCTCCGTGCTCGTCTACGCGATCTCCTTCATGCTGCTGCAGGCACTCTCGCGCTACCGCGAGTTCGCCGCCGATCGCGGCTCAGCGGTGCTGACCGGCCGTCCCAGCGCGCTGGCCTCGGCGCTCGTGAAGATCAGCGGCACGATGGAACGGATACCAAGTCAAGACCTGCGCAAGGCCGAAGGCATGAGCGCCTTCTTCATCGTGCCGGCTCGTACCAAGCAGTCGCTGATGAACCTCTTCTCCGACCATCCCTCGCTCGAGAAGCGCCTGGACGCGCTCAGCCGGCTGGAGTCCCAGCTGCAGAGCGCTGCCTGACCTGTGCCACCGGCAAAGCCCATGTTCCGACGGCACCGCACGCCCTAGCCGATGGGCCTCAAAGACATCCTGACGGGCCGCCACGAGGTCAAAGGGCCGGCTCCCGACCGTCTGTTTGCGATCTCCACCGCCTACATCGCGCTGCAAACCGAGCACAACATCGAGCCTGCCGGCGCCGCGGCGATCGTCTTCCAGGCACTGCAGACCAGCGAGTTCGAAAGCGTCATCAAGGAAATGGAAGAAGTCGTCGTGGCCACCGGCGGCGAGAGCGGGACCAAGGTGCATACTCAGGACGACAGCTTCGGCTACCGCTGGATGGTGCTGAACGGCAACTCGATCGAAGACTTGGCGGTCGGAATCAACGCAGTGTCCGGCTCAATCGAGACGGCCGGGCACGGCGAGCGACTGCTGTGCGCAGTGTTCGCCTTCAAGGACGCCAAGGGACACGAGCTCTACTTCATCTACAACTACAAGCGCGGCTTCTGGTACCCGTTCGTGCCAGCCGCGGGCGGCGGACCTTCTTCGAACTCGGCCCAAGCCACCGAACGCTCTACCGAGCGCGAGCTGCAGCTGAAGGCGCAGATGGCCTCAGAACTGCCGATCGAGCCGGAATTGGAGCGATGGTTTCCCCTGTGGGGGATTCCGATCTAGAGGTTGACGTCGGTTGGGCTCAACGGTCTTTATTGGCGCTTGGCAACCTAAGCAGCCATGCCGGTACCGGGATAGCTCCTAAAGCGGCGCCGACCATGTGTTCAATTTTTGGACGATTCACATTAGTAGCTACGAATTGTAGCCACCATCGTGAATCGCCCAAAATTGGATAGTCAGTCCGGGATCAGGCCCTCGCCGGTGAACTCTGTACGGGCCTCGGCGAGCGTCGTATCGCTGGGCGGCAGGATCACGTCTGAGGTCTCGATCTCATCGTCATCTACGCGCGTGCCGTTGGCGCGCACGAAGGCAAACAGCTCGGCGAGCGATCGCGAGAAGCCGCCCTCGTCGTCGGCGTCAACCGCCGCGTGCGCGGCACCGGCGAGTTGGTCGAGCTGGTCGTGCAGCCCGTCGTCGAGCCGGTATTGATCCTCGCCCGAGATGCGCACGATCATGCCGACTGCTCCTTACTCGGATCGGCCACAGCAGGTTCGCCCTCGACCCGCTCGTCCTCGGCGCCCGCCGGGAGCTGACCCGCGCCACCACCCGGCCCTCCCGCTCCAAGCTCGCCCTTGAGCTTGGCGAGGTCGTCGTCCACCGCGGACTTACTGGAGAGCGATTTGAGTTGGCGATCGATGTCGTCTTCGCCGGGGCCAAGCGCGGTGATGTCGTCGAACGTACCGGCCGCTTCGAGCTCCTGAACTGCGTCGGCGCGCGCCTTCATGTTTTCGGTCTTGTCGACCGCGCGCTGCATCGCGAGTCCCACATCGGCCATCTGCTCGCCCACGCCCGTGGCCGCTTCGGAGATCTTGACCTGCGCTTCGGCGGCTGAGTACTGCGCCTTGATGACCTCCTTCTTGGTGCGGAAGGATTCGATCTTGGCGCGCAGCTTCTGCTCCGAGTCGGTCAGCTTCTGCTGCTGGTCTTCCAGTTCGGTTACCTGCGTGTCGAGACCCTGCAGCTCTGTCTGGGCGATGTTCTTGCGTTCCAGCGCCACGCGCGCGAGATCTTCCTTGCCGGAGGAGACCGCTTGGCGGGCCTGCGTGTCGAGCTTGACGACCTGTTGCTGCAGCGATGTCTCCTGCAGTTGCAAACGCTTCTTGGCGGTCACCACGTCGGCAATGCCCTTCTTGACGTTCTGCAGCTGTTCGACCTGCTTCTGATAGCTGTAGTCGAGCGTCTCGGCGGGGTCTTCGGCGCGATCCAAGAGCTTGGATACCTTGGCCTTCACGACGGTTGACATGCGCCCGGTCAAACCGGCCATATGATCCTCCTGTAGGGCGGGGAAGTTGGGCTACCAGCGTAGCCGACGAGAGCTACAGGCCGGTGGGATGACGTACGGTGAAGCCGGGGTTGCCGGGACGCAGCGGACGCCAGCGCGGTCCATTCTGATCGGAGGGATCGTCGACCGGGCTCGTGTCCAAGCGCAGACCGGCGACCGTCATGTAGGCGTGACCGCCGTTGGCGAAGATCGTCACCCAGGTGCCAATACCGCCGGAGTCCCAGCTCATGAATTCGCTTGAGTCCATCGGCGTCGTGATCAGGTCGGCACCATGAAGCGCGTAGGAGACGGTGCCTGAGCAGTCATAGCCAGGCGAGATGAAAGAGGCGTGACCGCCGCCGTAGATGTAGGGCAGCCCGATGATCTGGTTGCCGGTCCAGATGATGTCTTGGACGGCCGGCGGCGCTGACATCGGGGCCGCGGCAAGACCGTCCACGACACGAGCAGTGCCGCCCGGTACAAGCAGCTCCGGCTTGGTGTCAGCGGCGACGCCGACAACGCTGCCACCGGTTGAGGAGGTCATTTCGCTCGGCGACTGTGGGGCAACGTAGGGAACAACCTGGCCGGTGGCGGTCTTCTCATAGATCGGGCCCCTGTAGGCGAGGCTCGTCGATTTCGAAATGATCGGCGCGTGCGGCTTCTTTACGGTCGGAGTGGGAGTCGTAGGAGCGGCACCGCCGACGACTGCAGGCGGAGCCACAGTCGCCGAAGCACCTCCGGCGGAGACACCACCTGTTGCGGCAAGCGCCGACACAGGCACGACAGCCAGGAACAGCATGCTGAGTAGCGTTGAGCCCGCGGCTCGCAATCGCAAAGCAACCTCTTTCGTCGGCCTGCGGGGTTAGCTGACGGGCTAGCGCTGAAAGAGCCTGCGCTTCTCACGGATCTACCGCGGGATTCGCCCCAACAACATTGGGTCCCCCGTTCCTTGGCTTCTGACCAAGGATTCGGCGTTCGGGGCGGCAGGCTATCAGAGTGCAATGACGGTTGCACCGGATGTCGGTGGTTTGCGACGTTTTCCCCGCAAATACGGGGATTTTGGGCGTCAAATTGCAGTTGAGGGCATTTGCCGACCTATCCGCCGAGCTGAATCTTCAGAGGCCTCAAAGCGTCGTTGCTCTCCGCTCAGGCCGAACCGAAGAGACCAAGCCGACTCCACTGTCGTCGGGGAAGGCGGGTAGCGTGGCGGACATGCGTGTCACCTACCAGCGCACCGCGACCCTCATGCTCCTGTCTTGTGCGGTGCTCGCCGGCTGCGGCAAGACGCTCTCTCCCCAGACAGGCGAACATGCCACCGCGACAGTGCCGGCGCTCAGCGAACACGCAGCGATCGGCGCGAGCACGACCAATACAACCCGCCTGGGCGGGTCCACCCCGGTCATCGACGCCGCCGCGGTCGCACTCGCCTCATACCCAGGCCTCACCCCCGCGACTCGACCACCGCTGGTGGTCATGGTGAATGACAACGACTGGCCTGCAGCGCTTGCGTCCTCTGTGTTTGCCGGCACGCCGCTGCGAGCGCCGCTTCTGTACAGCGAAGGCAGCACATTGCCGGCGCCAACCAACATTGCTCTCCAAGCAATGCGACCCACGGGGACCGACGCGCTCGGACCGTCACCGAGCGGACCGACTGGACGCACCCAAGTACTCGATGTCGGCAACGCCCTCGCCCCAGCCGGCTACGTGACGCATTCGATCGCGACAGCCGAACCGGCCGTCATGGCGGTCGCGATCGAGCGGCTCTCGAGCTTCCTGGACGGTCATTCGCCGCGTGACCTGATCGTGACGGCCGCTAACGGGCCGCCCGCGATGACGATGCCGGCCGCGGGGCTGTCCGCGCAGACAGGCGCGCCAATCCTGTTCGTGCAGCGCTCCAGGATTCCTCGTGCAACAGCTGCCGAGCTGGCGAGGCTCGCCCGAGCCTCGATCTACGTCGTCGGTCCACGGGCTGTAGTAAGCGAGCGTGTCGTCAGAGAGCTTCGACACTTCGGTCCGGTGACTCGCATCGACGGCCCCACTCCAGCAGCAAACGCGATCGCCGTGGCGCGCTTCAGCAATGGCTCCTTCGGCTGGGGCGTGCTGGAACCTGGACATGGACTCGTGTTCGCAAACAGTTCGCGACCTCTGGACGCACCCGCCGCAGCGCCACTGTCCGCGCGCGGTGACTACGGCCCGCTGCTGCTCCTCGAAAAGCCCGAAGCGCTGTCGAGCCAGCTGAGCGGCTACCTGAGCGACCTGCAGCCCGGCACACCCACATCGGGGGCAGTGCATGGCGTCTACAACCGTGGCTGGCTGATCGGCGGCGAAGCCGCGATATCCGCTATCACCCAGGCGCGCTTGGACACGCTGCTGGAGATATCCTCCAGAACGGCACCCGAAGCGAGCTTTTCCTCGCCGACGACGCCTTCGAGCGAATCTACACCCAGCGAATCAACACAGGGCAGCGAACCGTGAGTCAAGCCGAGAACCCACAACGCCTGATCAGAGAGCGCTCCGGAGAGGTGAGCGTGGAGGACGTACGCGAGCTCATGGGCGCCTCCACCCCGCACTTCGCGCTGCAACTGCGCAACCGCATCGTGCGCTTGATTGCTGAGCTTCCATCCGAGCATCCGGCGCGGATAGAAGGTGAGCGCGAGATCGCGCGACTGGAGCGCCTTGGCTTCACAGGCGAGACGCGCGGGGAGACCGGCAACGAGGGCGAGCTGCCGCTGCCTTCGCTGAGCGTCGGCTAGACCCGGATCATCGCCCGCGCGCGGGCGTCCAGGAAACGCGTGCGCAGCAGTCTGAACAGGAGCACGAAGACGGCTATGTCGACAGCGAACATGCCCACGTTCAAAAGCTGAGAGGCTTTCGCGAGGAACGTATAGCCCAAAACGACAACCGAATGCAGCACGATCACCGGCAGCAGGGCCAGCAGCAGCGTGTGAGAGCGGTATCCGCTCGAGTGCTCGCGCCAGGTCACCTCGACCGTCCCGAGGGCTACCGCGGCGATTCCGGCCAGCAGCAGCGGGCCACCCGCCGCAGGGCCGTGGCGCAGTCGCGTGACGGCGATCACGAACGCGACTCCGCCGGCCAGGATGAGCAGCTCAGAGAGCGGCAGCGGATGCCAGGGGGCTTGCGGGCGCTCGCCGAACGTTCTCTGAGGCGAGACCGGCGGGCGTCTCGCCGTACTCGATGCACCCGACGCGCGCCCGCGGCGAGAGGACCTGACTCGCCCTGCTTGCGACGCGGTCTTGCCGGCTGAGGAGGAGGATTGTTCTCCCGTGGCAGACTTGGACCCATCGCCCGCCAGAGGCGCGCTCGGGCGCGGCTTGCGGGAGCGTCCCCGCGGACCCTTGGTGTGACTTGCCACAACTACAGTTTACGGCCGGCCACCGGCGCTGTTTGCGGACGCTAAGCTGAGCCGCTGTGCCTGAGCACGGGAATATCTGGGACCGCCTGGCCAGCCTGCCGCTGAAGATCGAGCGGCACACATTCGAGCCGCTGCAAGCGCTCGTCTCAAGCGAGTTCGAGCGCAAGAGCACCGTGATCCACATCTCCGGTGCCGGACAGGAGGGTGTCGGCGAGGACGTGACCTACGACGCCGTCGACCATGAGATTCTGCAGGCTGCGGGACCGCACCTCCCGCTCCAGGGCAGCTGGACAATCGGCTCGTTCTCAGAGCACCTGGCAACGCTCGATCTCTTTCCGCAGGAGCCTCAACGTGAGGTATCCCGTCGCTATCGTGTGTGGGCATATGAGTCGGCGGCGCTAGACCTGGCGCTACGCCAGTCGGGCACGACGCTGTACGAGGCCTTGGATCGCAGACCGCAGCCGGTGCGCTTCGTGGTGTCGCTGCGCCTCGGCGAGCCACCGAGCATCGATCCGCTGCGTCAACGTCTGCAGGCCTATCCATCGCTGCGTTTCAAGCTCGATCCGACGAGTTCTTGGGATGACGAGCTGATCGCCGCGCTCGTGGCTACCCGTGCGGTCGAGTCGGTCGACTTCAAGGCTTACTACTCCGGCTCGATCGTCGACCAGCCGGCGGATCCCCTGCTCTATCGACGCGTCGTCGAGGCGTTTCCCGACGCATGGATCGAGGACCCGGCGCTCACGTCCGAGACCGACACGGTGCTCGAGACCCACCGCGAGCGCTTCTCCTGGGATGCCCCAATCCACTCGGTCGCCGACATCCAGGCGCTGCGCTATCCCCCGCGTATGGTCAACATCAAGCCGTCGCGGCTCGGAGGGCTCAGAAATCTGCTCGACGCTTTTGACTACTGCGCCGAGCATGGGATCGGCAACTATGGCGGCGGACAGTTCGAGCTTGGTGTGGGGCGTGGACAGATCCAGTATTTGGCCTCGCTGTTTCATGCGGACGCTCCAAATGACGTGGCCCCGAGCGGCTACAACCTGCCGGAGCCGCCCGTAGGTCTGCCGCAGAGCCCTCTGCGACCGGCGCCCTCGGCGCTCGGGTTCCGCTGGGGCTGACGCCGACGGGGCCCGCGAGGGCGCAACTTCTCTGGCGCGCCTTGGTTGGGAGGTCCATAGGCTTTACGGTCCTGCCAAACGACTCCACTGGGAGAGGATGTTCGTGGCGAGAGTAGATGCCAAGCAGCGATCTATCCACCGCGCAGCCGGGACGATGGCACTGGCGCTCTGCGTCGGCTGCTTCGCGTTGACCGATCCCCCGCCCTCCGGTGCCACCTCGAGCGTCGGCGGCGCGGCAGCGCCCTCGAAGCCCTCCGCGCCAAGTAAAGCGACCGGCGGGAGCTCGCCGAAACCGACCGCCAAGAAGAAGCCGACCGCGAAGCACATAAACCCCTTCACGCTCTCGAGCGCGGTATGCGTGCCGGCGATCCACTGCTCGACCAACCCGCGCCAGGTGTCCGTAGGCGGTGAGCTGCTCATCAAAGGCAAAGGGCTGCGCACCGGGATGGTCGTCGCGTTTCCCCACAGCTGGAACGCGCGTATCGCCAATAACTCGCCCACAGCCCACCTGGCCAACTCATCCCTGGGGATCGTGGTGCATGTGCCGAGCAGTGCCCACTCCGGGCGCATCATGGTCCTGATCAGCCACGGTCGCCACACCAACTCCTTCGGCCCGATGCAGGTCGTGCCCTATACGCTGCACCCGCCAATGCCACCCAAACCCGCGGCAGCCCCGCCTGTGCCGACGCCAAGCGGCACCGCGTTCGATGGCCAGGGCATGTGGATTTGGTATGTGAGCCAGTCCGACGGCGGCAACCTCGCTTCGATCGTCGCCCAGGCCCACGCCGCAGACGTGACCACGCTCTACATCAAGAGCTCCGACGGATCCTCCAACTACTGGAGTCAGTTCAGTCCCGAACTGGTGGCGCAACTGCACGCAAACGGGTTGAAGGTGTGTGCATGGCAGTACGTCTACGGCAGCAACCCAGTGGGCGAGGCCGAACTCGGGGCGCGAGCGGTGGCGACTGGGGCCGACTGCCTGGTGATCGACGCCGAGTCGGAGTACGAAGGCCATTACGGCGCTGCTCAGACCTACATCGCCGACCTGCGCGCCAAGATCGGGGCGGCCTATCCGCTGGGGCTGGCGTCCTTCCCCTACGTGTACGACCACACCTCCTTCCCCTACTCCGTATTCCTCGGCCCGGGCGGCGCGCAATTCAACGCACCGCAGATGTACTGGAAGGACATCGGCAACTCGGTGGACACTGCGTATGCGAACACGTACATCTCAAACCGAGTCTATGGACGACCGATCTTCCCGCTTGGGCAGACCTACTCCAAACCCTCGGCCGAAGAACTGGTGCGCTTCCGCGAGGAGGCGCCTCTATACGGAGCGACCGGCACCTCCTTCTGGGACTTCCAGGAAACGCCGGCAAGCCTGTGGACGGCGTTGGCAACTCCGCTTGCTCCACTTGCTAGCGTCACCCCCAATCCCTCTTGGTCGGAACTCGGCGAAGGCAGCAAAGGCGACCCGGTGCTTTGGATGCAGGAGCACCTCGCGGCGGCAATCCCCACGCAGGAAACGACGGGCATCTTCAACGCGGCGACCACGACGAACCTCGAGCAGTTCCAGAGCGCGCACGGGATCGCGGCAAGCGGTCACACCGAAGCAGCTACCTGGCAGGCGCTGCTGGCCCTCACGCCGGTCGCAGTTGACTGGACCGGCGCAGGGCCGAAGGGCTAGCTCAGACGCGCTGAATCAGCGTGCCGGTGCCCAGCCCGCCACCGCAGCACATCGTCACGAAGCCGATCTCCTTGTCGGAGCGCTCCAGCTCGTGCAAAAGCGTGGTGATCAATCGCGCTCCCGTCGAGCCAAGGGGGTGGCCGAGTGCCATCGCGCCGCCGTTGACGTTGACGCGGTCCATGTCCGGAGAAAGCTCGCGCTTCCAAGCGGCCACGACCGGCGCGAACGCCTCGTTGATCTCGATCAGGTCGATGTCGTCGATCTTCATGCCGTTGCGCTCAAGGATCTTGCGCGTCGCTGGGATCGGCCCCTCGAGCATCTTCACAGGGTCACAGCCAACGGTGGTCTGATCGACAATGCGGGCCCGTGCCGTCAAGCCCAGATCTTTGGCCTTCTCAGCGCTCATCAACAAGACCGCAGCAGCGCCATCTGAGATCTGCGAGCTGTTGCCCGCTGTGATCTTGCCGTCCGGCTTGAACGCTGGTTTGAGCTGTGAGAGCGCCTCGAGGTTCGTGTCAGGACGAATGCCTTGGTCGACGACGTAGGTGTCACCATTGACCGCGAACGGCACTATCTCGCGCTCGAAGCGGCCCTCCTCCGTCGCCTGGTGGGCCAGTTTGTGCGAGCGCACCGCCAGCTCGTCGAGCTCGGAGCGGGGAATCTCCCACTCATCGGCGATCATCTCGGCGCCGAGTCCCTGCCCGACGATGTTGTGCTTGGCCATCAGCTCTGGGGTGAAAGCGAAGCCGAACTCCTGCTGGGTCTTCATCGCCGCGGAGAACGGGAAGTGGCCCATGTGCTCCACGCCACCGCCGATCATCGCGTCGTGCACGCCCGCGGCGATCAAGGCAGCGGAGAAGTTGACCGCCTGCTGCGCGGAGCCGCACTGGCGGTCGACGGTCGTGGCGGGAGTCTCGATCGGCAGACCGGCTTGCAGCCACGCGTTGCGAGCGACGTTTAGGCCCTGCTCGCCGAACTGTTGCACACAGCCCGCAACCACGTCTTCGACGACGGCGGGCTCGATGCCGGCACGGTCGATCACCTCTGTGTAGACCTTCGCGAGCAGCGCGTTGGGATGGGTGTCCTTGTAGTAGCCCTTCTCCAGGTGTCCGCGACCGATCGGTGTGCGAACCGCCTCGACGATTACGACCTCGCGGCCCTCTGCTTGCCTCATTTTGGAAGTCCTTTGCTTGTCTGTTGCCGATGGCGCCGCGGCATCTCGCCCGGCGTGTGCTCAGAAAGCGCCCGCAAGCTGGCTTCTGGTGAAGACGCCGCGCGTTCGCTACCTCTACTGTACCGCTCAGCAGCACTAGATTGACTGGTCAGTCAACCAGGATCCGGTACGACCGGGTTGCAGAGACTGACTGGCCATGGACATAGCAACCGCCAGCTACACCGCCAGAGGAGCGAGAGACCTTGAACGAACGCCTAGCGATAGTCGGCAGCGGAGCCATTGCCTGCGGGCTGGCCGCCACCGCCGCACACCATGGACCCGTACTGTTGCTCGCACGCTCAGACAGCTCAGCCGAGCGTGCACGCGCAACCGTAGAGAAGACCCTAAGCCGCCTGGAAGCGGAGGTGGATCCCCAGCATGTGCAGATCGTTACAGACATACCGCACTTGCGCAGTCCTCGTTCGTAGTCGAGGCGGTTGTGGAGGATCACGACGTAAAGGCCGGCCTACTGGGCGAGTTGAACGAGCTACTCGACGAGCAAGCGGTACTCGCCTCGACAACCTCCTCCCTGTCGGTGGAGCGCCTCGCGGAGGCCTCCGGCCGCCCGGATCGGTTCGTTGGTCTGCACGTATTCAACCCCGTGACGCGCATGAAGCTCGTGGAGCTTGTGTTTCCGAAGGTGGCTTCGCAGGACACGCGTAGCCGAGCTGTAGCGCTGTGCGAGACCTTCGAGAAGACCGCCGTCGAGATTCCCGACATACCCGGATTCGTCGTCAACAGGCTGCTGTTCCCCTATCTCTTCAACGCGGTACGCCTGCTCGAAGAGACAGGTATGGACCCCAAGGACATCGACACCTGCATGAAGCTGGGGGCTGGACACCCAATGGGACCATTCGCACTGCTGGACCTGGTCGGCCTCGACGTCTCCAAGGCGATCGGCGAGACTATCGGCGAGCAAATCCCTCCGCGCGTAAACGAGCTGATCGAGGAGGGCGCACTGGGGCGCAAGGCAAAGCGGGGATTTCTCGCTTACTGAGGCATGCCCGGATCAGTGAGAATTATTTTAGGCTCACCAGACTTTTAGGAAAGCTTCATCAGCAGGTGCATACTTGTGGTGCGACACAAGATCGCAACGCACACCCGCCTCCTCCCAGTGCACACGTTCCGGCCCGCTCCCCCCGCGGGCCGGACGTGTCTTTGGGCTACTACTAGGCCCCAGGCGACGCCTCGCGACGGGAGGGCTCGCGCCGGCCCTCCTCGCGCGAGTGCACCGCACGACGTGGACGGATGCGCACCGCCTCCACGCGATTGTGGTTGACCGACTCGACCCTGATCGAGAAGTCTCCAGAGCTGATCCTGTCGCCTCTGCGAGGCAGCCGCCCGATCTCGGCAAACACGAAGCCCCCGACCGAGTTGTACGCGTCGCTGTCCACCGGCAGCTCGACGCCATAGTCGAGCAGGTCGGCGATCGAGACGTGGCCACGTACGAACAGGTCGCCGCCGGAGAGCCGGCGAACCTCGCCTGCGGCCGGGTCGGTCTCGTCGGTGATCTCGCCGACAACCTCCTCGATGATGTCCTCGATCGTCACGATCCCCACCACACGCCCGTACTCATCGACGACGACCGCCATCGAGGTGCGCTGGCGCTGCAAGTCGGCGAGCAGGTCGTCCAGCGGCTTGGTCTCGGGCACGATCGGCGCGTCGTGCATGATCGGCTCGATCGAAGCATGGGGCCCGTCTTGCATCAGCCGCTTGGCAAGCGAGGAGGAGTGCACGAGCCCGCGCACGTGGTCGCGATCGTCTCCCTCGATCACGACGAGCCGAGTATGGCCGCTTGAGATACAAAGCTCGAGCGCTGTTTGGGCGTCTTGGGAGACGTCGACGGTGACGACCGCAGGAATCGGAGTCATCACCTGACGAGCCTCCTGCTCGTGCAGATGAAAGACACCGGTGAGCATGCCCGCCTCGCCCGGATCGAGCTGACCGCCGGCGTAGGACTCCGCGATCAGGCGCTTGAGCTCGTCAGGTGAGCCACCTTCCTTCTGTGCGCTCATCTCGACGCCAAGCAGGCGCAGGATACGACCTGAGACGACTGTCAGGGCGATGATAACCGGGTGAAACAGCACGCTGAACGCTTGTAGCGGGCGGGCGATGCGACGGGCGATCGTCTCGGCGCGATCGATCGCGTAGAGCTTTGGCACCATCTCCCCCGCGATCAGCTGCGTGGCGGCGATCAGCGCGAATGCGAGGACCACCGATATGACGACCGCGACGTCATGGCTCGGCGTGCTACCGAAAGCGCTCTTGAGGATGTCCGCGAGCGCTGGAGTGGCGAGCGCGCCGATCGCGATCGAGGTCATCGTCACGCCGATCTGGACGGCGGAGATGTATTCGTTGATGCGGTCCAGCTGGCTCAGAGCGAGCGCCGCTCCGCGCGAGCCTTCCTCGCGCATGAGCTCTAGGCGCGCCCGCTTGGAACGCACGAGCGCGTACTCGGCAGCAACGAAGAAAGCGTTGATCGCGATCAGGACGACCGCGAGTATGAGCTTGAGCCCGTTCACGCTCGATCGGCGCCCGTCCGGGCCGATCTACTTCGAGGAGGTTTTTCTTCTTCGTTCATCGATAGCCGACGGCACAAACCGTAGCAGGGGCTCTGGTCGGCTTTGGACAAGACTCAAGCGACCGCTCAGGCCAGGGCGTCGATGCGAGCGGCCATGCCGAAGTCGGCCTGCGTGAGACCCCCCTCGGAGTGGGTCGAGAGGCTGAGACGGACCTTGTTCCAGCCGTGGATGTGTATGTCGGGATGGTGGTTGGCCGTCTCGGCGGCGTCGGCCACGCGGTTGACGAAGGCAATCGCCGCGGCAAAATCGTCGAGCTTCCATTCGCGCGCGATCGCCTCGCCATCGCGTTGCCAATCGCTGCCGGCGAGCCGGCCATCGATCTCCGGATCGGAGAGGAGCGTCACACCCGTCAGGATACCGGTCACTCAGGTGATCTCAGAGACTGACGAGCCGACTGGACTGACGAGCGCCATGCACCCGCATGGCTCATGGTTCAGAGCCTCCGGGCGTGAACTGGATCGGAACGATCGTTTCCACCTCGCTCGCGTGCGAGGTCGCCAGCGACCCACCAATAGCGGCGACGGCGATCGCCGCACACCCCGCCAACGCAAGTGCCTGCGAGCGGTAGCGATCCCCCATCTGGATCACGAGCGCGGCAAGCGCCCCACCGATCAGCCCCGCGATGTGGCCACCCAAGGAGATCCCGGGCACCGTGAAGCTGATGGCCAGGTTGAGCAGGATCAGCATGCCCACCCCGTTCTGCATGATCGGGATCTGACGCGCACGCATCTCCACAGCGGCGGCCCCCATCAATCCGAATACCGCGGCCGAAGCTCCGACCGTCGGCGAATGCGGAGTGAGGAGCAAGGCACCGAAAGAGCCCGTCAGCAGCGATACCGCATAGATCACACCGAACTTGAGATGCCCCAGCGCCGGCTCCAGCATCATGCCGAGGTAGTAGAGGACCCACATATTGAACCCTATGTGAAGGAGATTCTCGTGCAGGAATCCGCTTGTCACCAGTCGCCACCATTGCCCGTGGGCGACACCCAGGGTGGGTACCCCACGGATGCTGCCAAACAGGGCACCTTCTTCGTAGACCTTGCCCGTTGGCTGACTACTCAAGGTGAAGCTCCCCTCGCTGAGGAAAGCGATCACGTTGATCGCGATCAAGGCAAAAGTGACCCGTGGTCGCGTAACCATGTTGCGCATCGTCATCACCTTGGTCCCCTGTTTCGAGCACTCCGGACAGCGCATCCCGACGGCAGTAGGCGTCATGCAATCCGGGCAGATCGGACGCCCGCAGGAGGAGCACGCGACTCCGGTCTCGCGCGAGGGGTGGCGGTAGCAGGTGGCCATCGGCCGCGCAGACGCTAGCAGCGAGGCGAGCAGGAGCGATGCGCCTGCTCGGGTGATCAGTGTAAGCCGGCGCCTACAATCGCCATCTTGCGCAGCCCGAGACGCATGCGACCCTTGATCGTGCCGACCGGCGTGTCGAGCATGCTCGCGATCTCGGTGTGGGTATAGCCACCGTAGTAGGCAAGCGTGATGACACAGCTCTGCTCGGGTGGAAGACCGCCAAGCGCCGCGAGTAGTTCGCGAGCACCCTCGCGGCGCCCGACCTCGTGGTCGGTGCGCTCGCGTGCTTCGAGCTGGTCCTCCACCTGTCGATTCGCATCGGCAAGGTCGTGCGCGACACTCTGGCGCAAGACGTCGATCGCACGATTGCGCACGATCCCAAGCACCCAAGCCCTGACATTGCCTCGTGTGCAGTCGAAGTGCCTGCGGCTACGCCAAACCGACAGGAACGCCTCTTGGACCACCTCCTCGGCAACCGCACGTCTGCGACACATCTGTGTGGCGAGCGCCAAAGCGGCGTGCACGTGACGGTCGTAGAGCACTTCAAACGCACTCGGATCACCACGCACGACAAGCACCATGAGCGCATCGTCCGGCGGTCGGGCGGACACACTCGGCGCCAGCTCCGGCACGACTCCCGAGCCGGTACAGGCGGGCGCGGAGGTTGCCCGAGACCCGCCCGAGATCGGCGCCACATGCCCAGGCGACTTGTCATCAAAAAGTTCCATATGCCTGACAATCGGAATAGTTCCGAGTCAGACACTGTGACCGCTACATCGCGAAATTGCAAGGAAACCTCGACGATCAGTGCGCTCGCAGCGCAAAACAGAAGTACGTCCCGACAGACCGGACATATCTCAGATAGTCATCGAAGCCTCGGCACCGGAGGCCGAAGCCGTATCGAGAGGCGCCTGGGTACGACGCAGCGGAGCAGCTTCTAGGTGACTAGCGCGCTCTCCGAGCAAGCGCCGCGTGTGCTCGCTGAGATCGCCCACAGCTCGCTCGGCCGCACGGCGAGCACCCCGCAGGCCACCCGTGGCCGGACGGGGACGGTGCCGGGCGCGCAGCAGCACGAGCGCAACACCAGCCCCTCCCCCGACGACAACGGCTGCCGCCGGGCGGCCCCAATTGCGCGGGTCGCGCATCGCTGAGAGCTCCCATGCCTCGAGCTCCTCGACGGCGATCTCCGTGAGGCTCGTGAGCGCACCCTCCAGGCGGCGCACGAGATCCTCAGGCGGGTCTATCGGGGAGAGCGCCTCGTGGAGCAGCCCCTCAAAGCCTGGCAGCGCTTCACTCATCTGATGACTCCAGGCTCGACTCGTCGACGATCTCCTCCAGTTGCTTTATCGCACGATGGATGAGCACCTTGGTAGCCCCGTCGGAGCGACCCATGGCGCGTGCGATCTCGCGATTGTCCATGCCAAGCGCGAAGCGCATGATCAAGGCCTCGCGCCTGTCGTCGGGTAGGCGCTGCACCCCAGCGAGCACCCGGCCGAGCTCGTCGCGTCCCTCGACCAACTCCTCGGTCGTGTGCAAGCTCGCAAGCTCCGAGCCTTCGTCGATCGAGGAGGAGGGACGACGCGAGCGATCGCGATAGAGATTGGCGGCAAGATTGTGGGCTATACGGATCAGCCACGGGCGCAGCGGCCTCCCGTGAGACTCGCGCTGGGCGCGCTCGAAATGGCGATAGGCCTGCAGGAAGGTCTGCTCGGTGAGATCCTCCGCATCGTGATGGTTGCCGATCCGATAGTAGGAGTAGCTGTAGACGTCGCGCAGGTGAGCGCGGTACAGCTCGGAGAACTCGGCGTCGAGCTGCGCCTTGGACTTCGTTTGTTGGGGAGCCACTCATCGCACCCTACCCTTCGACGCTTTTACCCAAGTCCTCAGGCGGCGCGCGCGTGATGCGCCGGGGCCGCTCGCGACGATCTCCGCATCGGGGATCGCTCTGGCGCCGCCAAGCCACTCCCACTGCAAGCTGACACAAGCCCAGATGCGCTCGGCCACGCCAAGGGCCATCGCAGGCGTTGGCCGCTCGGCTTGCGGGAAGCGAAGCGGACGCCCGCAACGGAGGATGACCTTGCGGGGACGTATACGCCAGCCGCGGCGTACGTCCTCGGTGCCCAACACCGCGACCGGCACGACGAGAGCGCCAGTTTGCAGAGCAAGCCGTCCAACCCCTCGGTGAGGGTGGGCGAGTGGGCCAGGACGCACACGTGTTCCCTCCGGGAAGATCACGACACAGTCGCCCCGCTCGAGAATCGCGCGAGCGGTGGCCATCGCCTGTTCGTCACCGCGTCCACGGTCGACGGGAAAAGCCCCAAGGCCGTTGAGCAGCCAAGCCTGCCAGCGATGCTCGAACAGCTCGCGCTTTGCCATGTAGTAGACGGGCCGACGCGTCAGCGCGCCGATCACGAACGGGTCGAGAAAGCTCCGGTGGTTAGCTGCCAGCAGCACGGGCCCGGAGCTTGGAATGTGCTCGCGCCCGGGGCGGGCAAGGCGAAAGTAGAGCAGGAAGAAGGGCATCAAGACGGCTCGTACAAGCCAGTAGAGCATCGGGTTGACACCATGAGCAAGTGCGTGCTCGCGAAACGCGTGCAGCTCGTTGGACTCCATGCCTGAAGCGGCCTGGCGATCTGCAGCAGCCTCGGTGCGATCAGATCGCGCGTTACTCCGCACGGCGGCAAGACGAACTCCAGTAGGGCGATCGGCCCCTTTGCTGCTCTCCTCGTGCCCGTCTGCGGCTGCACGTGACTCCATGCATTGGATACCCGCTTGCGCAGGCAGCGTTACAGCCCCAGGGTCGCTACGCTCGCTCCTCCCCGCCGGAGTAGCTCAGCTGGCCAGAGCACCTGTCTTGTAAACAGGGGGTCACGGGTTCGAATCCCGTCTCCGGCTTTCGCGGATAGGCCGCGGCTCCGCTACGACCCACCGCGGCTTAGACGCAAGTAGGCAAGTAGGCGCCGCCCCTGTCACGACGTACTCTCACCTGGACGGCCTGGCTTGAGATTGCCGACCCAACTAGCGGTGCGGCGTGCTCAAGACCGACGACGACCGCAATCCCGGTGTGCGCGCAAACCGCACGAAACCATCCGCAGCGCCACCCGTGATCACACGGCGCTCGACGTCGCGGTTCAGATAGCGAAAGAGCAACGGCGCAGCCAGCGAGTAAGCCGCTCCGAACGCCAAGGACAATGCAAGCAGATGAGGAACGAGTAGCGCCACGACGGTAGCCATCATCCATACCTGGAGCACGGCCGCAAGCACGGTAAGCCGTATCCACCGCTGCCCCGCGCGTGCCTGCTCGGGCGTTAGCCGACCGCCTCGATGGGACATCTTTTGCGCCATATCTCTGGATCGGCGCTCAAAAGGCTCAACTTGAGTTCTTTCGCCCAAAGCCGACCGAATCGGATTCGAAACCATTGAAGCACTTGCTTGCGCCCTTCCCGAAGCACGCTGCCGATGACAACATGCCCGTTTGTTTCCGACTCGCAAAACGTGGATGACGAATAGACGGCACATTCCAGACTAGGACATTCCTCAGCAATGGCCCTAGAAACGGCGATCTCGCCCGTGCCGCCTGAAGCCGAACCTCAAGCAAGCCGTCGAGCCTGGACATCCCCAAGCCCACAATCAACCAAACCTAAGCATCCCTTCGACTATCGTCATTTCCTTGTACGAAGTTCACTGGTTGGAAGGCGGGTTGCAGACCGGTGTCTGCTAAGCATGCCGTACTCGGGCTTGTAATCGAGCAGCCAAGCTATGCCTACAGGATCGCCTCGGGTGTGCGCCGACAGCTGCGGTTTGCCGATCTAGCCGATTCTTATCCGTACTGGGCTCTCGAGAAGCTCGAGGACGAAGGCCTTGTGCGCAGGGTCGACGAGAATGGCGATCCGCTTCGCAATGGGACCTCGGGCCGCAGGGCGATCTACGAGGCCACCCAAAAGGGAGTCGAGTCCTTTGAGGATTGGCTGCTCTCGACGACCGCCGAGCCACCGTTGCGAGACGACCTGCATTTCAGGATCGCATTGTGCCGCCCGCGTGACGCGCCACGCATGATCGAGCTGATCCGTGGGCAAGAGCTCGTGTGCCTGGGGCGCGTGCAGGATCTGAAGCGCGCCTCCGAAGCCGACGGCGTAGACGGCTCGGAGTGGGACAGGATGGTTCGCGTTGTATCGCGTGACGCGGAGCTTGGCTTTTGGAACGCAAGAATCGAATGGCTACAGGGCGTACGCGAGCGACTCGAAGGACTGCCGGCCGAGCCCAGGTAACTCTCCAGATACGCCCTTCGCTCCTTTCAGCGCTGAAAGATTCAGGGCTGACTAGCCCAAATCGTTCCATTTGAGCACCATTGTGTTCGTTCATCGTCCCACTGTGGGGCGGAGGCTGACACGCAAATAGAGGCGCGTGCAAGGAAGGCCCGTTCTATGACGACCATGTCCCCTATCCGCGGAGGCATCTTGCATCTGCCCAATTCTCAAGAGGGCCGCTACTCGCAATCGTTGGAGCGCGGCCTGGCAATCCTCACCGCCTTTACGCCGGAGCGGACGTGGATGGGGATCGCTGAACTTGCCGAGACGCTGGAAATGAGCCGTCCGACAACCCACCGCTACGCCTCGACGCTTGTTGCCCTGGACTACTTGGAGCAGGGTCCCAGACGCAAGTACAGACTCGGGATGCGCGCCGGTGATCCCGGGCGCTCGGCGGTGAGCTCGACTGCATTGGGCAAGCTGCCGCAAAGATATCTGGCCGAGCTGCGTAACCTCAGCATGTGCACCGCCAGTCTCGCGCTGCTGCACGGCAAGGACATCGTTTACATCCGCCGCGCCAGAAGCTCCTGGCAGGGAGAGAGCGAGGTAACACAGAGGATCGGGCGCGGTTCACGTCTGCCGGCAAACCGCACTGCGATGGGCAGAGTGCTGCTGGCACACCTATCTCATCAGGAGCAACGCGACGCGATTGATGCCTACACGGAGCACCCGGACTCCGCAGATGCACTGGCAGCAAGAGAAAAGTTGATCGGCGAGCTCGACAGCATCCGCCAAAAGGGGATCGCAGTAGCCGACCAAGTGCGCGTCGATGGTCAAAGATGCGTGGCTGCGCCTGTGATGTCGAAGTCTGCGGAGGTAGTCGCCGCGGTCGATGTGGCGGCGAGCAAGTCAAGCTTCTCGCGAGCGCAACTGCTAGAGCGGCTGGCGCCGCTGGTGGTGGAGTGCGCTGAGAAGATGTCGGCACACTTGGGCTATACGCCGGCCGAGTAGCATCGGCCGCCTGTACACAAACGCACACGCTACGCCGGCGATCCGCGTGCAGCTCTCGCACCCGACCCGCAGCGTTCAGCCTTCGAGCAGGCTAGCCCGCACCGAACGGATGCCCAGAGACGGTGCGGGCTTTTCAGTAGTCCGCCACGCAGGCATGGGGCGGACCGCTGAGGCGTGGACGGTTTGGAGCAGGAATCATCCGGGTATGCGCCTATCTGTAATGGGGATTGGCCGAAGATGAACCAGCGCGTGCGTTGCCCGCACTGCCATCATTGGACCGACGCCTTGCTTGTGTGGGCCGCCGGCGACTGCTGCCCCAGCTGCAACGCCCAGATCGCGGGCTTCGGCGGCGATCGAGAGAAGTCAGACGCCGAAAGCGTCTTACGCGAACCGGGCAGGATCTCGGGATCGAGGCCCGGTCGTCCCAATCGCGAGCGCTTGAGCGAGCGCGCCTAAGCGCGAGCAATCACGGGCTTTGCGGCCGGCCGGCTTCTTTGACCGACCGCAAAAGCCCGTGGATTAGGACTGACCTTCGGGTGGGACCGTCGTGTTTTCCGGCGCTTCGGCCGTCAGGGTCGATGCCAGCGCTGGGTTGACCTGAATCGTCAACGATGAACTGGCCGCGCCTTGATTGTCAGGCCCGCCGGGGATGTAGACGCGTAGCAGCTTGGTGCCGGCGTCATAGAAACGGTGCACGATGTCGTAGCTGGAGCCGGCTCCTACGAACGACAGCTGAACCACGTGGAATCCGGGTCCGTGCGCGTTCTGGCGTTCCAGGTAGATGACGTGACCTGTTTGGTCTGGAGAGACCGTACCCGAGAACGTGACGCTCTGGCCCGCCTGAACCGTGGATGGCACGGCCTCGGCGGTGAGCACATCCTTGACGCCCTCGTAGAGGACGGCCGAGGAGACCGGCCTGAATGCAATAGCTGGACACACCGCATTCGGCGCGCATACGAGCTGCCCGGCATCCACCCTGTAGAAGGTGCTGTTGGCCGGCGACTGCGCGGGGAAGCTGTATTCGCCCGAGGAGTTGCTGGTCGTCTGCGCCACTGGGGTGAAACCGGGTTGACGCGCGGTATGAGCCATCAGCGTTAGCGAGCGACCGGTATCTGAGTTGAGCTTGCCGCTGATCGTGACCGCTTCCCCGGATGAGATCGGGTCGGCGGACGCCTGAATCGTCAGTTCGGGATTTTGGGCCTGGGAGACCGTATCGGCAAGGATGTTGGATTCACTGGGCACGTTTCGCCCCTGTGAGCGAACGAGCACCCTGAGGTTTGCATCGCCGGGGACGACGAACGTGTGCGTGATCGTGAAGTCGCCCGTCGATTCCACAACGCCCGAGTCGATGCGCCGCCACTGGTTGCCGGTAAGGGCGTTCTGGCGCTGAAGGATGACCCGCGCACCCACGTCTGCCGGCGAGACTGTTCCGGTAAAGGTGACGCGATTGGGGTATCCGGTTAGCAACGCGCCTTCAGTTGAACCGCTGAGCGTCACCTGAGCGGCAACCCTGATTCGCTTGGTGGTGCTACGAGCGCCGTGCGAGCGTACGAAGAACGAACGGTTGGTTTCAACCACGCCATCGGCTCGACCGAACTCATAGAAGCCGTGAGCGTCCGTGGTGGCGCTCTGCACAGGGGTGAATCCAGGCAGACCGGTGAGATGGTGGTAGAGAACGATCTGCTGACCGGCGGCGCTCGCGCGATTGATACAGCGGAGCCGTCCGAAGATGACCACCGGATCGCCCGCCACGATCTGGCGCGGTGCCACCTGCATGCTTACGATGCAGCGCCCGCTTGGACTTGGGTGCTTGTGTGCGAAGGCGCCCGACGGTGCGAGCGCGAACAGCGATATGACGGCCGCGATGGCCGGAATGAGTGTACGTGAACGCATCGACGCCTCCCTTGCGACGGCTGCAGTTATAGGTTCCGCCCTCGCTAACACATGCACGCCGTGTTTGATGCGCCAATTTCTTTGCGAAATATTTATGTAGGGCCTGCGAGATAGCTCCCGAGCGCGACGCTACTTCGCGCGCTTGGTCTGCTGCTCGAGAACCTTGCCGAAGGCCCGCTCGACCTGGGTCGTCATGCGCTGCTTGAAGATCGCCAGCAGTGCCTCCGAGGCTATTGGACGCAGTGCATCGGTCGCCGCGATCATCTCCTCCCAGCGCTCGTCGGGCTGACCGGCCTGCTCGAAGGGCTCCCACAGCTCGCCCAGAAACAGCCTGACAAAGGCCTTGGAGATCGATTCGCAGTCACGCGAGACCCGCTCAACCAAAGCCAAGGCAGCAGGTAGAGGGATCCCCAAGGCGGTCACTTCTTCGGCCGCTTTCATCAGCGCGGGGCTCGGCACTTCAAAACGATCGTCGCCTAGGGGGATCAACAGCTTCAGCTTGCGAATGCGCTCAACGCTCTTGGCATCGACCTCGCCGAAGCGTCGTTCCAAGTCCTCCGCGGTGACTATCTCGGGCGACTCGGTCGCATAGGGCGTGGTCATCGCGTTGCGCAAGCCCAACAGCCGCGAGGCGACGCCACCAGAGGAGCTCATCAGGCGCTCGATTGCCGCCAGGTTGAAGCCGTCGGCTTGCAGGTCGAGGATTAGCCGCAAACGTGCAACGTGCTCAGCGTCGTAGTAGCCGACACGCGCGCGTACCTCGGGCGCGGGCAACAAGCCCCTGGACTGGTGGTTGCGGATGTTGCGCACCGACATCCCCACCTCAGCGGCAAGCTGCTCGATCGTCAGCCCCTCGCCAGCAGACTCCTCATCATGCCCTGAAGAAGAGTCCTGAGGGTTCTTTCGGGGTATGTCAACCGTATCTGTTCGCGATCCCGCCACCTCGATCCAGGATACCATCTTGCATGTAACCTCATTTGAGGTATCATTGATCCAGGTCAGATGAGTTTGCTCTCTAAAATCTTCCCCTCGCGCTCTACTTCCGGGCCCTATCTAATCCAGCGTCTCCATGGCTGAGCGCGGCGCACCCCCACGCGTCCCGGCGGGGCGCCGTCGGGCCTTGGCGCTGGTGCGTTCGTTCACCTCGCCGCTGCTACCCGACGACTATCTGGAGCTGGTCAACCCGCTGTGGTCGACGCGAGAGCTACGCGGACGGATCGAACGAATCGAGCGCGAGACGTCGAGCGCTGTGACCGTCACGATCAAGCCCGGCTGGGAATGGGAGGGCCATCGACCAGGGCAGTATCTGCGCCTGGGGATCGAGGTTGATGGGGTGCATCACTGGCGCGCCTACTCGCTTACCTCCGCGCCAAAGCGCCCGGACGGATTCATCTCGATCACGCCGAAGCTGCTCGAGGGAGGCAAGGTCTCGCCCTTCCTGTTTGGGCGCGTGCGTCCAGGCACGATCGTGCGACTTGGCGGCGTGGAAGGCACTTTCGTACTGCCCGAACCCCTGCCCGCCCGCCTGCTGTTCATCAGTGCCGGCAGCGGCATCACCCCGATCATGAGCATGCTGCGGAGCCTTACGGCCCGCGGAGCGATCGAGGACGTAGTTCATGTGCATTGCGCACGTTCCGCCGACGGTGTGATCTTCGCGCGCGAGCTGAGCGAACTGGAGGCCCGCCATCCGGGCTACCGGCTGCATCTGCGACTGACGGGCGAGCAAGGCCGCGTGACACCTGGACAACTTGACGCTCTCTGTGAGGACTGGCGGGAGCGCGAGGCGTTCGTTTGTGGGCCCGCGGGGCTGCTCGAGGGGATGGAGCAGCGGTGGAGCGAAGATGGCGAGCACAAGCAGTTGCACATCGAGCACTTCCAACCGAGTACGGCAGTTGGCGAGGGGCAGCGCGGAGCGGGTGGCAGGATCCGCTTTCGCAAGAGCGATCTTGAAGCTTGCAGCGACGGCGAGCAGCCGATCCTCCTGGCCGGGGAGAAAGCAGGCGCAAGCTTGCCGTTTGGGTGTCGCATGGGAATTTGTCATACGTGCGTGGGGAAGCTGCGCGCCGGACAGGTGCGCGATCTGCGCACCGGGCTCGTGCACGGCCAGCCCGGGGAGATGTTGCGCACCTGCATCAATGCGCCCGAGGGCGCGGTCGAGATCGACCTCTAACCGACTGAAGACACGACCTACCGAAGGAGCGCTCATGTCAACGATCCACGCCGAGAAGCCATTCATACCCCCCAACGTCCCCGCGCCGGCGCCGGCCGGCGGTGCAACGCAGGTCCCGGCAGGGAGCGCGACGCCTCCCCCGGCTGGGGGTGTGTTTCCTTCCCAGAAGTCGGCAGCCGATCCCGCTGAGCCCGAGAGCCCGCTCGCGCGACTTACACCCGAGCAGCTGGAGCAACTGGGCCGGGAGTTCGACGCGATCCACGACGAAGTGCGCGCAGACCTCGGCGATCGCGACTCGCGCTACATACGCTCCACGATCAAGCTGCACCGCCAACTTGTGCTGGCGGCGCGCGCGATGCTGCTCGGCTCGCGCTACAAGCCGCTGTGGTTCGCCGGCACAGCCTCGCTGTCGATCGCCAAGATCCTCGAGAACATGGAGATCGGCCACAACGTGATGCACGGACAGTGGGACTGGATGAACGACCCCGACATCAACTCCCAGAGCTGGGACTGGGATACGGCTTCGCCGGCTGATGCCTGGCGGCACTCGCACAACTACGAGCACCACACGTTCACGAACATCCGCGGCAAGGACCGCGATCTGGGCTACGAGATCATGCGTATCGACCCCCACCAAAAATGGCACCCCGTGTATCTGCTGCAGCCCTTCTACAACCTACTGCTGATGGGATTCTTCGAGTGGGGGGTGGCCTTTCACGACCTCAACTTCGACGCGATCAAAGCCGGTGAGAAGTCCAAGGAACAGCTGCTCGAGGAGCTGAAGGCGATCGGCGTGAAGGCGCGCAGGCAGGCCGTCAAGGACTACATCGCCTTCCCACTGCTATCCGCCGCGATCGCCGGCGCGGTTGAGGCAGCCAGGACTCGCGTAGCCACCCACCGAGGAGCCGGCGCAGCCGCGGGAGGCGCGTACAAGTCAACACTGACCGCCGACTTCACCGCGAACATCGTTCGCAACGTTTGGGCCTACTCGATCATCTTCTGCGGGCACTTCCCCGACCAGACATATACGTTCAACCAAGCTGAGGTAGCTGAAGAGACGCGCGGTGGCTGGTACGTGCGCCAGCTGCTCGGCTCGGCAAATATCGAAGGCGGGCCGCTATTTCACTTCCTGGCGGGCAACCTGAGCTTCCAGGTCGAGCATCATCTGTATCCCGACATGCCTTCCAGCCGTTACGCGGAGATCGCTCCGCGCGTGCGCGACGTGTGCCAGCGCTACGGGTTGCCTTACAACACCGGGCCCTTCAGCAAGCAGCTCGGCAATGTCCAGCGCACGATTCTGCGCCTGGCGTTCCCCGGCGGCAAGCCGCGGCGCAAGCCCGGCCCTTATAGGCCGAGCTAAGAAGCCACCATGCGCGTACGCAGGTGCGCGCCGACCTTGCGCTTGACGCGCTGCAGGGCGTTGTCCACCGTCTTGGTGTCACAGCCCAGGCGTTCGCCGACCTGCTCGTAGGAACAGCCGTCCAGGTAGAGCGAGAGCACACGACTCTCGAGCTCCGAGAGAGCCGTGGAGAGGCAGCCGACGAGCGAGCGCAGCTCCTCTGAGGAGATCACGCGGTTGACCGGATCGTTGACCGACGGACCGGCGATCGTCTGGTCGAGCGTCGGCACGTCCTCGCCGGCCGCCGCCGGGGTCGAGGAGAACGAGACGTACTGGTTCAGCGGCGTGTGCTTGTTGCGCGTCGCCGTCTTCACCGCCGTGATGATCTGACGCGTGATGCAGAGCTCGGCGAAGTTGCGAAAGCTCGACTCGCGATCGGTGCGGTAGTCGCGGATCGCCTTGTAGAGGCCGACCAAGCCCTCCTGGATCAGGTCTTCGGAGTCGCCCCCGGCCAGGAAGTACGACGAGGCCTTCAACCGCACGAAGCCGTGATACCGGCGCACGAGACGGTCATACGCATTGCGATCCCCCTGCTTTGCAAGAGCAATCAAAAAGCCATCATCAACCTTAACTTCAGATTGAGTGTTATGGAAGGTACGTGCCACGAGCAGATCCTTTCTTGGCTTATTCCAGCCAAAACATGCTCAGTGGCGCACTCCTCCCCTGGCGCCAAAGCTATGAAGTCAACCTTAGGTTGAGCGTTATGGGCGGCAGCTTCGCACAGTTATGGAGCCTTGTCAAGCACGAAATCGCGAGACTGCAATATTCCGTACAACAGGGCAGCGGCGGCCGCTGCCACCCCGAGCGACTCCATACGTCCCCGTAGGGGCAGCGAGATCAACTGGTCGCAAGCACCGGCCACGCGCGGGCGCAGTCCACTCCCCTCGCTGCCGAGCACCAATACGACGCCGCCGCTGTAATCGGGGGCGGTGTAGGGCTCATGTCCGCGGTCACCACGCGCCGGCCGTGCTGGCGCGGCGGCGCGGGCGCTACCCGTGCCCTGCGCTCCGGCATCTTGAGCGCCCACAGCCACTCCACCGCCTGGGCGAGCACCGTACCCGTCGGCATCCTCCGGCGCACGAACGGGCGCGCTCGCGCCATACGACCAACACCCAGCCTCGCGCGCCTCACCCAGGAAGTCGGCGATGTTGCGCACACGCGCGATACGCATGTGCTCGACCGCTCCCGCCGAGGCCTTGCAGACGGCCGGGGTCACCTCGGCCGCGCGACGCTCGGGGATGACTACACCCGTGACTCCGGCGCACTCCGCCGTGCGGCAGATCGAGCCGAGGTTCTGCGGGTCCTGGACCTGGTCGAGCGCCACGATCAGAGGCGAATCGACGGCCAAGAGCTCGGGTGCCCCGACGTACGGATAGCCGCCCGCCTCCGCGCAGACACCCTGGTGAGCGGATGAGCCGCAGAGACGCTCCAGCTCATCCGTGGCGCACGCCTTCGTCTCGACACCGGTCAGCCAAGGCTCGTGTGCAGCGCTTGGGGTCGCCCACACTCGAGCGACGCTATGAGCGCGGCGCCCGCGCAACGCCTCACGCACCGAGTTGCGCCCGTAGACGATCACGAGCGCGTGAGCGGCAGCAGTTCGGGACCCGACGGGCCGTCCCGCACCTCCCAGCCAGACTCGGCGATCTCCTCGCGCAGCTTGTCGGATGTCGTGAAATCGCGCTCGGCCCTCGCCCGCTCACGCCGCTGGGCAAGATCGAATACCTCAGCGGGAGCCTCGGCTACCGGTGCAAGCAACCCGTCGAGACCGAGTACCCCCAGCATCTCGCCAAGGTCAGCGTCGCCTTCCACACCAAGGTGACCTGCACCCCGAATCCACTCGTACAGGTGGGCTAGAGCTCCGGGCGTATTAAAGTCGTTAGCCAGCGAATGGAAGAAGCCGTCGCGAAACGAGCGCAGGTGTTCCTCGTCTCCAGGACCGCGATAGACAGCTGCGCCGGAGCCGAGCCGACGACCCGCTTCCCGGATTCGACCGACATTCGTGCGAGCTTGATCCAGCTCCGCCTCTCCGAAAGCCAGCGGCTGGCGGTAGTGACCGGTTATCAGATACATCACGACCGCGTCACGACCGTAGCGCTCGATCACCTCATGCAGCAGCGCGATGTTGCCGAC
This sequence comes from uncultured Solirubrobacterales bacterium, assembly GCA_963743555.1. GTDB lineage: Bacteria > Actinomycetota > Thermoleophilia > Solirubrobacterales > Solirubrobacteraceae > Palsa-744. The sequence goes on from CAVUQG010000011.1 coordinate 197,843, forward strand.
CGACTTTGCCATCTTCTCGCCGGTGAGCTGGATCATCCCATTGTGCATCCAGATCCGCGCGAGCTCGGTGCCGCGCGCGGAGCGCGTTTGTGCGGCCTCGTTCTCGTGGTGGGGGAACAGCAGGTCCGAGCCGCCACCGTGAATGTCAAAGCCCACGCCGAGGGCCTCCTCGGCCATCGCCGAGCACTCGATGTGCCAGCCGGGACGACCGTCGCCCCACGGCGAGGGCCACCAAGCGTCCTCGTCGGGCTTACGCGCCTTCCACAGGGCAAAGTCGAGCGGATCCTCCTTGCGCTCGGAGCCTTCCACGCCTTCGCCTTGGTCAAGGTCCTCGACGCGACGGTGCGAGAGCGAGCCGTAGCCGGTGTCGGAGCGGACCCTGAAGAACACGTCGCCGCCGCTCTCGTACGCGTGGCCGGAGTCGACCAGGTCACGAATGTAGGAGACGATCGCGTCCATCGTCTGCGACGCGAGCGGCTCACGATCAGGGCGTCCGAGGCCCAGCGCGTCTGTGTCCGCAACGTAGTTGGCGGTCATCTCCACCGCCAACTCGGTGCTGGGACGACCCTGCGCCCGCGCGGCGTCGTAGATCTTGTCGTTGACGTCGGTGACGTTCGCGACAAAAGCCACCTCGTAGCCCTCGTGTTGCAGAAACCGCTTGAGTACGCTGAACACGACGAACGGACGCGCGTTGCCGATGTGAATGCGCGAGTAAACGGTTGGCCCGCACGCGTAGATCCCCACCCGGCCGGGGTCGCGCGGACGCAGCGGCACCCGCTCCCCGCTGCGCGTGTCGTGTAGCTGGATCTCTCGCATAGCCGAGCAACAGTAGCGTCCAGGGGCGCAGGCGAGCCTTCAAGCATCTCGCCTGCGCCCACTTGCGACGGGACGAGTCTCCTTAGTCGGCTATGCGCAGCGAGACGACCGCGAGCGCCGCTACGCCCTCCCCGCGCCCGACGAAGCCGATCCCCTCGCCCGTGGTGGCCTTCACGTTGACGCGCCCGGGTGCGAGGCCGAGCGCAACTGCCAGTCGCTCGCGGATCGCCTCACGGTGCGGACCGAGCTTGGGGCGCTCCATCACGACGGTGCTGTCGACGTTGACCAGCTCCAAACCCTGTGCGACGACACGCGGGAGCACGGTCTCCAGCAGCTCGATCGAGTCGGCGTCGCGGTAGCGCTCGTCGCTGTCGGGGAAGTGCTCGCCGATGTCACCGAGGCCGGCAGCGCCCAGCAGCGCGTCGATCACCGCGTGGGTGAGCACGTCGGCGTCGGAGTGACCGTCCAAGCCCAGCTCACCGGGGATCTCAACGCCACCGAGAATCAGTGGGCGACCCGCGATCAGTCGGTGGGAGTCGTAACCGATGCCGGTCAGGGTCACATCACACCCGCGCCGCTTGCCTGTCCCCCGTTATGGGAGGTCTGTCCCCCGCCTGCCCCCAATTGGGTGTCATCAGGGGCGCCCACAGCAGGGGTGATCGGCTCCAGGCGGCGCTCGCGGCGCTCGAACACGCACAGCTCGCTGACCCCGACGCTCTCGAACAACTCCAGCGCACGGTCGTAGTCGGCACCGACGTCCTGCGGCTGGTGGGCGTCGCTCGACAGCGCCACTGGCGCACCCGCTTCCACGCACATCCGAAGCAACGCCGGCGCGGGGTAGATCTCCTGAGCGTGCTTGCGCAATCCGGCGGTCGACACCTCGATAGCGACGCCCGACTCGGCGATCCCGTCGAGCGCAAGCTCGTAGTAGCGGCGCAGATCGCCATCTGGCAATGGGCGTTGGCGACCCCAGACCTTGACCAAGTCCGGGTGCGCGAGGATGTCGAATAGGCCGCTACGAGCTGCCTCGCCGAGCGCCAGGAAGTAAGCACGCCAGATGTCCTCGGCGCTGCGTCCGGTGCCCCACACGCTGTAGTCGTCCATGTCCAGAGCGTGATCGCGTAGAAAGTGCACGGAGCCGACGACGTAGTCGAAGTCGCGCGCCTCCAGCAGGTTGGCGAGGCGGTCCTCCGCACCTGGGATGAAGTCAGCCTCGATCCCCAGGCGCAGGTCGGTCTCCTCACGCACGAAGCTGGTGTACTCGTCCATGTCGTCGCGCGCGAATTCGCGCCACAGCGGATGCTGCCAAACATCGAGCGCCTGCTCGAAGCGGTAGATGTGCTCGGACACGCCCAGCTCTGAGATATCGCGCTCACTTGCCGTATCGCGATAGCGCTGGACATTTGTCTGCGTGAAGAACTCGGCAGGCGTCGCGCCGAGCTCGTCGGGACGCAGGTGTAGGTGGTAGTCGGTGAGCATTCTTTTCAGTCGGTCGGGATCCTCATAATCGTGGGCCACGCCAGGGTAGCTATCACGAGCTCGAAGTCCGGGGTCGGCCCGTCTCGTACAGACCGGATGGACCTGCCATGAGGAGAAGCAGCGGCCTGTCGAGCGCTAACTCTCACGCCGCGCCAGCAGCAGCTCGGCAAGCTCCAGGTCGAGCGCGGTGGTCACCTTCAGGTTGTCCTTCGGCGCCGGTACCACCACGACCCGCCCTCCGGCGCGCTCCACGAGCGACGCGTCGTCGGTGGCCCCAGCGAGCACTTCGCGTGGGACATCCAAAGCGCGCTCCAATGCGCCGCGGCGAAACACCTGCGGCGTCTGCACCGCCCACAGGCCGGCGCGATCGAGCGTTTGCCTCACCACGCCCTCGCCGTCGGCCTGCTTGATGGTGTCAGTGACAGGAGTGGCGGCAATCGCGGCATCGACCCCCTTGCCTTCGGCGGCCGTAAGCGTCGCCTCAATCAGCTCGACGGTGAGTAGCGGACGCGCAGCGTCGTGCACTAGCACCAGATCCGAGTCCTGCCCATCTCCGACAGCCGCTAGCGCTAGGCGCACAGACTCCGAGCGTGTCGCGCCGCCTTTGACGGCGATCGCGTCCAGCGAGGACGGCAGGCCGATCGACAGTCCCCGGTTGCGCCTTCGCTCTCATGCGCGGGTGGCGTCGCGATCACGATCCTCTCGATGCTCGCCGCTTCCCGGAGCGTGTGCAGGCTCCACTCCCACAGTGGCCGCCCCGCAAGTTCGACGAGCGCCTTGGGACGTGATGCTCCAAGACGCTCGCCGAGCCCGGCGGCAACGATCAGTGCGACGGCCAAGCGGTGTTACTTGCCGGCTACGGCCAGCTGACTCGACGCGGAGTTCGCGAGCAGCTCGTCCAGGTAGGACTCAGCCTCGTCCTCGTCCTTGTCGAGCGCGTACATGAGCTCTGAGGCGAGGATCTTCTTTGCGCGCGTGTACATCTGCTTCTCGCCTGTGGACAGACCCTTTTCACTCTCACGCAGCGACAGGTTGCGGACAACCTCGGCGAGCTCGTAGATGTCGCCCGTCTTGATCTTGTCGCGGTTGTGCTTGAAGCGCCGGTTCCAGTTCTTTGGCATCTCGGACACCTCGGCGGTGAGGACATCCAGAACCTTCTTGACCGTTTCTTCGTCGATCACGCGGCGTAGGCCCGCCAGGGCCGCATTCTCGGTGGGGACCTTGACGGTCATGTCGTTGTGAAGGATCTTGATCGTCAGATACTCACGTGTGGTGCCAAGTACCTCCATGTCCTCCTTGCTCAGAACCTTGCCTGCGCCGTGATGGGGGTACACGACGTGGTCGCCGAGCTCAAACTCGATGCACTCGACCTCGCGGGTCGCCTCGAGCTCCTCAATGAACGATGTCTCATCAACTGTTGATACTGGGATGGTGTCCTCCTTCGTCGCGCCGGCAATGGGGACCGGCCTTTGTGTCTGGGCCGGCCACGGACCGGCTGTGGGTCAAGTCAAGTCTGTAGGTAGCGATCCACGAGATTGATCTCCTGCAGTCGGCGAAGGCCCTCGCGGATGTCCTTTGCCCGTATTTCCCCCACTCCCTCGACCGCCTCGAGCTCGGCGTCGGTCGCCGCCAAGAGCTCGTCAAGTCCGCCAAATTCAGTGACGATCTGCGTGACCACCAGCTTCGGCAGGCGCGGGATGCGACCAAGGATGCGGTGGCCGCGCGGCGAGACCGGGTAGTCAAGCGTGTTGAGCTTGCGGTCATAGCCGAGCAACTCGGCGATGCGCCCGAAGTCGAGCAGATCCTGGTGGGCCAGGCGACCGATCTGGTCGAGCGACGAGGCGAACGCCTCGTCGCCGTAGTCGGCCAGGTAGTCCTGCACAAGTGCTGCCTTCTCGGCGGTGGTGCCGAGGATCGTCTCCTCCAATTGCATCTCGATCAATCGCCCCTCGCTGCCGAGCTCGACGATGTAGCGCTCAATCTCAACAGCCATGCGTGTGACGAGCTCCGAGCGCTGCAACACCGTGAGCACGTCGTGCAGCGTCACACCCCCCTCGAACTCGAGCGCAGTGAGCCGCGTGGATACTTGATCGAGGCGCTGGCGATACTTGTCGAGTGTGGCCAGCGCCTGGTTGGCCTTGGAGAGCACGACGGTGATGTCTTCGAGGATGTACTTGGCCCCGTCCACGTAGAGAGAGACCACCTCGCGCCGCTGCGAGATCGCTATCACCAGCGCATCTGTTTGCTTGGAGACGCGCTCGGCGGTACGGTGGCGCGTGCCGGTCTCGTGCGAGAGGATCGTCGGGTCGGGCATCAGCTGCACATTTGCCATCGCGATCTTGGTCGCGTTGGTGCTGACGATGATCGCGCCGTCCATCTTGGCTACCTGGTAGAGGAAGGCCGGGGTGTAGTCGATGTCGAGCTTGATACCGCCCGAGAAGAGGAAGCTGAGCTCCTCCGGATCACCGATCACGATCAGACCACCTGTGCGAGCGTGCAGGATGCTCTCAATCCCCTCCCGCAGAGCTGTGCCGGGAGCGACCATCTCCAGGGCCCTGACCAGACCGGGCTCGGGTCGCGCGTCCGTGTCGAATTCTTCGCCGGATCGTGAGGCCACAACTGGACATTCTAGGGCATTTAGGCTTTTTTTATCGCCTCCCTAACGTGTTCTAAGGGAACGAATCGGCCCGGCCACACTCGGACCTGGACGAAAGCATCGTATGTTCGCCCTACGCGGCGCGCGCGGGACGACGCGCACCGGCGGGAAGAGCCGCTGCCAACGCCTCGCGCAGTGTGCAAGCCTCACGTGCCCCCTCGCCGCTGCCAGCGGGCGCATGCACGCCTGAGAGGCCATGTCTGGCGGCCTCTGCCAAGCGTCGCTCGGGGTGGCCGACCCAACGCAGCTCGCCAGTGAGGCCGAGCTCGCCGAAGCAGCCGCATGGCGAGCCGTTCAGCGCCACGCCCTTGGCCGCCGAGGAGACTGCGAGCGCTATCGCCAGATCCACCCCTGGCTCGTCTACACGCACACCGCCGACGACGTTGACGAACACGTCGTGGCCGCCGACGCCGATACCCCCGTGGCGACCGAGGATCGCGAGCACGAGCGCAAGTCGATTGCGGTCCAGGCCTGACACCACGCGCCGCGGCTGCTCGAGCTCGGAAGGAGCAACTAGCGCCTGTACCTCGACAAGCAGCGGCCGCGAGCCCTCCATCGCGGCGAGCACCACGCTGCCGGGCGCACGCGTGGCCTCAGCGACGAAACGAGCTGAGGCGTCGAGCACCTCTACCAGCCCACCCTGGCGCATCTCGAACAGACCCGCCTCGTTGGTCGAGCCGAAGCGGTTCTTCAGCGCGCGCAACTCGCGATACGGGCGCTCGCGCTCGCCCTCGAACTGCAGCACGCAGTCGACCAGATGCTCGAGCACACGTGGCCCGGCGAGCGCGCCATCCTTGGTGACGTGTCCGACGAGCACGACCGCTATCGAGCGTGCCTTGGCGACATCCATGATGCGAACGGCCACCTCGCGCACCTGGCCAACCGAGCCCGGTGCTCCGGAGAGCTCCGCACTGCGTAGCGTCTGCACTGAGTCGATCACACAAACGCTTGGAGCATGGGCGGCGATCGTGTCGAGCACAGCATCGAGGTCGCACTCGGCAAGCACCGGCACCTCCAGAGCACTCGGGGACAGCCGCTCGGCGCGCAGACGCACCTGCTCGGCGGACTCCTCACCGCTCACATAAAGCGTCTTGTGCCCGGCCCCTGCAATGTTGCCTAGCGCCATGTTGGTGAGCGTCGACTTGCCGATACCCGGCGAGCCACCAAGCAGCACCAGCGAGCCTGGCACGAGCCCGCCCCCGAGCACGCGGTCAAGCTCGCCGATGCCCGTCTGCAATCGAGCCAGCGGAGCGCTCGCCACCTGCGAGAGCGCTACCAGCGGTGCGCCAATGCCCCCCGCGCGCGCGCGTGGCACACCATTTCGACGATGATCCCCACCACCCCCCGCCGAGCGCTCCTCAACCAGTGCGTTCCATACCCCGCACCCTGGACACTGTCCATGCCATTGGGCAGAGAAGAGCCCGCACTGCGAGCAGATATGGACGGTTTGAGCTCGAGCCATCGGCTCAGGTTACGCGTCGCCCCCGACGGTTCTCTGCGCCGATACATCGACTTGGGACATCCAGAGCATGCGTCGTCTGCGATCTTCCAAATTCGCAATGCCCCCTGCGCGCGCGGGGGGCATTCCGATAGAAAAGACCAACAACCAGGGCCCGGTCAAGCGCGACCGACCACCTCGCTGCGGCGCTCGTAGAGCACCACATCGCGCCAGCGGCCGTCAGGCATCTGACCCATCCGCTGGTGCGTTCCAAGCACACGAAAGCCACAGCTCTCATGCAGCGGATCGATGCCTCGTTCTCCGGGAAGATCCCTGCCCGTAGCGTCCATATGCCGGCGCGCTCGGAGGCGTCGACGAGCGCTGGCGAGCAGCGCTCGGCCGATTCCGCGACGCGCATGGTCAGGATCGACGTAGACGCTGACCTCCGCGACGCCGCGATAGACCGGACGACTCGAGACGGGCGTGAGCGCCGCCCAGCCGAGCACGTTCCCGCTCTCCACGAGCGACCAGCAGGGCTCCTCCAGGCGCGCCGCGCGCCACGGCTCCCATTCAGGGACGACGTGCTCGAACGTCGCATTTCCAGCGGCGATGCCCGCGCGATATATACGAGCCACCGCGGGCCAGTCCTCGGCCGTCATCGGCGCGATGCTCACCTGCACATGCTCAGCATCAGCGCTGCTGCTTGTGTCGGCTGATCCGACATCGGCTGTGCGGGGTGGGCTGCTCAGCTTTGCTTGAGCCTACGGCTCGGCCGGGTGCTCGTCGTCATGGTGGATGTCCTCGCCCGCGGGCAGACCTGCACCCGGCTCGTCCTCGCCGCCACCAGCGCCTACCCCTACAGGGGTCTTTGCCTTCTTGGGCTTGACGATCGTGAGGCGCACCTCGCTGTCGTCGCCCTCGGGGGCTGGGTCAACTACGACCGTGGCGCCTGGCATCAGCTGCTCGCGCAACACAAAGTCGGCCAGAGGGTCCTCGATGTAGCGTTGGATCGCGCGGCGCAGTGGACGTGCGCCCATCGCAGGGTCCCAGCCCTTCTCGACGAGCAGGTCCTTGGCGGGATCGGTCAGCTCGAGCTGTAGCTCGCGTTCAGCCATAGACTCGCGGATACGTACCAACAAGAGCTCGACGATCTGGCGGATCTCCTCCTTCTGCAGCTTGTGGAAGACGATCACGTCGTCGATGCGGTTGAGGAACTCAGGGCGGAAGACCTTCTTGAGCTCACCCATGATGCGATTCTTCATGTCGTCATAGGTGATCCCGGTCTCGTCGTCGGAGACAGCGAAGCCGAGCGGCGTGTTGCGCGCGATCTCCGCGGCGCCGATGTTGGAGGTCATGATCACAATCGCATGGCGGAAGTCCACGGTGCGCCCTTGGGCGTCGGTCAAACGGCCGTCCTCAAGGATCTGCAGCAGGATGTTGAAGACATCGGGGTGGGCCTTCTCGATCTCGTCCAAGAGCAGCACGGAGTAGGGCTTGCGGCGCACAGCCTCGGTGAGCTGGCCGCCCTCGTCGTAGCCGATATAGCCTGGGGGCGAGCCGACCAGGCGCGAGACAGCGTGCTTCTCCATGTACTCGGACATGTCGATGCGGATCATCGCTTCGTCGTCACCGAACAAGAACTCGGCCAAAGTTCGCGCCAGCTCGGTCTTGCCGACCCCCGAGGGGCCAAGGAAGATGAACGAGCCTGTCGGCCTTTTTGGGTCCTTCAAGCCCGCGCGCGAGCGGCGGATCGCCTTGGAGATGACCTCGATCGCCGGGTGCTGGCCAATCACGCGCTTATGCAGTTCCTCCTCCATGCGCATCAGCTTCTGCGTCTCGGCCTCGGTCAGCTTGAAGACGGGGATGCCGGTCCACATCGAGACGATGTCGGCGATCTCCTCCTCGCCGATCGCCGGGCGCTCGACGGACTCGCCGGACTCCCACTCTTCCTCGAGCTCGCGCTTCTTGCCCGCCAGCTTGCGCTCCTCGTCGCGCAGGGCAGCCGCCTTCTCGAATTCTTGGGCCTCGATCGCCGCCTCCTTCTCGCGACGCGTCGATTCGATCTCCTCTTCGAACTCGCGGTTCGCCGGCGGAGAGGTCATCGACTTGATGCGCATGCGCGAAGCCGCCTCGTCAATCAGGTCGATCGCCTTGTCCGGCAAGAAGCGGTCTGAGATGTAACGGTAGGCAAGGTCGGCCGCGGCCTGCAATGCCTCGTCTGTGATCTGCACCTTGTGGTGTTGCTCGTAGCGATCACGCAGGCCCTTGAGGATTTCGACGGTCTGCTCGATCGTCGGCTCCTCCACACGGATCTGCTGGAAGCGACGCTCCAAAGCCGAGTCGCGCTCCAGGTACTTGCGGTACTCATCCAGCGTGGTCGCGCCGATCGTCTGTAGCTCACCGCGCGCGAGCGCCGGCTTGAGGATCGAGGCGGCGTCGATCGCACCCTCTGCCGCACCGGCTCCCACCAGGTTGTGGAGCTCGTCGATGAACAGGATGATGTCGCCGCGCTGGGTGATCTCCTTCATCACCTTCTTCAAGCGCTCCTCGAACTCGCCGCGGTACTTCGAGCCGGCAACCAGAGCCGCCAGGTCGAGCGTGTAAATCTGCTTGTTCTTCAAGAGCTCCGGCACATCGGAGTTGGTGATGCGCTGGGCCAGGCCCTCGACCACCGCGGTCTTGCCCACACCAGGCTCGCCGATCAGAACCGGGTTGTTCTTGGTGCGCCGCGAGAGGATTTGCATGATCCGCTCGATCTCGGTCTCGCGCCCGACAACGGGGTCGAGCTTACCCTCGGCGGCGAGCTTGGTCAAGTTGCGCCCGAACTGGTCGAGCAACTTCGAGGACTTCTTACCCTCGCCTGGACCGGAGCCCGAGCCTGCGCCGGCGCCTGAACCCTGACGACGGCCGCCTGGGCCGGAGAGCATGCGGATGACCTCGTTGCGGATCTTCTCGGAGTCGGCGTCGAAGTCGAGCAGGATGCGGGCCGCGACGCCCTCGTTCTCGCGCACCAAGCCGAGCAGGATGTGCTCCGTGCCGATGTAGTTGTGGCCCAGCGACAAAGCCTCGCGCAGAGCCAGCTCCAAGACCTTCTTGGCGCGCGGCGTGAACGGGATCTGCCCGGACGTGACCTCCTCACCCGAGCCAACGATACGGACCACCTGGGCACGCACACGCTCGACGGTGATGTCGAGGGACTCGAGCACACGCGCGGCCAAGCCCTCCTCCTCGCGCAGCAAGCCGAGCAGGATGTGCTCCGTGCCGATGTAGTTGTGCTTGAGCGTACGCGCCTCCTCCTGCGCGAGAACGACGACCTGCCGGGCCCGTTCTGTGAATCGCTCGAACATGGGGTACGTCCTTCCTGTGCGGAGCGCAAGCCTCGCGCTTACGGTCCTGTGGCGCCTTTCAGGCAGTCTACCAACCGGGTATCCGGCCCCCCGATGCCGCCCTGCCGGCGTTGGATGTGCATGCCCTAAAAGACCGCCGCGCATGCGCGAGTTGCGCTGGGGGCAATGTTGTACGGGCCGCACATGTGCGGCCCTTCGATAGGCGCACGCGCCTATCGAAGACGCGCCGCATGCGGCGCGTCAGCAGGGCCGCATGCGGCCCTGCGCGGGGACGTGCATGCACGTCCCCGCCGGACGGTGCATGCACCGTCCGGAACAAGATCAGCTGCGCATCGCCGGGAACAGCACGACCTCGCGGATCGAAGTCCGTTCCGTGAGCAACATCACGAGCCGGTCGATGCCTAGGCCGACGCCACCCGTCGGAGGCATGCCCTGCTCGAGCGCTTCCAGGAACAGCTCGTCGTGGGGCTGGGTCTCCTCGTCGCCGGCGAGCGCCAAGCGCGCCTGCGCCTCGAAGCGCTCACGCTGCTCGTCTGGATCGGTCAGCTCGGAGAAGGCGTTGGCAATCTCCATGCCTCCGGCAAACGCCTCCCAGCGCTCGGCGAGACCCTCCTCGGATCGATGCGCGCGCGCGAGCGGCGACAGCTCGATCGGATAGTCGAGCACAAACGTCGGCTGGATCAGATTTGGCTCCACGAACTTGGAGAGCAGGTCGTCGGCCAACTGGGCCCAAGTGAGCCCGTCGGTGGGCATGCCCAGGTCGCGCTCGGCGATCGCGCCGACAAGCGCCGAGGTCTCGCGATGGGCGCGCAGGTCAATGCCAGTGGCCTGCAGGACGGCTTCCGTGAAACGCACCCGCTGCCAGGGGGCCTTGAAGTCCAGCTCGCCCTTGTAGCCGACCGCGGCAGCCGCACCCGCCACCATCGCCTCCAGGCGTGCAGCCTCGTCGCTGTAGTCGGCGTAGGCCTCATACCACTCGACCACCGTGAACTCCGGGTTGTGCTTGGTGTCGAGGCCCTCGTTGCGGAAGTTCTTGCCGAGCTCGTACACGCGCTCCAGCCCACCGACGATCAACCGCTTCAGGTACAGCTCGGTGGCGATGCGCAGGTACAGCTCGCGATCCAAAGCGTTGTGGTGGGTTGTGAACGGACGTGCCATGGCACCGCCGTAGAGCGGCTGAAGGACAGGCGTCTCGACCTCCAGGAAGTCCTCTGCGTCCAGGTACGCACGCACGGCCGAGACGATGCGGGCGCGGTCGGCGAACAGCTTGCGTGCCTCCTCGTTTGCGATTAGGTCCAGCTCGCGGCGGCGCTGGCGCGTCTCGACATCGACCAGGCCCGCGTGCTTGTCGGGCGGCGGGCGCAATGCCTTGCCGAGAATTTGAAAGTCATCTACACGTAGGGTCAGCTCACCGTGACGACTGCGCAAAGGTGCACCGTCAACGCCGAGTAGGTCGCCGAGGTCGAGCGAGAGCAGTTGCTTGAGCGTGTCCACGCCAAGCACGTCCGCGCGCGCGTGCAACTGGATCTTGCCGCTGCGATCGACCAAGTCGAGAAAAGCCGCCTTGCCGGCGCCGCGGCGCGCTGCGATGCGCCCGGCCACGCGGTGGCGATCCTCGGTCTCCTGGCCCACCTCCAAGTGCTCGTAAGCGGCGCGTACCTCCGCGACCGGCTCGACGCCTGGAAAGGCGTAAGGGGCGATCTCGATCCCGGCGTCGCGCAGCCGTCGCGCCTTGGCCCGACGCTCGGCGATCAGCTCCGGCAGGCCGTGGCCCTGAGCCTGAGAGTCGTCAGGGGAATCCGTCTCAGCCACGACGGAGTGGGGGACGGGCAGTGTGTGGTGGTGTACTGTTTTTCATACAAATACCATGGCGACTACGATATGTAGTCACCATAGTAAATCGTCAAAAAAATAGGTCAGCACCCCCAGCCGACAGCCCGCTTGTCCCGGACCCGGCCACGTGCAGGCCTATTTGAGCCCGATGTCGATCTTTGTGATCTTGAGCTTACGGGCCGGTCCGCGCGGAACCTGCACGGCAACTACCTCGTTGCGCTTGCGCCCGATCAAAGCCCGCCCGACCGGCGACTCGTTGGAGAGCTTGGCCTCCTGCGGGTTGGCCTCTGCCGAGCCGACGATCGTGTACTTGACCGACTTGCCGGTCTTTTCATCCTTGACGTGTACGACCGAGCCAACGCCCACGACGTCGGTCGAGATCTCAGCGGAGTCGATCACGCTCGCCATGCGCAGCTTCTCCTGCAAGGTGGCGATTCGGCTCTCGAGCATGGCCTGCTCGTTCTTGGCGTCGTCGTACTCGGAGTTCTCGGTGATGTCGCCGAACTCGCGTGCCTCCTTGATTCGCTGAGCCACCTCGCGGCGCTTGGCGGTCGAGAGCAGCTCGAGCTCCTCTTGGAGCTTCTCCAGCCCTTCGGGAGTGAGGATGACGTCCTTCGGCATATGGTGGGCGGGAACTGACTCCGCGAGGTTGGTTTGGAATAAGGAAATCCCTGCGTTTCAGGCAGGGACTGTCGCCGTCGGGTGGGCGGCGAGCGCAGCAGTATAGCGAGCGTCATCCAAGCTGGCGGCTCTTTGCAGGGACTCTCCCAAAGCCTTGGCTTGAGGCTTCGCGAGACCCAGGCGAGCGACGTACCACGGGTAGAACTTGCGCAGGTAACGTGTGGCTCGCGGCCGGCCGAGGTGCTCGACCGCACGGTCGATCGTCCAGTCGAGCTCAGCCAGGACCTCGGCGCGCGTCGGCGCATCCTCACGCAAGCCAAGCAACTGCTCGAACAGCCAGGGGTTGCCGAGCGAGCCGCGCGCGAGCATCACCGCACTGGCGCCGGTCTGATCGAAGGCACTGAGCGTGGATGGCGGGTCGTGCAGGCCGCCCGTGAGAATCACCGGCGCATCCAACTCGCGCACGAGGCGGGCAGCCAAGGCGTAGTCGGGTACGCCTTTGTGGTGGACGGCAGCCGAGCGCGGATGAAAGGCGATCGCCGCTACTCCCGCTTCTTGCACAAGGCGATGAGCAAGGTCGAAGCCGCTTGTATCTCCAGGGCGTCGACCGGAGCGCAGCTTGACGGTGACGGGCAGACCGCTGCCCTCGCGGGCGGCGCTCGCCACAGCGACCGCGACGTCCGGGTCATCGAGCAGCGCTGCGCCGGCGCCGGTCTTGCAGACCTTCGGTACCGGACAGCCCATGTTCAGGTCGATTGCGTCGGCGCCGGCTCTGGCGACCTCTCTGGCCGCGACACGCATGACGGCCGGATCCTGCCCGAAAAGCTGGATCGAGATCGGGCCCTCGTACTCCCGCTCGCGCCTGTCGATGCGCAACATCTCCACACACGTGCGCTCGTTGCCATGGAAGATTGCGTGCGAGGAGAGCATCTCCGAGACCGCCATACCGGCGCCGTGGCGCTTGGCCTGCAGGCGCACGAACCAGTTGCCGATGCCGGCCAACGGGGCGAGCATCACGCGGTTGGGGACGCTCAGAGGGCCGAGCTGCCAGGGGTCTGTGAGACGGGCATGCGTTGTCATAAGCCCATTATTGTGGGATCGTCGTTCGTACCCGCGGTATTCGCGCGCCGTTGGCTACCGATCGAGCCAACTGTGCGTCTCCCCCGCCAACTTCGGCGCGCTGGGTTTGGGGCGCTTACACCGTGTTCATCTCATGGATGAGGCGCAATCCGGTGAGCGTGAGCAGATCATCGACCTCGTCGATCTCCTCGGTAAAGGGCACGACCAGGTGCCCGAGACCGCCGGTCGCGACGACCGCGACGCGCGCGCCGAGCTCGTCGTAGATGCGGCGCAGAATCGCGTCGACGGCGCCGGCGTAGCCGAATATGACCCCCGAGCGGATCGCGTCGATCGTGTTCTTGGCGATCACGCTCTTCGGCGGGGCAAGCTCCACCTTCGGCAACCGCGCGCCGCGCTCGGTGAGCGCGTCCAGGGAAATCTCCATGCCGGTCATCAAGGAGCCGCCGACGTACTCGCCGGCGGCGCTGAGGACGTCGAAAGTGGTGGCGGTGCCGAAGTCCACGCACACGGCGGGCCCGCCGAAGCGCGCGCGCAAGGCGACGGCGTTAACGAGCCGGTCGGCACCGATCTCGCGCGGGTTGTCGTAGCGGATCGCCATGCCCGTCTTCAGACCAGGACCAACGACGAGCATCTCGTGGCCGAGATAGCGCGCGGCCATCGCGGTCCATTCGGGCTCAAGGTGGGGAACAGTGGAGGACACGATCGAGGTCGATAGATCATCGAAGGACAGCCCACGCAGCTCCAGCAGGTTGCGCAACGCGGCACCGAGCTGGTCGGCGGTCGACTCGCGCACCGTGGCAAAGCGCCAATGCTCGAGCAGCTCTTCGCCTTCGAAGGTGCCGAAATGCGTTTGGGTGTTGCCAACGTCCACGACAAGCAGCATGGCCGAGGATTATGGGCCTAGCGCGCCGCTGCTGCGCTGACCCCGCTGCGGCGTCCTTCCTCGCCACGCCGCCCCCTCTCCCGCCACGCCGCCCTCTCCCCCGCCACGCCGCCCTCTCCCCCGCCACGCCGCCCTTCCTCGCCACGCCGTACTCCAAACGCTGTACCGCCTCGTCCCCCACGACGCTGCCCTTTCCGCACCGCCCCAGCGTCCTGGTCGGCGAGCCAGCCAGGACGCATGAACAGAGCAATAGGGCCTATGCTCCGGTACATGAACGTAAAGCTGTATGCGCTGCCGGGATCGCACCCGTGCGCGGCCGTCGAGGTAGCGTTGCGACTGAAGTCGATTGACTATCGGCGCATCGACTTGCTGCCACTCTCCCAGCTGGCGATCGGCCCGTTGCGCTACGGAGGCAACACAGTGCCAGGCTTGCGCATCGACGGTGAGCGCCTGGCGGGCTCGCGCACGATCATGCGCCGCCTCGACGCGCTCGCGCCTGAGCCGCCGTTGCTGCCACCGCTGTCGGACGCCGTGGCACGCGCACGAGTATTGGAGGCCGAGCGCTGGGGCGACGAGGTGTTGCAGAGCGTGCCGCGGCGCATCCTGGACGCGGCATGGCTGCGCGACGCCGCCTCCATGGAGAGTTATGCGGGCGACACGAAGCTGCCGCTCCCACGCCCGCTACTGCGCCCTGCGCTACCGCTGACAGCCAAGCTGATGGCCAAGCGCAACAAGGCCGACGACGAGAAAGCGAAGACCGACCTTGCGGCGCTTCCCGCGCAGCTGGAGCACATCGACGCCTGGATCGCAGACGGCGTGCTTGGCGGCGAGCAGCCCAACGCTGCCGACCTGCAGATCGGCAGCTCGATCCGGCTGCTGATGACGATCGCGGACGTACGCCCGCTTATCGAAGGGCACAAGGCGCAGAGCCTCACGCGCTGGTTCGAGCCGCAGGCAGGCGAAGTCCCCGCAGGCACACTGCCGGCACAGTGGTTGCCGGCACCGACGAGCGCCTGACCACACTCACTCCCTTCTGGGCACGAGCCTTCGCAAAAGCGGCGCCGTCCGACCTTCGGCTGGTAGAGAGTCTGCTGCACCGACCTTCTCGAAGACCTCAATCCGAAGATTCAGGCGACAGTCTGTCGGGATTTCCATTTCCCAACTTGAGTATCAGGATCTTGCGGACGAGAGAAGCCTATGCGCCCGTTCCACGGAGGGAGACGGTGGATAGGACATCTGACGCTGACGCGACAGGTCGCCCTGCTGAGCCTCGTCCCGATCGTTGCACTAGGGCTGATACTCGCGCGCGTCCTGCAAGGGCAGATCGTCGAGCGGTCCTTGGCCGATGCCGACCAGTCGGCGCAGTTGATCGCGCGCATCGGGATTCAGCCTCGTCTCACGCCGCACGATTTGCGCTACGGGATGAGCCCAGCTGGTGTGCGTGTCCTGGACGACCAGCTACGCACAAGATCAGTCACGCAAGATCTCGCGCGAATCAAGATCTGGAACGCTCACGACAAGGTCATCTACTCCGACGATCACAAGCTGATCGGTCGGACCCTCCCGCCCAGTGACGACCTGCTCGACGCTCTGGCCGGCAAGCCGCACCCAGCCGCGCTGGTCACACCCAGCGAGGACAGCGAGACTGCCAGCGAGGTCGGGCTGGGCGAGCTGGTCGAGGTCTACGTGCCGCTGCGCTTCTACGGATCGGCACAGCCGGCTGGCGTCTTTGAGATCTATCTGAGCTATAAGCCAATCGCGGCGGCGGTTACACGCGACAAGCGCATGATTGCCGCGCTGATCGCCGTTGGCCTTGCCCTACTTTGGGCCGTCCTCTATCGGATCGTTGCCCGCGCCTCACGGCGATTGCGTGAGCACGCCGAGGAAAATGCCCGTTTGGCGCGTTATGACCAGCTAACCGGACTGCCCAACCGCACCCTGTTCATCGAGAGCGTCGAGCATGCGGTCAGTGCCAACAAGCGGGGCGGAGCTATCGCGGTGTTGTTGATCGACCTGGACCGGTTCACCGAGATCAACAACACGCTCGGCAGCGCCAACGGCGACCTCGTGCTTCGCGAGGTCGCCGAGCGCCTGCGCGCCACTCTGGGAGACGATGTCGTCATCACGCGGCTCGCGGGCGACGGATTTGCGGTGCTTCTGTGCGGTGCGCAAGGCGTTCCCGACGCGTTGGGCGCCGCGACAGCTATACAGAGGAGCCTCGAGCCCTCGATGGCCCTCGATGAGATCGAAGTCGCCGTCAAGGCAAGTGTCGGCGTCGCGGTGATCGGCGAGCACGCCAAGACACCGAGCGAGTTGCTGCAGCGTGCCGACGCGGCACTCGCGCACGCGAGGTCTCGTCGCAGCAGTATCGAGGCCTACTCGCCCGAGTGCGACCATTTCGATGCCGAGCGACTGATGCTGCTCAGCCAGGTTCGCGGAGCGCTCGGCCGCGGTGAGCTCGATCCTCCACTACCAACCGCAGATCGACCTCCAGACGCGAAACGTAATGGGAGTGGAGGCACTGGTTCGTTGGCATCACCCGGCGCACGGACTGCTGGCTCCGGCGAAGTTCATCCCGCTGATCGAGCAGACGGCGTTGATCGGTCCGCTCGCGCTACACCTGATCGACCAAGCGCTCGGCCAGCTTGTCGCCTGGGGAAAGCTCGGGATCACGCTGCAGATGTCGGTCAATCTGTCCGCCCGCAATCTGCTCGATCCGGTGCTCCCGCAGCAGATCGCCAGCTCCTCGCTCGACACCGAGTCGCACCCGAGAAGCTGATCGTGGAGATCACCGAGAGCGCAGCGATGATCGACCCGCAACGGTCGGTGGCCGTGCTCGCAGCGCTGCGGGCCACAGGCGTCGGCGTCTCCGTCGACGATTTCGGCACGGGCAACGCTTCGATCGAGTACTTGGCGATGCTTCCGGCAAACGAGCTCAAGATCGACAGGTCTTTCATCACCGGCATCCTCGAGGACACCCGCTCAGAGGCCATCGTCCGCTCGATCATCGACCTCGCCCGCAACCTCGGATTGACGGTAGTCGCCGAGGGCATCGAGACCGAAGCCGTCATGAAGCAACTCACCGCTCTCGGCTGCCAGAACGGGACAGGGTTATTTCATCTCCCGACCTCAACCGGCAGAGGTGCTGACGGCAAGCCTGCGAACAGACATCGTCTCGCCGCCGGCACCCACAGGACCCGACGACGCAACGGCGCCTCGGAAGGTTGTGGGTGCTCAGGCGTCAGTGTAGGCAACGGCCACAACAGAGGAGACTCGATGAACAGTGCCACGAGCAGAACCAGATAGCGCGCTCGTCCCGGAGACGGCGGTGGCGACCTTCGGGCCTGCTTATGACAGTCATGGCTGCCACGCTGGTGTTTGCCGGCTCGCTGGCCACGATGGCGCTTGCCACCGGCAACACAGCGACGGTCAGCTCGGCATCGAACTCGACACTCAGTGAGCAGATCGTTATCGACGCGCAGGGGCGCACGCTCTACGCCCTGAGCCCGGAGACCGCGCATCATCTGTTGTGCAAGAGCAGCGAATGCCTGAAGTTTTGGCCGCCGCTGACAGTGCGCTCGAACAAGACCAAACTCCTGGCCGGGCCTGGTGTGCACGGCCATCTTGCAATTCTGCGGCGCAGCAATGGCGTGTTGCAGGTCACGCTCGGCGGGCTGCCCTTGTATCGCTACTCGGGCGACCAAGCCAAGGGCGAGGCGAACGGTCAGAGCATCCACAGCTTCGGCGGTACCTGGCATGTGCTGAGCGCGACCGGCGGCGCCAGCCCAGCGACACCCGCCAAACCGACCACGCCCAGCCCCACGCCTGAATACGGCTACTAGCGACGAGCGCAATGGCGGGGCGAGCTCTTGACCGCCCCGCCGGGCCACATGACCCCCACCCGGCGAACTTTTGACCGCCCCGCCGGAAGCGTTGAGCGCGTACCACGCGCCACCGAACTGCTTGACCCCAACGTAGGAAGTCTTACCTGGGCCGCTATCTCGCTGTAGAGGTAGAGCGGGTGACCGGCATAGGTGACCTGTCCGCCAGAGGTGGAAAGCAGTGAAGCCTTGAGCCCGGAACCAGCCGTGGGCCTACCGCTGGCCCTCAGCGACGGCCACACTTGAGCATCCCTTGATCGCCGTACAGCTGTTTTTGTTGGCGCGATCCCTGGTGAACTCATACAGCGTCCGGCCTGAGCTACTGACGAGAATGCTGCCAAGACTGGTGTGGCGAAGTTGGACGGTGGCCGTGCTGCCGGAGCGTGCACTGGGAGTGCCAGGCTCAGCGCTCGCAACCGTCGCGACGCTCGCCGTGGCGACAAGCGCGACGGCCAGGAAGGCATATGGTCGCTTCATGGTTCCTCCGATGTATCGAGGTCGCGGGACAAATGAATCTCATGTCCTATAGACACCGACAACGCAGCGAACCTTCCGCCTGACACGCGTGTGGCTCAATCTGAGGCGCGCCGCTCGATCCCACTCTTCCGCCCGACACGCGTGCAGCTCGATCGATTCTGTGCACCAGTCGGCGCGCGCTCTCAGGTGACCGTGGGATTGCCCTCGCTCCAACTGGCCAACCTCAACAACGTGGCACTGGAGACGCCACGGCCCGAGACAACGCACAGGTGACCGTCGCGCAGCCATGTGACCACAGCAACGCCATGCTCCTCGAACAACCGATAGGACACCCCGCCGCGCCAATTGACAACACCACCCGTCTTGGGCATCGGAGCCCCGGCGAAGATCGCGTAGCCGACACGCTGATCGCCGCTGTTCGCGTAGAAGACCGTCGTGACGGTACGCCCGTCGACCCGATCGGCGCGTGCTCCGGTGCTGTGCCAACCGAAGCGCTCACCCCAATACGGGAATGGCACGCCGTCGACGGCGACGTCAAGCTGGGCGTGACGAGCGAGGCTCTCGCGCGGCGCCGGAAGCGTCGCCGCGCGCAAGGTCGGCGCAACCGTCTGGCCCACGGTCAGCGCGGCTGTGCCGCCACCGCCACCGCCACCGCCACCGCCACCGCCAAACGCGATCGCAAGGACGATGGCCGCCGCGACGGCAACCGCTCCCACGCCGGCGAGAGCCGGCAAAGAGAGCCGCTGCCTGAGATGCCCACGTGCGTGACGACGATCATCATGACCGGCCACGAGCGAGTCGATCCGTCGGTGCAGCGATTGCGGTGCGGGCGCGTCGAATGAGCGCCACCAGCTTGGCGATGCGCTGTTGGTCATCTTCGATGTTGGAGGGCATCTCGGTCATGGCGTTCCTCTACTGGGCAAGACTCCGGCCGGCCGCGTCTCATTCCCGCGGACCGTCTGGTTTGGTGGACACTGGGTTGCAGGAGAGCCCTCGAGATCGGGAGAACCTCGCTTTGAAGATCGCGTCGCGGAGGAATCAGACTCAGAGCCGCCAGCCCCGTCCGCGACGGGCGCGAGCCGTTCAGCCACCTGCTTGCGTGCCCGGAACAGCCTGGTCGTGATCGTTGCCTCGCGCACGCGCAATGCTCGTGCAGCTTCCTTATAAGAGAGGCCGAGCACGTCCACGGCCACCAACACAAGGCGACGATCCTCCGGAAGCCCCGCAATCGTGGCGTATACCTCCTGCATCTCAAGCGCTTGCTCGGGCTCGCCCAGCTGCCGAGGATCGGCGGGGTTGACGTCCTCGAGCGTGGCCACAGTCACCGGTCTTCTGCTCGCGGTGCGACGGCTCGTGAAGAACGTGTTGCGCAGCACGCGCATCAGGTAGTACAGATCGTCGTCGCCGGTGAGAACTCGGGGCCTCGCCAGCACCCGTGTAAACGTCTCCTGCACCAAGTCCTCGGCGTCCTCGCGCGAGCCGCACAACGCCCACGCGGCGCGATAGAGCCGATCCACGTGTTGCGTCAGCGACTGTGGGTCCAGAGTGCGCATTGGCGGTGGCGGAAAGAGCGGCTCCTCAGGGCGCCGAGATGCTCTCCCCACTCTGCGACTGTAGCGCCAACGCCGATCGCGCTTGCACCTCACCCGCCTCCCGGCAGCTCGGCGAGCGGCGAAGGGCCGGAAGGAAAGCGCCTGCACGGAGTCTTTGTCAGCACAGCAGGACCCTTTGTCAGCACAGCAGGACCCTTTGTCAGCACAGCAGGACCCTTTGCCAGCACAGCAGGACCCGCCAGCACAGCAGGACCCATGCGCCCGCGCGGTGCCGAATCCTCACAGGAGTGAACACATGCGCCATCTACTGAAGCTGTCCCTCCCAGCAATCGCCGCATCGCTCCTGGTCGCCGCCTGCGGCAGCAGCTCATCCAGCAACACGACCAGCTCAGCCGCCGGCACACAGGCCGCCGCGCAGACAAGCAGCAGCCCGTCAAGCGCCGTCCTCGTGAAGAGCGCCTCCAACTCGCTCGGCACGATCCTGATTGACAGTCACGGGATGACGCTGTATCACCTCAGCGGCGAGCAGAACGGCAAGTTCATCTGCACCAGCACGGCCTGCGTGGGCGTGTGGCATCCGCTCATCGCGTCGTCCAGCGGCGCTCCCAGCGGTGAAGTTGGCTCGCTCGGGACCGTGAAGCGCCCCGAAGGGACCATGCAGGTCACCTATAAGGGCGAGCCGCTGTACACGTTTACAGGGGACCAGCAGTCCGGTGAAACCAAGGGTCAGGGGATCAAAGACGTAGGCACCTGGAGCGTCGTCACGACCAGCTCCAACAGCACCCCCACGACGAGCACAAGCAGCACCCCGGCGGCACCCGCGCCGAGCACGGGCGGCTCCTCAGAAGAATCCTCAGCAGCGGCGGCGGCTACGGCTACTGAGCCCTCGCGGCTGGATCAGCGGCACAGCGCTCGTGGGTGCGACAAGCCGGCCCCGGGCGCTGGCCGCCAGTTGTTTGTGCGCGGTCGCGCTCGGCGGATGCGCGAGCCAAACCGAGTCGGCAGCCACAACGCAACGTACTGGGCGGGCTGCGATCGAGCGCTATATGGGCGAAGTCGAGCCGATCAGGCTCGCCGTCAACAAGCTCCTGGGCGGGGCCGACCCGATCCTTGAGGCGTTTCACGACCGACGCATCACGCCCAGCGAGGCCGCCCGGCGGATGGGCCGGCTAGAGCAGCGGTTTGCGGCCTACGCAGTCGATATCGCGGCCGTCGATCCGCCAACCGCCCAGCTGCGCGCTCTCAACGCCGGCTACGCCAACACCTACGTGTTCGAGGACGCCTATCTGAGCGCGCTCGTCGCCGGCCTCGCCGATGGCGAACTCACCGACCTGCCCAATACGCAGGCAGCCCAGCGCGCCGCGATCATCCGCTGGCGCATCGGCCTGACCGTACTCGCTCGTGCCGCCGAAGCGGCCTTGCCGGCCGACCTGCAACAAGCTGGCCGCGGCGAGATCGCGCCGTCTCCAAACGGCAGCTAGATGTGGCGCGCGCAGCTCGACGTGATCCTGGTCTGACATCAGCACCGAGGCCGGCGACTGCAGCTTGGCCGTCGAGGCCGCAAGCGCAAGCAGTTCTGAGGGCGCTCAGAGCAGAAGGCCACGCTGGCGCGGAGAAGACTGGAGAGCTCCGCCGGGAAGGAATCCCGCGAGGGCGGAGTCATAGAGAAAACGCGCGACGGCGGACCGTGCGCTGATCGCTGCCGAAAGCTTACTCAAGGAATCGCGAGATTCCGGTGGGGTCAGACCACGATCAGAAAACCCTCTCGTCCGATCCCCGACCACAGGAGACAACCAGTGCCCAGAACATCGATCCTTGCTCTAGTTGGCGTTGCGCTGGCTGTCGCCGGCTGCGGCAGCACCAGCAGCACCAGCAGCTCACCCGGTACGTCGGCCGCTGCGAATACTGCGACCACGAGCGCAAGCTCTGGCCCGTTCCTGGCCAAGTTCACGAACATCAGCAAAGTCGCTTCGACCGTCCCGGCCAACGGCGATATCAATCCGTACGGGATCGTGATCGTGCCCACCAGCGTGGGCAAGCTCCAGGCGGGCCAGATGCTGATCAGCAACTTCAACGCCAAGGAAAGTGCCAAGGAGAACGGGCAGGGCACCGGCACGACGATCGTGCAGGTCTCAAGCGCCGGGAAGCTCTCGCCGTTTGCGACGATCGACGCCAAGACGCTACCCGGCCCATGCCCAGGCGGCGTTGGGCTGACAACGGCGCTGAACACTCTGCCGGGCGGCTACGTAGTCGTGGGCAGCCTGCCCACCACCAACGGCAAGACAGCGACCGCCAAGTACGGCTGCCTGATCGTGCTCGACTCGAGCGGCAAGCCCGTGAGCACGATCTCGGGCCCGAACATTCAGGGGCCGTGGGACTCGACCGCCGTCAGCGAAGGGTCAAAGACGACCCTGTTCGTCAGCAACGCGCTCAACGGCGGTGCCGCAAAGGGCATCCACACGATCGACAACTCGAACGTCGTGCGGATAGTCCTCGAATCGGGCGAAAGGCAGCCGCCGAAGGTCGTAAGCGAAACGGTGATCGCGAACGGCATCCCCTGGGTTGATTCAGCAGAAGCCCTCGTGCTCGGCCCGACCGGACTCGCACTCGCCTCCAACGGAACGCTGTATGTGGCCTCGACCGATGGCAACAAGATCTTCGCGATCTCCGAAGCAATGACGCGCACGACTGCTGCTGCGAAAGGCGGGACCGTCCTCACCGAAGGCGGCCACCTCAAGGAACCGCTCGGCCTGGTGCTCGCGCCGAACGGCAACATCATCGCGAGCGACGGTGGTGACGGCGACATGGTCGAAATTACACCCGCCGGCCAGCAGGTAACCGTGCAGACCGCCGACAAGAAGACGGGCGCGGGGTCGCTGTTCGGCTTCGTCATCGCGCCGGAAGGCAAGGGCCTGTACTACGTCGACGATGGCGAAAATACGTTGAACCTGCTGAGCTAAAAGCGCGCGAGTTCACTACTACATACAACCACGGAGGTCTCATGCTCACAAAATCATCTGACGGGCGCGCAAGCGCAGGGCCACGCCGATGGGTAGCGCTGGGCGTCGTCCTGGTCGCGCTGGGAGTAGCCGGTTGTGGCAGCTCAAGCTCCTCGAGCCCCACAACCTCGTCATCGTCGGCCGCGCCCGCGGAAACGAAAGGCGGCGGCGCCTGCGGAAGAAACGAAAGCGCCCGCGGAAACGAAAACTGAATCATCGAGTTCCGGTATCCCGCAGGGGCCAAACGCGGGAGACAAAGACGGCGATAACAATGGCGGACCTAGCGACGGGGACGGCAACCTCTAGGAGGCCTCCTGTGGTAGAAGGCGTGGGAGACGAGAGGTCTCCCACGCGTAGCGCAACCGCCGGCGGACCATAGAGTTCAGGGCCATGTCGAGCACATCCGTCATCGCTGCAAGACATATCGAGGAGCCTGTGCCGGCGCGCTCGGCGGGCCGGTTGCTCGGTCCCATGCCGCGCGGGTTGCTGCTCGTCTGCGTGCTCGTCGTGATCGTTGTCGTCCTGCCTGTCGCGATCACGATCGTGCAGGGGCTTCAGGGCGGGATTTCCGCGGCGGCCAAGGCGATCGACGCGTCTTCCGCGCGGACGCTGCTTCTGCACTCGGTCCTCGTCGCGCTCGTCGCTGCGCCGCTCGCCGGCCTGATCGGCGTCACGGGCGCCTGGTTCATCGAGCGCACGCTACCTACCTGGCCGGAAGGTGTGGACACTGTTGGCGGTGGCGCCGCTGACGATGCCGCTGTTCGTCACGAGCTATGCGTGGGCGAGCATCGGGAACCTGCTGCAGGGGTTCCTCGGCGCGGCCGGCATCATCGCCTTCTCCTATTCCCCGATCGTCTTCCTGCTCGTCGCCGTCGCGTTGCGCGGGATGGACCCGGCGCTCGAGGAGACGGCGCGCTCACTCGGCCTGAACGCGCGGCAGACGTTCTTTCGCGTGATCCTGCCTCAGCTTCGTCCGGCGCTGCTCGGCGGCATGCTGCTGGTGGTGCTGGACACCCTCGTCGAGTTCGACGCGTTCGTCGCCTTGAAGTATCAGACGTTCACCGTGCACATCTATGCCCAATACGAGCTCAGCTTCAGCGCCTCCGGCGCGGCGGCGCTGTCTTTCTTCTCGATCCTGCTGTGCGTCGTGCTGCTGTTTGCCGAGTCGCGGTTGCGAGGGGGCGCGAACTACACCCGCGTGAGCCAGGGTGTCCGGCGGCCCCTCACGCGCTACCGCCTTGGCCGCGCCACGGGGTTCGTGCTGGTCTGGTTCGTGGTCGGGGCGGTGATCGGCGTGGGCGTTCCGGTGGGCACGCTCGTCTACTGGTTCACGCAGAGCAGCCAGGCCGGCTTGGCGGGCGCCTCGGCGAACATCCACTACCTGTGGCCGGCCACACTGACGTCGATCGGTCTCGGTGTCGAGCGCCGCGCTCCTCGCGCTCTGCTTTGCGCTCCCGGTCGCCTTTCTCGTCGTGCGCCACAAGGGGGGAGTCTCGACGTTCTTGGAGCGGGCGACCTACCTGTCCTTCGCGCTGCCCGATCTCGTCGCCGCGATCGCACTGGCGTACGCGGCGAGCCACTACGCGCCGCGCCTGTATGGCAGCCTCGTGCTGCTCGTGCTCGCCGAGGCGATGCTGTTCGTGCCGTTCGCGATCGTGGCGATGCGTGCCACGCTCGGTCAGATCGAGCCCGCGCTTGAGGACTCTGCGCGCTCGCTGGGCGTCGGGCCGCTGCGCGCGTTCGCCCGCGTCACGATGCCCCTCGCTCGTCCGGGGATGGCGGCGGCGGGGGTCCTCGTGTTCGCGTTCGTGCTCGGCGATCTGGGCACCGCCCAGGTGTTGCTGCCCCCGAACCTCTACACGCTCGGAACCGAGTTTCAGGCGAACGCCTCCACGGTCGCCTTCGCGGCGGCCGCGCCCTTCGCCGCCGTGCTCGTCGCGCTCTCGATGCTGGCCGCCTACGTGCTCATGGGCCGCTTCGGCAGGGTTCGCGCCCTCGGGGACGACTGAGCATGGCTGAACTTCGCTGTGTGGGCCTGGCCAAGTCCTACCGCGGGCGTGTCGTGCTGCGCGACGTCGACCTGGAGGTTCCCACAGGAACTTTGACAGCCATCCTCGGCGCGTCCGGAAGCGGCAAGACCACGCTGCTGCGCGCGATCATCGGCTTCATCGAGCTCGATGCGGGGACGGTCACCATCGGCGAGGAGACCGTGGCCGAGGCCGGGCGGGTGCACCTGGCCTCCGATAAGCGTGCGATCGGCTACGTCGCCCAGGAAGGCGCACTGTTCCCTCACCTCACCGCGGGGGAGAACGTCGGCTTCGGCCTTGCCCGCTCACAGCGCAAGCAGGGAGCCCGCATCGTCGAGGCACTCGAGCTCGTCGGACTCGATGAGAGCTACGCCCCGCGCCCAGCGCATGAGCTCTCCGGCGGCGAGCAACGGCGCGTTGCGCTCGCCCGGGCGCTCGCTCCACATCCCCGGATCGTGCTGCTCGACGAGCCATTCTCCGGCCTCGATGCCGCGCTGCGCGTCGAGACACGCGAAGCTGTTCTCCACGCTCTGCGTGAGCAGGGTACGACCGCGCTACTTGTCACGCACGACCAAGCCGAGGCACTGTCGATGGGCCGTGAAGTCGCTGTGCTGCGCGACGGGCGACTCGCCCAACGCGCCACGCCGACAGCCCTCTACCGGACGCCCGTCGATCGTGATGTCGCTCAATTCGTCGGCGAAGCGATCATCTCTGAAGGTCACGCAAGCTCCGGACGGGTGCAGTGCGGGCTGGGGCAGCTCACCGTCGCCAACCCTGGGCTGCAGGGCCAGGTCGAGGTCATGATTCGCCCCGAGCAGATCCACCTGACGCCGCCAAACGGCACAAACGGGGCTATTCGGCAGGCATCGCGGCCAAGGTGACCGATCACGCCTATTACGGACCGGACACGGTGCTCTCACTATCGCTACTGGACAGCCCGCAGACGATTCTCAAGGCGAGAACATTCGACCAGGAGATCCCCAAGGTGGGTGAACTTGTCGAGCTCGGTGTCGTCGGCCCGGTCGTCGTCTTCCCGCCCCAGCCAAAGCGAGATGAACACCATGAATCATCGAGGACATGCGCTGGGCGCCCTTGTTGTTCTGGCGCTCCTCCTGGCTGTAGCCGGATGCGGAGGCTCTGCAGACAGCCGCTCGATCCTCCTCTACAACGGCCAGCACCCGCAGGTGACCACCGAACTCGTGGCGGCGTTCGAAAAGCAGACTCGCATCAAAGTCGAAGTGCGCACCAACGATGGCATCGTCCTCGCCGACCAGCTATTGCAGGAGGGCAGCTCGTCTCCCGCCGACGTGTATCTCACCGAGAACAGCCCAGAGCTCGAGGATCTCGAAGAGCACGGGCTGCTGGCCAAACTCGACCCCGCGACACTCGCGCAAGTCCCCTCTCGTTACGAGTCAGCGAGCGGTGAGTGGGCGGGTATGGCGCTGCGTATCAGTGCATTGGCCTACGACCCCTCGCTCATTCCAGCAGCTCGTCTGCCCAAGTCACTGCTGGAACTCGCCGAACCCGGGTGGAAGGGCAAGGTCGCACTCGCGCCCACCGACTCAGACTTCGTGCCGCTGGTCGGCGCGGTCATCGCCACCTACGGCAAGCAAGCGGCCGTCAACTGGCTGTCCGGATTGAAGCGCAACGGCTCGCTCTACCAGTCAGATGAGTCCGTCGTCGCCGCGGTCAACAAAGGCGATGTGGCGGTGGGGATCATCAATCACTACTACTGGTACCGCCTGCGACTCGAGGTAGGAGCCAGCGGGATGCACAGCAGTCTGTACTTCTTCCCCAACCACAATGTCGGGTCGCTGGAGAACATCTCCGGAGCGGCGGTACTGAAGACCAGCAAGCACCCCCAAGAGGCCCAGGAGTTCGTGAAGTTCCTGCTCAGCCCCACCGCGCAGGAGATCCTCGCCCACGGCTATGACTTCGAATATCCGCTCAGGCCCGGGATCAAGCCGAACCCGCAGATCACACCGCTCACGAAGATCGCGCCCGCGGAACTCAGCCCGACGGTGCTCGGCAACGACCAGCAGGCCTCCCAGCTGATCCAGGAATCCGGGCTTGCCTAGGCCAACGCGTGCCTCGGCGTCCTTGGCGCCGCTTGAGCGTCCGGCTTTCTACGCCCTGCGCCCGGGGGGCTGGCGGGACCTCGTGACGCTCCTGCACCTTCCCTATACGGCCTGGAATCTGGCCAACGTGGCGATTGGGGCTGCGCTTGCTCCGCACCTGTACGCGGGACGGCTGGCGGCGGCTCTCCTGGCGTTCTTTTTGGCAGTGGGCATTTGCGCGCATGTGCTCGATGAGCTGCACGGGAGGCCGCTGGGGACGCACCTCTCCGACCGCACGCTCGTCGTGCTGGCGGCGGTCTCGGTGACGGGATCGGCGGCCATCGGGATCGTGGGGGCCGTGACGATCTCGCTCACCCTGATCCCGTTCGTACTCGCGGGCGTGTTCATCGTGCTCGCCTACAACCTGGAGTTGTTCGGCGGGCGCTTTCACACCACGTTCTGGCTCGCGATCTCGTGGGGCGTCTTCCCGGTCCTGACGGCGTACTGGGTCAACGCCCTTGAACTCCGTCCCTCGGCTTTGCTGGCGGCGGCTGGGTGCGCCATGCTCCTCGTCGCTCAGCGGAGTCTCAGTACGCCGGTGCGCGAGCTGCGCCGGCGCACCGTCTCGCTCACCGGCGAGCAGCGCCTCGCGGACGGCTCCACCGTGACGCTTGACGCCGCCCGCCTGGCCGCACCGATGGAGCGCGCCCTTCAATCGTGCGCGGTGGCGATGGTGCTGCTCGCCACCGGGCTGGTAGTCGCACGACTCTGACGCTAGATATTCCCGTCGCCGTCGCTCGGGCCGCCGTTGTTGTCGCCGTCGCCGTCCCCCGCGTTCGGTCCTTGCGGTATGCCGCCGCTCGCTGGTGGGGGGCTCGCTTTCGGTGGCGCGGGCGCCGTGGTTTTGGTCGGTGGCAGGGGATTCTCGGTGGCGGAGTGGTGTTCGTGTACGCGGCGGCGGCGTGGACACGTCGGTGTGGGCTCGAGCCGGCACTGGGATGGCGACGGGCGCAGGAGCGCGGACGGTGAATGTGGTGCTGGCGCGCACCGTGCTGGCGGCGGCTGAGAGCACCTCGAGGCGATGGCGTCCCGGCGCGAGGCCGTGGAATGTGAGCCGAGTCGAACCGGACCGCTCGAGGCGGCGATCGAGCACGTACCGGAAACGCTGCGCGCCGCGCGTCGTGCCGCTGAGCGCGACGCGCACCGTGAGCGTAGAGGCGGTGTGCGCGCCCGCCCGCGGCGAGAGGATCGACAGATGCGGCGCCGGAGCGCTGGCCGGTGCTCCGGCGCCGCCCGTTTGCGCGGCGGTCGCCGAGGTCCTGGCGGCTGACGTGTTGTCCGAGGAGCTGCCGCCGCAGCCGCTTGCGCGAGGACCAACCCCAAGCTCGCGCAGACTGATCCAGCCCTGAATACGCTCAGTCACGATGCGCCTCCCGCCAGTCGCGGCAATCTGGTGGCAATGGCAGCTTCACCTACCTGCTCATGACCCCTCTCTCCGCCGATCCTTCCTCAAATGCGCGCCGGAAGGTTATGGAGCTGTCGGCGTCTTAGTTGATAAGGGTCACCACCGGAGGGAGCAGCATGTTCGCCAAAGAGTCACAGCACACAGCCGGCCACATCGATATGGGCGGCCTTTGAGCTGGGCGCTGGGCGTGCTGACCCTGGCAGTGGTCGCGATGTTCGCGGCGATGGCACTCGCGTCGAGCTCTGCGGCGCCGGCGGTCGGATCGGCCACGAACGCAAAGTTCACAGAAAAGATCGTGGTGGACGCACACGGCCGAACGCTGTATGCGCTGAGTCCCGAGACGACGCATCATCTCCTGTGCAAGAGCAGCGAATGCTTGAAGTTCTGGCCGCCGCTTACCGTGCATTCGCGTAAGTCCAAGCTCACGGCGGGGTCCGGTGTGCATGGCCATCTCGGGATCTTGCGGCGCAGCAACGGGATGCTTCAGGTCACGCTCGGCGGCCTGCCCCTCTATCGCTTCTCGGGCGACAGCGCCAAGGACGCCGCGAACGGCGAGAACATCCACAGCTTCGGCGGCACGTGGCACGTGGTCTCGACTGCGACCGACGCGCCTCTGGAGCCGGCGATGGCTGAAACCACTCCTAACTCTCCCTCGACTCCCACTACCTCAATCCCCGCGAGCACACCTGCGCCTACGACGACCACTCCCACCACGCCCACAACGACGACTCCAACGACGACCACTCCGACTAATACTACGACTGCGCCCGAAAAATACGGCTACTAGCGTAGCCTGGGGGCGGTCGATCCCACTCTGCGACCCTAGCGCCGCGCGCGATCTTGTTCACGCCTCAACCGCCGGGTCGGTGCGGCATGGAGCCGTCGGGTGGGCTCCATTCGGACCACCGGTGAGCGCGGCGCGATGAGCGCCGGGAAGGATCCCGCCGGGCCGGAGTCCTGGGTTCTTAGAGCGTGCATCGGCTGCTTGCGCGAGCACGCGGGACCGACATGGGGTACTCGATCGAGAGGTGGGCTGAGACTGTGAAGCTGCGTAAGCGTTATCTACCCGTAGCGGCCGTGCTCGTAGTGGTTATGCTCGGAGCCATCGTCGCGGTTATGCCCGCGCTCGCTGTCGCCAGCCCGACCGAAGTGAAGCAGCTCGAAGTCAACCAAAACTGCGTCGACCCCGAATGGCCGTGCTGGGCAACCCCCGGCTCGAGCTCGCCAGCGCTCCTGGTCAAAATCGCCGACGGCGGCGAAATCGTGTTCACCGACCACGACGCGAGCACAACGGCGACCGTCGTATGGACGAGCTCTGCGCCAACAATGTGCTCCGATATACCTGCGAGCGCCTCGACGCCCTGGGAAGGCAAATGCGAATTCGATCAACCAGGGACGTACAAGTTTGAAAGCGCGACCCTCTTCGACAATGAAAACACCCCATACGGCAACGCCAACTACACCAAATACGAAATCGTAGTCGCAGGTACGCCCACGGACGAAACGACTTCCGCGAGCGGCGAAACCCAAACGGGAGCGATGCTCAACGGCAGCATCGCTCCCGAAGGCAATACCGTCGATTACCACTTCGAATATGAAGGCCCGGGCGTGACCGGTAAACAGTCGACCCCTACAGTCACGTTGAGCGCCGCCGACTCCACGAGCCACACCGTGTCGGCTCCGGTGAGCGGCCTGGAGCCAGGCATGACCTACAACTTCCTTCTGGTGGCGACCTACGGAGTCGGGAAAACCTCTGTGTCGGGCGCCACGCAAAAGATGTTCACAACCCATGCGGTAACTGCGCCGACCGCGACAACGCTCGCCGCCGAAGGACTCAAAGAAACCGAAGCCACTCTCAAAGGCACGGTCAACCCCGGAGGCGACGCTACCGAATACTTCTTCGAATACGGAACCGGCACCGGCTACGGTCAAAAGACGGAAAAAGCGACCGTTTTGGCGAGCGGAGGCAATCAGGGTGTCTCTGCCACACTCAAAGGCTTGACCCCCGGCACGGAATACCACTACCGGCTTGTCGCTAAAAACAACCAGGGCCCTGCCGAAGGCCTGGACGACAGCTTCAAAACAATGTCCCCTCCGCCCAAAGAACCAACCAAAGAACCTCCCGCGAAAGAACCTTCACCAACGCCGACCCCCACCGGCGGCAATCCCACGGGGACAACCTCCGGCTCACCGTCTTCTGGGCAAGCAAAGATCGAACCTGCTTCCGGCCCGCTGTTTGGGTCGCTCAAGCTGGCATCCACTCAGCACGGCGCAGTGGTGCATGGATCTCTGGTCGTGTCCTCGGCCGGTTCTGACGGCCAGCTTCAGATCGAGCTGTTCACCAAGGGCGCCGCAGCTCCTGTCGGCAAGCTCGCGCGCTCCTCGCTGCACGCGGGCAAGCTCACGTTCGCGCTGACACTGAGCGCGAAGGCAAAGCACACGCTAAAGACCCATCACAAGCTCGCGCTCACCGTGAAGATCGTGCTCACTCCCAAACACGGTGCGGCTATGACCCTCACGCGAAGTGTGGTCGTACGATGAGGCCGCGCGCGCTTTCCAGACCACGCATGCTTGTGCTTTTCGCCCTCGCTGGGCTGGCAGGGACGGCGGTGGCGGTGCTGCCCGCGCTCGCTGCCGCACCGTCCGAAGTGAAGCTCGAAGTCGCCCAAAACTGCAACACAAGCGACTGGCCGTGCTGGAACCCCAAGGGGAGCCCCGAAGGGAACGTGGGGTTCAACGAAGTCGCGCCTTTTACGATCGCCCAGGGCGGCACGATCTCTTTTGAAGACAACGACGCGGATGCTCCGACAGACGTGATCTGGATAGGCGCGGCGCGGCCGACGAGCTGTGTGGGAGTCGTGGAAGCGCCGCCGACGAAAACCGGCTGGAAAGGCACGTGTACGTTCTCCACCGCCGGTGAATACGAGTTCGAAAGTCAAGAACTGTTCAACGACGGCACCAGTAACTACACCAAATACAAGGTGATCGTCGAAGGCACCACCACCGGCACAACCCCCACCACGCCGACCACAACCACACCGACGACCACAACGCCGACAACCACAACGACACCGAGCGAACCCAGTTCCGGCTCGCCATTGGACGGAGGATCCAAAGCGCTCAAGCTCGCCAGCAGCCAACATGGATCGAGCTTGCACGGGTCGATCAAGGTGTCCCAGCCCGGCGCCGGCGGGCGACTGGAAGTCGGCCTGTTTGCCGCCGGCGCCTCGCTGGCCAAGGCGGGGCACCCTGCGCAGGTGCGCATCGGGCGGCTGCTGCGGTCGTCGCTGAAAGCCGGCAACGTGCCCTTCTCCGTGCCTCTGACGGCCAAGGGCAAAGCCGCGCTGCGCCGCCACCGGCGCTTGGCACTGACGGTAAAGATCACGCTCACACCGCTACACGGCGCGGCGGTGAGGATTACCCGCAGCGTCGTCGTACACGCTTGAGCGTTCTCCCAAGGCCGGCGGACCTCTGATCACAGTCGGGACGAGCCGCCCGGGGAGCCAGCCTCACCCATGACGACCCGCCCCGCCTGGGGCCGTTCCCTGGCCTCAGGATCTCCCTCCCCAGCGTGGGCGTTAGCCCAGGGGTGCATCCACCTCGAAACGGCGATCCGCCACGAGATGGACGGTCACACCTAAGACGCTGCCTGAGCGCGATCCTTCCCGTCGACTGGCGGCCATAGCGACAACGGCGGTCCCGCCCAGCGAACGCCTTCGCTCACCTGAAGCACCGCCAATGCGTCGGCGAGCCGATGCCCATCTGGAGTAACCAGCTCGAAGTCGAGCTCGAGCGCAGGGATCAAAACAAAGCGACGGTTTAGCACCTGCTCGTGCGGCAGCGTCATGCGCTCGTGCGCGAGTGTGAGCCCTCCGAGCAACAGGATGTCGATGTCGATCGCTCGCGGCCCGTGCCGGACCCCGCCGCTCGTGCGCCCCAGCTCAGCCTCCAAGTGCTTGACGGCGTCGAGCAACTCGAGCGGCTCGAGCTCTGTCTCCACGAGCACACACGCATTCAAGAAGCTGGGCTGGTCGAGCACCTCGCCGACCGGGTCGGTGTCGTACAACGAGGAGGCGGCGATCACTCTCACACCCACTGATGGCAATGCGTCGATAGCCGCCTGCAGATGTGCACGGCGGTCGCCGACGTTCGAACCAAGGCCGAGCAGGCCACTGTGCACGGGCATATGGAGCCACAGGCTATTCGAGCGTGGAGTGATAGGGCAGACGCAAAATCTTCTCTCCGTTGTCCACCTGAAAGATCGTGGCGATCCACGAGCAGCTGGCGCAAGCGGAAATTCCGCACGCCTTCGGGGGCGCGCTGGCGCTCGCCTACTATGCCGAGCCGCGTGCGACGATTGACATCGATCTCAACCTGTTTGTCGCCCCCAGCTCATATCCGGATATCGCGCGGTACCTGGCGAGGATCGGGGTCGGCGACGGAGTCGATCTACAGGTCGTAGAGCGCGACGGCCAGTGTCGCCTACGCTGGGGCAATACACCGATCGACCTGTTCTTCGCGTATGACGCGCTCCACGATGCCATGCGTCGGGCGAGCAGAAACGAGCCATTCGGCCAAACGAAGATCCCCATTCTCGCCCCCGAGCACCTGCTGGTGTGCAAGGCGATCTTCAACCGCTCCAAGGACTGGCTGGACATCGAGCAGATGCTCGTCTGTGTCGATGATCTCGACTTGGTGGAAGTGTGCACCTGGCTCGACCGAATCGTAGGAGCCGACGATCCGCGCAGAGAGCGCCTCAACCGTGTGGCCGACGCGTGCGAGACCTGAGCGAAGCGCGCGCACAGAGAGATAGTCCCTCCCTACTCCGCCGCCTCTCGCCAAACCTCCACGGACACATCCTCCACCGGCAACGGGATCGGTGGCTCCGGCTTTGACGCCTTCACCCACACCCCCTCCAGCTCGAAGTCGGCGAGCAGGCGGTCGGCGATCGCGCTGCACAGACGCTCGAGTGTTCGGTAGGAGCGCTGCTGGGCCACAAGCGCCACCAATTGGCAGACCTCGGCGTAGTCGACCGTGTCCTCGACACGATCGGTGATGGTGGCGTCGGTTTGGCCCACGTCCAAGCGCAGGTCGAGCAGCAGGCGCTGGCCGATCTCGCGCTCGGCCTCACTCACCCCATGATGCGTATAGAGCGAGAGGCCACTGATCTCGATCGTGACGGTCTCGAAGCCGTCCTCCTCGTCGTCCTCGTCCTCTTCGAAGGGATCGCGCTCCTCTGCCTCCTCTTCGGGCAGCTCACTCCGCTCGCCCCCCGCCGACTCCGCGCGGCGCCGGCGCTCCTCGTCGCTCAGCTCGTCGTGGGGCTCGCCGTCCATTTGTCGCTCAACGTAGCACTCACGACCGCGAGCGCAGCGGCCACCGGCGCGACGTCGTGCACGCGAAACACACTCGCCCCTCGCTCCAGCGCCATCACATTCGTTGCGATCGTGCCTGCCAAGCGATCGGCTACATGCAACCGTTTGGTTGCATGTGCTGCCAAAAGTGTATCGGGCATTTGGGATGCAACAAGCGCCTCCGCCTCGCGCCCAGGGAGGGAGGCTATTTCGCGAGGCGCCACAACCCCAAGGAAGCTCTTGCGTGAAGTGCCGACGACCACCGGCCTGCCAAGCGCTACGAGCTCCCCTAGGCGACGCAACAACTCCAGGTTGTGCGCGACGGTCTTGCCGAAGCCGATCCCCGGATCGAGCAGGATGTGTCGCTCCTCGATGCCCTTCCCCACCGCGAACGCCATGCGCTCCTCCAGGAACGCCTTCACCTCGTCAACTACATCCTTGTATGGAGGTCCGCCCGCCCGCTGCATCGTACGCGGCGAGCCGAGCATGTGCATCAGGCAACAGTCGACGCCACTTGCTGCAACGACATCAGCCATCTCGGGATCGGCACGCAAAGCGCTGACGTCGTTGACAAGCGTTGCGCCGGCGCGAATCGCGGCTTGTGCCACGACTGCCTTGGAGGTATCGATCGAGATCTGTGGGCGAGCCTACGTAATTCGCCACGAGCCTGGGACATCAGCTATAGCCACGCCCTTCAATGACAGGCACGACCCGACGAAACTCCTCTTCCGCACCAACAGGCTCAGCGCCCGGGCGCGTGGACTCACCACCGATATCGAGGATGTCCGCCCCCTGCGCAAGCAGCTCAAGTCCATGCGCGACAGCGGCTTTCG
This sequence comes from uncultured Solirubrobacterales bacterium, assembly GCA_963743555.1. Taxonomy (GTDB): domain Bacteria; phylum Actinomycetota; class Thermoleophilia; order Solirubrobacterales; family Solirubrobacteraceae; genus Palsa-744. The sequence continues at coordinate 232,642 of CAVUQG010000011.1, forward strand.
CGTCCAAGAACAAGCCCCCATCGGAGAACGAATCGGGGGTCACGTTGACGACCCCCATGACGCGGTATTCCGTCTCATGCGGTTCAGCTCCCGACGGTTTATCGGCGTTCCTGGCAAGGACGCACCGACCGCGGTGTACCGGTCGTAGGTCGGAGGGACCTACGATCGGCCAGCACAAGGGACGCTACGGGGACGCCTAGAGCGTCAGGTGACGGAGGGCCCGCTGGGATCCGACCCGGTCATGTCGGCTGTGCCACCCGCCAAACCTGGGCGCGGTAGCGGGCGCGGTGCCTCGCGACCGGCGCGGTCAGCCTGTGCCGGGGGAACCGGCAGTTCGGGTGCCGGGGCCTCCTCGGCGCCGAAGACTTCCTCCTCGTTCTTGCCGTCGAGCAAGGCGAGGAACTCCTCCTTCTCGATCGTCTCGCGCTTGACGAGAATCTCAGAGAGATTGGTGAGGTCATCTTTATGCTCGGTGAGGATAGTCTTGGCGCGCTGATGGGCAGACTCGATGATGCGCCGCACCTCGTCGTCGATCTCGCGCGCGATCTCGTCTGAGTAGTCGGGCTCGGTCGAAAACTCGCGACCGAGGAACGGCTGGCCGTGCTCGTGACCGAACACGCGCGGGCCCAGCTTCTCGGACATCCCGAAGCGCATCACCATCTGCTTGGCGGTCGCGGTCACCTTCTCCAGGTCGTTGGAGGCGCCCGTCGTTATCTCCTCGAAGACGATCTCCTCGGCGGCGCGGCCGCCGAGCGTCATCGCCATCGTGTCGTTGAGCTCTGCCCTGGTGGTCAGGAAACGGTCTTCCTGGGGCATCGAGATCGTGTAGCCGAGCGCCTGGCCGCGCGAGATCACCGAGATCTTGTGGACCGGGTCTGAGTGCTCGAGGAAATGGCCGACGATCGCATGACCCATCTCGTGGTAGGCGGTGATCAGGCGCTCTTTCTTACTCATCACACGCGTCTTCTTCTCGGGGCCGGCAATCACGCGCATGATCCCCTCCTCGAGCTCTTCCTGGCCGATCTCGCGCTTGCCGATACGGGCTGATAGCAGCGCGGCCTCGTTGATGAGGTTGGAGAGATCTGCTCCGGTGAAGCCGGGCGTCTGGCCAGCGAGGGCGTCGATGTCGATGATCTTGGCGAGCGGCTTGCCGCGCGTGTGCACCTCGAGGATCTTGGCGCGGCCCTTGCGGTCGGGGCGATCGACGGCGATCTGGCGGTCGAAGCGACCGGGACGCAGCAGCGCCGGGTCGAGGATGTCGGGCCGGTTGGTGGCCGCGATCATGATGATGTTGTCCTTGGCCTCGAAGCCGTCCATCTCGACCAGGAGCTGGTTGAGCGTCTGCTCGCGCTCGTCGTGACCACCGCCGAGACCCGCGCCGCGGTGGCGGCCGACAGCGTCGATCTCGTCCATGAAGATGATGCACGGGCTGTTCTGTTTGGCCTGCTCGAACAGGTCGCGCACACGCGAGGCGCCGACGCCGACGAACATCTCGACGAAATCGGAGCCCGAGATCGAGAAGAAGGGCACGCCCGCCTCGCCGGCTACGGCACGTGCGAGCAGCGTCTTGCCCGTCCCCGGAGGGCCGTACAGCAGCACGCCGGTGGGTATTCGCGCGCCGAGCGCTTGGAACTTCTTGGGGTTCTCCAGGAACTCCTTGATCTCATGCAACTCCTCAACGGCCTCGTCGACCCCGGCGACGTCACGGAACGTGATCTTGGGGGAGTCGGCAGACAGGCGCTTGGCGCGCGACTTGCCGAAGGACATGACGCGCGAGCCCCCACCTTGGACCTGGTTGATCAGGAAGAACCAGAAGCCGAGGATCAAGACGAGCGGCAACAGATAGGTGAGCAGCGACGGCCAGATGCTCGTCTTGTTGGATTCGGTGTTGAACTTGACTTCGGCTTTGCGCAATTCGGACTCCAACTGGGGAGCCTGTGTATCGAACAGGCCGACTTCATATTTTTCTTTGTTGACGAGTTCGACCGAGACCGCGTTGTCTTTGACCTTCATCTCGGCCGACTTGACCTTATGATTCGGGATGTCTCGAGTTACAAGCGTCTGGTAGGTGTGTTCCGGCCCTTTCTGGGCGGGCGAGACGAACACCTTCGAGATGAAGAAGGCGAGCACGACCACGATCAGAATCGGGAATGCGGCGCTCTTGAAGAATCGGCTCATGGGCTTGGATCCTGGCTGCCAACGACATTGGAGGTGCCGACCGCCAGTCCACCAGCGTACCACGAGAGGCCTGAATTCCCGGTCGTTTCCGACCACCAGCGCCCATACCGAGACCAGGTGCGTCGCGGCTCACATGCGCTTGAGTTATTGGGATAGAAGTTCGTGCCCATAGGTCTTCTAACGCTCAAGCACGGCAACGAACGGCAGGTTGCGGTGGCGCTCGGCGTAATCGAGCCCATAGCCGATCACGAAGCGGTCGGGGATCTCAAAGCCAACGTAGCGGGTAGGCAGATCGACCTTGCGACGGTCGGGCTTGGTCAGCAGCGCACACACCTCAAGGGAGGCGGGATTGCGCGAGCCGAGGTTGCGCAACAGGTACTGCAAAGTGAGCCCGGAGTCGACAATGTCCTCGACGATCAACACGTCGCGGCCCTCGATCGCGATGTCAAGATCCTTGAGGATGCGCACCACCCCAGAGGAGTCGGTCGCCGAGCCGTAGGAGGCGACAGCCATGAAGTCGACCTCGACCGGGATGTCGATGAAGCGCATCAGGTCGCTCAAGAAGAAGACGGCGCCCTTGAGCACCCCGACGAGCAGCAGTGGCCGCCCGACGTAGTCGCGCGAGATCGCCTCGCCAAGCTCGCGCACGCGCCGGCTCAGGTCCTCCTCGCCGACAAGCACCTCGCCCACCTCGGACGTCGCCTCGGTGGTCGCCGCGGCGACACGCTCTGGTAGGGGCACCACGCGAGGGAGTGTATTGGCCGGCGAGCCGACCCCACTCATGGACCCTGTCCGCCAGGATCCTCGGCATCCGCGGGAATGGGCTCGGACAGAGCCTCACACACGCCTGCCTGTCCCCGCTGGGGCTCATGTTCCCTGCTCGGAATTCCCGAGAGAGCGCGGCGGGCGCTGTTCGCGCGGCTGGATCGCAACCATACGCAGCTCGCCGTCCTCGATCACAGCGCTTGCAAGGCCGCCGACGTGAAGTTCCGCGCGACCGCCGCGCGCCTGTCCTCGCGAGGGGGCGCCGAGCGCAAGGATCTCCTCGACACGCTCGCCGGCCCGCGGAGCAAGCTCGCCACCTGCCTGCTCGGCCAGGCGAATGACCACGAGTCGCCGCAAAGCCGGCGCCAGCTCTCCCAGACGTTCGATCGCGATGCTCGCGCGACCACCCAACTCGGCATCCACCAGCGCATCGAGCAGCTCGGTCTCCTCGCCCAGGAGCGCAGCGGTGCGCAGCACGTTGGCCTGCGCCGCCGGGTGAACAGCGTCGAGCGCCTTGACGAGCCCGTGGCGTACCCTTGCGCGGGCATAGAGTTCGCTGTCGTTGCTCGAATCCTCGTGCCAAGCGAGCTTCAGCTCCTGACAGTAGGCGGCTGTGTCTTGGCGCGTCAGCCCCAACAATGGGCGCACAAGCCGTCCCTCGCTCGAGGCCATACCCAGTAGCGCACGGCGACCCGGCGAGGCCGCGAGGCGATAGAGGATCGTCTCGACCTGGTCGGTGGCGGTGTGGCCTGTCGCGAGCAGAGTCCAAAAAGGGCGATGCCCCCTGCGCGCGCGCGGGGCATCGTGTTTTGAGAGACCTTCCCCAGCCGCGTCGAGCTCGGCGGCGGAAGCCACCACGGCGGCGGACGCGCCGTCCAAGGGCTTGCCGGCGGACACGCTGCCCAAGGGCTCGGCGGCTTGCGCGCCGCGACGCTCGTCCAGCCGCTGCGCCAACTCGTGCGCCGCCGCATAGCGCAGCTCGCGCGCCCAAGCATGCAGGTTGCCGGTGGCCTGCTCTTCCCTGCTCGCCCGCACCACCTCGATCTTCACCCCCAACCGCCCACACAGCTCGCGACAGTAGCGCTCGTCATCCTCTGACTCGACTCGCAGCCCGTAGTTGACGTGCAGCGCGTGCACGTGCTCCGTACCGCACAGCGCGACCGCGACGTCGAGCAGGCAGACCGAGTCGCGCCCGCCGGAGAGCATCGCGACGACCTCGCGGCCCGAAGAAAGCAGGCCGCCGGCTCGCACGCGCTCGCGTACCTCGGCGGCGGTCATGCCTACAGGACCTCGGCGACAGTCACGATCCGTCCAGTTCGACGACGCGGATAGCTCAGGCCTGCCATGGACCGGTTCCTACTCCTCGCGCGGAAACGCATGGAACAGCTCGACCGGCTCGGAGAAGCCCTTCAAGCCGATTTCGCCGATCAGCTCGAAGCGCAAGCCGCTTGTGCCGCGAGCGGTGTCCACGCCGCCGGCTGCGTCCACCACCTGGCGCGTGACGAGCACCTCGCCGCCGGCGGCCCTGGCGACCACACGCGCTGCCTGGTTGACGTCGCGCCCGTAGTAGTCGCCGTCACGGTAGAGCGCCTCGCCGGTATGAATGCCGATACGCGGAGCCGGCACATCCCGAGAAAGCCCCACCTGGAAGTCGACTGCCCACTGCGTGAGCGCGAGCGCGTCGGCGCCGACGACCATCACCTCGTCGCCGAGCGTCTTGATCACGCGCGCGTCGATCGGCAGCGTTTGCTGCACGGTTTCCACAAAGCGTTCCACGACGCCGACGGCCTCCTCGTCGCCACGCTCCTCGGTCAGGCGCGTATAGCCAGCCAGGTCGGCGAAGGCGATCACCACACGCATACGTCCCTCCTCGGGGACACCACCGGCGAGCTCGGCCTCCATGTGGCCGATCACGTCCTGCTCGATGAAGTGCCCGAGAAAGCGCCCATGCAGATAGCGCATGAACGGTGCAGCAAACGGCAATAGCTCGCCGGCTAGCCCCTCCATCGCCTCAGCCATCTGCACCCCCGGGATGCCCTCGCGCATCATCGGCTCGTGCACATAGATGTGGATCAGCCGCACCTCGGCGTCGGCGATCTGGGCAAGCGTCTGCCCGTACACACGCGCAAGCTGCAGAAACGCGACTTCCGGCAGGCCGGAGTTGAGCATCGCCGCGATGTAGCGCAGCATCTCCATGTCTTCCTCGGTGATCGCGTCGACCGACAGCGTGCTGAGACCGAGCGACATGTAGATGCGCTCGATCAGCTGCTCGTCGATTTCGGCCTCGCGCGCGGCCTGCCTGAGCGTGTAGCGGCCCTCCTGTGGCGCGAACATGCCCTGCACATAGCCCGCCAACTGCCCGCTCTCGCTCGCCCGGCGAATCTGCTCGATCGTGTGCCCGCGCTCACGCAGACGCCCGACGATGCGCACCTGTGCCACCGCCGCCGGAGTCCAGCTGCCCTCGTACTGGGGGATCAGCCCCTCCTTCACCCAACGCCTGACCGTCGCGGCCGAGACGCCGGCTCGCGACGCCACCTCGGCCAGCGTGGGCGCGCTTGCCCCACCTTCGGCCTGCTCACTTGTCGTGGACGTCGCCATCAACGGCAGTCTAAAGTCGCCAGGCGTGAATCACAGCGAGCCAGTCCAACAAGCCGAAAACGAGCCGCCTACCGGCCGGGACAGCAACCCCTTGGAGCCCACCGCGCGAGCCATCCCGCCAATCCACGCAAGCACGATCCACCTACGTCCCACCACGACTTTGGCCGAGCGCGTGCTGCTCCCAGGGGACCCAGGCCGCGCGCTTGCCCTCGCCCAGCTTCTACTGGAGGCCCCGCTCATGTTCAACCACAATCGCGGCCTGTGGGGCTACACAGGGATGGCAAACGACGGCGAGCCGCTCACGATCCAAAGCACCGGCATGGGCGGACCGTCCGCCGCGATCGTGCTACACGAGCTGATCTCCCTGGGCGTGACGCGCGCGATCAGGGTGGGCACCTGTGGAGCGCTCGACCCGGAACTCGGCCTCGGCGACCTCGTGCTTGCCAGCGAAGCGCTCGCCGCCGACGGCACGAGCGTCGCCCTCGGCGCCCAAGACGTCGCGCTCCCCGACCCCTCATTGACCGAGGCGCTGGCGCACGAGCTGAACAGAAACCAAGATAGAGGCCACCACGAAGGCAGAATCGTCAGCACAGACCTCTTCTACGAGCGCGACTCCAGCCGCAACGTGAGCTGGGGCGCCTCAGGCGCCCTGGCGGTCGAGATGGAGGCTGCGACGCTGTTCGCCGTGGGAGCCAATGCAGGCATCCAGGTCGGCTGCGTGCTGGCGGTCAGCGATAACCTCCATCGACATACAACCCCCAGGTTGTAATGCAGCCCTCGATGAACTGGATGCGCGCATCCGCATCGACGATCACGCGCTCACACAGGCAGCCGAGGCGATGGGTAGAGCCGCGACGGCCGCGCTGAGCGTCTGAGATCGCCCGAGCGGCTTCGCCGACCCGCAAGACGGTCCGGCCAGCCCGCGAGCGTTTACGAGGTCTTCTTGGGCTTTGCCGAGCCCTTGGGTGCTGCATGCTTGGGCGCCGCACGCTTGGGCGCCGGCTTCTTGGCTGCAACCGAGCCCTTGGCCGATGCGGAGGTCCTGGCCGAGGCGCTGCCACCCGGGCACGCTGCGGACTTGTCTGCGTCGAAGGCCTGCCAGTCGCCGACAGCTTGTTGCTGAGCGCCTTCAGCTGCTCCTCCATAGCGACCAGACGCCGCTCGACGGAGCCCTCGCTCAACGCGCGGTTGATGCGGTGCACGCCGTCCTCGATGCCCTCCAGACGCTGCGAGACCGAGCGCAGGCGCCGCGTCAGCCGCTCGATGTCGGCGGCTGTCGGGATGTTCAATGCGTTCAGCGCCAACTCCTGGGCCTGGGCGGCGCGCTCGCGCGCGTCAAACGCCCGGCCGATCGTGCCCGTGATCAGCGGGTTCTCGATCAGATCAACGAGCGCCCTGCCGATCTTGTCCTCGGTGCCGGTGGTCAGGCGCTCGCGCAGCCCCGCGGCCGCCTTGTTTCCCTCGGACATCGGCCAAAGAGTACCGTGCGCGTGTGCCCACGCGCCTGTTCACCTTCGTGCAGATGGAGCTTCCCTGGGAGCTGGGCCCGGCAGACGGCCGCTATCTGCTGCGCAAGCCGGCAGGACCTGACGGCAACGAGCCCGAGCACGTGGTCGTGCTCTCGACGATCGGGGCCGAGCGCCGCGGCATGCTCGGCAAGCGCTCGCGCACGCGCCGAGCGGATCCCGAGCCGGCTCCCGTCCCCGTCGCGCGCGCCACTGTGGTGGACCCGGTGCCGTTGTCGCTCGAGAGCCAAGCAACGGCGTGGCTGAAGCAGCTCGATCCCGAGCGCGAGGCGCACACGGCCGCAAGCGTGCTCAACCGAGTCCTCTACGCGCACCGCATCGCCGGCGCGGCCCCGCACATCCACGAGATCTCCCCAGCCCAGGCCCTGGTCGTGCGCGCCGGCTTCGGCGAGGGCGAGCAGGTCGCGGACGGGCTTTGGAGCGATGCGCGCGAACTCGTGCTCTCGAGCCGGCGAGCCGGCAAGCGCGCGAGCGTGTTGCGTCCACAGGAGCGCCTCGCCCTGCTCCTATCCGGGCGCGGCAGCGTACTCCTGTGCGAGGAGTTCACACTGCGTGCGCGCCTGGACCTCGATCAGGGCCGGCTCGCGCTGGCCGCGATCGAGCTGGACCGCGCGTATGCGGCTGCTTTGCGCGAGTTGCCAAACGAGTCGCGTCCAGACATGCAAGCACGGATTGAGGAGCTGCGCGAGTTGAGCGCCGGCGTGGCCACAAACGCCAACGCGGAAGGACCTGACGAGACGGTCGTGCGCCATGCGCTCGAGCGACTCGAGGCCACCCTGCGAGCACGCACCGCGACCGGATTCGGCTCGTCGTAGAGTTCGTAGCGAAAGACCCGCCCGAAACACACCCCCCTTACCGAACACTCGGGTATTACAGAAACACACCCCCTCTACCGAGCGCTCCGTATGACCAAAACACACCCCCCTTACCAAACACTCCGTATCACCCAGGCAAGGCCCCGATGACGATGCGCCAGGCGAGAGAAAAAGCTCGATGAGCGTCGACCCAACCGCAGCGGCGATCGGCACCTGGAGCGGAGGCCGCTTCATGCACTTCGGTGAGCCCCTGGAGGACGAGCGCCTGCTTGCGTTGCTTCGACCGGGCGACGGGATCGACACGGTGATGAGCGCCGACGCCTACGGCGCCGGCGAGGCCGATCGCCTGCTCGGACGCGCGATCGAAGGGGTGGATCGAGACAGCTTCTGCTTGATCGGGGCGATTGGGCACGACTTCTACGAGGGCGAGCGCGACGGCGCCAAGGGTTTCCCGCGCTTCACCGACCCGCGCCTGCGCGGCGAGCGCGACTACGGCGACTACATCCGCATGGCCGCCGAGCGGAGCCTGGAGCGCCTCGGAGCCGAGCGCTTCGACCTGTTGATGCTGCACAACCCCGACCGCACGGGCTACACGAGCGCAAGCGTTTGGGCAGGGATGCAGGCTTTGCGCGAGGCGGGCCTCACGCGCCTGCTCGGGGTGGCTCCAGGTCCGGCAAACGGGTTCACGCTCGACTTGATCGACTGCTTCGAGCGCTTCGGCGAGCTGATCGATTGGGCGATGATCATCCTCAGCCCGATGGAGCCGTGGCCGGGCGAACTGGTGCTAGACGCAGCTACAACTCACGACGTGAAGCTGATCACGCGCGTGGTCGACTATGGCGGCCTGTTCCACGACGACGTGCGCCCGGGTCACGAGTTCGCCCAGTACGACCACCGCAAGTTTCGCCCGCAGGGATGGGTGGAGGCCGGTGTGGAGAAGCTCGAGCGCATGCGCCCCTATGCCGAGCGTCACGGACTGACGCCGCTGCAACTTGCTTGCCAGTGGAACCTTGCGCATCCGGCAGTCCGGTGCGTGGCGCCCACGCTGATTCAGGAGAGCGCCAGGCCCGCGACCACGCAAGGAAAAGCAAGTCAAATACCACAGTCCGGCGCCCCAAAGCTAATCGAGGACAAGCGCACGGAGCTTGCTTCGCTGCCTGTGCGACAACTGCTCAGCCCAGCCGAGGTTGCCGAGCTACGTGCGATCGGCGACAATAGTGGTTCGATGGTGCTGAAGGGAGCAAGCGTCGAATACGAGGGCGAGCAACTTGCCGACCGCTGGCAGCTCGACGAGGAGCTGGGCCAGCTGGCCACACGCTGGGAGATCGCGCCGCGGCGCGATCTCGTCAAGCTCGCCTAAGAACGTGTCTCAAAACCTGCGTGAGACGCACCCTCAAGCAGGAGGCCGCTCAGCCGACACTGAGGTTGGTGAGACCGCTCCCGCCCAGTTCTCCAGGAAGGTCTCGCATTCGTCCAAATCGAGCGGACGCGCGAACAAGAATCCCTGCCCGGTGTCGCAGCTCTCCTCACGCAGCAGGTTAAGCTCCTGGGCCTGCTCGATGCCCTCGGCGAGCGTCTCGATCGAGAGCGACTTGCCGAGCTGCACCAGCGTCCTGATCAGCGTCTCGCCTTCTGCGTCGTTGCTCATTTTCGAGATGAACGAGCGGTCGATCTTCAAAGCGTCAACCGGGAAGCGCTGCAAATAGGCAAGCGAGGAGTAGCCGGTGCCGAAATCATCGATCGCCACGCGAACTCCGAGTTCCTTGATCGCGGCCAAGCGCACGGCGGTCTCCTCGGCGTTGGCCATGATCGTGGTCTCGGTGATCTCGATCGTTAGCTGCTCGGGCGCCAGCCCGGAGTCACTCAACGCCTCTCGCACCTCCTCCACGAACTCGTCGCGGTCGAGCTGGCGTGCGGCGACGTTGACGGCGATCCCCACATGGCGACCTGCCTCACGCCATTCGGCGCCCTGACGGCAGGCCTCGCGCAGGACCCATCTTCCGACGTCGACGATCAAGCCCGTCTCCTCCAGCAACGGCACGAAGTCGTCGGGCTGGACGATGCCGCGTGTGGGATGACGCCAGCGAATCAATGCCTCCATGCCCGTCGGCACCATCTCGCGCAGATCGAACGTCGGCTGATAAACCATGAAGAACTCGTCTTTGTCGAAGGCGTCGCGGAGGTCCATCTCGAGCTCCATGCGGCTCTGGACGGCATCCTGCATCCCCGACTCGAACACCACGTAGCCGTTCTTGCCGTCCCACTTGGCGCGGTACATGGCGATATCGGCGTCACGCAACAGCTCCTCAGCGGTGGCCCGGTCGCCCATCGCGACACCGACGCTGGCGGTGACCACTAGGCGCGTGTTCTCGGCGCCCTTCAGTCTGAAGGGCTGCTTGAGCGCGCCGAGCAGCCGCTCCGCGATCAGCTCGGGGCCGGCGGCGAGCGACATGCCTTCGGCGACGACGACGAACTCGTCTCCGCCGAGGCGCCCGAGCGCATCGATGTCGCGCACGACCGCCTCCAGGCGCGCGGCCACGGCGCGCAACAGCTGGTCGCCGACGCTGTGCCCGAGCGTGTCGTTGATGTGCTTGAAGTTGTCGAGGTCGACGAACAGAGCGGCGACCGGCGTCTGGTTGCGCCGTGCGCGCACGATCATCTGCTCTACGCGGTCGAGGATCAAGGTGCGATTGGGAAGGCCCGTGAGCGCATCGTGGGTAGCCATGAAGGCGAGCTCCTCCTGGCGGCGGTGCAGCTCCTCGTGCGCGCGACGGCGCTCGACCTCGAAGGACTGGCACATGCGCACGAGCGTCACGTCGAGGCTGCGCTGGAGCATCGACAGCGCCCGGTCGAGAGCCGTCTCGGAGAGCTCGAGCTGCACGCCTATCTCGCTGATGGCATCCGCGGCGGCGTCACGCCAGCGCAGGCAGCGCTTGGTGACCTCGTTGAGTGGCGCGGCCCTTTGTGCGGCGAGCTGGCCGAAGATGTTCCACGACTCGTGACCCACCTCGCGCGCGACCTCGGCGCCCTCGCCGGCGATCCATCTGGCGAACGCGACGGTGGAGACGGTGCCGACCTTGACAAAGCTCTCTTCGACGATCGGCTCGAGCACCACGGCCGATTCCTCGTTGCGCCTGACGATGCCGTTCACGACATCCTCGGTTTGTCCTTTGAGAGTCTCGCCAAGGATCTTGAGCTGGCGCTCCAGTTCCATGCGGGCGCCCGGGGATGTATCGTCACCCTCAGATCCAATCTTTGGGATTCTCATGGACGATTGCGTCGGCATACGGGCCCAATACCTTGAGCCCGGACGGCCGATCTGAACGCAATGACCAGCCTCGTGCAGTGCTCGTCGCCCAGGTCCCCACCATCCGTTGCCGTGGGCCGTAGCGGCTGAGGCCGACGGAGGGCCCGGCTAGCGACCCTGAAAGCGGGGGGCGCGCTTGCCGAGGAAGGCCGATATGCCCTCCTTGGCGTCCTCGCTGGCAAAGGCCGCGGCGAAGCCCCGCTTCTCCGCCTCGATGCCAGCGTCGAGATCGCCGGTACCGGAGACGCGCTTGATCTGCTCGAGCGCTACCGGCGCCTGCGCCGCCAGGCGACGCGCCCAAGAGAGTGCCGTGTCGAGCAGTTCGTGATCGTCGACCATGCGATTGACGAGCCCCAGTTCGAACGCCTCTTCAGCCAGGATCGGGTCGCCGACGAGGTTCATCTCCAGAGCCTTGTTCTCGCCCACGAGCCGTGGCAGGCGCTGGGTGCCACCGAAGCCGGGGATGATCCCGAGCTTGATCTCGGGCTGGCCGAAGATGGCCGAGCGCGCGGCGATGCGCACGTCGCAAGCCATCGCGAGCTCGCAGCCACCGCCGAACGCGAGCCCGTTGACGGCGGCGATCGTAGCGATACCCGCAGAGCCGAATTCGCGCAAGAGCGCATGAGCGTCGTGGATCAACTGCTCCGCGCCCTCATCCATCAAGGTGAACGCCTTGATATCAGCGCCGGCGCTGAACAGGAAGGGATTGGAGGAGGCGATCACGAGCGCGTGCACGTTCGTTTCCTTGACCTTGCTCCAGACCTTGCCGAGATCCTCGATCACCTGCGGGGCGATCGAGTTCATCTGACCGTTTGCAAGCCAGGCGATCGCCACGCCGTCAGGGCGCGTCTCAAGCTTGACCACCTGGGTGGGTGGGGCCGAATCATCGGCGTCGGGCTGGGGGTAGGCGTAGAAGCCCTGGCCGCTCTTCTGCCCGAGCCGTCCTTGTGCGACCATGCGGCGCAGGATCGTGGGCGGGGAGAAGCGCTCGCCGTAGCGCTCCGCGGCATTCTCCAGGCGCTCGAGCACCGAGTCGAGTCCTTCGACATCGGCCTTCATAAACGGTGGCATCAGCCCGCGGCGAGGATCGAGACCGGCGCCGGCCATCATCCCGAAGTCGATGTCACGGTGGGTGGCGACACCCTCCTGCAACACGAGCGCGGCCTCGATGAAGGTCTTCAGCGTGAGCAGCTCGACGAGCTCCGCCACATTGGGCTCCTCGTCGTCTTTCAAGTTGGGCTCGCCCGTAGGGCTGTAGAAGCCATCGCCACCTGTCTTTGCCCCGAGCTTGCCTTCTGAGACGAGCTTCTTCATGCCCTTCGGCACGTAGAAGCGCTCCTCGCCGTAAGCATCGGTGACGTGCTCGGCGACGTGCAAGACCGTGTCGAGGCCCAGCAGGTTGACGAGGAAGTAGGGGCCCATCGGCACGACCCCGGCCGCGCCGACACCCTCGTCGATCGCCTTGATCGAGAGTTTCTTCTCCTCCTGTTCGCGCCACAACTCGGACATCCCCGCCATCAGGATGCGGTTGACGACGAAGCCAGGGACCTCCAGGCAAGCAATGGGCTGCTTGCGGATCGCCTGGGCGAAGGTGAGCGCCGCCGTGACCGTTTCCGGAGAGGTCTCCTCGCCCTCGACGATCTCCACCAGCGGCATCACCGAGGCCGGGTAGAAATAGTGGAAGCCCACGACCTTGTCGGGACGCAACGTGGCCTCGCCGATCTCGCCGATCGACAGCGAGGAGGTGTTGGAGGCGAGGATCGCGTGGCCGGGCGTGACGGCGTCGAGCTCAGCGAACACGGATTGCTTGATGTCCATGCGCTCGGGAACCGCCTCGATCACGAAGTCGACGTCGCCGAAGTGCTCGTATGAGGTCGTGCCCTCGATCCGTCCCAAGATCTCCTCGATCTGGGCGGCGCCTTGCTCGGCGGTGATCCGCTCCTTCTTGACGAGCTTGCCGACCTGGCCCTCGGTCACCGAGCGAGCCTCATCCAGACCCGCCTGCACGAGGTCCTGGTTGATGTCCTTGAGGATGACCGGGATCCCGGCCACGGCAATCGTTTGCGCGATCTGCCCACCCATGGTGCCCGCTCCGACGACCGCTGCCTTGAACACGAACATCTTGTGGGGCTCCTCTTGGTGGGGTGAACGGATGGTTGAAGATCAATTGAAGCCATCGCCGCATGCGGCGATGGCCCGGGCCGCACATGTGCGGCCCGGCCGGGTGGCGCATGCGCCACCCGGAACCGCCTAGATCAGACCGCCACAGGCTCCTCGACGCGACGGGGAAGCAGCGTTTCGCGTGCGATCACAAGACGCTGGATCTGCGAGGTACCCTCGTACAACTGCATGATCTTTGCGTCGCGGAACAGCTTCTCGACCGGGTACTCCTTGATGAAGCCGTAGCCTCCGTAGACCTGGACCGCGTCGGTCGCGATCTTCATCGCAGCGTCGGCGGCAAAGCGCTTGGCGTGGGAGGAGACGAGTGTGTTGCGCTGACCACTGTCCAGCAGGTACGCCGACTTCCAGGTGAGCAGGCGCGCAGCCTCGATTTCGGTGGCCATGTCGGCGATCATGAACTGGATCGCCTGGTGCATCGCGATCGGTACGCCGAACTGGACTCGTTCGCGCGAGTAGTCGGTGGCGAATTCGAAGGCCGCGCGTGCGATGCCCGTGGCCATTGCCGCAACACCCGGACGGGTGCGGTCAAGCGTCATCATCGCCAGCTTGAAGCCGGCGTTTTCCTCGCCGAGCAGGTTCTCAGCGGGAACCTCTACGTCGTTGAAGGAGATCGTTGCCGTATTGGAGGCACGTTGCCCGAGCTTGTCCTCCTTCTTGTCCACCACCACGCCCCAGTCGCGCTCGACCACGAAGGCGGAGATGCCGCGGTGGCCGGCCTCCTTGTCGGTCTTGGCATAGACCGTGTAGTAGTCGGCATAGCCGCCGTTGGTGATGAAGCACTTGGAGCCATTGATGACGTACTTGTCGCCTTTCTTGACGGCAGTGGTGCGCATGCCGGAAACATCCGAGCCTGCATCGGGCTCGGTCAGGCAGAAGGAAGCGAGCTTGGGGGCTTCAGTGAGCATGCCCAAGTACTTCTTCTTGGTCTCCTCAGAGCCGCCCAAGGCGATCGGCGCGGTGGCAAGGCCGTTGCAGCCCAGGGAGGTCTGAATCCCGGAGCAGCCCCAGGAGAGCTCCTCCTCGATTAGACAGCCGTCGAGGTAGCCCGCGCCGGGCCCGCCGTACTGCTCGTCGATGTGGGTGTTCATCAGACCGACGTCCCAGGCCTTCTCGGATGATGTCCGCCGGCCAGGTGCCGTCCTTGTCGTACTCCCAGGCGACCGGCCGGATCTCTTTCTCGGCGAAGTCGTGGGCCATTTCGCGAAGGTTCTTCTGCTCGTCGGTGAGCGTGAAATCGACCATGGTCTGGTGTTCTCCCTAGGACGGACGCAGGTTTTAGATTGACTAGTCAGTCAATCGTGGCCTCCAAGGGTAGCGAAGGTCCCGTTTCGCCGATGCCCCCGCGCGCGCGGGGGGCATCGGCGAAAAAAGCAAGACCAACCTCCGGTCGGCGACGGCATACGAAAGCTCATTTGCACACGATGCCCCGCGTGCGCGCGCGGGGCATCGGCCCAAAACGGAATATCCGCCCCCACGGCGGGTCGCGTGGCAAGACGGCCGCGAGTGAGCCACAATCAGACGATGGAACCGTTCACGCTCGTAGTGGTCGGCGCGGTGGTGCTGTTCGTGCTCGTCGGCGTCGGCTCCTTCCTCGCCGGCGGCAGCCTGTACGACAAGATCGGCGAAGGCGGTCTTTCGATGGGCGACAGCGGCTCTGGCGGGCCATCACCGAACTCACCGCTGGCTCGTGCCGAGCGCGAGCAAGAGATCCGCCAGATGCTGCAGGCACGCAGCGATAGGCAGGTGCGCCAAGGCGGTGCAGCGCTCGATATCGACGCCGAACTCGCGCTGCTCGAAGAGCCGACGGATGGCACGCCGGTCGGCAAACATGACGTGGGGCTGACCGAAGAGGTGCGCCAACTCGTGACGGCGCGCAACGAACGCAGAGTACGCAGTGGCGAAGAGCCGATGGACGTCGAGTCAGAGGTGCGAAGAACTCTCGAAGAACTGGACCCTCAAGGCTAGAAGTTCAGCCTCCGGAGAGTTCTTCAAGCGTTCCCGAGCTCGTGCCGGAGCCCGAAGTGCCCTCGAGCACACCAACGAGCTGTTGCAGCGCCGGGAGTAGCTGGGTTGGCGGCTCAGCGTTTGCCGGGGCACTGATCGTCTGCTTTTTGTTGAGGTCTGTGAATTCGAGCTGGACCGTCAAGTTGGCGCTACTGAGGCCGTCGAACAAGCCCTGCGTCTGCGGTGTGCCCGTGATCGCCGCCGTGACTTCCAGGCGGCGCAGCATGTGGTCGCTCTCGCCCGTGTAGACATCCACATGGGCGGATTTGATCGACTTCGCCAGTTCGCTTACGATGCTCGGCGAAAGCGTGCCACCGGCGCTCGAAGCTCCGGGCACCGAGTCCAGGCCGAGCGAGCTGCCAGCTTGGGAGAGTTTGGTCACGTCTGCCAGGAAGGCCGGTATGTCCACTGCCGCTATGAGATGAATCGTGTCTTCGCCGCCTACCGTAACCGTGCCGATCTTGGTCGGATTCGACAGCCAGCGACCCGGTTCGATGCCAAGCGAAGAGAAGGTCGAGCGGACCTTGGCGCTTGACGCCTTTTTTGTTGCTTGGGCATAGCTTTCTTCGAGCGCCTTGTAGGTATTCGACGGCGTCGAAAACCAGGTTCCGGCCAGCTCGACAAACAACGCCGAGCCGGTCGAGGTGGCGCCTGCCTGGAGGCTGTGACCGGCGGCGCCGAGCTGTAGCTGCAGGGCGAAGCGAGGGAGCTTGCCTACACCGACACTTTCAAACGGGCCGCTGAGGGTCACCGCGAGTGGCTTGGCCTGAGTGCTCGATCCGCTTGCCCCGAGCGCCAAGGAGAGCTTGACGTTGCCGCTTTCGATCTGCTTTTGCCCGGAGAAGGTTTCGTCGAGCAGCGCCTGGGCACTACCGGAGGAGTCGCCGGCGCAAGCCGAGAGCAGACCGCCGCAGAAGATTGCGAGCAGCAGCGCAACTGCTGCTCGTACGGTTGTGTTCTTCAGGAGTGTCCTCAACGCTTCGACCCGATCGGCGCGCTGCAACGTTTGCTGCGACGCCCGACGCGGATGAGCCTAGCATCAGCCCGATGCATTCTGAGCCACTGCGCGCCCGCATCCGGAGAGCGAGATCGCGTGTTCGCCCCAGCGGGCACCGGCTGGCGCTGGGGCTCGCTGTTGTAGCCCTGGCGGGTCTGACCATGCTCACCGGCGGCGCGAGCGCCAGTAAGCGTATGACCGTGACCGCTGCGCTACAGCAACTGCAGAAGAGTGGGGCGATCACTCCGGCCATCTACGCCAAGTACCAGGGGGCCTTCAGCGCCGCCAAGAGCTCGTGGCGCAAACTGTCGGGGACTCGTGCGGCCGAACTCGGTGCGGTGATGGCCAACGTCGAAGCGATGGCCGCTGCCAACCAGCTGATCCCCTCGCGCCTTCCCGTGGTGTTCACCACGCTCGAACGCAACCGGCAGTGGTGGACGACCGAACGCCTGCTTGGGGCCGACCAGCGCGTGTACTTCAGCGGCAGCAAGCTTGTTTGGGAGTACTACCCCGGCCAGGGCATCGAGATCCAGTGGCTGGCTACGTTCGGCAAGGCTAACGCGTACTTCCTCGACAAAGAAATCACGACGCTTGAGGAAGTCCTGAACGAAGCCATCGCGCTTGCCACTCAGCGTGCCGGCGGGATCGCCTGGGAATACATGTTCCAGTTCGACGGCGGGCTTCCGCCCTGGACCAGCGGGCTCTCACAGGGGACCGCCCTACAGGTCTTCTCTCGCGCTTGGAGCGTGACGCACGAACAGGTCTACCTCACGGCCGCACAGCAGGCGCTTGGCATCTTCGAGCAGCCGGCCCCCGTCGGCGTGAGGGTCGCCACCCCCGCCGGGGCCCACTACCTGGAGTACACCTACGCGCCGAACGAGCGCATCCTCAACGGCTTCATCCAGAGCCTTGTCGGGCTCTACGAATACACGAAGCTGACCAAGGATCCCCTGGGCCAGCAGCTGTTCGAAGCCGGCGACGCTGAGGCGCGCGCGGAGGTGCCCCACTACAACACCGGGGCCTGGTCGATGTATGACCAGCACTCCGAATCGGATCTCAACTACCACGAACTGCTTGCGGAATTCCTCGAACACCTGTGCGAAAAGACGAGCAAGGGCGAGCCGCTTACGCCGACCGCCGGGCAGATTCCGGGCGATCAGATCTACTGCACCACGGCCAAGGAATTCCGCGCGGACGAGAAAACGGCGCCGGTGATCGAACTTTTGACACAGAGCGTGCGAGCGAACGAACGTGCCGGCGTACAGATCAAGCTGTCGAAGGTCTCGAGCGTCAGCATGGTCGTAAAGCTTGGCGAAAAGACCGTCTGGAGCAACAGCGCGACCGTCGAAGGCGGCAAGCCGCGCCTACTTTGGGTGACGCCCTCGAAAGCCGGGACCTACTCGGTTGGGTTCAAAGCCGTCGACCTTGCCGGCAACGAAGAAGTGACCACAGGGACGATCGTGGTTAAGGCATCCTCCAAAGGAGGGGCTAAGAGCGCCCGTGCGGCAAAGTTCGCGCCGGTGGAGCGGATCTCGCCTCCGGCGCGGCGGCAGCCTATTCTTTGAGGCTCACCCATGCCGGACGCCGCGCCCCAAACCTGGATCCTGACCGCCTCGCCCGAAAACCACGAGGCCACACGCGCGCATGGCTTCAGCGTGATCGGGATCAAGGAGCGCAACCGTCCGCGTGCGCTGCAGATCGAGCCCGGGGATCGCATCGTCCTCTACCTGACGAAGGTGATGAGCTTCGCCGGCAGCATTCTCGTCACCGGTGAGATGTACGAGCAGCGCACGAAGCTGTGGCCAGGCAAGCCTGGCAAAGCCGACGCCTATCCCTGGCGCTTTGCCACGGAGCCTGAGATCGTGCTTGAGCAGGACGAGTGGGTACCGGCTGAAGAGCTCGCCACCAAGCTGGAGCACATCCGCAAGTGGCCCGCCGAGCACTGGAAGCTCGCCTTCCAAGGCCAGCTGCGCACGATCAGCGAGAAGGACACGAAGCTGCTGGTCAAGCGGCTGAAGAAGGCCGCAAAGACACGCCTAAGCCACATCGCGTAACCACTGCACCTGGGCCGCTCGCGCTGGAGCGCGCCATACAATCGATTCATGCCGTACAACGCCCCCAGCCGCGCACGCGTATGACACGCATGACACGCGCCTGGCGGGCGCTTGCGCCCGAGCAACGCATCGCCACGGTCGCGGCGCTCGCCCTGCTCGTGACGATGTTCCTGCCTTGGTATGACCTGCAGTCGCTGGACCGCAAGACCAGCGCGATCTACTCGCACTCGATCAGCGCCTTCGGCGACGTGTCGTTCGTCGAGGCGGCCGTGTTCCTGGTGGCCGCGGGTGTGGTCGCGCTGATGTTCGCGCGTGCGGAGCGGCGCGACTTCCACATGCCCGGCAGCGACGGTGCGGTCGTGATGGCCGCCGGTGCTTGGGCCGCTCTGTTGATCTTCTACCGCGTCTTCTCGCGCCCGGACGGACACGGCTATCCCGTCGGCATCGAATGGGGCTTCTTCCTTGCTTTCGTCGCCGCCGGCACGCTTGGTTATGCCGGTTGGCGCATGCGCGCCGCGAGCGCGCCCGAGATGCCATTGATGCGTCCACGCGGGAGCCGACAGCGCACATCGGGCGACGAGGCCATCACGACCGTCACCCCCTCCCCGCGACGCGCCTCACGGACGAGATCGATCGCAGCGCAACCCTCCGCGCCTCCGACGGAGGACATGCCTCCCCCTACGCGGGACTCCGATCCATCCAATGACGTCACGACGGTTGCGAAGCACGACTCCGATCCGTCTGAGGACGTCACAACGGTCGTGGAGCAGAGCGCCCGACCACCTCAAAGCACGACCCCATCCTCTCCATCCAGACGACCCACCGCGCCACCCAGGCGGCCCCGCTTTCCGCCCGGACCTTCCGAGCAGCTTTCCTTTGACGACTCGCCCGTCGAGCCGGAGGAGCGTTGAGGTACCCGTATCATTCCCCCGACGATGCCCTCTGAGGGACCCCTTTCCTCCGCCGACGTCGCCGACGGCCTGAGCTCCGTCGGCTACCTGCCGAGCGAGTCCACCGCGCTCGTCGCCTTCCTTGCGACCAAGCTCGGCAAGCCCGTGCTCGTGGAGGGGCCAGCCGGCGTCGGTAAGACCGAGCTGGCCAAGGCGCTGGCGCGTTATCTGGGTCGGGAGCTGATCCGCCTGCAGTGCTACGAGGGCCTGGACGAGGCCAAGGCGCTGTATGAGTGGAACTACCGCAAGCAGCTGCTGCGCATCCAGGCCGAGGCCTCCGGCACCGGTTGGGAGGCCGTGCAAGAGGACATCTTCGGCGAGGAGTTCCTACTGGCGCGACCCTTGATGAGCGCGATCGCCTCCGAGCAGCCCGTTGTGCTCTTGATCGACGAGATCGACAAGACCGATCAGGAGTTCGAGGCGATGCTGCTGGAGGTCCTTTCCGACTTCCAGATCTCGATCCCCGAGCTTGGGCGCGTGACCTCCACGACCCACCCGGTGGTGCTGCTGACCTCCAACAACTCACGTGAGCTGACCGAGGCGCTCAAGCGCCGTTGCCTGTACCTGTGGCTCGACTACCCTGCGCTCGAGCACGAGCTCGAGATCGTCAAGCTACACGCACCGGACCTTTCCGACGCGGTGGCACGGCGACTCGTGGAGGTCGTCGGCATGGTGCGCGAACTGGACCTGAAGAAGCCCCCTTCGATCGCCGAGTCGATCGACTGGGCGCGTGCGCTGTTGCTACTGGGCGCCAAGGACATCGACGCCGCGACCTTCAACGAGACGATGTCGGTGATCGTCAAGCACCGCACCGACATGGACATCGTCGCCGAGCGAGTCGGACTGAAGCTGGCGCAGGACGCTGAGCCTGCCAATGCCCAGCCTGCCTGAGAAACCCGAATCCGCGATGCCCACCGCGCGCGCGGTGGGGCTGGTGATGCGGCCTCCAATGCGGACGCCCCTTCCGCCGGCACACTGGGCATGACGGCGACCATCTCCCCCACCGCCTCAATGGCCGCTAC
Organism: uncultured Solirubrobacterales bacterium; assembly: GCA_963743555.1. Classification (GTDB taxonomy): domain Bacteria; phylum Actinomycetota; class Thermoleophilia; order Solirubrobacterales; family Solirubrobacteraceae; genus Palsa-744. The sequence continues at coordinate 253,039 of CAVUQG010000011.1, forward strand.
GCCGCAAGGCATGGCGGCCCGAATCCTCGAGCTCGGCGAGCAGTTGCGTGCGGAGGGCGTAGCTGTCGGCACCTCCGAGCTGCTCGACGCATTCGCGGTGTTGCGCGAGATCCCGTGGACGGCGCAAGGCGAGTTCCGCGAGGCGCTTGCCGCCACGCTCGCCAAGAGCCAGGACGACCGGCGCATCTTCGAACTGGTGTTCGACCGCTTCTTCTTCCGTGCCGTGGAGATCGCCGCCGTGCGCGAGGGAATCAGCGAGCAAGAGGGGGCGCAGTCCGAAGGAGTCGACGTCACCGAAACCGAACTCGACGCATTGCGAATGCAGATCGCGGCCGCCCTACGCGACGGAGACGAGGGCGCCATGCGCGACCTCGCGCGCATGGCGATCGCCACGTTCGGCCAGGCCGAGCAGGGCAGCGGTGTGATCGGGGTGGACGTGCAACGCATCCGCCGTGCGCTCGGTCTGCGCGCCGAGCCCCAACCTGACCTGCCCCCTGACGACCCCCGCCACGATGGCGTGCCGCGCGACGCGCTGCGCCGTTTCGAGGCGCTGATGCGCCGCGAGCTCGAACGCCGCCAGGTGCAGCGCTCCGGGCGACTGCCGCCCGCGCGTCCGCTGGGTGAGCTCGACCGCGCACTGCCCTCCGGCCCACTGGCAGACCTCGCCGCCGTGCACCGCGTGGTGGCACAGCTGCGCCGACGCCTGGCCACGCAGGGCAAGCAGAACCGCGGACACCGCCGGCACGCGCACGTGGACGTGCGCCGCACGATGCGCGCCTCCCTGCAAACCGGCGGCGTGCCCGTCGAGCTGCGCTTTCGTCCGCGCCGTCCGCGCCGCCCCGAGATCTACGTGCTGTGCGACGTCTCCACGAGCGTCACCTCCGCCTCGGTGTTCTTCCTCTCGGTGCTGCACGCGCTGCACGACTCGTTTCGCAAGATGCGCTCGTTCGTGTTCATCGAGCGGATCAGCGAGGTCACCGACGTGTTCGAGCACGAGCGCGACTTCCGTGCGGTGAGCGAACGCATCTCAAGCGACGCCGGCGTAGCCGACATCTCTGGCTACACCGACTATGGGCGTGTCTGGTCAGAGCTCTTGGAGCTGATCGCCGACGACATGAGTCCCCGCGCCACCGTGATCGTGCTCGGCGACGCCCGCACCAATGGCCGCGACCCGCGCGCCGACCTGTTCGGCCAGGTGGCCGCTCGCGCCGGACGCACTTTCTGGCTGAACCCCGAGCCGCGCCTGTACTGGAATTACGGCGACTCGGTGATCGCAGCCTACGAGCAGTACTGCACGGCGTTCGAGTGCTGGACGACCGCGCAACTCGAGGATTTCGTCAAGGCCTTGACGCGACCGGTTGTGAGCGCCTAACGCGCCAATGACCGCCCCCGCGCCTCGAACGTCGCGAGGCTTTGAAAGACCCTGGGTCTGGTAGTGCTCATTTTGAGATCCCGCCAACACCCCCTTGGGCGGAGATCTAGGCAAAGATTTGGTACCAAAACAAGTCTTCCAGCTTCACGCCAAGGGGGTCTATACGTGCAACTCATTTTGAGGGACCTTTAGGCGACGACCCCTTCCCACTCCTCCTTCTCACCGTCGAGCGATAGCATCGAGAGCGACAACAGGGGAGCTGACGGAGGTCGGCTGAGATGGCGCACACGACCCGGCGCCGACCCTTCGAACCTGTGGGGTAATGCCCGCGGAGGGAGCGCTGTGCAGACCCAAGTGAAGTCCCGCGAACGCCAGGCGCACGACGCACGCGGCACGAGCCCACCCTCCCGGGGGGCACCCCCCGGGGCGCAGACAGACGACGCGCTCAGCCTCGACAACGTGAGCCGTGCCTATGTCGATCGTCGTGGCGCAACCGTGCAGGCGCTCGCGGATGTCTCGCTGCAAGCCTCGCGCGGAAGCGTGCTGGCCGTGGTAGGCCCGAGCGGCTGCGGCAAGACGACGCTGCTGGAGCTGATCTGCGGATTGCAGCAGCCCGACAGCGGCGCGATCGAATGCGAGCCGGCCGTGCTGATGCCCCAACACGATCTGCTGCTTCCCTGGCTCAGTGCCGTCGACAACGCTGCGCTGGCGCTGCGGATCGCCGGCGTCCCCCGCGCGCAAGCGCGTACGCGCGGAGCAAACCTTTTCGAGGAGCTTGGCCTTGCCGGGTTCGAGTGGGCCCGCCCCCATGAGCTCTCGGGTGGGATGCGCCAGCGCGTGGCATTCGTGCGCACGCTGCTCTCCGGCAAGCCCGTGTTGTGCCTGGACGAGCCCTTTGGCGCACTCGATGCGATCACCAGGCAGGAGATGCAGGAGTGGTTGACGGGCGCGCTCGTGCGCGAGCCGCGCACCGTAGTGCTTGTGACGCACGACGTCGAGGAGGCAATCGTGCTCGCCGACAGCGTCGCGATCCTCTCCCCTCGTCCGGGGCGCGTCGTGGCCGAACTGAACGTGGAGGAGCCCCGCCCGCGCTCGCGCACCGACGCCGCGGTGATCGAGTTGCGCGAGCGGGCAATGCAGACGCTGGCCGAGAGTAGGGCCCTGTGAAACGCGGATTTGCGAACGTGATGCCACCGCTGTTGCTGGGGCTTGCTTTTCTCGGCGTTTGGGAGCTGTATGTGGACCTCCAGGGTGTAGATCCGTTGCTGCTGCCGGCGCCGCACGCGATGTTTGCCGAAATGTGGGACAACGCCGGACTGCTGTGGTCGAACTTCACGATCACAGCCAAGGAGGTCGTGTTCGGTCTCGCGCTAGCGCTCGTCGGTGGCTTTGCGATGGCCGTCGCGATCCACATGTGGACGCCGATGCGCCGCGCGGTCTACCCCCACACGGTCGGCTCGCAGGCGATCCCGATCGCTGTGATCGCGGCGCCGCTGTGCTTTTGGTGGGGCTTTGGGATCTTCCCGAAGTTGGTCGTGATCGCGTTGATCTGCTTCTTCCCCGTGGTCGTGACCACCGTGGACGGGCTCGCGGCGGTCGATCCCGACCAGCTCAAGCTGTTGCGGACGCTCGACGCGTCGCGCTGGCAGGCGTTTCGCTTCGGTGAGCTGCCAGCGGCGCTGCCGGCGGCGCTCAGCGGTGCGCGGATCGCGCTTGCCGTCGGTGTGATCGGGGCGTTCATCGCCGAGACCTCAACGCCTACCACCGGCCCCTACGCCGGCCTAGGACGCGAGATCACCTCGGATCTGACCGCCCTGCAGACCTCCCGGGCATATGCCGCCACGGCCGTGCTGTTTGTGTTCGCGATCAGCTGTTTCTATGCACTGACCATCGCCGAGCGAAAGCTCTCGCCGTGGGCCAATCAACCAAGAGGAGAGATCCGTTGAGAGCATCGTCGAGCGTCCGCCGTGCCACCCTGCCTGTCCCCCGAAATGGGGGGCCTGCCCCCCGCTATTGGGGGTCCCTGCTGGTCGCCTGCATCTGCGCCGTCGTCCTGGGCGCCTGCGGAACCAAGCAGGACGTCGTATCGGCGCCTGGGACGAAGCCGTTCACGGTGATGCTCGACTGGTTCCCCAACGCCGACCATGCCTCGCTGTACACGGCGATCGCGCACGGCTATTTCAACGCTGTGGGCCTTGATGTGCGTCCGATCGTGCCCAGCGAAACCGCCGAACCGTTGAAGTTGCTCGCCGCCGGCAAGGTCGACATGGCGATCTCCTATGAGCCACAGCTGCTGCTCGCCCGTGACCAAGGGCTGAAAGTGGTATCGATCGGCGCGCTCGTGCAACGCCCACTCACTTCGATCATCGCGCTGCCCTCGGCGCACGTGAGCAAGGTCGCAGATCTCGCCGGAAAGCGCGTGGGCACTGCGGGAATCGCCTACCAGGCAGCCGAGCTGCACACCGCGCTACGCGCGGCCGGCGTGAACCCGAGCTCGGTCACCGAAAGCGACGTCGGCTTCAACCTTGTGCCGGCGATGCTCTCAGGCAAGGTGGCAGCCACGCTCGGCGGCTACTGGAACTATGAGGCGCTCCAGCTGCGCCAGATGCACAAGAACCCAGTCGTGATCCCGATCGACCAGGCCGGCGTGCCGACTTATGACGAGCTGGTGCTGGTGGTGCGCTCTGAAGAGGCGCGTACCGACGGTGTGGACATGCGTGCTTTCCTACAGGCGCTGACACGCGGCGAGCGGCAGGTGCGCGCGAATCCAGCGGCGGCAGCGGCGCTGATCGTAAAGGCCAACCCGTCAGCTGCAGAGAAGCTGCAGCTCTCCTCGATCGAAGCGACACTGCCAGCCACGCTGCCGAGTGAGCACTCAAAGCCATATGGCTGGCAGGAACCGTCGGCGTGGGCAGCATTTGGGCACTGGATGTTCACGCAGGGTCTGATTCACTCAGACCCCAACACCGCCGGTCTGCCACCATTTACCAACGAGTTCCTACCCGGCGAAGGGATATAGGCATCGCAAATCTGTCAGATACACGGGAGAAGATCCGCATCGTGCTGGCGGACGATCACGCCGTCGTGCGCAGTGGTCTGCGGCTGTTGTTGGAGAGCGAGAGCGACTTCGACGTGGTTGCCGAGACGGGCGACGTCGAGGGCGCCCAGCGCTACGTGCGCGGACACAGGCCAACGGTGCTCGTGCTCGACTTGAACATGCCGGGTGGATCGAGCCTTGAGGCGATCCCCGTCATTCGCGCGAGCAACCCAGAGACCCAGATCGTGGTGCTCACCATGCAGCAGGAGCCGGTGTTCGCGCGCAGCGCGCTCAGTGCCGGCGCGATCGGATATGTGCTCAAGGAGGCCGCCGACGACGAGCTAGTCGAGGCGGTGCGCAGAGCGGCGCGCAACGAGAGCTATCTGAACCCACGCCTGGGCGCGCGCCTGGCCTCAGAGCCCGCCCCGGGACCACCTGACGATCTGAGCGAGCGCGAGGTCGACGTGCTACGCCTGATCGCCCTCGGCCACACAAACGCTGAGATCGCCGAGCAGCTGTTCCTGTCGGTACGCACAGTCGAGACCCATCGTGCCCACATCCAGCAGAAGCTCAGTCTCTCCTCGCGCGCCGAGTTGGTCGCATACGCGCTCAAACGCGGGCTGATCAAAGCTTCTTGACAGCTCGCGTTTCGCGCCCCTGGCTACCGCCCGTCGTCACAGTCCCTGGTCACACGCCCGTGCTCACACACGAGAGTCTGGCCTCATGCAACCGAACGCTGACGGCATCGCCAATGGCGGCACCTCTCACAGCGGCCAGTAGCGGCCAATCCGAGCCGCGGCCTGCGAGCTGAGTGGCGTTTCCAGCGCCCCCAAGGCGGGCGACTCGGTGCCTGCAAGTGCACCGAGCGTCTCCACCACACAATCGGCAAGCACATCCGGCTCATAGCCCCCCTCCAGCACCGCGCCGAGCGGTGCCCCCACGCTCTCGGCCATGTCGCGCACGTGCCTCGCCATCTCGCCAAAGGAGCTCGTCTCCAAGCGCACCCCTGCCAAGGGGTCCTCGCGGTGGGCATCGAAGCCGGCGGAGACGAGCACGAGGTCGGGCTTGAAGGCGACGGCGGCGGGCAACACGACGTGCTCGAGCAGCGACAGCCAGAGGCCCTCCTCGCAGCCCGCCGGCACCGGCAGGTTGATCGTGTATCCCTCCCCCTCGCCCGAGCCCACGTCGTTCAGCTGCCCACTGCCTGGATACAGGCCCCCCTGATGGATGCTCGCGAACAGCACATCGGAGCGTCGGCGGAATGCCTCGGCGGTGCCGTTGCCGTGATGAACGTCCCAGTCGAGCACGAATACTCGACGCGCGCCGAGGTCGCGGATGGCGTGCTCGGCGGCGATCGCCAGGTTGTTGAAGAGGCAAAAGCCCATCGCGCGCGATGGCTCGGCGTGGTGGCCTGGTGGACGCACCGCACAGAAGCCGACTTGCGCCTCACCTGCCATCAGCGCCTCGGTCATCGCACAAGCGCCGCCAACGGCGTGCATAGCGGCACGGTAGGAGGCCTCCCCGACAAAGGTGTCGGCGTCGATCGCGCCGCCCCCGGATTCACACAGCTCGCGGATGGTGCTCACGTGCGAGGCACTGTGAACGAGTCCGAGCTCACGCTCGCTTGCGGGCGAAGCTTGCCGACGCTCCCAGCCAAGCCAGTCGCGAGCTTGCAGTGCCTGCTCGACCGCGTACAGCCGCTCGGGCGTGTCCGGATGCGTGGGCATACGCGAGCGCGGATCGTGCTCCCAACAGGCCGGGTGATCGAAGTAGAGCGGGCGCGTCATCGCCTACCCAACGTTATATCCGGCCGGACAGGTCCAGGTAGTACAACCGCGATGCGGGAAATCCACGAGTGTTTGGGGTGGTACGTGCGGATGGGCATTATCCGCACAGGCGCGAGGATGCAGAGGACAAAGACCTCAGGTGGACTAATGAAAGCCTTGCACCTGACCAAACTGCCCCGAACACGCGCCGTTACGGTCTCAGCACCGCCCCCCGACCCGAGGGCTGTGAAGACGACGCATAGAGCACCGGGACAGGGCGACGTCCAGGACTCCCTACCTGGGCGCCAAGAGATGGTCGCGCGTAGAGTTGAGAGCTCTACGCGCGACCTCTCCCGGTAAACCGTCCAGCGGGAAAGGTTCCTGGCTTTGCCAGGTCTCCGGCAACTGAGCTACGCCTGCGACTTGTCCTTCTATTCGGGCAGAAGTCTGTAGCGACGCGTGTCCGGGTCGCGCTCGAGCAAGCCCGCGGCTACAAGCGTCAGCACATAGCGATGGACGGTGCTGGTGTTCAGATCGAGCTGCTCGGAAATGTCCTTGATCCCCACGTCCAATCCTTCCCGGGAAAAGCACGAGAGCACGAGCAAGCCCGCCAGCAGCGATCGCGACAAGCGCCTGTTCCCTTGAAGTGCCCTATATCTGGAGCTGAGCACCTGCCTGGCATGCGCGCGATGAAAGCCGGTACCGGCGACCACACCGGAGACGCTCGGCATGGCGTCCTCGCCAAGCGCGGCTCGCACCACGTAGTCCACCTGATTGCGCGAAAGTGTGATCGAGACCAGCGGCTCGCCGGACAGCGTGTCCTCGGGTGGTTCTTGGGCGAATCGCCCGACGCCGGATTGCTCCGTCGGCCACGATGCCTGCTCGTGTGAGATCTGGCGCTGAGGCGCATGCTCCTGCGGTAAGTGCCCTTCCGGTGGCGGCTCGGACTCGCTAGGCGACACGATCACGATCTCACCCTGGAGCTGCTCGTCCGCGTGCGGGGAACTCGACCACGTTGTCGCGCTCTGGCAGGGTGCCCGAGGGCACCAACAAATGCCCGTCGCTGAGCGATCCGATGCGATGCGCGTGCACCATCGATGGCATGTCCGGGACGGTGATAAGGACCCCGAGCCAGTCGTGCTCTGCCGTACTGCGCAGGAGACCCATCACCTCCTCACGCTGGAGCACATCCAGGTTTGCCGTTGGGTCGTCGACGACCAACAGGCTCGGCTGCCTCACCATCGCATGGGCGATAGAGACGAGCGTGCGCTCGCCGTCGGTCAGGTCCTCCCAGCGCCCTTTCGAACATTCACCCACGCCTACACGCGACAGGACCGCCGCCGAGCGACGACGCGCGCGACGCAACGTCTGGCGTTTGAGCAGCGGCAGAGCCACGTAGTCGAGCATCTCAAGCTCGTCGCTCTCCGGCCCGGCACGTCTGGCCCAGCCGATCTCCTCGCGCAGTAGACGCACGAGCGCGGCCCTCGACATGCCCCCCAGGTCCTGCTCCTTAAAGCGCACTGTGCCGCTTTCGGGCGCCTCCAAGCCGGCCGCCACCTTCAACAGCGTCGTCTTGCCAGAGCCACGCTGACCCCATACTGCGACGCACTCGCCCGCATAGACCGACAGCGAGATCTCCTTCAGCACCGCGGTCTCGTGCGGACCGCGCCAGTAGCTCTTGCTGACCTTCTCAAGCGCTAGCCGCACCTGTGAGCTCAAGCGATCCCGTCTCCTCGTGCGGAGCTGCGTTGGTGGACTTCGTTCAGCTTGCGCATGATCGTACGAGCCTTCTGCAGCCACTCGATCCTCGCTTGCAGCTGCTTGATCTCCGCGTCTCGCACCAGCAGCACAGCCACCTCTGACCATGCCTTGGGTCGGCTCTGCGGACGACCTGCTGGTTCTCGCAGCTGGTGCAGAAGGGCCAGGCAGCCCTGCTCCTGTGTCTGCGTAAGTTCGATCAGGCGCGAGAGGTTGTGGGGCCTGGAGAGTGCGATCTTCATGTACAGCTCGTCGCGGACGGGCGCCAGCGAGGAGTCGCCGAGCATCCAGCCTTCGAAACGGTCGATGCCCTTAGGCGTAGCTTCGTAGATCGTGCGCGGAGCCGCGCGCTCGTTTGCGCCACCCGGGCGTGCGCCGGCGCTACGTACCAGCTCCTCAGAGCTAAGTTGGTCGAGCGCCGAATAGACGCCCGTCGGCGCAAAGCCCGAAGATCCAAACCTCTCCTCCAAGCGACGTGCAAGATCGTAACCGTAGCCCGGTCGCTCTATTACGAGTCCCAGTACTGCGTTCTTGGCTGACATCGCCCGATCTACCTTCAGTCACGAATATCCACGTTCATGTCAGACAGAGTATTCAAGATCGCGCCCGAATGTGTCCTTGGGCCGAATAATTTCAATGTGCAGGTGCTGAGCGAGGAACCAGCGGGTCGCCAACAGCACCGGTACCTGGTGCTTCAGTATGCAAACCGGTGAGCTTCAACTCGATACGAGCGCCGTGCGCATGGCCCTTCATCGCGGTGACGTGACCACCGTGAGCTTGCGCGATAGCGCGTACGATCGCAAGTCCGAGACCCGCTCCGCCGGAAGCTCGATCGCGTGCCGTATCGGTGCGATGAAATCTGTCAAAGACACGTTCGCACTCCTGCGGATCGATGCCGGGTCCATCGTCTTCTACGGCGAAGCAGACCCATCCGCCGCCGAGATCTTCTACATCCAGGCGCACGAGCCCCTCGACTTCGGCCGTGTGCTCGATTGCATTGGCGATCAGGTTGCGTAGGGCCTGCGCGAGACGATCCGGATCGGCGCTGAGCACTCCGTGCGGCATCTTCCCCAACTCGAAGCGTCGCACCGCGACCAGGCTCATCCCGTCCCATAGCTCGCGCACGTACTCGGGCAGCTCGATTGGCTGCACTTGCAGAAACTCGGTCTGCTCAGCCTTGGCCAGCAGTAGCAGATCGTCGACCAAACGCGTGATACGGGTGATCTCGGCCTGCACGAGCCGCTCGACGCGTCTCACCTCCGGCTCGCTCGGCTGAGACTGCGCCGCGAGCACCTCAAGCTGACCGCTGATCACCGTCAGGGGCGTGCGCAACTCGTGCGAGGCGTCAGCCACGAATGCGCGTTGGCCGGCGAACGCCTCGGTGAGCCGGTCGAGCATATGATTGAACGCGTCGGCTAGCACCCGCAGCTCAGCCGCCTCGCTTGAGACCACGTGAATGCGAGGGTGCAAATCGCCCGCGTCGACCCTTGCGGCCACCTCCGCCATGCGGCGTAGCGGGCGCGAGAGGCGCGTACCGATCAGCCATGCTCCAACAAGAGCACCGAGCAGAGTCAGCACTCCGGCGAGCACGAAGGTGCGTGCATCGCTGGAGAAATCGGGGTCGTGCCCTTGGGCACCGACACGGACATAAAAGACCAGGAACGTCACCGCGGAAGCAAGCAGCACCACGAGCGCCACCCACCCAGCCAAGCGCCAACGCAGATCGCCCGGTACCAGACGCCTGAGGTTGAGACCCTTAGTGTCCCGAGTCATGAATTCGCTGGCATTCCCCGGCGCCTTGTCGCGCCTGGGGCCCGCCGATATCGGCCCACGTACTACCGGCACGCAGGCCGATATCGTCGAACCCCAAATCACGACAATCCATCCTGGTAATACACACCGAATTCATGACTCGGGACACTAGCCACCGCTACCGAGGCGATAGCCCACTCTGCGCACTGTGACAATCGGAGCCGGGCTGTCGGGGCGCGCGAGCTTGCGTCTTAGATAACCGACGTAGACATCGACCACATTCGTGGCCGGGTCGTGCTGGTAGCCCCAGACGACGCTGAGGATCTGCTCGCGCGAGAGCACCTGCCCGTCGTGACGCATCAAGTAGACAAGCAGCTCGAACTCGGTCGTGGACAGTGCCACCTGGACGTCTGCACGACGCACCTTGCGAGTCAACAGGTTCACTTCGATGTCCCCACTCTGAAGCGTGGTAGTCGATGTTTGCGCCGCAACCCGCAATTGTGCACGCACCCTTGCCAGCAACTCGGCAAGTGAAAACGGCTTCACCAGATAGTCGACCGCGCCGGCGTCGAGACCCGCCACGCGGTCCTCGATCTCAGCGCGGGCGGTGAGCACGATCACCGGCAGTTCCGGCTTGACATTGCGCAACTTGGCCAGCAGCTCCATGCCGCCGAGCCCTGGAAGCATCAGATCGAGCACCACCATGTCGAAGCTCTCGCGTAGTGCCCGCTGCTCTCCATCCGGACCGTTGAGCGCCGCCTGCACCACAAACCCTTCAGCCTCCAGCCCGCGCTTGAGGAAATCGACGATCCCCGGCTCGTCCTCCACCAACAGGATCGACGGCGCAAATGCCACGCTGGCGCCAAGCTCGGCTATATCGGCCATCGACTCAGGATAGGCGCTCGATCCTCGTGAGCGACCGCTTCAACCGGTTTCGATGACTTTTCTCACCATTCTGTTATTGGGCGCTTAGCAAGCGAGCACACACTCGCTCCATGTCCGCCAAGCCACAGAGCATTGCGCGCGGCGCTGCCCCACCCCGACTCTCACCCGTTGAGAATTTCGAAGGCGAGCTGCCCCCTTCGGGCACCCGTGTCAGCGGACCGGACCGAGTCAGGCCCACCGGCGGACGCATGACCAGCTACGGACGCATGACCAGCGACGAACGCATGACCACCGGCGGACGCATGACCGGCGGCGGAACAGTCGGCAACGAGCGTCTGACAGCCGCCACCGGCATCCTGCTGATGGCGCTGCTTGCCGTGATCGGCGTGACCATCCTGCGGTTGCGCCCGCTCATCTCCGTGCATCTGTTCGTCGGGCTGATGCTGATCCCCGTGGTCTGCTTGAAGCTTGCGAGCACCGGCTATCGCTTCGTGCGCTACTACACCTCAGACCCGGTCTACGGTGAGCGGGGTGCACCGCCGATCCTGCTGCGGGTAAGCGCCCCGATCGTTGTGGCAGCGAGTCTGGCAGTGCTCGCCACTGGGGTCGCACTGTTGTTCCTCGAACCGCAGTCCTCCAGCACGCTGCGCCTGCTGCACAAGGCGAGTTTCATCGTATGGGTCGCTTTCATGGCGCTGCACGTTCTCGCTCACTTGCCTGACATACAAAAGATCTTTCTCACCAGTCGCGGCGGTCGTGTCGAGTACAACAGACATGCCGCCGGCTCGAGCGGACGGATCATCTCGATCGTCGGTGCGCTGGTTGCGGGCGTCGTACTCGCAATCGTGCTGATCCCCCACTTCGGCGCTTGGACGCACTTCGAGGCAGCTCGCCATCACCACCATTAGCCATGCCACATAGACCAACCGCCAGAGACGCGGCGCTGCGCAGGTTGAGCACTGCCAACCGTTGGCTGGTCGCGAGCTCTGTGGCACTGACCGGCGTGTTTGCCGAGGTCGCCGCGCAAGCTTTCCCCGGTAAAACCGTCAGGGCTTCGAGCGCAACACGAGCGCACACGCACACCAACCGGAGAGCTTCGCCGAGGACCACCACGAAATCGCTTCAGCCACCGGCGCAGGCGCCGCAGGCGAGCACGACCCCGGAACCGACCGCGCCCCAGGAAACGCCTCCCCACGAATCGGCTCCCCAGGAATCCTCTCCCTCGCAGGAATCGGCGCCCGCCGGGGAAACCGCGACCCCCGCTCAAGAAGCGGCGCCTGCAAAAGAAGCGGCGCCTGCAAAAGAATCGGCGCCGGCGCAAGAATCACGGTCCGCGCAAGAATCTGCCCCCGCCAAAGAAGCTGCGCCTGCGCAAGAACCAGCACCCGCACACGAATCGGCGCCGGTCGTCTCAGGCGGATCGTGATGCGAATGACGACACTTGCCCGCACAAAATGGCAGGCGCTCGGCACAAACGTCGAGCTACTCGTAAGCGATGGCCACGCTCTGGCGCAAGCGCAAGCGATCCTCGAGCATCAACTCGACGAGCTGGATATGGCTTGCAGCCGCTTTCGAGATGACTCCGAACTGATGCGCGTCAACGCTGGAGCCGGGCGCGCCATTCGAGTCGACTCGCTGTTGATCGAGGTGGTCGAAGTGGCCCTACGCGCCGCCGAACTGACCGACGGGGACGTCGATCTGACGGTCGGAGCGGCACTCCTCCTCGCCGGCTATGACCGCGATATGCAGCTACTCGACTGCACCTCGCCCGCGAGCGAGGACGCCCGCGCTGGAGCCTGCCATTCCCCAGCAACAGCACCCCGGGTTCGAGCAACGCTGCTCTGCGGATGGAGAGCAGTCGAGCTTGATCGCGAGCGCTGCACACTCAAGATCCCTCGCGGTGTGAAGCTCGACCTCGGCGCCACCGCCAAGGCATGGGCGGCAGATCGAGCTGCCCTCGCCATCTACGATGCAGTCGGCTGCGGCGTGCTCGTAAGCCTTGGCGGAGACATTTCCACCGCGGGCCCTGCTCCCAGTGAAGATTCGCTTGAACAGAAAGCCCGGGCAGGCTGGCAGATACACGTCACCGACGACCACCGCAGCGGTCCCAACGCCCCAGGTCAGACAATCTCAATCGCAGGCGGAGGACTTGCCACATCCAGCACCACGGTACGTCGCTGGCACCACGGCGAACAGATGATGCACCACATCATCGATCCCACTAGCGGCGCGCCCGCGGAGGAAGTGTGGCGCACCGTCAGCGTCGCGGCGAGCGACTGCGCCGACGCAAACATCGCGGCGACAGCAGCAATTGTACGTGGGACACGTGCGCCAGAATGGCTTGCCGGGCTTCGACTGCCGGCAAGGCTTGTCGGTCGCAACGGCGAGGTATTGACGCTCGGTGCCTGGCCCGCGGAGGACGAGGCGCGATGAAGCAACCGCCGCCAACTGCGTCCCGCCGAGAGACGTTTACAAACCGTCCTGGCGCACTCTCGTACCCGGAGGAACCCGCATGAGCGCCCTCCTGGCGGCGACTGGCTCGAGCGCCTATTGGTACCTGACTCGCTCCACAGGAACTGTGGCATTGATTCTGCTGACGCTCGCGCTCACGCTCGGCGTGGTCGACGTCAGGCGTTGGAGCTCGGAGACCTGGCCGCGCTTCGTGGTCGACTCACTGCACCGCAATGTGTCGCTGCTGGCGCTCGCCTTCCTATGCCTGCACATCCTCACCGCCGTGCTCGACAGCTTCGCGCCAATCTCGCTGGTCAACGCTGTGATCCCGTTCACCGGCACCTACCGACCGCTCTGGCTCGGGCTGGGAGCGCTCTCCTTCGATCTGATCCTCGCAGTGATCCTCACCAGCCTGCTGCGCCGCCGGATGGGCCATTCAACCTGGCGAGCTGTCCACTGGCTCGCATATGCAAGTTGGCCGATAGCGCTGCTGCACGGGCTGGGTAGCGGCAGCGACGTGAAAAGTATCTGGATGCCGGCGATCAGCATCGGCTGTTTGATCGTGGTGATCGGAGCAGTGCTCGTGCGCGTCGCGGCGGGCTGGCCCGATCAGCTCGCCCGGCGCAGCGCCGCGCTGGGCGCAGCTGGAATCTTCACGCTTGGGCTGTTCTTGTGGCTTCCCGGCGGCCCGCTCGGCAAAGAATGGGCACGGCGCTCGGGCACTCCCGCGGCGCTGCTCGGCCACTCAGGCCACGCCTCCTCGGCCGGCGGCACCGGTGTGTCTTCCGCCTCAACCTCTTCGTCCTCGAGCGCAAGCGCCTCGACCCCCGCCAAGGAAAGCCGATGAGCCCGGGACTCAACAGCACAACTACCGAGCTGGCGCCGATCGCCGAAAGCGCTGCTCCGCCGCCGGCCCCAGGTCTGCCGCGTCTCCTGGAGGGCGTGCCGGCGCGCGGAGCCATGTCCTTGCAGGCCCATCTCGACACGCACGGCGAGCTGCCCTCCAGCCGGCGTCGCGAGCGGCGGGGTGCGGCGGCCCTGGTCGACCAGATCGAACAGGCCGGCCTTGGCGGTCGCGGCGGCGCCGGCTTCCCGATGGCAAAGAAGATGCGCACGGTCGCCGCCGGACGGGGCAAACCGATCGTCGTGGTAAACGCCACCGAGGGCGAGCCGGCAAGCCTCAAGGACCGCACGCTGCTCGAGACGCTGCCGCACTTGGTGCTCGACGGTGCAGCGCTCACCGCACGTGCGATCGGCGCCGACGTTGCGATCCTGTGCGTATGCGAGTCAGCGGGCGTCGGGTTCGAACGCGCTGCCCAGGCAATCGCCGAACGCGAGCGCCTGCCCGGGCACTGGCCGCGGATCGTGCTGAACAGCGCCCCGCAGGGCTATGTCGCAGGGCACGAGTCGGCGCTCGTCAACCACTTGAATGGCGGCCCGGGCAAGCCAACCTTCTCACCACCGATGCCCTTCGAGCGAGGCGTGCGGCGGCGTCCCACCCTCGTCAACAATGCCGAGACGGTGGCACACGTCGCATTGATCGCGCGTCATGGCTCACGCTGGTTTCGTGAGCTCGGTTTGGCCGACCAACCAGGCTCGACGCTCGTCACGCTCTCAGGTCCGCTTGCCTATCCCGGCGTCTATGAGGTGGAGTACGGCGCCTCGCTTTCGTCGTTGCTCGACGCCGCCGGTGGGACGACCATTCGGGTCCGCGCTGCCCTGTTCGGAGGCTATGCAGGCACCTGGGTCGAGGGAGCCATACTGCCGAGGCTTGCGCTGTCAAACGCCCACATGGCGCCGCACGGCGCCAGTCTCGGCGCCGGGGTCGTGCTGCTGCTCTCAGAGCTTGCCTGCCCGGTAGCCGAGACGGCGCGTGTGACGCGCTGGCTTGCCGACGAGAGCGCAGGTCAGTGTGGACCATGCGTGCACGGCCTGGATGCGCTCGCACAGACGTTGGAGGCGATATGCCGCGGCGAGGCCCGAGGTGACGCGATCGCGCGCGTCGAGCAATTGTCGATGCTCGTCAACAGGCGCGGCGCCTGTTCCCATCCCGACGGCACCGTTCGCTTCGTGACGAGCGCCGCCAACGTGTTTGCTGAGGAGCTGGCTGACCACGCCCGCTACGGCGCGTGCGACGGGTGCGCGCGCCAATCCGAGCTGTCACTGCCGGCCAATCGACAGATACCCACAGCGGCGTGAGCTCGTGAGCGATACGCCCAGCCAGCTAACCAAGCACCCGCGCAGATGAGCCAGCGACTACGCCTGAACCAGATCGCCTGCGAGGCACACGGCATGTGCGCCGAGCTGCTGCCCGAGCGGATCGTGCTCGACGAGTGGGGTTACCCGATCCTCGACGAGCGGCCGCTGCCTGCCGAGCTCGTCTCTCATGCACAGCGCGCAGCGCAGGCCTGTCCGACCTTTGCACTGCTCGTGGAGCGCGAGCGACGTTAGCCAAACTCGTTATCCCAAAATGCACCCCCTGAAA
Organism: uncultured Solirubrobacterales bacterium; assembly: GCA_963743555.1. GTDB lineage: Bacteria > Actinomycetota > Thermoleophilia > Solirubrobacterales > Solirubrobacteraceae > Palsa-744. The sequence continues at coordinate 268,545 of CAVUQG010000011.1, forward strand.
TGTGCACCGAGCAAACGTTTTGGTACCTAACCTTTAGGTCTTGTGCCGGATCTACTGCTACAAACGTGGATCGCACTTTTTAGACCACACCGACGTGCACCGCCGCCAAGCCCTGCCAAGGCCCATAATGCGCGAAGAACGCACGCACGTCCTCTTCGCTCGCTCGCGCCCAAGGATCGCCGCCACTAAGCCGGCGCCCCACGTACTTGAGCAGACCGACGTCCCCCGCCGGCAACTGGTCGTAGCGGCCTTGGCCGTGCAAGGCCAGCATCTCCACCGTCCACGCCCCGATCCCGGGGATCGCGCGCAACCGTCGCCATGTCCGCTCGTGATCAGCATCACGCAGGTCCAAGCGTCCGCTTGCCACCTCGCGAGCTACACGCACAAGCAAGCGCGCTCGCGAGCCGGCCAGGTCGAAGGACTCCAGCCGTGCCGGCGCGGCACCCGCGAACGCAGCCGGCGTTGGCACGTCGCGCAGAGGGCACTCACATCCCTCCCAGGCCGCCCAGCGTGGTCCCATCGAGGCCACGATGCGCCGCTGGATCGCGGCGGCCCGCTCGTATTCGATCAGCTGCTCGCAGATTGCCCACGCCAGCGCCTCGAATGGCTCCGCTCGCCGTCTGGGCCGCAGCCATGGTCGCTCACGGATCGAGCGTCCGATCAGCGGGTCGCGCGCGAACTCGCGCTGAAAGGCACTCAGATCCTCATCGACACCGAGCGCGAAGCGCATTCGCTCTATCCCGTAGCGCGCCGCTTGCGCGCTGGGTGAGCGAGCACCAAACAAAACCGCGTCGTGGGCTGTCTGGGCCACGCGCACATGCACCGGCTCTCCGTCCTTGTGTAGCAGTCGTTCAAGCACCCCTCCCCGACTGCGCAACACGCCATCCATACCGCCGGCACGAGGCAGGCGAAACGGACTGGCAGGCTTGACCTCGACGCGCAGCTCTACGGACTCAGGGACTGCCGGCGCTGCCCGCGGCGAAGTCGCCAACCGAGAGAACGCGACTGCATCGGGCCGCGCAAGTGCGCTCCTCACTCAAGCTCCTGGGCCTAGCGCCCCCTGAGGGGAGTCCCGAGCAGGTGCACGTCGACCAGCAGCGAGCGTGAGCCCACGATCACCAGTTCGCCGGCTGACTTCGAGCGCTTGCCGCCACGCCCGATCCGCCGTGACGAGCTTGCACCCGCCAGCGCGAGACGCTTGCTTTTGCGCCGATGCACCAGGCCAAGCACGGCCGCACCCGCGACGAAGCCGCCTGCGGCCGCCACTGCCGTCTGTGCTGGGCCGGCCAGCGGCCCGATCGCCCCACGTGGGGCAGGCGCCGGAAACATGCCTTCGGACGGCTCGTCGGCAAGCACCGGCAGACCGTCGAGCACCTCGTCGTTGAGAGGCTCACTCACAACGGGGAAGTGTAGAGCTGGGTGCGGACCAGTTGTCGCACTTGGCTCCGACGGAGTCTGAGCGGTCTCGCGTGAGGCGCTACAGCCCGTGCAGAGTGTCGCCCGCTCGTGCCGCGACCGAGCGCTTTGGCACCGCTCGACCCTACAATTCGCGCTCGTAAACACGATAGCGACGCACGATCTTGCCGCCCATGCCTTCCATCGCGCGATTCATCGGCTTGTTGGTCTCTAGGATCCAACCCATCTCGCCACCCTTTTGCGGGGTGGTTTCGGCTGCGTCGAAGTGCATTTGGTAGAAGCGGGCCGCGACACCGGTGTGCTGATACTCGGGCTTGACGCCAAGCGCGAACACGCGCACAGAGTCGATCTTCTTGCGCTCGCGCAAAGCCGTTATCCACCCCAATGGCAGCAGGCGACCGTTCAGCTTGGCCAGCACCTGGTTGAAGTCGGGTAGCGTCAGAGCGGCACCTACGACCTCGCCCGTGTCCTTCTTTTCGGCGACCATCGCCCAATTCTCATCGAGTACGGGCTTGAGGTCCTTGGCCATATGGCGGACCTCCTCTTCGTTGAGCGGCACCGAGGCCCAGTTGTTTTCCCAAGCGGCGTTGTAGACATCGAGGAAGCGGGTGATCTCCGCGTGCAGTTCCTTCTTGCGGAATTTGCGACACACGATTCCGTGCTCTGACTCGAGCTTGTCCGCTGACTCCCAGATCGCCGGGTGCACGTTCTCGCGCCCGGTGACGTGCAGGCTCCACATGTACAGGTCCATCGCCTTGGGCATGCCCACGTCCTGCTCGAAGATGCGCTGATAGTAGGGGTGATGCCAGGGGCAGAGGATGATCGGCGGACGCTCGTGGCCCTCGACGAGCAGACCGCACTCGTCGTTGGTGGTGAAGTCCATCGGGCCGACCATGCGATCGCGCCCGCGATCGCGCAGCCAAAGCTCTGCGGTGCTGAGCAAGGCACGTGCTGCCTCGGGGTCATCCTCGCACTCGAACCAGCCAAACAGGCCCCACTTGTTGTCCTGGAACTCGTTGAAGTTGCGATCGATGTGCGCGCTGATGCGCCCCACGGGCCGGCCATCTCGATAAGCCAGGAAATACTGCGCCTCAGTGTGCTCGAAGAACGGGTTCTTCTTCTGGTCGAGCCTTTTCTTGACGTCCATCAGAAGCGGCGCGACCCAGTTGCGCTCGTTACGATAGAGCCGCCACGGCAGCTTGATGAAAGTGTTCAACTCGCTCCGGCTCGTGACCGGGCGGATCTCCACGCTCGTTGTCTTGCCCACAGACTCCACAGCCATGGCCGCCCACCATATAGGAAGAGAGCCGATGCCATCTCGACAAGCCCAACACGACGCGCCACCGCCGGCTACTGCCGGCCTGCCCACATCGCCAGCAGAGACTGGCGCTGAGCCGCACACGTCAACAGACATGATCGAGACTGAGATGCTCACATCCACAGACGTGTTCGCGAAGGTCCGCGGCTACGAGCGCGAAGAGCTTCTGAAGGCCGCCCGCGAGGCCGACCTGATGCCCTACTTCCGCACGGTCGAGTCGCCGGCGATGCCGGTCGTGGAGATGGAGGGCGCCCCACGCATCATGCTCGCCTCCAACAACTACCTGGGCTTGACCGGCGACGAGCGGGTGATGCAAGGCGCGCGCGACGCGCTCGCCCGCTACGGCACAGGACTTACAGGCTCGCGCCTGCTGAACGGCACCACGCCACTGCACCTCGAGCTCGAGCGCGAGCTCGCCGAATGGATGGAGACCGACGACGCGATCGTCTTCACCACCGGCCACCAGGCAAACGTCGGCACGCTCGGAACGCTGCTCGACGCAAAGGACACCGTGATCGTGGACTCGGCCGATCACGCCTCGATCCTCGACGGCGTACTGCTTTCCAAGGCGAAGATGCGTCCCTTCAGGCACAACCGCATGGACAAGCTCGAGCGCGCGCTGCAGCGCGCCGAGGGCGACGGCGGTGGCGTGCTCGTCGTAGTCGACGGCGTCTTCTCGATGGAGGGCGACGTAGCGCCACTCGTAGACATAGTCGAACTTTGCAAGCGCCACGGCGCGCGTCTGATGGTCGACGAGGCACACGGCGCCGGCGTGCTCGGGAGCACGCGGCGCAGGCGCATCGGAGTTGCTCGGCGTCGAGCGCGACGTGGACTTGCGCATGGGCACCTTCTCCAAGTCGCTCGCGGCCTGTGGCGGATTCGTGGCCGGCTCGGCCGAGGTGATCGACTATCTGCGCATCTCCAGCCGTGCTTTCCTGTTCACCGCCTCCGCGGTTCCAGCCGCGCTCGGGGCTGCGCTGTCAGCGTTGCGCGTGATCCGCTCCGAGCAGGGCCGTGCGTTGCTCGCCGAGGCGTTGGAGAACGCCAGCTATCTCGCGGACGGCTTGCAAGCGATCGGCTACCGCACGCTGCGGGGAGAGCCGGTCCGAATCGGTCCCGAGCCAGACAGCCCGACGCAGAGCATCGTCACCCCGATCGTGCCTGTGCTCGTCGGCGATGACTGGAAGGCGGCGCTGTTGTGGCGTGCGCTCTATGACCGTGGAGTGTTCACCAACTGCGCGCTGCACCCCGCCGTGCCACCCGGCGGTGCTTTGCTGCGCACGAGCGTCATGGCAACCCACGACCGCCCCACGCTCGACCGAGCGCTGGAGGTCTTTGCCGGCGTCAAGCCCGAATTCGAGTCCGAGCACGGCCCGTTGCCCGGACCGATAGAGGACTAAGAGTCTGTCCGGAAACTCGGGTGCGTGGATGGCGAGTGCATGACCAAGTGCCGCTAGGACGCAGGACTGAAGACTTGGCGGCGCCAAGTCGAGGTCCGAGGACGCCGCGGCACGCAGTGTCAGGTGCCGCCAGGCGCGTGCACGAGTTTTCGGACAGACTCTAAGACGAGTCCTTCGACTAGCCGGGACCCGAAGCAGCTCGATCGCACCCGCGCTTCTTCACAAGAAGAAACATCTTCAGAAAAAGCCCGCTTCTAGCGAACGTTCTGAGAGAACACGGTTGACCCGGGGCGCCTCGCTGGCTAGCTTCTCAGAACGCAAAGCACGACCGTTCGAAGCCCACCTGCAGGTCAGCGGTAGAGGGGTCCCGAGGACTTTCGCGACATGCTCGCGAGGGAGCAGCGGACGATCGTGTGGCGCGTTACTCGTCAACCAGCCAAGCTTGTCGCACGCCCGGGGGCACCCGCGGCGGCGACGGGGAGTGAGCACACATGAACGCAACCGCGACCATTGCCCCTGCAGGCCCTCAGCACATGCGCGCCCTCGAACGCGCCAACCAGGTGCGCCTTGCCCGTGCCGAGCTCAAGCGCCGCGTGGCCGGCGGCGAGATCGGCGTCGCCGAGGTGATCCTCGAGTGCCCGTGGGAGGCCGACAGCATGGCCGTCTCAGACCTACTGATGAGTCAGCGCCGTTGGGGCCAGACGCGCTGCCGCAAGTTCCTCGCCCAGATACCGATGTCCGAGCAGAAGACGGTGGGCTCGATGACCGAGCGCCAGCGGCGTACGCTCGCGGCGATGCTGACCCCCAGCGACTCGGTGACGATGGACAGTCCTCCTTGGCTGGCAGCGAACGCCTCTCGGTTTGGCGCAGCTACGGGCAGCCGGATGAGAGCTTGACCTGCCACCAGCCGGCGAGCATCCCGATCAGCCCGAGGCGCGGACGCACCTCCCACACGCCACAATGCCCGTCGCCGAGATCGGCCACAGGCACACGCACGAACTTGTAGCGGCCGGGTTCGAGCTTCATCCGCTGCAGCAATGCTCGCGAGCGCTGCTCAAGCGCCGCGCGCTCTGCGACCTGGCCGCGCACCTCACCCACGCGCACCGCAAGCCGGTCGCGTACACGCTCCAGCTCGGCCAAGCTCAACAGGCGCGGCCCACTGAACGCCTCTGCGCCAACGTCGCGCGGAGAGATGTGCGGGAAAGTACCTGCCACAAGGCCTGAGAGCTCGCGCTCAAGCTTTGACACCTGTGCCCTGAGCGCCTCGCGCGCCGCGTACTCGTCGGGCTCCACTCCGTGGTTGCCGAAGGGACCATTGCCGCTATGCCTCCCAGCACTGCCGAAGATGAGATCGGTGTCGATGTGGTCGACCGTGATCTGCTCGGATTGCACCATGCCCTGCTCCTCCCGTGGAAACGACCTCACCGATGTTAGCTGCCCAGCACGTTGTGGTAAAGGCTCTCGACCGCCACTGGTCAGAAGATCCCCATCGGCAAGGACCCGCCGGCCGGCCTGCGATCAGTCAGCGCCCCACATCGCTCAGCGCCGAGCGGCACGCCCACAGCGTCTCTTCGGCGTGCAGAGCAGGCACTCCAGCCACCTGTACGGCAAATAGGGCGAGCCGACGTGTCCGCGAACTCGGCTCATGGCCTGTGGCCAGCTGCCCAAAGAGAATTGCCAGCGGTCTGTCAGCGTCGGCGACGACGAGTCTGCCACCGCCCAGGCTCGGTCCTTCGGGGCCTTGACCGAGGCGCTCCTCGGCACGGCTGACGCGGATGCCGAGCGGGCCGTTGACTGTGTCGGCGTCCAGCGCCCACACCGGCACAGCGGTATCGATCAGACCGATCGTGAGAATGTCAGCGAGCAAACCTTCGGAGAGAAAGCCACCGTCGAGCATCCGTTCGAGTACCGCCGCCTCGATCGGCGTCCTATGCACGTCCGGGTCGAGACCGATGTGGCGAAAGAAGACCCTGTAGGCGGCCGGAATCGGCTCTTGACGGACATTCACCGCGCGCGCTCCGCGCCAGCGGTTGGACAGTTCGCGCAAGCGTGCCAACACTGCGGGCGGCGAGCTGCCGGTAAGCGAGCTGCGCGGAGCGAGATCGATCGTCGTGCACATCAGCCCGAGCCCGGGCAGCTCCTGCTGGACCTCGCGCTCGCACCAGCCGCGCACGGGCTCCTCGCTCATTTCTGCCCTGGCCTCCAGCCGCGAGCGCGCGAGGCTGCCACCAGTTCGCTCACACGCTTGTGTAGCGTCGCGAGCGACGGCGTGCTCAGCAGCGCGGCACTCTGCACCACGCCGCCCGGGTAGACGAACGTGATCTGTGGGCAGCTGACCATTGCAAAGAGCTCTCCGAGTCGTCCTTCCCCGTCTACGCCAACCGGCACCGTCAAGTGCTTTGCGCGCACCAAATGTGCGACTGAAGAGGCTCCTTCTTTGACGGCGACGGCGGCAAAGCTGACCTGCGGAAAGGCGGGTGCAAGCTGCTGCAGATCGTTAAGAACATTAGGACAGGAGCCGGCCTGGAAGAACAGCGCGAGAACCACAGGTCCACGTTCATAGAGCTCACAGATGTTGAGGATCCCCTGCCCACGCTCTGAGCACGCCGGTATTTTGCCGGCCGAGCCATCATTGGAGCGTGTTGCGACGTCCACTTCGCCGGCGGGCCCACCGACCGCGTAAGGAGCCGCGAACGGCGGGATGTGGGCACCTGGATGAATGCTGGTGACGCCTTTGTGCGAGCTGAGCGCGACGTGGATCGTGAAAACGATCAACAGGATCGCGGCCAGGATCACGACAAAGAGGCCGTAACGCGCCCCCGCGACTCCACGGTAAGGCGAGCCTCCCATTCCAACAACCACGCCTCCCCCGATACCGCCCACGCCTCCCTCTGGGGCGCGCGCTTCACTCTCGCGCCGGGGATGGTCGGGCTCGTCAGGGGTGGAGGAGCCGTCATCGGTCGGAGGTTCCGGCGAGCCGGTCCGGCTCATGGCGCGGTTAGCCCGCGCCGCCTTGCGCGCCCGCGGGGAGCGATCCTCTTGACGGCGCCCAGGCCGGCCCGGATCCGCTCGTTCAATGGCTGCTTGCTTTCGGCGAGCACCACTGCGGCAGGCAGCGCTATCAGCACGCCGAGTAGCGAAACCGAGAGGTCGACGAGCGTGACGAGCCCGAAGTCACGCAGCATCGCGATGTCAGAGGAGACCAGTACGCCAAATCCCGCTATCGCGGTGACACCCGAGGCGGCGACGGCAGCGCCTGTGTAGCGGTAAGCCCGACGCAAAGCCTGCACCGTCGAGTGCCCAGCCAGGCGCTCCTGGCGATGGCGCTCTGAGAGCAGCACACTGAACTCTGTGGAGATCGCGATCACGAGCGCACCGAGCGTGACCGACATCGGATTGAGCGGGATACGCAGCGCGAACACGACGAGCGCCGACCAGCCTGTGGCGAGCACGATCGGAGCGAGCGGCACCAGCGCGCGCCGACGGTCTCCCCTGAAGGCAACGAGCAGAACCAACGCAACCGCGGCGAGCGCTACGAGCAACGTCACCACGCGCCGCCAAGGTGAGGCGATTTGTGCCCCTGCCTGGGCGGCAAGCACCGACAGGCCGACAAGCCGCGCGCTCACGCCCGCCGGCGGGTGCAGACCTGACTGCATCTCCTCGATCACGTGTTGTTGCTGCTGGAGCGACATCAAGCGAATACCAAACGCGAGCGTCGCCACATGACGGTTGGGCGTGATGACGTCTTCGGAGAAGTAGGGCGGCAACGCCGCGAGCAGTGCGTTGACACGTTTCTGGTTCAGTTTGGCTGCAGAGCCTTCCCCTTCGTGGAAGAGGTCGGGCAGGGAGAATGCTGGACACAACTGAGCATTGCCACAGCCCTTGGCCGAGCTGTAGCCAAAGCGCTTGAGGATCGTCCCCTCGTACGCGCTCATCCATTCGATCGTCGCGAGCTTGGTCAGCGCACTGGAGCTGACCGTCAGGTCGATCTCACCGCCAACCCCTGTCACACGCTCGAGTTCGTCCAGGTTGTGAAGCGAGGAGAGATTCTGCGGAGCCAGCTTGGAGATGTCGGTTTGCACTTGGGTCTGGGTGTCCAGCCCCCACCCGAGCACGGCCAGCACGAGGCCCACCCCGAGCACGCGGCCCGGGTAGCGCACAGCACGGTCGAGCGCCATGTTCGAGATGAAGCGGCTGGCGGCGTTGTCGGTGAGGATCTCGCGCGCGCCCTGCCAAGCCGGGGTCACCATTCCAAAAAGGGCATGCCCCGCGCGCGCACGGGGGGCATCGCGATTTTTCGCTTCTCCCGTCCCCCCGCCTGCGCCGTCAAAGCCTCTTCTCGAAATACGCTGGGCTCTGCGGTCGGCAAGCACCAGCGCGGCCGACCCGGCCGTCAAAGCGCAGAGGAGGGCGATCGCGACGCCGAGCACGAGCAGCAGGCCGAAGCCACGCACCATCGGTACCGGCGAGAGCGTCAGCACAAGCAGGCCGCCGATGCTCGCAAGCACGGCCGTGGCGATCGTGGGCACGCCGTGAAGCGCGGCACGGCGAATCGCCTCGAGCGTGTCACATCCGCCGTCGGCACGAGCCTCCTCGACGCGCGACTGGAATTGGATCGCGTAGTCGACGGACAGACCGACCAGTACCGGCAGCACGGCAACCGAGGCCATCGTCAGCGAAGCGCCCGAGAGCGCGAGTGCGCCGAACGTGAGCGCCGCGGCAAGCAGTGCAATCGCGAGCGGCAATAGGCGCGGGCGTCCCTTAAAGATCAAACTGAGGACAAGTCCCATCACAAGCAGTACTGCGATCAGCAACAACTCGATCGAATGCGAGATCGAGCTCGTAACGTCGCTGACGATCACGGGCTCACCGGTGACCAGGTAGGTCTCGCCATTTTGCAGGTGCCACTGGTTCATCGCCACCGCCCGGCGAATCAGGCTGATTGCGTGCGAGCGCTGCGCTTCGGAGAGGCCGGCCTTCAGGCGTATCGAGACGAGCGCCGCTTCGTGGCTGGGGAAGAGGTAGGCAAAGCGTTGGTTTGGAGTGCCCGCCGGCTTGGTCGGATCGAACACGACCTTCGAGACGAATTCGTGGTCGTCGAGGGTGGGAGCACTGCTGAGGCCATAGCGGATTGAAAGCGCGCTGACTTCGGCGGCAAAGCCCGCCATCGTCGCCTTGCGTGCTTCGGCGCCCAGCGTCCCCGCTTCCCGCACACCCAGCCCGCTTGCGAGCGCCTTGCGGTAGATGGCGCTCTGTGCCTGCTTGGCCTGTGTTTCGGCCTGGGCGCTGCGCGAGGCGAGCGCTTCGTCCACCCATACCGCCGCCTCGTTGAGGAAAGTGCCGGGGCCGAACACCACCTTGACCGCTTTGCTGCGCATCAACTGCCCGCATGGCCCGTTCACACCGCCCTCCTTGGGAAGAGCGCCAGCCGGCAGGCTCGGCGACATGCAGCCCTCCAGCCCGACCAGCCTGTCGATGTCGGAGCTGAGCACGAGCTTGCGCAGATCTCCCTTGACGAGCACCTCGACCGGCTCTTCGCCGAAGTTCTTGTAGAAGCTCTGAGTGTTCTTGTAAGTAGCGCTGGAGCTGCCTACAAGCGTGTCGGTGGCGGCCGTGGGGCGCAGGCTAAGCGCAGCGATTGCACAGGCGACGCCAATCACGGCGAACATCCCCAATGTCAGCAACGGGCGCCGCGCCGCGCCCAGCGCCAGCCCTGAGAAAAGCCTCCCCATAGTCACGTTTGAAGGCTAGCGCCGTGTCCGGTGGCCAAGCGCCGGACGCAGCGACTTAGAAGGTCTTTCAAAATGACCTGCACGCTCGACACCCCCTGACACGGAGCTGGGAGATTTATTTAGGTACCTAACCTTTATCTAAGCGTTCGCAAAAGGGGGTGTTAGGCGGACCTATCCAAAAGATGAGCCATACACCCCGGCGTTTCACGATCCATCAACATCCCGCCGCACAGCTCATCCTGAAAGGCGTCTTACTCCATTCCCAGCGGACCCTGAGATTCGCCCGAGAGGAACTGGCGGACGAAGGCGTTCTCAGAGTCGAACAGCTCTGCCGCGGGGCCGGACTCGACGATCTGTCCGTGCCACAGCACGGAGATGTGCTCGGCCACTCTGCGGGCGGACATGATGTCGTGGGTTATGACGACGTAGGTGCCGCCGTTCTCCTCGTGGACCTCTTTGATCAGTTCGCAAAGAAGCGCGGTGCGCACCGGGTCAAGTCCCGAGTCAGGCTCGTCGAACAGCACGATCTCCGGGTCGAGTACGAGCGAGCGAGCGAAGCCGGCGCGCTTGCGCATCCCGCCGGAGAGCTCGTTTGGCATCTTCTCGCCGGCGTTGCCCAGACCGACCTCGCGCATGCGCGAGTTGACGATCTCGGCGATCTCCTCTTCGCCCTTCTCGGTGTGTTGGCGCAACGGAAAGGCGATGTTGTCGTAGAGGTTCATCGAGCCGAACAGGGCGCCGTCTTGGAAGAGCACGCCAAACTTCTTGCGGATCTCGAACAGCTCAGCATCGGGCAGGCTCGGGATCGAGCGGCCCTGCACGATCACGTCGCCCTCGTCGGGATAGAGCAGTCCGACTATGTGCTTGATGCAGACGGACTTGCCGGTTCCCGAGGGGCCAAGGATCATCGAGATCTGGCCCTCGGGCAAACCCATGTTCAGCCCGCGCAGCACATGATTCGAGCCGAAGGACTTGTGGACTCCGATGAACTCGATCGCGTCGGGTACGCCCGTAGGGCGATTGAGCCCCATGTGAAACTCGGACTCCTCGCTCTCGCCTGTCCCCCGTGCCTGCCCCCCGCTATGGGGGTGCCCTTCAGGGTGCGATGGGGGGTCCCCTGTGCCGAGGGGTCGTGCTCCTGCGCAATCGAGAGCTCCTCGGCGACGGGGGCTCGCCTGCTCCCTGCAATAGGGGGTCTACCTCGCCTGTGGGTGTCCCCTCCTCGGGAAGCGGCCATCTTTCAACCTCCGATCGGGGCTTTCGGGTTGGCGCCCCAAAAGACCTGGGTGCCGAGCATTCCGATCAAGTGCACCAAGATTATGTTCAACACCATGGACTTGGCCGTGGCGGTACCCACGCCTACGGGCCCACCACTGGCGTTATAGCCGTAGTAACAGCCCACGAGCACGATCGCGGTGGCCATGAACATGGCCTTGATGAGGCTGTAGAGGAAATCCGGAGGGTTCTGGAACTGCCAGAAGATCAGCAGGTAGCCGCCCGCCGAGACGGTCGCGACCTGCTCGACGACGGCGATGTAGGAGGCGAGGAAGGCCGCGCCGACACCGGCGAGGTACATGAACGGGAGCACGACCCAAGCTGCCAACAGGCGCGTCGCACACAGGAAGGTCATCGAGTTGATGCCCATCACCTCGAGCGCGTCGATCTCATCGGAGATGCGCATCGCCCCGAGCTCGGCGACGATTCCGGTGCCGACCTTGGCGGCCATCATGTAGCCGAACGCGTAGGGGATGATCTCGCGTAGATCGCACCACGCCGTGAAGACCCCCGCGTAGGCAGGCGCACCCTGGGCCTCGAGGAAGTAGGCACCCTCGATGCCGCACTCCAAGCCGAGCACGAACATCAAGGCCCAGATGATCAGCGTCGAGGAGATGATCAGGATGCCCGATTGGCGCAGCGCCTCGCCGAAGAAATGAAAGACACGCAGACCCCAGACGTCGCGCACAACGTTGCCGGCGAAGCGACCGAACTCCCCTGTTGCCGCGAGCAGTTCGCGTGGTGTGACGAGAAGTTCGTTCATTACTTGATGACGAGGATGTTGGGGTGCGTCGCCAGCAGGAGTCTGCGTGTAGGCGTAGTCGAACGCGAAGATCGCCAGGAAGGTGACGACGACAGCCTGGTTGACGGCGCGGCCGACACCCTCGGCGCCACCGGAGGCGGTCATGCCCTTGTAGCAGCAGACGATCGCGATGATCGCGCCGAAGATGGTGGTCTTCAAAGCCGAGCCCCACAAGTCGGTTGTGGAGGCGTTGGCGAAGAGCGTGTCCCAGAAGGGACCGAGCGGCTGGCCGTTGACAAGCTCGGCGAGGATGCCGCCGAACAGGCCGAAGAGGATTGCGTAGACGTTGAAAAGGCCCGTCACGAGCATCAGGGCGAGGAAGCGCGGAACGACGAGATTCTTGACGGGATCGACGCCTAGCACCTGAAGCGCGTCGAGCTCCTCGCGAATCTTGCGCGCACCGAGATCGGCGGTGATCGCGGTGCCGGCGACACCGGCGAGCACGATCGCGGTCACGTTGGGACCGATCTCACGAATAGCGGCAAGCACGAAAATGCCGCCCAAGCGATCCAGAGCACCGAAGATCGTCAGGAAGTTGGCAGCCTGCAGGCCCGGTGCGGCGTAGCAGATCGCAACTGTTGAGATCAGCAGCGGAAACCAGCACAAGCGCAGCGCGAACAGGAACTGCGAGACGAACTCGCCACCGTACGGATAAGGCGGGCGCAGGGCAGAGACAATCGTCCTGCCGGTCAGGATCATCATGTCCCCGATTTCCTCGAGCAGACTCCTAGTAGGTAGGAAAGCCCGCTCGGCTGCGCTACGCACCATCTCAACCCCTCCTCGGGGGACGCCCTACATCTGCGCCCCCAACTGTACCGACCCGCGTCTCCAACTCTACGCGATCGGCAGGCCGAACGCCACCGACCGTCCAGCAGACACCACCGTCGGCGAGCCGAACACTACGCGCCACCTAGCGCAGCAGCCACCAGCACTGATATCGTGGCGCTCGCTGTGAGGGTGGGAAAGTCGCTTCCAGGGGTATCGCTCGTCGTGTGCGGCGCGATGCTTGCTGTGCTGACGAGCGGATGCGGCGGGGCGCAGCGCAACGCCCACGAAGTGGCAGCCACCTACCCGGTGGAAATCCTCACGGCGCGATTCCCGGCCAAGCAGGCGATCGCGCGCGATGAGCGCTTCACGTTGGTTGTGCGTAACGCCGGCGTGCGCACGATCCCCAATATCGCGGTGACGCTCGACTCGTTCTACTACACGAGCACCTATCCAAAACTGTCCGTGAAAAAGCGGCCTGTGTGGATCGTGAACACGGGGCCGGGGAAGGTCTCCACCAGTCCACCCGTACAAACCGAGGAAGTCAACCCGCCTGGGGGCGGCGAAACGGCCTTCGTCAACACCTGGGCGCTGGGAGCGCTTGCTCCCCACACCAGCCGCTTCTTTATATGGCATGTGACCCCCGTCAGGGCGGGGGTGCACACGGTGCACTACACCGTGGCGGCGGCCCTCGACGGCAAGGCGCGCGCGCGCTTGGCCGGTGGCGGGCTGGCCACGGGCAGCTTGACCGCGTCGATCGCTCCCGCTCCTCCGCGCACGCACGTCAACGCGGAAACGGGCGATATAGAACCGGGTCCGCACCCGGCCTTCGCACAGGAACAGCCCGCTTCCGAATAGTCATTCTGTTGTTGACATCGGTGCATGCACCGATGTCCGGGGCGCGCATGCGCGCCCCGCGGAGCCGCACATGTGCGGCTCCGTCGTTGGATGAAAGAACCTGGCGCATGCGCCAGGTTCTCGCCCGGCACATGTGCCGGGCGACCCGGCGCGCATGCGCGCCGGGCTCATACAGGCTCAAAAAAGCATGTGCCGAAACGCGCACATGTGCGGTGTCGTTCCCGATTTGGACGCCTGTCGAAAGATCGCACAAGACCTTTCGCCACGTGAGCGATACTCCTGCGCACGCCGGAGGCTACGATGCGATTCCGCCTTACGCCTAGGACAAAACAGGAGGAGTAGAGCCCACTCATGCCAAAGAGCCGCCAGCAGAACGTGACAGCCGCGCAGTGGAGCGCCAACGGGAGCGCGCTCGGCTCGCTCGACCTGACGCTTCCCGGAAACCAGATCTTCGCGTCGAACGTGTTCAGCGTGGCGGTGCAGCGCCGCCGTCTGCCCAAGCACGTCTTCAAGGCGCTGCAGCGCACGCTCGAGCGCGGCGAGGCCCTCGACACGACGCTCGCCGACGCCGTCGCCCAAGCCATGAAGGAATGGGCGATGGAGAAGGGAGCCACCCATTACACGCACTGGTTCCAGCCGCTGACCGGCTCGACCGCGGAGAAGCACGACTCCTTCTATGGGCCGGCAGGAGACGGCAGCGCGATCGCCGAGTTCTCCGGCAAGGAGCTGATCCAGGGCGAGCCGGACGCGTCCAGCTTCCCCACAGGCGGCATTCGCGCGACGTTCGAGGCGCGCGGCTACACCGCCTGGGATCCGACCTCGCCCGCGTTCATCCTGGAGAACCCCAACGGCGCGCTGCTGTGCATCCCCACGGCTTTCACCTCGTGGACGGGCGAGGCGCTCGACAACAAGATCCCGCTGCTGCGCTCGATGGATGCGCTGTCCGGTGCGGCGGTTGGGGCACTGGATCTGCTCGGCGCCGACGGAGCAGAGCGTGTGTTCACGACGATCGGCTGCGAGCAGGAGTACTTCCTGATCGACGAGCAGTACTACTTCGAGCGCCCTGACCTGCTGACGACCGGGCGCACTTTGTTCGGCGCGAAGCCGCCGAAGGGACACGAGCTCGACGACCACTACTTCGGCTCGATTCCCGAGCGGATCCTGGCGTACATGCTCGAGTGTGAGGTGGAGCTCGCAAAGCTGGGCGTGCCGATCAAGACCCGCCACAACGAGGTCGCGCCGAACCAGTTCGAGGTGGCGCCGATCTTCGAGAACTCAAACGTCGGCGCCGATCATCAGATGCTGACGATGCAGATCCTGCAGAACACCGCGCGCCGCTATGGCCTGGTGTGCCTGCTGCACGAGAAGCCGTTCGCGGGCGTGAACGGGTCGGGCAAGCACAACAACTGGTCGATGAGCACCGACACAGGCCTGAACCTGCTCGATCCGGGCGACACCCCCGAGGCGAACCTCAAGTTCCTGTTCTTCTGCGCCGCTGTCATCCAGGCGGTGAACAAGCATCAGGCGCTGTTGCGCGCGTCGATCGCGAACGCCGGCCAGGACCACCGGCTCGGCGCTAACGAGGCGCCGCCGGCGATCATCTCGATCTTCCTGGGCGCCGATCTCGAGAAGGTGTTCACGGCAATCGAGGCCGGCAAAGTGCAGCCTTCCAAGCCGGGCTCGTTCCTGGGCCTCGGAACGCCGGTGCTACCGCCGCTGCCGTTGCACGGAGGAGACCGCAACAGGACGAGCCCGTTCGCCTTCACCGGCAACAAGTTCGAGTTCCGGGCGCTCGGCTCCAGCCAGTCGCCGGCGCTACCCAATACGGTGCTGAACACGATTGTGGCCGAGTCGATCGATGAGTTGACCGACAAGCTGAAGACCGCGCTCAAAGCATCT
The DNA here is from genome assembly GCA_963743555.1 of uncultured Solirubrobacterales bacterium. Classification (GTDB taxonomy): domain Bacteria; phylum Actinomycetota; class Thermoleophilia; order Solirubrobacterales; family Solirubrobacteraceae; genus Palsa-744. The sequence continues at coordinate 284,010 of CAVUQG010000011.1, forward strand.
GGGGCGACGCTCGAGAAGGCCGTGACGAAGGTCGTCAAGGAGGTTTGGTCGGCGAACAAGCAGGTGGTGTTCGACGGCGACGGCTACTCCGAGGAGTGGCACAAAGAGGCCGAGAAGCGGGGCCTGGCGAATCTGCGCACGACCCCCGACGCGCTGCCGTGGCTCGTTGACAAGCAGACCGTGGCTGCCTTCAAGAAGTACAAGGTGCTCTCCAAGCGCGAGCTGGAGTCGCGTCTGGAGGTGTTCACCGAGCAGTATGCGGTGAAGATCAACATCGAGTCCGAGACGGCAGCGCAGATCGCGCGCACGATGCTCTTGCCCGCCGCGGTGCGCCACCTCAACGAGCTCAAAGCCACAGGCCTAGACGAGCTGGTCGAGGAGGTCGAGCCGCTCGTGAAGGAGCTGCAGTACGCGATCGTCAAGCTGGAGGATGCCAACCTCTCAGACAACCAGCCCGACGGCTCGGCAATGAAGTGGGCGACCTACATGCGCGACACGACAATCCCCGCGATGGACGACGTGCGCGACGTGGCCGACCGCCTGGAGAAGCTGGTGGCCGACGATCTCTGGCCACTACCGAAGTACTCGGAGATGCTCTTTATCAAGTAAGGCATACCCAATACTCACGTTCACTTCGAGACCCAGTTCTAGGTAGCACGTTAGTGAATGTGCGGTTGCGGGAGCTTGGATCCCGCAGCAGCTAACCCCAAATGCGGCTCTATCGCGAGACGCCGTTTGACGAATAGCGGCGGGCTGTCCCGCCCGGCTGAACCTCGATCCTGTGCAACCAGCGATGAACTACGTCTCGGACGTAGGATTCCTCATCCCCGGTCCATTTCGTCTCGTATGCAACACGGTCAACGACAGCGATCGTGTTGCCGTGGTGTTCGATTTCCGCAGAATGGACTTTAGATAGCTTGTTGTCCCAGGTCACCAGGACGCAAGGCTCGTAGCCGGCAGCGAGCGCCTTGAGTAGAGCACCGTCCTTTTTGCCGTCGATCTTCTCGATATAGATGGCCGTCGCATCCAATCGACCGCGTCTCTTCAACTCTGCGGCGAGCTTCCAGTTGATGTCCTCGTCGAGAACGACGCGGCGACGTTCAGACGGCGAGCCGAGCGAGTTCCGTCTCATATCCAACGGCGTCGTCTATCTCAGCGTCGGAGAGCTCGTAATCCTCGCGCAGCACCTCGCGCCCCCCCTCTGCGGCAGCAATGCTCGCGACAAGGGAAGTCGGGACACGACGGCCGCGGACGACTGGGGCTCCTGAATGACGATCCGGATCTACCTCAATGTGCTCGCGCGGATTTTGGATCGCCACCCAGCCGCCACGCCCGAGCGACTCGCGAATGGCTCTCAGATTCAACAGCGTTCCGCCTATGACCTCGTGGTCCGGCATATCCAAGGACACATACTTACCGCTCGCTGAGTCTCGCTCCAGAAGGAGCTTTCCGTCATGAGCCAATGGCGCGGTCGCTAGAGGCCAGTTCCCGTAGTTCTTGCGGAGTAGAAGCACGATCTCCTTGATTTCCTTCGGTTTCTTGCCCTGCTCCACGAGATAGTGCGCGAGGATGGCCTCGCCAGCGTCTGCATACGAATACAAGTTTGGACAGCGCGATACGCTCGGCAGAATGATGCTCTCGCGAGCCCAACGCCCGACGCGACGAGGCGTGACTCCCGCGAGACGTGCTACCTCCGCAGCGGTGTAGCAGCCGATTGGTGTGATCTCTGAGACCATGGCGGCCATAGGATAGCGGCCACTACGGTCGCAAAATGCAAGTATTTTGTCCCGATTGCCCAAAGATCGCAATCAACGGGAATCGCTCGTCCTAACCCCGTGACTAGCCTAGTTGCCCAGTAGTGGGCAGATCCCTGGACCCTGACACACTCGTGTCAAGGTTACCCGTGTCGCTGCTAGCATCCGTGCCAATGGCACGCGATTACCTAGAGGCCGTGCGCAGCAAAGTCGTCGTCTACGACGGCGGCATGGGCGCCACGCTCGAGCAGTTCGAGCTGACCGCCGAGGACTATGGCGGACTACAGGGCAAGTGCCACGAGGCGCTTGTGCTCAACCGCCCGGACGTGATCGAGGGCGTGCACGCCTCGATGCTCCAGGCCGGCGCCGAAGTCGTCGAGACTGACACGTTCCAGGCCTCCCGCTTGAAGCTGGACGAGTGGGGCCTGGCCGATTACACGATTGAGGTCAACACGAAGGCGGCGGAAATCGCGCGCAAGGCCGCGGGCGAGCACCGCTTCGTGGCTGGCTCGATCGGACCGACAGGCTTCCTTCCCGCCTCTGACGATCCTACCCTCGGGCAGATCTCCTTCAGGGGGACTGGTGGAGGTCTTCACAGAGCAAGCCGCTGGCCTGATCGACGGAGGGGCCGACCTGATCATCATCGAGACCGCCCAGGACATCCTTGAGGTCAAGGCAGCCATTTTCGGTGCACGCGAGGCGTTCAAGAGCACCGGTCAGACCCTGCCGATCCACGCTTCTGTCTCGCTGCTTCCAAACGGCGGCAAGATGCTGCTCGGCACCGACATCTCGGCGGTCCTGTGCACGCTTGAGGCACTCAAAGTCGATGTGATCGGGCTCAACTGCTCGACCGGTCCCCAGGACATGCGCGACGCGATCCGCTTCCTCGGCGAGTTCTGCCCGGTGCCGGTGGCGTGCATCCCCAACGCCGGCCTGCCACTACAAGGCCCCGACGGCGAGACGATCTTCCCGGAGAAGCCGGAGCCGCTAGCGGAGGCACTCGGAGAGTTTGTGGAGCGCTACGGCGTGGGCGTCGTAGGCGGCTGCTGCGGCACGACCCCCGACCACATCCGCGCGATCGCCGAGCGCGTCGCAGGAAGATCCGTCGAGCCGCGGCCTGCCCCGCGCCCGCCGCACCTCTCCTCGATGATCGCGGCCACCGCGCTCGTGCAGGAGCCGCGACCGACGATGGTCGGCGAGCGCGTCAACTCGCAAGGCTCGCGCAAGGCCAAGGAGATGCTGCTGGCCGACGACTACGACGGGCTCGTACAGATCGCCGAGGACCAGGTCGCCGGCGGCGCGCACGTGCTCGACCTGTGCGTGGCCTTGACCGAGCGCAGCGACGAGGACGAGCAGATGCGCCAGCTCGCCAAGCGCATCTCATTGACGCAGGAGCCGCCAATCCAGATCGACTCGACCGAGCCGGAGGTGATCGAACGGGCCCTGGAGCAGATTCCGGGCAGGGCGATCGTCAACTCGGTCAACCTCGAGGCCGGCAGGGACAAGCTCGACCGCGTGGTGCCGATGGCGCTCGCGCACGGGGCGGCGCTGATCGCGCTCACGATCGACGAGGTCGGCATGGCCAAGACCGCTCAGCGCAAGGTCGAGATCGCGGAACGGATAAAGGGGCTTTGCTGCGATGAGCACGGGCTCGATCCGCAATTGCTGATCTTCGACTGCCTCACCTTCACGCTGACGACAGGCGACGAGGAGTGGCGACCCTCGGCCGTGGAGACGATCGAGGGCATCAGGCGCATCAAGGCCGAGATCCCCGACGTGAAGACCTCGCTCGGCGTATCCAATGTGTCCTTCGGTGTCTCGCCCGGCGCGCGTGCGGTGCTCAACTCCGTCTTCCTCCACCACTGCGTCGAGGCTGGGCTCGACCTGGCGATGGTCAATCCCAACCACATCACGCCCTATTCGGAGATCTCCGACGAGGAGCGAGGGCTCGCCGATGACCTCGTGTTCAACCGCCGCGAGGACGCGCTTGAGCAGTTCATCGCCCACTTCGAGTCCAAGGGTGAGCAGGAGGCGCAGACGACCGCCAACCCGACCGAAGGGATGGAGCCGGAGGAGGCGCTTCACTTCCACATCCTGCGCCGGCGCAAGGAGGGCGTTGAGGATTGGATCGACGCCTCGGTCGAGAAGATCGGCGCTGTTCCCACGCTCAACACCGTGCTGCTGCCGGCGATGAAGGAGGTCGGCGACAAGTTTGGTGCGGGCGAACTGATCCTGCCCTTCGTACTGCAGTCCGCCGAGGTGATGAAGAAGGCTGTTGCCAGACTCGAGAACTACCTGGACAAGATCGAGGGCTACACCAAGGGCACCGTCGTCTTGGCGACCGTGTTCGGCGACGTGCACGACATCGGCAAGTCGCTCGTCAACACGATCCTCACCAACAACGGCTACACAGTCGTGGACCTGGGCAAGCAGGTACCCATCCAGACGATCCTGGACGCTGCCCAAGAGCATGAAGCGACCGCGATCGGGCTCTCTGCGCTACTCGTGTCCACCTCGAAGCAAATGCCCGCCTGCATCCAGGAGTTGCACGCCAAGGACATGCAGTACCCGGTGCTAATCGGAGGTGCTGCCATCAACCGCGCCTTTAGCTACCGGGCGCTCTATCCCGGCGGCAAGGAATCTGACGAGCAGTATGCGCCCGGCGTTTTCTACTGCAAGGACGCATTCGAGGGCCTGTCGGTGATGGACCAGCTGATCGATGAGGGCGCCCACGAAGCGCTGCTCGAGAAGCTGCGGAGCGGCGCCATCGAGTTTCGCGCGAAGGGCGAGGCGCCCGTTGAGGAGCTCAACTTCGCCGACGACTCCGTGCGCTCGAATGTCAGTACGCACGACCCAATCCCCACTCCTCCATGGTGGGGTGTCAAAGAGGTGCCCGTGGACATGGACGAGGTGTACTCGCACCTCGACACGCATGTGCTGTTCAAGCTGCACTGGGGCGGCAAGGGGGTCAAGGGCGAGGCGTGGCGCGAGCTTGTCGAGGAGAACTTCCGCCCGCGCCTGGAGCGCATGTGGGCAGAGCAGGACTACCTACATCCCCGCGCACTGCTCGGCTTCTTTCCGTGCTACGCGCAGGGAAACGACATCGTCGTGCTCGACCCGCGTGTGGCCGACCCGGAGTCGGGCCTTGACCCCGCCGATCCCGCCGCGGAGTTGACGAGGTTCGTCTGTCCGCGTCAGCCGAAGGGCGATCGCATCTGTCTCGCCGATTTCTTCAGGCCCGCGGTTGGCCCAGACGGTGAGCCCTCGCGCGAGGGTAAGCCGCCGGCCGAGCTCGATGTGATCGCGGTGCAGGCGGTGACGGTCGGCTCTGAGGTCACCGAGCTGATGGCCAAGCTCGAGGCCGACGGCGAGTTCGCCGAGCAGCTGTTCGTGCACGGCCTCGGCGTGCAGACCGCCGAGGGACTGGCCGAGTGGCTGCACTGGAAGGTCCGCGAGATGCTGTCGATCTCCTCGACGCAGGGACGGCGCTACTCGTGGGGCTACCCGGCCGTGCCGGAGCAGGCAGAGCACCTGAAGGTCGAGAAGCTGCTCGATCTCGATCAGATCGGCATGACGATCTCAGACGGCTACGCCCCGATACCCGAGCAGTCCACGCTTGCGCTCGCCGCGCATCACCCGCAGGCGATCTACTTCGGCACGCGCCAAGGACGGCTGCTGCCGGACGGCTCGCCGGATGACGTGATCAAGGGCTCTTACCGCGATCCGTCGCTGCCAACCTTCACCGGCTCGGCGACGCTTGAGGAAAGCGATCCCCCGGAGGGGGCGGTTGAACAAGAGGACGAGCCCGCGATGGCGGGTGAGAGCGGCTGAGCCCACCGACTCCGTCTGCGCTCAAAGCGCTCGCGCGGCGTGGCGCTCGACCAGCTCCAGCTTCTCTGTACGTGCCAGCCGCTTGATGCGGGCCTCCTCGCGCATCGCCGATCCGCGGTCCCGCATCGGTAGCGCCATAGCCAGCTCTACGGGCAGCCGGCTTGCCGTGTAGCGACTCGCCTTGCCAGCCGAATGCCTCGCTAGGCGCTTCGTCAAGTCATTGGTCCAGCCCGTGTAGAGAGACCCATCGTGACAGCGCAACATATAAACCCAGGCGTCGCTCATCGATCTCGATTCTGCGCAGGGCACTTGGTTCCTGCGCTCCCCTGGGCCTGCGCTCGATGCGCGCCGCTATCGCCTATGACTGCACCCGGGAAGGTGCACGTCGCGCGGCTCCCGGCAGTGGCGGCAGCTTGACCGGCGAGGCGTGCATCGTGCGTAGACGCACGTCCTTCCAGGAGAGCCCCTCATTGACGAGCGCCGGCGTGCCCATGATGACGGCAGTAGCGACCTCGACAGCCTGCAACACGATCCCGTAGGCAAGGGCGTCGGCGGTCCCCACATGGTAGGCGCCGGCAAGCACCGCGACGCATGCGGCCTGGAACACGCCGACGTTCGCCGGTGTGGCGGGGACGGCAGCCGTGACATTGACGGCAAAGAGCACGGCCGCGGCGGCGCCGAAGCCGACCTTCTCGTCGAGACCCAAAGCCATCAACAGCAGCCAGCAGGACAGCCACTGAAGCCCCCACGCCGAAAGCTGCAGCGCAGTCGCCGCGGCAGCTTGGCGTGGCTTGCGAAAGACACTCAGACCGGCGCGCACACGCAACAGTGAGGCTCGCATGCCTACAAGCACCCGCCCAAGGCGCCGCGAGCGCGAGACGGCGGCACTGGGAACCAACACGGGCGCCAGCAACAGCGCGAGCAGCACGGCCAGCGGGGCCAGCCCTACGGCAAGCAGCGCGTTGGTGTGTTTGCCGGCAAAGCTGACGCTCGAGAACATCACGCCGCCAAGGATCACCAGCGCAAGCAGGTTGAGCAATGTCTGGGAGACCATCGTGCCCAGCACTACGGGCAACGTCTCGCGCGCACGCCCGATGCGACGGGCCACGATCAACGCACGGGAGGGCTCGCCGAGGCGGGCAGGCAGCGTGGCTGACATCAGCACGCCGATGAACGTCCCCTGCAGCGCGTCGCGCCGGCGCGCCACTCGCCAAGTGGGTGCAGCCTTGAGGATCGCGTGCCAAGCGATGCCGCGCACGACCATCGAGACACACATCACGCCCACGCCAGCGGCTACAAGTCCGGGGCTTGAGGCAACCAGACTCGCGGCGACATTCGTGACGCCGATCTTCTGTAGTGCAAGGTAGGCAAGCGTGACACCGGCGAGCGAGGTGGCAAGCAACGCGCCGCGCGAGAGCACGCGCAACGCGCGATGCCTGACCGGTGGAGCCGGCTCGAGGCTCGGCAAGTGCTGCGCACGCACAGGCGGACGCAGGTCGGCGGGTGCAATGCCGTGGCGCACAGCGATGCGCGAGAAGCGCGTCGCCGGTTGCCCTACGGCGATCGCCTGCTCGTAGACATCAACTATCTCCTCAGCGACGTGCGCCCAGGAAAAGCGCTCGGCATGCTTGCGTGCAGCCGCGGCCATGCTCGCCCGGCGGCCCGGGTCGAGCGCGAGCGCGCGCAACGCCTCGGCAAGTGCCAGCGCATCGCCGGGGGGGACAAGCAGGCTGTCGCGGCCGTCGCGTGCGACGTCCCTGTAGCCGGGGATATCCGATGCGACGACCGGGGTGCTTGCGGCAAACGCCTCGGTGAGCACCATGCCGAAGCTCTCCCCTCGCAGCGAAGGTGCGCACAGCACCTCAGCACGACGCAGCTCTTCGTTCTTTTGCTCCTCTGAGACCTTCCCAAGCGCACACACGCCGTGATCGTCGAGCAGCATCGGCGCGATCTCCGCGGCGCTTGCCCCGACGAGCGTGAGCGTCGCGGGAATCTGCTCGCGCAAGGCCTCGAACGCGCGCAGCAATACCGGCAGACCCTTGCGCTCTACGGCTTGACCGATGAACAGGATGCGCAGGGGTTGATGGTCGCCGAAAACGGCCTCCCCCCCGCGCGCGCGGGGGGCATCGAGGTTTTTCGATACCTCAATCCCCCAACCCGCCATACTGCCGGTACCCTCGCCGGCCAGCGCGATGCCATAGCCCTCACCCGCTGCCACACCGCCGTATTCCGCGCTGATTGTCGCGCCGCCGTTCTCGGCCACCCCGCCCAGCAGGACGCCGTTGGGCACGATTCGGTAGTGCCCGCCGTAGAAGCGCTTGGCGGTCCAGGCCGCGGCCTCGGAGACGGCGATGCGCGCGTGCAAGCGGTTCATGCGACGCCTACCCCCCATCAAGACAGCACCGATCCCGTTGGAGATGGAATTCGTGGAGTAGGTGTGGAACGTGCCGACGAGCGGTAGCTCGCCGGAGGACATGAGCGCATCGAAGCCGATCAACGGCACGATCGGCTCGTGAATATGCGCGACATCGTAGCCACCACTACGCAGAGCGTTGCGGATCGCGAAGACCGAATGGGGCGTGCCTGTCAGGTTGGAGACCGCGCCGTTGGCTGGGATACCGATCGTGCGGCCCAGCGGCACGAAGTTCGCAGGCGGGTCACGCCGCTGTGGGCGCGCCCCGCGGTGCAGACGCCGCGAGACCGCATCGTCAGGATCGAACGGCGCGAGAATGTCGGGCTCATGCCCTTGTGCCCGTAGCTCAGCCGACAGCGCCTCGATATGGCGCGTGACGCCGCCCGGGTAGGTCCAGGAGTACGGCGAAACCAGAGCAATCCGCACAGGTGCACTGTATCGGGCACAGAGGAAGCGACGCTGACATCGAGCGACGCGACGGGCAAAGAACTCTTACCCGGTGGCCAGTTGACACAGAAACGTCCTAAACGCGGCGTACAATTCAACACATGCTCCAAACCCAATGCAGTCAGCGCGCCAAACGATGTCTGCCATCATGAGCGTCGCCTATGACCGAGCGCCACTTCGTCAAGTACACCTTCCTCAAGCTCGACCCAGCTTGGCGTCGCCTGGATGACGAGGCGCGCGCGGAACACAAGCGCGAGTTCATGGCCGCCTGTGAGGACTTCGCCGACGGGCACCTGCTGCAGTCCTTCTCGCTCGTCGGCACCCGCGGGGACGCGGAGCTGCTCTTGATCTCAGAGGCCGAGAACCTCGACCGCATCCATGAGTTCCACGTGGTGCTGGCCCAAAGCGGACTAATGAAGTGGGCCGAGCAGCCCTACTCGTTCCTGGGAATGCGCAAGAGCTCGGAATACTCCGAAGACGAGCGCGTCAACCCGCGCGGCTTCCGCGGCAAATACGTGTTCGTGTATCCGTTCGTGAAGTCGCGCGAGTGGTATGCGCTGCCGGCCGAGGAGCGCTGGCGGATCATGCAGGGGCACATCACCGTAGGGCGCGAATACCCGGGCGTGGACAACCACACGACCTACTCCTTCGGGCTGGACGACCAGGAGTTCGTGGTGGCGTTCGACACGGACGACGTCGGCACGTTCCTCGATCTAGTGCAGCGTCTGCGCACGACCGAGGCCTCACGCTTTACGGTGCGCGACACGCCCAGCTTCACATGTATTGCCTGCTCCTTGGAGCGGGCCTTGAACGCGCTCGACGGCGAGCCGATCGCGCTCGAAAGTTCTGCTCTGCGGGCCGGCTGAACAGATGAGCCCTATTGCGAAGAGCCCCAAATCGACCGTGCGCAAGGCTCCCGCCAAACGCAAGGCAACTTCCCAGAGAGCTGCCGTCGAGGAGCTGCGCGCGGCCGACCCGATAATGGCCGGGCTGATCGACATGTGCGGCGTCATCTCAAGCCCTCCGCGCAAGAAGGCCGACCCGCAGGAGCACTACGGTGCCCTGCTTCACGCGGTCGTCAACCAGCAGCTGTCGGTCAAGGCCGGGGCCGCGATCTATGGCAGGCTGACCGCGCGCTTCGGCGGCCACACACCTACACCCAAGCAGCTGTTGGCGGACGATCCCGAAGAGCTGCGCCTCGCCGTGGGCCTGTCGCGCTCGAAGGTGGGCTTCATGCGCTCTTTGGCTGAGCACATCCTCTCCGGAGAACTGGAGCTAGACCAGCTCGACTCTCTATCTGACGACGACGTCATGGCGGAGCTGGTGGCCGTCAAGGGCATCGGCGAGTGGACCGCGCACATGTTCCTGATGAGCCACCTGCACCGGCCCGACGTGATGGCACCCGGAGACCTTGGCATCCGCCGCGCGATCGAACGCGCCTATTCGCTTGAAGAGCCCGACCGCGAGACGATCGAACGTCTTGCCGAGCGCTGGCGCCCGCACCGAACACTTGCGTGTCGCTACCTGTGGCGTTCGCTGAACAACGAACCCAATTAGTCCCCCGGCCGTCAGACTGCTGAGACCTGCTCTTCCTCGGCTACACGGAACGAAGAGCCACAGCCGCAGGCCGCGACCACATTGGGGTTCTCGACCTTGAAGCCGGCCCCTTGCAAGCTTTCCTGGTAATCGATGATCGAGCCGCTCACGAACTGCAGGCTCTCGTTGTCGACAAGGAGCTTCAGGCCGTGATCCTCGAAGACGATGTCATTCTCGCGCTGCTCGTCGAAAGCGAGCTGGTACTGAAAACCCGAGCAACCCCCGCCGCGCACACCGACACGTAGTCCGGCAAGCGTCACATCGGCCTGCTGGGCCTCGAGAAACTCGCGAACCTTCTCTGCACCCTTGTCGGTGATCGAGATCATTGCTTTCCAAAGTATAGCGACGTCGTTTTCTTGGCTAAGCTGGGTGCGATGCCCACCGCAGAGGAGATCAAGCAGCGCATCGAGGCCGCGATACCTGGGGCGCAAGCCGAGATCGAGGACTACACGGGCGGCGGCGACCACTTCCGCGCGACAGTCGTCTCACCCGCCTTCGCAGGGCGCAGCCGCATCGAGCAGCACAAGCTTGTCTATGGCGTGTTCGGCGATGAGATCGGCGGTCCGATCCATGCGCTGTCGCTGAAGACGCAAGTACCGCAGGAGCCGGGCGTCGCCGGCGACGAGCAGCACGCCGCGGCAGCCACATAGGACTACCAAGCCAGGAGTCACCCATGTCCGACACCGAGTCAAACCCCATTCGCGACGCGATCGCCGAGGCGATCGCCGAGCACGACACGATTCTCTTCATGAAGGGCACTCCCGAGGCGCCGGCATGCGGTTTCTCCGCACGCACCGTCGCGATGTTGCAGTCGCTGGAGGCGCCGTTCGCCGCCGTTGACATCCTGCCCGATCCCCGTATCCGCCAGGAGCTCTCCGCGATCTCCGGCTGGCCCACCATCCCCCAGCTGTTTGTCGGCGGCGAGCTTGTGGGCGGCTGCGACATCGTCACAGAGATCTACGAGTCTGGCGAGCTGGCGGAGACCCTCGGACTGGAGCCGAACGAGGGTGAGGGCGCAAGCACCCCACAGCCTCGTGCGAGCGAGCCGCAGCCCGCTGGCTTCACCCAGATCGAGAACCGTCTTGGATAATCCGGTAGCGGTCGTTACAGATACGACCAACTACCTGCCGCGCGAGCTAGCGGACAAAGAAGGCATCCAACAGGTCAGCCTGTATGTCGGCTGGCAGGACGATCAGCGGCGCGAGATCGAGCTTGACGGCTTTGACACCTTCTACGAGCGGTTGCGCACCGACCCTGACCTGCCGACCACCTCACAACCATCTATAGGCGATTTTCTCGCTGTGTGGGAGCCGCTGCTGCAGGCCGGCCAGGACATCGTCTCGATCCATCTCGCCGGCGGCATCTCTGGCACGTGCGAGTCCGCCCGCCAGGCGCACAGTCTGCTGGTCGAGCGTGGCTTGGGTGAGCGCATCGAGGTGATCGATGGGGAAACTGCCTGTGGCGGCCTCGGCTTGGTACTGCTGGCAGCTGCCGCGGCAGCCCACAAAGGGGCCGATAAGGACGCCGTCGCCGCGCGAGCGCGCGAGGCACGTAAGGCGTTGAAAATCTGGTTCTGCGTGGACACACTCGAGTACCTGCGCCGTGGCGGGCGCATCGGCAACGCTCAGGCGTGGATCGGCAGCACGCTCAAAATCAAGCCGATCCTTTCGCTCGACTACGAAATAACGCCTGTGGAGCGGGTGCGCACCGCCAAGCGCGCGTTCGAGCGCATGGTGCAGTACGCACAGGAACTCCACGACGGCGGCGCCGACCGCTGGGTGGTGCAGCACATCCAAGCTACTGAGCAGGCAGAGCGACTGATGGACCGCTGCCGCGAGATCTTCGGCTCAGAGGCGCTCTTTACCTCCGAGGTGGGGCCGGTAATTGGCACTTACACCGGCCCAGGCCTGCTCGGTGTAGGCGCCCTGCCGAATTCTCTGCTGTCCTGAGCCCGGCTTAGAACGTGTCGCAAAACCTGCGGTACCCCGAGAAGGGGAAGCGCCCCGCAGATTTTGGACACGTTCTTAGACTCAGGACTTGATCAGCGGGCCGGCCTTGGCCAGCACTTGCGTCTTGGTCAAAGGCAGGTCAAATCCCCCGTTGGGCGTGGGACTCCTGTCGACCAACAGATCGATCGCCGCCGCATGGCGCGCCTCTACCTGCACGATGCTGCCGGCGACACCGAGCAGCTGCTTGCTTTTCAAGGACGGAGCTGCCCCGTTGTAAGCGCCGACGCCCGTGTTCTCCAGAACCGATGCCAGAGCAAGAAAGCTCTTTTCGTTGCTTCCAGGGAAAACGAATGTGGGCATCTTGACCGGCTTTGCGCCCAGTTCCTTGATTGCTCCCGTCAGCGCCGCGACATGTTGCTCCTCCTCCATGCCGAATTCCTTGGCATAGGTCTTGGCCTGACCGCTGAGTCCCACTTCTTTTCCCTTCACGGTGTAGAAGGCGGACTCCAAATACTCCAGGGTGAGCGCGAAATTTAGTATTTCCGCATCTCCGCCGCCGGTTTGGGCAAGTGCCTGGGCGACAAACGGGGCCACAGCGGTCGTGCCGTAGACCGCGCCCGCAGCCAATGCGCCACGCAGCATGAAACTCGCACGAGTCATACCGTGTACCTCGAATGCAGCCAACTCCGGGTGAGCGAGTGTGTTCTCGACCATGATCTCAAAGCTCCTTTCGCGTTTGCGCTTTAGGCGATGTACGGCTTGACAGCCGCCAAGACGGTGGACATGTCATCCGGTATGGCAAATGCTCCATTTGGAGTCACCGGCTTCTTGACCAGCGTGCCGAGCGTCGAGGCGTGACGCGCCTCCACCGAGTGGATGGAAAGTGCGGTCGCCAACACTTCGGGGCTTTGAATGTTCCCGGCCTGTCCTAGATAGGCCGCTGCTCCGAGGTTCTCGACCGTATAGGCGAGTTGGGCTACCTGTTCTGCGTTTTCGATCGGGAACTTCGCTACAGGCTTGGCTGCCGGCGTCCCGCCCATTTTCGCGACAGCTCCGTGGAGCGCCAAGACGTGCTCATCCTCTTGACCACCGAAATTCGTCAAGAGCGCTCCCACCTTGCCACTGAACAGTTTGGCGGCAATTACCTTTTGGTAGAACTGGCTCTCCAGATACTCGAGCGTCAGCGCATAGTTGAGAATCGCGATGTCAGTCGTGCTCGCGCTGGAAGCACCCTGTGTGCTGGTAGCGACGGCCGCCGTCGAGGCAGTGGTTGAGCTTTTGCTGCTACCGCATGCGGCAAGCACGAACGTACCAAAGCTCGCTGCACCCAATCCGCCGACGGCCTTCAGGAATCGCTTGCGATCCACGTCGTCGCGCACAAGCCGCTCGACTATTCCCGCCGGTTGCACGACGGACTCCTGCTTCTCCGTGTCTTGCGACATGCTTGCCTCCTCGTTGGGGACTGAGACTTACCCCAACGATTCGCGCCGCACGATGTGACGGATCAGTCGATATGCAACGAGCGCTAGCCGCGGTGACGTTTGCGCCGGCGGCGCCCGAGCAACAGCACGCCAACAACCGCCGCGCCGATAGCGATCTCGCGCTGATGGCGCTCGAGTTGCCCACGCCAGTCGGTGATGCGCGCGACTTCGCCGTGCAGATTGTTGAGCGACACAGCCAACTCTGCGCGGTTGGCCTCGATCGAGTCACGGATCTCAGCTGTCGAGCGTTGTGCCATCGACTGTCCCCCTTCCAAGACCGCTATCGGTTGTCGTGCCAGATTTGTGGTCCGCGGAGCCGGCCGGCGCGCTCGATCCCGACCCGGTGGGTGCAAACTCGGCGGGTGGCGGCGTCGACAGAGTGGATGGCCCAGAGGAGGCACTGACCGTCTCGCGGATCTTGCGTGCCTCTTCGATCGCCATGTCCGGGGTCGGCGGCGCGCCCGCTTTGACCGCCCTATAGGCCAGCAGACCGGCGATCACACCCAGCACCACAAGAATCAGCGCCATCGCGAAGAAGCCCCAGAAGTAGGTGAACTGATTGCCGATCGGCAGCTCGAAGTAGAGCAGCCATGCGCACCCGATCAGGACGAAGAAAAGTGCCGTGAAGAAGAACACGCCGGCGACAATCGCCACGACCGCGCCCTTGGCAAGGCGCGTCGTCTTCTCCGTGATCTCTGTCTTTGCGAGCTCGATCTCCTCGCGGATTAGCAGGCTCGCGCGCTCGCCTACCTCGGTTATCGCTGCGGCGATGCCCTGCTGTCGCCCGTCCTGACCGGGGGGCGGGTGGGGAGCGTCGCTCACTCCGGAGGCTCCTCGTCGAACACGCGTCGCCACAGTTGGGCGGCCGCCCGCTGAGTAATGATGCTTGCGAGCGCACCGACTGCGGTCAGCAGACCGGACCACATCACACGCTTGATCAGCTCGTTCTCCATCCGCGGAAGTGTAGTGGCCTGCCGGACGGTCTGGCTAGCGGTCTCTACGTGCATAGACTGGAATACGTGCCAGAAGCCCCTGTCCAAGACTTTCCGCTGTTCCCGCTGGGGATCGTCGCGCTGCCGACGGAGAGTGTTCCGCTGCACATCTTCGAGGATCGCTATCGCTCGATGATCGAGGAGTGCATGGAGGGGGAGAGGGAGTTCGGGATCGTATGGCTCGCAGACGACGAGCTGAAGCCCGTCGGCTGCGCTTGTGAGATCGAGAGCGTGCTCGATCGCGAGGACGACGGCCGCTTCACGATCCTGGTACGCGGCACGCGCGTCTTTCGCTTGCTCGAGCGCCAGGACGATCTTCCCTACCCGGCCGGAGTGGTCGAGTTCGTCGCCGAGCACGACGAGAAGCTCGACCAACAGGCCGCACGCGAGGCACACGAGCTCTACGGCGAACTCGTGGAGCAGGCGACCGACCGCGTGCTCGAACCACAGGAGCTTGAGGCAATGAGCGCTTATGCGATGGCCGGCACCGTGGACTTCGGCGCCGACGCCAAGCAGGAGCTGTTGGAGCTGCGCTCGGAGAATGCGCGCCTGCGCCTGTTGACGCTGCTGTTTCGCGCCGCGATCAAGCAGATGGAGCTGGTCGAGCGTGCGCAGCTGCGCGCGCGCTCAAACGGCAAGGTGCATTTCTGCTGAGTGCGCTCAGCGGTGGTCTGCCCGACGAGCTACCGCACGCGACGCCTGGCTACGGCGTCTGGCGCCGCCGGCGGCAACGACTTGTCAAGCCCCCTGCTGTGAAAGCCCGCAAACGCCCTGGGCAACGTTCAGCACGAAGCCGGCGAGCTTGCGCATCGCCGTGATCTGATGCGGCGAGTTGTCGCTGAAGCGCACCGTGCCGTTGGCGTCGCGCAGGTAGTAGCCCAGTACCGAGCCGGGCTCGGCAGGTAGCGACTCGTGCTTGGCCGCCGGTTCTTCGAGGTCTTCCTGGATCGTGCGTGCTTCGATTATCTGCGGGTCGCTCAGATGGCGTGCCGGCCCGTTGTTGCAATGCACGACGCCTTCTTCGTTGACGAGCATTGTCAGCTTGGCTCCAGGCACGCTGCCGCTGCGCTGCACGATGAACAGATCCGGCGAGAGCACGCCGCCACAGCCCTCGCCAAGCAGCAGCGCTACGCACAGGAAAAGACCTGCCAGCAGCACATGCCCCCTGCGCGCGCGGGGGGCATGTCGCTCTGGAGAGCCCCCAACCCACCGACGCACACCCGACCACATCCAAAGCCAAACCCCCCCGCGCGTGCAGGGGGTGCGTCCTTTCCGGGAGATCATGCCACCACCGCCACACCGCCCCGGCGCGGATCGCCCGCTCCGATCAGCTCCGAGCCTTGGCGCTGCACAGCCTGGACACCGCCAAAGAACAGGTTGAGATCGTGGAAACGGACCACCTCGCGCGACCAGCCGACCGCGCCCCCCAACCCTGCACCCGGCTCGACAGCGGGCTCGATTCCCGGCTCGTGATAGACGATCCCCTGCTCGAAATGCGCGCGCGGCGCGCTCACCGCCTCAGGGGCACGAAGACCCAGATCGACAACCCCCACAATCGTTTGTAGCAGCGCCGAGCGAATCCTGTTGGAGCCGGCGCTGCCGAGCACCAGCTCAACCTCCCCACCGATCGGCGATCCACACCCCGTTCGGGGCACGCAGCGGGATCGCCGATCGGCCAGCATCACGATCGTCGGCGCCATCATGCTCGGCATGCGTCGTCCAGCCGGATGGCTGTGGAAGCCGAGCGGGCTCAGGTCCTCCTCGCCCATCACGTTGTTCAGATGAATGCCTGTTCCCGGGACCACCACGCCCGATCCCTCGCCATTGGTACACGTCACAGAGCAGGCGCGCCCATGCGTGTCCAGCACCGAGATGTGGGTCGTGGACCCGAGTCGTGACGAGAGGAAGCGCGCCCCGAAACCCTCGTCTGAAAGACTCTGGACGAACTCGGGCGTACGCTCGTGTTGGGCCGCTTCCATCGCGCCGATCACAGCCTCGAGCGCGGGCGGCGATGGCTGTGCGTCGAGCAGACCCAGTGAATATGCCAGCAGCGTGCCACCGGCCGACGGGGGCGGGTTGGTCAGCACCTCGCGGTCGCGATAGCGCATTCTTAGTGGCTCCCGCTCAATTGCGCCGTAAGCACTCAGCTCCTTGGTCGTGAGTGAGCCGCCGCGCTCTCCCAGCCACGCGCATACGGCGTCGGCTATGTCTCCGTTGTAGAAAGGCTCGGCGCCCTCCTGTCCGAGCCTGAGCAGCGCGTCGCCGAGCTCGGGGTTGCGCAGCAACTCGCCCTCGCGTAGCACTCCACCATGCGGCGCCCAAAGTGCCGCACACTCTGGGGTCGAGCAGAGCAAGTCGCTGAGGATCTTTGCGATGTAGGCCTGACCCTTGTTGAGCACCACTCCCTCGCGCGCGAGCGTCGCCGCCGGTGCCGCCAGCTCGGCGAGCTCGATCGTGCCCCAGCGCTTGATCGCCTCACAGGCGCCGGCCGGTGCCCCATATATCCCACACGAGGCCGCGCCGATGTAGAACACCTGCACGGCGTCGCCAAATGAGACGTCCACCGCCTCAAGCTCCGCTGCGCTGCCGTCCGTGGCCCGCTCTGGCGCTTGCACGAAAAAGTCGAGCAGAGCCGGTTGCTGACCGCCGCCGGCCACCATCATGTATCCCCCGGCGCCGAGACCCGTCAGCAGCGGCTCGGCGGCAAACGAGGTGAGCATTGCCGCCACGGCCGCATCGACAGCGTTGCCCCCTTCGCGCAGCACCCGCGCTCCCGCCTCCGCGGTCAGCGGATGGCCCGCCGCCACAACCCCCTTTCCAGCTGCGCTCATATCAGAGCGATAGCACAGCGACCCCGGCGGCGTTGCGCCGGTGCGAGCAAACGAACAGCTCGCGTCAGTGCGGCGACTAGAAGTTGGGGATGAACTCGGGCACGTCCATGTCGGAGACGGACAGACCGCCGCGGCGAGACTGCCTGTCACCCCGCGAGGACCTTGCATCACGTGCCGAAGGGCCGGTGCGCTTTATGCGCGGCTCGCCGTCGGGCTCGCGCATCTGTGGACGCGAGTTCTTCGACGCCGTAGCCAGTGGCCACGACCGTCACCCATACCTGGTCGTCTAGCTTCTCGTCGACCATCGCCCCGAAGATGATGTTCGCGTCTGGATGCGCCGCCTCGGAGACTGCCTTTGCCGCCTCGTTGACCTCCCACAGCGACAGGTCGCGGCCTCCGGTGATCGACAACAAGATCGAGCGTGCGCCCTCCATCGAGGTCTCAAGCAGCGGCGAGGCGACCGCCTGGGCCGCCGCCTCGGAGGCACGGTTCTCGCCAAAGCCCATGCCGATTCCCAGCAAGGCGTTGCCGGCGTCGGACATGATCGTGCGCACGTCGGCGAAGTCGAGGTTGATCAGGCCCGGCAGCGTGACCAGGTCGGAGATGCCCTGGACGCCCTGGCGCAGCACGTCGTCGGCGACGCGGAAAGCCTCGACCATCGCCGTCTGCTTGTCGAGCACGGTCAACAGGCGGTTGTTCGGTACTACGATCAGCGTGTCGACCTCCTCGGCCAGCGCCTCCACGCCATGGTCGGCTTGCTCTGCGCGACGCGAACCCTCGAAGCCGAAAGGCTTTGTGACGATCGCGACGGTGAGCGCGCCGACTTCGCGTGCGATGCGGGCCACGATCGGGGCGGCGCCTGTGCCAGTGCCGCCGCCGGCGCCCGCCGTGATGAAGATCATGTCCGAGCCCTTCAGCAAAGCCTTGACGCGGTCGTAGTCGTCCATCGCCGCCTGCCTGCCGACATTCGCATCTGAGCCCGAGCCGAGGCCACGAGTCAGCTCGGCGCCGATGTGCAACGTGATGTCGGCTGTGGACTGCTGCAGCGACTGCAAGTCTGTGTTGATGGCAAGGAACTCGACGCCCTCGACCTCGGCTTCGACCATGCGGTTGACCGCATTCGTACCGGCGCCGCCAACGCCCACCACGCGGATCACCGGCTGGGTCACCGGGATCGCGGCACCAAACGGACGCGGCTGCTCCTGCGCCTGCTCCTGCGCCTCGTGCGCATACGCAGTCCTATCGCGTGGGGCGTCACGTTCGCGCGTAACGCCGGGATGCTCCATCAGGTTCTCAGGGATCTCCGAGGAGAATGCGTGGCGCAGGCGCTCCTGCGGGCTCGGGATGTGTGCTTCCTCCTGCTCCTGCTCGATGCCGGGACGCAGCGACGGGTGCGGCACACCGCTCTCACGCGGGTGCTCTACCTGTGTGTGCGCGGATGGCTGGCTTGCGGCAGACATGGACTCGACGGAGGCGGCCGCCTCGGTCACCGGCTCGACAGCGCCCGCAGGCGCCTGCCCCCCGCTTGCCTGCCCCCCGCGATGGGGGGTGCCCTTCAGGGTGCCATGGGGGGTTGCGGCGTCGGATGCCGGCCGCTCGACGGACTCGTCCTTCTCCAGCTCCTCGGTCTTGCGAAAAAGGGCCGCAAGCGGGCCTTCGCGCATCGACGCTCGCTTAGGGTTTGCCATGAGCCAAGACCTCCTGTGCCAGCTGGCGGTAGGACTGCGCAGCGACACCATCCGGCTCGTACTTGAGCACCGACATTCCCTTCACAGGGGCCTCGGCAAAGCGCACCGTCTTGCGGATGCGCGACGCGAATACGCGATCGCCGAAGTTCTCCTCGAGGATCTCGATGGCCTCCTTGGCGTGGATCGTGCGCGAATCGACCAGCGTCGGGAGGATTCCCTCGATATCGACGTCCGGATTGAGGTTCTCGCGAATCATTGCCAGGGTGTTTTGCAACTGGATGAGCCCACGCATCGATAGATACTCACACTGCACGGGCACAATAACCTTGTTGGCGGCGGTAAGGGCGTTGATCGTCAAAAGTCCTAGGCTCGGCGGAGTATCGATGCAGATGAAATCGTAGTCCTCCATGATCGGCTCGAAAGCCTTCTGAAGCGAGCGCTCGCGGCCGATCATCGTGGACATCGCGATCTCCGCGCCTGCCAGGTCGATTGAGGCGCAGGCAACGTCGATCTCGCGCTTGCGAATCACCTCTCTGATCGTGGCGCGCTGGGTGAGCACGTCGTACATCGACAGCTCCAGCGTGTCCGGGTCGATGCCCTGAGACATCGTCAGGTTGCCTTGGGGATCCATGTCGACGCAGAGAACGCGATGACCCTCCTCCGCGAATGCGGCAGCCAGGTTGAGCGTCGTTGTTGTCTTGGCCACCCCGCCCTTCTGATTGGCGAACGCGATGACCTTGGCCCGTGCAGTCACGGCAGGCTCCGATGGTCGAATTTGGAAAGCCGTCGAGCTTTTAGTATTCGCACAGCTTTCCGCGATTCCTGCACTGTTGATGGGGATTGATGCGTGCCCGTCGGTGCTCGCCTGCACAATGCACGTCCGCTCGCCCTCAAGACACCACGGTGGCGTGCTCGTCGGTGTTCACGGGCACGCGCCCGCGTTCGTTCGGCCTTGGGCCAGTGCGTGCCCCTACGATCCCCACGATGCCACCGCGTCACATTCCATTGGAGAAGCGTCTCGAGGGGAAGCAGGTGTGCGTCTGCGTGGGCGCCGGCGGGGTCGGCAAGACCACCATCTCGGCGGCTCTGGGGCTCGGGCTAGCGATGCGCGGCAAGAAGGTGGTGGTCGTCAGCATCGACCCAGCCAAGCGACTTGCAGGGGCGCTGGGCTTGCGCGAGCTTCCGGGCGAGCCACACCGGATCGAGCCGCACACGCTCGCCGAGCACGGGGTCGAGGCGCGCGGCGAGCTGTGGGCGATGATGCTCGATTCCAAGCGCACCTTCGACGATTTGATCGCGCGCTTGGCGCCAGACGAGCGTACGCGCGACGAAGTCCTCTCAAACCGCATCTACCGCGAGCTCTCCTCGGCTGTTGCCGGCTCGCAGGAGTTCACCGCTGTCGCAAAGTTGTTCGAGCTGTACCGCGACGGCGCCTGGGATGTGATCGTGCTCGACACTCCACCCTCGCGCGATGCGCTCGACTTCCTCGACGCGCCCGACCGACTGACGCAATTCCTGGAGGGGCGCGCGCTGAAGGTGCTGCTCTCCCCCGGCGGCGTAACGCGCGGTCTGCTTGGGCGCGGTGCCGGCCTGATGTTCTCCATGTTTGCCCGGGTGACTGGCGTCAACCTGCTCGGCGAGCTATCTGGATTCTTCGGCTCGCTCTCCTCGCTCACCGACGGCTTTCGCGAACGTGCACGCGGCGTCGAGCAGTTGTTGCGCGATCCTGTCACAGGCTTTTTGATCGTCACCTCGCCCGAGCACGAGCCAGCCCAGGAGGCCGTCTTTCTGCATGCCCAGCTTGCGAGCGAGCAGATGGCGTTCAGCGGCTTGATCGTCAACCGCCTCCACGACCGCGGTCTCGACGGGCACACCCCAGAGCAGGTCACGCAGCTGCTCTCGACCGAGCTTGGGGCTTCGCTTGCCGCGCGCGTGGCGGGGAACCTAGCCGACTTCGATGTGCTGGCCAAGCGCGATCGCGAGAGCGTGGCCACACTTTCACAGGAGCTTGACGAACCCGACCCGCTGCTCGCGCCTCACCTAGACGGCGACGTGCAGGACCTCGGCGGACTGGTCCTGATCGCCGAGCGCCTGTTCTCCTGAGGATCCGAGGATACGGCCCGTGCGCGGCTCGCTCATGCCTGCCGCAGCGACAGGCGCCTGCTTTACACCCTCGCTTCCCTTGCTCGCACGAATCTCCTCGCCTGGGTCGTAAACCTCCTCGCCTGGCTCTCCGCCGCAGGACCCGGCCCCCGTGTCGGGCTCGACTCCTGCAAGCAGCAACTCGTCGGCGAGCGAGCTGAGATCAGCCGGCAGGTGTCCGCACACGACGTCACGCAACAGTGCGCGCAGATGATCTGAGAGCTCGCGCGCCAGGTTGATCGCGCTCATGCGCTCCTCTGCAATGCCGGCGATTGCTTGGCGCTCGAGTGCGATTGCCTTCAAGGTCCGCTCGGCAAGGACCGTGCGGTGCTCGGGCGTCGCGCACAATGCCGCCAGCCGCGCGGCGAGCAAGCCGTCGGGCAAGCCGGTGGGCTCGAGCTCAGACGGCGCGCCCAGCAGTGCGCGCAGGGCGAGCAGGTGGTCGCTGATCGCCTCGTACTCCGAGGCTCGCTCGCAGCCCAACTCGAAGCGTCGCAACGCCCACGCCACCTCGTTTGCGTGCGGGGCTCGACGTGAGACCAGGTTGCAGAAGGCGCGCAGCTCGTCCTCCTGCTCGGCGCTCACCACGAGCATGCCGTGCGGGCGCCCGCCCGTGCCGAGCGCAAGCGCGGCCCACGGTGCCGATCCGGTTCGCGCCCAGGCGAGCGTGCCCAGCGCAATGCGGCCGTCGCCGAACAGGCGCAGCGCGCGCAACAACTCGCGCAGCACGTCCTTGCCCTGGGCGATCGCCGCGCGCGGATCGGCTGCTTGTGCGCTGAAGACGAGGAGTAGGTGGTCCTCTTCGCCGTGCGATCCTCCGCCCATTGCTTGTTCCGGTGCCCCCTGTAGGGCGTCGGGATGGGCGATCAAGAGACCGCGAGCCAGCGCCAGCTCCTGAGAAGCGATCGTCAAGCCGTGCAGGGTCGCCACGAGTGTGACCTCGCCCGCTGCCGCGAAAGTGGAGTCCTCCAAGCGCTCGAGGGCGCGCTCGACGCGCTGCTCGTATTGACCGATATTCGAGCGGTCGAAGTCGGTCTGCTGGTCGAAGACCTCCTGCAGCAGCACGAGCAACGCGGCGTCTGCACGGCTGCGGTCCCGGCGGTCGCGGTCACGATCACGGTCGCCATTACGGCCACGACCCCGGCCGCGGTGGCTGGGCTCCACGCCACATGCGATCAAGTAGCGGTCAAGTGCCTCGAAACCGTCGAGTAGTGTTGCGGCCTCGGCGTAAACGTCAAGCCGGCGCAACCCTGGGAAGCGCTCGGCGATGAATGCGTCGGTAAGCGGCCGATAGCAGTAGAGAGAAGCCGCGCCACGCCCGCGACCGGATTGTGAGGCGAGCTCGAAGGGCACCTCCTGGCCGGCGGCGACTTCCGCATGCAGGCTGTCGGCTGCCTGAGCGATGAACTCGGCGAGCGCGGCTTGCAGTTGGAGAGAGCGCACGATTGACTCACTTCGCCGTGCACCACGATGCTCCTGCTCGGCGCAAGCCGGCTCGCGGCTCCCTAATGTCATCGGCTGCCCATGCACCGACCTCCCATCGAGGAGGGATCGATCGTCTACCGGGTCGTGGGATCGACCAGTGTTGTGAGCATCATCTGCACCCACGTCTCGACCAGCATCTCGTCATCGACCGGTACTGGCAGACCGATGACGTCACGCAGCAGGCGCGAGGAGATCAGCGATCCGAGTCCGACAGCGGCTATCGCCGTTGCCTGCTCTTCGGATATCGGACGCTCCGAGCACCGACCTACCCACGCGGCCAAGCCGGTGAATGTCGAGCTTACGAGCTGCTCGACGGCGACGGTAAGCAGCTGCGGGCGGTTGCGCGCTTCGGAGGAGAGGATGCGCAGCAGCTCCGACTCGTTGTCGAGCTCGGCGAGGATGTAGCGGGCAGTCAGCGTGAGTTCGGCTTTGACGTCTCCAACCGGGGTGAGTACGCGCCGAATATCGCGCAGCGCATCCAGTCGCGAGAGCTGACGCTCGATGCCGGCCGCAAGGATCGCTTCCTTGCTTTTGAAGTGGTGGTAGAGCCCTCCCGCTCCCGGAGTGAGCCCAGAAGCGGCCTCGATCTTGGCGATGCTGGTGGCGGAGTAGCCGCTCTCGCTGAAGAGGCGCATTGCTTCGTCGAGGATCCGCTCGCGGGTTGTGCTTGACATGGGCCTGGCTAAGTATACACTTAGCGCAAGTCAGTAATTCCTTGAAAGGGATGTGTTCGATGTCCGAAACCGTGTTTCCCCCAGATTCAGGCAGTACAGGGCCCAACGGCGATGGCATCCGCCGCGGACGCTTGCGGCGCTCCGCTCCGCTCGCGGCTTTGACGGCTCGTACGGCCGGCGAGGCGGTTGTGGTTGGCCTGCGGAGCAAGCTGACGGGCGCGGACAGCACCGAGTTCCACATCCGTACGGCGGAGCGCTACGCCGAGCTGCTCGGTCGCTCCAAGGGTGCCCTGATGAAGGCCGGCCAGATGCTCTCGTTCGTGTCGCTTGGCCCGGCAGTTGGTGAAGAGTTCCAAACGACCTATCAGACAGCCCTTACCCGGTTGCGCAACGATGCGCCGCCGATGGCTCCAGAGCTGGCGCGCGAGGTGCTCGAGCGCGAGCTCGGCAAACGCACCGAGAGCCTATTTGCGGAGTTTGACTGGGAGCCTCTCGCGTCAGCCTCGATCGGCCAGGTGCACGCCGCTCGCCTCAACGACGATCGTGCGGTTGCAGTGAAGATCCAATACCCCGGTGTGGCCGCTGCGATCCGCTCCGACCTCAAGAACACCGAGTTGCTCACCACGTTCCTCGGGTTGATCGGCGGTCTGTCGCCCGGGAAGCTGAATCTTGACCTCAAGGGTGCCGCACAGGAGATGGGCGAACGCATCATCGAGGAGCTCGACTATCGACTCGAGGCAGCCAATCAGGCCGAGTTCGCCGAGCTCTACCGTGGGCACCCGTTCATCCATGTCCCGGAAGTGCTCGGCGAGCTGTGCACCGATCGGGTGCTCACCCAAGAGCTCGTGCAGGGCAAGTCCTGGAATGACGCTCTCGCGGCAGACCAGGAGCTACGCGACAGCTGGGCAGAGGCGATCCACCGCTTCCTCTACGGCTCCTATCACTACCACTGCGTGTTCAACGCCGACCCCCATCCCGGTAACTACATCTTCCATGACGATGGAAGCGTGAGCTTCCTCGACTTCGGCTGCGTCAAGAGATTCCGCCGCGACCAGGTTGAGTCAATCAACTTGGTTATGCGCGAATGCTTGAGAGGCGACGTGGACGAGACATGGCGGGTCAGCGTGGAGGGCGGCTTCTTCTCGCCGTCTGCATCTCTCACCCCCGAGGAAGTCTTCGCATACTGGTGGAATCCATTTGAAATGTACTGGGGAGAGCAGCCTTTCACCGTCACCCCCGAGTACGTGGCGGCCTTGATCGAAAGCCGTTATTCACCGACAGGTCCCATGGCAAACGTGTTTCGCCAGATGACCTCTCCACCCGCCTACACCACCATGAGCCGGATCGACATAGGAGCGATGTCGTTGATCTCCGAACTGCGCGGAGAGAATTATTGGAACACAATCGCGGCCGAGTATTTCGAGAACGCGGACCCCGTCACCCCTATGGGCAAGCTCGATGCCGCCTACCGCACGGAGCGTCAGGAGGAGAGCAGCCATGCCTGACTGGACCGCCTGGCCTTTCCCGACCGAGGATCCCTATCCGGCATACCACGCCGCGCGCGTGCAGGCACCAGTCCAATGGGACGAGCAGCTCGGCGCCCATCTAGTGCTCTCCCATGACCACGCGGCGGCCATTCTGCGTAGCGTCGAGTGGAGCTCTGACCCGCGCAACAGTCCCCAGATGCTCGCCTCGCTCGGTGGGTCGGGGGCCGGCTCTGAGATGTGGAGCGAGTCGTTGCTCATGAGCGACCCGCCGACCCACACGCGGCTGAGGAGCTCGGTCAACCGTTTCTTCACCCCCCGTGCGGTAGAGCGGATCCGCGGGCGCGTTGGCGCGATCGTCGACAGTGCGTTCGCGCCGGCCGCCGAAGGCGAGCCGATCGAGCTGATGAGCGAGCTGGCCTACCCGATTCCGCTGGCGGTGATCGCGGAGCTGTTCGATGTGGGTCTCGAGGGAGCGGAACTTCTCCGCTCGGAGACTCCCACGCTTGCGCGAATGCTGGAGCTCGACCCAACGCCGGCAGAGCTCGAGGCGATAGGTGCGGCGGCCATGACGGTGATGTTGTTCCTCGTGCCGATCGTCGCGCAGCGGCGATCGGATCCAGGCGAGGACCTCTTGAGTGCGCTTATCCATCCCCCCGACGGCGGGGTGGCGCTCGAGACTGATGAGATAATCACGATGTGCCTGCTGCTGCTGGCGGCCGGTCACGAGACCACCGCGAACTTGATCGGCAACGGCACGCTGGCGCTGTTTGAGCATCAAGAGCAACTCGACTGGCTTGTGCGGCAGCCGGACCTTCCTATGCAGGCCGTCGACGAGCTGTTGCGCTACGACAGCCCCGTCCAGGTTGCCTCGCGCGTAGCTCTGTCCGATCTGACAGTCGGCGGGACCAGAGTGCTCGAGGGACAACAGGCGCTGATCGTGCTTGGTGGCGCGAACCGCGATCCTTCGCTTTTCCCGGACCCGGACCGGCTCGATCTCACCCGGGCCGGGCCGCGCCATCTGGCTTTCGGCAACGGACCACACTTCTGCGTAGGTGCCGGGCTCGCACGGCTGGAGGCTCAGGAGACATTCAGGCGCCTCGCCCAATCGTCATTGAGGCCAAGCGCCGGTGGTTGGTCGTATAGCCGGGATGGCTCCCGAACTTTCCGGCGGCTGCGAAGCTTCCATATCGGAGACAGTAAGCCTCCCCGGCCTGAGCAGGCGCTCAGCGCTGTACCCATCCCGTAGGCGACATACATAGCCCGGAGGCCAGGGAACCTTCGCTATCGAGTAGCAAGAGGCTATGCGACAGCGACAGCCACGTCGGCGCCGAGCGCCGCTGACACGGCATCCTCGCAGCCGAGCCACTGTTCCCCATAGGAGCGCATGTCCTCGATGATCGGCAGCAGCGCGAGACCCTTCGCGGTCAATGCGTACTCCACGCGTGGCGGAACCTCGGAGAAGGTGTGGCGCTCGACGATGCCCTCATCCTCGAGCGCGCGCAGGCGCAGCGAAAGCGTACGCGGGCTGATCCCGCTAGCGATCGCTCGAGCTCGCAGAAGCGGGTACGCCCCTCAGCGAGGTCGCGTACGAGCAAGAGAGTCCACTTGCCGCACACCACCTCGGCAGTGCGACATACCGGGCAAGTGTCGTCAGCGGCCATTTCAACCGTTACTTTACCAAGTGAAGTAGCGGGCCTTGCTCGTGCGACCGGTTCAGCCGACTGCTGCGGGCGTGCTCGGCGCGGGCGCAACGGGCTGCGGAGGAATGTGCGGCGCCGGCGCATCGGCCCCATCGCGCCGGGCCTGAGCTTGAGCGACGTCCTCCATCGTGGTGCCTACGCGGCCGTCGGCCTGCAAGAGCAGCTTGAAGTCGTGCGGGCTGCTTGCCACCCTTAGGGCCTCCTCGGTCGTGACGCGACCCGCCTTGACGTGATGGAACAAGGCCTGGTCGAAAGTCTGCATGCCGTAGTAGGCACCGCCGGAGATCGCCTCGCCCAACTGGCCCGTTTGATTTGGGTCGACAATCATGTCGCGCACGCGCCCCGTCATGCGCAAAATCTCGCAGACAGCCACGCGACCGCCCGTGGCACCAGGGACAAGCCGCTGAGAGATCACGCCGCGAATCGTGCCGGCGATCATCGAACGTGCCTGGTTGTGCTGATGGGGTGGGAAGAAGTCGAGCAGACGGTTGATCGACTCGGGGGCGTCCACCGTGTGCACAGTCGAGAGCACGAGGTGGCCGGTCTCAGCAGCGGATAGCGCTGTACGGACGGTCTCCTCGTCGCGCATCTCCCCCACAAGAATCACGTCCGGGTCCTGGCGCAAGACACGGCGCAGCGCTCGCTCGAAGGACTTTGTGTCCATGCCGACTTCGCGCTGGTTGATGACCGAATTCTTGTCGCTGTGCACAAACTCGATCGGGTCCTCGATCGTGACGATGTGCTTGCTCATCGTCGTGTTCATGTGATCGATCATCGCCGCCAGCGTTGTGGACTTGCCCGAGCCTGTGGTACCGGTGAGCAGAATGATGCCGCGCTCTTCCTCGGCGAGGTCGCGGACCACAGAGGGCAGCGACAGCTCGTCGATGCTGGAGATCTTCGCGGGGATCGCACGACAGGCCATCGAGATCAGGCCGCGCTGGCGAAAGGCGTTGAGGCGGAAGCGAGCCAACTGCGGTATTTCGAAGGAGAAGTCGACCTCGTGGTCGTCGGCAAACTCCTTGAGCTTGGCCTGGTCGTTCAGCAGTTCGTGCAGTGCGTTTTCGGTGTCCTCTGTGCTGAGCGGCGGCTCGCTCTTGTCGGGCCCAAGACTCCCTGCACGCGATAGAGCGGCGAGGAGCCGACCTTCAGGTGCAGGTCGGAGCCATTGCTGGCTACGAGCTTGCGCAGCGCTGCATGCACGTCGAACATGCACACAGCATCGGCAGGTGACTGATGCTGCTTGAGCAAGGCGCCCGCAGGTGCATATGTTCCATTTTGAACAGATTACGATGGTAACTACATATAGTAGCCACCATCGTAATCTTCAAAAAAGAGACTTACTCCCTCACCAGCCGCCATTCGCCGGAGCGCTCCACTCGCGCGCCAAAACCCAGCCAAAACCCCGACTTCGGAGCGGCTACGCCACGTCGCGGAGCTTCTGTGCCTCCGCGAGACTTTGCAGCTTCTTCAAAGACTGGTTCTCGATCTGGCGGATGCGCTCGCGGGTGACGTTGAACGTACGCCCAACCTCATCGAGTGTGCGCGGGTGCTCGCCGCCAAGCCCGTATCGCAACTCCAGCACGCGGCGCTCGCGGTAAGAGAGGTTCTCAAGCGCCTCGCGCAGCGCCTCCTTGGTGAGGATCTCCGCGGCACGCTCGTACGGGGACTCTGCCCGCTCGTCGGCGATGAACTGCCCGAACTCGGACTCCTCCTCATCGCCGACCGGCTTCTCTAGCGAGACCGGGGCCTGGGCGGAGCGCTTGATCGAGTCGACCTCCTCGGGGTCGATGCCGGTGACCTCGGCGATCTCAGCCGCGGTGGGCTCGCGGCCGAGCTCGGTTACGAGCTTGCGCTCGGCGCGACCGATCTTGTTGAGCTTCTCCACGACGTGCACGGGGATGCGAATCGTGCGGGCCTTGTCGGCGAGCGCACGGGCGATCGCCTGGCGGATCCACCAGGTGGCGTAGGTGGAGAACTTGAAGCCCTTTCGGTAGTCGAACTTCTCCGCGGCCCTGACCAGTCCGAGCGTGCCCTCTTGAATCAGGTCGAGGAACGGCAGGCCCTGGTTGCGGTAGTTCTTTGCGATCGACACCACCAGACGAAGGTTGGACTCGACCATCTTCTGCTTCGCGTCGAGGTCACCACGCTCGATGCGCTTGGCGAGATCGACCTCCTCCTGGGCGGTGAGCAGGCGCACCTTGCCGATGTCCTTGAGAAACAACTGCAAGGAATCCGTGGTCATGTCCGGCTTGAGATCGAGCGCAGTCTTGGCCTTGCGCCGTCCGCGCTTGTCGGGTGCGCGTTCGACCTGAGAGCCGGCGGCCGTGGCCGGATCGATGTCCTCCACGAGCTCGATCTCCGATTTCTCGAGGTAGCCGTGCAGCTCCTCCACGTCGGACTCGTCCAGGTCGAGATCGGAGGTCGCCGTTGAGATCTCGGCGAACGTGAGCACTCCCACCTGCTGCCCCTTGGTCAACAGGTTCTTGACCTCTTCCAGCTCTTGCAGTTCCACCACTGACATGCTTTTCCCGTTTCCGTCGTAAGGCGCCCCGAGGGCGCAGGACCCGCCGGCGGGACCCCCTCGGAGTGCTGTTAGAGGACTACCTTAGCCGGGGTTGTGGCCGAAACCCGCCCGACAGTACAACTCAGATGTACGCGTCTATCGTAACGGCTTAACGCGCCGAGGCAGCCGAAAATCGCTCGTAGCTGCACGCAGCTCTTAGGTGCGCGATAATTGCAGGACGATGAGTCCCAGCGAAAGCCGCAACGGACGCGAAGCCGACTCGATCCCCGAGGGCGGCATCCTCGCCTCGCTACCACGGTCCCGGCCCCAACGCGCGAGCGCCCGTCGAGCTGCCGCCCGGACGAATACAGCGGCCAAGAAGGGCACCACAGCAACCAAGGCGGCCACGGCCACAAAGACAAAGAGCGCCCGGGCGACTACGACCAAGAAGCACGTTGTAAGAGAGAGTCCTGCCGTGGCCAAGCCGGTGGCAGCCAAGAAGCCGACGGCCAGGAAGCCAACGGCCGAAGCCAGTCTCCGCCAAGAAGGCCGCATCGACCAAGAGGCTTACGGCAAAGCCGATCGCCAAGCCGGCCGAGCCGCTTGCTCCCAAGCAGGGCTATGAGCCCGAGGAGGAGCTCGAGCTCGGCAAGAGCGTCAATCCACCGAGTGGGGTCGAGCTCGTGGAGTCGGTGGCGGACATCATCGGCGAGCTCGCCAACTCCGGGCTCACCGCGGGCGGCCGTCTGCTCAGGACGCCTTTCGCTGCTGCGCCGTCCCGGGGGGGGAGCGGGGGGGGGGAGGAGGAGGGAGGGGTGAGCTTCTGTATACTCGCGCCGACGCCGAGTTCTCGTGATCCAGGTCGCGAGGAACGGGGGACCCAATGTGGTCTTTGCATCCAATAGAGCGGTCCACGGGGGCGAATCGGCCTGATTCAGGCCGTAGCGCAGAAGTAGAGCGCGAGCCCGTCAGCTCACCCCGTAGGCGACGCGCAGTACATCGATATGAACCGCACGCTTGCGAAAACAACGCTGCTCGTCCTCGCCGTCGCGCTTCTTTGCGCGGGCGCTGGCAGCCCTGGCGCACTAGCTGCCACAGGAGGCGCCAGTGCTCCAGGCACAACGACAACCGCGGGCACGCCGGCCGCACCCAGCACGAAGGCGCAGATCGCCACTTGGTTCGGGCCCGGCTTCTATGGCCAAAAGACTGCGTGCGGACAGACGATGAGCCCCGTACTCGTGGGGGTGGCATCCAGGACGCTGCCGTGCGGGACACTTGTGCTCGTCAACTACAAGGGCCATCGCCTGACGGTGCCCGTGATCGATCGCGGCCCGTACGCAAACGGCGCGACCTGGGATCTGACCTGGGGGGCTGCCAGCGCACTGACGATCACCGAGACGGTGCGCATCAAGACAAAGGTTGTGGGCCAGACACCAAACACCCCCCTGTTGGGCGTGCCCGCCGAAGTACAACCGACACCCGAGGAAGCTGCCAGCGGCGGCACCGCCGCCGCCTGAGTCATTCAGCTGGCCGTAGGCGGGATCGGTGTGGGCAATCGAGCGTCCCGTGGCCCGCGCGGAGTAGACGCCGAGATCGGCGCGCGCGGCCAGGGCGGGCGCCTCGGTGCCGTCGTCGGGGCAGACGGCGATGCCGATCGCGACCTCCATCGGGACGTTGCGATGCGTGGCGGAGGTGCGTACCAGTCGCGCCAAGCGCTCCGCGAGCATCTGCGCACCGGTGCCATTCGTCTCAGGGGCAACCAGCCAGTAGCGACCGAGCGTCTCTCGCGAGAGTCGATCCGTGGCTCGCATACCGCGACCCAACGCACTCTCGACCTGGGCCACGAGACCGTGCAGATCGTGCGGGGTCTCCGAGCGCTCCAGCCGTGCGACGTCGACGATCTCGACCAGTAGGACCGCGAACGGCAGGCCGTCCTCGGCATGGCGGGCAAGCAGACGACCGACTGAGGAGACCCAAGCGGAGGGGCCCTCTTCGCGACGGACGTCTCTGATCTCGATCTCGGGCTGAATCGGCTCCACTGAGGCCAGCGGCTGTTGGGCAGCGGTCTGCTCCTGCTCGTCGACGAGCTTTGTGAACGTGTACTCGCCGACGCTTGTAGGAATCGACTGCAATGCCGCGGGTGGCGAAGTCTCCGGCCGCGACGGGGTCGGCGGTTTACGACGCTCGACTGGGGGCTGCCAGAGCCAGCGAGACCTGGTGAGGAACCAACTGGCGACGTGCCGCTCTGCGCCGAGCTCCCACCAGCGGCCCTCGCGCTGGGCGCTCCGCTGGAACTGAGAGCCTCAGGCTCGTTGCGGGTCCGCCCACCATCCCCGGAATCAAGCTTTGAATCTGGGGCATCCGAGCCCGTGGCGCCGGCTCCGGGTGCGCTGGCCAGCAGGGCAACCGTGGAGGACACCTCGACGAGCCCCCCGGAGAGCTGCCTGACTCGCTCGGCGTGAGGGCCCCCGCTGAGCTCCTCTTGCAATGTCTCCCAGAGAACATCGCTGAGCTGCTGAGCAGCGCGTGCGGCGCGTACCAGGCGCTCGGCGGCCGCTGAGGAGGTCGATTGGTCGGGCTGGTCTCTCACAGGAGGTTGATATCAGCAAGCAAGGACAAGGTGCGCGCCGATCGGCGGCTTGCCGAGCACTCTCGCCGATCACGTCGCACTTCAGATCAACGGTCGAGTAGGTGCACTTCATCCGCAGACGGTCAAGTAAGGGCGCTTCTTCCGCGGATAGCCTTTGCCGTGTGAGGCGCATGCCGAAGCTTGCCCAGGTGTCCGAGCTCGTCGACCACACGACCGAAGACCGGGCGAGCGGCGCGATGCGCTCGGTGCAGAGCGCCGATGTGACGCTCGGGCAAGAAGAGCTTGAGAAGTTGTGGACTCCGGGACACCTGGAGCGACTGGCACGCACCTACTGGCGCTTCATCACACGTGTGACGCTGGGCCTGGTGCGGATGGTCTACAGCGAGTCCGAGCGCTCGGTGGTGTTGCTGGAGCGTCACCTGAAGCTGCTGAGCTTCGATGCACCCGAATACGAGATGAACGCTGAGCGCGGGGTGGTGCGCTGGCGAATCAAGCGCGGGCTGCTCGTAGCGCGCAGCGGACACGGCGGCCTGGGACACCTGCAGATCGACGTGCGCCGATTGCCGGCTCAGGCGGACGGCTGGGCGCGCTTGCACATCGAGGTGGAAGTGGCCAACTTCCATCCGGCGATCGCGACAAGGCTCGGCAAGCGTGTCTACAACGCCACGCAGGCGAAGATCCACCTGTTCGTGACCAACGGTTTCCTGCGCTCGCTTGCGCGCCTCGACTTGGCGGAGTCGAGGTCGGACGGTTTGCGCAGATAGATGTGACCTACCCGAAGCGCCCGTTTCCAGCCAGCGCACGTAGCTTTTCGCGGTCGTGCGTCGCTCGCACACGGCGCACGGTGCCCGAGCGGGAGCGTGTGACGAGCGATTCGGTGGTGGCCCCGCCGGCGGAGGGGTAGCGGACTCCCTGAAGGACGTCGCCGTCGGTGATGCCGGTGGCCGAGAAGAAGACATCGTCGCCGGCTACGAGGTCGTCGCGATCCAGCACGCGATCCAAGTCATAGCCCGCCTCCAGCGCAGCCGCGCGCTCCTGTTCGTCGCGTGGCCACAGCCGTCCGAGCAACTGCCCGCCAAGACACTTGATGGCGGCGGCTGAGATGACGCCCTCTGGCGTGCCGCCGATGCCCCACAGGAGATCGACCGGGGAGCGCTCGGTAACCGCGAGCAATGAAGCTGAGACGTCACCGTGAGGGATCAGGCGCACACGTGCGCCGGCCTCTCGAATCTCGTTGATGGCGGCCTCGTGTCGAGGCCGGTCGAGCACGACGACGATCACCTCCCCCACGGGACGGGCCTTGCGCTCGGCGATCAGCTTGACCGTGTCCGACAGTGGGCGGTCCAGGTCGAGCAGATCGGCGATCTCGGGACGACCGGCCATCTTTTCCATGTAGACGCACGGGCCTGGGTCAAACATGGTGCCCTTGCTCGACAGCGCGATCACCGCCAGAGCGCTTGGCATGCCGTGGGCGGCAAGCGTGGTGCCCTCCAGCGGATCGACGGCAATGTCCACCTCTGGTGGGGAGCCGTCGCCGATGCGCTCCCCGTTGTAGAGCATCGGCGCCTCGTCCTTCTCGCCCTCGCCGATCACGACGGTGCCGTCCATCGCGACCGAGTGCAGCGCGTAGCGCATACCGTCGACAGCGGCCTGGTCGGCGGCCTCCTTGTCGCCCATGCCGACAAGCGGGGCGGCGGCGAGCGCGGCGAACTCGGTGACGCGTACCAGCTCGAGGGCGAGATTGCGGTCGGGGCGCGTTGGTGTGTTCATCTAGCGTGAGTCTCCTGAGGTCGGGGTCGTCAGTCCGGCTCGCGCACGATGAGGGCAAATTTTTGGAGATGCTGGGCGTTCCCGTGGCGAGAGGAAGCCTTGTCGACGCAACGATACCTGGGGTGGAATGCCGCAGCCTCGTGCTTGGGCTGTAGGATCGTGCGCAATGACCGAGATCGGATTCGTCGGGTTGGGCAAGATGGGCGGGAACATGGTTCACCGCATCCGGCGCGACTCCGAGCATGAGGTGGTTGCATTCGACTTCGACAAGAGCGCGGTCGCGGCAGCTGTGAAGAACGGCGCGCGCGGCGCAAACTCGCTGGCGGACCTGGTCAAAAAGCTGAAGGCGCCGCGAATCGTGTGGATCATGGTGCCGGCCGGCGATCCGACTCAGCAGACGGTCGACAAGCTGGCGAAGCTGCTCGACAAGGGCGACACGATCGTCGACGGCGGCAACTCCAAGTGGACAGACGACAAGCGCCGATCCAAGGAATTGACAAAGCTCGGCATCCGCTATGTGGACGTTGGCGTCTCCGGCGGCGTGTGGGGCATAGACATCGGCTACTGCATGATGGTTGGCGGGCCGCCGGCAGCGGTCAAAGGGCTGGCGCCGATCCTCGACGTGCTGGCGCCACCGACGAGCGTGGACAGCGTGGCGGCGATCGGCAAGCGCGGCTGGATGCACTTCGGCTCCTCCGGTGCCGGGCACTACGTGAAGATGGTGCACAACGGCGTCGAGTATGGACTGATGCAGGCTTATGCCGAGGGCTTCGACGTGTTCGACAAGTCCGAGTACGAGCTCGACAACGCCAAGATCGCGCACCTGTGGAACCAGGGCTCGGTGGTGCGCTCGTGGCTGTGCGAACTTGCCGCACGGGCGTTCGAAGCCGACGGCAACGAGCTGCAGGCGATCGAGGGCTTCACCGAGGACTCGGGCGAGGGACGCTGGACGATCGAGGACGCCACCGCCAAAGATGTGCCGACGCCGGTGATCACCGCCTCGCTGTACGAGCGCTTCTCCTCACGCGGTAACGGCGACTTTGCCCACCGGGTGCTGGCGGCACTGCGCAACCAGTTCGGTGGTCACGCGGTCAAGACGGCTCCCCCAGCCGGCGAAGCACCGGGCCCGAAGCAGACCGGGAAGCGCCGGTAGGCACCGATGGCGGCCGTCGCGACGACCGCTGTGGAGGAGAATCCGCTCACAGCCGGGTTGGAGCGCTTGCCTGTCTCCCCCACGACGCTCGTGATCTTCGGCGCTACGGGCGACTTGGCACGACGCAAGCTGCTGCCGGCGCTGTACAACCTCGCGCACGACGGTGCGCTGCCCGAGCGCTTTCACCTCGTCGGCGTGTCCCGTAGGGAAAAGGAGAACGCCGATTACCGCGAGGAGTGTGAGCAGGCGATCCGTCAATTCTCGCGACGCGAGCCCGACCCAGATGTCCTCGGGCGCTTGTTGGAGCACGTGAAGTATGTGCCGGGAACCTTCGACGACGAGCGGGTGTATTCGAAGCTCGAGCAGGTGCTCGACCGCTTCGAGGAGCGCGACGGTGAGCCCTTGAACAGGGCGTTCTACCTGTCGACGGCGCCCTCTTTCTTTCCTGTGATCGTGGAGGCGCTGGGCAAGCAGGGACTCGACCGTCACGAGCAGACCGACGTGCGCGTAATCATCGAGAAGCCGTTTGGTACGTCCTTGGAGGAGGCACGCGAACTCAACCGGCGCGTGCTCGGAGTGTTCGAGGAGCAGCAGGTGTTCCGCATCGACCACTACCTGGGCAAGGAGACGGTCCAGAACATGATGGCGTTCCGTTTCGCCAACGGCATGTTCGAGCCACTTTGGAACCGTAACTACATCGATCAGGTGCAGATCACCGCGGCGGAGGACATTGGCATCGGCTCGCGCGCCGGCTACTACGACCACGCTGGCGCGCTGCGTGACCTGATCCAGAACCACATGCTGCAACTGCTCTGCCACGTGGCGATGGAGCCGCCGGTCAGCTTCACCGCCGATGAGGTGCGCAACGAGAAGGTCAAGGTGCTGCAATCGATCGCCGAGCCACTGGAGGCGGAGATCGAGCAGATGGCGGTCAGAGCGCAGTACGGCAAAGGCCACGCGGGTGGCGAGGACGCGG
This sequence comes from uncultured Solirubrobacterales bacterium, assembly GCA_963743555.1. GTDB lineage: Bacteria > Actinomycetota > Thermoleophilia > Solirubrobacterales > Solirubrobacteraceae > Palsa-744. Next base: position 319,472 of record CAVUQG010000011.1, read on the forward strand.
AGGGCTACCTGGAAGAGTCAGGCATACCACAGGACTCGATCACCGAGACCTATGCTGCCCTGCGCTTGGAAGTGGACAACTGGCGTTGGGCCGGGGTGCCTTTCTACCTGCGTACCGGCAAGCGACTGGCGCGCAAAGTGACCGAGATCGCGGTGACGCTTAAGCCGGTGCCCCACCTTGCCTTCAGCCAGGACGGCTCGCTTGGAGTGCTGCCCAACCAACTGATCCTCACCCTGCAACCCAACGAGGGGGTCTCGCTGCGCCTTGGCGCAAAGATCCCTGGCTCACGCATGGTGATCAGGCCCGTGCACATGGAGTTCCTGTACGGGACCGCCTTTCTATCGCAGTCGCCTGAGGCCTACGAGCGCCTGATCACCGACGCTATGCGGGGCGACGCGACGCTGTTCACACGCGACGACGAGGTCGAGGCGCAGTGGCGCATCTGCGATCCGATACTGCGGGCGTGGGAGAGCACGAGCGGACCGCTACCACAGTACGAGGCAGGCTCCCAGGGGCCCCACGAGGCGGCCGAGATCCTTCTACCCGAGCACTCGTGGCGCGCGATTTGACCCTTGGCCAGGCAGCTCGCACCGGGACGCGGGCGCGTCGTGTTGTATCCCGTTTTTGCTCGATTGCTCGTAGTGGCTACATATCGTAGTCACTATCGTCAATTGCACAAAAAGTGAAATGAACTCCCCCTCCCCGCCCACCTCGACTCCCCTCCCCGACGCGGTGTGGAGCGCCGAACAGACGACGCCCGACGCGATCGAAGCAGCGCTACGAGAGCTGGTCAATCAGCGTCACAGCGAAAACGGCGGGCTGGTTCCAGCGCGAGCGCTGAACATGGTGACGTTCGTCGAGAGCAGCTACAGCGGCGAGATCGCAAACCGCCTGGCGGCGGTAGGTCGCTACCACGCATCGCGACTGGTCGTGCTCTCCTATGACCCCCACCGCACTACCCTCAACGCCCGCGCGGTCGTCTCCTCAGAGGGCGAGCCTGGTAACAATGAGCTGGGGCTACTGCGCGAGACCGTCACAGTTGAGATTGGCGAGCGCCACCTCGACGACCTTGTGACGATCGTGGACCCGCTCGTCGTCACCGACCTGGCAACGCTGCTGTGGTCGCCACACGGCCATCCCGAGGCCGTCGACGCCCTGCTCGAGCTTGCTCAGGCAGTGCTGGTGGACTCGCTCGACGATCCGTCGTGGCGCGACGCAATCTGGCGAGCGTGTGAGCTGCGTGGGCGCGCTTATGTGGTCGACCTCGCATGGCTGCGCAGCACCCCATGGCGCGAGCGGGTAGCAGCGGCGTTCGATTCGCAGAGCATGCGCGCGGAACTGCACAACATCGACACGATCTCGGTTCGCCACCATCCCGACTCGACGGTCGCGGCGATGCTGTTGGTGGGGTGGCTGGCCTCGCGCCTGGGCTGGGAGGTCGGCCCATTGCGATCCGCTAGCGGTGCCCTGATCGGCACTGCCCAGGCCCCCGAGCAACAGATCAAGGTGAGACTGGAGCGAGCCCCCGAGCTCGATGTCAGGGGCCTCGATAGCGTGGCGATCGCGACCGCGACAGGTCGTCGCCTGGCACTCAGGCGCGGTACCGGCGGCCTGCGCGCGCGCAGCCGCGACACCAATCGGCGCGAACACGAATGGACGATCCTCGGCGCCTCGCGCGGCGAGAGCGGGATCCTCGGCGAGGGCATCCGCCAATCGCTGCTGCGCGACCCTACATATGGGCCGGCACTGGACGCGGCGGAGACGATGACGCCCTGAGACCCGAGGCCGACGTGCGTGCCCCGAGGCCGACGTGCCGTGCCAATGAGAAAATACCCACAATGACGCTCTGACCTTCTAGAGTTGGCGGGCGAAGCTATGGCTACGATCGCTCCCCGCGACCCCATCGCTCACCACCGTCGGCCCCCAGGGCCGGAGGAGGCGCTGGCGGCACTCAACAGCGTCAGAGAGCGCACGCTGGCGCTTGTCGCTCACCTGAGCGAAGATCAGCTCAGCCAGGTGCTCTCACCAATCATGAGTCCACTCGTCTGGGATCTTGCGCACATCGCGGCGTATGAGGATCTGTGGCTGGGCCACCGCCATGGCGGCCTCGAGCTGCTGCGGCCCGACTTGGCCGAGCTCTACGACGCCTTCGAGACGCCTCGCTCGGTCCGAGGCGTGATCGAGCTGTTGGATCCCGCACAGGCACGCGCATACATGAACGACGTGCGCCTGCGCAGCGCACAGGCACTGTCACGGCGAGGCGTCGGCGACAGCACCATCTACGAGCTGGTGCTGCGCCACGAGCTACAGCACACGGAGACGATGCGGCAGACGATGGCGCTGGTAGGCCTGTTGCCCGAGGGCGAGCCCCCCACCGGCCGGCGCTGCGACGCTGGTTGGCTTGAGATTGCTGCGGGGCCATTCGAGATGGGGGCTCCGTCCGAGGGCTTCGCATACGACAACGAGCGACCCTGCCACATGCTTGAAGTGCCCGGCTTCGAGATCGCGTGCAGCCCGGTCAGTAACGAGAGCTGGACGCGTTTCAGTGAGGGGGGCGGGTACGAGCGACGCGAGTGGTGGTCAGACGAAGGTTGGGCCTGGAAGGTAGGAGAGAACATCCTCCGACACCCAAGCGCGAGCGATGGGCATCCCGACGCGCCCGTCTGCCACGTCAGCTGGTTTGAGGCCGAGGCATTTGCCAAAGCGCTCGGAGCGCGACTGCCCAGCGAGGCCGAGTGGGAGAAGGCAGCCAGTCAAGAGCTGCTCGCCGGCGTCGGCCGCGTGTGGGAGTGGACCAGTAGCCATTTCGACGGCTATCCGGGGTTTGTGGCACACCCCTACCGCGAGTACTCGGAAGTGTTCTTCGGTAAGAATTATCGAGTACTGAGGGGCGGCTCATGGGCGACCGACCCGCACGTCGCGAGCATAACTTTTCGCAACTGGGATCTGCCCATCCGCAGCCAGATCTTCTCCGGGCTGCGTCTTGCGCGGGACGTCGTTCGATGATACGCCAGACGCGCTTGCCACGGAACAGCGAAAGGACGAAGTGATGGAGCCAATCACCGACCCGCCATGTGAAGCGCTCGATCTGGGCACGATCACGATCGACTCCTATCTACAAGAGGGCGAAGAACGCTCGCTCGCGGACGACGTGCTCGATGGACTTACGCGCCCGTTCAAGGAGCTCCCGCCCAAGCACTTCTACGACGCGCGCGGAGCGGAGTTGTTCGACCGCATATGCGAGCTACCCGAGTACTACCCCACACGTACCGAGCGCTCGATCCTGCAGGCCACGGCCGCCCAACTGGCGAGCACAACGGCAGCGGCGGAGCTCGTAGAGCTCGGCTCTGGCACCGCGGCCAAGACGCGAGTGCTGCTGGATGCGCTGCACAACGCCGGCACGCTGCGGCTGTACATACCGGTCGATGTGACCGAGAGCATGGTGCGCGATTGCGCCCAAGAGCTAACAAACGAGTATCCGGGCCTGCGCGTTCACGGTGTGATCGGCGACTTCGAACGTCACCTCGACCGAGTGCCGGACGCGGTCGGCCCGCGCCTCGTCGTGTTTCTGGGCGGCACGATCGGCAACTTCCCTCCCGGCAGCCGCCGACGCTTCCTGCGCGAGATCGCAAAGCTGTTGGGACCCGACGATCATCTCCTGATGGGCACCGATCTGGTCAAGGACCCACAGGTACTGACACGCGCCTACGACGATTCCCAAGGGGTGACGGCCGAGTTCAACCGCAACCTGTTGCGCGTACTGAATCGCGAGCTTCAGGCCGACTTCGACCCCGAGGACTTCGACCACGTTGCGCTGTTCAACCGCGAGCACGAGTGGATCGAGATGCGTCTGCGGGCTCGCCGCGAGCACACCACGACCGTGCACGACCTCGGCCTGTCCGTGCACTTCGAGCAAGGTGAGGAGATGCGCACCGAGATCAGCGCCAAGTTCACCCGCGACCGCGTGCAGGACGATCTCTCGGCGGCGGGCCTGGAGATCGTCAACTGGTTGACCGACCCGGACGAGCTGTTCGCGCTGACGCTCTCGCGCCCCGTCCGCCTGTAGGCTCCCAACCATGCAAATCCAAGGAAGCTCGGCGCTTGTCGTAGGGGGCGCCTCAGGACTCGGCGAGGCAACCGCACGACGCCTGCATGAGCTCGGCGCGGTTGTAACGATCGCCGATGTCAATGCGGACAAGGGCGTGGCCTTGGCCTCGGAGCTGGGCATCGAATTCGCCACATGCGACGTGCGCGAGGAAGCTCAGGTGCAGGCGGCGGTCGAGCAGGCCGCAACGGCACGCGGTGGGCTGCGCATCGCCGTGTGCTGTGCCGGCATCGGCTGGGCACAGAAGCTGGCCGGCTCCAAGGGTCCGCACCCGCTGCTGCCGTTTGAGATGACGATCCAGATCAACCTGATCGGCACGTTCAACGTGCTGCGCTTTGCTGCCGCCGCAATGATCGCCAGCGATCCGCTGGAGGACGGCGAACGGGGCGTGTGCGTGAATACCGCGTCGATCGCGGCCTACGACGGGCAGATCGGCCAGATCGCCTACGCGGCCTCCAAGGGAGGGATCGTCGGGATGACGCTGCCCGCCGCACGCGACCTCGCCCAGCAGGGCATCCGCGTCAACACGATCGCCCCCGGCCTGTTCGACACGCCACTGCTTGCGGCGCTACCCGAGGAGGCGCGTCAGAAGCTCGGCGCGGGCGTGCCTTTCCCCCAGCGCTTGGGGGACCCAGCCGAGTACGCCCAGCTGGCCTGCCACATCGTCGAGAACCGGATGCTCAACGGCGAGGTCATCCGCCTGGACGGCGCATTGCGCATGCCACCGCGCTGACTCCAGCGGGACGGCAGGTTGGCCAGGCTCGACGCTCACCCGCACCGTCCCCGCCAAGCCCAGTCCCTACCGGCAAGAAAGAGGCGTGGCTGAGCCGGATCGGGGGTTCGGCCCAGCCACGCCTCGGGACACGGCCTGAGAAGTGGGCGGAGTACTTCTCAGGTGGGCATAGGCACTGCTTTGGTGGAATCAGCAGCGTCCGTCGACGCACAACCGTGCAGAGGAGGGCTGCAAACGGGTAGGAACCGTCGAAACGGTCATTGCCCATAAAGCTTATCAAGAATATATAGAACTGCAAGGGTGGGACAAAAATTACGACAGTCGTTCCACCAGCATCGCCATGCCCATGCCGCCGGCGGCGCACATCGACTCGATGCCGTACGTGCCGTCGAGCGTGTCGAGGTCGTTGAGCAGCGTGGTCATGATGCGCGCACCGGTCATCCCAAACGGATGGCCGAGCGCAATCGCACCGCCGAACGGGTTCAGCTGCTCCTCGGTGATGCCGAGCTCCTCCATGCACGGCACGATCTGGGCCGCGAACGCCTCGTTGATCTCGACCACGTCGATGTCCTCGATCTTCATGCCTGTGTTCTTCAGGAGCTCTTTGATCGCGGGGATCGGACCTAGGCCCATGACCTCAGGGCGGATCCCGGCGACGGTCGAGGCGATGATGCGCGCCTTCGGTTTGAGACCGAGCGCGGCTGCCTTCTCATCGGACATGACGAGCACCGCGGCAGCGCCATCGTTGAGCGGACAGGCGTTGCCGGCCGTGACGGTACCGCCCTCCTTGAACACAGGCTTCAGCGACGCCAGCTTCTCGAGCGTCGTGCCCGGGCGGGGGCCGTCGTCCTTTGTGACGACTGTCTCCGGAACGTCGATCTCTTTGCCTTCCTTGTCCACGTCTTTGTGGGCGGGCACCGTCACCGGGACGATTTCCTTGTCGAAATGGCCCGACTCCTGTGCTGCGACGGCGCGAGTCTGGGAGACCAGCGCCCACTCGTCCTGGGCCTCTCTGCTGACTTTGCGTTCCTCGGCGACGTTCTCGGCGGTCATGCCCATCGGTATGTAGACGTTGTAGTAGGAGCCCTCGGAGCCGTCTACGAGCGGGTGGAACTCGAACGAGGCACTTCCGCGACCGGCCCTGGAGACAGCCTCGACGCCGGCCGAGAGATAGGTGTCGCCCTCGCCGGTCTTGATCGCATGGAAGGCCATCCGAATCGTCTGTAGCGATGAGGCGCAAAAGCGATTGACCGTGGTGCCCGGCACGTGGTAGTCAATGCCGGCGATCAGCGAGGCGATGCGCCCGATGTTGTAGCCCTGCTCGCCCTCCCCGTATCCGCAGCCCATCATCACGTCGACGATCGAGCTCTGCTCGACCTGAGGATTGCGCTCCACGATCGCCTTCAGTGGGATCGAGGCAAGGTCATCGGCGCGGACGGACTTGAGCGACCCCTTGACGGCGCGCCCGATGGGCGTACGCACGGCGTCGACGATCACAGCTTCAGGCATGTGAGGCGTTCTCCTTGGGTAGGTTCTTGACCGGAGCGGATCGGCGGCACGGAGCGACCGAGGATCCCTCTGGCGGAAGCGTGAGCAGCGCAAATCCTACGTGAGATCGATGGCGGCCACCGACCCGTGCCGCGCAACGACGTCGTCGAGTCCGGAGGCCAGCACATGTGCAAGCTAGTGTTTGCGGTGCTTGGCGCTGTGCTTGGGCGGGAGAATCGTGAAGTGCCTGGCGGGGATCGTCGGGCTCGCTGCGATCGCCAAGCTGACAGGAAGTTTCCTAAAGCGCGCCAGCAACCCACGTCCGGTTGAGTTGAGCGCCACCGCAATCGTGATCGTCCTGCCTTGGCCAAGCGTGAAGTGTGAGACGCCCACCGTCACCGTCTTGTACGTCGTACGCGCTTTGCCGTGTCGGGACTGAACGGCCACCAGCTTGCCTGAGATCAGCTTCTCGCGCGTGGTCAACTTCGCTTCGCCCTTACACAGGGCACCAGTGCAGGCCAGTGACAGGACGACGCTCTGACCGACCACCTTCGCGCCGATCAGCTTGAGTGCCGAGACGGGCGGCTGCGACGGCGCAAAGGGCGCGCCCGGGTTGACCGTAATCGAATAGGTACCGCTCGTGGTGTTGCCGAGCCCGTCGCGGGCGGTCACGGTGACCGTGTAGACACCAGGCGCCGCATAGGCATGGCTCACCTGCGCCCCACTAGCGCCCGTGCCGTCGCCAAAGCTCCAGCTCGGTGCTTCGCCAAGGCCCGACCACAGATCGACGAAGCTCGCGCTCATCGCGACTGGCTGGCCTGCCACCGCGCCCCTAGGAACGGCGGCGCCAAGCAAGTTCGGTCCGCCGATGTCGAAGGCAGCCGCCCTGAGTTTGGTTTCGTACTGACTCGGGGCGGTTTCGACACGCGTCGTCCAGAATGCGGCCACGCTGCCATCTTCGTCCGGAAGCAATTGATCGAGCCCCGCGCTTTCGATTGGCGCATCGAGGTTGGTGAAGCTGTCTGGCTGGGAAGCGCTGCCGAGCCAGCGACTGCCCTGCACCACGTCCACTTTTTCGCCGTTCGGTTCTCCCGACCAGGCAAAATAGGCGTCGTTGCCGAGGAAAGCTACGCCGCCCGTCGCACCCGGCTCGAAATTGGTGGGCGACACGCACTGAGGAGCGCTGAAGAAGTCGCCACCGGCATAAGCGCGTACGACGCCGACGCAGTCTTCCCCAGAGCTGTGCCCCTGGAACCGGTAGAGCACATTCGCCTTGTCTTCGGGGGACACTCCCACCGCCATCGGCCCGCTCGAGGCGCCCCCGAGCGCTACGTCCACCGGGGCCGTCCACGGGCCCGTGGTTCCGGAACGTGTGACGGCGTTGACGTCGAGCGTTTTCGACCCCGTGTAGTGAACGTATTGGAAGGCGATCACGGCGCTGCCGTCCGCTGCTACGCCCAACGCCGGGCCCTCTGCGTCCGAGGTGATTTCCGAGCCTGTCACGTCTTCCAGCGACCCCCACACCCCGCTAGACGCGGGACGCCGCACCGCATCGAGCGTGTGACGTTCAGCAGTCAGTTCCTTGCGGAATGCGGCCGTGAGGTTGCCATGCGCGTCGAAACCGAGCGCCAAGCCTTCGCTGGAATCTTTGGAGGGCGAGATCTGCAACAGCCGAGCCCCACACCCCGCCGACCGGATGCACTGCGACATCGATCCGGTGGCCACCGGGTGGTGGAAGCGTCGCGTCGAGATGTTCGACACCGGCCGCTGCGGTCCCGTCGAGTGAGATCGCCGGGACAAGCGTCGTCGCGATTCCTTCCGTCTGAGTTGCATCGGTCGCGATCGTCAACGGCGCTTCCCAAGTGACGCTGCCGGGCTGGCGATAGCTCGCGAGATATGCCAACGGCGAACTCTTCGGTTCGCTTCCCTGCAGGACCGTCCATTGCAGCACGGCGGCTCCGTCGGGCGCCTCGGCGAACTTGACGTCGACGGGGATCGCATTGGTGCTCGAAGGGATGCTCAACTGTTCCTGATAGCTGCCCCCAGGGGGGATCACGCCGATGTGCAGCGCGGTCTGCAACGGCGCCAGAGAGACGATTTCAAGATATGCGACGGTCGCTCCTCCGCCCACCTGATAGCCGATTTGAGGGCTCAACGCTTTCGCCGGCAAGGCGTAGTCGGCCGGCACGCTCCATCCCGGCGAAGCGGGCGCCGGGCTTGGGAGCGCTGTAGCGCCGGCGCCAACACCGGCCAGCGCCACGCCCACGATCAGTAGCCGCCGCATCACGCGAGACAGCATAAGCGCTGCCCCCGACACTTCAATCTTCTATGTCTCCAGGGAGGCCCGGATGAACCCACCTACTCAGGAACTGCATCTAGAGATCCAAACGAGACACGCCCAGCTCGTCGAAACCGACGTGATGGGCAAGCTCGTGGCGCACCGTCTTTGTGACCTGTTCGCGCAACAGGTCGGGATCGCGGCCGAAATCGCGACGAATGGTGTCACGGAAGATCACGATGCGGTCGTGGACGTCGTCGCGCGCCACTGTGGCACCCTGGTAGAGACCATAAGCTCCCCGCGCTCGACCACCGTCGGAAATCACAACCGCGACGTGGGCCAGCGCGTTGCGCAAGAGATCGGGCAGATCGTCGAGTGCATCGCGCACCAACTCCTCGAAGTCATCGTCGTTGAGCGGGTCGAGCTCCATGAACTCGGCTTCGTCGGGATCGACCACGAGCCCTTCGCGTGCCAACTCCTCGGAGTGGCGTATCAGCTCGTCGAACTCGACCTCTGACTCGGGGTCATGCCAGTTGGCAAGCCGCACCGCCACGAATGCGACGGCGCCCGACAGCACGGCCACGACGAGCGCCACGATCGCGACCTCCTCGACCGCTCGCACGAAGCCGACCGAGCTGAGCCCCTGACCGACGACGAGCACGACCAGACCGATCGAAAATGCGACGAGCGCCGCCACCGCGACGCGACGAGCGTGGCCGGAGGCGCTTGGCAACCTCGACACACGCATCCCACGCCTACTTCAACGTACGGGCGATAACGAGCCTTTGAATCTCGTTGGTGCCCTCGTATATCTGGGTGATCTTGGCGTCTCGCATCATGCGCTCGACCGGATACTCCTTGACATAACCGTAGCCGCCCAGGACCTGAACCGCCTCGACGGTGACCGCCATCGCGGTATCCGAGCAGAAGACCTTGGCCATCGATGAGTACTTGGCACTCTGCAGATGGCCCTGATCGGCCATCGCACACGCCTTGTAGAGCAGCTCGCGCGCCGCGGCGGTGCTTGTTTCCATATCGGCGAGCTTGAACTGGATGCCCTGAAACTCGTTGATCGCTTTGCCGAACTGCTTGCGCTCACGCGCGTAGGCGACGGCATAGTCGGTGGCTCCCTGAGCGATGCCGACAGCTTGGGCCGCGGCGCCCAGGCGCGTGCGCTCCAGGGTGCCAAGCGCCACTCGCAGGCCCCGGCCGACCTCGCCGATCACGTTCTCGGCCGGCACCCTCACGTCCTCATAGATCGGCTGACCTGTAGGCGAGGCGCGGATGCCGAGCTTGTGCTCGAGCTTGCCGACGCTGAAGCCAGGACGGTCGGCCTCGACCACAAAAGCCGTGATTCGTTTGCTCTCGCGGTCGGTCACTGCGAAGGTGATGTAGAAGTCGGCCACGCCGAGGTTCGAAATCCAGTTCTTGGTGCCGTTGATTACCCATTCGTCGCCGTCTTGCATCGCGGTGGTTTGCATTCCCGCCGGATCGGACCCTGCTTCTGGCTCAGAGAGCGCGAACGCCGGCGACCACTCACCGCTGGCGCACTTGGGCAGGAAGCGCGCCTTCAGCTCATCCGAGCCGAACAGCTGGATCGGCAACGTGCCGAGCTCCTGCACCATCAAGATCAGCGCACAAGCGGCATCGACCTTGGCAATCTCCTCGACCCCCATGTTGAGCATCAGGGTGCCGGTGCCGGTGCCACCGTACTCGACGGGAAAAGGCAGCCCGAGGATGTCCTGCTCGGCGAGCACCTTGCGGATGTCCCAGGGATACTCGGCCTGCTCGTCGATCTCCGCTGAGCGCGGCGCGATCTTCTCTTGAGCAATCTGTTTGATCGTGGCGCAGAAGTCGAGATGCTCCTGCGGGATGGTGTAGGTGTCGTTCAGGGTCACATGCATTGTCTATTGATCCTAATGGCCTCGGGCGGGCGGCGCACCCACCTCGCCGCGCGGGCGTGAGGCCGCTACCCTCCCCCGGATGGGCGCCCCGGTCGACTCCACGCAGACGGACATCGACCCCGAGCAACTGGCCGAATGGATGGCAGCGGACAGCGAGCTACAGGTGGTTGACGTGCGCGAGCCATACGAGCGCGAGGCGGGCTTCATCGCCGGATCGCTGCACATACCGCTTATCGAGCTCAGCTCCAGGGCAGCGGAGATCGAGCGCAAGCTACCCGTCGTGTTCTACTGCCGCGTCGGCGCGCGCTCTGACATGGCCGCCCAAGCATTTCGGGCCAGCGGCACACAGGCGCTGTCGATGCGCGGCGGGCTTTTGCGTTGGGCAAGCGAAGACAGGCCGCTCTCTCCTGAGGGCGGCTTCGTGGCAGACCACTGACGACCAGTAAAGGAGATCCAAATGGAGGCATCCGAGTACCCCAAGGTGACCGTGGGTGAGGGCTACGCCGTGGCCGAGGACCTCGACGCGCTCGGCGAGGGCTACGGCTTTCGTAAGATGCGCAAGGGGTTGGGCGTAACCGCGTTCGGCGTCAACGTGATCACGATGCCCGCGGACTACGCGACCGGGAGCCATTACCACGACGTCCAAGAGGAGCTCTACTTCGTCCACCGTGGCACGATCGAGATGGAGTTCGGCGACGGCAGCACGCATCGCCTCGGAGAGGGTGGCTCGGCGCGCGTGGACGCCGCGACGTTGCGCAAGGTCCGCAACGTGGGCGAGGGCGACGCCATCTATCTGTGCGCAGGCGGCAAGGACGGCTACGTCGGGCGCGATGGGCGCCTACCTGACGGCGAGCAGCGCGTCAGCGGCCCTCCCGGCGCAGCCTGAGTGTCAGCCGCGGCCCTGGCGAGCCGCGGCCCGCTCGACGATCGCCACGGCGTGCTGTGGGTCGTCGGCGACTTGCAACAGGTCGACGTCGGCGCTTGAGATCTTGCCCTCCGCGAGCATCGTCTCGCGCAGCCAGTCGAACAGACCGCTCCAATAGTGCTTGCCAAGCAGGACCACCGGAAAGTGCAGGATCTTGCCGGTCTGGATCAGCGTGAGCGCCTCGAACAGCTCGTCCATCGTGCCGTAGCCGCCCGGCGATACGACGAAAGCGCTCGAATATCGCACGAACATGACCTTGCGCGTGAAGAAATAGTGGAAGCGCAGGGCGATGTCGACGTACGGGTTGAATTGCTGCTCGTAGGGCAGCTGGATGTTCAACCCGATCGACTGAGCTCCCGCCTCGCGCGCACCCTGGTTGGCTGCCTGCATGATTCCCGGTCCGCCGCCGGTGATGATCGCGAAGCCCGCCGAGCCGAGCGCCAAAGCCGTCTCGCGCGCCAGCTCGTAGTCACGATGGCCGACGGGGGTGCGAGCCGATCCGAACAATGAGGCCCCGCGGCTTACACCGGCAAGCGCGGCGAAGCCCTCGGCCATCTCCGCTCGCATTCGATCGAGGCGCTCCTCATCGCTGAAGCCGTTCTGCGTGATGGCGTGCTCGGCGCACAGCAACTCCTCGTCGGAGGTGCGCGGCGTTCGCAACGACGCAAGCCCACTGGAGCACAGCGGCTCGTGCGCGTGCACGTCATCCTTCTTTGCGTCAGCCTCCTTCATGTCCGTTCGATTCTCATCCATGTCCGGCACACGGCGCGGCTCAGTAGAGGAGTTCCTTGACGTAGCGCTGGTGCAAACGCCCGAGTGCCGTCTTTTCCGGGTGGAAATCGATCGCGTTGAACACGTTTGCGCCGAGCGGTGCCCAGGCCATGATCATGTAGACGCCCATAAGCAGCGCTGCGATGCGCAAGCCTCGCGAGCGCGACAGAGCCGTCAGCGGCAACACCCACAGCACGTACCAAGGCAGTACCCAGCTGAGTGTGACGAGCAGCGCGATCGACGCCCAGCCGGCGGCGGTGATCGACTCGCGCCGACGATAGGCAAGCAACGAACAGGCGGCCACCGCCACAATGAGCACGCCACTCAGCAGTACCCGCATGGTGGTGGTCTCCCCGCCGGCACCGAGCGCCAGCCCGAACAGGTTGGGAATGCTCGTCATCGTCACCAGGCGTCCCTGTGTGGCGAGATCGGGGAAATGGGGCCCGAATGCGACCACGCTGGCCAGGCCGAAGACTATGGCGCCCAACGCCATCCCCACCACGACCTGCAGCAGATCGCGACGGCGATGCAGCAGCGCGGCGAGCACGACCGGCAACAGAATGCCGGCCGAAGCCTTAATCACCACGGCCGCGACGAATGCCACCCCGGCGCCCAGCAGCACCGGGGACCACAGCGCTGCTTCGGCCATTTTGGTGCCGGAGTCATCCTGGCCGCCGGCCACCCCGTTCACGGCAGCATCGGCGCGAGACCCTTGCGTGACGGTCCGGTTCTGTACCTCGACGTCGCCGAACTCGCCCCCTGCTCTCGCAGCATCGGTCTCGATCCCATCCGCGCCCGCCCGTACCTGCGCGGCAGCGGCACGTCCGACCGCTCCCGGCATACAGCCAGCGCGCAGCAGCAGATAGAAGCCGAGCACCACACAAAACATCATCAGGAAGTCGTTGTGATCGCCGCCTAGGCCCCAGATGAGCACGACCGGGTTCAGGCCGACGAACACGATTGTCGCCACTGGATCACGACCGACCAGGCGCGCGGAGCGCCACACCAGAAAGATGATGCCGAGGCTCGTGAGCATCAACAGGCCCTTCAACGTCCAGAACGATGCCGCCACACCCAGCGGGACCACAGCGAACGTGATCAGCGTGAACAGTGGCCCATACGGGCTCAGCAACTGATGCCAATTGCTTGGGGCATAGCTCGGGTCGTTGTGTGGCTCGAGCACCGGGATCGTCGTGTACGGATTGAGGTGGTGAACCACCTCCATGCGCCCGTAGTTGATGTAGTTGAAGATGTCGGTGAGCGCCAGCGGCGGCGAGAGAAACATGATCGCGTGCGCTCCCACGATCGCCATGATCACCCAGCGGGCGCGCAGCAGCGGCACGTAGCGCAGGCCGATCAGGTAGCACACGTACATGAGCACGACCGGGCCCGTGAAAAGCCACTTCAAGCCTGTTGTGCTGCGCGTCAGCGACGGCCACAGGCCACCGAGCGGGCCCGCCATCCAGTGCGGGAAGTAATGGCCCGTGGTGGTGGCCGCAAGAAAGCTAGGGCGGTCGGCCGCTGCCACCACTACCAGCAGGCAGCCTGCCAAGATCGCGATCAGGACGCCTGCCCCGACCGCCGTCTCGACACGTCGGCGTCGCGCCTCGCGGCCCACAACGTCGGCGGGGCCCCGCAGGGCCCCGAAGACATGCTCGCTACTGCTCTGGGCGTATCCCGTCATGGACGCTCGTCCCTGACGGGATCAGCCATGAAATCTGTCAGCGGCTCTAGATGGTCGTGACGTTTACGGCCTTCGGGCCCTTGTCGCCCTGCTCCGCGTCGTAGGACACTTTTGTGCCCTCCTGGAGCGAGCGATAGCCTTCGCCGTTGATCCCGGTGTGGTGAACGAACAAGTCCTTGTCGCCGTCATCTGGGGTGATGAAGCCGAACCCCTTGTCATCGCTGAACCACTTCACTGTGCCGGTAGGCATGTGACTTCCTCCACGATATGTGCGTGCTGCTACGCGGAGGATGCTGCTAGAGCTTCGACCTGCGAGCGCTTGCACTGCTTTCGCCGGTCTCTTTGGCCGGCCAGACCGCACGACGGTAGCACGTAGGTCCGAGTATGTGTTAGCAAGTGGTATATGCTTAGCAATCCGGAACAGCCGCCAAGCGAGCGACCGCTGAAGCTCAGACGCCTGCTCCCGACCGGCGATCGGGCCACGATCGAGCAAGTCGTGGACGAACTCCAGCTGATCGCGGCGGCCGAGGATGGGACGCGCCGGCGCCCCTACCTGCTACTCAACATGATCGCCACCACCGACGGTCGTGCAACCCTTGGCGGGCGCTCTGGACCGCTGGGCGGGCGGGCCGACAAAGAGCTGCTGTACGGCCTGCGCACCGCCGTGGACGCCGTCATGGCGGGCGCTGGGACCGTTCGCGCCGAGCGCTACGGACAGCTGATACGCGACGATCGTGGGCGACAGATACGGCGCGAACGCGGCCTTGCCGAGGAGCCCTTGGCGTGCGTCGTCTCCGGGCGCCTTGCCCTGGACAGCGAGATTCCCCTGCTCTCAGAGGTCGGGGCGCGCGTGGCGATCCTGACCTCCTCTGAGGCCAGTCTGTCGCCGGACTGTCGAGCCGAAGTCTCCTATGTGCGCAGCGCTCGCGACGGCTTGCTCGACCTGCCGGGCGCCATGGCCGAACTATACGAGCGCCTGGGCGTGCGCACGTTGTTGTGCGAGGGCGGTCCTCATCTGAACGCCCAGCTACTGGCACATGGGCTCGTCGATGAGCTGTTTCTGACCCTGTCGCCAAAGCTGGCGGGCGGAGACGCGGTGAGCGAGACGCTTCGGATCGTGAGCGGGCCCGAGTTCGATCCGCCGCTCGCGCTGCAGCTGGCGGGCGTGCTGGAGCACGACTCCTACCTGTTCCTGCGCTACCTGGTCTCGGCACCGCAAGAAGCCGGCCAGTGAAGGCTTGAAACGTTAGATGGCCCCCGCGCGCGCGGGGGGGCATGCAACTTCTGGACGACTACGAACCGTCCTCGCCGGCGTGACTGCGGCCCCTGGCCAGCACCGCCACGCTCAGCACCACGCTGTTGGGGACCATGATCGGGCCCTCACCGGTCGCGAAGGTCGTGTAGAGCAACCCAAGCGTGCTGACCGTGCCCTCGATCTGGCCCGCCAACGGGCCCCCTTGCAAGCGCACGCTGTCGCCGACGCGAAACGGCCTTGCGCTCAGCAGCACCGTGCCGGCGAACATGTTGCCGAGTGTCTGCTGAGCGGCAAGACCGAGGATCACGGCCGTGAAAGCACCACCGAGCGCGAGCGTGCGCGGTTCGATGCCGATGATTCCCAGCGCCACAATCACGGCTAGCGCGACCGTCACGAGGCGGATCACGAAGCCCACGGTGCCGGCCGAAGCTGGATCCATACGCCTGAACAGCGCCGGCCCGAACGCTCGTCCCACGTCGCGCGCGATCGCCCAGCCGAGCATCACGAGGACGATCACCGTGACGAAGTCGACCGGCGTTTCGAGCCACGCGAGCTGTCCTTTGCCGTGCGCGGTCAGCCCAAGCAGGCTGTGGCGGTTTTCATAGAGCACCACTACACCAATGAAGATCGGCACAAGCAGCAAGGCCTCCCAGCGCGCGCGCCGGACCGCGCCCGGACTCACCTGCGGCAGCAGCCCGGCTTCATCCCAGGCCTGGCTGCGCGTCTCGAACATCTTTGCTGGGGTTCGCGGAGGGGGCATCGAGCATCAATGATGGTGCACGCGGCGGAGACTCGCCCCGCTAGCTTGCCGATTCCCACTTGGAGCCAGGCTAATCCCAGGCTTACCAGACAGCTGTAGCAAGGCGGCACTGGAACCTGGCCCAGTGAAGCCGGGCCAGATGAGGCTCAGGCCAGCGTGTAAATGACCATCGCTCCGCCGAACACCAAGCAGTAGATCGCGAACGGGATCAACGTCCTGGTCTTGAACCAGCGGACGAGGAACGCGACGGTGAAGAAAGCCGTGATGCCCGCGGCGATGCACGCCACGAGCGCCTGGCCGCGAACGCCGTTGCCGAGATGGCCGAGCAGGTCGGGCAGCTTGACGATGCCTGCGGCAAGGATTATCGGCGTAGCGAGCAGGAAGGCGAAGCGGGCCGAGTCGCTGTGGTCCAGGCCGCGCGCCAAGCCGGCGCCCATCGTGACGCCGTCGCGGCTGATGCCGGCGATCAGAGCGGTCGATTGGGCCGCCCCGATCACAAGCGCCTCGCGGTACTCGAGCGTGTCGAGCTCGCGGCCGCCCTCGGGATTTAGACCCTCGCGCGCCGCCAGTTCGCGCACCGCGGCGCGACGACGAAAGCGCTCGGCGGCGAATAGCACCAATCCGTTGACCATCAGGAAGATGGCGGCGACTTCCGGCTTGGCGGTGAGCGTGCGCAGCTGATGCTCCAAGGCCAGCCCGATGATCCCCGCAGGAATGCTCGCGATGATGATCAGCCACGCCAATCGCTCATTCGGGGTCTCGGCGCGGCGCTTGCCCAGAGTCGCGAAGAACGCCTTGACGATTTCCACCCAAGTGCTCCAGTAGTAGACGAGCAGGCCAAGGGCGCTGCCCACGTGCAGCATCACGACGAACGCCAGCCAGAACGACTCCGATTCAGACTGCGCTTTGACCAGGCTGTTCCAGCCGAACAGTGTCGGGAAGAGCACCGTGTGGCCGAGGCTCGAGATCGGGAACAGCTCGGTCACGCCCTGCAGGACGCCGAGCACGATCGCCTGGAAGTAGCTGATCGCCGAGGCCAGCGGGGCGCTGATGAAGATGAGCGACATTGCGGCCAGAGCATATGGGAATGACCGAACGCAAAAGACCGCTGCCAGATTGTTCTCATCCGGCGGCGATTGTCGACCAGGTTCGATCCTTCCCATACGGGAAACGCCTTCGGATGGATTTAGTCGAAAGGCAGGGTCCCAAAACACCAGCAATTGACGGATATGAACCTAAAGGTTTGGTACCTAAAGAACCAACCTCGAACCAAAAACGCCTAGAAAAACCGGCACCTCGGAATTCAAGGTCCGACAACATCCTCCCCGTCGCACTGCCCGTCGGCTGCGCGGGGATCGCACTCGGCGCCAACCTTCGCCACTTCACACCACCTTCACACAATAGTTCCCGACTGGTCACAAAGTTGGCCATTTGCAGGGAGAACCTGTTGGGTATGAGCACGCGAGTAGACATGCACTGTCACTCCACCGCCTCACAGGTGTCAAAGCTCGGCGTGCAACGCGCGCTTGGACTGCCGGAGTGTGCCACTCCTCCCGAGGAGGTCTACGAGCTGGCCAAGCGTCGTGGGATGGATTTCGTGACGATCACCGATCACGACACGATCGACGGCGTGCTTGAGATCGCCGATCGCCCTGACGTGTTCGTCTCCGAGGAGCTGACCGCCTGGTTCCGCGGCGAGCCGCAGGCCGTGCACGTGCTCTGCTACGGGATTACTGCCGAGGACCACGAGTGGCTGCAGGCAAACAGTGGCGACGTCGAGCTTTGCGCTATGTACCTCTACGACCGGGAGATCGCGTGTGCGCTTGCCCATCCCTACTACGCGGTTGGAGCTCCCCTGACAGCGCGCCACCGGCACCGACTGGCCGAGCTGTTCGATATCTGGGAGACGCGCAACGGCGCTCGCGCTCGCGAGCTCAACCGGCCCGCAGCCATGTACGTGGCCACGCTCGACGGCACCGGCATCGGCGGCAGCGACGATCACGCCGGGGTTGACATCGGGCGTACCTGGACCGAGGCGCCCGACGCCGGCTCACCTGCCGAGTTCCTCGCGCACATGCGGGCTGGACGCGTCGCCGCGCACGGCAAACAGGGCAGCGCTGCCAAGTGGGCACACGCGGCGATCGCTTTGGCGGCACGTTCGCTCGGACACAAGACGAGCGAGGACGTGCCCGCCACTCCGGACCCGCAACGAGTGATGACGATGGTGCAGCGACTGCTGAGCGAGGGCGACGCGCGCGAAGGAACCACTGGCACAGACCTCGCGCCCGCCGACGCACGCTGCCTCTTGCGCGCCTGGCTTGTCGCCGTCGGCCTCGACCACCTCGATACCCCGACTCCCCATGACGGGGGGCAGGCGGGCACCCCCCATGGCGGGGGGCACCCTGAAGGGCACAAGCAGGCAGGCGAGCATGGGCTTATCGCATACATGCAGGAGGATGGCTTCAGCCACTCAGACCTCTACCGCCGCGCCTGTCGGATGCACGAGCGCAAGCTGGCGAACGCGGTAGGGCGCGCCATAGAGGCGATTGTGGGCGAGACCGCGGCCGGCCGTGGCAGCGGCGAGATGACAGGAGGAGGCACGACCAATCATCCCATCACGTCAGCCACCGACCTGGCATCGACCGGCACGACGGATCCTGCCAAGCCGGTGCCAATCGACAAACACGATGTCGGCGCCGTCGCAGGCGGGCTGTTTGAGAGCTGCATCGCCGCGATTCCCTATGCACCCGCCACCGCGTTTCTGGCAAACGAGCAGGCCAAGCTTGCGCGCACCGGTGTGAGCGCAGACGGTGAGCCGCCGCGCATCGCGATCCTTGCCGACGGGATCGGCTCGACCCACGGGGTCAGTCGCACGATCGAGGAGATTCGCCAGCGCGGCGTGCCCGGCTTTGAGATCGAGGTGGTCGCGACCGACCCCGAAGTCGACCGGCGTCTGTCGGCGGTCGCGGAGTTCGACGTTCCCTTCTATCCGGGCTTGCGCATCGGCGTGCCAAGCCTCTCGGCGGCCGCGCAGACGCTGGCCGAGGGGGGCTTCGACGCGATTCACGTCTGCTCGCCCGGCCCGACCGGTGTCGCCGGGGCGCTGCTTGGGCGCGCGCTCGGCCTGCCGCTGATCGGCAGCTACCACACCGAGCTGACCGCCTATGCGCAACTTCGCTCCGGGCAGAAGCATCTCGCCGAGGCGATGGAGATGGCTGTCGGCGCCTTCTACAACGCCTGCGATCTCGTGCTCTCCCCCAGTCCTGCCTCAGACGTTGCGCTTGCATCGATCGGCATGAGCGCGGAGAAGGTCTTGCGCTGGGATCGCGGCGTGGATACCTCGCGCTTTGATCCCTCGTTGCGTAGCGATGAGCTGCGCGAGGAATGGATGGAGGGGATGGCGTGCCCGGAGTCCTCGACGGCACCGTACCGAGTAACCAACTCACTTCTGTCCCGGCGCGAATGCTCGCGGGTGAACGTGCTCTATGCGGGCAGGATCACCCGCGAGAAGGGCGCGGAGTTGCTTGCCGAGGCGTTCCTGGGCGCGCGTGCACAGGACCCGCGCCTGCACCTCGTGCTTGCAGGCGGTGGACCAGAGCAGGAACGCCTGCGCGAACGCGTGGGGAAGCATGCGACCTTCCTCGGCTGGCTGCACGGAGATCAGCTCGCGCGTACCTACGCTTCGGCTGACATCTTCTTTTTTCCAAGCGCCACCGACACCTTCGGTCAGGTGATCCTTGAGGCGCAGGCCTCCGGACTGCCGGTACTGGCGGTCGCCGCGGGTGGGCCGCTGGAGCTGATCGAGGATCGTGTCACCGGCCTGCTGCGCGAAGCCGACGGCGAGCAGCTGGCGAGTGCGCTGGTGGAGTTGGCGAGCTCGCCACCGCTGCGCGAGCGCCTTGCCGGCGCGGCCCTCGCCACTGTGCGCGAGCGCACCTGGGAGCGCGCCCTGGAGCGCCTGGCAGACGGCTACCGGCGCGCGCTCGGGAGCGACCCCGGCGAGGCACAGCACAGCGAGGAGGTCGATCGCCTTGTCGCGTAAGCACCCCCCTTACCCGAAAACCACTTGTCGCATAAACACCCCCCCTTACCAGAGGACCCCTGACCGCATTAGCACCAGCCTCACCCGATATCCAAAGGCTCTGCCATGAGCGCGCCACGCCGCACGATCGCCGTGGCCTTGCACGACATCGAGCCGGCAACGTTCGAGCGCTGCGCGCTGATCCGCGACTGGCTGGACGACCACGGCGTCGATCACGTGACGCTGCTTGTGATCCCGGCGCGCGATTTGCATCCGCTGGCAGAGCGCTC
The DNA here is from genome assembly GCA_963743555.1 of uncultured Solirubrobacterales bacterium. Taxonomy (GTDB): domain Bacteria; phylum Actinomycetota; class Thermoleophilia; order Solirubrobacterales; family Solirubrobacteraceae; genus Palsa-744. Next base: position 339,686 of record CAVUQG010000011.1, read on the forward strand.
GCCGGAGATGGTGAGCTGGCTGATCGAGCGTGAGCGCGGCGGCGACGCGATCGCCCAGCACGGCTTCCAGCACCTGCGCTCGGGCGCTCGGGGAATTGGCCCTTATCAATCCCTGCGCACACTCAATGCCGATCATGAAAGCGAGTTCCTCGGGCTCGATCCAAACGAGACACGGCGCGCGGTGGACGCGGGCTGGCGCTTGATGAAGCTCGCAGGAATCGAGCCGCGCGGCTTCGTCGCGCCCGGCTACGCCTACACGCCCGCGCTGAGGCGCACGCTCGGCGAACGCTTTCACTGGTGGGCGGCACTGCTCGGCCTACACCGTGCCCATCCCACCACGGCGGGGTCCCACCGTGCCCATTCCGGCGGAACACGTGTCGCCGCGGAAGCCGAGCGCGACCTGCTTGGACCGCCGATCGCGCTGTCAAGCGGCGGGAGGCTGCGCCGCGCCCTCTCTCCCGCGCTGTTGCGCGCCGGCGCGCTCATATCGGGCACAACGCTGCGCCTGGATCTGCATCCCTCAGACCTTGAGCATCCCAACCACATGCTGGCACTGGAGTGGGTACTAAAGCGCTCGGCCTGCACACGCGAAGCGGTTACCTACGAGCAACTGGCCTCCGCGGCCATGTCCTGAAGCTCAGTCGACGCTCGCCGGCTCGACAGCCGATGGCTCCGGAGCCTGCTGAATCTCGAGGTCGTGCTCAGGGGCTCCCATCTTCTGGGCGGGACGTACGTAGAACAACCATACGGCCGCGCCGGCAAACAGCATCCCGCACAACAGCCAGCCCAAAGCGGTCGTGCCAACGCCCACGTACTTCAGGCCCGAGGCGGCAACCACGAAGGTGATCATCGGGCGGATGTAGCGGTCCGGGGCGCTTGAGGAGACGAGCGAGCCGACAAACACGGCCGGCACGCTGCCGAGGATCAGCGAAGCGGTGACGCCGAACTCGACATGCCCGAACGCAAGCGCCCCGAGTGCGGCTGCCAGCGTTAGCGGGACCGCCTGGGCCAGGTCGGTACCGACGAACTGCTTGGCGCCGATCATCGGATATAGAAACAACAGCATCACGATCAACAGCGATCCAGAGCCGACCGAGGTCATACCGACGATGATCCCCCCGATAGCCCCGATCGCGACCGTAGGGAGCGGACGAGGGACGATGTCGTGAACCAATGCTGTGCGGCTCGTCCCTATTCGCCGGTCGAGCACGTAGCGCACCACCATCGCCGCCGCCCCTATCAACAGTGCCGTTCCGAGCGCGACCTCGATGTTTTCCTGGGCGGCCTTGCTGTTGCCCATCACGTGCAACAGGTAGGCCCCGAGGAACGCCATCGGCACCGAGCCGAGCACCATCCAGCCGACCAAGCGCAGGTTGACAGTGCCGCGCCTGAAGTGCACGCCCGCGCCGATCGGACGCATCACGACAGCCGCCACGAGATCGCTCGATATGGCCGCGGATGGCGTCACCCCGAACAGCAGGATCAGCATCGGCGTCATCAACGCGCCGCCGCCAGCGCCAGTCATCCCGACCAGAAAGCCGATGATTGCGCTGCCGAGAACGATGTATGGATCGATGTGAATGACGGCTCCCCTGCTCGCGACATCTTGCCTCCGGCCGACATGGGCCGAAGGCGAAAGAGGAAGGGTAGACATACCGGCGCTCTAGCCGCTGCGTGTGGCGCCCTTCGCCGCTCGCCTGATCGAGAACGCCAACAGCACGAGCACCGCCAGCGGCATGATCCACCACGCCGCGACGGAGGTTTCCGCCACCAGCGCGGTGATCCCCAGCGCGAGCACGACCCCCAATGCGGTGCGCCAGTCATCGCTCACGACAAAGTCCCATACGCCCAAAAGAAAGGCCTGCACGCGATTCATACCCTCACCACCGTCAACTCGCCGGCCTCACCGACACCGATTGCTCGACGGCCGCCAGCGGCACCGTCCGACGCAACGTCCACACGATCGCATTCGCCACAAACAGCACACCCGGGATCAGCGCCAGCAGCGCGGCGTCGCCACCCGGCCAATTCGCTCCCGCGCCCTCGGCGCCCCAGAATATGCCGAAGGAGCTGAGCATTACGCCGACTGCGAACTTCATCGTGTTCTCAGGGACCCTGGCCAAGGGCGCACGCGCCGCCACGCCGGCCGCAATCACCACGAGCACAGCGGCAGCGGCGGCAGCGGCAGCCAGCGGGACGTGTTTCTGATTGGCACCGAACGTCAACACGATGAACGCGACCTCCAGGCCCTCCAACAGCACTCCCTTAAAGGAGATCGTGAAGGCATAGCCGTCGAAGCCTTTCGGCTGGCCACCCAGCGCGCGCGCCGCTTCGGCCTCCTCACGGAATATCTCAAGCTCGTCGTGCTTGGCCTTCAGGCCAGCCGAGCGCAGGATCGCCTTGTGCAGCCACTGCAGACCGAAAATCAACAGCAGGCCGCCCGCGACCACTCTCAAGACGCCGATCGGCAGCGCGGTGAGCGCTGGTCCCAGGGCCACCACGATCACGGCCAGTAGGAGTGTCGCGGCCCCGACGCCGCTCAGCGTCGAGGACCAGCTGCGCGTAGTGCCAACGGCAAGCACAATCGTCAGCGCCTCGACTGCCTCGACGGTGCAGGCGAGGAAGACAGAGACGGCCAGCCCGATCTCCGCGCCGCTCATACTCTTGCTGTCCATTGTTGATATGTCATCGTCTTGTCGGCGCGGGGATCCAACCCGAGTTGGATGATCTCGGCCTGATCCAACTTTAGGACGTATATTGTTGGATCATGGATCCAGCCTCATTTAGCGGCTCTCCGATAGGAAGCCTCCTGCGGATCAACGGCGTAGATGGCAGAACTGGAGAGTCATACGGGAGCGTCGCCTTTCTACCAAATCCGCTTCCCGCATCCGTTGAACTCTCTCCAGCGACCTGGACGACCGTCGCTCAAACTGAAGCGGACCTCGCACGGCTCGACCAAGCGGCGAGGCACATTCCAGACCCTGGGCTCGTGCGTCAATCGACGATCCGTCGCGAGGCGCAAAGCACCAGTGCCCTGGAGGGGACATTCGCCCCGTTCGAGGATGTCCTCGCATCCGACCTTGAAGGACAAGTCCACCTCTCACTGGAGATGCGCGAGATCCTGAACTACATCGTGACCGCCACGCAAGCATTCGAATGGATCGAGGAGCGACCGATTACGGTGGGAATGCTATGCAGCCTGCAACAGATTCTTGTTGACGGTACGCCAAGTGAACTCGGGGACGCCGGGAACATCCGAGACAGGCAAGTTTACATCGGAGCGAGAGACGCTCCTATCGAGCAGGCACGATACGTACCACCTCCCCCTGGAGACCAACTCACCGCAGGCCTAGAGCAATTGGTGCTGTGGCTGTCCGAGGCTCGACCGGCTATGCCCCCGATCGTCCAGGCCGCGCTCGGACATCACCAATTCGAGGCATTGCACCCATTCTCCGATGGCAATGGACGCATCGGGCGCCTGGCGATCGTCCTGCAGCTGATGCGCCTCGGCGTTCTGCGAGACCCTCTCCTGGTCGTCTCGCCATGGTTCGAGGTGCATCGCGAACGCTACCATGACGAACTTCTAGCGCTGGTCCGCGAGGGCGATTGGGACAAATGGGTGAACTTCTTCGCGACCGGTGTCGGGGCTTCGGCCACCAGCACCCATAAGCGCGTCGATGCCTTGTTGACGTGGAGAGAGCAAACACTAGAGAAGGTCCGAACCGCCGGCATCTCCGGTATCGCCGAGCGCATCACGGGGGAGCTGATCGGAGCGCCGACAGTACGCGCAGGACAGGTGGCTGCCCGCTACGGAATCACGCACCAGGGAGCCATCCGCGCGCTTCGGCGACTTGCCGAGATCGACATCGTATCGGAGCGAGCTCGCGATGGTGGTGTCACTTTCACCGCGACCGCCGTGGTCGAGCTATTGAGCCAGTAGCGCGCATGTTGCTCGCCCGCCTCACGACGGCACCGGCATCGCAGACACATACCCCTCATGGCCGCAGCAGTCAGCCTCGGCGCATGGCTCGCAGCATGTCGCCTGCCGCTCGGCGGCGCAACAGGCCTCGGCGGTCTTCTCGATATCGGTCAACTCAGCCATGCGAATAGCTCCTCCAGCGCATCGGTGTTCACGTAGTAGTAGGCCCACAATCCTTGACGCTCGGAGTCAACGATCCCGGCCTCGCGCAACTTCTTCAGGTGATGAGACAGCGTCGGCTGGGCGATCTCGAACAGAGGCACGAGCTCACAGACGCACACCTTCCCAGCGTGCTTGCGCAGCACATCCACAAGCTGCAGACGGATCGGGTCACCAAGTGCCTTTGCAACCTCGGCCATCCGCAGCGCCTGCTCGCGCTGCACATCGGGGTAGACGACAGGCTCGCAGCAGTGCTCGCCAGCGGCACGCTTCTGCTTGGGGACCAGCTCCAAATCGACGGACATCGATCTACTTATATCAATAACACTGATGTATGTCGATGTAATAGGATTGGGTTATGTCCGCGCCTCCGCTCCCGCGAGCCGACCGCCGCACGGAGGTAGCCCACGAGGACGCGGTCGCGGTCATCACCGATATCCACGGCAACCTCCCGGCGCTGCAAGCAGCGCTCGCACGGATCGAGGCGCTCGGCATCGAGCGCGTCTTCTGCGGCGGCGATCTCGTCGGCTACGGCCCGCACCCCAACGAGGTCTGCCGCCTGATAGCGCAGCGCGAGATCCCGACGATCTACGGCAACTACGACTACGCCATCGCACGCGACCTCGAGGACTGCGGCTGCGCATATGTCACCCCACACGATCGCGAGCTCGGTCAGCGCTCCGTGGACTGGACGCTTGCGCACACAAACCAGGACTCCAAGAACTTCATGCGCTGCCTGCCGTTCGACCTGCGCTTCCCGGTCGGCAACGTCGACGTTCATCTTGTCCACGGCTCGCCGCGGAAGGTGAACGAGTACCTGTTCGAGGACAAGCCCGCAAGCCTCTACGAACGGTTGGCCGCCGCCGAGAGCGACTCGGTGCTCGTGTTCGGCCACACCCACAAGCCGTGGGTGCATGAGTACGGCGGAGTCTTGTTCGTCAATTGCGGCTCGGTCGGCAAGCCCAAGGACGGCGACCCGCGCGGCGCGTTCGCCGTCCTCGCACCGAGCGCCGGCAGCGTGGCCGTGAGCATCGAGCGCGTCGCCTACGACGCCGATACGGTCGCCGCGGAAGTCCGCGAGGCCGGGCTCCCCGACGAGTTTGCCGACAAGCTCTTGGTCGCGGCATGACCGACCCGCCACCGCTCGCGCGCCGTCTGCTCGCTGAGCTGTTGGGCTCGGCGTTGCTCGCTGCGCTCGTGATCGGCTCGGGCATCGCGGCGCAGACGCTCTCACCGAATGACGTTGGCCTGCAGCTGTTCGAGAACGCCGCCGCCACCGCGGCGGGCCTGTTCACGATCATCCTCATGTTCGGACCGGTGTCCGGCGGGCACTTCAACCCGGTCGTCTCGCTCGCCGACGCGAGCTTTGGCGGCATCCGCTTGCGCGACGCGCTTGCCTACATCCCTGTGCAGATAACAGGCTGCATACTCGGCGCCGTCGTCGCGAATGGCATGTTCTCTCTCGCCGCGATCAGTATCTCCACCCATCACCGCGCGTCACCCGCCCATCTGTTCTCCGAGGCGATCGCTACCGCCGGGCTGCTGCTCGTGATCTTCTCGCTCGCGCGCAGCAAACGCACGAACACGATCCCCGCCGCGGTCGGCGCGTACATAGGCGCCGCCTACTTCTTCACCAGTTCCGCCAGCTTCGCGAACCCCACGATCAGCATCGGGCGCATGTTCTCCAACACGTTCGCGGGCATCGCCCCGGCGTCGGTGCCCGGATACGTGGTGGCGCAGTTCGTCGGTGGGGCTTGCGCGATCCTGCTCGTGAGAGTGCTCTACCCGGGTGTGACGCCGGCCGAGACGGAAGAGATCCTGTTGCCACACGGCGAGATCTCGCAGACGGCCTGATTGCTGTGCCGAAAGTCAGTATCGGACTTTTTGTGCGTTCTCGTGGTCGCCCGCATGTCTCGCGGTCGCTAAGGGAAGTCTCACCCGACCTTACGTCTGGGTTTAGTCGCCGGCGTGAGGCTGCCGCTGCCCGCGACGCGCGGGTCCGCGTATGCCCAACGACGACCCACACGACCCTTCGACTCTCGCCGCCCTCGCGCGTAGAGACAGGCGTCGCCGCGAGAGCGAGCGTGCCAGAGCGCGGCGTCAGCGTCGCTGGGCGGTCCCGATTGCGCTCGGCGTGCTCATCGCGGTAGCGGTCGCAGCAAGCTCGGGCAGCGAAGGGTCGAAGTCGCACGGCACCTCGAAAGCAAGCGCCCGCCGTGCGCCGGTGGTAGACGGCGGGCCGCTCGCGCCCGTCTCGGCGGGTGGCCTGGCCGCTTTGTGGGCACCACAGAACGTCGTGGGTGTCCAGCCCGGTACCGCGGCTGCCTATGAAGCAGCATCGAAGCGGGCTGGCTTGCCCGGCTACCTGCTGATTGCCGACCGCGGCAACGACCGCATCCTCGTTGTCAACCCGCGGCACGAAATCGTGTTTCTCTACCCCACCCCAGAAGATCTTGCCAAGGGCCGCAAACTGATCTTCGACGACGACACGTTCGTCGAGCCGGGCGGTAACGCGCTTATCAGCAACGAGGAGGACAACCACGCGATCGTGCAGGTCACGCTTGCGAGCCACAACCTCGAAGTCCTGTTCGGACATCCCGGCGAAGAAGGCTCCGACGGCACGCACCTGAAAACCCCGGACGACGCCTACATGCTGCCCGGCGGCACGTTCACGGTTGCCGACGCTTATAACTGTCGCATCCTGTTCATCAAGGCGCGCGCGATCGTGCGCCGGTACGGCAGCCCCGGAACCTGTCGTCACGACCCGCCGCGCTATCTGGGAGCCGTTAACGGCGACACGCCGATGCCGGGCGGCGGCGTGCTGGTGAGCGAGATCAAAGGTAGCTGGATCGACGCGATCGACGGACAGGGCAACCTCTCCTTCGCCGTCAAAGCGCCGGTCAGCTACCCCTCGGACCCGCAGCCGCTACCGGGCGGGCGGATCCTGCTCGCCGATTACGCCACACCAGGGCACGTGCTGATCATCGACCGTTACGGCCACGTCCTATGGCGCTACGGCCCTAAAACGGGGCCCGCCGAGCTCAACCATCCGTCGCTCGCGATGCCGCTCCCCAACGGCGATGTCGCGGTCAACGACGACTATCGCGATCGCGTCATCGTGATCGATCCCCGCACAAACCAGATCGTCTGGCAGTACGGCCATACCGAAATTCCCGACACCTCGTACGGGTACCTGAACACGCCCGACGGTATGGACTTCATCCCTACCGGCCCCAACGGGGGACCGGACTACGCAGCTGTCGTGCACCCCTGAAGCTATGAGTGTTCCTCCCTCGAGCTCGCGAGCCGTGCGCCGCGAGACACGCCGACGGCACTTGCGACGGCGGCGCCTCAGCGTAGCGTTGATGCTCATGGCCCTCATCGTCGTGCTTGCGTCAGTTCTCAGCAGCGGCGACGGCAGTAAAGGCGCACCATCCAAGTCGACAGTCACGCGTTCATCGGGGGCGACAAAAGCGACAAACGTACGCTCAGGCGCAATCGCGAACACGCGCGTGGGGATCTCGCAAACCGGCGCGCTTCCGACAGCCGAGCAAGACGCCGCCGCTGCCGCCGTGGGCCCACGCACCTTTCTACTCATGGGTGGCATCGACCAGACCGAAGAATCTGTCTCGAGCATCGTTAGTGCCACCAGCTCACAGGCTCGTACGATTGGGACGCTGCCGGCCGCACTGCACGACGCGTCGGCAAGTCCGGCCGACGGAGTCGCCTACCTGTTTGGTGGAGGCGTGGTCAGCTCCTTCCCACAGATCACAAAGGTCAATCCCAATGGCACCACGCAGCCGGCGGGGGAGCTTCCCACTCCGGCTTCCGATGTCGCCAGCGCCACGATCGGAGACAACGTTTACATCGTGGGCGGCTACACAGGGGTGACGCCATTGCGCACGATCCTCGCATGGCAGCCGGGCCGACAGGCACGTGTGGCCGGCACGCTACCCAAGCCCTTGCGCTACGCAGCTGTCGCCGTGGTCGGCGGAGCGCTTGTGATCGCGGGCGGCACAAGCGGCGAAAGTGCCAGCCGCGACATCTACCACTTCGATCCTTCAACTGGGAAGCTCACGACGATCGGCCTGCTGCCCCAACCACTCACACATGCGGCCGCCGCCGCTGTGAACGGAACCGCGTTCGTGTTCGGCGGACGCGGTTCCTCGCCCACGAGCCAGACGCAAGCGATCCTCGCGATATCGCCTAGCGGTAAGGTCAGCCGCGCGGGATTGCTCCCCCTCGGGCTCTCAGACCTCGCGGCGATCCAGTTGCAAGGACACATCGTGATCGCGGGTGGGCGCGATGAAAACGGTCGCTTGCACGACGAGATCCTCACCGCAACCATAACGGCAAGTTGACGTCGATCAACCGCGACCGGCGCGCCAGGAAGCGCTGGCACAAGGCAATATCGGCGACTGCGATCCTTGCAACTGCCGTCGTGCTTGTGCAGGGTCTGGGAAATACCACCGGTGGCAAGCCCCCGGATCACTTCGATGTTCGGGCGCGCTCGCGCGCGAACGCAGGCCACGCCTCCCCCACCGCCAGCAGCCGGCCTCCAAAGCAGTATCTGCGCGCCGGCTCTAATCCGGGTGTGCTTCCCGGGCCGGTCCTGATTGCCGACCGCGACAACAATCGCCTGTTGGAGGTGAGCCCTACTGGACAGATTCTCTGGCGTTTTCCGCAACCGGGCGAGCTGACCCCGGACCAATCGTTCCTCTTGCCTGACGATGCTTTCTACTCACCCAACGGACACCAGATAGTCGTGACGCAGGAGGACGACTTTGCGATCAGCATCGTCGACGTCACTCACCCGAAGATCGCCTTTCGCTACGGGCACCCCGGTGTCCCCGGCTCAGAACCCGGCTACCTGCACAACCCTGACGATGCGATGCTCACACCCAAAGGAGCGCTGCTCTCCGCGGACATCAAGAACTGCCGCGTGATTGTGATTCGCCCGCCGGCGCACCACCTTACCCAGCAACTGGGCCAGACCGGTAACTGCAATCACGAACTTGGCGTGTCCTACGGCAGCCCAAACGGAGCGTTCCCGATGGCCGACGGGGACACCGTCGTCACCGAGATAAATGGAGACTGGATCGACGTGCTCGACCACGACGGACAACCGATCGGCGATACTCACCCACCAGGCTTTACCTATCCGTCCGACACCAACGAGCTGCATCCCGGCGTATTCCTCTCAGCCGACTACACGAGCCCCGGCGCGATCGAGACGTTCACACCAAGCGGTCGGCTGCTCTGGCGCTATGAACCTACCGGTCGACAAGCACTCAACCATCCATCGCTTGCACTGCCGCTACCCAACGGCGACATCTTGGCCAACGACGACCGCAACGACCGTGTAATTGTGATCGACCCTCACACCAACCGGATCGTCTGGCAATACGGGCACACAGGTCAGGCAGGCTCGCGTCCGGGCTACCTCGCCAACCCGGACGGAGTCGACCTGGCGCCGCCGTACTCCTTGACGATGCGCTTCGCGCACTCGATGCGGGCGCCGTAGCCGCTCGCAAGCTGACTCAAGCCTCAGCGTACGGCGAGAGACGTCACACGTTGGACACCCCCTATCTGGGGACCATTGAAGCGCCGAATATCCGACTGTCCAGGCACAGGCGTGCTGTGCGCGAAGGCCCAGATCTGGTTACCGGGGCAGTGGCGTCCTTCGTGGCAGACATGTGTGGGAGCAAGGTAGAAGCGCACGCGACCTTCAGCAACCTCCGCCTTCAGACGCTTGGTGCGTGTCAGCGACCCGTCGACGCTATTGAGTATCAGCACCGGCTGATCGTCGCGGGCGATCAGCCCGATCACGTCGTTGACGTTGGCGCTTGCCACCTCGTAATGGGTCCCGTCGCGGTGGGCGCGCAGATATCTACTGAGCGAAGGTGTGCTGAAGTCGGTCAAAAGCGAGTCGGTGCGCGCCCGGCCGACGATGTAAGAGTTCTTGCTCAGCGAGAGCGCCAGCAGGCCGATGCCAAGACACACGAGCGCGATGCGAGACGCAAGCGCCATACCGCCCAGGCGAGCTCCCCCGCCGAAATCGAGCGCCGCTCCGCTCGTCGACTGCCCGCCACGCGAGCGGCGGCCGAGACCACGACTCCACAGCACGCTGAACGACAGCCCGAAGACCGCGCATACGGCTGGCGCGAACGCCTCCAGATAGCGCGCCTGCAACCGTTCCATCGCACTGAAGGCAATCAGTCCAGTGGCAAACCAAACAAATATCCCCACGACAAGTCCTCCCGCCGGTTCGCGCAAAGCTGCCAGCAGCCGCTCGCGGTCGCCGGCGATGAGCACGGCGAGCGCCACCAGTCCGAGCAGGCATGTCGCGAGCAATGCGATGCCGATCAGGCTCCAATACTGCAAAGGGCCGTCGCTCAGCAAGCGCAGCGCGCCCGCTCCCCCTTCAGCCATCCCGGTAGTGCCCTTGCCCGACAGGCGATTCAGGCCGTCGTAGACGAGTGTCACGTGCCAGATACTGCCGTTGGATGAACCGATCGGGAATGGACGCTTGCTTGTGGGTGTCAGCGACGCAATCGCCGTCCAGGACAGGGCCACGACGAGAAACGTCGCAGCGCAAGCCAACAGTGCCCGCATACGTCTTCCTGAGCCCGCCGCCCACAGCCACAGCAACGCCATCGCCGGCAGCGCGATCAGCATCTCCGCGAGCTTGACATTGAAAGCCAAACCCATCACCGCGGCCGCCGCCAGCGACCAGTGCATGCGCCCGCTCTCCAGACCCCGCCATGAGAGCCACAGCGCTGCTACCTCCAATGCAGCGAGCACCGAGTCCATCGTGTCGCTGCGCGCTGTCAGCACCGACACCGGCAAGACCGCGAGTGCGAGCGCCGCCGCCAACGCCGCCACGAACCCGAACGGCCGCCGCAACGCCCCGAAAAGCAGGCCGCAGGCCGCGATGCCGCCCAGCGCCTCGGGGATGTGCAGGCCCAGGCGCCCAAACCCCAACACCCCCGTACTGGCGACCTGTAGCCACAGATCAACCGGCGGCTTGTCGATCGAGACGGTCCCCGAGGGCTCAAGCGCACCGAAGAAGAAATTGTGCCAGGACCCAGCCATGCTGCGCACGGCCGCGTCGTAGAAAGCGTTTCCCGGCACCTCCTGGATCTTCCACAGACGCAGCACACAAGCGAGCGCAAGTACGAGACCCACGGCAAGCCATCCCCGCTGGCGTGTACCGCTCGGCAAAGGACGCGTAGCGCGTTGCTCGGGCAGCCTGGCCGCGGGCGCAGCGCTGTACGTCACGCGCACGCGATCGCACCGGCAAGGAGCATGCGGGCAACGATCCAGCGCCCAGCTAAATCACGGGTCAGCTTGGCGTGAGAAACCGCTTAGGGATGCCGGCGTGGACGTGCGAGGCGTCGTCTGGATATCCAATGCTCCGTGCGGGTACACAGTTTGAGAGTGTCGCGTCCATTGCGCCAGGTTCTTAGTGGATTCTCACGAACCAGGAGCGCAACCTGTGCCGGTCTCGTGGTGTCATAGATGGCGATGAGTGCGCGCCGGATCACGCGCAGGTCGTTGCTGGTCGCCTCCGCCGGGGCGCTCGGCAGCGGGGTGCTGCGACCCCGCTCTGCGCTAGCGCTGCTTGGCGGACCCCCATCCCCCGTGCTCGCCCAACGCCGACTCGGAGCTCTAACACCGACCGTCGCGACCGTCGAGCTTGCCTCCCCTGCGGATCTTGTGGGTGTCGAATGGCAAGGGTCCGCCCAGGAGAACATCTCGTTGCGTTTCCGTGGTCGGGACGGTCACTGGAGTAGCTGGGTCTCAGCGGGAACGAACGGGCACGGGCCGGACGTGTGGCCACAAACGGATCGGCAGGTGGGAGAGCCGATCTGGACCGGCGGCACGACATCGGTACAGATTCGCGCCGCCACCAGAGTCAGCGACGCGAAGTTGCACCTCGTAAACGTCAACGGCGGCGCCGATCGAAGCGGGAGGACCGCCGTCCCGCTCGCATTGACGGCAAACCTGCCACTTGCGACACCAGAGCTACCGGCCGGAGCCGGCCAGCCACCAATAATCGCTCGCAAGGCTTGGGCTCGCGGGATGGCACCACCCAAGGTGGCGCCTGAATACGGAGCGGTGGAGATGGCCTTCGTCCACCACACTGAGAACCCCAACGGCTACACGGCCGGCGCGGTTCCGGCGATGCTGCGAGCGATCTACGTATTCCACCGCTATGTCAACGGATGGAACGATATTGGCTACAACTTCGTCATCGACCTGTATGGGCGCATCTTCGAGGCGCGCGCCGGGGGTATCGACGAGCCCGTCGTCGGAGCGCAGGCCGGCGGCTACAACATCTTCTCCACGGGCATCGCCGTGCTCGGCACGTTCAGCTCGGTACCGATCTCAAAAGCGGCTCGCGACACGCTGGAAAAGCTGCTGGCGTGGAAGCTCTCGCTGCACGGCGTTCCCGCACAGGGCCGAGTGACGGTCAAGGTGAATCCGGCCGGAGCCTCCTACAGTCGCTTTCCTGCCAACGCCCGCGTGTCCCTGCCACGCATCGCCGGTCACCGCGACGGCGACGCCACCGAATGCCCCGGCAACGTCCTCTACGGCGAGCTGCCGGCGATCCGCACGGGTGTGCAAAGGCTGGCGCCGAATCCAACCAGAGTCACCCTGGCGCTCACCAAGTCCCCTGTAGTCGTGCCAGAAACGCAGCCCACACCAGAACCCGGCAGCGCGCCTGCGCCCGAAAGCCCCCCGACCGGCCAGACACAAGTGCTCTCCGGCGTAATCGAACGATTCGACGGCACGCCACTCAATGGTGCTCCTGTCCTGATCCAAGCACGCGCGGTGACCCACAAGGGAGAAGTCGTCAGCGAGCGAACGCTCGGCGAAACCACAACCAACTCGGCCGGCCAATGGGGACTCGACGCAGCGCCGCTCAGTCCACCCGGCACCGGGATATGGCTACGAGCCCTGTTTCCTGGTGGCCCTGGGTTCGGCGCCGCCGTCTCCGACCCGCTGCACTTCCCTGCAAGCGTCTCCCTCACCGCACCCGCGCCAAGCCCACCTATTCAACCGACAACATCAGTACCGGCCGCATAGGAGCTCGAGCAAATAGCGCCCACCGTCGGCTATACCGGCTATACTCGGGTCGTGGCAAAGGTGATGGTGTCCCTACCCGACAAGCTGTTGGAGCAGATCGATACTCACGCACGGGCACGACATTCGACGCGCAGCGGGTTCTTGCGAGAGATCGCCGAGCGAGAGCTGGCCGCAGAGGCCGCTCAGGAGCAAACCGAGATCGAAGCGATGCTCGGCGACCCCGTGGGACTCGGAGGCGATGCGACCAAGCTGATCCGCCAGGACCGGCGCTCGCGCTAGTGCTGCTACTCGACGCGAGCGTATGGATCGCCGCGGTCGACAAGGACGATCGCTTTCACTCTGCCGCCCGCGCGCTTGCGCTCGCCCCTGCGCATCTGCTTGGCGCGCTTGACCTGACTATTTACGAGGTCGCCAATGTGGTTGGTGTCGTCAAGGGCCAGGGCGATCTCGCCGCACGCATCTGCCGTGCGATCCTCAAGCGCAGCGACGGGCGTGTGGCGCGAGTCGACGCGGCACTTGCCGAGCAGGCGCTCAAGCTCGCTGCCGATAACAAACTGACTGCATATGACGCCGCCTATGTGGCCGCCGCGCGCACGCATTCTTGGACCCTTGTCAGCGCTGACGTCAAAGACCTCGTGAAGCCGGGGCTTGCGCTCGCGCCAGACGATCCACAGCTCTCCGTCGGTGCCCGGTAATCCTTATCAACAGCTAGCTGAGCTAAAACAACGAAGCGCTAAAGGGCTTCACTTCCGCGCCCCCTGTGTACCCGAGCTTGCCCAGTCCGAATACTTCCTCGATCGTCGCCAACAGCGAGAAGTGGTTATAGGTTTCCTGTACCAGTCCGCCTCCCTTCTTGACAAACGGCGAGAGCATCAACAGTCCGACCTGGCCACCCCCAGACCCCGAGAGCTTGGCAACCCCGGTCGGCGCCGGCAGATTGGGGAACTTCGGCTGTCCGCAACAGGAGCTCGAATCGGCGTATTCGCCTGTAGCCGGCGCGTTATCGACGGTAATCGCGAGCAGTCCGTTCTGCTTGTAGGCCTTCGAGGCAAGGATCTGGGGAATCACCTTTTGCAGGAATCCATCGGCCGCAGCCATCCCGTCGGCCTTGCTTGGGCCGCACGGCGTGGGGCTACCGTCATCGCATGGACCGGGGGCGATATAGGAGAAGCTCGCCGTGCTCTTTTCACTTGCCAGATCGCTCTTCAAGGCGCTCATCCCAACATCTTTGGAAGCGCACGCCGGGGATCCTGCCACCGCGCTGAAGTAGACGAACGGATTGCGCCAGGTCTGATAGCCCGGTGCTGCCCCACCGGCGGCCGGCGCGGTGGCGCTCGGGTCAGCCGCACCACTCGTCGGATGCGCACAAGCGCCGGGCGTCCCTGAGCCTTCGTCGATCCCTTCGACGTATGCCTTCCAGGTCAGGTGCTTGGCACTGAGCTGGCTCATCAGCGTCTGAGTCGATGATGGATAGACACAGCCATTGCCGAGCACCTGCCCGTCGCTACCGCTGCTCACGGGTGAGATTTCGCTGTACGTTGGGCAGTCGGCAGCGGTCGCTTCCGTCGGTCCCTGCCCGCTGAGCAGGGCGATGCCATCGGCGAGGCCTTCGTGTGCAACGGCGTAATAGCGCAATAGCAACTCGCCCTGCTTCTCCAGTGTGCCCGTCAGGTATTTGGCCGGCGAGGCCGGCCCGAACGCGGTCGCGTAGGGCTCGTCGTCGAGCATCACCACGAACACATGCTTGACCGCCGGCAGCTTGGCGGGAGCTTTGGAGGAGGAGCCTTCGCCGCCGCCCGACGATTCGTTCGAGCCGCTCGGGGATTTCGGGGAGGCCGCGGGCGTTGAGGATGTTTTGCTTGGTGCACTGGGCTTCGAGGATTCGGTCGATTCGGCCGGCGCCTGCGACGGTTCGGGGCGTTGCTTCTTCAGGGGCAGGCGGTGGCGTGGGGGCGGGTGTCGAGCTGGGGGCGGCGGCAACGCCGCTTCCCTGAGCGATGAGCACCTTCAGTGGCGCGCGCGAGGACACAAGCGCATCGACTGCGCTAGGCCCTGTGGCCCGTCCCATTAGCACGCCGAATCCAAGAAACGCCGCAACGAGCACTACCCAGATCAGCGGCGAGGGCAGTGGCAGCGCACCGAAGCGCTGCTCCCAACGACGCAGCGGGTAGAGGCTCACGAGCTGGTCTGGACAGGCCGGCCGAGATCCTCGGTCGGCTGGGTCTCTTCCCCGTTGCCAAACGCAGGCCGAGTCTCATCGTGGTTGCTCCGCTCAATCGCTCCGTCACTGCGCGACTCCGAGGCTCCCGCGAGCAAATCGATCGGATGCTGGGCCGCGCGGCGACCATTCCCATTGTCAGTCGATCGCCCCATGACCTGCGCGCCGCACTGCCAGCAGAAGACAGCGCCGCGACTGCGCACCGCGCCGCAGCTCGCACAATTGCCGGCCGAGCCGCTCTCCTGCATGTGCAGCATGCGCTCGACCTCGGCCAGCTCCGCGTCGCGCTCCTGCAGCATCGCGGCGCGGCGGATCAACACGTCGAGGCGGAAGTGGTCGCGGATCGCCATCTCATATGTGAGCCCACCGAGATTCCAGTGCAGCTCGGCGACCTCCTCTGCCAGCTGGTCGCGGCGGCGACGCAGCTGCGAGTCGGGCTGCAGTGGGCTTAGCTGCTGTATCTCGAGCCCGTCCGTCATCCTGTTTCGACCACGTCAGGCAGGTTCTTCGATTTCTGCTCATAGCTCGAGCCGCTCTGACCTTTGCTCACGCTTTTCAGCACGGTCGGAGGTGCCGGTTTACTGATCGAGGAGCCGGCGCCAGAGGAGGAGGACGTTTTTGCCTTGGCCGTTTTCTTCGCGGAGCTCGCGGCCGGCGTTTCGCTCGTCGGGGTCGTCGGGGTCGTAGCCGGCGTTGAGCTGCCGGTTGCCGTGCCACCGACCGAGATCACCTGGGCCGGCGGCACCTTGGCAGTGCCCGCGCTTGCACGTCCGATCAGCACGCCCACGCCCATCGCCAGCAGCAGCACACCGACTCCCGCCAAGAGCGCGAGCGTGTTGTTGCGATTAGTCGGAGAGGCAGAACTGAACCCAGGCGGCGTAGTTGGGGGCACACCGGGCGTTCCTGGCGGTGGACTTTGCTGGACCCCCGAGGGTGATGTGGCTATCGGCGAGGAAGCGGTCCCCGGCGAAGGCCCACCGGGGCGGCCACCGGAGATCGGCCCGTTGACATGCGCGCGGGGAGCACCACAGTGCAGGCAATAGCGCTGGTCGGGCGCAAGTGGAGCGGCACACTGCGCACACCGCTCGCTCGTCACAACCGGGATTTGCTCGGTCACGGCCGTCGTGGACTCGTCCCCGGATGCCGGTGACGGCTGTGTTACAGCAGCCACCAGCTCGCTGGTCGCAGCGGGCTCGGTCACGATCAGATCGTCCACCTTCACAGCCCCCTCACTCGTGACGATTCTGTGAACGCCACCGGCATCACCCTTCTTCGCTCGTGTTGGCGCCCGGCATCTCGTTGAACGCACAACGGAAACTCTGCGGTTCGGAAACCGGCTGCGAGCCCGCAAAACCGCCCTTTGTGCCGTTCGAGTAGACGGTCACGTACTGCAGCGTCGAAGGAGCCGGCACCGCCGGCAGCGGCACCGGGTTCGGTTCGCCGGTGCGTGGATCGCCGGTTGAGCCGACGCTCACTCCCTCAGAGCCGGCAGCGTCCGAGCCGGCAGCCGTCGTAACGAGGTCGGCAGTCATCTCGCGCTGGTCTTTGAGCCCGACACTCGGGTCGAGCGGGATCGTCGCCGTCAGCTGCGAGTCATGGATCGTCGACTCGAGCTTGACGCGGTTGGCAGCGCCAATCAGCTGCGCCGCCGTCGGTAGGTAGCCACCCTCCTTGACGCACGCCTGTGAGGCCCAGAAGTAGTTGTTCTGGCCGGCCTCGGCGTTGGTCAGCGGATAGGGCGAGTCCATCAAGCACCACGTCCCGAGGTTGACGGTCGCCGGCGGACAACTTGGTTCGATGTCGGTCAGCGTCTTGCCGCTGAGCTCAGAGGCGTTTTTCACCGTTGGGATCGCCGCGGCCGGGAACTTCTTGTTTTTGCCCAGCAGCAGGATGCCGCCGGCGTGGGGCTTGGTGCTGATCTGATGCCCGGCGATCGCGCTGACGATGGCATGACGGGCGGCATTAGCCAGCCCGGTGCTCGAGCCGATGAGCGCGACGATCGAGATCACCAATGCGGCGTGGCCGCTGTGGCGGGAGATGCGCTCTCTCATGTTCGCCTCCTTGAGGGGGGTGTTGAAGTGGGCTGCTGCATATAAAGACGGGCGAAGGCCGCGCGACCTGACCGTCGACGACCGCGACCGATCGAGGCTCCGGCGCCGGCCAGCAGGATCAGGACGGCGAGCGGCGGCCCGTAGACCGCGAGTCGCGGAGAGCCACCGGAGGTGCCCACGCTCGCGTAGGCACGCGCCGGGGCTGACGCCGGGTAGCGAGCAAATGCTTGCGACTGCTCAGGCGCGGCCTCCTCTTCGCGTTTTTCTTCAAACACACGCACGGTTGCCCCTCCGGGCGGGATCGTGTCCGCGAACGAAGCAGCGGGTGGCGGCGGGACGACCCTCACCCCGCCGGCTGCCGGCAACTGCACGATCGGCAGAAACGCCAACGGCAGCGCCACCTTCGGCGCAGGCTTGGGCACGACTTTCGCGACCGCAGCTGGCACGATCGGCGGTGGGGGCGGCGGCGCGATCGGCGCGGGGGCCGGAGCGGGCGAGGGTGGCGGCGCCGTGGGCACCGCGGCGACCGACGACGCGGCAACTTTGAAGTGGCTCGGACTGAGCGGCACCGTACCGCACGGCTGCTCGACGCTGCCGCCCTGCACGGTTACCGGGATCGAGTAAGCGAGGCCGCCGGCGGAAATCGTGACGATTGTCGTGCCGGGGTTGAAGGCGCACAGGATGCTCGAGCGTGGGTCGGGGATCGGGTGCCCTTCGGCGTTCTGCAGCGGCTTGCGCAGGTTCGTCGAGTTGGGATCCTGCTCGACGAAGTTGGCGATTTCAGGTTCGGAGGAAGTGAAGGTGTATTCCGGTTCGATCGCGCTTGAACAGTCAGATTGGCGGCAGAGCGCGGGTGGGAATTCGGCGTACGGGTTCGAGCCGGGAGGGCTTGGACTGCCGCTGGAGGCGGAGATCGGGCCCCAGCGATCGCCCGCAAGCGGACGGCGACCGAGCCCGGTGAACAGCGCCGGCGAGCTGCGGCGCAGCAGGGTGCCGTCAACCGGGTCGAGCGAGACTTCCTGTACGAGCGGAATCAGGCGGGCGTCTACGGGGGCGACGTTCGTGGCGGGGTTGCGCTTGGCGACTTCGACGCTCACGAGCAGATAGCCGTTCGTGCCGAACAGCGCATCGGGCTGGCCTGGAGTAAACGAGTCCGAGATCGCTGAGCGATAGCCGAGCGCGCCCGTGCCGAACTCGGGGATCGTGACCGCGCCGCCGGAGGGAATCTGACTCGTGCGACTTTCTTCGGGGCGTTCGTACAGGTAGGCGGAAGCGCCGCCGGAGACCATGATCTGAGCCTCTTCGCCGGCGTCTGTGGCGACGTTCAGCGCAGGCGGCAGGTTGGGGTTCAGCTCGCGACTGCCGACCACGATCGCTGGGATGCCGCGTGCCCTGGCGTCGGCGAGCATCTCTTCGAGCCAGGGCGCCTGTGATTCCGCGGGATTCTGATACGGATCGCTTGCGGCCAACGAGCCGCGCGAGTTGTCGATCACGATCACGCGCACCGTGCCGGCGGGACCGGTGCTGTCGAACGCGTAGTGGGTGCGCGCCCCGGGCCTCACCGCACCCGTGGGCGGCGGGATGTTTGCGGTACTCACCCCAGCCGGGGTGCCACCTTCACCAAACGGAGCGTTGAAGCCTGCGAAGGCGGTACCAAACGCCGCGTCTTCGCTGCCTTCGCTGTCGCCGGCCGAAAGTGCCGGGTACACGGGTAGGCTGCCGCCGCCTGACATCAGCTGCGCATAGCGGTCGGCCTCCGTGGGCGACTCGGGTCCCTCGCCTGGGGTCTCACGGCCTCCCGTATAGAGCAGCATGCGCGGACCGTTCGGCTGCGTGGCAAGGCCGGCGATCTCGCCGAGCGCAGCGCTGAGGTTGCGGTCCGGTGCGATCGCCTCGTCGGCAAGCGAAGCGCAAGGTTCAACACAGTCAGCGTGGCCACCCACCGCGAACGTAGCGGCGCCGCTCTGCATCGGGATCGGCGCCACTGTCTCGCTGGTCGGAGCAGGCGGATTGCCTGCCGCGGCGTAGCTGTAGATCCCAGAAGTCTGCACGTTTTCGCGGACTGCCTGGCCGGAGCCACCGCTGGCGTCGCTTCCGCGTCCCGCGTCGTCGGCCTCGCCGCTCCAGCCGCCGAGCGCCCAGCCGGTTCCATTCGTGCCGATGTCAAGTGCCGCGATCGGGTCGACCTTAAGCGGCTTGTCCTGGCTGTCGCCCGCGTAGGCGGCGCGCTCCTCGTCCTCCCAGCCGCTGGACGTTTCGCGCAGCAGGTAGCCGTCGCCGGGGAGCGGGTATGGAGGGATAAGAGGAAGCGGCGAGTTCGGGTCGACCGGTGGCAGTATGAACGGCGGTGGATAGGTGAAATCGGGCACGACCGACAGCAGCGCACGCACCTTCGATCCTTCGAGCAGTGGGGTGGCAGCGATTGCCGTCTCGTTGACGATCGGCTGTTCGGAGAAGTGCCACGGGGCTTCACCGCTATCGCGCTCGAGCATAACTTCGTGCCCTGCAAGCACCGCGCCGCCATTCGGCAGACCCGCGACGACGTTCAAAGACGGCACACTCGGCAGGCTTGCCAGTAGCTTGTGGACTTCCGGTTCGACTTCCCAGCCCGAACCCTTGTTGACCAGCAGGTCGTGTTCGGCTGCCACCATCGCCTCCGAACCCGCAAACGCGACGGAGCTGAAGTTTGCTTCCGCGAAGCCGCTCGGCAGGTCTTCTTCCTGCGTCCAACTCTTGCCGTAAGAGAGCAGCACGCCGCTCTGGCCGACGGCGTAGCCGATTCCAGGATCGCCCGGGTCAAAGGCGATCCCGTCGAGGTTGCCCTGGAAGCCGTCGAGCGGCGCCGCGGGGTCCTTCTCCCACAGCCCAGTTTCCGCGCGCCAGATCCACATAGCTCCGAGGTCGCCGACGGCGAACGCGCGGTTGGATTCCGGCCAGGCGACGGCGCGCAGCGTCGGCGAGCTGACCGCGCCGCTGCTCGTCTGCAGGAACTCGCGTTCCCAGCCGTGCCCGGGGGTATATCGCGCGACGACGCCGTCGGCGCCGACTGCCAGCGCCTGGGCGTCGAAGTCTCCCGGTGCGCTGCCCGGGGCGGGCGCGACGGCGGTGAACGCCGCGCGCGCAGCGACAGGCCAGCCCACCATGCGCGCCGGCTGTTGCGTGGTCGTGACCTGCACCGGGCCTTCCAGCCACCCATCGGTCGGCGTATAGAAGGCACCGCCGGGCGCGTTGTTGGCACCCGCACCGGGCATCCATGCGAACGTGTCGCCTTCGAAGCTGAGGTAGCTGCCCATGTTCGTCGTATCGTCCCCGCCAGGCAACAGCGGATTGGTGACGATCCGCGTGCCGTAGCCGGGACCTTCGAAGGCAAAACTGCGATAGCCCGCAATCCGTCCAAAGCGCGCGCCAAGCGGATGTTCGCAGATCGCGACACCGGAGTTGTCGCGCGCGTCACACCAGCTGCCGCTAATCTTGGCTTCAGTGACGTCGTAGTACAGCGTGAAGTCGTACCCATCTGCGCCGCCACCAATCGTCTGCATGTTGCCGTCGATCCATACGCCTTTTTCGGTGACCGCCAACGGCTGCGCCTGGCCGGTCAATGGGGCCAGCTTCGAGATGCCGCGCGTCGGCGTTTCCGCCGCCGCAAACAGCGAGGAGCCGAGCGACGCGGCTTCCCAGAGAAATTCGCCGGCTTTGGCTTCCTTGCGCTCGAACAGCAAGATTCCCAGGCCGCTGCTCGCTTCGGCCTCGCCCAGTAGCCACAGGTTCTTGGGCGATGTGCCGGCGATCGCCACGATCGTGAAGCCACCCTTGTAGCCGGTCGGCAGCACGACAGGCTCGCGCGTCCACTTTTCGCCGTCCCAGCGCGCGACACCAAGATCGCGCGTACGCCCAAGTGCGCCGAAGTAGGCTTCGGTGTGGCCTTCGTTTTCGACAGCCGCGTCTGCGACCGCACCGGAGCCTTCCTTTTCGGCAAGCACCTCGGGGCTGGTGTCGCCACTTTGACCTGGTTCGTCTGGTTCGCCAGCCGCGAGCAGCACGCCAGCGGGCGGTTCGGCCAGCACGCGGAAGCGCCCGGCGGGGTCGCGCGCGAGCACGACCGTCTGCTTGCCACTCGGACGCGTCGAGTCGTTGCCGACGAGCAGCCCTCCACCGTGTGGGGCGATCCGCGCCGAGAGGCGGTTCGGTTCCATACCACGATATGGCTGCCCTTCTTCGGTCAGCGGCGTTTCCGCGATCGTCCAGTCGGGATCGGCGTCGGTGGCTCGCTCGAATACGAGTTGACCCTGCGGGCTCGTCTTGGCGGCAGGCGCGAATACCACATCTTCGGAACCGCTGGGAGGGGGCACATCGAGCGGCAGCAGCCGATAGGCCCACGCTTCATCCGGTGTACCAGAAGTTGCGGCGCCCATCAGCACAGTGCTCGCGTCGACCGTACCGAGCGCTGGCTGCGGCGTGGGGGCGACCGCGTCGGACGCCACCGCAGGGGCACTGCGACCGGCGATCTGCCATACCCCAAGCGTCGCCAGCGCAAGAGCGCCAAGTAGGACGAGCACGAGCCGCAGGCGACGCGCCCGTGCTCGTAGCTGAGCCTCACCCACGGTGACGCACGCTCGTGCTGACGGCATTGGGACCCGTTCCGGCCGAGCCTTCAGAACCAGTCGCCGGCACGGGCTTCGGCTTCGTCAGCTCCTTCGTGACGAAGCTGAGCCCACTCGGCCAGCGCTTGCGCTGCAGTCGCAAAGACAGCGAGTGCCTGCCCGCCCCTAGGCGCTCGTCGCGCGTGCGCGCCACCACCTTACTGTGTAGCTTGGCCACCAGCTGCACATCCGCCAGACGCGTCAGATCGAAGCCGATCGTGACCGTCAACCCGCGGCGCGATACTCTGACGTCCTTGAGCAGCGCGGGGATCACCTCTGGCGGGGGTTCGGCGGTCCCATGAGTTTCGACCGCCACGGGCGGTGGCGCAAACAGCTGCGAGTCGTCCGGCGGCGGCGAGTCCGCGACGAACTGTTCGATCGACTCGTTCGGACGCACGGTTATCGTGCCGGCCCAGTTGGGGTCAGTGTCTTCGGGTAGGACGTTCCCGTTCGTGTAATGAAACAGCCACCCTGCCGAGGTGACCATCCATGCTTCTTCCGGCCCGATGGCCGCCACCAGCTGCGCGCTGCCGCGTCCCGCGCCGGATGCCGGCAGCGTCTGCAGGGTCGCGCTTCCATCAGCCCCGATGAGCGCGACCTTCGCATAGTCGGTGGCACTGCCGCGTTCGGAGAGCGCCTGGTCGGCAACCCAGGCATCTTCGCTCCCAGGGACCGGCGCGATGTTGACAAACCGTCCTTCGCCGCCAAATATCGAAGTTTCGAGCGGAACCTGATCGAAATACGAACCTGTGTAGCGAACTGCCATCGGCGGAGCGTGTACCGAGCCTTCCTTGGGCGCGTCCGGTCCAGATGCCGCGCCACCGCCGGAGAACCACAGACTGGATTCATCGGCTTTGGCCGACAGCAGCTCGGTGCCTTCGCTGGGTACGCCCGGGTATGGAAACGGCAGAAACCCTGTATCAAGGAACGTTTCGCCCACGAGCTTGTGGACCAGGACGGGTCCGTCCGGCTCGGGCTTCGCAAGCGCAACCGGATCGGTCCTGTCACCCTCCTGGGTCCCGACAAGCGTGCTCTCGTAGAACGCGCCATCGAAGTAGGCGAGCCCACTGACCCCGCGGCCCTGCGGCTGGTAGGAGCTAATCAAGTTTGTGCCGTCCCAGTGCAGATGAAAGGCGCCGATGTGCTGACCAGAGGGGTCCTCGCTGCCGATGCCGGCAAACCAGCAGTCGTCCGGCCCCGAACAGGCGGCGGCGTCCATCGGACGGAAGGGTTCGGGCGACTGGTAGGGGGTTGAATACGAACCCACGACCACGCCATCCTCGAACCGGCACAAACCAAGCCCCGATCCCACACGTGGCTCGCTCGGTTCGGTGATCACCCAGAATTCGTTGGCGCTCGCCCATGCGATCCGCGAGACTTCACCCGAGCCACCGCACACCGTCGAGAGCTGATGCCAACTGCGTCCGTTCCAGAAGAGCAGGCCGGTTGGCACGACAGCGTTTCCCTGGACGCTCATGAGGCCCTCGTTGGGTGCATAGAACTCCATGTCGTCGGGAACCCCGAGAGGGACCTTGAAGGCGGCTCCGGCCGGCGGCGCGGGCTGTTCCAAGCGCCACGTCGCTTCGCCGCGAGCTACTCCCGGAGCGGCCGAGGCGAGCGCCGCGACGACGGCGACTCCAGCCAGCAGAGTCCCGGTCGCCCGCGAGATCAAGGTCCGTGCCCCGGGTCCTTGTGCGAGGCCCGTCCGGTGACATCGCGTAGCTCGCTCAGGTCGGTCTCCTGGACGGTCGAGAGCACCGCGTCGAGCGCGACGCCCGACAGCGTCTCGTGCTCGATCAGCGCGTGCGCGGTCTCCTCGACCGCCTGCCAGTTACGATCGAGTATCACGGCAGCCTTCGCCTCGGCGTCGCCGACGAACCGCTCGACTTCACGGTCGATCGTGTCGAGTGTCGAAGGGCCGACCGAGCCGAGGTCCTGCAGCGAGGCGCCGAGGAACACCTCGCCGCCCTTCTCACCGATCGTCACCGGACCGAGCGCGTCGGACATGCCAAAGGAGGTGACCATCGTCCGCGCGAGACTCGTGGCGGCGTGCAGATCGTCGCTGACGCCCGATGACAAATGCCCGAAGGCGATCCGCTCACCGGCGGTGCCGGACACGATCACCGTCAGCTGCGCCTGCAGGTCAGGTTCGGTCTGGATCAGCTGGTCACGGTCGGTCAGCATGTGTGCGGCGGTACCGAGCGTGCGCCCACGCGCCACGATCGAGACCTTGCGAGAGACCGACGCCTGACCGAGCGCCTCGGCCACAACGACGTGCGATGCCTCGTGAATCGAGATCAACCAGCGCTCCTGCTCTGTGAGGATGTGCTTCTTGGCCGGACCGGCTACGACGCGGTCGATCGCCTCCTCGAGCGTCGCCTGGTCAATCAGCTCGTGTGAATCACGCACGCTCAACAGCGCCGCCTCATTGATCACGTTGGCAAGCTCGGCGCCTGAGAAGCCCGGCGTCAAGCGCGCGATCTCCTCCAGCGACACGTCGTGGCCCATCGGCCGCTTGTTCCCGTGTAGACGCAGGATCTCCAGGCGCCCGTGCACGTCGGGCACGTCGATCGTCACCTGACGGTCGAAGCGCCCCGGGCGCAGCAGCGCCGGGTCGAGGATGTCCGGGCGGTTTGTGGCACCCATCACGACCAGGCCGCCATCGCCGCCGAAGCCGTCCATCTCCACCAGTAGCGCATTGAGCGTCTGCTCACGCTCATCGTTGCCCTGCCCGATACCGGCGCCACGCTTGCGCCCGGCGGCGTCGAACTCGTCGATGAAGATGATCGCTGGAGCGGTCTTGCGCGCCTTGGCGAACAGATCGCGCACGCGCGCAGCACCGACGCCGACGAGCGACTCCACGAAGTCAGAGCCAGACAGCGAGAAGAAGGCAGCGTCGGCCTCGCCGGCGACGGCCTTGGCCAACAGCGTCTTTCCCGTTCCGGGAGGGCCGACGAGCAGCACTCCCTTGGGGGCCGCGGCGCCCACGGCGAGGTACTTGGACGGATCGGCCAGGTAGTCGCGGATCTCGCGCAGCTCGGCGACCGCCTCGCCCGCGCCCGCCACGTCAGAGAACGTGATCTGGTGCAGCGTGCCCTTGCCCTTGCGCTTGCCCTTGCCCGTGAACTTGGAGAAGCCGGCGATCCCACCCGCACCGCCGTCGGCGCCGAAGCGCATGAACAGAGCGAACAGGCACACGAGCAAAACGATCGGGATCAGGAACTGCACCAGGATCGCGCGCTGCGCCTTGCCCGGCTGCTGGTCGACGGTCACGACCGTGCCGGCCGACGCGAGGCTTTGAAGTAGTTGTTGAGTCTGCACGCCAGACGCCGGATAGGCGGCCCAGTATTCGAGCGGAGGCGTGCTCGCCGTCGTGGCGCTCGTCGTTCCGGTTGCGCCCGTGGTCGTGGCGGTCGTGTTCGTAGTCGTGCCAGTGGCGCCGGTATTCGTGCCGGTTGCGCTCGTGCCACCGCTTGTATCCGCAACCCCGCTCGTTGGTTGCTTGAGCGTCACCTCGACGCGGTTGTCGTGGTCGTACAGCGTCGCGGTCGCGATCTGCTTGTGCACCGCCAGCTCGAGCACCCTGCTAATCGGCAGTTCCGAGCCGTGAGTATTGGGCCCGATCGCTCCGAGCAGCGAAAAGAAGGTGATCAGCAGGCCCGCTGAGGCGACGACCAGAAACAGCGCGATCTTGTCGCGGAAGATGACGCGCCGTGCACCGGTGCCGAAGTCGCCGAGCGCGACCAGCGCCGGGTTGCGCTTGTGCGCCAGACCCGATCGCACCTGCCCGCCCTTGGGCGGACGGACAGGAGCTGGGGGACGGCCGTTGCCCTGCGAAGAGGGGGGCGGAATCGTGTCTTCGTCGTCTGTCATGTCTCCCTCGGGGGCGCCGGCCACCGCTCAGACCAAAGGCGACGCCCGGCACCGGGGGAAGGTGCCGGACGCCGCCAGGGGCCCGAGGGTTTGGGCTATCTGCCCGCTTGTCTTATTTCTTCTTGCCTTTTTTACTTGCTTTTTTCTTGGGCGGCGTCACCGCTGCCTGCGTGACAGTCAGCGTCTTGGTCTGAGTCGCCGCCGTTCCACCGGTTGGTGTGAACGTCACCGTAATCTTCACGCTGAGCTTGTGCCCCTTGGCTTTCGCCAGCTTGCTCAGTGCGGATTTGGAGATGACAAGCGTCACCGTTCCTTTGCCGCCCAAGGTGCTGGCGCTAGCGTTTCCGACCGTTACGCCACCCCCGGTCGCTTTGACCTGCACTGTGCCGGCATCCGGCAACACGAGCGACAAGAGGATGTCCTTGCCCTTGACCTTCGTACTTGCAATCGAGAAGGCGTTGCTTGGGATGGCCGGGGGGACGATGGATGGGGTCGTGATCGGGGTCGTGATCGGGTTAGCTTTTTTTTCTGGTTCTTTGCTGCCGCCCGATCCCGACGACTTTTTCCAGCCGATCGCTTCCACACCAACGCGGGCCGTGTCGATGATCTTCGCCGGCAGCGTTCCGTAGTCGTGCAGCGCCAGCTGGTACTGACCATGATCGGACTCCACAGCTTCCAGGTAGTCCTTGACAGTACGTGCCTTTGCCTGTTCTTCACCGGCTTCGCCGTAGACCGTTGCGTAATCGTCCCAGGCGAAGTCATACGTCAGACCACACACTGGATAGGCATGTGTCGGTTCATTCGCGATTGCCGTCGCCGTCGAACCTGTGGCGATCGACTTTTCCCAATCCCCGAGGGTCGGATCTGCACCTTCGGTTGGGTAGTCTCGGTAGTCGGCGTCGGTGCAGTTCGCCCCTTCAGGCGAGGCGCTCAGATTCGACGTCGCGACTTCGGCTGGTTCTACGTAGGTAGTACCAATTTCGTTGCCTTTTTCGGGACTGACCGTTTGCATCGGAACCCAGTAGGTGTGGTCGTCTTTTTTCTTTTCCATGTAGAACCCGTGCTTACGCGAGGTAGCTAGGTCGGCATAGCCGATCGAGCCGTTGGTCGCCGCAACAGCTTCGGCAAGCGGACCCCCGCCTTTTTCAAGCGCTGTACAGATGTCGTTCGCCGATTCGCACACCTTCGTGCTTCCATTGACCTCGCTCGGCTGTTTCTTTTCGCCGTTGAAGGTTTCGGGCCAATTGTGATTGTCGCCGGCGACAGGCGCTTCGGTCCACAATCCGCTCGGTGCACTTGGAAGCAGGCTCAGGAACGCCTTGAAGTTGTACGTCGTACCGGAGCCATCGAAGCGCACGATGCGCATGACCGGCAGTTTTCCGCATTCTTCAGGAGTCGCTGGTTTGGCCGATTTCGCGTCTGTTTCCATGTCGGTGATGGGAACGATGTCTTCCCAGGTCTGTTTCGTGCCGTCCCAGATCTTCTCCATCTCGGCATCGGTGATGTGCACGCGCAACGTTTCTTCCGCGTTGCTGTCGCCGGTCGACCCGCCGACCGGGTCATTGGGGCCGCCAGTGCTCGTGTCTTCGTTGAGGCTTCCGGCGCCGTTGGCGGCAGGCCCTGTTCCCGGTTCCTTGAGCTTGCAGCCTTCGGGGAAGTGGACGATGATCGCGGTGGCGAACGCCGCAACCGGGATCTGGTGGATTACACCAGGATGTTCCCCTCCGGCCGCATCCGCGTTGACCTGCTGCGTAACCGTCAGCGGCGCGTCGCTTCCGCCGTAGCGGGTCGATTCGGCGCGCTTGCCGGGGCCCGTTTCGCTGATCTTGAAGTCAAAGCATTCGGCCGAGCTCGCTTCGCCCCCGATCGAGGCGATACCGCAACCGCTGCCTTCTGGAGCGTAGGTCACGGTCGGCGCGGAGCTACCGCAGCCGTCCGAGCCGTGCCACAGCGTGGTGGACCAGAATTCCTGCTGGGCTTCCTTTTGCGCCGAGGAGCCCTGGCCGGCAACGGGAGCGCCGTCGCACTTGGCGATCGTGAATTCGGCTTGCGCCGGCGCGGGCAGCGAGACGGCGAGCAGCAATGCCGCCACGGCGCACAGTGCCGCCACGGCGATGCGGATGCGACCGCCTTCGGCGGTCATGGGGAGGCTTACGCGCATGAGCGTGAAGTGTCCTTTCAAGAGAATCGAAGTTCGTTCACGGCTATGGAACCGATGAACGGGAGATAGAGCGGATGAACGAGCCTGAGTCTCACAGTGCGCGCGGTCGAGCACAATCCCTGTTTACAGAAGCGACACATCCTGGTCACAGCAGTGAAACATGTCCGTCAGGACTCATGAGAGATGTTTCACGAGATTATATCTCCGTGATAACGAATTGGTAACAATACTGGCGTCTGCGACATGTAGGTGACAATGACGCCTGAGACCACAAGACTCATCCTTTCGTCGCCTTGCGGTTTGCCTTAGAGGATCTTTTGACGGATTTCTTCGCACCCGCCGCGACGAATGTCGAGCTTGCTTCGGCCGAGAGCGTTTCAGCCTGTGCGGGGGGCTTGTACTGGACCGTGATAGTCGCCTTGAGCTTGCCGACGCTCTTCAGATCCTTGTCGTATTTGGACGCTAGGCGCAGGACAAGCGTGGTGGTGCCCTCCGCGTGCGTGGCCCCCGCAGCGCGCGCGAGCACCACTTTCTCCTTGCGCGTTTTCCCATGGGCCTTCGTCGCGATCGTCCCCTGCGCCTGCGCTACCAACCTTCCCGCGCCGGGCGTCTCGATCAACAGAATGAGACCGCCGTCCGCTGCCCGCTTGACGCTGAGGCCCAGTTCCGGCGAGGCCGTACCGACCAGCGAGAATCCACTCTGGAGAGAGTTGACTTCCGCGGGAGGCGCCGCGGTCCCGCCTGGCGCCTGCACAGTCGCGACGAACGCATCGGACATCTGATTGGCGTCACCGAACACGAGATTGGGAGAGGACGAGGCAAACGCCACGGTCGAACCGCTCTGCGTAAGCGTCGGATTGACAAGCGTCGAGCCTTCCGGTTCTCCGTCTTCGTAGCTGACCACGGCTCGTTCAAGCGCGTTTTCGACGAGGTGAATAACATACAGTTCGCTCGTCTTGGGGAACGGGCTGAAGCTGCCTACCAGTCGCGGTTCGGGCAGGACGAAGTAATCGCGCAGAGACGTGAAGGCGATCGTCGTCCCGTCCGGTGAGAGCGCGAGCGATTCGATCGACGGGGTCGAGCCGACATTGCCCGAGCGGACCGCCAACGTCAGCTCGCGCGTGCCGGCCTTGCGGGTGATGCCGGGAGCCATGTTCGCGAGAAAGAGATCAAGTCCGGAGGACTTCGTGATGTTCGGACGCAACGCGGCGCCAGCCAGAAACGCAACCGTGTAGCCGTCTTCACTCAGGCCGGGGGCCGTCAACGCGATGCTGGCCAGCTCCGACTCTGGCTCGCTCAACGGCCCGTAGCACGGCCCTTCGGTCGTTTGGCTAAGCGTCACGCCTTCGCCCGCGTGGCATTCTGGGTCTTCGGGATCGGTGATACCGGTGATCCTGCGCGTCCGCGCTTCTGGTTCCTGCCAGCGCTGCCACAGGTAGTAGGGCTCGCTGGTGTTTTCCGACTCACCCGGAAGGAAGACGGTCTGTGTCGGCGCGTTGGTCGATACCCACGCGACGGTCGAGCCGTCGCCGCTGATCGTCGCCGGGCCAATCGCGCCGCACGCCGGTTCGCCCCCTGACTTGGTGCCGCTTGCGCCGCATTTCGAGGCAGGTTCCTGCCCGGCCATGGTGCGGCTGATCAACGTAGTCGTCTTGCCCTGCAGGTCGCGAACAAAGAGCTGTTCGGGCGGCGTGTCGATCGATGCGCCGCTGGGCAGATTGGATTCGAGTTCTGTCGTTCGGAACACGACGTAGCGGCCATTGGCGCTGATCGAGGTGTTGGGCCACACCTCGGCTCCTGGTTCGGCGCCGGGAAGCGCCGAACCGCGCGGAGCATACGCGGCTGGTTCTTCGCTCCCGTTCTCGGCCGACACAAGCGTGTAGGCGCCCGAGTCTGCCCGGCCGGCTGTGAGCGGCACGCCCATGTCGCGCACATAGACCTGGATGCGCCCGCCTTGAGCCTGCGGGACCAACTGCTGGGCGCTCGAGAAGACGACGTAGCGACCGTTCGCGCTGACCGAGGGGCTCTGCGCTCCCTGGAATATCAACTTGCCCTTTTCCGATCCTTCGGTGTAAACCTCGGACCCGTCGGCGACGAGCTGGATTTCCCCGGTGAGCCGGTCGTAGCGAAAGATCCCACCTTCGCGTAGCGTGCCTCGCGGTTCGACATCCGGTTCGACGCCGTGCGGTCCCACGACGCCGCCGTCGTTTTCGAAGAAGTTGGTCGCCCTCGTCTGGAACACGACGTACTGACCATTTGCCGAGATGTCCGCGTCGGTCGTGGGCGCGTTGGCTTGTTCGTCCGAGGCATTGTCGACCGAAACGAGTTCCGCGCCAAATCCCCCAGCCACCGGCCCATAGATCGCGTGCGCCGGCGGCGCCAGCTCGAGCGAGCACACCAAAGCCAGCAGTGCACAGACGCCGGCCGCGAGCCACAAGCGCCACCAGACGACCACCAGACGGCCCCTCACGATACCCGCACCCGATTACGAAAGGCCGTCTTGTTGCCCGCCTTGTCAGATGCGGTGACGACAATCATATAGGTACCCGCACGCGTGTATGTGTGCTCGAGCGTCGTGCGTCCGTGCGCCGCTGAACCATCCCCGAAGCCGACTTTTACCGAGCTCTTCTTGACCCCCGGGCTTTCCCCCTTGGGCCGATCGGAGAGGCGCACGGTGACGCTCATGCCGCGTACGCGCACATTCACTCGTGGGCCCGTGCGGGCCACCTTAAGAGTCGAAGGCGCGCTGTCGACGACCTGACCGAGCGAGTCGGTCGCCTCGATCTGGATCGAGTGCACACCGTTGCCGACCTGTTCGGAGTTCAGCAGGTATTCGTTGCCGGTGATGCCTTCCACGACTTCGCGGTCGTCGACGAGGATCGAGTAGGTGATCTTGCCCGCGCCCGCCAGCGGCACTTCCCACTGCAGCGGTATATGCGTCGCTTTGATCCAACCGTTGGGGGTGTCGGCAACAAACGCACCCGGAGGGGCTCGCACGACCACCGCTGCGATCTGTGCATTCGCCCCGCTGCCCTGCATGAAAGCGAAGATCGCGTCGCCGCGATGCGAACCGCCCATCGTCAGCTGTCCGACTGCGCCACCATGGGGGGCCGCGACGATCGCCCGGTTCGGGGTGCCGTCAGCGCGACGTTCGAGCACCGCCACCCCCCCGGCTCCGTGGATCTGCACCTTCCACGCTGCCGCCAGCGCACCGTCGTCGGCGCGCGTGAGCATCGGGTCGCCGGGGACTTCCGAGCCGGTGTCGAGCCTGATCGGGGTACCAAGAGCAGTCTCCGAGCCGTTGCCATCGAAGCTCTGATCGCCCGTGCCGTAGCCGACGTCGAAGGCGCTTTCAGCGTCCACGGCCATACTCAGCGGCCCGAGCGCTTCCGCGGGGCCTTCGCCTCCTGGGGGCCCTTCGACGGTCTTTGCGGAGCCAAAGGCAGCCCCCTTTGGCGAGAACGAGGACGGGATCTCGCTCACGAACACGCGCGGGTGGCTGAAGCCCGAGCCTGACGAGGGTTCCTGGCGCCACGCGATCGCACCCTCGCCAAAGCCGGCGAAATCGACCGACAGCTCCGCGGCAGCCCCGTTGAGCGGGTGCCCGTTATAGGTCGTCGGGCTGACGTCGAGCAGGTTACCCGGCACCAGACCGAAGATGCGCCGCGCGTAGATGCGGTTGATGAAGTTGTCGTCGGGCTCCTGCCAGGCGAGCAGCCCTTCGCCACTGACGTCGATCGCTACCTGGGGAGAGTTCAGCGCTGTCGGCTGGAGCACCGGCTGGTTGACATCGCGGTTGAGCGGTTCTCCAAACGTTGCCCAGTACTGGCCGTTGTAGCGTGCCATACGGATTTCGGCCGACACATATCCGGGCGGGATGTTGGGCGTCGAGGGCCCGCTGACGGCTGTGACCACACGGTAGGCGACAAGCGCCTGTCCGGCGCCATTCATTGCCAGCGAGGGGTACGTACCGGTTGCCTGCCCGATATTGAGATCGACGGGAACCGGCGGCTGAAAACCCGCGGAGCCCGGGTCCATCGTGGCCGAGAACAATCCGTCGGTTGTCGAGGAGTAGTGGTTGGCCCACACCACTACCAGCCGGCCACCTTCGCCTGCCGCTATTGCCGGGAAGGAGGATTCGAACTTCTCCCCCACGTCCACGCGCTGCGGCGCTTCCCATTTGTCTCCTACGTACTGGGAGGCGAAGATGTGGGCGCGGCCTTCCACGCGCTTGCGGTAGACGATCCCGCCAGTGCCGTCGGCGGCCATCGCCGCGCCGCCCAGTTCGATTATTTCAGCGGACGGCCCGTCGATTGAAGCTACCGGCGAGATTTCGGCTTGGGCCGTGGCCGCGCACAGCAGCAGCACGGCTATCGAGACGCACGACGCACGAAGCACCGCGCAAGGCTGACTGAGCTCGGGTGCCGACTTGTGAACGAGCTGAGAACTCGCGCGCTCTCGCAAGCCGCTCGCTCCGATGTTCACCAATTCTTCTCAACTTGAAAACGTCCTGTTCACGTGGCGGCGCGAGCTGGCCTGGACACTGCGCTGAGCACCCTCGGGCTCGGCATGCCCGCGGGCGTCCGCACTTGCCGCATCCACCCAGCAAAAGGAGTCCCCCACGTGCGACGACCCACCCGCACCCTGACCGTATCGCTGATTGCCGTGCTCGCGCTGGCTGTGCCCGCCGTCGCCGGGGCGCGTGCGCTGCTGATCGACGGCTCGACCTCCGTCTTCCCGCTGATGACCCAGCTTGCCGCCGCCTACCACAAAGCGACCAAAGAACCCACCCCGAAAATCAACCAGGGCACCTCTGATGTCGGCGTCTCCGACGTGGCCGCTGGGCGCGTTGACATCGGCGACGTGTCGCGCAACCCCGAAGAAGGCGATCCCAAAGGGCTCGTGTTCACGAAGATCGCGCGCGACGGCGTGTGCATGATCACCAATCCCAAGAACCCGATCGCGAACCTCAACCAGCAGACGGTGCAGGCGATCTTCACCGGCGACGTGCGTGAATGGAGCGAAGTGCCCGGGGCCAAAATCTCAGGCCCGATCGACCTTGTCGACCGCATTGCCTCCTCCGGTACGCAGGCCGCCTTCCAGGACATCTTCCTCGGCGAATCGCTGAAGATCTCCCCCAGCGCGGAGGCCGAGGAAAGCAACGGGCTCGTGCAGAACAAGGTCAAAACCGACGAAGACGCGATCGGCTTCGTGTCGTTTGCCTTCACCAGCGGCGTCAACGCGGTCGGCTACCAGGGGATCCCTTGCACGCTGCAGAACGCTAAGTCCGGGCAATACCAGGGCGTGCGTAACTTCTGGATGGTGACCAAGGGCGCTCCCAAAGGGCCCGCCAAGAAGTTCATCGAATGGATCGTCAGCTCGAAAAACGCTACGGCCCGCAAGATCATCAACTCCGAGTGGATCGCGGTCCACTAACACCCTGCGCCCGACCGGGTCGCCCTAGGGGCGGCCCGGCGGCGCGTTCGGACATCCTCTCGGAGGCGGCATGTTGAAGAGTCTTCTCAGTGGCCGCGCATTGAGGCATCTCCTCGGCGGCGGAGCGGCCGCCGCCGAGCGACGCACTGAGCTTTTGTTGCGCACGCTCGCGGTCGGCGTGCTCGTGGTTATCGCGGGCATCGCGATAACCGTCTTCTCAAAAGCCTGGCCGTCGTTCTCGCACAACGGGCTGGCCTGGTTCGGTAGCGGCGGCGATGTCGACACGCAGTTCGAGGCGATGATCAACGGGCCCCGGGATCCCGCTAACTACATCTACCACTTCAAAGCCTGGCCGCTGATCTGGGCGACGATCCTGACCTCCGGGCTTGCCGTGATCTTCGGCATGATCATCTCGATCCTGGCGGCGGTATTCGTCGTCGAGCTCGCCCCCGCTCGCATCAAGCGCGCGATCGACCCAACCATCCGCCTGCTGGCAGGGGTGCCGTCGGTCGTCTACGGGCTGATCGGGATCCTGGCGATCGCCCCGTGGGTCGAACACAACTTCATCTCCCAGCAGCGTAAGCGCTCGGTCGAGTACGTGGTGCAGCTGACCGGCGCCAACCTGAGCGTGGCTGTCTTGATCTTGACGGTGATGATCGTGCCGATCATGGTGGCGATCATCGCCGGGGCGCTGGAGTCGGTGCCGCGCTCGTGGACGGAGGGCTCGGCGGCGCTCGGGGTCAACCGTTGGCGCACGACCTGGCGTGTGTCGCTGCGCACCGTGCGGCCCGCGATCGTCGCGGCCGCGGTGCTCGCCACCGCGCGTGCTTTGGGCGAGGCGATCATGCTCGCGATGGTTGCCGGCTCACGCGGCTTTTCGCCCAACCCGCTCGACGGGACCACTTTTTTCTTCGAGCCGGTCAGGCCGCTAGCCGCGACGATCGTCCATTACGTCGAGGACCTCAACGTGGTGCCGGTTGAACACACGCTGTACGCGATGGCGGCCGTGTTGCTCGTGTCCTGCGCGCTGCTGTCGCTCGCCGGCTGGGCCGCGAAGCAGCCGATGAAGCGCTACGGGGTCAGGACGTGAACACAGCGACGGACCTACAAAAAGGGCGATGCCCCGCGCGCGCGGGGGGGGCATCGGCGTTTTGCAACATCCGCGCATCCAGCTTTCACCCCTCCCAGCCCGACGATCCGCACAAGCCGCGGACACGGGCCTAGGCGTCTATGGCAAGCGCACCCCCAGCCCTCGCGCCGACGCCCGGCACGATCCATATCCCCACGCCTCCCGCCGGATCGATCCGCCCCACCAAGCAGCGCGACTCGATCCGCGGCTGGCCGCTGGCCGATCGCGTCGCCTACCTGCTCTGTTGGATCGTGGGGATCGGCCTGTGCGCGATGGCCGCCGCGATCGTGCTGTTCATGCTCGTGAAGGGGGTTTCCTACCTGCGCCCCAGCCTGCTGATCGAACACCCGAGCGCCTCCCAGGATCAGGCGATCTCCGGCGGGTTTCTCGACCCGATCGAGGGCACGCTGATACTGACCGCGGTGGGCATGGCAATCGCCGCACCACTGGGCGTCGGGCTGGCGGTCTGGATGAGCGAGTATCAGCGGCCCGCCTGGCTTGCGCGGCTGGTCGAGTCGGGCGTCGAGATGATCGCGGGCGCGCCGAGCGTGCTGCTGGCGATGTTCGGCCTTGCGCTGTTCGCGCGCCCGGCGCTTGCCTTCCTTTCGCAGACCTCGGCTGGCGGCGCGGTGTTCGGGCGCTCCTTCCTGACGGCGGGCGCGATGATGTCGCTGCTGGCGCTACCGCTCGTTGTCGCCTCTACGCGCGAGGCGCTGCTGCAGGTGCCGGCGCACGTGCGTGAGGCCTCCTATGCGCTCGGCAAGACGAAGGCGACGACAATTCGCAAAGTGCTGCTTCCGTCCGTGCGTCCCAGCATCGCCAACGGCATCACGCTCGGCGTCGGGCGCATCGTCGGCGACACCGCCATCGTCGTGATCCTGCTGGGCGCGACGATCCGCCTGGAAGGCGCGGGCGGCGCGCCGTTGCTATCGACGCTGCGCGGCACCGGCGGCACGCTCACCAGCTACGTGCTGTTCAACTCGCCCGCCGGCGAAGGCAACGCACACGAAAAGGCCTACGCGGCGGCTTTCGTACTGCTGCTGATGGTGCTTGCGCTGAACATCATCGTGATGCGGCTCAATGCCAGCCGCGCCGGCACCGGCCAAAGCCTCAGCGCCGCCGGTCGCTGGCGCACCATGACAGGGGCCTTGCCGTGGATCCGCTGACGCCAACCTCCGCATCGACCGATCCCGTACCCATTCATGTAGAACCGATGAGCCCGCGGACGATGCCCACCGACGAGGAGACGAGGTGCCCATGGACCCGCTGATGCCCCCACCCGTGCGACGGATCGTCATCGAGCGCGATCCGACCGTCGTCAGCCCGCCGTCCAACGGTTCGGGCGCGGCGACCGCTACGGCCGAGCGCCCCAGCCGCGGCCCCCTTTCAAGCGCCGGCGCACAGATACCCGCGGCCGACGTCCAGGAGCGCATGCGCATCGAAGGCGTGTGGCTTGCCTATGGCGAGAAGTGGGTGGTGCGCGACGTAAGCCTGCCCGTGCGCAAGGGCGAGGTGCTCGGGTTGATCGGCGCCTCGGGCTCGGGCAAGACGACGCTGCTGCGCTCGCTCAACCGTCTCACCGAGATCACCGCCGGGGCCGCGCGCGCCGGGCGCGTCACGCTAGACGGGCAGGAGATCGGCGAGATCGAGGTCAACTCGCTCAGGCGGCGTGTCTCGATGGTCTTCCAGCAGCCCAATCCTTTTCCCATGAGCATCTTCGAGAACGTCGCCTATGCGCTGCGCGAGGAGCACGGCGAGCGGGGAGCGCGCAGGCGCAAACGGCGCTCGCGCGACGATCTGATGCCGGCTGTGATCGATGCGCTGCGCCGTGCTGGGCTCTACGACGAGGTAGCCGGCAACCTCGACCATCCGGCGCTGCGCCTCTCCGGCGGCCAGCAGCAGCGGCTCTGTATCGCCCGCGCGCTTGCGGCCGGCCCGGAGGTGCTGCTGCTCGACGAGCCCTGCTCGGCGCTCGACCCGATCTCCACTGCGACGATCGAGCAGCTGATCGTCGGCTTGCGCCAGAGCGTGGCGATCGTGATCGTCACGCACAACCTGCAGCAGGCGATGCGCGTGGCCGACCACGTCGCCTTCATGCACCTGGGCGAGCTGGTCGAGTACGGGCCCAGTGCGCAGATCTTCGACAACCCGCGCGAAGCGCGCACGCGCGAGTACGTCAGCGGGGCGTTCGGGTGAGATACCGCGCCGGCGGTGAGCACCCGAGGCTCGGGTGCCCTCCTCGCTTGTCGTTTTGGGGATGGATTGGGCGTGCCCGGGGTGGGACAGCGGCATTTGGCGCGTTCGCCAGGCGTTGGCGTGACCCGTCGCGACGAGGGGGGCGTGCCTGTGCTGCCACCGCGGCGCTTGGCGTTGGTCTCGTGGCGGTCGTGCTCTGCGGCTGTGAGAGCACACAGGAACGCAGCGCCGAGTTGCAACGTCAGGCAAAACACGACGTGCTGGCCGCGCAGAGCACGGCCGTGACCAAGCAGAGCCCAAGCGTGAAGGTGCTGCAGAGCGCCGTGATCCATTCGAGCTCTCAGAGCGCCGTGGTCGTGGCGCTGCGCAACACCTCCACGCACACGCTCGAGAACGCGCCGATCGAGGTGACTGTGCGCGACGCGCACGGGAGCGTGCTCTACCAGAACAACGCCTCGGGGCTCGAGCCTTCGCTGACGACAGTCTCGCTGCTGTTGCCGGGACAGGAAACGATCTGGGTCGACGACCAGGTGACCGCGAGTAGCGTGCCAGCGAGCGCAAGCGCGCTCGTCGGAGAAGGCACGCAAACGTCTGGAGACATCCCCCAGTTGAGCATCGCCGGCACCCACTCGAGCATCGAAGCAGGCGCTCAGGAGACCCTCTCTGGCAGCGTGGCAAACAATTCCCAAACGGCTCAGCAGAACCTCGTCGTATACGCCATAGCACGCAGCGGGGTGAAGATCGTGGCGGCGGGACGCGCGGTACTGCCGGAAGTACCGACGAAAGGCACGAACGTTCCTTTCCAAATCTATTTCGTCGGCGATCCCAGCGGGGCCCGAATCCAGACCAGCGCGCCGGCGAGCAGCTTTTAGCGCGCCTCGAGCACGCTCCGGCACCTGAGCACACGATCGTTGAGGAGATCGAGCAGCCTGCCGGGCAACTCGCGTTCGAGCGCAACGACATCCGGCGCTTTGGCGGCATCGGCGAGTGCATCCGGCACCACATCCGTCAACTCATGCACACGTCTCATCAGCGCCTTACGGTCAAGGCCAAGGTCACGGGCCGCCGCCGGCCACCTGTTGTGCTGCGGATACACGCGATAGTCGCCCCCAAGCTTCATCGCGAAACGCAGCTTCCGCTCGTGGGCCCCGTAGGGCAGTGCCGAGGCGATGTCGTAGAGCGGCGCAAGACGGATTTGGTTGCCTGCCAGTAGCAGCGAATAGTTCTTGGCGTGGGCATCTGTGCCGGCGATCAACCAGTTCCAGACCAGCGCATCGGCGAACCGCCAGACGGCATCCTCGGCGATATCGGGGGCCATGACCTCGCGCAGCAGCTTGCCCACGCTCGCCACACCCGGTCCGCCTTCGTTCTGGTACTTGCGGATCGGCGGTACGCTCAGCGCTTGACAGAGATCCTCCTGGTGCACGCGCAGCACCTCATCCTTCACGACACGGTCATAGCGCGTCACGACGACGGCCGTCTCGTCCACGAAGCGAGCGATCTCGGTGCGAACCGCGATCAGGCCGGCGCGTCGCGCGGCATCGAGGCATAGGTGCTCGTTGAGGTCGTGATCATCGAGACCGGCGACCGCGGGCTTGAGCATATGAGTGGTGGGCGTAGAGCCCGATGGCACACCCCAGCGCCCGTCCTTGAAGAACAACGCCGTCTTCGCCTGCGCCCCCGCGAGGCTGAACTGCCCAGTAAAGGACCGACCGAGCCAGTCGGTCGAGTCCTCACGCAGCTCGCGCAGACGCTCAGCCACCTGCTCGTCGCTGAGCCATGCGATCTCTCCAGCTCGGCCCAGCGCTCGATCCAGCTCCGTCGGCGCCACGAAGCGCACAGCGCCGGCGCAGTCCTCGCCAACCGGCGTCGACAACAGTGAGAAGGGCGAGGACGCCGAGGCGTGAAAGTGCCGCGCCCAGCGACGCAATACGGCCTCGTTGTCGGGGAGCAGGCCCCACAGCCACGGCGTCACGACGCGATCTCCGTGCGAGGAGACCTGGAGGGGCATCGACAGGGAGAGCGCGGTGGCGCCGTCGCGCGCGCGGTACTGCTCGTCATAGTCGAAGCTGAGCCTGCCACCGCGTGCGCGCGACAGCGTGCCGGCAACGGCCTCGTCCAGAATCACGAGCAGAGTGTCTGTCATACCCCGCGCTTGCGCCCAGCCGGATGATGTTCCTCCAGCAAGGCGTCGAGATCGACCGACCCGTGCTCGGGAGACCGACTATCGCTGTCGCGCTCGACCAGGGCGAAGCGCAGATCGAGCACATGGAGCAGGCGCATCACGAGGCCCAGCTCAGCCCTCGGCCGTCCTCTCTCGAACGCGCTGACCCATTGGCGCGAGACGCCCGCTCGCGCCGCCAGCTCTTCCTGGCTCAAGCCAAGATGCCGCCGGCGCGCGTGAACGGCGGTCGCGAGGTCGCGTAGCGAATCTATTTGCGTGCTCATATCCTCGGCGCCTGGAGACAACCTGTCAACGTACGCCGACAACCTTATCACGTCAGCGAACGATTACAAGTACCGCATGTCGTCGTATGCTGACACAATCAGTGGCGTTTGCCGCGTTTGAGCATGATCCCCTCGATCACATGGGCAACGGTCTCGCACGCATCCACCGCGGCCTCCAGCGACTCGAAGATGTCCTTCCAGCGGATCACGAACATCGGATCGGCCGCGCCACCGGCAAACAGCGAGGCGACACCGTCACGCAGCAGCCGGTCGCCCTCGTTCTCCAGGCGGTGGATCTCGACCAGATAGGGCCCGGGCTCGCCGGCAGCGCAGAGCTGCTGCAGCGCCTTGACGATCTGCTCGTCGGCGCCGACAAGCACGTCGGCCAGCTCGACGGCCTGCTCCATCGGCGCTTCCACCCCGTACAGCTGCAACAGCGCCGCCGTCTGCTCGGTGTGGTCGATCACGTCGTCGAGCGCCGTGGCCAGCGCGTAGCCGTCGGCCGAGTCGAACGGCCGCTGCAGCCGCCGACCGGGTGGGCGGGACCTCCTACTCAATCGGTGGATGATGTCGTGGGTGATGCGATCGCCCTCCTGCTCGAAGGACTTGACCTCCTCTGCCAGGCCGGAGCGCTCGGGCAGCTCTGCCAGCAGCTCGCGCAGCAGCACGCCGGAGCGCAAAATGTTGCTGGCGGCGTTCTCGACGAGCGTGACAAGCGTCGGATCGGCCGCGCGGCGCAGAATGGACATCCGACAAGGGTATGCACAGGACCGCCCCGGCGTCATCCGCTTCACGACTTCTTTACGAGTCGATCACGACTTTGCAACCCCTGAAAGGGTCTCTGGCGCCACCCTGGTGTCGGTGGCCGTGCACCAGGACAGTTCCAGCACCCTTTATGCGGGTGAGCTCGAGATCAGGCTCGGCGAGGGTCTGGTGCTCGCAAGCGGCCGTGCGCTGACGTTGTCGGTGCGCGAGTTCGAGCTGCTCGGCGCCCTGGCCGGGCGGGCCGGCGCGATCGTCACGCGCGAGGACCTGTACGCGGCCGTATGGGGCGGGCAATTGCGCGCCGGCGACCGCTCTGTCGACGTTTATGTGAGCAAGCTTAGAGGCAAGCTGGAGCAGGCGATGCCCGACCGACGCTTCATTCATACCCACCCAGGATTTGGCTATCGCTTCCAGCCGCAGCCGTGGGGACATGCGCCCGAGCTTTCACGAGATGTTCACAACGGGGCACCCATCGATTGAAGAGACTGCGCTGAACTGAGCCGGCGCAGGGGCCTGTTCGTCTGCTCGCCGTCCAAAAATCCAGTCATAGGAGACGTTGTGAACAAGAACAAGATCGGCGTGCTAGCAAGTTGCGCGCTGCTCGCAGTCACCCTCGCCGCGTGCGGTAAATCGAGCTCAAGCTCAACCGGCACCTCGGCGAACTCCTCGTCCGCGACCATCTCCGGCGCCGGCTCGACGTTTGCCGCCCCGGTCTACCAGCAGTGGGGCTCGGGCATCTCGGGTCTGACCGTCAACTACAACCCGGTCGGCTCGGGCGCCGGCATCACGGCCCTGGAGGGCAAGACCGTGGACTTCGGCGCAAGCGATCCGCCGTTGAAGCCGGCTGACTTCGCCACACTCGAAAAGGTCGGTCCCGTCCAGCAGATTCCGATGTTCCTGGGCGCGATCACCGTCTCCTACAATCTGCCGGGCGTCAAGAGCGGCCTCAAGCTCGACGGCCCGACGATCGCCGAGATCTTCCTCGGCAAGATCAAAACCTGGAATGACCCGGCGATCGCCGGCCTGAACCCTGGCGTGACGCTGCCGACCACGCCGATCACGGTGATCCATCGCTCCGACTCCTCCGGCACGACCTCCGGCTTCACCGGCTTTTTGGCCTCTGTGAGCCCGGAATGGAAGAGCAAGGTCGGCGAAGGCAAGACCGTGCCGTGGCCCACGGGCACCGGCGCCAAGGGTAACGCCGGCGTCGCCGGCGCCGTGCAGCAGAGCACCGGCTCTGTTGGCTACGTCGAGCAGTCCTACGCGCTGGAGCACAAATTCACCTACGCCAGCGTCAAGAACAAGGCAGGCAACTACGTCGAACCGACGCTCGCCTCGACCAGCGCGGCAGCGGAAGGGGTCGAAGTGCCGGCCAACCTCGGCATCAAGATCAAAAACCCCGCTGCGCCGACGGCCTACCCGATCACCTCGCAGACATTCGTGGTGGTCTACAAGGACATGTGCAAGGCCGGCGTGCCCGGTGGCGAATCGGCCGCCAAGGGCGTCGTGAAGTTCCTGGAATACGGACTCGGCTCCGGTCAGAGCATCCTCAGCCAGGCCGACTACGCGGCGCTACCGGCAGCGATCCTGACCAAGTCCAAGGAAGCGGTCACCGCTCTGCAGTGCAACGGAGCCCCGATCGCGGGCTGACATGACTGACAGCCGCCGGCCAAATAGAGTCCCGCTCATCGTGGATGAGACGGCGACGATGGAGTCGGGCACACCAAGCGTGGCTCGACGGTCGGCGGCTGGGTAGTCGTATGGAGGCGGCATCTGTAGCAAGCGGCGGGCACTCGATCCTCGAGCGCTCGCCGCTTGCGCGCCTCCCGGATCGCGCGCTGCGCTGGGGCCTGACCACGCTGGCGGCGTCGATCCTCGCGCTGATCGTCTACTTCTTCGTCAAGCTCGTCGGCGAAGCCGGCCCGGCGTTCTCGAAGTTCGGCGTGCTCGGTTTCACCTTCGGCAACAACTGGGACGTCAGCACCAACCACTTCGGCGCACTCGCGCTGCTGGTCGGAACCTTGATCACCTCGGGTATCGCGCTGCTGATCGGCGTGCCCGTGGCGGTCGCGACCGCCCTGTACGTGACCGAGCTGTGTCCAGTGCGTATCCGCGGCCCCGTCACGATCCTGATCGAGCTGCTGGCCGCCGTGCCCTCGGTGGTCTATGGGCTATGGGGCATCTTCTTTCTAGCGCCCAAGCTGCTGCCGGCCGAGCAGTGGGTCGCCGACCGCCTGTCCTTCGTGCCGTTTGTCGGCGGCGGCCTGGCGACGATCCCCAACTACTTCGTCACAGGACTGGTGCTTGCGATCATGATCCTGCCGATCGTCAGCTCGCTCTCGCGCGAGGTGATGAGCACCGTCCCCGCCGACCACAAGGAGGCGGCGCTCGGCCTCGGTGCCACACGCTGGGAGATGATCCGCACCGCTGTCTTGCCCTACTGCCGCAGCGGCATCTCAGGCGCGGCGATGCTCGGCCTCGGCCGCGCGATCGGCGAGACGATCGCCGTGACGATCCTCGTCGGCAACGATCCCAAACTTGGAGGCCACCTGTTCGGCCAGGGCTACAGCCTCGCGGCGGCGATTGCCAACGAGTTCGGCGAAGCCCAGGAACTGCACCGCTCAGCGCTGTTCGCCGCCGGCCTCGTGCTGTTCGTGCTGACGCTGCTTGTCAACGCAATTGCGCGCCTGCTGGTGTTGCGCGCGGCGCGCTCGACCAGGCCAAAGCGTACGGCGGCGGACTTTGCCCAGACGGGTCCGGCGGGAGCGGGAGCGGGCATATGAGATCGTGCACAGGACAGGCGCGTGGCCCAGTGAGTCCGGCCCAATCGGCGAGCACGGTCCGCCCGGCAAGCGCGGCCCATCCGGCGGCGAGGCCGACTCGATGAGCACTCCCGCGCCAACCTTCGAGCGCTTCTCGTTGAGCCCCAAGCGGCGACGCAAAGACCGCATTGCGCGCGGTGTCGTCGTGGCCGCCACCGGCGTTGCGCTCGTGCCGCTTGTCTTGATCGTGTACTACCTGCTCAGCAAGGGGCTCGGCTCCTGGAGCATCAAATTCTTCACAACCGACCCAACCGGCAACACCTTCTTCGCGGCCTCCTCGATTGGCGGCATCAAGAGCGCGATCCTCGGCACGATCGAGATGGTCGCGCTTGCCTCGGCGATCGCCGTGCCGCTCGGCCTCGGTGTGGCTGTCTGGCTGGTCGAGTACGGCAAGTCCAGCCGCTTCGCACACACGGTGCGCTTCTTCATCGACGTGCTCACCGGCGTGCCTTCGATCATGTTCGGGCTGTTCATCTACATCGCTCTGATCGTCGGTACCGGCACTTCCTACGCCGCCTACAAGGGTGCCTTCGCACTGTCGCTGCTGATGCTGCCGGTGGTCACACGCGCGGCCGAGGTCGTGCTGCTGCTCGTGCCAGGCTCGCTGCGCGAGTCGGCACTGGCGCTTGGCGCGCCGCGCTGGAAGGTGATCTTCAGGATCGTGCTGCCGACCGCACTGCCAGGTCTGCTGACCGGCATTCTGCTGGCGATCGCACGCGCCGCCGGCGAGACCGCGCCGCTGCTGTTCACCGCCGGGGCGACGATGAAGACCGGGTTCAACCTCAGCGGTTTCATGAACTCGCTGCCGATGCAGATATACACGGATGTCACATCTCCGACCACAGCAGTGGTAAACCGTGCTTGGGGAGCGGCCTTGACACTCGTCGTCATGATCCTCCTACTCAACCTTTTCGCGCGGCTGCTGGCGCGCAGGAGCAGCCTTCGATGAGCGCTGATGAGCCGACGATGAGCGTAGAGAAGCCCACGATCTCCCCGGGGGAGCCCACGATGAGTGCAGATGAGCCAAGTCCCCCGTCTCCGACACGGAGGACTACGATGAGCCCCGACGACCAGCACACGCAGATGCTCGACCCCAGCCGAAGCCAATCTCCTAAGAGCCCGCAGAGCGCTCCGACCGCCCCTGCCCAAGCGCGCGCGACGGTCAGCGACGGGCTCGCCGTCAAGCTCGAGCAGCTGCGCGCCTTCTATGGCGATGTCGCGCAGGTCAAGGGCATCGACCTCGACTTTCACGCCAACGAGGTCACCGCGATCATCGGCCCATCCGGCTGTGGCAAGTCGACGATGGTGCGCTGCATCAACCGCATGCACGAGGAGGTGCCAGGTGCGCGTGCCGAGGGCAAGGTGTTGCTCGACGGCTTTGACATCTATGACTCGAGCGTCGACGTCATCGCCGTCCGGCGTGCGATCGGCATGGTCTTTCAGAAGCCCAACCCGTTCCCGACGATGTCGGTCTTCGACAACGTCGCCGCCGGGCTGCGGCTGGCCTCGCGCGGGCGTGGGGACCTACACAACAAGGTCGAGACCGCTTTGCGCGGCGCGGGCCTGTGGG
This sequence comes from uncultured Solirubrobacterales bacterium, assembly GCA_963743555.1. Classification (GTDB taxonomy): domain Bacteria; phylum Actinomycetota; class Thermoleophilia; order Solirubrobacterales; family Solirubrobacteraceae; genus Palsa-744. Next base: position 384,226 of record CAVUQG010000011.1, read on the forward strand.
ACGAGGTCAAGGACCGCCTCTCAGAGGCGGGCGCCGGTCTCTCCGGTGGTCAGCAGCAGCGCCTGTGTATCGCGCGCTCACTGGCCGTGGAACCCGAGGTGATCCTGATGGACGAGCCCTGCTCGGCGCTCGACCCGATCGCCACGCTGAAGATCGAGGAGCTGATCGACCAACTCAAGAGCAAGGTGACGATCGTGATCGTCACGCACAACATGCAGCAGGCCGCACGCGTTGCCGACCGCACCGCGTTCATGCTCAGCGGCGAGCTGGTCGAGGTCGGCCCGACGCAACAGATCTTCACCAACCCGCACGACTCGAGGACTGAGGAATATGTCACCGGGAAGTTCGGCTGAGGATCTTCGCAGCAACGACGACCCGCAATCCGCACCACTGCCGAACGAAGAGTGCAATCCACAGCCCCCTAGCCGACACGCACGGTTCGACCATGAGCTCTGAGGTAAACGCCGGACAAGCCGTACGGCTGAGCGTCCAGCAGGGCCGCCAGCACTTCCAGCAGCAGCTACAGGAGCTTGAGAATCGCGCCCTGGGCGGACTCGACGTCGTGATCGAGCAGCTCGACCGCACGCTCGAGGCGCTCGCCCACCAGGACGTCGAGCTCGCCCAGATGGTGATCGCCGACGACGACCGCGTCGACGGGCGCTACCTGGAGGTCCACCAGGGCATCCTCTCGCTGCTTGCCACACAGGCGCCGGTGGCCGGCGACCTGCGACTGGTAGCGGCGCTCTTGCACGTAATCGTGCACGTCGAGCGGATGGGCGACCAGTGCGTGAACATCGCGAAGCTGATCCCGCTGTCGGGCTATGAGCCGCCGGTGCGCCCGGAGGTGCTGGAGCTGATCTTGAAGATGGGGGCCTACGCCCGCTCTGAGATCGTGCAGTGCAAGGCGGCCTTCTCCGGTCGCGACGTCGGGCTCGCCGAAGACCTCGCCCGCCAGGATCGCGAGATCAACCGCCTCAACCGCGAGATCTTCCGCCACGCGCTTGAGATCGGCGACGATGCCGACACGCGCGAGTGGGCGATGCACATGATCCTCGTGGCACGCGCGCTCGAGCGCATCGGCGACAACGCGGTGGATGTCGGCGAGCAGGTCGCTTTCGTCGTGACCGGGCTGTTCCGCGAGTTCTCCGACCAGACCAACCCGCTCGGCAACTAAACGTATTTCCGCGACTCCGGGGCGTATGGCTCATCTGGGGCGTATGCTCATCTTTGAATGGTCTGCCCAACACCCCCCTTACGAAGGCTTAGATAAAGGTTAGGTACCAAAATAAATCCCCGCTCCACACAAAGGGGTGTTGAGACGTGCAGGTCATTTTGAACGACCTTCTGACCCTCCCGCCGCAAACAGCGGTAACACGCCTGTGAAGATCCTGTGACTATCGTCTGCGCCTCTTGCCATTCGCACGCAAAGCGCCTATACACTGCGCTTAGATGACGACGGGCATCCTCTCCACGGATGAAGGGGTCGCTTCGAGCGCAGGGGGCACGTCCTCGTTGCGCATCGCGGTGCTCGACCGCGACAGCGGCTTCATTCAGGTTCTCGGCAAGCGCATGGACCGTCTCGGTTGGGAGCATCGGGTGCTTGCCAGCCCCGTGCCGACCGACGCGATCGCCTCGATGCGCCTCAGCGCGCTGGTCGTCGATCTTGCCGTGCTCGGACCGCCCGCCTGGGAATGGCTGGAGCGCCTTTGCGGCACACTGCCCGAGCTCGGGATCGTCGTCTGTACTGGACCCTCGACCGTCGCCCAGCGGGTTCGCGGGCTTCGCCTTGGGGCTGACGACTGGATCACCAAGCCCTGCCACCCCGAGGAGGTGATCGCGCGCGTCCAGGGCCTGGTCAGGCGCCGCCGTCGCGCCACCGCGCGGACCGAGTCAAAGCCTGTGTCCGCCGGCGAGGTGCAGATCCGCTCCGACCGCTTCCAGGCGTTCGTCTCCGGGCGCAGCCTCGAGCTGACGCGGCGCGAGTTCGAGCTGATCGAGCTGCTTGCCGGCGGCGAAGGGCGCGTGCTCGAGCGCGAGGAGATCTACTCGCGCCTGTGGGGCTATGCGATGGTGCGCGGCGACCGCTCGGTTGACGTGTTCGTGCGAAAGCTGCGCCAGAAGCTTGAGAAGGCCTCACCGCAGTGGCGCTACATCCACACTCACTTCGGGATCGGCTATCGCTTCGCCGCCGAACACCACGACGCACAGCTTGAAGAGGGCGCGGAACCTGCCGAGCAGACAGAAGCGAGCATCGATGAGCAGCTCACACGCATTGACACCCGCGACGGCGTCGCCCCGAGCGGCTCGGTCGCCGGCGGAGAGCCGCACAGCCCGCGCGAGGCCGGCGGACTAGATGCCGGCGGAGGCGACCTCGGCGATCAGAGCAAGCTCGGCGGGGCGCATCAGGAGTACGAGCTCAGCACCACCGGCGCCTAGCCGTACGACGGCGAGGCCACCCTTCTTCAGGTCGACGCGACCGCCGGTGAGTTCGCCAACGATTCCCGAGAGGTCGGGCTCATGAGCGACGAGCAGCACCGGACCATCCGCGCCGACGCCGGCCAGCAGCTCAAGCGCCTCGCGTGCGCGGATGCCGCCGGCGAGCAGCGGGTGCAGCTCAAGCAGCGCGCGCTCGCGCTCGCCCATCTGCTCCAGCGCCAGCTCGGCGGTTTCGCGTGCACGAGCCTTCGGGCTCGCGAGGATCGCGGCGAACTCAACTTCAGCTGCCGCCAGCGCAACACCGGCACTGTAGGACTGGCCCTTGCCGCGATCGGTCAACTGCCGCTCTGCGTCGGGACGCGTACCGTGGGGCTCTGCGTCGGCGTGACGGAGCAGCCAAAGCTGGCGGGCCATAGCCATAGGGTTCTGCGAGCATAGAAGAGTTGAGCGACGAGATGAGCGACGATCACCAACCCGACAATCGCGAGAGCCCGCAAGCCGACCGCCGGCTGGAGGATCCCTCCCTGTACATAAACCGCGAGCTCTCGTGGCTGGATTTCAACGAGCGCGTGCTGCAGCTGGGCGAGGACGAGTCGATTCCGCTGCTCGAGCGCGTCAAGTTCTGCGCGATCTACACAACCAACCTCGACGAGTACTACATGGTGCGCGTGGCAGGGCTGCACGACCAGATCGACGCCGGCGTTGAGAACCCCAGCCAGGACGGACGCACACCCTCTGAGACGATCGGCGGAATCCGCGAGCGCGTACTGGAGCTCGGGGGTCGCCTGAGCGACTGTTTCGAAGCCCGCCTGCGCCCAGCGCTGGCCGAGCACGGCGTGAGCGTCGTCGGCTTCGAGCAGCTCGACGACGAGCAACGTGCTCATTTGGCGCAGCACTTCCGGCGCGTGATCTTTCCGGCGCTGACACCGCTCGCCGTCGCACCGGGTCGCCCCTTCCCCTATATCTCGAACCTGTCGCTCAGCCTGGCAGTGCTGGTGCGCGATCCCGCCGGCGGCGAGACTGTGTTCGCGCGGGTGAAGGTGCCGACCGAGATCCTGCCGCGCTTTGTGGCGGTGCGCTCTCCGGGCCCCACCGTCGCTGCCCCGAGCAACCCCGCTGCAGAGGTGACTGCGACACATCCTGAGCGACAGTCCCCAGCCGCGTCCGCAGTCGCGACGCCGAGCAGCGGCGCACTCGCGGCAAGCATTACGCTCGTGCCACTGGAGGACGTGATCGCCCACCACCTCGATGCTCTGTTCCCGGGCATGGAGATCGTCGACTACGACGTCTTCAGAGTCACCCGCGATGCCGACCTAGAGGTCTCTGACGACGCCGCCGACCTGCTGCAGGCCGTCGAGGATGAGCTGCGCCGGCGCCGCTTCGGCGAGATCGTGCGCGTCGAGCTCGGCACCAGCTGCTCTGATCGCCTGCGCGAGGAGCTGATCGGCCTGCTCGGCGTGCGCGAGGACGAGGTCTACCCCGTGGCGGGGCTGCTCGACATGGGAGCGCTGTGGCAAATCGTGAAGCTTCCCGGCATGCCCGAGTTGCGCAATGCACCGTATGCGCCGGTCACGCACCCGCGACTGTTGCGCCACGAGGGCGAGCGCCCGGACGTGTTCGCCGCGATGCGCGAGGGCGACGTGCTCGTGCACCATCCCTATGACTCCTTCGCCACTTCGGTTGAGCGCTTCGTCGAACAGGCGGTGGCCGACCCGAATGTGCTTGCGATCAAGCAGACCGTGTACAGAACGAGCGACGACTCGCCGCTCGTTCCCGATCTGATCGCGGCGTCTGAGCGCGGCAAGCAGGCGGTCGCGCTCGTCGAGCTGACGGCGCGCTTTGACGAGCGTATGAACATCCATTGGGCAAAGGCGCTGGAGGAGGCGGGCGTGCACGTCGTCTACGGGCAGCCGGCCCTGAAGACGCACGCCAAGTGTGTGCTTGTCGTACGCAGGGAGGGTGATGGCGTACGCAACTACGTACACGTCGGCACCGGTAACTACCACTCGGCTACCGCGCGCCTGTACACCGACTTCGGCCTGTTCACGATCAACGAGGACATCGGCGCGGACGTGGCCGACATGTTCAACAACCTCACCGGCTACGGGCGTCCGCTGCGCAATCGCAAGGTTCTGATCGCCCCGGCGCATCTGCGCGAGGGGCTGATCGCTGAGATCGACGCGACGAT